>JAENYT010000062.1 GCA_016841665.1 Methanobacteriota archaeon
TGCCCCCCTACGGAGCTGTACTTAGAGGAAGCCCCACCCCTCCGGCGTGAGGCTCGTGCACCCGTCACCGGATGCACCGAGTTCCTGCTGGAGGATGGCAGGAGGCCGATCATCACGACGTTTGAGGTGGCCGAGGGTGCCCGGGCTTAAACCTGTCTTGATCATTTTGTAACCATTTCCACGGACACAGGCGGGTCGGGTAAGGCCATTCTTGGATGGTGCCGAATACAAGTTTTCGAACTCACTCTCTTTCCACATCATGCCCCAAAATTCTCCTTGGTGGTCGCCGCCGCTCGCCTCGCCCCATTAACCCAGACAACCCTCATCCCCATCCTCCAGCAATCTCGCAATCTCCTCCGGGCCGGGGAGTTGGTCCCGGAGTTCCCGGGGCAGTTCTCTGACCATCCGGTAGGTGGCGACGCCGATGGGCGAGGTGGAGGACTGCAGGGCGTACTCGACGATGGTGCGGTTCTTCTCCTTGCACAGGATAATGCCGATCGGGGGATTCTCACCCTCTTCGCGCTCCTGCCCGTCCAGAGCGGCCAGGTAGAACTGCATCTTGCCGACGAACTCGGGCTGGAACTCACCGATCTTCAGTTCGACGGCCACCAGGCAGCGAAGCCGCCGGTGAAACAGCAGCAGATCGATGAAGTACTCTCTGTCCTCGACCTCCAGCCGGAACTGGCTCCCGATGAAGGCAAAGACTCCCCCCATGGCCCGCAGGAAGTCTTCGACCCTGCCAATCAGGGCACGCTCGAGCTCCCGCTCGGAGTGCGCCTCTGCGAGTTCCAGGAAATCGAAGGTGTACTCGTCCTTGACGGCAAGTCTGGCCTGCGCCTGCAGTTCCGGAGTGAGCGCTCGGTCGAAGTTGGTCTGGCCGAGGAGCGTCTTTTCGTAGCTCTGGTTCTCGATCTGGTGGATCAGTACGTTCCGGGACCAACCGAATTTACGGGCCATGCGAAGGTAAAACTCACGTTCCAGCGGGTCCTTGCAACGCGACATGATAACGAGATTGTGACTCCAGCTGATTTCTCCAACCAGTGGTTGGAGTTTTTCGCTGCCATGGTACTCCAGGTAAAACTGCCGCATATACCAGAGATTCTGGACTGAAAAGCCTTTGATGCCGGGAAACTCCTGTTGAAGGTCGCCCGCCAATCGCTCGACTACCGACTTCCCCCACCCTTCATTCTTCTGTCTTTGGGCAATCATCCCGCCGATATCCCAGTACAGGCCGACCAGTTCCTTGTTGAC
>JAENYT010000034.1 GCA_016841665.1 Methanobacteriota archaeon
GATGCGCAACATCTTCCGTGGCACGGCACAACTCTCTGGGTTGCGCCTGATAGGAAGATGCGAAGCATCTTCCGTGGCCTGCATGCTCCCGGGAGTATGACAGACAACTATAGGGTAGGCGGGGGAGGGTATCAGCCTGACTTTATCGGGAAGCCCGGGCTTGGCTCCGATTCTGAAATATAATCGTTACGGTCAGCCTTTTTGTCCTCGACCCCCTATAGTCCCGCGGGAGGGTTATCAGGATGACCGAAGAAAAGACCACCCGGGAGCTTGTTTACGAGACGAACCGGGATGTGAAGTGGATTTGTAAGATGCTGCAGAGAATGGAAGCGCAGGACGAGGATTTTGAGACCCGGATCCGGGCGCTGGAGGGCTGGCGAGCGGAAAAGGTTGGAGAAGAGCGACTGGCCGCAGGGCAGGAGCTTGAGAAACCCGGAGGGTTTCGAGAGAAGAGGATCTCAACGATCAGCGCCGGGGCCGGCGGGGTCGTCGGCGGGGTGGTGGCGGTGATCGTGAAGGTGCTCGGCGGGGGGTGAGCCTCCTCCTGAATTTCAAGAGGTTTCTCCCCGCGGCATCATCTTCACGCCGGAGGAGTATCGCCTTCCTCCCCACACTCCAGGATGAACGCGCCCTGATACCCGCACTGCTTGCAGTGATACAGCGTGGCATACAGACCACGGGCGTCCCAGTAGATATCGGTGCTCCGGCATACCGGGCAGCTGAGAATCTTTCGTGGCATCAGCTCATCTCCGGACTTCGACGGTGAGCCTATATTCAAGCAGCCCTTCCTCGGTGGGAACCTCCTCGCCCTTCTCCCGGAGCTCCTCAATATAGACCTCGACGGCCTCCCGTGCCATCGCTATCGCCTCGTCGACGGTCTCCCCGAACGTGACGCACCCGGGAAGCGTCGGCACGGTGACGGTATACCCGCCTTCCGGCTCCTGCCGGAGGAGGATACGGTATTGCAGGTGTTTCATCCTATTGCACTCTACAGATCATGATAACTGAAAGTAGCCTCTTGATAGCACATCATCGAATGACCTATAAATGATATGGTTATCTATGAAGACTGAGTTTCATAAACTTTTTTAACTTTCCTCAATTATCATTAAATTGGTATGACTTGGGGATTTAAATGATTAAATATACTTACTATGGTGATTTGCTTGGTATTGGAAAATACTATAAATTAAACAAGGATATCGCAAAAGAAAAACTAAACGAATTTTATAACAATTCATTCTATCATCTTAAAACACTATGTTCTAAACGAGAAACAACCGTAGAAATGTTTAGTGACAGCATTGTCATTACTGGAATCGACGTTTTTGATGCACTAAGAGGATTAAATGAGTTGTATATTGAGTGTTTAAAAGATGATCTGTTTCTACGAGGAGCAATTGTTAGTGGGAAACTTGAGTTCGAATCAAGACGTACTATAGACGAGTTTAGTAAAAAATTACCTATTGATGACGCACTTGCGAGAGCAGTTGGACTCGAAAAACTCCATAAAGGATCGCGCTTGATCGTCGAAAATGATTTAGCAAGAAAAATATTCTCTAAACGTCCGGAATGGCTTACTCATGATGGTTATTACAGATATCCGGTAGGTAATCTAGAGAATGAAGAAATTCTAAGAAAAATATGTCCGACGCCGGACAATGAACATTATGAAATGCTATATTACTGGTCACTTCAACCGAACTATGATTGGCCGACAGAAGAGTTTGAAATCGCTAAACGTAATCTTCAAAAAGTTATGGTAATGTATGCTGATGAGGTAAAACTTCATTACAAAGAAACAATCCGATTAATTCGGAGATGCGAGCATAGGTACAATGATATAAAGAAATAGACCTTAAATGATGACTTGATAATTATTAACCAATTCAATCCATTTGATTTTAAAAACCACCACATTTTTCCATTTCTCAAGACAAATGAATCCAAACTCATCTCCTTTAAAAACTAGCAATCTAAACGGAAGGACTATCAAGAAGAGCTTCTAATTCGTCTTTAATCTTTTAATCACGATAGGATTACGGAAAAGCTCAATGACAGAGGAAGTTGTTGCGCAGTATAGAGTTTCACCACGTTTCAAGCTCGTCCCTTCTCCAAAAAGCCTTCTGCGTGGTTATTCCTTGGATATGATTCCGTCGATGCATTCCGCGTCGCTATTCAATCAGAGGCCGCGGGTTCGATTCCCGCCCGGCCTTAGGGCGTTGAATCCTTCAGGTAGGTGCTCAAACTCCCGCCCTTCGATCACTCCCCCTCCCCCACAAGCCCAAAAACCGCCCCCCTCACCTCCTCCCCACAAGCCACCCGCCGGAACGAGACAAGCGGAACGATCCACGACCCCGCCCGGGTCCGGATCACCACCGCTCTGCCCGCCGGATTCACCGCCGCATGCCCCTCGATCGTCATCTCGGCTACGATAACATCACTCTCCCGCACGACCGGCGCCGGCCGGCCGGCAAAGATCAGGCCCTTTACATCCCCGGCCTCGATCCGGTAGCGTTCCCCCTCTACGTCGACGACGAGCCCGCCCGCGGATCGCACCTCGCACCTCCGGTGCTCGAACTCCGTTCGCACCTGACGGTGCTCGTGCTCCGGCCCTTCGGCCCATCGCACACTACAGGCGAGCATGCTTGACGTGGCGGGAGTATACCCTGTATGATATCGGACATTTATCGGACATCTTCTGTTTTAAGGTGTCCGATATCTGGCGTTGAGGTGATTTTCTCGTGAGGGATTGAGGGGCCACGGCATAGCGCCGGATCATGCACCCGACGAGAGGGGGGTGACCGACGTAAAACGCCGCACTCCTGGCACCGGCAGGCGCAGCCCCAGCAAAAGACCGGTCGTCCCGATCGCCGCTCGGCGAACGGCCCAAACCGCTACCCCAAAACTTGTATAACCCGCGTGATCAAATGGTATGATCATGAAATATACGGTAGTGCTCGAACCGCAGGAAGAGGGCGGGTTCACCGTCCAGTGCGTTGAGATCCCGGGAGCGATCAGTCAGGGCGAGACACGGGAAGAAGCACTTGCCAACATCAAAGAAGCGATAGAACTTGTTCTTGCCGTGCAGCGGGAAGAACTGCATCGGCAGAGAGCAACCGCCCGCCGCGATTCGTCCGATGATTCAACCCATACGCCCCCGACATCCGGTACGTTCGAGCCGGCAGGCACGATCGAGTATGGCGTAACCCCTCCGTCCGACAATATCCCGGTAACAGAAGAGCAGAAAGGCCTCGCCACGGTTGAGCGCGAAGCCCTCGAGCTCGCAATACAAAAGCACAGCCGGGCGCTCGACCTCCTGGCCCGGCACTAATCATCTTTTTTCCGGCAGTTTCCCCGGACCCAGCACTCTACGTCCTCGAGACCGTGCCGATAGGTCGCAACCTCGCGGACATAGAGATCGATCACCTCTTCATCAGCAGTGATAGAGGAACCCGCTTCAAGCATCAGGATCATTTCTGCAGCAATGAGAGCCGTTCGCTTATTTCCCTGATAAAAGGGATGCCGGGCAGCAATGCTGTAGAGCATCCAGGCCGCTTTCCTGTATGCGTCATCAATGTGATTTGCTCTATCAACGAGAAAGTCAAGTGTCCCACGGTCACGGACGAGCCCTTCAGTCCTTTTGTCTTCCTCATGATCGCTCGCCTCGATGATTCGGATCTGGACTTCAATAATCTTCTCAACCGTGAAGTCTACCATGGGGTGTTCTTTTTTATGGTTACGCCCCGGGCCTCTTGTACCTGTTGATCTTGCGTTGAGAATGCAGGTGAAGAGTTCAGAGAACGGACTCTCCTCCAGTAGCGCGGCGCCGGTCTTCCGGATTGTTGCCCCTTCGGAAGACCGTTTCGTCCGGAGGATCGGACGATGCTCGGTCGAGGACATGGACCGCATCGAAGCAGAAGGGGACTTCGTGGAGCCGAACGCTCAGGATACCGGTTGACCCCGGGGCTCCAGGGAGCATCCGGCCGGTCGCCCAACGAGCTGGAATTTTATACTAGTATAACATACACTAATATATTGTGACCCGGACCTCAGGAGAACCGGCGACCGCCGAAACGATCAAAGCAGCACTCCGGGGCATGCGCCCCTCCGCAAAGGTAAAGATCTCCGACATCCTGATCCTCGGGCTGCTGTCGCAGCGGCCGATGAGCGGATACGACATCTACCGGTTCGTGGAGAAGAAGGCGGATGCTTCGGGCTCGTGGCTGAACCTGAACAAGAAGACGGTCTACAACTCGCTCGGCCGGATGAAGGATGCAGGCCTCGTCACGCTGCATGAGCGCATAGAGGAGGAGAACCGCCCCCCGAAGTCGGTATACGCCGTCACCGAAGAGGGGAGGGAGCACCTCAGGAAGCTTCTGCTCGCCGATGCCGGAAGTCCGCCCGGCGTCTTCGTGAACTACTTCCTCGACCTGCCTTTCTACGGGGTGCTTGAGGAGGAGGAGATCGTCGCGATCCTTAATGACTGGATCGCCCGGCTTGACGCACTCATCGAACTCTCCGACCTGTACTCCGCAGCCGTCCCGGACGGCGTCATGAAGATCCTGGCCGGGAGCCAGACCGGGCTGCTGGAGACCGTACGCACCTCCATTGTGCAGATCCTCGGCAGAGTGCAGGAGCAGGGGGCGGAGGGCCTCTTTGATGTCGGGGAGATCGGGGAAGAGGAACTGGCGGCAAGCATGGCATCGGCCCGGACAGAGAGGAGAACTCCATGATCCGGGTGAGCAACCTCTCGTTCACCTATCCCGGCTCGCCTGCACCCGCAGTCGACGGGATCGCCTTCTCGGTGCCAAAAGGCGAGATCTTCGGGTTTCTCGGCCCGAACGGGTCCGGGAAGAGCACGACGCAGAAGATCATCATCGGCCTCCTGAAGGGTTATCGCGGAGAGGTCGAGGTCCTCGGGCGTGACCTTGCGGAGTGGGACGCCGGGTACTACGAGCGGATCGGGGTCTGCTTCGAGCTGCCCAACCATTACCCGAAACTCACGGCGCTTGAGAACCTGCGTCTCTTCTCATCGTTCTACGAGAAAGAGACCGAAGATCCGCTGGAGATGCTCCGGCTCGTCGGCCTTGAGGACAACGCCGAAAAGAGGGTCGAGTCGTTCTCAAAAGGGATGCGGATGAAACTGAACCTCGCCCGCTCGCTCCTCCACGACCCCGAGATCCTCTTCCTCGACGAGCCCACGTCCGGGCTCGATCCGTCCAGCGCACGGGCCGTGAAGGACATCATCCTCGAAAAGAAGCGTGAAGGAAAGACGATCTTCCTCACGACCCACAACATGGAGATCGCGGACGAACTCTGCGATACGGTATCCTTCATCGTGAACGGGAAGATCTGCCTGACAGAACACCCCTGGCAGCTGAGACAGGACTACGGGAAGCGGACGGTCCGGGTGGAGTACGTCCTCGACGGCCAGATCGAGAGTGCAGAATACCCGCTGGAAGGGCTCGGATACAGCGCAGAGTTCCTATCCCTGCTCCGGGACGAAGAGATCCGGACGATCCACTCAAAAGAGGCGACGATGGAGGATATCTTCCTCTCCGTTACCGGACGGAGGCTTTCATGAGGCACCTTGCCCCGTTGATCCGGTGGTACTTCCTCCTCGATTACCGCTACCGGATCGTTCACGTCTCTCTTGCCACGGTCGTCATCTGGGCGCTCGTCCTGCAGGGCGTGTCGTGGGCGAATACCGGGACGGTCGTCGCCGCACTGATCTTTCTCGACCCAGCAATCCTCGGGTTTGTCTTTATCGGTGCGCTGGTGCTCTTTGAGAAGTCGAACCGCTCACTCCAGGCGCTCACGGTCACCCCGATGGAGATCCGCGAGTACCTGTTCGCCCATACCGTCACGCTGACCGCGATCGCTCTCCTGGCGAGCGCCACACTCGTCGTCCTGACACGGGGAATCCTCTTCAATTACCTGTACTTCCTTGCGGGCGTGATCCTGACCTCGGCCTTCTTCATCCTCCTGGGGTTCGTCGCGGTCGCCCGGTTCTCAAGCATCAACGAGTACTTCATCGCCGCCGCGGTGTACGGAACGGTCCTCAACATCCCGCTGATCTACCACTTCGGACTCTCGGACCACTGGCTGTTCTTCCTCTTCCCGACCCAGGCCTCTCTCATACTGCTCACCGGGATATTCGAGCCCCTGCCCCTCTGGAAGACCGCGTACGCAGCGGTCATGCTGTCTGTCGCAATCGCGGTCTGCTACCGTCTCGCAAAGAGTATGTTTGCTACCCATATCATCGCCGGGGGGAGATAGCGTGGTGCACGTCCTGCCGCTCGCGGCAAGCGACATCAAGAGCGTCATGCGGGATCGGATGCTCGCCTTTGCATTCTTCATCCCGCTCCTGCTCATCCTCGTCTCGGCGTGGGGGATCCCGTGGGCTTCCGAGAGGATCGTTGATCTCTCCCCGTACCACACCCTGATCCTCTCCTTCATCTTCCTCCAGGTCCCGGTCCTCTTCGGGTTCATCCCGGCGTTCATGCTGATCGACGAGCGCGACGAGAATATCCTCTCCGCCCTGCGGGTGGTGCCGGTCCCGCCGCTCTCGTTCGTGGAGGTGAGGCTGCTTTCAGGCACTGCGATCGCGTTCCTGTACGTCGTGCTGGCATTCGTCCTGCTTGCCGGAACCGGGATTCCCGTCCTGCCTTTCCTCCCCTGCGCCTGTCTGCTGGCGCTGCTCGTCCCGATCATTGCCCTGACGATTGTCGGGCTTTCGCAGAACAAGATCGAGGCGCTTGCGGTCTTCAAGGGACTTGACCTCCTGGTCATGCTCCCCCTGTTGAGTTTCTTTGTCCCTCCGGCGTGGGAACCTATCTTCTGGGTATTCCCCCAGTTCTGGACGATCGCGGCGTTTGAGGGGCTGGTGCGGTCGGGTGTGCCGGACTGGGGCGCGATCGGCGTGGGCCTGGTGCTGCATGCCGGGGTGATCTGGTACCTGCTTCGGAGGTTTGTGAGGGGTCTGTGAGGAGCTCTTCCGGGCAGTTGCCGGCACGGCGGGATGCAGGCAACACAGGTGCGTGCGACCCGGATATCAGACGTCGCACCGGCCGATCTCGACCTTCACCCGCTCAAACGTCCGGTGGACCGAAAAATCAGAAATTTTCCTCACTGTGTTCCAGCACACCTGGCAGGGACCTCTGCAGCACCGATCCCCGGTTTACACCCGTTCTCAGCGCGCTGCAGCAGGCGATGGCAGCCGACCGGGGACTTTGCAGGGTTTGATCCGGGTTTCCACCTACAGACTGTGGTATTGCAGGATCGTTTCCGGCAGTCCGGGCTTCGCACCCGCTCCGGCACCGGTGCCGGCGTCCCTGCGCCTGTTCTGCTGCGTTTCCCGGGTGATCATTGTGGCACCATGGCACATTGTGATAAATGTGCACAGGTATAAATATCACGCGGACCCAAACTCAGTTACATGTCTTCCAGCACGAGTGGAGCCGGCAGTCAGATCAAGCGAATTCCCGTGAAAGAGCCCACCTGGAGGGACCTGCACAACCTCAAGGAAGCCGGGCAGAGTTACGATGAACTGCTTGCCGGGATGATCCGGCGCGAGCAGGATTACCGGGACTGGCAGATGATCGCCGAGATTGATGAGACCGGCGAGTTCGTAGCCTTTGACCCGGACGATATCCTGCAGGACGACTGACGCGCCGGGGAGCAGGAGAGCGTGTTTGCTATTGTCATCGAGCGAAGGGCACGAGAGTTCGTAAAAAGGCTCCCCCAAAAAACCCGGCGCATAATCGTCGAAAAGATCCTGGAACTCAAGGAAGACCCGTTTCCGGGAGGAAACAAGGAAAAACTCGAGTACCCCCGCCCTCCTGCAGTCTATCGCCTGCATATCGGCAGGTCTTTCACGGTATTTTATATCATCGAGCATGAGGAGAGCATCGTCAAGATCGAGAAGATCATGACGATCGAGAAGGCCCATAAAGAGTACTCCCGCAAGTGAGGAGGGCGGGTCATGGAGATTCATAAGGAGATTCTTGCCACCTTCCCCGGTCTGTCAGTTGCAGAAGGTGATGTCGAACCGCTGTCAATTCAAGAGAAGAGCCCGCCCCTAAAAGCCCTGAAAGACGAGATCGTCCGCTCGGTAAGAGAACAGTATACGCTTGAGCAGGTCAAAGATGAACCTATTTTCAGGGCGTACAGGGACTTCTTCTGGAGGGTGGGCGTCGATCCGACCAAAACGCGGCCCGCCTCGGAAGCGCTGGTGAGAAGGATCCTGGCCAAAAAGATGCTTCCGACGATCAACACCGCGGTAGATGCTTATAATCTGGCCTCAATTCGCACGGGCATACCCATTGCCGCTTTCGATGCCGATACTCTGGGCGGTGGTCTCTCCATGCGGTTTGCAGAAGAGGGGGAAGCGTTCCTCGGCATCGGGATGGCAACACCCGTCATGCTCCGTAAGAACCAGGTTATCCTGACGGATGAAGACGCGATCGTCGCCGTCTACCCGTACCGTGACTCGGATGCAACAAAGATTACCCTCGCCACAAAGATGGTCCATATCGTGGCATGCGGCGTGCCGGGGGTTGAAAGAGAGAAGGTGTATTCGGCATACGAACTGGCCGTCGCATACCTGCAGGAATACGCTTCAGGCATCCGGTGATATGATGCAGAGGATAAGCGGGCCTGCACTCTCCTTGTATCTCCGGCCGTTTTATTGCGAGTCATAGATCCGGAACGGTCATCTCCTGCACCACTCCTTTAGTGCGGCGCTGTCTTCCGGATTGTTGCCCTCTCGCAGGACCGTTTCGTCAAAAAGATCGGACGATGCTCGGCCGGGGATATGGAAGCGATAAGCGTTCTTTTGAAGGACCTGTTGGCGCTGGAGTAGCGGCTCTTTCCGGGGATAGTTCGGACTAATCAGTCGCCGAAACCTACATATGGTTCTCCTGATATGGACGGCTATGAAAATCATACTGACCAATGTATTCGTAGACGATCAGGACAAAGCTCTGAAATTCTACACCGAAACGTTGGGCTTTGTGAAGAAGAATGATGTTTCTGCTGGAGACTACAGGTGGCTTACCGTCGTTTCTCCTGACGATCAAAACGGGACCGAGCTTTTGCTTGAGTTGAACAACAATCCAGTAGCACAGGCATACCAGAAAGGAATACTTGAACAAGGTATCCCAGCCACGTCCTTTGGTGTTGAAGACGTCCATGCGGAATATGAAGAACTAAAAGAACGGGGTGTGAAGTTCACGATGGAGCCAACAAAAGTTGTTGGCCCGGTGACCATTGCGGTCTTTGACGACACCTGCGGCAATCTCATCCAGATTCAAACAATGCAAGAATAAGCTATTCTTAGTGAAGACAGCCATCTCCTGAACCGCTAGAACTCCTCTATTTTTCCACCCGCTCACCCGTGTGCAACATTGTAAATATGATAAATACTTACAATACTGTCATGGCTGCAACCAAGAGGATTCCCGTCTCGGAGGGGGTATGGGCGGAGGTCTCCGAACTGAAGCGCCCGGGCCAGACCTTTGACGACCTCCTCTCGCACATGGTGGAGCAGGAGAAGAAGCGCCGGTTCATCGAGGATATGGACCGCATCGAGGCAGATGGGG
>JAENYT010000035.1 GCA_016841665.1 Methanobacteriota archaeon
GAGGGTCACCGGGCCTGCGCCCGCGAGCAGCACCTTGGCCGCCGGCGTGCTCACGCCGAAGAGGGCTGCTGCGACAAGGGCGAGGGAGACTGGATATGCCGTGGAGAATCTCATGACCCGGGAGGCGGCGCCTCTATCCGTTCTACCGAGATGGTGATGCCGCTCTCCTCGCGGTAGGCCTGTATTCGCCGCAGGGTGTGATCGATCATGCCACCCGTGGTGAGGATGAGGGGTGTCTCCCCGGCGAGCGCCCGCAGGATACAGCGGTCGATCACCCCGTAGGAGATCTCCGGCTCGAGGCCCTGCCGGCGGGCGGAGCGTTTCGCCTTCGATCCCATGGCGCCGATGCAGGTGACGCCGTATGCGGCGGCGATCCCGTCGATACCGTCGTCACGGAAAGCGTCCGCATCACAGAGGAATATCCTCCCCCCTCGCCTGCTGCCGGTGTCGTCCAGGTGCTGCTCAAGCACGTCGAGGAGGGACAGCATGCCGGATGGAGTGCGGGTCGCCCCGATCACACCCCTCCGGACCAGCTGGCAGAAGATGTCGACGATCATCGGCGGTTTCAGGTGTGCCCTCTGCAGCAAGGCCTCATCGCCGAACACCTCGCAGGGCGGTCCGGAGGCCAGAATGGACCCCTCGTGCATAAAGACGACCTCGTCCGCCCAGCGGTAGGCGAGCTCGACATCGTGGGTGGAGAGGAGGATGGTCCTGCCCGCAAGATTGAGTTCGTCGAGCAGGTCCATGACCTCCTCTGCACCTGCAGGGTCGAGCGATGCGGTCGGCTCGTCGAATACAAGCACATCCGGGTCCATGGCAAGAATTCCTGCAATCGCTACCCGTTTTTTCTCCCCGCCGGAGAGGTGGTGGGGCGGGCGTTTCTCGTAGCCCGCAAGGCCGACGTCATGGAGGGCATGCTGCACCGTCGCGTCGAGCTGCTCTCCCTCGATGCCGAGGTTCAGGGGGCCGAACGCCACATCCTGGTAGACCGTGGGTGCGAACACCTGCATATCCGAGTTCTGAAAGACGAGGCCCACGGTTTTGCGGACGGTGCGAAGCGACCGGGCATCGTAGCGGACAGGGGACCCGTTGAGGAGCACCTCCCCACGGCCGGGCTGAAGCGTGCCGTTGCACATGAGCAGCAGCGTCGTCTTCCCCGCGCCGTTGGGACCCACCAGGGCGATCTTGCTCCCCCGCCGAATGGCAAGCGAGATGCCGTTGAGTGCGGCAGGCATGGTGGGGTAGGCGAATTCAACGTTGCGCAGTTCAAGGACTGGTTCCATGCTTCTCTCTCCAACTTCTGGGCATCCTCAGCCTCCGGGAATGACCATGAAGGCCATGCAGGTGCAGAGGTAGGCTGCGACCGCGAGCAGGGCTTTTTTCGGGATATGCCCCTCGTCCTCCATCACACTGAGTTTGCCGTCATAGCAGCGTGCATCCATGGCACGCAGGAGATCCTCCCCCTTCTCCCAGCTGCGCAAAAACAGCATGGCTGCGAGCATCGAGAAGGCGGAGAGTGAATTTCTGAATGTGGTGTACCCGTGCCGCATCACCTGTGCATTCCTGATGGCGATCGCCTCGCCGATGAGGATGAAGATATAACGGTAGATGAGCATCGAGAGGTCGATGAACTCCTGCGGCAGGTGCAGCCGGCGCATCACCGCGAAGAGCTCCACCGCCGGGGTGGTGAGGGCGATAAAGTAGAGGGCGCTCATACCGCCGAACGTCCGTGCCATCAGGAGCAGGGCGAGGTCTGCGCTCTCCGTGGTCACCGTGAGGGGCTGGCCGAGTATTGACCATTCCCAGATCACCCCGCCCCCTCCGGTGAGCAGCAGGATGACGATGCAGCTGGTCACGGCGAAGGATACCGGGATGGCGAGAAGGCGGAGGTAGATGCCGAACGGGATGCGGGCGAGCAGCACCGTGGCGCACCCGAGGGAAAGACCGATGAACAGGGGTGCATATGGGGTCTGCGACATGATCCCGATGAGAATGCAGCCGGCCCCGACGAACAGTTTCAAGCGCGTGTCTACCTCTCGCAGTCCGTTGGTGTGCGCATAGTCGTCCAGGATGTTCTCCATGTCACTCCTCCCCGGCAGGATCGCAGTCAGTGGGTACAGGTTTGGCGAAAAAAGAGTTAATGGTTACCGGATATCGTCACTCCGCAGCCTTCTTTCCCCGGTAGTAGCCGAAGAAGTAACCGATGATGATCGCACCGATCGCAGCCTGCAGGCTGAAGAAGAGCGACTCGATCTCACCGCTCGGGGGCTCCCAGATGGGATCGAACCAGGGCTCGTAGCCGCTTTCCTCGATGATCTCTGCGGCAGAACCGTCGGCTCCCCCCCAGGCCTCCTCGTCTTCGCCGAGGTTCGCCTGGATTGCGGCGTTCTGCACCAGGAAGATGGCGGCGAAGATGATGAGGACTGCGACCACCACGAGTTCAAGCCCGTACTTCATGCGGCAGCCTCCCTGATCCTCTCCACCGCATGTTCCGTGAGCACGTTCAGGCGCACCAGGAGGTCCGGGCGCACGGCGATGATATATTTGAAGACCAGGGCGATGACCAGCCCTTCGATGATGGCGAGTGGCACCTGGGTGATGGCGAAGACCGTGCCGAAGGCGACCAGGGACGTCATGAACCCGCCCGCCTCTGCGGGAAATGCCAGGGCGAGCTGGACCGAGGTCACCACGTAGGTGAAGAGGTCTGCGAGGGCTGCTGCGAGGAACACGGTCACGAATGTGTTGATCCCCGTCTTCGTTCCCGCACGGTAGATGGCCCAGGCGACGATCGGCCCGGCGATGCCCATCGAAAAGACATTGGCACCCAGCGTGGTGAGTCCGCCGTGGGCGAGGAACAGGGCCTGGTAGATGAGCACGATCAGGCCCAGCACGGAGGTGATGAACGGGCCGAAGAGGATGGCGCCAAGCCCTGTGCCGGTGGGGTGGGAGCAGCTCCCGGTCACCGAGGGAAGCTTGAGCGATGAGAGGACGAACACGAACGCTCCCGCAACAGCGAGCAGCGGAAGCGCCTCGCGCCGTTCATTGACGAGAATTTTCAGCTGGTACAACCCGTAGATGACGAACGGTGCCGAGATGAGGAACCATATCTGCCACCACGGGCTCGGTAAGAATCCTTCCATTATATGCATGAGAAGTACCTCGGATGTTACAATGATGTGAGTTTACACTAAAAAATTTTATTTTATTAAACTTAAATTGATATGATCCGATCTCCCTCCCCTTCTCTTTCCGGGTGTGGTGGACGAGGGAGAAAGGAACGCTTATTGAGCACGCAACACAGAGGTAGTAGTATCAATGGTTCCCCGGATCGTTATCGCAGGCACGCACAGCGGGTGTGGCAAGACGAGCATCGCCAGCGGCATCATGGCGGCGCTTGTGGCCCGCGGGCTCACCGTCCAGCCCTTTAAGGTGGGGCCCGATTTCATCGATCCCAGCCACCATACCGCCATCTGCGGGCGCCCCTCCAGGAATCTGGATCTCTTTATGATGGGTGAGGCAGGGGTCGCCGCCACCTTCTCCCGCGCCGCTGCAGGCGCAGATATTGCCGTCATCGAGGGCGTCATGGGCATGTACGACGGCCTCGAGGGGAGTGATTTCGGCAGCACCGCCCATGTGGCCAAAATCCTTGCCGCGCCGCTGGTGCTGGTGGCGGATGTCAGGGGGGCATCCCGCAGCGCCAATGCCATGGTGAAAGGCTACCGGGAGTTCGACCCGCAGGTGCCGTTTGCCGGGGTGATCTACAATCGCGTGGGAAGTCCCCGCCACCGGGCAATGATCGAGGAGGGGAGTGGGGACCGCGCCTTCGGATGGATCCCCTGGCAGCGGGACCGGGTAGTGGAGAGCAGGCACCTTGGGTTGCAGATGGCTCACGAGACCGACCGCATGGGGGCGTTCGGTGCGATTGCGGAGGAGTTCTGCGATCTGGACGCCCTCATCGCCCTCGCACAGAGCGCCCCGCCCCCCATCCCCGCTCCCGAGGCGCAGGATGAAAAGGGCGGTACTCGCGTGCGTATCGGGGTTGCCTGGGACGAGGCCTTCTGCTTTTACTACCAGGACAACCTCGACCTCCTGCGGCGAAAGGGCGCGGACCTCGTATTCTTCAGCCCTATGGCAGACCCCCTCCCTGAGGTGGACGCCCTCTATTTCGGAGGTGGCTACCCTGAGCTCCACGCTCCCCGTCTCGAGAGGGCCGGGTGCAGGATGGCGGTACGGCGGGCGCTCGACGATGGCCTCCCCGCCTACGGGGAGTGCGGGGGACTTGTCTACCTCTCCGAGGGCGTGGTGGCGGGAGGCGAATGGTCGATGGTGGGAGTGCTCCCTGCAAAGGCGGAGAAGATGGACCGCTTCCAAGCCCTTGGCTACGTCGACGCCGCCTGTGTGGGGGAAAATCCCCTCTTTTCTCCGGGCACAAGCATGCGGGGTCATGAGTTCCACTACACGCGTGTGGAGTGTGCGCCGGATGCCCGGTTTGCCCTGCACCTCTCCCGCGGAAAGGGCATCGGGGACGGTTGGGACGGCCTCTTCGAGCACAATGTGCTGGCAGGGTATACCCACGCCTATTTCACCCCCGTGATTGCCGGGGGCATCCTCGAGGCTGCCCGGAGAGCCCGGAGAGCATGAGCGGCAGTCGTTTCACCCTGCACCGCGATTCTCGAAATAATATATTACATTCCTAATTTGAGGGCATTCCGGCCTATGCAAACGACAAGACGTATTAATACTCGTGATCAATGGAATCAATACGAATGATCAGCAAGGCAATCCTCGAAGATGAAGAAACCTTCACGCTCATTCTGCAGCTCACCGATATGGCGACGGCGGCACATGAGCGGGGTGACTACGAAAAGAGGGACCTGCACCTTGATGAAATACGACAACTGCGAGAAAAGATCACCCGTCTGAACCACGATGAATCAAGCGAAGAGGAAGAACGGGAACAACCAGACCCTGAAGAATAGGGTTTGACCGCGTCGCGCCTCGTGCAGTGGGAGGGTGGTAACATGAACGAATTTTCCTCCGTCGCCGGCATGAAAAAACTCACGTTTTTTCTCCTGTCGCCAGGATAGAAAAACTCCCGTATCTTCCTCCGCCGCCAGGGTGAAGAATTACCTCGCCTTTTCTGAGCGCATCCACCGCTGAAGCGACGCGGGCATCGATCCCTGCGATGTCCGCCACCGGAAGGTCGATCAGGATGTCGATCTCGGGGCCGAGGCTTGCAGTGAGCGTATCGTAGACCTGCCGGCACTTTTTTGTTGCAGGCGACGCCGTGCCGAGGCAGCGCTGGATGATCTCGCCCAGCGGGATGAGGTGCAGGTAGGGGGGGCGGGGCAACGGTGCATGGGCGGCGGCGAGTTCCTGTGCCCGGTCGGCGACCCCCTTCTTGATCCTCCCCGCATCAACCGGGCAGCGCCAGCGATGGGCCTTCGCCTCCTCGAGGGAGTACTGCGCAAAACACCGCGTGCATGCCGTCCTGTTGTACTTGCCCTCCTCGGGAAAGAAGCCTGCGTTCATGGTGATTGCGCCGTTCCGGATCCGGTCCATCACGGATCCGACCGTGCGGGGGCCGGGCCTGAGCCTGTTGAACTCCCTGCCCAGTTTGAGAGGGGACGCGCTGTGGGCGTCCGAATTCGAGAGAAAGGGGATGCCTTCCAGCTCGGCGATCCCGGCCCCGTAGGTGCTGTCCGCAGAGAGTCCCAGCTCGAGAAAATCCATCGGCTCATCGCCGAAACAGTCGCGGATCGAATCGAAGGCGGCATACATCCCTGTCCACGGGGTGAAGGCATGTGCCGGGCCGATCAGCCCGCCATGGTCGTGCACCGCCCCGGCGATGGCCTCTCCCCCCAGGTCCACGTGGGGGCGCCCTGCCCGCTCGATATCCCGCGCATGGGGGGAGAGCACCCCGGCAAGTGCCTCGCAGGCTTCGAAGTCCTCCATGATGGCCAGGTAGTGGACCCTCCCCTTCCCCTCCACCTCGAGGGTGGGCACGACGAGCACACCTGCATCGTTCTCGAGATGATCCTGCCACATGCGCCGCCAGGTTGCGTTGAGGGCGTCGCCGCTTCCCAGCACCGAGATACCTTTGCGTACGCAGGCATCGATGAGCGCCGAAGGGGTCATGGCCGCCGAGGTGGCCATCGAAAAAAGGGAGTGGATATGCAGGTCCGCGTTGTCGTGCATGCTAGCCGATGTAGCTCAGCTCTTCATCGGATCTGGCCTCTTCCGTGGTGCGGAGCTTCTCCACGAGGTGCTCCATCTCCTCGGCGCGTTCGAGCAGGCGGGTGGTGTCCACCTCCATCCCGAGGAGGGCGCAGAGCACCTCGAGCAGGCTGTGGGCGCTCTTGGGGTCGACAAGGTACCCGGAGGTCTCGCCCATCAGGCAGATACCCTCGATGTTGCGCAGCGCCCCCATCCCGAGCAGGAGTCCCGAAGCCCCGATGATCCCGCCGCCGGGCTCGTCGTGGGTGGAAATTCCCCCCGCCTGCGCAACCTCGGGCTGCAGGTGAGACATATTTACCGCCGCCAGCACCCGTGGCTTGTCGACGAGATGGCCCACGCCGTAGCCGCCCAGGGTGATGACCCTTTTTACGCCGAGCTCCTCGGCGATGTCGAGGTAGAAGCTGCTCAGGAGATAATGCCCCTCGCTCGAGGTGCTCTGGTAATCCCCCACCAAAAAGAGCATCTCCCGCTCTCCGTCACAGCGGTAGATCTCGTTGTTCACCAACCTGGCGACACCGTCCTTTCCAATGAGCACTTGGGGGGGGAAGTAGATAGAGTGGATCTCGGCGATTTTTTCGGCATTCAGCTCGTGGATCAAGTGTTCCGCGACCAGTTTGCCCACCTGGCCGATCCCGGGCAGCCCCTCGATGAGGGTCCTGCCGTTGATGTCTTCATCACGCAAAAAATCGATGCTTATGTCTTCCATTTTCTGACCTCCCGTCGATAGCGTCCGTACCGGTCCTCAGGAGAAAAACGTGCAGGATGGGCGCTGACCGTTGCATGCCCGCACAGGGGGCATGTACTGGAAAGCGTATATGTCCGGTCTTCCGGACACCGGCGTATCCTTCCGCTCATTGACCCTTTCCGGCGCGTTGCTTGCGCACAAACTTCCCTTCACCATCCGCACGCTCCACCACGCCGATCGCCGCTTTGGCAGCCTTCTCGATGGCGCGTTCAGCCTGTTTGTAATCGGGTGCGGTGACTTTGATGATATATTTGGGAGCGCCGACATAGTTGAGCTCGATCTTCACGCCCTCGATCTTGGGCTGTGCGCTCCGCAGGGCTCTCCTGATGATATTGACGCCTTCCGGCTTGGTCGAGGTGAGGATGAGATTGCCGCTGATGGTCACCTGGGGGATCTTGACATTCTCGTTTGCCACTTGGACGAATGCATCGGCGATCTTTTTCTCGAGCCCCAGCTTCTTCAGCGTCGCCTCCTCATCGAGAACCACATCCTCAAAGACCGGATAGAGCATTCCGTACTGGGCGTAAAAGGTATTTTCTATCTTCTCTGCCTCAACGCCGGATGCTTCGCTGATGAATTCGATCCACTTGTGTGCCTTCTGCTCGTTCTTCCACTCGTGGATCTTCTCGCGGCGCTGGTGCTCGTTGACATCCTTGAGAGAGAGATCGATATGGCCGCGTTCCCTGTTGACATGGAGAACCTTACAGACCACCTTCTGTCCTTCCCGCACGAAGTCGCGGATATGCTTGATCCATCCCCGCGCCACCTCTGCGATGGGAATGAGGCCCTCACGGCCCTTGTATTCGTCCAGGGAAACGAATGCCACAAAATCCTTGACGTTCGTCACCGTGCAGACGACAAGTTCTCCCTGTTCGGGCCAGTCTCTCTCATTCATGGATAGTCACTCGAGCTGGGCGAGTATTTCTGCCTTTATGGCTGCCTTGCCACCCTGAGGCTCGGCAAGCACGTGGCCGCACACGGCACAGTCGACCGTGGTGCTCGCCTTTTCGAAGATAATCTGCTCGTTTTCGCAGTCCGGGCACCTGACGCGCACGAATTTGCTTCTGTTTTCCCTGATAAGACGTACCATCCCTGTATCACTCCGTAAGTTCGAATTTCCCCGCCCTGAAGCCTTCGCGCAGGTGTGCCTTGCCACATACGGTGCAGCGGTAGCGGACGTTGATTCTCTTGGTGGGCTTGTCGCCGCCGGGCACCTTGGAGAACTTGCCCATATTCCCGACCTTGCCGCGGCGGGCTTTCTGGCGGTCAATCCAGTTCATGTAGCGATTCTTCCCTTTCTTCACCTTCTCGACCTCATGAACCTCGTGCTTTCTGCAAAAGGGACAGTAGGTCTTAAATTTCGTTGGCATTTTCATGGAATAAGCCCCGTAATTCTGATTTTGAATCCCATTATTATTTGCTGATCCTGATATTTAAGGCTATGTTGCGCTCCACAAGGACTGCAGCATTTTTTTCGGGAAGTGTTATCAGATCTTCTTTTTTGAGGTTATATATCCTCCCGTCAATTCCCATAAAAGAATCGATATCTTCCAGAATGCGGACGACTGCATAGCCGGATCCGTTTTCGGGCGCATGCAGTTGAACCACGGGGCCATGCTCTGCGGGGGTTTCGGGTACCGCGTCATCCTCCGTCTCTGCTGCTGGTTCCCATGCCGACTCCACGGCGAGGAGTTCCAACCGGCACCGGTCGATCGCCGCGGAGATCTCCTCGAACATCGCCCGTTCCGCAGGCAGCATTCGTTTGATCTCGTCCCGGTCCACGTAACTGTTTTCGGTCTGGTTGACGGCCAGCTTGAGGATTTTTTTTGACCGGAGGTGCACGATCTCCTGTAGCGTCTCCTCCACGCTCAAGCTCTCGTTGAGGACGTTCCTTCCCCTGTCGGTGAGGAAGTTATCGATGGAGCGGGCCTCCCGGTAGAGTCCGTCGAGCAGTTTTCTCCCCTGCGAGAAGATATCCTGCTGGATGTCGCTCAGTTTGCCGCTTTCCCGCTCATTGAACACGATCAGGCGGAGGTCTTCAAGTTCCACATCTCATCCCCCCTCCGGCAAGTTCGGCAAATCCGCGGCAGCACAAAAAGACGGCGAGCGCTTCTGGGACGGCGTTGACCCCCCTGTGGAGCTCGTAGCGGTTGCCGAGCAGGGCGGCGGTCATGTGTTCACGGTCGATCTCGATTTTTACGGGTTCCTCCCCGAACACCACGGCGTCCACGAGGGGATCGAAGTCTTCTAGTTCGGATACGGAGAGCGGGGTGACCCGAAAACCGCTGCCCCCGTGCAATGAACCGGGCATACGGATGAGCCTTTTGATATCGGTGGTCACCGGTTCGTCGGTGAGCGCCGCCCGCGCCCGCACCCGTTCCCTGATCTGCTCCTCCCTGCCGGCGATGATCGCCTGCAGCACCCTGTTTTTCTGGCTGTTCAGGGTGATGTCCCGGGCCGGGTCGCGCAACGCCGGGGTGAGTTCAGGGAGCCGGTCGAGGAATGCCCCCGCGGTTTTTCCTCCGATCCCCCGGTTGCTGGTGAGTTCTGCCAGCGCCTCCCCGCGCTCCATCGAGCCGATAGCGGTGATCTCCTCGGCGACCGCCTCGCGGTAGC
>JAENYT010000036.1 GCA_016841665.1 Methanobacteriota archaeon
ATTTCAATCCACGTGCCCGCGTGGGGCACGACTCTACACTATATATCTGAGAAGAATATCTTCCTTGCCATTAACGCCGTGTTATCGCCATCATATCCAATAACAAGCAATAGCAACGGAAAAAAAGCACTCGTGGAAAAAAACGCAGCTTCATTCCCCAGGTCACGCGCACCATACCGATTTACACCCTAGATATACGAGAAGCGAGTCTCCTATTGGCAAACCACCAAAATCTGCCCGATCGCGAACCTCCCCGGGAAAACGTGGGCACTTCACCTTCGCGGCACTCTCAAAAGACATCTCTATAATATCAGCACACCCTCAACATTCAGCCCCGGCTTTGCCCCCACATGCTCCACATGATCCCGACCATGCTTTCCTAGATTATAATACCGTATACTATCAATCGCGGGATCGATGACCTCACCGATCTTCGCTTTCATCTCCATCAGTTGAACCGAGTCCACAACACACTCGAAGACCGAGTTCTGCACGCGCGTACCATAATTCATGCAGATCTTCGCAACCGTGCGCAGCCTGCGCCGCCCTTCCGGGCTCTCCGTATTTACGTCGTAGGTAACCAGAACGAACACCACTCTCACCTCATCACGAACGGCGGATACCCGTCGATATCCCCCCGCAGATGCCGGGCTAGCAGCATTGCCTGCGCATACGGTAGAAGGCCAATCGGAACCCGTTCATCCAGATAGCCGTGCATAACCTCTTCCGACTTCCGTCGCTGCCATGCCGCAAGAACTGCCTTCCGCCCTGCATCCGTCAGGATCACGGCCCCGTTCTCCTTCACCAGGAAATCATCCGCTGTAACAACCCGGTTATTGATCAGACTCAACACAAACCTGTCTCCGAGATACGGCCGGAATTCCTCCATCAGATCCAGCGCAAGGCTCATCCGTCCCGGTCGGGCGCGGTGGAGAAACCCCACCTGCGGGTCCAGCCCCACCGACTCCAGCGCCGAAGCGCAATCCACCGCGGTCAGCGTGTATATGAATGACAACAAGGCGTTTATCCGATTCAACGGAGGTCTCCTGCTCCGGAACTCGAATGTAAACGCAGGATCCCGCGACAGAATCAGATCGTCGAAGCAGTCAAAGTAACATTTTGACAGAATTCCTTCACGACCCCGAAGCTCATTCAGTGTCCCGGGTGGCGACTCTTTCATCTGGCGAATGCCCTCTGTCAGCCGCTGAAGGCTCTCTGCAAACGCTGGCGACGCCTTTTCAGGGTAGTCACGGCCAAACCGCAACAGAACGCTCCGACAGTTCAGCAGCTTCCCGAGCACACAGTTCATCGCAATCCTGGCCGCGGCCTCCTCCTCATCGGAGAGAAGATACTGCCTCTTGCGGAGCAGCACGTTCCCGGACACGCGGCCTGAAACCCGTCCGAGGAACTTCCCGTACGGCGATACAAACGCAAGACCCACATTGCGGGATGCGCACAACTCCATGACGCCTGGACTTGCCCCCATAAACCCAAAACAGATGACCCCTTCCAGGTTGTGAATGGGGATCCGTCCCACCTCATTCCGGTCAACGGAAACAACGATATTCTCTCCGTCTTTCTTGAGATAAGACTCTGGATTGGTGATGTACAGGGTGTTCAGGAGTTTTCTCACGCATCATCCCTCCCTATGCAGACGGCAAGATAGCGATCTACCGACCGTCCGCGGGATGAAACGGCCGGCATACAGAGTTCGACGAGCGAACAGTTTTTGCAGTGCGGCAGCAGGACCGCCGGGGGAGTGGTGCCCGCATCGTAGAGTGCATACATGCCGGCGACCAACTCCGCCACCCGGTTGCGAAGTTCATCGTCGAGGGCGACCTCAGTCCGCCGCCGGGTCTTGCCGTAATACAGATACCCAAACTCAATCCGCGTCCGGTACATCTCTTCAAGACAGGTTGCCTGGGCGCACAGCTGGACCTCGTCGCGATCGTCCGGCTTCTTCTTCCCCGCCTTGTACTCCACCGGCACGACGGTCCAGCATCCTTCCCGTCCGGGAATCACAACTCCTTCATCCGACCGATGGTACTCCACCACGTCCGCAACGCCGTAGATCTTTAGGATGTGGGAGACCAGAGGCACGCTCCGCGAGATCAACACATCGCCCCGGCTCTCCGTGAAGAAGGGATCGTCTGCATTCCTGTGCATCTGCCTGCCACCGAAGGTGAGCACGTTCTCCTTCCACAACTGTTCAATGTGGATGAGTGCCCACTGGCGTCTACAGAACGCGAAATGCTGGATGCCGCTGAGCAGGAGATAGTCGTCGGGGTTCATAAGCGGTCGTAATCCGGTAAGGCATAATTATAACTTGGATTATAAGAACCTATCAACGGAGATGGCCCCATGAGTCTTGCCCGCTACGATTCTGAAACTCAGACTCTGTACTTCGCTAAATTCTCATCTCCTTCCGTTTGACTTTACTCTGCCATCCTTTCTCGAAATTGGGTGCCGAAGAGAGGAAAAAGGGGTGATCTTGATGCCAGAGCAGGTACGTGAAATTGCCAGGATGATTAACCTCAACATATTCCCTAATATAGGAGGAGTTCAGGCTCAGATTTATGAATGATTCCGGCCATATATCCCAAAAAAGCGTCGTATGTGAGATTCCAGTGGTAAATGTCTTCTGCGATTTGTGGTATGTGCAGTTCTTGTAGTTTATAATGGGCTATTTGCAGCGAATGCTTCTGTAATTCACGCCAGTCACAATGCCCATTGCGTATTCTATCGACGATTTTCATATCCACCACTGCAATACGTGTATTCGCGTCGATCACCTTGAAATTCTTTTCTACAAACGAGAAATCCTTGTTGCATTCTTTTTTAAGCAACACCCTGTGTATTGGCTTGCTGCCATATTCCTTAAGTTCCTGCTCGATAGCTCCGGTCACAAGAGATGGGGAAATATCGATGCCCGATTCTATGAGTTTGCGCAGGACAGCGGCGGAATTTTTTACGTCGGGATTTGATTTTAACATATTGTTCTCTGAAAGACAAAATGTGTGCATTTCAGAAACACCGTACTCACCGTTCCGATTAACGCGCCCCGCCGCCTGCAATAGCGAGGTCAGCGATGCAAGCTCCCGGAAACCGGTCCTAAACGAAAAATCAATGCCTGCCTCCACGCAGGATGTAGCGACAAGCACCCAGTCGTCATCATCGGACTCGTCAAGCCGCGCCTTCACCTGCTCAAGCGTTTTCTCCCTGTCGTTCGGCGTAAGCGAGGTTGACAGATGCTCTACACACCCGCGCCCGTACTTCTCGCACATATACTTTGCAACTACCGCCGCGCTTTGCACTGTATTGAGTATAACAAGCCTCGGTCCTTGTGATTGCGCCACAATTTCAACAAACGTCTCCAGCGACTGCGGCGTCAGGTTAGCCCGATACTCTATGCGTTTGCCTTCAAATGCGGTGAGTGAAGCCCTTAATGATGGATCTGCTATATTTGGCACTTCCAACTTTCGTTCGGAGATCTCTTTTATTTCCCAGAATTGATTAAGCGAACCTGAAGCCAGAATCCAATAACAAGACCATTCTTTAGCGTAAATATTAATCCACCGCCATGCTAACGGCAATAAGTGCGCAGGCAGCGCACCGTGTGCTTCGTCCACGAATACCGCACTGCCCGCCAACTCATGCAACCGCCTAAGCGCGGACGGAGTTTTCGCCGCAAGGGTTTCAAAGAATGCAACCGCTGTGGTGACGATGATCGGCGCGCGCCATAGCGCTGTGAGATGCCGTGTATCCTCGCTCTCAAATTCTGCGCGATGGTGCAGTTCAGCCACAACCTCTTCACCATTTTCGTCCGGGAAAACCAGTGCTTTGCGGTATCTCTCGACCGACTGCTGGATGATATTTGTATACGGCAGCACCACAAATATGCGGCGCAATCCACGCTTATTCGCTTGCGCCAAGAGATGTGCCATTACCGCGGTTGTTTTGCCCGAACCGACGGGAGCGTCACAGGCGGCAATGTTTTCACATATTGGGGAGTCCCTACACACTGTATACATTTCAGAGCGCAGTCTATTTCGTTCGTCATCTTCGCCCGATTTTCTAAGCGTTTCGACGTAGTGGTCCAATAACGCGAGACGCTCCGCCGGACGAAGTGGGATGGTATCCTCCGACTCAGGATACTTACCGTAATGTGAAGCGGTATCGGTGTGGTCGGCATCAACCAGGCAAGACAGCAACATACGCAGGAATACCGATAAATCCCCCGATGGCATAGCGCTCTCTATTGGCGGTCTTGCGCTTACATTGCTGCTGTGTATTTGCGAATACTCTGACAACACCGCATCAACCCGCGCCTTTATTTCATCATCGCGGAATGCGGAATCCTCACGGATGCTCTCCGTGCCAAAATCCGGAAGTCCAATATGGTGCGCCGCGACAGAAACAGCCGCAAGAAGGGCGGGGGATGCATCGTCCAGCAAAAAAGCCGCGCCTGCATCCGCGTGATTAAGCGGCAGACGTTTTGCCGCTCTCTGGCCGGACAAAACTGACTGATTTTCCTCATCAAGTTTACCCAGATCGTGGTAAACTGCCGCAACTTCCGCTGTATTTAATAGCAATGCGCCATCAGTAGCAGAGGCGTATCGGGCAGCGTCAGATGCATTACGCCTGACTCGCTCCGATACTCCGTTGATATGTTGCGCATATGTCTGGGCGGGATATCCATTCTTAGGGCTATGAGCGAAATACTCCATCACAATGTCATCAAATCGACCACTCTCTCAATCCGCGATTCCAGACTCTCCGGAAGAGAAGTCTTGTCCTCATAGTCTGCCCACTCGTTGGAGGGATCAGATACATTGCCTATGCGAGTAGGCGTCAACGCCTCAAGCAACAGATAATCCGGGCAGCTCCCAAGCGCATTTTTATGCTCGATATACCAGGCATGACGGATTCGTACATCAGGGCGTATAGCTGAGCGGTTCAAATCGTACGCCTTCGGGATCAGCAGTTTGAGCAGATCTATATCGTCCGGGGTGCAGCCGCTCTTTCCCGCGTAGTTTGGGTTGACGAAGAAGGGCATACAGTATACGCCATGCTGTACGATACGGAACGCAAGCGGTGCCATACCGGCGTTTTTTCCCTCTTGCACACCGGCTTTATTTGTGTTCGTATGGCGCACAATATCTATCGGCGATATGGAAACTCCTACGCCAAACTGTGCCACACCCGTCTTGATGAAGCCTTTTGCTGAACCTTCTTCGAGGAACGTGTTGCCGAACACACGAGCATCCCAATATTTTTTTACGAAGATGCTTTTGAGGAAGGACTGTTGATTAAAGTTTTTGGTATCGCCCATTTCCTGTGTAATCTCTCTGCGGTCACGCCCCCGTGATTCAAGTATGCGGTAGTGATCTGGATTTTCCTTAAACTTCTCTGGCAGACTTTTGAAGAATGGGCTATCTGAATCCTCCAGCAAATCGCGTAGTTTACGTTTGAAGGATACGGGTGATATTTCGCCGCGGCCATTCGGACGCTGGCGTGGTTCGCTCTCCCGGTCGGGGTCGCCATTAGGATTTGAGTTCACGGCTTCTATTACCAAAAGCCCCGTTGCACGTTTGACTTCATTTTGCATCTGTACATACCTCCTCAGTAGATTGTTTGTTCGTCAATTTGGGAAGATCCGCAAGGTAACCGATAAACAACTGTGCTTTTTCCAGGTCACCGAACCGGATATTCTTTGTCAGGTTTTGACGCAGATGTGGCATGAGTTGGCCATACTGCCGCCTGTACCACGCTGCTAAGCCACTTTTTTCCTGACCCTGCCGCCTGTACTGGTCTGCCCAGGCTATGTACGGAATCATTCGCGTACAGAGCAGAGCCACGGCCTGTGCCGGTGTTTCTGACGCCGTTACGAAAACAGAGTTTCCCGCCAGTTGTGGCGGCACTTCACCATCGCGCTTTATCTCACAATACAGCGCGTGCAGCTCGTCGGATATTTTCAGTAGCTGCCCGATTGAATATGCCGTGTCTTGCATATAATCCTCCTTTGTTATGCCGCTCTTGTACAGGAGCAGCCCGAGTAAGGGAAATAAATCGCCTATTTCCACTTTAATTGCATCTTTAACGACATTCCTGCCTCGTGGCAGGTTATTGCCGACAAACAATACCAAACCCAATGAGTTCGCGGTCACGCCCCTGGCAATGCGCATTATCTGCGACGGCATGGGCTTATCCAAAAGCAGCTCCATACCTTGATAGTATCGTATTAATTTAACCTCGCTCTTGCCGTCCGCCCGTGTGCCGTTCCGCTTCCAAACTTTGTTTGCGATTTTGGAGACATTCAAAGGGAACGGCGTGATAGGCTCAATTCGTGCGATCGGCGGTAGATTGAGGCATCCCTGCTGCCACTCGGTAGCCGCATCTATTAGCCCACTTGGGGTTAGATTGCGCGAGAACACCACCCTTGCGCGCTTAGACAGGGCTGGCAGCATTTGCTGTAATGCAAACACATGGATATTTTCCGGCTTCTGATTTGTTTCAAGCCCGTTGAGTGTCTTACTAAAATCCTCTGCAACCTTTTCAAACCTGTTTGTGATACCCTCATGGTTCTCCGTACCACCGAAAAGCGCAGTAAACTTATGCGGAATTTTTGGAACCCTGTTTGGATATACAAATAGCATTGCATCTTTGTCAGTTCTGCGCCACGTGACGTTCTCGTTGTCAGGTTTCACAATCCATTCAAGCGAGGTTTTCAGAGTATCGCGATTCGTTTTGTTAATCGGGAAAGAGTGGTCATCAGCTTTTCTATAACGGTACTGGCACCCTTGCTCGCGGAACATAGAACGCAGCGCCACCTCAAACCCCGGCGCAAGTCGCACAGATGGCATGGGTTCGCCAAGCTCCGCATACGGAGATCCAAAAGCGTCAAGTTGATCGCTTGTTTCAGGCTGGTGATCACTTTCATTGGCAAAAAGCCAATCATTCACTTGCCTTGTGGTATTTTCATTGGCTATTGGATATTCGAATTTCTCCCAATTTATTAAATCAAGCACAATAGATACTGAACCAACATCATCTTCCGGCCGCTTTTTTTCGTTTCCTTTACGAATGAGCAACGGCAGATACGCTTTTATGTCGCTTGATAACCTTTTCCAAACTTGCTGCTCAAGGGTGCTGCGCAGCATGTCAATGTCAAGCGATGCTGTGATGTTCGTCAGTGCGGCGACTGCACTTTCTTCAGGAATATTCGGTATTTGTTTGTGTAGGCAGCCCGTTATCTTATTGCGAAGTTTTGTGCCCCAATTATCGGTAGCGCATATCGATCGCAAATAACTTATATCCAGTTCCAGTTTCCCTTCGTAAAGCGCATCGTAATACCTCTTATCTTCATCCGATGTGAAGCGGTACAACGGTGCAATGTTGAAAGCGGGAAATGTCCCCTGATTATTGCCAAATTTTCGGCAGACATTCACCAGATCCTTGTTCATCAGTTCAACGTCCGCCACCGCGCCATCATCGTCAAGCCATATACGATAGCAGGCTCCGCCCGGCAACGGTTTATACTGATGGTGCCATTTTTGCTGCTTGATGTTGTGGCTTGCAAGGGTTGCAGACAGCTGATGCAGTTCGTTCAGCATGGCTCTTCTCCATAAGTCAGCACGCCTCCTGTAATCTCAACATCCGTGTCATACAGATACGCGACTTCGGATTGATAGCCTTTTGAAAATACCTGCCGTAGCATGGAGGGAATAACTGCAGTCTCCATATCGGACATGACATGTGTACCATCACGGAACTCGCCGAAATAGGATGGCGTGAACTCCCGCCACCCCAGGCACGGCACAGAGAAACACTGTCCGCGCTTCAGCCTTCTGGCAAATAACTCTTGATATGCGTGCCCCGGTGACGTGGTCGCGTTATCCCAGTTCTTCGCCGCTTGAGGAAGTCTACCTTTTACCTTATACGGAACAACTTCGGCGTACAAGCGATAGCAGACATCAATAAGAACGGTGGCGCAAAGCTGATAACTGTCTCCGTGTTTGATGTTCGTTGTTTTTCGCAGCGGGCCACCATAATTTGTGTAATAATTGTGAAACTGTACCGGCGCACAAAGTTCCGCCTTAAGCGGAATAATTTCAATCGCAGGTCCCCACAGCACGGACTCAAAAATGGCTTTAACCGCCGAGTATGTAGGTGCCGGATAGCTGACGGGGCTGTCGCCGGTATCCGGTCTTGTCCACATGGCGGTGTCGCCGGCGATTTCCAACTGAACGATATATGCTATAGTTTTTCACCTCTTGGTTGTTCATACAGACAGATCTCTGGGATCTTCAAACAACCCTGACCAGAACTTCCCACTCACACTCTATGGTTCCTGCACCAGGGATCCTTCAATACCTATCTTTCCGCACCCCGGCAACCACCAGAATCCTCAATGGCGGTAACGGGGCTCTCTGATTTTCTGTAGTTTGTCTGAACCCTGTCCCTTTTTTTGATCATTCTTTCTCCATGGTCAAATACCTTCTCCCGCTGACACACTCCTCATATATGTCAATCCGGATGGATTCGGCCAACTAAAAGGAGGCTGCTCATCGGAAACACGCCTAAAACTTGATTCCGCGCTTATGTTTCTTAATGCCCTGGCCGATTCAAGAACGAAAGTTCATCCGCCCGCCCGGAGGGCAGTATGGAGGTCTGCAAGGTGTTCTGGTGGAAGCACAACTCAAAGAGCGGGCAGCACTCTTCAGCAAAAGTTCACCGGACGTTGCATGTGCGGCCGAAGACGGATGCGCCGAAGTCCATCGAGGACTACGAGATCACGGTAGACAGGCTGGAAGGTCTCGAACCCGAGATCTTTGAAGGAAGGTAACGAAAACTCCGGCGGTGAACGCCGCCGGTGCAGACCATCCCGACCATCGGGATGGCATATCGGTGAACATTGGTTCGATCGATCTTGATCCAAGTAAAGGTGGGAGAACTCCCCCCGCCCTCACCGCCGACCGTACCAGACAGCAACAACCGCGAGCGCCTCGAGCACGACCGCCCACCCGGCCACCGCCTGCCGGGTCGGAACATCGGACGGCTCCGCGGTCGTCTCCTCCGCCTGCGCCTCTATCCAGTCGACCGCATACGAAAGCTGGACGTCCTCCCCGGCCATCGCTCGCGCCAGGGTAGCCTTATCAAGCGGCACCCGCACCGTCGGGGCTACCCCACCGATCATCGACGCGTTGCTGTCCACCTGGATCCTGCCGTGCTCGTCGAGCGACGCGCCCGTCGGGAAGGCGGTCAGGATCCCGAGGGGGAGCAGGGGCCCCATCGACTCCATGCCGAACGCCCCGTTCGTCCCGTACCACGAGACGATAGCACCCGTCCCGGACTCCGCAAAGACCTTGGGGAGACCCTCGCCCGAGCTGATGGTGTAGGGGCTGACGACGACGGCGACTGGACCCGTGTAACGGTCGGGCCGGGGCTCTGTCCAGGACTCCCAGAGGACCGCGGGCTCCCCGGTCCCGGGGTCGTACAGGGTGCCGTATTCGTAGAAGACCGGCCGGTGATCCGTGACCGCGATCTCTCCCGGGGCAACCTATTTACCGGCCCA
>JAENYT010000063.1 GCA_016841665.1 Methanobacteriota archaeon
ATGGGGCACATTGACCATGGGAAGACCACGCTAACAGCGGCGATCACAAAAGTGCAGGGTTTGAAAGGGTTTGCGGATTACCGAGCCTTTGATACGATCGATAATGCGCCGGAAGAAAAAGAGCGCGGCATCACGATCAATATTGCGCACGTGGAATACCAGACAGAGAAACGCCACTATGCCCATGTGGACATGCCTGGACACCGTGACTACATCAAGAACATGATCACAGGTGCAGCGCAGGTTGACGGTGCGATCCTGGTGGTAGCAGCACCTGATGGTGCGATGCCCCAGACGCGAGAGCACGTGCTGCTGGCACGGCAGGTGGAAGTTCCAAGCATTGTCGTATTCCTGAACAAGGTCGACATGATGGACGACCCGGAGCTGTTAGAGCTGGTTGAGATGGAACTGCGCGAGATGCTGACAGGATACGGCTTCCCTGGTGATGATATTCCGATCATCCATGGGAGTGCATTACATGCCTTACAAAGCGAATCAACAGATCCGAATGCACCGGAATACAAATGCATCAATGATCTGATGGATGCAGTGGACAATTACATCCCGATGCCGGAACGTGAGACTGACAAACCGTTCATGATGCCAGTGGAAGATGTATTCTCGATCAAGGGCCGCGGCACCGTTGTGACAGGCCGAATTGACCGGGGAATGGTCCACACGGGTGACCCAGTCGAGATCGTTGGGCTGCAGGAAAAGAGTATGAACTCTGTTGTGACAGGCGTAGAGATGTTCCATAAGATCCTGGACGAAGGCATGGCAGGCGACAACGTAGGTTTGCTGCTGCGCGGTGTTGGACGGGAAGAAGTGGAACGTGGTATGGTTGTCTCCAAGCCCGGCAGCATAACACCCCACACGAAATTCAAGTGTGAGGTCTATGTGTTGACCCGAGAAGAAGGTGGGCGGCACAGTGCGTTCTTCACCGGCTACCGGCCGCAGTTCTTCATCCGAACGATGGACGTCACCGGAACGGTGAGCCTGGCAGAGGGTGTGGAGATGGTGCTCCCCGGAGACCGAATTGAAATGGAAGTTGAATTGATCGTCCCCGTTGCGTTAGAGAACGGTTCAGACTTTGCTATCCGTGAAGGTGGCTTGACGGTTGGCGCTGGCGTGATCACTAAAATTATTGA
>JAENYT010000064.1 GCA_016841665.1 Methanobacteriota archaeon
TGACCGGAGAAGATGCGTTGCGTTTTCACCGGTATATGGAAGGCCACGAAGAGCTGCCGCAGCGCGGGCGTGAGATGATGCGGATAGCGGTTCGGCTGGCCGAGAAAGAGCAACTTCGATTACCATAGGTATTTGAAAGATCAAGGTGGTCGACGTATGTGGCCGGGCCGGCGCTGTTGACAACACATAACCATCCGGATTCCAGCAGCCGGTTCTTTCCCACAAAACACCACGGTGAGGCAGATTTATATCCCCTGCTCCCGATAGGATGCATTGAACAGTTATGCCCGTTACACTGGATCAGATCCGGAAAAAGCGGTCCAGGATTCTCGCAATAGCCGGGCGGCACGGGGCAACAAACCTGCGGGTCTTCGGATCGGTCGCCCGGGGAGAGACCGGGCCGGAGAGCGACCTCGACCTCCTGGTGGAGCTGGAGCCGGGCAGGAGCCTCCTCGACCACATCGCGCTCATCCAGGACCTGGAGGAAGACCTTGATTGCCGGGTGGACGTGGTGACAGAGACCGCACTCAAGGAGCGCTACAAAAGGCGGATACTCAAAGAGGCAGTGCCGTTATGAGGGACGGAAATGAGCGGCTCCTCGACATCCTGGAAGCGATCGACGAGATTGAGCGGTATGCGGTTCGGGGGCGTGAGACATTCCTGCAGGATGAACTGGTGCAGGTCTGGATGATTCACCACCTCCAGATCATCGGGGAAGCAGCCGCATGCCTTCCTCCCGACCTGCGAAGCGCTTCTCCCGAAATTCCCTGGAAGCAGGTGACCGGCCTTCGGAACGTTCTGGTTCACGCATACTTCCGTGTGGATCCTGAAGAGGTCTGGGCGGTCGTGAATCGTGATATCCCCGCTCTCAGGAAGGCGATCGTGGCGTTACTCTCAGATACGGAAGGCACCGAATAGCACCCCCGCCACCAGGAAAAGACGCTGCTTACAAAAGGGCTTTTCTTCCATCGACCCACGCGAGCGCGATATGCATGGATCCGTAGCCTCCTCGGGTTCCTCCAAAAATAAAGTCGCGTATCGAAAAACTATTCCATCCGCGACCATAATTATGAGTATGACCGATGTAAACCGGGTTGTAACAACAATAAGGTGCCCGGACTGCGGTTCTGCGCTTCAGATTACG
>JAENYT010000065.1 GCA_016841665.1 Methanobacteriota archaeon
GAGACCAGCCCGGCAGAGAGTCCGACACCGACCGCGGCGACTACCACGACGCAGACAGGCACGATGCAGAACAGCCTGGGTGAGAACGTGTCGCTTACCCTGCAGACGTTGGACGACTCGCGTGACTATCGCTATTGCGAGCTCGTCTTCAATTACGGCGATAACGGGTACGATATCTACAGCACGTCACCTCTGGCCGAGTGCTCGGTAGACTGGTGGGACAACCTGAACCTCGATGCCCTCGCGGAGGAGTTCGGTGCGGAGAATGTCACGAAGAATGGGCCGCAAAATTGGACGATGGACCAGGTGGGTGTCCTGGCGTCCGAACCGGTAGACGTGGCGGGCGTGGATATGGTATTTGGAGCCCACCTGCCGCCTGGTACCTTAGGTACGCCGGCATACGAGGTCTTCAACACGGCAAAGACGCAGAACATTGTATGGGAAGCGGGCAAGCCGGTCTACGAGCTCGTTGATCCGAACGGCACCGTCTACGTCATGCAGGGGTACAAGGTCTCACAGGATGAGCTCGCGACGCTGGCCGACAACATGACGGAACTGCCCGAGGGTTGGGAGTATCGCGTCGAGAACCTGACCGATGACCTCGTGCTGAACCTGACACCCGCTGGGCCGATTCCTTCCACCACCGACGAGTTCGACCAGATCTATGTCCAGATTCCGGCATAGAGGTCATAGTACGTGGCGAGATTTGCACAGGAGTATCGCAAAGAGCAAGAACGACTTCACAGATCTTTCATCCCTTTTTTCTTTTACAATTGCCTCCAGAACACTACCCGAACGTAAAAAGCTACATAATGGATGTCTACTCCGCTCAAGGTACGCCAGAGGTTTGCAGACCATTTTGGGACGACCTCTATCGCAAAACGAGATGGACCGAGCAGGATTTGAGCCCGCGGCCTCTGCCATACCGGGGTAAAGAGACCTCTCCGGGGGTGCATCTTCAAAAAAAAATCCCTGAAAGATAACGATACCTCTTTCCTGCCCCGGACGCAAGATCTGAGTAATGAGTGCAGAAGAGCGCTGGAGCTCCCGACTCACCTTCATACTCGCCGGGATAGGGGCGGCAATAGGCCTCGGAAACCTCTGGCGTTTCCCCTATGTCTGTTATGATAACGGCGGCGGGG
>JAENYT010000066.1 GCA_016841665.1 Methanobacteriota archaeon
CCCGGCGCTCCTCTTTGCATCGCTCCACGCGTTCCAGTACAGCTGGGACGGCCTCATCTCGGTCTTCCTGGCGGGGCTTGTCTTTGCCTACATCCGCAGGTACTCGAATACTACGACGTCGGCGATCACGCACACCATCTACGACCTGGTGCTCTTTTCCCTGCTCCTGACCGGGATGTCGTTCTGAGGGGATCCCGGGGGTCCACTTCTCAGTGATGTTCCATAGCCACGTTCCGGGTCTCAATCTTCAATATGGCTCCCGTCGCAGAACGGCTTATTCCGTGATCTCCCGCACCCGCAGAGGGTAACCCGGTTCCTGACCGTGTAGGGTCTTCCATCGGCGGACACGACAGGGACCCCGCCACGAACCCAGAGCGGCCCGTGTTCACCCCTGGCAGGATTTTCGACCACGACAACGGATTTTTCAAGAATGGGCTCGACCGCCTCGCCCGTCTTGCGGTCACGGAGGACGAGCCGGCCGGAGGGACAGTTACACGCTTCGTCTATCGCCGTGTCCCGGGCATCCGGGATGTTGGACTGTTTCGTGAGGTTCCAGATCCCCCCGGCCCGCATGCAAAACCGTGCGTGTGCACAGAGCCCTTCATAATCGGCCAGTTCCAGTTCCGGTCCTCTGATGATGGTCGGGTTCTCGAGATACGGTTCATCCCCGGCGGTTTCGGTGCCATTAAAGTAAATCTTCGCATGTGTCCCGTCGCAAAAGGGTTTGTTCTTCGAATGCCCGCAGCGGCATAAGGTATACTGTTCCTGCAGAGGATACTCCTGTACCTTCCGCCATGAACGACAGTCGCCCTCATCATCGTTAGAGATCTCCATCACCATGAGCGGGATACTCCCGGTCACGATGTATGGACCATTCCTGCTCACCTGGATCTTCATGGTATCATTCTCCGCGGTAGCTTTTCTGCATGTTAACCTGTGGGGGTGAAGGGGGCGGACCGGGGAGTCCTCACGCTAAAGGGTGGAAATGATACGGCACAACCCAATGGGTTGTGACAGGAAGCTGCAGAGTAGCCTCCGTGAAAGATCTGATAAAAGAATCGACCTTGTTTTAAAACGCTGAGGGGGAGATTTGAACTCCCGAGGGGCTCAACGCCCCACGGGCTTTC
>JAENYT010000007.1 GCA_016841665.1 Methanobacteriota archaeon
GCGAGCGCCCCCACCACGCCCCGTCCGCCGGCAAGGCGCACACCATTGCGTTCGGCGACCCCTTCACAGGCACTTCTGGACACCCGCTGTGCCCGGGCATCGAGGCCAAACGATCGCAGGTCATCGGGGATGGTAAAGCCGGTTTTCATGGCAAGTCCCCATTCTTCAGAGATCGATTCATCCGAGACAAAGCGCGACGCACGCTCCATGAGCCCGTCGACGACTCTTGGTTCTGCAGCGATCTCGATGTAGCTGCAGGAGTTTCCGGCGGTCTTTTCCTCAATGCCCGGGTAGAGCATCGCAACCCTGTGCATGATGGGGATGATCCCGGGCATTTTCGAGAGGTGCTGCAGCAGTGCGATCGCCAGAGCAAACGTGGCGCCTGCATCCCGTGAATCGGTGTCATCGAGGCCGATGATGACATGGGTCAGTGCCCTGGTATAGACCTCTCCTTCGACGGTGTCTCCGAAGCGGAGGATATCAACATTTTCGACCCCCTCGGCCATCGCCATCATCTCGGTCAGCGAGAAGGCGGGACCGCCGGTACAGCGGATGTGCTGGATGACGTAGTTGCCCTCCCTTCGCACCCCGACCACGCCCACCGCCGCTCTGGGGTAGAGGCCGATCTCCGCGGTCCCCTCCCCAAGACGGGCCAGTTCGAACAGCAACGTCCCGTCACGGGCGACCTCGGTGACGACGCCTCCCGCTTTGCGGTGATGGTGGGTGCAGTACGCAGCACACCCGCCGCTCATGCATTCGTGGTAAATGCTCACAATATCCCCGTCGACGGTGGTGAAAATGCGTTTGCAGGCGCTGGAGAGCATCGCGCTGCTTGCTGCATATCTGGCCGGATACCGTCCCCGTTTTTCCTCTTTCAGGATGACACACCGCTCTTCGATGAGACGGTTCACCCAGTCCTGGACCGTGCTGCGGGGCATCCGGGTGCGGTCCGAGAGATCGTGTACCGTAAAGCTCCCCGCATCGAGGGTCAGCTGGCGCATTAAATCGAGCAATTCTCTACGTTTCTCAAGTACGCTCGACATAGCAATCACGGATGAAGAGAATGTCGGAGATGATGGCGCTCGCGGTTTCACGCGAACCCGCACCCCTCCCGATCAGCGTGACCTCGCCTGCCATATCCGTCTCCACCGTCACCGCATTCAGGGTGTCCCTGACTACGAGGGGGTGATCCTTTGAGAGAATGCGGGGGGAGACCTTCAGCACCCGTTTTTCAGGGATGATTTCGCCGATAAGGCGGATGGTGCAGTCGAGTTCCTCGGCGAGGGCGAGCGCATCGGTGGTCAGGCTGTCGATCCCGGTGATATCCACATCCTTGAGCGACACATTGAGGCCCCAGATGCTGTTGGCCAGAATGACCAGTTTTATCGCCGCATCGATTCCCTTCACGTCATAGGTGGGATCCGCTTCCGCATACCCGAGCTCCCGGGCCTCGAGCAGCGCCTGACTGTAGCTCAGCCCCTCGTCGGTCATGCGGGTGAGGATGTAGTTGCAGGTGCCGTTGAATACGCCATGGAGCCCGTTGATCGTGTTGCCCGCGAGACCCATTTCAAGTGCCTGGATGAGGGGAATCGCCCCGCATACGGTGGCTTCGTATCGCAGCTGGACATTGCTGGATGCTGCCTGCTGCATCAGTGCATCATAGCGGAGGGCGATCGGCCCTTTATTCGAAGTGACAACGTGTTTGCCGGATGCAAGCGCACGGGTGATATAGCCGAGCGCAGGTTCTCCGCTGTCGGCATTCGTGGGAGTGACCTCAACCAGTACATCGTACACCCCTGATCCGATTACATCGTCCGCCGTGATCGCCGGATCGCCGCACAACCCTGTTTCCCGCTTCCGCTGCAGCACATCCCGGATATCGATGCCGTCCGCATCGATAACGGCGCTGCGTGAGTCTGCAAGTGCGGTGATAGTCAGGCCGAGATCCTTGGTGCTCACCGCTTCGGCAATACCCCTCCCCACGGAGCCGAAGCCCAGCATCGCGATTCTCATGGATAGCCCTCCAGGGGTTCGATGACAAGGAGATCCTTTTCTGTGGCAACATTGCGCAGGAGGTCGATAGCCCTGCCCATCTCCCCCAATGAGGCCGATTTAAGGGTGATCTTCGCAGAGGAGGGTTCGTTGATTGCAGGCATCACCATGCCGAGTTCGGCAACCTCCGCCAGCCCTGAGGAATCTATCCTGTCCACCGTGTCGGTGAGGTCCGTGTGCATGATATGGCCGATGAGAATGACCGACCTGCGGATGAGGAGCCGCTCTTCACCGATCCTGACAACATTCACGCCCTGTGTTTTGAGGGTCCCCACGAGTGATTCGAGTTTGGTTTCGGGGATTTCGAGCATTATCTGCACATCGACCGTGTCCCCCGGGGCGGCAGCAGGGTCGCGCTGATGGATAATCGCCATGATGTTCCCCCCGACATCAGAAATCGGCTTGAGAGCGGCAATGAGCTGTCCCGGCTTGTCCTTCATCTCAAGCTTCATCGATACCTGCAATCCTGTTCACCGGGTACACAGTTGTTGTGCCATGGAGATAAGTCTTTTACAATGGCTGGAAGACATGTTATCATATTCTCGGACTATAGCGTGCCTGATCCCGAATCGAGCTCCCGGCACCACTGGAGGAATGTCCATCCCGTCGCATCGAATATCCGGAAATAAAGCGTCGTGCGTGATCTGTTGCGGAAATCCCTACATGGGGAATGATGCTGCGGGCATCCGGGTAGGAGAACGACTCTCCGCCATGCATCCCGAACTTGAGGTGAAAGACGGCGGGCTTGGCGGTCTGGGTCTGATCCCCATGATGGAAGGGTATGAGAGGGTGATTGTTGTCGATGCCATGACCGGGTATGGGACCCCCGGCGAGGTGCATGTATTCAATGAGCCGCCTTCCTCTACCTTTTTTCCGATGACCCTCCATGATGTGGGCATTGCGGAGACGCTCCAGATCGCATCCGCACTGGGTATAACCGCAGACGTGATCGTCGTCGGGATCGAAGGCGGGGTGATCGAATCCTTCAGCAACCGCATGGACAGGGAAGTCGAGGAGGGGGTGGGGGAGGCCTGCCGGGTAGTTCTCGCCCTCCTCGAAAAAAAGTGATTATACGGAACCAGGTGCGCCGGTTACAATTTTTATCGCGTCTGCCACATCGGCGATCAGTTCACCGGGAATTCCCGCGACCATCTCCTGGTCTTCGATGCCGGAGAATTTTCTCGAGCCGTCGCAGCCCATCGAGAAGTTGACTTCGCCGGTCATGTAGGGCAGGGCCACGGTGTCGGCACACACGGACTGGATACCTGCCATCGAGCAATGGAGCCTGCCGCCCATCTTATAGAGGCAGGCCTGTGCGAGCTTGAGCATCATCCTGGGCTGGCCGACGATAAGGACCACGTGGGGATCGAACGGCGTCTTCTCCAGCGGGGCGTACACGGTGGCGAAGGTGGGGCCCTCGTTGCCGCCCGGCACGTGCACGTTGGGGACCTGGTCGATGGTGCGCATGCAGGCAGCCCAACTGTCGAATTTGCCCAGTTTGTAGTAGAATTCGCCGGATTTCAGGCTGGGCGTCAGCTCCCGCAGGCCGATCGCCCACGAACCGCCCATGCACTGGTGTTTTTCTGCGGTGGCATAGAATATCCGGCCTTCCTTGCGGGCAATGCTCACCATCATGCAGTGCCGGATCGTCTCTTCAATCTCGGGGATTCCGTCCGGAATCGCCTCCTCGCTCTTGGCGAGCTTGATCGCCACCGGCGATCCATCGAGGCCCAGGTACTCCTTGAGGGTTTCGGCAATCTCTTCGTAGGGAACGGACGTTCTCATCTCATCTACCATGTGACATCACTCCAACAATCAGATTCTTGTGATCGTGCGGAACCCATGGACCCCGCAGGTAATCATGGATTGCTCTGCGTGCGGCACCTTAAAAATTGTTGTTGGCACCCGAAAAAATCCATTACAGGCGGCGCAGTTTGTTGTCCACCTTAACAAAGAAATTTTTACCGACATCCACGAATTTCGCCGGCTGTTCTGCCTTTGTTATCCGCAGAGTGCTGTTGGAATTGAGTTCTGTGGTGAACTGACCGTCGAGGACGAGCCTTGCGGTTTTTTCGCTCTCCAGCCGGATTTCAAGAATCCGTTCATCGCTGATGAGATGGGGACGGGAGGAGAGGAGGTAGGGAGCGAGCGGAACCATAAGGAACCCTTCGATGCGGGGATCGACGATCGGCCCGCCCGCACTCATGGCGTACGCCGTCGACCCGGTCGGCGTGCTGATCAGGAGACCGTCCGAGCGGAACCGCTCTGCGATGACTCCGTCGATGCCAATGGAGAACCTGAGCATCTTTGCCGGCCGCTGAGTCACGATGACCGCTTCGTTCAGCGCATCGCCGACTTTTTTCCCGTTCAGGTGCAGGCTGATCCGCATCCTCGATTCGGTCCGGAATCCTGTGTCCCGGATTTTTTCGAAAAATGCGGGTGCTTCATCAGGTTCAAGTTCAGCGAGAAATCCCACCTCCCCCCAGTTGATCCCGATCACCGGGATCTGCGTCTTCATGCGCTGGACCGCCAGAAGTACCGATCCGTCTCCGCCGACCACGGCGGCGATATCCGCCTGTGCTTCTGCAAGGTTGATGCCTGTCACGCCGAGAGCGCTCGCGGTCCGCGCTTCAAGGAGCACGTCATCTCCCGCGGATTCCAGTTGATGCGCAAGCGCTCTCGTGTATTCGAGCGCATCGGGATCATCAATTCTGGACATGAGCACGACGTTCATGAACAACCCCTATCGTAGATACTCGATGATTTTATGGTGCAGAGTCCGATTTGAGGCAACCATCGACTTCCCGACCGTGACCTCTTCGGGAAACGAAATAGGCTCTCCGGTATGATCCGAGACGATTCCCCCCGCTTCCTCGCAGATTATCATCCCTGCAGCCGCATCAGTCACTCGCAGCGTCTCCCGGACATCGACGAACCCGTCGATCCGTCCGCAGGCGACATAGCATAGTTCGAGCGAGGATGCGCCAAGAAGGCGCCATCTCCGTATTTTTTGCCCCAGTTTGAGCACAGTTCCCGGATTGAACTTCCTCCCGTACACGCTGATGGAGCTCTCCTCGAGGTATGCGGTGGATGCGACATGCACCCTTGTGCCGTTCAGGAACGCACCCGACCCCTTCGTTGCATAAAAGGCTTCGTCATGTGCGAGATCTTTCACATACCCCTCGCAGATCGACCCTGCTTCCGCATAGGCCAGCGATACCGAATAAAACGGGATGCCTGAAACAGCGTTGAAGGTGCCGTCGATAGGGTCGAGAAACACCGTACGGTCCCCCGGTCCCGCCTGCAGTTTCCCCCGCTCCTCGCTGATAATTCTGTCGCAGAGGTCGTTTTCGAGCAGATAATCCACGACTACATCCTCGGCGACCTGATCAATCTGCTTTGTCGGGGTACCGTCGGCTCCCATTTTGACGTAGGCGCCGCCGGCCGATCTTCCTACGAGGTCCCTGGTATGCTCTTCAACCAGCGTGGCGATCTCGTCGCAGGAACGAATGAATGTCATTGATCCAGTCTCTCTAATCCACCTTTACGTTGAATTTATTTAAGTTAATTGAGATATCATACAGAAGAGATTGATCGTTATGAAGGAACAAACTGAAATTGGTAAGCTGAAAGAAGGCCGCTACGTGGTTGTTGATGATGAACCCTGCAAAATTCTTTCAATATCAACATCGAAGCCTGGAAAACACGGATCTGCGAAATCGCGTATTGATGTGGTGGGCATTTTTGACGGGATCAAGCGTTCGATCGTCCAGCCGGTCAGTGCGAAGACCTATGTGCCAATCGTGGAGCGCCGCACCGCCCAGATCATCTCAATTGCAGGAAATACCGTCCAGATGATGGACATCAAGGACTTCGATATGTTCGAAATGGAAGTCAGCGACGAGAAACTCGCTGAACTCGAAGCAGGAAAAGAGATCCCCTACATCGCCTCGATGGGCAAGAAAAAGCTCGATTAGATTGCATGCCCTTTTTTTCCCATACTTCTTTTGCTGACGCAGATTCCTCATACGAGGACGCTCGTTACGTGCTGTTCGGCGTGCCCTATGACGGCACAACGTCGTTTCGCGCAGGAACGCGCGACGGTCCGCGGGCCATCCGTGAAGTTTCCTATAATTTCGAGACCTATATCGCAGATATCGGCATCGATCTCGCCGGGGTCCCCATGGCGGATATGGGCGATATCGAGCCCTATTCCCTTCCCGGAGACGTAGTGGCACAGGTTCGCACAGCAGTGGCGCAGATGCACCGCGACGGCAAGTTTCCGATCATGCTCGGCGGCGAACATTCGGTCACGGTCGGGGCGGTGCAGGCGCTGAAGCCCGACTGCTACGTGGTCTGCGACGCCCATCTCGACCTCCGCACCGAGTACGGCAACACCCTCTTCAACCACGCGTGCGTAACCCGAAGGGTGGCCGAGGAAGGCGTGAATGAGATATTCATCATCGGTGCACGCAGCGGCACGAAGGAGGAGTATGCATTTGCCCGGGATCTCCACCTCTATTCAGCCGATGACGTGAGAATAAAGGGGATTCGGGCGGTTATCGATGAGATCATAGCAGCGGTTGACGGCAGATCCCTCTATCTCTCCATCGATGCCGATGCCATCGACTGCTGCCTGACTCCCGGCCTGGGTACCCCCGAGCCCTTCGGCATCACGCACTGGGACGTGCGGGATCTCGTGCGGGCGCTTGCTCCCCTCACGCTCAGCTTTGATTACGTGGAGGTTTGCCCGGTCGATGTAGGGCAGACGGCAGCGGTCGCGGCAAGGATTATTCGGGATTTTATCGCATCCCACTGGAAAGAAACCGGGTCATCGACATAGATCCGCACAAAAAGCCCCGGATATGGGGCATATGCGCCCCTTTTCCGGATTCTACCGGTTCATATTCTGCGGCACCCTGATGGTGACGGTATAGGAATCGACGAACCTCGTCGTGATGATGAAGTAGTAGTTTCTCTCTCCTTCGTAGAACTTCTCTTTCCATGGCCTGGGGTCGTTCTCCTCCCACAGGCGGGGGTCGAGGATGCCGGGATTAATGATCCGCACAAACCGGTTGGGGTCATTCGCATCCATGACCTGGATATTGATGGTCGGGTAAACAAGACCCGGTTCCGTCATCGGATCCACGGTATAGTGCAGCTCCCAGTAGGGGAAGGGGACGGTGATGATCTCCGTCGTCCCGCTCCATTTGCCGTTGATGGTCGCGTAGGTCGTCATCTGGTAGCTGGAGGGGGGAAGCGAAGAGGGGATATTCGAGGTGATGTGCCCGTCTCCATCGAGATCCTGATGGTAGGTCTCCGGATTCACAAACCCCATCTCATGCACCGATCCGTCCCAGAGCGGCGTTGGTGTCGGGGTGGCGGTGCTCGGTGGTGCGGGAGTCGGGGGTTTGGAGAGAACCTCATGGGGGGTTGCCGCGGGTGTTGGCGTCTCCTCCCCGGCAAGAAACGGTATCACGCTTCCCAGCTCCATTTCGCCCTCTGAAAGCATGGGTTTCAGGCCGAACGAGAGAGCGAGCACGATAATGACGGCAAGAGCGATTGGGGCAATATCCCGCCACTCCATACCATTGGTATGGCATCTCGTGCTATTTTAATGCATACCTTTTTAAAGATCTTTATACCCTCGTCTCTCTGCCGATATGCTCATTGATAGACCGATTACCCGAGTAAATATGCCTGATTACAATCCCACGAGGCAACACGGATATGCGCCGTAGTTATCTAATATGGTCGATTGCAAACGATAAACAGTAAGGATAATCTTAAAGGTAATTTTCCATTTCACCTCAATTTTTGGTCGTTTTGGGAAGTTTCCTTAAGAATCTTTCTGAAACCAATAAACAAAGTATATAAAGGATTTCTCTCTCAATACTTATCATGAATATTGGAGGGATCCGATATTCGCTTTAATGGAGGCATTGCAATGCGAAAATTCATGAACAGAGAAGAAGCATTCACAGGTCTTGAGGCCGCTATCGTGCTGATCGCCTTCGTCGTGGTCGCCGCGGTGTTCAGTTACGTCGTTCTCGGCGCCGGTTTCTTCACGACCCAGAAGAGCCAGGAGGTCGTCTCCAGCGGTGTCGCTCAGGCATCGTCCAGTCTGGAGATCCTCGGTGATGTTTACGGACATGGAAGCGGTAATACGCTGAACGCTGTCCAGTTCACCGTTGGACTGACCGCCGGTGGCACCGCAATGGACATCAACAAGACAACCATCGTCTGGTCCACGTCCGAAGTCGTTGAGACCCTTGTATACCTGGGCAACACCACAAGTGTCAGCGCTGGACAGTGGGCAATCATTGAGCAGGTCAATGACGATGGCGACTATCTGCTCGAAGATTACGAGCAGTTCGTGATCAAGGCTATGCCATCTACTGCTGTCGGCGTCAACACGGACTTCAAGTGTGAGCTGAGACCCGCTGTCGGTGCATCGATTGCCATTGACGAGAAGGTTCCGCCGCAGATTGACACGGTCATGGACCTGACCAGATAAACACCCCTTCTTTTATTCCGATCATTCCTAATTCTCACAATTCGCCGGATCGATTTCCTCTGCTCCGGCGGGGAGCATATTTCTCCGGGTCGGATGCCCCCCTCTCGCGGACATCACTTGAAGCATGCCGTGTATGGTTTATCAATAACGTATATCGCAACACCGGGGAATGACTGAAAGTCACCGGTGTGCATACCTGATTTTTGTGCACAATCTTCCGAAAAAACATGAAATTCGGGGTATTCTCCATTCAGACATTACGCAAAGCATTTAAATAATGAACTAAAAATCATATCTTTAATATGGCGATCAATCAGGCGCAGGTTGACCATATCATCACCACCGCATCTGCCGACGACCCCGAGGTGCAGATGCAGCGGCTACAGGATGATGTCGACCTCATCAAAAAATCCATCAAGAAGCTCCTCATCGATATCCGCGACCGGATGAACGAGCTGGAAAACCCCTTCGTGCTCGGATCCCAGATCCCCGGTGACCGCGCACTCAGTTCACACAAGGAGAGCGTTGTGGAAAAGAAGGAGGCCTCCGTGCAGGAACCCGAACCCGAGGCTCCAGTGCAGCAGATGCAGCCACCCCAGCCCCCCGCGGCACAGATTACCGCACCCGAACCGCTCGCTCCCGTATCGCCCATGACAATGCTATCGGATCAGCTGGCCGCCGATGAGCAGCTCCTCCGCACCCTCAAGAAGCAGATGGAGGGAGAACAACCGCTCTCTTCTGCTGCCAATGAAAAACTGCGCCTGCAAAAGATTCATCGCCTCTTTGACTGGACCGGCAGAATGGTCAAAAAGTACGGCCATGACCGCCTGGAGATCATGATCGAGTCCTACACCGCCATGGGATACATCTCAAAAGACGCCTGCGCCCAGATCAAGGAAATCACCCGCCTGATGCCCGAATCGCTCGGGGAATCCCATGATATCAGCTCGAACGCCTATGTCTCCGAACTCTATGTCCTCAACCGCATTCTCGATCCCGGCGACCAGTCGCTCGACCGGGACATGATTGAAGTGCTGATGGACAAGCGCCAGACTCCCGGAAATGGGAAAAATCCTGAGGATATCGAGGAGCGGGAACCCGGCGAGGACTGGATCGACGTGCTTGAAAGGATCTGACGGATGTCGAGCGATACCTTCACCACCGCCATATTTTTAATTGCCGCGGTGCTCTCTGCAGCAGTCTTGGTGAACGCGTTTTTTCCGGTGATCTACTCGGCCACGAGCACTTTTACCAAATCGTCGCACACAGCCGACGAACGGTTGCGTACCGACGTGAAAATCATCAACACCTTCTCGGGTACAGGAACCCGTGAGGCGAAGATCTGGATCAAGAACATCGGGTCGACGCATATTGCTGCGAGTACTGTCGGCAACGCCAATATCTTCGTGGGCGCTCCTGCAGATTTTGAGATGGTCACCCATGTGGCAGGGGAGCCGGCAAACCACCAATGGAACTACACCATCCTCGATGATGCCAACCAGTACTGGGATGAGGGGGAGACGATCTGCATCGAGGTCAGCAGCGATAAAATCCCCGCCGGAAGCACCGAGGTGGTGTACTTCCAGATCGTCCTCCCCAGTGGAGTGCTTCGAACCACCGAATTCACCGTGAGTTGATTGAGCCATGGGTCTGGGATCGCTGATCGCATCGGCAGTCGCCATTATCCTGCTGGTGATCACCGCCTACGTGATCATCGGCGGGACCATCACCACCGCGGAGATTGTCTCCCTTGCCCAGGAAGAGCAGGCACACACCATATCGAAGGCCATGCGGACATCCATCGATATCGTGGACGTGGACGTCGATGCAAATGCCTCGGTGATGTATGTGCAGGTATTGAACGCGGGAAGCGAGATCATCGCCGATTTCGATAACATGGACGTGTTCGTGATCTATGGCGCCGAACCGCAGTATGTATCCGCGGGGAGCGGGGCCGGCACATGGACGGCGGGCGCTATCACTCCCGATGCCGTCCATCCGGGGCAGCTCGATCCCGAAGAGACTTTAAACATCTCCGTTGCCTGTACCGGCGGCGATCCGCCCACATGGGTGCAGGTAACGACGGCCAATGGCGTCTGTGATTCGGCTTACGTGATCTGAACGGAGGAATAGTATGGGAGATAACAAAGGAGCGGGAATCGGGGACCTCCTCGGAGGGGATGACAAAAGGATCCTCTCGACCGGAAACCCGGAGATCGACAAAAAACTCGCGGACGGCCTGCCCATGGAATCACTCACGCTCATCGAGGGGGAGAACGATACCGGAAAGAGCGTCATGACCCAGCAGATCATCTGGGGGGCGATGAAAGGAGGGATGGATGTCGACCTCTATACGTCGGAAAACACCTCCAAGAGCTTCATCAACCAGATGGAGTCGATGAGCCTCGACATCTCCGATTATTTTGCCTGGGGGCATCTCCGCATCTTTCCCATGCATATCACCGGGTTCAAGTGGTCGGAAGAGGAGATGCATGATGTGCTGACGCGTATCATCCGGCATATGAAGACCAGCAAGGCCCGGGTCATCGTGATCGACTCGCTCACCCTGATCACCGAATATACCGGCCAGAACGACATCCTCACCTTCCTGACCAGCTGCAAAAACATGGTCGACCACGGAAAGACCGTCCTGATCACCCTGCATACGTATGCCTTCGAAGAGGACACCCTCGTCCGCCTCCGCTCCATCTGCGATGCCCACCTGTTCATGAAAAAGGCCCTGATAGGCGACAAGTACGTGATGGTCATGGAGGTGGTCAAGGTCCGCGGGGCACGCAAGACCACCGGAAATATCGTTTCCTTCGAGGTCCACCCGGGCTACGGCATGAAGATCATCCCGATTTCGATGGCGAAGGTGTAGTATGAGTTCACTGAGTGCTGCGATCAGTCTCCCGTTCAAGCCGGAGATTCTCGACGATGAAAACGACTATGGCGAGAATATCGAATCCTGTGCACTCTACCGGATGCTCCCGGCCAATGCCAAGGAGTACGTCACCCAGAGCCCGCACCTCCTCGAGTACCTCCTCATGTTCCCGGTGAACACCTTCGGCATCCCCCTCTTCTTCTCTGAGCTCAAGCGTGACCTCAAATCAATGGAAAATCCCAATATTATCTACCCGGTCAACGAGACGAGCTTCGTCCACATCTTCCCCGACGAAAACGACGTGCGCAACTACTACATTCCCATCGAGCCCTCGTTTCTGCACAGCGTTGCCGAGTGTTTTCCGGTGGTCGAAAAACGGCTCGTCGACCTGATCGATGCCCTCGATGAGGATCCGGTGAGCGACGAGGAACGTATCGGCGTGCTTAAACGGGCGCTTCAGGAGATCGTCTATGTCAAACAGCCGGGCGAATCCACCGAGAGTATCTTTTCGGAAAAAGAGGATAAAAAGGGGTTGAAAGACCGGGTCGTGGAGTTCCTCAACACCGATTTCACGGCAAAAAAGGCACTCGAGAAAGGGAAGGTTCCCTCCAGCGTGGATGTGCTCCCCGACGGCAGGATTGCTCTCACCCCTCAGGAATTCCGGTCGCTCGAGTACCTGATCATCAGGGACAAGATCGACATGGGCATCCTCAAACCTTTCCTCGACGATTCCTACATCGAGGATATCACCTGTGACGGCGTGGGCCCCATCTTCATCGAGCACAAGATTTTCAAAGGGCTCAAATCAGCGGTGGAGTTCAGGGAATTACAGGAAATCGACGAGTTCGTAATAAAAATGGCGGAGCGCATCAAGCGGCCGCTCACCTATCGCAACCCGATCGTGGATGCCACCCTCCCCGACGGGTCGCGTATCAACATCGTCTACGGAACGGAGATCAGCAAACATGGGAGCAATTTCACCATCCGTAAAGTATCCGAAGAACCGGCAAGCATTCTCCAGCTGATCGACTGGAAAACCACCGATTATATGGTCGCCGGCTATCTCTGGATCTGTATCGAATTCGGGATGTCTCTTTTTATGAGCGGGGAGACGGCGAGCGGAAAGACGACGAGCCTGAACGCCATCACCACGTTCATACCACCGGAAAATAAGATCGTGACCATCGAAGATACCCCTGAACTGACCGTTCCCCATAAAAACTGGAGCCGTGAAGTATCGAAAGGAAAGGGAAAGGGCGAGGGCGAGGGATCAGATGTCACCATGTTCGATCTCCTGAAGGCAGCGCTTCGTCAGCGCCCGAACCAGATTCTGGTGGGAGAAATTCGTGGGGCGGAAGGGTCCGTGGCCTTCGGCGCCATGCAGACCGGCCACCCGGTCATGAGCACCTTCCACGCGGCATCGGTGGAAAAACTCATCCAGCGTCTCTGCGGAGACCCGATCAACATCCCGAAGACGCATGTCGACAATTTAAATATCGTGATCATCCAGAGCGCCGTCCGCCGCCCGGACGGGAGCATGGTGAGGAGAATGCTTTCCATCAACGAGCTGGTCGGTTACAACCCCGAGACGCAGGGGTTCTCCTTTGTCTGCATGTTCCAGTGGGACCCGATGACCGACACGTTCATCTGGACCGGTAAGGGGAGTAGTTTCCTCCTCGAAAACAAGATCGCCACCATGCTCGGCATCCCGGAGCACAAGCGCTCGGAGATCTATTTCGAGGTTGAAAAACGGGCCAAGATCCTCGAACGCCTCCATAACGCGGGGTATACCGGGTTCTGGGATCTCTACCATATGATGACCAAAATCAAGAAGCAGGGGCTCCTGAAGATCGAGATCTGACATGTTCGAACACACCGTGGAATCACTCAGGGCGAAAAACGGCGGTTCTCTCCCGTTTGAGAGCACATTTTCCGGCATCAAGCAGAAGCTGGATGATGTGCGGGAGAACAAGTGCATGGGTGGCGATATCCTCTTCATGACCACCTATATGGCCGCCATCATGACCGCCCAGGTTTCACGGCCGGAGGTATTCGCGAGGACGTCGGTCCGGAAAGAGTACGTTTCTTCAAAATACATTGAAAAAGTGGAGTTCTTCGTCAAAAAATGGAACTACAGTTATTCGCAGGCATTGCGCCTCGTGGCGGAGCGGTGCCGCAACACCATCCTGCGTAGCATGCTGAACCGGTACGCAAACGGCATCGACTCCGGCGTCCCCGACGACGAATTCCTGAAGCTGGAGCTCTCCACGGTGCGCAGCGTCTACCGCAACACATTCGAACAGGGCTTCGAGATGCTCAAAAAGTGGGGCGATGCGTATATCGCCATGATGCTCTCCGGCACCATCGTGGGCATCATCATCATGGTATCGGTGGCCATCTATTCTCCCGATGAAATCGATTCGACCCTCAATATGTCCTACGCCATCATCCTGATGATCTCACTCTTCGGCATCACCACCATGTACCGGTCCATCCCTGAGGATACGAAGACTCATGGTCTTCCCGGGCAGGGATCCCATGAACAGATGATGGTCAGGCGCCTTGAACGGGTGATCGTCCCCGTCGCCGTCGTGAGCGCGATCGTGCTCGCACTGGCCGGGATCAATGCCGGGCTTATCGCTATCTTCGTGGGAGTGCTGTTCGCCCCGCTGGGCATCATCGCATTGAAGGACGATATGAATGTGCAGAGGCGTGACGAGGACTTCACCGTGTTCCTGCGTGGACTCGGATCGATCATGGGGGGCAAGGGGCTGACCACGACTTACGCGCTTGCGGAAGTGGACCGCAAATCTCTCGAGGAGCTGGGTTCGTTTGTCGATTCGGCCTATTCGAAATTGAACCTCGGCCTCAATGAAGCGCTGGTCTGGGAACGGTTTATCCGGGAATCAGGCAGCAACCTCATTTACAAATACCTCAACATCTTCAGGGACTCGATTGCCCTGGGAGGATCCCCTGCCGATAGTGGAAAGATCGTCAGCTCCTCGATGCTTGAGATGGTGCTTCTGCGCAAAAAACGCGAGATGCTCACGACCAGCTTCATCGTGCTCCTGGTGCCCATGCATGTGGCGATGGTGGCGATCTTCGCCTTCCTCTTCCACATTCTGCTGACCATGTCCAGGGCCGTCAAGGAGGTGATGACGGCCTTCGGCGAGACCAGCAGTGCGGCAATGAGCGGAGGCAGCCAGTCTGTGGGAGGATCGATGGCGCAATCGATGAATATCTTCGTCAACTTTCCCGAAGACAAGATGGGGACCTATCTCATCATCACCCTGATGATGATCACCGTGTCCAATATCCTGGCAGGGAAAGTGGTGAAGGGTGGTGATCGTTCGATGCTCTACTTCTTCGGAAGCCTTCTGTTCGCCCTCACCGGCATCGTGTATATCGTGACGCCCATCGTCGTGGAGTCTTACTTCCAGATACCCAGTTACGGAACGATTTAGATGAAACCGAAAACGCGTAGACTCATTCTCCTTGCGGCATCGGTCATCGCCGGCGGAGTACTTGTGCTGCTCGATGCACCGGTGCACCTGGTGCTCCTCAACACCGTTCTGGTGGGGTTCATCATGCTCATCCTGCTGGGGATGGTACGGATCACAAAGGGAGGTAAGGAGCATGATAAACCCCAGCCTGTACCCAAACAGAAGGAACCCCCGCAGAAAAAGGGCCCCGACATCAGGGGGCGCCTTGGCAGATTGAGGGGATCGCTGAGAGCACAGGAGCCGAAGGCCGCACCTGCGGAAGGGAAGGGCGCTTCCAGGCTCCCGGACCTGAAGGGCATTCCCTCCTACATTGGCGGCGTGGTTTCAGCGCTCTCGGCAAACCTGCAGGCCTGGCGAAATACGGAGAGAGAGACAGAGAAGATCGACTCGCTCCTCGACCGGGCAATACAGGATCCCCTCGCCGAGGATTTCCCCACCTTTGATCATCTCATCGGCACCGAGGACCCGGAAGAACCCTTTGGTGCAGAGAAACGCATCGAGCAAAAGATCGATAAATTATCCTCACTTACCGCCGAAGAGCTCAAACACCTCGAAAGCGAGGTGAACGAGAAGCTGTTCGGCGAGGATGATGACGCCTCCGATGAGTTCACCTTTGATGAGGCTGACATCCCCGCGTTCGATCTCCCGGATCCCGATGACGGAATCTCCGGAGGAACGGAGTTCGACGACGCGGAAATCCCCACCTTCGATTCGATTGATCTGCTTTCGGACGGGGAACTCCCGGATCAGGAAACCGTCTCCGCGGCCGGGGTATCGATGAGCGATGTATTCCCCGACCTGATGGACGGAGAGGAGGATTCGTATGCCGCAGCAGCCGACATCGACCCCTCTGAACTGGACAATCTCACCGATCTATCGGATGTCGGGTTCGGGGACGACGATCTCTCGGACCTCGAGAGCATCAATCTCGATGATATTGAGCCCGATGCGGGTGGAAGAAGGGGGAACGACGATGCAGAGCCGTTTGAAGCCGAGGTTCAGGGCCCTGTACCGATCGCAGTGGAATCGCCGGAATCGAGGGCACCGGATGAGGATCCGGACTCAGGTATCGGGAACGATATCGGATCGTTCGGCTTCGGGGATGATGATGCGGATATCATGCAGATGCTCAAACAGGAGACCCGGCGCCCCCGCATCGTCCAGGATGTCAGTCTCCTGCGGGATCTCAAGGATGTGGACGTGGATACCGGTGAGCTCGTCGAAGAATTGGAATCCGTACTCAAGATCCTGAACAAAAAGTCCTAGACGTCTCTGAACCATATGCTATAGAGAGATCTGCCATGAAAGAAGTTCCTGTCAAAATCGAGGTCGAAGGAAGCTGGGTGGTATCGAAGATCGGTATCGGTGATGACAGGATCCACATCTTTGAACCGGTGAACAAGGACATTTTGCTCAAATCCATTGTCGATCTCGAAGAAAGGAAAAATACCCTGCGGATCGAGACAAAAGGAACACCTCCTCCCGTCTATAAAGTTGCTTCAGTTCCCAAGGTCCTCGCTGCCCTGAAACGGATCATCATCATGTCCTGCACCGCCTACCGGCTGATGGCGTATTTCATGTCGCCCGCGGTCAGGGGCGGAGTGCTGGTGAAAGATGCAGCATGGGAGAAGGGAGCGATCGCCGTGCTGAAAACGGGGATCTGGTTTGTGAGCCAGCAGAAGCAGATATGCATCCCCCTCGAGGACGTCTCCGATATTGAACTTACGAAAAGGGAGGTGAATGCCAAAAAAACCGATGTGGTCAAGATCGATCATGTCGAGGGCGGCGGAGTGAGTACATCATACGTGCTCTGTCCGCTCACCACCCTTCAGGTCCTCTACAATTTCCTCAAGGATTCAACGAAAGAGATGGATATGGAGGGAAACGAGCTCGATCCCGTCGCTGCCCAGGTGTCAATGCTGGTGTACAGCGGCATGGATTCAAGTGCAATCGAGAAAATGCTCGCCATATCCAACGACGAACTCGAAACGGTGTTTGAAGCCCTGCTCAATCTCGGCATCGTGGAGGTCGTCCGTACCAGGCGCGAGGTGCAGCTCACCACAAAAGGCGTCCGTTTCGTGACAGATGCCGCGAAGAATCCTTAGAATTAACACAAATACTTTTCGTACGATATTTATACTATTTCATCAGAAATTACATCTGGTGTTAAATGGGAAGAATACTGATTGTCGATGACACAATGTTCATGCGAACACTCGTCAAAAATATTCTTTTTTCAGGGGGCCACGACATCGTCGGTGAAGCCGAGGACGGCGCACAGGCGGTTGAAATGTATAACAAACTCAAGCCTGATCTCGTCACCATGGATGTGGTGATGCCCAAGATGAACGGCATCGAAGCCCTCAAATCGATACGGGCTGCAGATCCCAAAGCACGGGTGATCATGTGTACTGCGGTGGGGCAGGAACAGATGGTCAAACTGGCAATCAAGAATGGTGCCAAGGGGTACATCGTAAAACCATTCCAGGCACCAAAAGTGATCGAAGAAGTCAACAACGTACTCAATCCCTGATATGATTCGCGTGCTTGTGGTCGATGATTCGGTGTTCATGCGCACGATTCTCGCAGAAATGCTCGCGAAAGATCCGGATATCGAAGTAGTGGGCACGGCATCCGACGGACGCGAGGCACTCCGAAAGGCGGAGCAGCTCGCCCCCGACGTGATGACCCTCGATATCCAGATGCCGAAAATGGACGGGCTGGCGACACTTGAGGCGCTCTCCTCGAAACGCGACGCGCCAAAAGTGCTCATGCTCAGTTCACTCGCCGCAAACGAAGCCGAGATCACGAAAAAAGCGCTTTCCCTTGGTGCGGACGATTTCATGCTCAAACCGAGAAACCTCAGCATTTTGAGGACTATTGAACCCGAGCTGACGGCAAAGATCAAGCAGCTTCTTTCCATTCCTCTCGCGGAAAAGCCACGGCCTCTTTCAGGTGAGCCCGCCGGGTGCGTGGTGCTGATCGGGTCTTCCGCGGGCGGCCCGCCGATGCTTGACATGCTCGTGTCCTCGCTGAAACCGAACCTGCAGGCATCGGTTGTCATCACCCAGCACATGCCCGAGGGATTTACCGGTGCGCTTGCCCAGCGGCTGAACCGGGTGTCCGCCCTGCCGGTCCACGAGACGGAAAACGGTGAAATCCTGAAAAACGGCAATATCCTCGTTTCAAAAGGGGGGTATCATACGGTCATATCAGGAACGCTCTCGTCCGGCGGGAAGCATGCGGGACGGGTGATCCACTCCCGTTCTCCTCCCGTGCATGCAATCCGCCCGGCGGTGGACAGAACCTTCACCTCGGCTGCAAAGACCTTCGGGAACAGGACGATCTCGGTATTATTGAGCGGTATGGGCAGCGATGGCGGAGAAGGAATGCGTGCGGTAAGGGATGCAGGCGGCACCACGATGGTCGTCAGGGAGGAGGACTGCCTCGTATACGGCATGGCGCGATCGGCCCTTGAGCGCGACAGCGTGGGATTAGTGGTGCCCTTCAAAGACCTGCCTGAACAGATTATGAAGGCCGTGGGCAGAATCGGGGGATGATAAGATGGATGACAGTACCTATAGAACCCTGTTTGTAGCCGAATCACGAGAAAATCACGAAAATCTCGTGAAAAACCTGTTGATTTTGGAAGAATGCAGCGACGAGAACGCAATCGATGAAATATTCCGTTCAGCTCACACGCTGAAAGGGATGTCGGCATCGATGGGATTTGGTGAAATGGAACATCTCTGCCATTCGATGGAGGATGTGTTCCAGCTTCTGCGCACCGGGCAGCTCGCCCCCACTCCTCGCCTAATCGATGTTCTCCTCGCCTGCACCGATCGGATTGAAGAGCTGCTCGACGACATCGAAACGGGTGGCGACAGTTCGAGCATTTCTTCGGAAAGTCTTGTACGGGACCTGCATGATGTTGCGGAAGCGGAGACAGGGGACAGCGATCAGGCGGAAGAACCCTGCCAGGAATATGTGGTGACCGTGACCCTCGATGCAGACTGCTCCATGCAGGATGTGCGGGCCATGCTCATTCTCCAGAATCTGGAGGAATTGGGGGCTATCCGGTCTGTGGTACCCGACGTTGAAGCAATCGAGGAGGGCAATTTCGCGGGGACATTCACCGTCACTGTAGAGACCGATGCCGGCAGGGAGGCGGTGTGCAGCGCGGTGTCGCATTCCGAGGTGGTGTCAATTGATTTCGAGGAGGCGGACGAGATCGAATCAGCGCCCGCAACGGACCACTCACCCGAGAATGTACCATCCCGTGCCGATAAATCCCGAGAAGTGAAGAACCTTCGCGTGGATATCCATCGGCTCGACCAGATGATGAACCTCGTCGAGGACCTGGTAATCAACGGGGGCCGGTTGAAGCAGGTGGCGAAAAAGTACCAGATCAAGGAGATGGATGAAGCGCTCGCCATGGTCAGCCGGTCAGTGTCTGATCTCCAGAACCTCACGATGCATATCAGGATGATCCCGCTCAACCAGATCTTCAACCGCTTTCCTCGCGTGGTGCGTGATGTCGCCCACCACGACGGCAAAGAGGTGAATTTCACCATGGAGGGCGGCGAGACCGAGCTCGACCGGAGCGTGATGGACGGGCTGAGCGATCCCCTCCTGCACCTCATCCGCAATGCCGTCAACCACGGCATTGAAACACCCACAGAGCGGACCGAAGCCGGAAAACCGGCGAAGGGGAACGTGCTCCTCTCTGCCTGGAGGGAACAGGGCAATGTGATCATCGAGCTCTCCGACGATGGTGCGGGCATCGACAGGGAGAGGGTGCTCGGAAAGGCGATCGAAAAAGGCCTTGTATCCCCCGAGAATGCGGACCTTCTCAAAGACGACGAGATTGTCAATTTCCTCTTCGCACCCGGGTTCAGCACGGCGGAGGAGATCACTGATATCAGCGGCCGCGGCGTTGGTCTCGATGTGGTCAAGAGCACGATCGAATCGTTGAACGGCTCGATCGTCGTCGACACCGATGCAGGGAAAGGCACAAGGTTCCGGCTCATCCTGCCGCCCACGATGGCCATCGTCGAGGTCATGATGGTGCGGATCAATGGAAAGCGCTGTGCCATCCCCATCAACACCGTGGTCGAGGTCGCCAGTGCGGATCCCGGGAACGTGCACAGGATAGGGGACAGCGAGGCAATTCTCCTTCGCGACGAGGTCCTCCAGATCTATACCCTCGGGGACATGTTCGGGAGATCGAATGTCCTCGATATCGTCGTGGTTGTCCAGTACCAGGGAAGAAAATGTTGCATTCCCGTCGACGGGGTGGAAGGGCAGCAGGAGGTCGTCGTCAAGCCGGTCAGCCATGTGATCGGCACCTGTCGCGGAGTGGGCGGAGTAACCATTCCCGGCGACGGAGATGTGGTCCCGATCCTCGATGTGAATACCATGATCTAGGGGAGAAAACGTATGGAATTATCTGCACAACAAATGGATGAACTTAAAGAACTGGGGAATATAGGGGCATCTCATGCCGCAAATTCGCTGTCCCAGATGTTGATGAGTCCGATCGATATGACAGTTCCCGAAGTGGTGCTCATCGATATTGCCGATATTGCAGACTATATCAGGGACGAAATCGCCGCCATCGTGATATTCGAGATTCAGGGCGAACTGTCCCCCGGTGGCTACGTTGGCCTGTACATGCCGAGGGATTCTGCGATCCGGCTCACGAACACCATGCTCGGGTCGACCGATATGGACCGCGAATTCAATGAGATGGACGAAAGTGCGCTCCTTGAAGTGGGCAATATCATGATATCGCAGTTTCTCGATGCGACCGCAACCCTGCTGGATATCGTGATGATCCCCTCTCCGCCCGACATTGCCATTGACATGGCCCATGCGGTGTTTGAAACCATCATCTCCCAGGTCGCCAGCGACATCAACAGCATCATCCTGTTCAAGACCGATCTCAGGAGCACCGAGCACGAAATCCAGGGCGCGATCATGCTGATGCCCGATTACACCACACTGAACGAGATCCTCACGCTGCTTGAACGAATGATACAAGGGTGACGCATCTGAACGTAAATAGCAGCAATCCACCACCAGCAGCACCTTCGCATCCCCCACAGCAGAGTGTCAACGTAGGAATCGGCGCCTATCATGTGGGAACCTTCCCGATGACCGCCATCGGTCTTGGTTCATGCATCGCCCTCATGCTCCACGACCCGAAACGTTCTATCGGTGCATGCGCGCATATCATGCTCCCCGAAAGCGGCGGAAAATGCGACCGGCCAGGGAAGTACGCGGATACGGCAGTCCCTCTGCTCGTCGAGGAGTTGATTGCGCTTGGGGGAGTGAAACGCTCTTTTGTCGCAAAAATCGTCGGAGGAGCGAGCATGTTTTCCAATTTCCAGGGTAAACTCAATATCGGCGAGCGCAATATCGAGGCGGTGCGGGCACACCTCCAAACGCACGGCATCCCGATCACGGCTGAAGATATCGGGGGAACGGTGGGAAGAACACTCCAGTATAACCCGCTGAATGGCGGAACCATTTCTGTGAAACGAGCGGATGGGTCGTGCAGCGAGCTCTAGTCTGTCTACTTGGTGTTGTGCTTTTCCTGGTGGTGCCCGTATCCTCTTCCATCGTACTCTTCTCCCCCGGTTCTGATTCGCTCTCCTCTCTCGGCGTCAGGGACATCACCGACGGACCGGGGAATGCGGTGCTCCTTGCGACCGATAACGGGAGGTCGGTCTTCAACGGCACATGGCAGATCGTGCATGTCGACAGGAGTACGTACCGCAACGGCCCGTTGGGGGATTTTGTGACCGCCCTCGAATACGACCATTTCAGGCACCTCTGGATTGGATATTCAAACGGTCTCCAGATCCTTGAGGGATCCGCCTATACCACCATCAACGACCAGCAGCTGCTGAAAAATCTGGCAATCAACGACCTCCAGAGCAGGGGAAACGAGATGTGGGTTGCCACGGGCCATGCAGGGCTGCACCGGTATCGCGAGGGGACATGGACATGGTTTCAGCCGCACGGGGACAGCGGGCTTGGAAGCTATGAAATTCGCAGCATGGCGGTCGATTACGTGACCGGAGCCCTCTATTGCGCTGCAGATGACGGAGCCCTCTGGATCATGTCCGGGGATCAGGGGAACGATACGTTTGCGCGTGTTGAGGAGGCAGACATCTCTGGTGGTCTGGAATCGATCGTGAGCTGCCCGTTCGGCGGGATCGCGGGGTTCAATACCATGGAGATATACCACATCCATTCCGACGGCCAGGTGCAACAGATGGCGAATGCCTCAGATCTCGCCGGGTGTACGCCGCAGATCAATGACATCGCCTTCACGGACGAAGGAACACTGGTGATCGGCACAAACTGCGGGCTCTTCTTCATGCAAAATGGCACGGCAACGCGCCGCCTTGCGCAGGAAGACGGCATCGGAAACCAGGTGATCAAACGCGTATATGTGGATAAAGCCGGCAGAATATGGTTTTTCAGCCAGGTGTATGCAGGGATCTACCTGCCGGAAGATGGCGACGACCCCATCATCATCGCGCCACCTCCCGATACGCCCGTCCCCCTCCCTGAGGGAACCTGCTGCACTGCTACGCCTTCCATGGACGAAGCACCCCGCGATGTCCCGACCCAAGCGCGTGGTGGTGAGCTTCCCCCCTCCTCGCCGGCAACCATTCTCGATACGATTCGGTCGTTTATCGATGCAGTCCTCGGCATGTTCAGCGGCGCGGCATAACGCAATCGTGCAGGGTATCCGTTGCATGACGGCGCACCAGTTGCAACAACCACAGAACTCAGGCTTGGGGAGAACGGGAGAGGGGATAGGATGGGGTAGTGAGGCGGCCGGTTCACTCTTTTTCACGGATCAATTCCATTGCGTAGGCATCGATGGAATCGAAAAAGGCTTTTTTTGCTTTTCGTGCGTGCTCTTCGTCTCCCGAGAGGATTTCCCTGGCGAGGTATTCTAGCGGGACAAGATAGTAGACGAATGATTTAAAACGCCCCTTCATTTCCTTTAATTGCGCCATGGACTCCATTTTTTCATTTTTCATCACGAAAAAGCCGAAATCAAGGAGATGAATGAGGTGAAGCGGCATATCCTTTTCAAGTGCCAGATCCCGGTAGGTGGTATATGAAGACGTGCTCCCGGAGAGCAGCGAGAGCTTGATCCCGTAATACACCGGCTCGACCATATCGGGATACTGCTGCCGCATCTGCTTTACCACCCCGGCTGCACCGACCCCGTCCCGGTCCTCGAGCTTGAGGGAAAAATGCTCTCGCAGGAAAACCATGTCATTGAAAAACCTCTCCGTCGCAAAATTGAGCAATTTTCTGCGCATATCCTCATTGCGGTCTTTTTTTGCTTTTTCCAGCCCGACCATGGCAAACCAGCGCTCGTTAGGAAGCCATTCCAGGGAGCGTGCGATCATCAGCCAGAACGCTTCCTTCATCAGCGGGCTGTCCCTGATATCCAGCTGCCGGAGGCGGAAGATGGGCGGCTTCACCCGGGCGAGATCGAGCAGCTGTTCACGGGCATAGAGTTCCATCTCGCTCGGGGGGCGTTTGCCCCCCGCTGCAGTGACCGTCGGTTCCTGCCGGGAAAGCTGGTAGTAGCAGTAGGCGATATAAAACCCGATGCGAGCGTCGTATTTCCAGTAATTGCTCAAATAGCTGATGGAATCACGGTATTTTCCGACGGTCATCAGTTTCAGGCCGGCAAGAATATTGAGGCTTGCTTTCCCGCCTTTTTTCCGTTTCCAGCGGTTTGCATTGTCATTGAGGCGCTCGATGAATTCGATGTCCGATGCCTTCGGGCTGGCCTCCAGTACGCGGTAGGCAATATCATCGATATAGTCATCATAGGCTGCATCATCAAGATCAGGAAACGAGTGATCCAGCGCGGAGATGACGTGGCCGAAGAACACAGGTAGATTGGAATCGATTTTGGCGATATTCTTCTCGATGTACACCGAAAAGTCTTTTTTCATGACATCGAGTTTTTCGTACCTGATGGCGTCCTTTAATTTTTCACCCCTGACCATAGCTCACCACGATTTCGCACACTTGATGCTGGTCGACCTCTCGGTACCGGGACGCGTGGCCCGGCATGCTGCCCCTGACCCTGTTGCATGCACCCGATGCAGGACACCGGAAAAACCCGGGGCATATGCGATGATTTCCAAAACCCAGCATATTCTTTTGTCATGCGAAAATAATTAACTATTTTTATTCTGCATGCGTGTTCACGCGGCAAACCCGCGCCGGATGGTGCATAGACGAGAAGAGAAAGGCAGAATATGCTGTGGTGTGCGGGGTGTCCGATATCCCGCCGTGCATTATTTCTTGGACACTTCCGCGTAGTAATACTCGCCGATGGAGCGCTGTTCCCGATCAAGAAAGGATCCGGGTTTGTTGATGCGCGGGCGTCCGGATTTGTCCCGCCTGAACGTCACCTGGAGCTCTTTGAGGAAATGGTTCATTCCCTCCTTCATATCGAAGGGGCCGCGTGCCTCGCCGTGCACCCCCGGTTCTCCGTCGAATACCAGCATCCGTTCGCTGATCATGTCGATCAGGTAGATGTCGTGGTCGATCACAAGGATGCCTGAATCGTTGCCCTCTGCAAATCTCCTCAATATACGTGCGAGCTTCACACGCTGCTCGACGTCGAGGTGGGCGCTCGGCTCGTCGAGGATGTAGAGATCCGCGTCCTGGCTCAGGCAGAGTGCGATGGCCACCCGCTGCAGTTCTCCGCCGCTCAGGGTGTCCACGCTCGATTGAAGGATGGGGGTGAGGGAGAGCGGTTCGAGAATTTCGTGCTGGTAGAAGGAGCTGTCGAACCGGTTCGTGGCCTGCCGGAGAATCATCTCGACCGGATCCGAGGAACCTGGCTTGATATACTGGGGTTTGTAGGCAATTTTGAGGGTTTCTTCCATGTTCCCCTCGTCCGGCTCTTCCGCACCGGCGAGCAGTTTTGCAAACGTACTCTTTCCGATACCGTTGGCGCCGACGACGCCGAGCACCTCGCCGCACCTGATATCCCCTCCCTCTACGTTGAGGGAAAATCCCCCGTAGGATTTTTTCATCGCCGGGAATTCGAGAAGCACCTCGCGGGTGACGTCTCTCGTATGGGCACGTTCTTCGAACACCACCTCATATTCACGGAACCGGACGTTCTCCTCGTGGAGGAAGCCTTCCAGGTACTGGTTGATCCCGACACGTACCCCTTTCGGACGGGTGAGAATACCGAACACCGCCGGTTTTCCGTAGCCGATGTGCACCATATCCGCAAGCATATCCAGGATGGCGAGATCGTGCTCGACGATGATGACGGGGCGGTCTTTGGCCAGTTCCCGGATGAGCTTTGCTACGGTCATTCTCTGGTATATATCGAGGTACGGGGTGATTTCGTCAAGGAAATAGAAATCGGCATCCCGTGAAAGACAGGCGGCGATGGATACCCGCTGCAGTTCGCCCCCGCTCAGTGCACTGATGGGGCGTGTCAGAAGGGAGCGCAGCCCGAGTTCGTCGAGATATTCATCGAGCTTTCCCCGTTCATCGGTTGATGCGAGCAGCTCGTCGACATTGCCTTTGAAGACTTTCGGGATATAGTCGATGTACTGCGGTTTGAGTGCCGTCCTGACCTTTCCCTCGGAGACCATCTGGAGATAATCGAAGAGCTCGGTTCCGGTGTAGGCCCTGAGAATCCCCTGCCACGAAGGCTCCTCATCGAACCTCCCCTGGTTGGGAATCAGCTGCCCGCCCAGGATCTTCACCGCCGTACTCTTCCCGATACCGTTCGCACCCAGAATGCCGATTACCTTCCCTTCCAGGGGAATCGCCATGCCGTAGAGGGCAAACCCGTTTTGCCCATAGCGGTGGGTGGGATGTTCCAGCTCTTCAGGAAGAGTGACGATATCGATGGCCTCGAAGGGGCATTTTTTCACGCATATGCCGCATCCAACACAGAGCTCCTCCGAGATGGCCGCCTTGCCATCCTCTCCGATAACCACCGTCTCGTCCCCTGTCCGGACCCGCGGGCAATAGAGAATACATTCGGTGCCGCATTTTTTAGGGTGGCACCTATCCTTATGAACAACGGCGATGCGCATGGTATATCACTGCGGAAAAATGGTGCTGGTGAGGAGAAGCGTCCAGGAGATAAACCACAGGGCAAAGGTCATGAACGCCTGGTAAAACCAGTCCTTTCCGCCAAGGGACGTGTAGTCGATTCTGGCGATCATGAACACGTGCCGCTGAAAGACGATCCCTGCAAGGAGAATAAGCAAGCCGATGATTGCATTGGGTTGTGAACCTGTGGCGGCATCTACCTGGCCGGCAAAGAAGAATGATGCGATTCCTGCAAGAATTCCCATCATACAGGCGATAGCTGTCCGGAGGATGCGCACATTGTGCGCTGCCTTCTTGTCAACCTGCGCGGACGCCCCAGCGCTCTCCACAACCGCCTCTTTCGGGTTCTCGTTACTCATCTGGACACCAGTGCAGTATTTTTTAGTGCTCAGACCATATGTAATTTGGTATATCAATGGCGACACTGCAGGGAATGAGCGGGATCGATGTGCGGTGCATGATCTCCGAGCTGGGATCACACCTCCCGCTCTGGGTAGGGAAAATCTACCAGTATGATCCAAGGATCCTCGGGTTCCGGTTGAACGGGGAGGAAAAGACCAGACATCATTTTATTATTGAATCAGGCCGGCGTGCGCACCTTACAGAACACCTCCCTCCCGCACCCCCCAACCCGTCGGGATTCTCGATGCTGCTGAGGAAGTATCTTCTCGGGGGAAAAATCCTTGCTATCAGACAGCACGGGCTCGAGAGGATCTTTGAATTTGTCGTGGGTAAACGCGATACCACCTACCACCTCGTGGTCGAACTCTTCGATGAAGGAAATATCGTGCTCTGCGATGAAGAATACCGGATCATCAAGCCCCTCTGGCACCACCGGTTCCGCACCCGGGAGGTAGTGCCGGGAGCGATATACACCTTTTCCGGCCCGCAGTCTGCAGATCGATCAATTGAGGAGATCGCCGAGGTGCTGAACGAATCGGACCGGGATCTCGTCAGGACCCTTGCGACGTCGCTTTTTCTCGGGGGATCGTACGCGGAAGAGGTGTGCCGGATTGCCGGAATCGACAAGGAGACGCCCGCATCTGCAGCGGACCCGGACAGGGTGCAAAGAGCCTACCAGCAGCTGCTTGCACTGGCTGAGGGCGGGGGAAAGGCGATCGCCGGCGCATCGGGGGCCTGGGTCGTGCAGGAAGACTACGAAGCAGACGGAGAGGTATTTTCCCGCTTCAACGATGCACTGGACGCCTTCTATCCGCGCGTCGAGGGAAGGTTTGAGGAGGAAGCAAAACCCCGGCTCACCCGGGAAGAGCTGATACGAAGACAGCAGCTGGATGCGATTGCAAAATTTGAAAAGCGAATCGAACGCCTCGAGAAATCAGTCGAAGCAATCTACGGCAACTATGCGCTGGTCAACGACATCATCAACACCCTCGATCAGGCGAGCAGGGAGCGTTCCTGGCAGGACATCGAAACGGTTCTCAAACAGAGCGATAATCCGGTTGCAAAGGCGATCAGGGCAATCCATCCTGCAGAAGCGGCGGTGGAAGTCGATCTCGAGGTGCCGGTGAAGATTTACGTACACGAACCCCTCGAGGCGAATGTGGGACGGTACTACGACCAGATAAAAAAGTTCAAGCGGAAGCGGGAAGGTGCCCTTCGCGCCATGGAGCGGCCATTCAAAGCAGAGCCCTCGAAAAAGAAGGAGTACGCATTTTTAAAGCCGCGCTGGTACCACAGGTTCCGCTGGTGCTATACCAGCGACGGCGTGCTGTTGCTCGGCGGGCGCGATGCGTCACAGAACGAGGATCTCGTCAAGCGATACCTGGAGGGAGGGGACACGTTCCTCCACGCGGATGTGCACGGGGCAGGTGTCGTCCTGGTCAAGGGTGAAACCGAACACATGGACGAAGCGGCTCAATTCGCGGCATCGTATTCGAATGCATGGAAATCCGGGCATTTTTCTGCCGACGTGTATGCCGCACGCCCGGACCAGGTAAGCAAAACACCTGAAGCCGGGGAATATGTGAGCAGGGGTTCGTTTATCATCCGGGGAGAACGGAGATATTTCCGCAATGTGCCGCTGGGCGTGGCCATCGGCATCCAGGTCGAGCCCTCTGTTGCCGTGATCGGCGGCCCGGTGAGCGCGGTAGCGGGAAAAGCAAAGGTATGGGTCGTGCTCGCCCCCGGTCAGTACAGCCCGAACGACACGGCAAAAAAGGTGCTCCGCACCCTCAGGCAGAGCCTTGGGGAGGACGAGGTCAGCGGGTTGAAGCGCGCGCTGAATACTGAACAGGTCGCCGCCTTTGTGCCCCCGGGCGGATCAGATATCGTGGAGACGCATGAAGGCTGAATTCGGTGAATTAAAGAGAAATTACGGGGAAATCAGGCTTTTCCCTGAATCGCTCGACGATCTCTGGCACATGAAGCACCTGGTCAGGTCCGGCGACCTGGTCTTTGCGACCACCTTCAGGAGCATGGATTCGGTCTCGGATAAACTGCGCCCGGAAAAATCAGAAAAAAAGCCGGTGAGACTCGGGATACGCGTTCAGAAGGTTGAATTCCACCATCATGCCAACCGCCTCCGCATCAGCGGGACGATCGAACACGGGGTCGATGAAGGGTTCCACCATACCCTCAACGTGGAGTCCGGATACGAGATTTCCGTGATTAAAACCTGGAAATCCACCGACCTCGATCGCATCGACCGTGCGGTGAAGGCCTCGTCGGCCGGGGTGACACACGTGGTCTCCATCGAGGAAGGCGAGGCGCAGATCTTTCGCATGCGGCAGTTTGGTCCCGAACAGGTGAGGACCATCACCGTCGGCAGCGCCAAGCGCGAGGGGATCGACGGGAGGGGGATGTTTTTTGCCGAGGTCGCGTCCTCCCTTGCGGATATCAGCGGCCCGGTGGTTATCGCCGGACCGGGGTTCGTGAAAGATGATTTTATGGGATACCTGCGTTCTCACGCCCCCGATCTGGCTTCACGGTGCATTCTTTCGGAAACGAGGAGGGTGGGGCACGGAGCGGTGCAGGAGGTCATCGGGCAGGGTGTGCTCGACAGGATCACAGAGGATGTGCAGCTCGCCCGTGAAGTGCGGCTGATGGAAGAGCTGCTCAGGCGCATCGGGACCGGCGGCGCCGCCGCATACGGGGTTGAGGAGGTGCGAAAAGCCATCGACTTCGGGGCGGTCGACGAGGTCATGGTGTGCGACGAGATGATGCTCGATGCCGAGGTGGAAAACCTTCTCGAGCGGGCAGAGCAGATGCGGGCGACGATCGTCGTCTTTTCCACAGTGTTTGAACCCGGCGAACAGCTCATGTCGCTCGGGGGCATTGCGGCGCTGTTGCGGTTCCCGATTCAATAATCCTCCGCTGCACCCGGGGATGAACACAGGGACTATCGTATACGGACCCGCGCGCGGCGTCGACCGTACATACGGATTTCCGGCAGGTGCGCGGTATCGGTACCAACATCCGAACACGTACCCGCGAACCGGAAATGAAAAAGAGAAAAAATTATTCTTCCTGTTCCTCGATTTCCGTCGATTCTGGTATCTCTTCAGGCACCTCGGCTGCTTCCTCTATCGGTTCGGCGGCCTCTTCGGCCTTTGCCGGGCGCGTGAACATCTCTTTCAGGACGACCTCATTCACCCCGTCAAGGTATTCAAAGATCTGGTGGACGGCCATTCCCCTGCCCATCATCCACTGGCGGTCATAGGAGATTCCCGGGGGAAGCAGTATGGTGAGTACCCCGTCGGAGAGTTCGACTTCCATGTCGCGGCCCGAGAAGAGGTTGATGAGGGCTTTCGCCTGTTCGACCGTATCTTCGACGGAATCTTCGATCTTGAAGGTATACTGGAGTGTCTTTCCCGCCAGCGGATGGTTGAAGTCGACCACGGCACGCTTGCCAATCACATTGACGACCACCCCTTCACGCCCTTCAGAGCTGACGCGTGTACCCACGGTGGGTTTTTCCTGGAAATCCTTCACCGGAGCGGAGCGCACAAGGTTTTCGTCGCGCGGACCGTACGCTTTCTCGGCGGGAATCTCGATCTCGCCCTCGTCGCCGATCTCCTTGCCGACGAGCGCCTCATCGAGCCCGGCAAGCACGTGCATGCTGCCGACGCGGACGACAATGGGTTCGTAGGGTTTCTTGGGGGTGTAAATCCCGCCTTCTTTTGCCTTCTCCTCATCAGTCGTATCGAAGATCTCTTCATCCACCAATCCGGTATAGGAAATTTTAACAAAGTCACCTTCCTGAACTGTCATGCATTCACCTAAACTATATTAAATCGAGAACTACATACAAAATAATTTTGACGCCTATGTATGAAATCGAAGTAAAAGTACGGGTTGATGACCTTGACGAGGTCCGCAGCCGCTTAACGGAACACCGCGCGGAAAAACACCGCGATGAATCACAAACCGACGTGTATTACAATGCACCGCACCGCGATTTTGCCGAGACGGATGAGGCGCTGCGCGTCCGCTATACCGGCGGCGTTCCGGAGATCACGTATAAAGGGCCAAAAATTGCCTCCTCAGGAGTCAAGGCCCGCAGAGAGATCAACATACGGGTTGATTCGGGGGAACGATTTGAGGACTTGCTGACGCAGCTCGGATTCACGCGTACGGCAAGCGTGGCAAAACATCGGGAGGAATACCGCTGGCACGGAGCCTCGGTAGCTCTCGATTCAGTTGAAGGGCTCGGTACCTTTGTGGAAATCGAGGTGATGACCGAGGAGGACCGGGACGGCGCAGAAGCACACATTCTTGAACTGGAAAAGATACTGGGGGTGCAGGGCGCCCACATCCCGGATTCGTATCTGGAGCTGATCCTGGCTAAAGCGTGAGCAGCTCGATGGTGAAATCCTTCGCCGTGTCCCCGAAATGGATGAGCGCACAGTCTCCCTGGGAGGCCATGCCCGGGTTGACCACCGTCACCCCGCCGCACTCTTTGATTCCCTTTTCTTCATGAATGTGCCCGCAGCACACCAGATCGAAATCCTCCATATGCGTTCTCAGGCTGGCGCTTCCCACGTGCATCTCGCCGATGCAGTCGAGGGTCTCGAGGGGAGGTGCATGCGCCACGAGCACATTGTGTACGTTGCGCTTCATCTTTCTCTTGGCTTTCACGAGCAGTTCGTCGATCTCCTCCTCGCTGAGCTCAAACGGAGTATCGAAGGGTGTGGGATTGGATGCGCCGATACCTGTGAACGTAATGGCTCCTATCTCGATCGACGATCCGTGCAGGCCGACCGCATCCGAACGTTCAATCACATCCAGAATTTCGCGGGGGTCGCAATTCCCGGGCACGACAAAGCAGGGCATATCAAATTTTGAGAGCAGGTCCTTCGCCTGTTCCGCAGGGCCGCAGTCGGTCAGATCCCCGGCGATGAGCACCATGTCGGGGTTCAGCTCGAGAAACCGGTCAATATGCTCGTAACAACCGTGCAAATCCGAGAGGAGGAGCACATTAATCATGGGTATACATCTCAATTCTGCTTAAAAAACCTTGCCTCGGGAGCAATCCACGAACCGGTGGCCTTTCCCTTCAGGGCGAGTCGACCGAGTGTTTTCTGCGTCTCGGGAAGCACCGGTCCCGGCTGCTGCCCCGCCAGCGGAGTGCCCGGGAGAGGCGTGAAGTAGTGGGCATGCACCTGTCCGTGGCGCGCCACCCATGTGACGAGATCGAGTGTCGATCGCTGGTCATCATCGGTCTCACATGGAAACCCCACGATCACGTCTACCACGGGGACGAGATCGTATTCGAGGCAGAGCTCGACCGCATCGACAACATCCGCCACCGAATGACCCCGGCTGATCTGCTGGAGCACGCGGTCGCTCCCCGATTGCGCGCCGAAATGGACCTTTGTGTTCGCACAGTACCGGCAGACGAGATCGAGCGATTCGGGGGTGATGAATTCGGGCCGCACCTCGCTGGGGAACGTGGCCAGGTAGATGTTGTTGTCGAGCGCACTGAGAAGACGCTCCAGTCTGTCGAAGCGGGGGTGGATGCCGTCGGAACCATAGGCAAACGCGTTCGGGGTGATGAACCGTGCATCCCGGTAGCAGGACGCAGTGCGGGCGATGGCGTCGATCGAACGGTGTCGCATCGATCGGCCGAAAATCCTCGGTGTCTGGCAGTATTTGCATCCGAACGGGCATCCCCTGCTGATTTCGATGTATCCCCGCACCCGGGAAAAGGGGGGGAATGCCTCGAGCCAGACGCAGGAGTTCGCAGGACGGGCGGATCGGGCGGTTGCCACGCCGGGCGGGGTGGTGGAGCTGCCGTCCCGGATCATCTCGATCAGGAGGGGGAGGGTTCGTTCCCCCTCACCGATGATGGCATAGTCGGCATAGGTGCACACCTCCCGGTAGCATGCTGTTGCATGCGGCCCCCCTACCACCGTGATACAGTCGGCATCCCTGATCTCCTCGCGAAAATGCGGCTCAATGATCGAATTCAGGCTGTAACAGGTGATATCCGCTGCCGGCCGGTCAACCGCCTCAAGAGATATGCCATAGAGTTCGCATGCGGCAGAGAGGGCAGCATACGAATTGTTCGTGCCTTTTATCGTTCTCCAGTTCACCTGCATATGCGTGGTGGGAAAAAATGGTGAAGCCCGCAGCCCTTACGGGACGGCGTGGGCCCGGGGTGCCGGCGATCACGCCCCGATCTTCAGCGACCCTTCAGTGCCGTCGACCGTGGCGGGGCTGTCATTCTCCAGTTCAGCGAACGCAATTTCAGGACGGTCGATCATCGGAATCCCGGCGATGATCGCCCCCACGGCAACAATGGGCTCTGCCTCTTGGTTGATGATGGCGGCCGGGGCTTTTCCGTTCCGCTGCAGGGCGTACATGACGTAGGACCCCACCGTCGAACCCTTCCCGAAGGGGAAGGCGAGGATCGTCCCCTCGATGGAGACGCCCTCGAGCGGGTGACCCTGTTCGATCACCACGCCTGATTCGGGGTCCACACCCGAGAGGAATGATATCGGTGCATTGCTCACCAGCAACGGCCCTGTACCCGTCCCTTTCGCAATCGGTCTGGCCCGGATTATCACTTCCATACCACATAAATGGTGTGAGAATCAAGTATATATTGCCATGGAAGAGACCATCTTCAACGCATCGGGCGGCGATACCGACCTTTCCGGTCTGCAGGTGCAGGATTTGAAGGCAAAACTGCTCGATTTGAAAATGAAAAATGATCTCCTACTCAAGGAGAACAACCAGCTCAAACGGGAAAATAATCAGCTGAAGCGCCCTCCGCTCTTCGTCGCCGTGGTGCTGGATACCATGGAAAACAGTGAGGTCTACCTCAGGCAGCAGGGAAACAACCAGGAATACATCTCCCAGACCATCGATGAACTTCGCGACGCACTCAAACCGGGGATGAAGGTCGCGGTCAATAATACCCTCTCCATCGTCAGGATCGTCGGCAACACATTTGACACCCGGGTGCGGGTGATGGAGCTCGATGAATCACCGGAGGTCGATTTCAGTCAGATCGGGGGATTGAGAGAAGAGATCGAAGAGGTCCGCGAAGCAGTGGAATACCCCCTCACCAAACCCGAGATCTTCAAGCGGATCGGCGTGGAACCGCCGAAGGGAATCCTGCTTCACGGTCCCCCGGGTACCGGCAAGACCCTCATCGCCAAAGCGGTCGCTCACCAGGCAAACGCCGTGTTCATCCGCATGTCGGGAAGCGAGCTCGTACACAAGTTCATCGGCGAGGGGGCGCAGATGGTGCGTGAACTCTTCACCCTTGCACGGGAACGCGCTCCTTCCATCGTATTCATCGATGAAATCGATGCAATCGGCAGCATGAGAACACAGGACGGGACGTCGGGAAGTGCAGAGGTGCAGCGCACCCTGATGCAGCTCCTTGCGGAGATGGACGGCTTCAACAACCGCGGCGACGTGCGGATCATGGCGGCCACCAACCGTGTCGATATGCTCGATCCCGCACTGCTCAGGCCCGGAAGGTTTGATCGAATCCTTGAAATACCGCTTCCTGACGAGGATTCGCGCCACGAAATTCTTAAAATCCATTCGGCAAAGATGACCCTGGATGCGGTGGACTTCAGGGAGCTTGTCCGGCTCACCGAAAATTCCACCGGTGCAGAACTGCAGGCAATCTGCAGGGAGGCAGGAATGATCGCAGTCAGGCGGGACGCCGACAGTGTGGAGATGAACGATTTCCTGAACGCGGTGAAAAAGGTAAAGAACAAATCCTGTGCCGAGGATAGAATGTTTCTGTAATATGAAACTCCTCCTCGTCCAGCGTGAGGCAACAGACCTCCATTCAACTCTTTTATCCTCGGAAACGAGCAGAAATATTCTCAGATTTTACCGGCCGAAACGGCTCGATTACGGGGTGTCCATCACCTGTGCATCGCTGGGAAGTGTGCTCTCCCTTGCCTCGGAACTTCGGTGGTACCTGCGCCGGTACGTGCAGGAAGCCATCGTCGAAGTCTCCCCCGAAACGTTCTGCACGCTGGCCCTCGCCGAGGAGATCTACCAGCGCCGGGAACCGCATGAGGCTGACTGGAACCACAAAAAACGCATCGGCATACGGGAAGGGGCAGTGGCCGCAGTTGCGTGGCCGGGGCTGGAGAGCGAACCCGAAGACCAACCGGACATTGCCGACGGGATGGATACCGTTCTTGACGTCTGGTGCAGTGAATCCGAATTCCTGCAGGACAAAAAAGATTAGGCGAACATGGCACCGAATGTGGTGCCAAGATGGTTTCTGTTAAAGCCGAGCCCGACCTTTTCGATGGCACGGAGGAAATCGTCATGCGTGACAATTTCCCTGTCCGCACGGATGGCATACATGCCCGCCTCGGTGCAGATCGCCTTGAGGTCGGATCCGTTTTTCCCTTCGGTGAGCCTGGAGATCTCGCCGAGATTGACGGTTTCGTCGAGATTCATGTTGTCGGTGTGGATCTTGAGGATCGAGAGCCGACCCTCGAAATCGGGCAGCGGGATCTCGATGATGCGGTCAAACCTGCCCGGCCTGAGCAGCGCGCGATCGAGGATGTCGATGCGGTTCGTCGCACCGATGATCTTTACATCCCCTCTGGTCTCGAACCCGTCCATCTCTGCAAGGAGCTGCATCAGGGTGCGCTGCACCTCGCGGTCACCCGAGGTGGTGCTCTCGGTGCGGTGGGCACCGATGGCGTCGATCTCATCGATGAATATGATGGACGGGGACTGTTTTTTGGCCAGCTCGAAGAGCTCTCGCACGAGTCGGGCCCCCTCACCGATATACTTCTGCACCAGCTCCGAGCCCACGACGCGGAGGAAGTAGGCGTTCGTCTCGTGTGCCACCGCCTTGGCGAGCAGGGTCTTGCCGCTACCCGGCGGGCCGTAGAGCAGCACTCCCTTGGGAGGCTCGATCCCGACCGTCTTGAAGAGATCGGGCTTTTTCAGGGGCAGCTCAACGGCTTCCTGAATTTCGGTAATCTGCTGGCCAAGGCCGCCGATATCCCCGTAGTTCTCGAGCGGGGACTCGAGGACTTCCATGCCGTACACCGCCGCATCGTAGGACTGCGGCAGCACCTCTACGATGGCCAGAGACTGCTGGTTGAGGGAGCAGCGGATCCCCGGCTTGAGGGATTCGGGTTCGATAAAATTCGACGTGCGGACCAGGAAGCGGGGCCCCGCACTGCTGCGGATGATAACCCGGTTCGCGTCGATGACGTCGGTGATGGTCCCGATAACAAGAGGAGGGCTGCGCAGTTGTTCGATTTCACTTTTCAGCTTTCGAATTTCCCGCTCATACCGTATTTTCTGGGTTTCGATATACCGCTTTTCGGATTCGAGCTGGCGCACCTGCTCGCGCAGCTCCATATTGCGGCTTTCGAGATTGGAGATCCTCTCCAGTAAATATTTGGCTATGTCCTCCTCGTTATGAGAATCCGGAGTGTGTTTGGGCTTTTCTCCCATTTGTCTCCTCAAATAGATATATAGGTATAAATGACTATAAAGATGTTTGCAGATTGACATGCAATGTGAATTGTGTGGGGCTAAAATTCGAGGAGCCCCAAAAATTGTCCGTATCGAAGGTGCAGAGCTGCGGGTTTGCGGCCAGTGCGCACGGCTGGGGACCGAAGTGCACCGCCCGCCTGCGCGCACCAGTGCGCAGAAAAGGACACCCGGAGCCCCGGCCTCTCCTCCACGAAGACGATCGCGCGATATTTTTGATATGATGGAGGGGGAGATTGTCGACGATTACTCCGACCGTGTTCGCAACTCCCGTATGCAGAAAGGGTGGAGCCAGAAAGACCTCGCCATGAAACTCAAGGAAAAAGAGCTTCTGATAAAGAAGATCGAGAAAGGCGACCTGATCCCGGAGGATGATGTGAGAAAGAAACTCGAACAGATTCTCGGGATCAGTCTTCTCGATACGTCGACCGGGGATCTTTCCACAGAGACGGGCGGCAAACTCACCACGACTTTCGGCGATCTGATAAAGATCAAAAAGGGTGGAAAGTAAGAGCGGATCTTCCCGTTCTGCCCACCCCGCATTGATGGCGCTTTTCCTGACCGGAGGAACCGTTCGGATCCCTTCCCCTCTTCTTTTCGTGCATACGCGCCAAATGCCACCAGATTCAGCCTGATTTCCGGGACAGCGCTCCTGATGCAGGAGCAGAAAGATAGATAACAAAAAGCGCGAAGTATACTCCTGAGTTGAATGGCATGAGCGCACCCCTGATCATTATCAATCTCAAGGTCTACAATGAAGGCTTCGGGCAAAACGCCCACCGTATTGCTGTCGCTGCAGAGGAAGTCTCCGGGGAGAGCGGGGTGAGGATAGGCGTGGCCCCGAATTATATGGAGATCCACCCCATGAGCAACCACTTCCGGATACCCGTATATGCACAGCATGTGGACGGCGTGGCGCCTGGAGCCCACACCGGACATGTGCTCGCCGGAGCGGTGAGGGCTGCGGGGGCCCACGGGACCCTCATCAACCATTCCGAACGGCGGCTCACCCTTGCGGATATTCAGGCCGCAGTCGAGGCTGCAAAAGCCGCACACCTCGAGACGGTCGTCTGCACCAACAACGCTCTCACAAGTGCCGCAGCCGCTTCGTTCGCCCCGGACTATATCGCCATCGAACCCCCCAAGCTGATCGGGACGGGGGTTTCGGTTTCCAAGGCGGACCCCGGTATCATCGAAGGCTCGGTGGAGGCCGTGCACGCGGTGAACCCTGAGGTGAAGGTGCTGACCGGTGCGGGGATCAGCACGGGCGAGGACATCAAAATCGCACTCGATCTCGGGACCTCGGGCGTACTGCTGGCATCCGGCGTCGTCAAAGCCGATGACCCCGCAAAAGTGCTGCGGGATCTGGTCTCGCTCATCTGAGGTCAGAGGACGAGCGATATCAGGTCGTGCTTGGTGATCACCCCGATTACTTTTCCTTTTTCCACCACGAGCACCGCATGATGATGCTGGAGGATGTGGACCACGCTGTCGATATCCACCGAAGGCGGGACGGTGGGAAAGCCCTCCTCCATAAAATCCTTCACCATGTTGATATGGTGCTTCTGGAGCCTTCCTTCCTCGATAGCGTTTATGATGGCGGTTTCGGAGATGCATCCCACCGGCACCCCGTCCTCGATCACGGGAATTTGGGAGATGCTATTGTGTTCCATAATCTCAACGGCTTTTGTAACGGTATCTGCGGGCGCGACACTCAGTACCGGGGTATGCATGAAATCGACGGCGGTTATTGCAGAACGTTCTGCCTTTTTGAGAACTTCGACGATCTTGGTAAGCGTGCTCACTCTGGGATCCACTGTGCCTGCCTCGATGCGGGCGACCATGGACTGGCTTATGGACGCAGCCTTCGCCACGTCCGACTGCCGCAACCCGAGCATCACCCGCTTTGACTTCAGCTCAGCTGGCGTAGGTATCTGCATTGCATTACTGTTGGTGATATTACCTTATTAATATAATGCACGATTTATGGAAAAATAGAGCAGCATCATGAGTGGGAGGAGTAAGCCCCCTTCTGTTCATTGCGGCATTCAGCTTTGCGCCATACCCGGACGGATTCCGGACGATCCATATGTCCTGTTCTGGTTTGCACCCGCAGGGATTCACCGTTCCAGCGATTCCCACTGATACGCTCAGCGAGTTATCTTGCGCATACGCGCTTCTCGCCCTTTCGGGCTCGGTCGCATCATTACTGGCAGTGGGGCGTGTCGTTTCTGTGCCAGAGCCATGACTCTCGCCATCCGCACTTGCATGCGGCTGCGTGTCCGGAGGGTGGGGGGACTTTCCTCAGCAGCGCATGCGCCACCGTCGGCCGCACTCTCCCTCTCATATTATATTTGGTCGGTTCGATAATTATCTTAATGGTTGCATTGACAGAGAAGGAGGGTGAGCTCGCACTCTCGCTGGCCCGGCGCGCACTCAACAAGGCGATCGCCCTTGAACCTGAAGAACCCATCACATTGCCTCCTGTATTTTCTGAACAACGCGGGGTATTCGTCACCCTGAAGCGAAACAATGAATTGCGGGGCTGCATCGGCTTTCCCTACCCGGTGTATCCACTTGAAAAAGCAATACGTTCGGCCGCAGTCGCCGCGGCAACCGAAGATCCACGCTTTCCTCCCGTGACCGTCGACGAACTTGCGGTTCTCACCATCGAGGTGACCGTCCTTACCTCTCCCCTGCGGCTCTCCTGTGATGCCTGCGAGCGGGGAAAGGAGATCGAGGTGGGAAGGCACGGCATTATCATTACCGGGTTCGGCTGCCAGGGCCTGTTGCTGCCCCAGGTCGCCACGGAATACGGATGGGACAGCACGACATTTCTCGATCACACCTGTATCAAAGCTGGCCTCCCCCCCGGATACTGGCAGCGCGAAGAGACTGAAGTTATGGTCTTTGAGGGGCAAATATTTACAGAACAGCGGTAACCATGGCCATACACTTTGAAGTACTCCAGAAAGATATTGCCGGGCGGGCCGGCAGGCTCCGTGTGGGCGAAAAAACCGTAAAGACCCCCTTTCTTTTTCCGGTGATCAATCCCCACATCCAGATCATACAGCCGTCCGAGATGCAGGAGATGGGCGTCGAGGCCATCATCACCAACGCCTATATTTTTTACAAAAGCGAGGAATTCAGGGAGCGTGCGCTCACGGAAGGGCTCCATGCAATTCTGGATTTCGACGGTGTAATCATGACCGATTCCGGGGCATTCCAGCAGTCGGTCTACGGCGATGTCGATATCGGCAACCTTGAAACGATCCGCTTCCAGAAAGCCATCGGAAGCGAGATTATCGTCCCCCTTGACATCGCCACGCCACCCGATGCAGACTACGAGAAAGCGCAATCCGACCTCGAGGTCACCTGCGCGCGCATCGGCGAGGCGCTTGGCGAAGTTTCGTCCGGGCACCTTGCCACCCCCGTGCAGGGCGGGCGGTTCGGTGATCTCCGCCGCAGGGCCGGGAAGATGATCAGGGAATTCGCCACCCCGTTCTGCCCGATCGGCGCGGTCGTGCCCCTGATGGAAACCTACCGGTACAGCGACCTCGTCCATGTGGTGATGGCCGCAAAGCAGGGGCTGTCACCTGCCGCATGCGTCCATCTCTTCGGCGCCGGCCACCCCTCCATGTTCGCGCTCGCCGTGGCGATGGGATGCGATGTGTTCGATTCGGCTGCATACGCACTCTATGCCCGTGAAGGACGATACATGACCCCCAGGGGGAGCATGAAACTCGATGAACTGAACGGGTTGCCCTGCGCCTGTGCGGTGTGCCGCTCCCACACGGCGCAGGAGCTGCAGAAAGCGCCCGACAGGGAGCGCCTGCTCGCACTCCACAACCTCCACGTCTCCCTCGCGGAGATCGAACGGATACGCCAGGCCATCCAGGACGGCACCCTGTGGGAGCTGGTCGATGACCGCTGCAGGAACCATCCCCGGCTCCTGAACGGCTACCGGACGCTTCTCAACTACGGCGATCGCCTGGAGCACCAGGATCGCGCCTCGAAGCGGCGGTTCTTCTACCGGGGAAGCGAGAGCTGCAGGCGTTCGGAAGTCATGCGCTACCATGCACGGATCGGCCGGATTGCGCTCGGATCGCGGGTACGTATCGTGATCGATGAGCAGCAAGGACGCAGCCGAGAGGACGTACTCTCATTTAGGCCGCCGTTCGGCCCGTATCCGGCGGCTCTGGCAGAGACCTTTCCGGTGGGGCAGACCGAAATCCCGGAATGGGACGAGGAGATGGTCAGGGCAGGCTGTGCGGGGATCGCCTCCCTCATCACGTCGCACCCGGGGACCGCGTTTGAGATCGAGTGCGAGGACCGCTGGAAGGCGGTCGTGGCAGACGCGCTGAGTGCGCAGGAGGAAGGATTTGTCATTCTTTGAAGCAAAAAAGCGGGACATTCTGGCCCGCACCGGTGTTTTTGAACGCGACGGGGTGAAGATATCCTCGCCCGCAGCTGTTGATGCAGAGCATGTCTTTCCCGAGCTCGGCACGGTACGGCACACCAACGTGCCGCTTCTGGCGGGAGAATCCTTCACCGCAACCTATCTCCACCACTACCGCGATCTTGCCGCAATACACCCGCGATCTGCGGAAAGCGCATCTTCGGGATCTTGCGTCATGGTGGAAAACTGGCACACCGTGATGGAGAACCCCGTTGTGTTCGTGGATATGCTGCGGACACTGAAACGACAGCACCCACCCGACACAATCTGGTACGCTCCCGCGGCGGCCCTCCCTTCGACAGTCGCCTTTCTCGTATATTCAGGCTTCGATCTCTTTGATTTCAAGGGAGTGGACCTGAAAACCGCACAAGGGTTGTTCTGCACGACGGAAGGCGAGTTCCCGGCAGATGAGTGGATGGATGCGGGCACCTGCTCCTGTGCCGGGTGCAGGTCAGGCGATCTGGGGGAGCACAACCGCAACGCACTCGCGGAAGAGATCGCTCTTGCGAAAAAGATGATCGCCATGGGGACGCTGCGGGAGTTCATCGAAGGGCGGTGCCGCAGCCGCGTACCCCTTGTGGCCGCCCTCCGGCTTTTCGATGCCCGCTACGAGTTCATCGAGCCACACGCACCCGTGGCGCGGGAAGGGACGCTCAAGGCCGCATCCGGCGAATCGCTCAAGCGGCCCGAGGTCGTCCGGTTTGGCGAGCGTGTCGTGGACCGTTTTATTCCCACGCGGACCGATGTGGCGGTACTCCTGCCATGTTCTGCAAAAAAACCCTACTCGATGTCCCAGAGCCACAGGAAATTCCAGGGCGCAATCAGGAACCGGGGCCACGAGCTCATCCTCACCTCGCCTCTGGGGCTCGTCCCCCGGGAGCTGGAGGCGGTCTACCCTGCAGCCCATTACGATGTTCCGGTGAGCGGGTACTGGGACCGGGAAGAGCGGTTCATCATCGCATCGACCATTGCCCGTTACCTGGAACGCCATGGCTACGCACGGGTCGTCGCTCATCTCGAGGGGGGGAGCATGGAGATCGCACGGGAAGCCGCGGAAACGGCAGGTATCGAGCTCAAGGAGACCTGTCGCGGCCATCCGACCGACCCCGCCTCCCTGGAACGTCTTGCCGAAGCCCTCGAGGGCGAGCGCACCATACGACCTGATCCAATCAAAGGAACGGTATCCTGGCAGTTTGATGTCGATATCCCGACAAAGGATCTGCAGGTGAGGGGCAAGCCATGGCGCCGCATCGTGGTGCGGGGAAGGGAACAGGTGTTCAGCATCGATGCGTCGACAGGGCTCTTCCGCCCGACCTTTGCCGGCTGGAAGGTGCTCGGTGACTGCTACCGCGTGGTGATCGACGACTTCATCCCGCAGGGTGATATCCTGGCACCGGGCGTGATCGATGCCGACGACGCCATACGGGAAGGAGATGAGGTATTCGTGGTCGGCAGGAGAGCCTTCGCAACCGGCAAGGCTGCGATGGGTGCCGATGAAATGCGCCGTTCATCCCGGGGTGTTGCGGTAAAAGTCCGGAAAGTGCAAAAACGTGCCGTTGAGGACTGATGTGTCCCATGACGGCATATTCTCCTGCGTTCCCGGCGCATAACCGGGTGTAGCGTAGTAAACTTCTTTCCATTGAGAGGAGAAACTTATCTGGAGAGAGAGATACGACCAGATGGATGACCGATGGACCGTGAGCGATAGAGAAAACAGACCTTCTGCATACCAATATGACTTTTTTCCCGGAATGGAGTGACCGAATTGTACGCAATAGCACGCGCAACAGAGATTGCAGACAAGATTTTTGAATTCTGGATAACGGCACCCCACGTGGCCCGCCATGCCAGGGCAGGGCAGTTCGTGGTGCTGAGAATCGACGAGCACGGGGAGCGCATCCCCCTCACCATCTCCGCAGTCGAAGGAGACCTCGTCCGCGTGGTGTTCATGGCGGTGGGAAAGACCACCACCCAGCTCTCCTCGCTCGGTGCGGGGGACGCCATCAGGGATGTTGCCGGGCCGCTCGGCAAACCCAGCGAGATAGAACAGTACGGCACCTGCATGGTGATCGGCGGTGGGGTGGGCATCGCCTGCACCCCGATTATCGCACAGGAGCTGAAAAGAGCGGGCAACAAGGTTATCGGCGTCATCGGCGCACGGAACGAGAGCCTGCTCATTCTGGAAGACGAGTTGCGCGCCGTCTGCAATGAGCTCGTCGTCTGCACCGACGACGGGAGCAAGGGGTTCCACGGATTTCCTGCCGATATCCTCAAACAACGGCTCGCCGAGGATACGCTGGATGCCGTCTGGATCATCGGTCCCGCCATCATGATGAAGATCACCTCGGGCGCCACCAGGCCCTACGGCGTCAAGACATTTGTCAGCCTCAACCCCATCATGGTCGACGGCACCGGGATGTGCGGCTCATGCCGTGTCACGGTGGGGGGCGAGACGAAATTCGCCTGCGTGGACGGGCCTGAATTCGATGCCCATGAGGTTGATTTCGACGAGTTGATGCAGCGGCAGAGGATCTACACGGCCCAGGAGCAGGAATCCATGGGACGCTACCATGAACACACCTGCCGGTGCGGAGAGGGGGGCGCCCGCCATGAGTAAACGTCCCGCATCCGAGAGGATACAGGACTTCCGCGAGGTGGACCAGGGGCTTTCCGCCGAGGAGGCCGTCGCCGAGGCGGCCCGGTGCCTGCAGTGCAAGAAACCCAAATGCGTCGAGGGGTGCCCGGTCACTATCGATATCCCCGGGTTTCTCGCAGACGTCGCCGCGGGCAACTTCCGTGAGGCGGCCCGCACCATCAAGCAGGACAATATGCTCCCGGCCATTTGCGGCCGTGTCTGCCCCCAGGAGACACAGTGCGAAGGGGTGTGCATTCTGGGCATCAAGGACAAGCCGGTCAGCATCGGCTCCCTCGAGCGGTTTGTGGCGGACTGGGAGTACGACCACGGCGTCGAGCTCCCCGAGGTGGCCCCGTCCACGGGAAAACGGGTCGCGGTCGTCGGATCCGGCCCGGCAGGGCTTACTGCCGCGGCCGAGCTCGCCCGGGCGGGACATTCGGTCACCATCTTCGAGTCCCTGCACGAGGCGGGGGGCGTGCTCACCTACGGGATTCCGTCGTTTCGCCTCCCCAAGGATGTCGTGGCACGCGAGATCGAGCAGGTGCTCGCACTCGGTGTCGATTTGAAACTCAACCATCTCGTGGGCAGGAGTGTCTCGGTGGACGAACTGCTGGCGTTCGATGCCGTGGTGCTGGGCACGGGGGCAGGACTGCCCTATTTTATGGGGATTGAGGGCGATAACCTTAACGGGGTGTACTCGGCCAACGAGTACCTCACCCGCGTCAACCTGATGCACGCCGACCGGTTCCCCGACTTCGACACCCCGGTGGTGCGTGCGAGCCGCGTCGCCGTCGTGGGTGCAGGAAATGTGGCGATGGACGCCGCCCGCGTCGCCCGGCGGCTGGGGGCGCGCGTCTTTCTCATCTACCGGCGGCGCGAGGAGGATTTCCCCGCAAGAGCGGCGGAGATCGAGAATGCAAAAGAGGAGGGCATAGAATTCTTGACCTGTGCCAATCCGGTGCGGATCCTCGGCGGGCCGACGGTGACCGGCATCGAGTGCGTCCGCATGGAGATGTGCGAGCCGGACCAGAGCGGACGGCCGACGCCGCGTCCCATCGAGGGGAGCACCTTCTCCCTCGACGTGGATGCAGTGATCGAAGCCATCGGCCAGGGACCGAATCCCCTCCTCATCCACCTCATTCCCGGTCTTGCGATCGGGAGAAAGGGGAATGTGGAGGTGGATGGCGAGGGCAAAACCTCGCTTTCCGGCGTCTATGCGGCAGGCGATGTCGCCACGGGCGCTGCGACCGTGATATGGGCGATGGGAGCGGCAAAGCAGGCAGCACAGCGGGCTGCACGGGCAATCGACAGGATGCTTGAAGAATCATGAGCGAAGATGTGTCATTCATACGGGAACGGGAGCAGGTGCTCCAGCTTGCACAGGTCGAGGAGAAGGAAATCATTGACATCGGGGCCGGACCGTTTGCACGGCTTGCGGTATCAAAGCACGACTGTTACGTGACCTCTGTTGACGTTTCGAGCGTAGCGCTTGAGGAGGCCGAACGGGAGGCGGAAAGGTACGGGGTGACCGAAAAGATCAGCTTCGAACAGGAAAACGCCGCCGACCTCTCCTATGGTGACGAAACATTCGACATCGGCATCTGTTTCTGCGTGCTCCACCACATTCCCGTCGACCAGCGGGAAGCCGTGTTGCGCGAGCTCTTCAGGGTGGTCTACGAACGGATGGTCATCGCCGAATTCACCGCAGAGGGATTCGAAGAACTGCATGGCACCTCATCCTACACCCCTGTCGATCTCGCATGGCTCGAGGAATTTCTCTCCGGCCTTGGCGAGGTTTCAATCCATCCTCTCGGCACGATGAATGCCTACGTCATCAACAAACGCTAGGTATCCCTTTTTTTCAGCCGTAAAAATTCACCCCGAACAGCCAGCCCACATACACCAGCTGGATGGTGAATGCGGTGGTGCAGACCACGGATCCGTACAGTGCGGTCTGCATGGTCGTATTGAACCATTCCGAAATACGCACAAATCCCCAGAGGAGCGCGATTTTCGGGATGGACAGGAGCATGACATAGAGGGCGGGGGTATCGACAAAGGGTGCAAAGAGGGGATTGACCTCAAAGAAGCATGTGGAAAAAAGAACACCGAAGAGCGAGAGAAGAATATCAAGGCTGAAGAGCGCGATAATTCCGGCGAGAAAAATCGACTGCAGGGGCGTGTGCATCGACGAGAATAACGGCGCCTTATTTTTTATAATTATTGGAGAATAAATATAATGCGAGGTTCGGCCCGGGACATGCCCGTGTCGATCACCGTCGATGCGCGGGGTCTATTCGGGAGAATAGGCGATCTGTATGCCCCGGTTGTCAACCCGTGTGGTGATCGCCATCTCAAGGCCGATCGATCTGAGGAACTCTCCCGTCTCCTCCACGCTTCTTTCGGTTACGATGGCGAGGGAGGGGCCGACAGAACTCATTCCCACGAATTCGAATCCCGCGTCCCTGATTTTGCTCATATAGTGGTAGATCGCGAAGCTGTGATGCTCGACCTCAGCTCGCTTCGAACCCCGAAACTCGATCTCCCACACAATATCCCCGATCCGTTCGAGGTCGTTGCGTTCGAGTGCGGGCACGAGGTCCATGAGAATAAGGTACGCCTTGAGCTCGCGGTCACGGTAATCGAGCGACCGGGCCCTGTTCATGAGGAGATCGAACTCCCGCTCTCCGGCCGAAGAGATATCGCTTGGAGGAATGGCAATGATAACGTTTTTCCCTTCGGCAAAGGGCCTCTGGGACACCAGCGTCAGTTCATCGCCCATAACCGCCATCCCCCCGTAAGTGGCGACCGCAGGGCCCACCCCTGTCTCGAACCCGGGGGTTATCTGGCCGTCAAGCGTCTCTTCCACGTAGTTGTGCCCGATCAGAAGCCGGATCTGCTGGTCTGTCAGGGGCGATCCGAGGGCGGCATTCATCGCCTGCGCAACCGCCACGAGAACGGTGCTGGTCGACCCGAGGCCCACATGCTTGTGTTCATGGTCCCTCGCCTTTATCCGAAAGCCACCTTCGTATCCGACGGTATGCCTGAATACCTCCACAAAATGCCGGATTATGGGTTCACGGGCATAATCGATCTCAAACCCCGAGGAGGTGCATTCAACCTCCGCGGTGCAATATACCTGGATGGCGAACCCTATCCCGCCGCCACCCGGCCTGTCAGGGGCAAAACGGTTCATATCGAGAACGGTCAGATGAATACGGGCAGGTGCGGTTGTCATCACCGTTCCGGGTACCGGGACGAGATCGTAGTTCTCTTCGAACCCCAGTGTCTTGATGCACTCACCTGGATGGAACGGATGAAAATCGTATTCCACCAGGTCCAGGTCCCCGCCCCTGATTTTCATTTTCGGCATGGTCATCAATCCTGCACTGTGTTTCAGTGTGTACGGTCAAAGAAGATATTTTTGCCTGATGCCTTGAGGGGGACGGCGTAAGCGACCGTGGAATCCTCCAGCCACCCGAGGTTCAGCGCTCCTACTCCCCCCGAATACATGATCCGGTTGTCCACATTGTGGATGCTGGCGGTCTTCACCGCCGAGCCGAGTGCAATCCCGATATCGGCCATGCGTATCACGCAATTCGGGCCAGAAAACGGTGATCCTTCCCCGGGAGAGGTTCCGCGGGCGGCGAGCATTTCATCGCAGGTGGCATGCCCGCACCCTCCGCAGTTCAGGCCGGGGTGAACCTTCCCCTTCACCCCGATGAGCAGGCAGGCGTCGCTTTCCTCGATATTTGCCGCGTCACGAAGAAAAAAAGAATAGCCCTTTTGTTCTCCGAATTCCCGCATTGCCCGGGCAAGCGTGCCGAGTTCGTCCCCCGTGAGGATCCTGGTGACGAGGACATCGGTTCCTTTTCCTTTGGGAGCGGTCCGTGCGGCGAGTTCCATAAGCCGGGCAACGACCACTACGGCGCTCTCTTCTCCGCCCATGCCGGATCGTAGTACTCGAAAAGGTAAAAAGGTGTGTGTTCACGGGAACATGCCGGAGCAGGCGCCTGCATACGACGAATTGAAGTCGGTAAAGGGGGACACATACTGATCATCGTGATATGCAATGCTACAGAAATCGCAGGTGCCGAGGGTCGCCGCTGTCCATGATCTGTCAGGGTTCGGGCGTACATCGCTCACTCTGGTGATCCCCATTCTCTCCACGATGGGAGTACAGGTCTGCCCCTTTCCCACCGCAGTGGTCTCGACCCATACCGGGGGATTTACCGATTACCGCTTCGAGGATCTCACGGCATTCATGGAAATGTGCATCCTTCATTGGAAGCAGCTCGGTATCGTGTTCGATGCGGTTTATAGCGGGTTTCTCGGGTCTTCAAAGCAGATGGGGTCGCCGACTTCATCGCCACCAGGCCGAACGAGGATCAGCTCGTCGTGATCGACCCCGTTATGGGGGACAGCGGGTCCACCTACGGACCCATCACCGGGAGATGGTGGAACACATGCGAAGTTACATCCATGACGCGGACATCATCACCCCAAACCTGACTGAAGCAGCGTTTCTGCTCGATGAGCCCTACCGGCAGGATGTCGGTGAGCAGGAAGTCAGGGACTGGATACTCCGGCTCAGTGACATGGGGCCGGGACCATCATCGTGACCAGCGTGCCGGAGCCGACATAAAAGAAACGCACCTCGGTGCTCGCGTATGACCGTACAGACGGGAGGTTCTGGAAGGTCGCCTGCGACTATATTCCTGCCAATTATCCGGGCACCGGCGATGCGTTCGCCATTGTCGTCGTGGGCAGCATCCTGCAGGGCGACAGCCTCCCCATCGCACTCGACAGGGCGGTGCAGTGTGTCTCCATTGCGATCAGGGCGACATTCGAGCATACCCACCCTGCGAGGGAGGGGTTTCTCCTCGAACGGGTGCTGGATACCCTGAAGGGACCGGTGGTGGTAAGCAGTTACGAACTGATGGAATGACCGACGCCCCCCGCGCACAGGATGCTTCCACGCCTATCCTCCCCCGGATGAATGTATTCTTCAAAGCTCATCACCAGCGCCTCGCAGCGGCTGAAGGACGACGAATGCATTACACAATTTCTATTCATTTTCCTTCTTATGCAGGGTCGTGGAGCGCCGCAAAAGTATTCCACACAAAAGTATAATACTATAAAAATATTATATGCACACATCCCATGCGGATCCTGGAAAAAATTCATCCCAAAAAACGCCTGTTTTTTGCCCTCGACCTCTATCACCAGGGAAACAGCTATTCAAAGATAGGGCGCTATGATGAGGCGCTGCAATGCTACGATCTCTCACTCAAGCACAATCCCCGGGATGCCAACGTGTGGACCAGCAGGGGCATCGTGCTCGCCGGTTCCGAGCACTTCAAGGCTGCGGTTCAATCGTTCGATCAGGCACTCCGGATCGATCCGATGCATATCAAGGCACTGAAAAACAAAGGCAAAGTCCTGCTCAGAATGGGAGATTTCCAGAGAGCCCTCATATGCTGCAGGGAAGCGCTCGATCTCGATCCGAACTCCGTCTCCCTCTGGGTGATGAACGGTCTTGCACACTACGGGCTGCAAAATTTCCGGGAATCGATCCGGTGCTATGACCGGGCGCTGAAACGCGACCAACAATCGCTCTCCGCAATGATCAATAAAGGAATTGCGCTCAACAAAGCAGGAAACTACCAGGAAGCGCACACATGCTTCGACCTTGCCCGGCGCATCGATCCCGACCTTCCTGTAATCTATACCAACAAGGCCATCTCCTTCTACTACCAGGGCAACTATCTTCAGGCACTTCGCTGCATAGAGAGAACGCTTGCGCTCGATCCCGAAAACGAGCGGGCGAAATCACTCCGCAGCATAATCGAATCCAGGCGTGCGGAATGAACACGGGAATATGGAAAAAGGGCAGTTAAAAATCAGATAAAAGCGTTTCGAAATCGAGTATTTTCGGATTTCCAGGTTCTTTCGCCTCTTCTATGCAGCAGATAATTTTCTCGATGACCTCATTTTCACTGCGGGGGGCCTTGCCCTGGAGCACGTCATCAAGCGCCCTGCTGTGGTATATGACATGCTGGAGGCGCACATCCTTGTAGCCGACCACTGCAACAATGGAATTTGATCGTTGATCAGAGGTGATGGAGATGATATTTTCGACATTCACATAATCATCTTTTAATGATTTTATCCATACCATGCTGGGTATACATTAAAAACGAGCATAAATTTTAGTTCCGATCCGCCCTCGGGAAATACATATTGCCTAAATTGAAAAAATGGGCTATTTTTTGTATTCCCGCTGTGCATATGAGTATTTTGCAGACTCCCCACCCTTCGCCACGATATAGATCCATTCCCAGAGCGATTTCAATGTGCCGAACTGTTCATACCGCCGCATGGAAAATCCAACCTTCATGTTTGGATTGAGCACCACCCGACCGAAATGCTTCATTCTCCGGGCAATTTCGAGATCGTCCCCGGCATCGATGCAGCGATACATGCCTGCCTCAAAGAAGGTTTCCCTGTCAAACGCGGTATTGCACCCGAGCGTATAGTAGATGGTGCCGGTCAGGTACCCGAGCCTGGAAAAGAGGTTGGCGAGATGCAGGGACATTTTATGTTTGATGCCCTCTTCGATGGCGTATACGTACCCGTAGAGCTGAACGATGCCATCTTCACGGGCAAAGGAGCGCTCTATCTCCTCCAGCCAATTTTCGGGGATGATGCAGTCGGCATCGGTCGTGGCGATGATGGTGCCGCGGGCTATCTTCGCACCGTCATTGCGCGCTCCGCCCACCTTCTCGCTGGTCTGGATGACAACCCTGTCCGCGAACGGTGCCGCAAGCTCCCTTGTCCTGTCCTGGGAATTGCCGTCCACGACGATGATCTCATAGGTATCACGGGGGAGGGTCTGGGTGCAGAGGGAGGAGAGACACCTCTCAATGTTCTCCTCTTCATTGTAGGTTGGAACGATTACCGAAATCATGACTCCACCAGTTCACTGTAGAGTGCGATGTGCTGATCCGCAATACGCCGGATATCAAACTGCTCTGTAAATGCACGCGCCCTTGCAGCAAGGGCGTGGAGCGCACGTTCATCAGCTATCTGCCCGGCAGCTTCATCAATATTTCCAAAATACGCCATATTTTCCCCGAAAATTTCTCGAAATTCCGGAATATCCCTTGCAACGACAGGAAGGCCGCAGGAAAGCGCCTCAAGGTTCACGAGCCCGAAAGTTTCGGCATGCGACGGCATAAAAAAGATGTCGGCGGCGCTGTACGCGGAGACGATGTCGGGGACAAATCCGGTGAATATCATATTTTCCCCGCATTTCTTCTTCATCTGCTGTATCTTGAAGTAATCCTTCGAGCCCATCCCGTAAGGAAACCCACCCACCCATACCCAGAGAATGTCAGGAAACCGCGATGAAAGCTCCATCACATCATAAATCCCTTTTCTCGGCGTTTGCTGGGCAACGGTAAGAACAATTCGTTTTTCTTCCCCGATACCGTAGGTCTCCCTGAACTCACGCGCTTTTTGTCCGTCATACGCGAACATCTCCCTGTCCACGCCGTTCGGGATCAGCGTCGTGGGCACACCGGGGACCATCTCCTCGATCTCCTGCTGGCAGCTTTCAGAAATGGTGATGATATGGTCGAAAGAGCGGTAGATTTTGGGGTAGAGCGAATTGATGACATTGTGAAAGGCGACATTGTCCTCGTTGACGCGGGGGGTAGAATGCGCGGTGAGCACAGAACACCCGCGGTTCAGTTTTTCATTGGAGAGGGCGAGCGGGCCGAAGGTATGGTAGTGCACCACATCGAAGGTGTGGCTCATCCCATTGTAACTCACATCGACGGACTGTCCCCGCAGCAACGCTTTGTACAGTGTTTTTGCGGCGGTGGAGCAGCCAACGTACTTGAAGAAAAGCATATCCTCGACAAAAAAATTGACATTTATCATAGGGCCTTCACGAAATCGAACGCTCTGCGGATACATGCATCCATGTTCAGGTATTCGAACTCGGCAAACCTTCCCACCAGATCGATCCCCTGATCCCTGATATAGGTTCGGACAGCCTCAACATTGTCCAGATACTCGAGATCGTAGACCACGTAGGCGAACTCCTCACGTTCCACCGCATGGTAGACGACACGTTCTGCGCTCTCGATGAGTCCCATGTTGACGAGCCCCTCCACCACCTGTGCGACGACCTCGTCATCAGAGAGCGTCGATATGGCATCTCCCTCGTTGCAGGTGATCTCCGCCAGGATTGACGAGCAGCCCCCCGGGGCGACTTTTGTGCTGTAGTTCGAGGGGAACGAGATGCGGTTGAAGAGCCCGAGTTCGGTCTGGGGGACGTACAGCCAGGAGTAATCCGGAATATCCCCCTCAATGCCGATGCACGCACAGATGAGGGAATTGTAGCGCAACCATTCGCAGGCCTCCCTGCAGGCGGCAGGAACATCGTTCATGCAGGAAAGGAGGTGCTGGATGGGTATGGTGGAGACGCACCGGTCGGCTTCGATCGATTCCACGCCATTGCTCACGATAACCCTGTCCCCCTCAGGCCTGACCGACTTTACCTCAAATCCCGTGACGATCGCATCCTCTACGGGCCCGGCCATCGCCCTGACCAGCGCTTCAATGCCCCCATGGACGGGATAGGAGAAGACAGCCTGGTGGGTATATCCCTCGGTCTCGATGCCGATGGCAGATTTGACGATATCCTCCACCGGAGGACGTGGAATACGCCCGTCCACCCAGTGCATCGACATCTTCTCTGCAGGATAGTTCCAGATCTTTTCATTGTACGGCACCATGTAAAGCTCGGCAATCCCCCTGCCAAAGGTATAGTAGATCCACTCGCGGAAATTTTCAGGCGGGGCGATCTCCCCTTTTTCGACCGCGATCAGGGTGCGGATATATTCGTTGATGCAGAAAAAGCAATCCTCTTTCGGCAGGTCGGAAAGCCCGTTTTCAAAGGGATATCTCACAAAATTCCCCTTATAGAATATTTTGGTGTTCCGGTGGCGCTCATCGCGGTTATCCCCGAGCACGTCGCGCATGAACGAGAGAACTTCCTGATCCCTGCTGAATATGATATGGGACCCGCCGATATCGAAGGTGAACCCTTCCTGTGATCTCGAACGGCAGAGGCCCCCGATTTCAGCATCGCGTTCGAGAACCACGACTTCTTCACCCATTTCCGCCAGAAGCCTCGCAAGAGTGATTCCGGTCAGCCCGCCGCCCAAAATTGCCCATTTCACGATACTATCTTCGGCACAGGCTCATAAAAAAGTGTTCAATTTCAACGGCCGACCGGCCTGAAAAAAGATCATTTCGGCTGGATAAACCAGCCCGTGCAGGTGGAATCGAGGATGTCGGGAGTGTTTTTTGCGGTGAGAAGGCTGACGATCACCATTGCCCCGAAGGAGAGTGCCAGAGCGTAGAAGCTGAAATGCACCGGCAGAGGGGCGACGTACTGGTGCCAGTAGCCGAACGCCCCTGCCCCCACCAGCCCGAGAGCCATGCTCGAGATGGCCCCTTCCCGGGTTGCCCCTCTCCAGTAGAGCCCGGCGAGAAGTGGAACGGCAAAGGTAGCAAGCATCACGCCGATGCCCATCCATATCAGCCATGCCAGCATGGACGGCGGATTCACCGCCAGGAGGAGCGTGCCCCCTGCCGCAACCACGACAGAGATTTTGCTGACCGTGAGCACCTCTTTGTCCGAGGCAGAAGGCCGCAGAATGTTGCGGTATATATCCCAGCCGAACATGGTGCCCACGGTGAGCATCAGCCGATCCGTGGTGGACATCACCGCGGCAAGCACGATGACGGCGAATATCGCCCATACGAACACACTGGTGGAAACCGACTGGATGCTGTAGACCAGGATGAAATCCTGCGCATTGACGGTCTCGGGGAGGGCGATGGTCCCGGCTTCAACGAGCGCACGGCCGGCAAACCCGGTGAACTTGACCAGAAACATGATCACTGCATAGATCACGAATGCAATGATCGGCGACCACCGGAAATATTTCGCCTCTTTTGCGGCAAGCACATTGTTGATGACATGCGGGGCGCATGCCAGCCCGATTACGAGCAGCAGACCGAATGACATCAGGAATTCAGGGGTAAAGGCGGGAGCGCCCGCGGGCATGAAAGGCTGGACGAAGTTCGGGTTGATTGTGGCGAGTGCTCCGTTGATGCTGGTGAGACCGCCCGCTTTTAAGATGACGAGCGGCGCCATGATGATCACGCCCAGGATAAGGATTCCTCCCTGGAAGAGCGTGGTCCAGGAAACGGCGTATAGCCCTCCGATGGTGGTGTAGAGGGTGATCACGATTCCGGCAATGAGCAGTGCCTGCCAGTGCGGTATGGCGAACAGCCAGACAAGGATGATGCTGATTGCCGTGTACTGCCCGATGAGGTAGATCAGCGAGACGACGATGCCGGCGACGGCACTGAGCCCCCGCAATGCCTTCGGACTTTCGAACCGGTGGGCGAAGTAGTCCTGGATGGTCATGTACCCTTCCAGCTTTCCGACATGGTTGAGTTTCACGCCGAAGACGATGATGGCGAATGCCGCAGCAAGGGGGACGAAGATCTGCTCCCAGATCGTCGGCCATCCGGCCGCATACCCAAGTCCGCTCACACCGAGAAGCGTCATCCCGCTACAGATGGATGCAACGATGAGGATGGTGAATACCCAGAATCCAAGGGACCTGCCCGCAAGGATGTAATCTTCCGAATTATGGATTTTCTTTGAGGCCCAGCTCCCGATGGCGATCAGCAGGACGCAGTAGAGCACGATGACCCCGAGAGTCACCATCTCAACCATTTATGCATCCTCCCTGAATGTGAGGCCCCAGAACAGCAATACGATAATAACGAGCAGCACCGCCCCTCCTACGAGCGATGTGGTAATCATTGGCAGATCGAACATAATATCGTGCTATATGTTAGCATGCTACATATTAACATAATCGATTCGGGCGAGATGGCTCTTTGGAATGAACTCGATGAAAAATTACAATTATTCGGGTTTTTGACTTTTTACCGTCTTCAAACCCCTTAAAATGGCGATTCTTCCGGTTCTGACCAGTTCTTTGATCCCGTAATGGCGGAGAAGTTTCTCCAGGGCATCGATCTTCTCGGAATCGCCGGTAACCTCGAGCACCACGGTCCGGGTGCCCACGTCGATGATCTTGGCCCTGAAAATCGTCGCGATCTGCATGATTTCAGCCCTGCTGGCGCCCGTCTCCGCATTGACTTTAATGAGGGCAAGTTCACGGGCGACGTGGTCACGGTAGGTGATGTCGGATACCTTGACGATGTCGATCAGTTTGTTCAGCTGCTTTTTCACCTGCTCGATCTGGGCATCGTCCCCGTAGGCGACCACCGTAATCCGGCTCATGTTGGGCTCTTCGCAGACGCCCACCGCAAGGCTCTCGATATTGAAGCCCCGCCGTGAAAAAAGCCCTGCAACACGGCTCAGGACACCTGCCCTGTTCTCCACGAGGATACTCAGCATGTGGGCCTTCATTGCTGATGGCCCCCGATCATCTCATTGATCGCCGCTCCTGCCGGCACCATCGGAAACACGTTCTCCTCGCGCTCGATCCTGAAGTCCAGAACAAAGGGGCCCTCCGCATCGATCGCTGCCTGGAGGGCCGGACGCACCTCATCGCGGGACTCCACACGCATGCCCTCAATACCGTATGCCTGGGCGATTTTCACGAAATCCACAGAAGGAAGCTCGGTATACGAATAACGGCGGTCGTAGAAGAGCTCCTGCCACTGGCGCACCATCCCCAGGTACATGTTGTTGAGGATGGCAATGCGCACCGGGATATTGTAGTGTGCGACCGTCCCCAGTTCCTGGATGTTCATCTGGAAGCTCCCGTCGCCGGCGATATCGAAGACCTGTTCGTCGGGCCGAGCGAAGTGCGCTCCGATCGCCGCAGGGAACCCGTATCCCATTGTGCCGAGGCCGCCTGACGAGAGCCACTGGCGGGGATGCCTGAAGCAGTAGTACTGGGCGGCCCACATCTGGTTCTGTCCGACTTCGCTCACGATTATACCCTCTCCAGCGAGGAGATCGCTCAGCTGCTGAATGATGAACTGCGGGTGGAGTCCGTCGCCGTCATTATACCGGAGCGGGTGGTTCTTCTTCCAGGCATCGATCTTCTGCAGCCATGGCGAAGCGGCATCCCGTGTGCTTACGCGTGCGAGGATGTCCCTGAGCACCGTTTTGGCATCTCCCACAATCGGTACATCGGCCGGCTTGTTTTTGCCGATCTCGGCAGGGTCGATGTCGATGTGCACGATCTTCGCGTGCGGGGCGAAGGTCTCGAGCTTGCCGGTCACCCGATCATCGAACCGTACCCCGACGGCAAGCATGAAATCGCATTCGGTGACCGCGAAATTGGCATACTCAGTCCCATGCATGCCGAGCATGCCAAGATTGAGGGGATGGTCGCAGGGGATGCACCCCAGCCCCATCAGCGTCGAGGTCACCGGAAGCAGGAGCCGCTCGGCAATTTCCACGAGTTCTTGGCTAGCCCCCGATGCGATAACCCCGCCGCCCGCATAAATGATGGGGCGTTCGGCCTCCATCAGAAGCTGGATCGCACGCTCGATCTGCCGGGCATGCCCGCGGTAGGTGGGCTGGTACCCGCGAAGCGACACGATGTCCGGTGCCGGTACTGGATTCTTGACGAGGTCGGTATTGACGTCCTTGGGGAGATCGATGAGCACGGGGCCATTGCGTCCCGTCTTCGCAATATAAAACGCCTCCCGCACCACACCTGCAAGTTCATTGGCGTCTTTCACCAGATAGTTATGCTTGGTGACCGGAAGCGTGATGCCGGTGATGTCTGACTCCTGAAAGGCGTCGTTGCCAAGCATCGAGGTCGGCACCTGCCCGGTGATTGCCACCACGGGCACGGAGTCCATGTACGCGGTGGCGATGCCGGTGACCAGGTTGCAGGCCCCCGGCCCTGACGTCGCCAGACAGACCCCCACGCGCCCGCTTGCCCGTGCATAGCCATCGGCCGCATGAATGGCGGCCTGCTCATGGCGCATCAGGATATGCCGGATGGATGAGTCGTAGAGCTCATCGTAGATGGGTAGCACCGATCCACCTGGGTACCCGAAGATAATATCAACCCCTTCCCTTGCCAGACTTTCAATGAGAATGTTTGCACCTGTTTTCATTATTGACTCCTCAGCAACCTGTTCATTCCGTTGATGACGGCCTCCACGCTTGCAGTTATAATATCTGTGCGTGCGCCCCGGGATGTAATAACATCTCCGTCCCTGCTCAGTTTGACCATGACGTCCACCATTGCATCGGTTCCGCCGGTGATGGCATCCACATGGTAATCTTCAAGCCTGATGTCGGCCACCACCGCGACCGATTTCTGGAGGGCGTTTATCGCCGCATCGACGGGGCCGGTCCCGGTGGAGGCGCCGGTCACTTCGTTGCCGTAGACCTGGAGCGTCACCGACGCGGTGGGGATGGCGTTGCTCCCGCTTACCACCGTGAACTGGCGGAGATCGAGCACCGGCTCATATGCAAGCGAAAGCACCGTATCGGTGATGGCCATCACATCCGCATCCGTAATCCGCTTGCCCTCGTCGCCGAGCTCTTTGATGCGGCCGACGATCTCCCGCAATTGCACCGGGTCGGGATCGTAGCCCATCTCGTTGAGCGCCGCGAGCACTGATGCGGATCCCGAGTGTTTTCCCAGGATGATGCGCCGCTTCCTTCCCACAATCTCCGGTTTGATCGGCTCGTAGGTGCTCGCATCGCGCAGAACGCCATGGGCGTGAATGCCGCTCTCGTGGGTGAACGCCATGGCCCCCACGATGGCCTTGTTGGTGGGCAGTTCCACTCCCGAGAGGCGGGACACCAGCGAGGAGAGTTGGTAGAGCTGTTTTGTCTCGATGCCGGTCGCAATCCCGTAGAGAACTTCGCCCGCCATCACCACCTCCTCGAAGGGGGTGTTTCCCGCACGCTCTCCAAGGCCGTTTACCGTCACGTGGGCGCAGGACGCGCCGTTCCTGAGCGCAGCAAAGGTGTTGGCGAGGGCGAAGCCCAGATCGTCATGGCAGTGGATGGAGAGCGGGGCGAAGCAGAGCGCAGGGATCACTTCGGCGACCCGCTCGGGAGTAAGGAGCCCTACCGTGTCGCAGAAACAGAGCCTGTCCGCTCCGTGGTCGACCGCGGCGGAAAAGATCGATCCGAGAAATGCCTGGTCCGCCCTCGACGCATCCTCACCGGAAAATTCCACCACGAGGCCGCGCTCTTTCGCATGGGCAACAGCCTCAAGCGCCATGTCCCAGACTTTTTCACGCGTCTTTCCCAGCTTCTTGGCGATATGCAGGTCGCTCACCGGGATGACCATATGCACGGAATCCACGCCGCATTCCGCGGCGAGATCGATGTCATGCGCAAGTGCGCGGACATAACAGCAGCATTCTGCATGCAGGCCTGCATCCGCAATGAGACGGATAGCCTCGCGCTCACCTTCGGAAGCCGCCGCCGATCCCGCTTCGATTACATCGATGCCGATCCTGTCGAGCGCTGTGGCGATTTCAAGTTTTTCCGCCGGGGTCAGCGAAACACCCGGGGTCTGTTCCCCGTCACGCAGAGTTGTATCAAAAAAGCGAATCTTTTCAGAGAATAAAGCAATCACTCATAGGATTTCTCACCCATTTTAATTTGAGGGGCGGTTCTATTTATAATTTGGGGGAAATGGTACGATCCGTTCACTTTCCGTAATAATGCGCCAGATTAATCTCCTTATATCCCATTTTGAGAGAATGGGGAGAATATCCAGATAAAAAGGGATTATTATGAGGCTCCGCTCTCGTAGAGGAGGGTCATGTAGCGGGCCGAGAATATGGCAATTGCCGGAGCTACAATTATGCCTATTAATGTTCCGAGAGGGGGAATCACCATAAAAATCCAGGTAATGAATTGAATTACAAGCAGCACAATCAAGAGGATGACGAGGGCGATGATGTACTCGATCCAGCCGATATTGCCGATGGTCTCCAGAATTGCGCTGAAATTAAACGCCTCCCCGATGCTATCCGTGCGGGCGAACCGCACGATCCCAATGACAGCGAAGATCGAGATTATAATTGCGAGGAAGCCTGCAATGATGATTCCACCGAATAAACTTAGCATTACAGCACTAATTGCCGAAGGGTCACCGCCTGCGGCAGATGAAGCGATGGCACTGAGTGCGGCGAAGCCGCCGAAGACAAAGAGGACGATGAGGGGAATGAGCATGTAGATAAGTACGATAATATTCAGCTTCCACCCATCGACAAAGAGTTTTTCCCACTGGTCGATCTCCGGTGCAGGCTCTGCTCCGCTCATGACACGGATTATATATCCATTAAATATTGGGAGGAGGGGGAGACCAAAGGGTAATATCTGAATAATCCATAAGACGGCAAGAATTACCCATTTCACCCACTTACCCACCAGGCCTTCCTTCGTGTAATCGTAAGAGTTTTCAAGGATTTCTCCGATTTCCATAAAATCACCTGTATACTGTTCCCTCTATATATTCATACTTAAATATTACTATATTTTCAAAATTAAGCACTGTATATTGAAACGGCATGCACTCCACAGGCGTATATGCAGTGGCCATAAATATTCGTTATATTTCGGAGTCATATGCAGGAGAACGATGGCGACACCTATCCAGAAGTGGCATATCGGCAAAAAGGGATGATTATGGACTAGGAAGTGGAACAGTCGACACCACGCTCGTACAAGGCACTGATGAACCATGCCGAATACATCCTCTTTGTCGCATGAGGAACATGCGATGACTCGTATATCGTCGACAATTGTCCTTCTAAAAAAACTCTCGCACCCAGCTAGTATGAGCATAACAGACGACGCCAATCGTGGATACCAGCAGGATCACAAGTTATACAACGAGAATGAACGTAATTTCGACAGTCCGAATTCAATTGCGACAAGCATCTATAGCGATCATATGGCAGAACAGGTGAATAACAAAAAGACGGAATTCAAGGATCAAGTAAATTGGTCATATGAGACTTAATTCCCCTCTATCTAAAAAAAAAACACTGATCCAGTAAAGAAGGTCGTTTGCAGGAGTAAAATATCAATTTTACAAAAAAATACATTTATTATTACCTAAACGTATGAAAATTCATATGTTCGATGATGATACTTATAGTTATAAAGGTTGGATAGTTTCTGATTATTTGATAAAAAGGGCTTTTGGGGTATTGTTGCACAATTGGGCTGCAATGCTAATAATATATGCAATTATTTTTGCTATTATATTATTTTTTGGAATGATTTTTAGCTTATTGTAATTAAGGACGCTGGACCTTAAGGCGGGTTACGGCTCGCCCTACGGGGTCATCACCCCGGTAGATGCGCAGGGTGTAGCCCATGAAGACCGGGAATATGAGATAGGCGATGAATAGGTGGAACCATCGCACCCATCGCTCCCAGAGAGCCTCCCTGGTGTAGGCAAACGAATCGTGCACGAGGCCGTCGATGTCCATTATGTTCCCCCCAAAAAGGTTGCTTTTAGTGCCTGAAGTACCGGATACCGGTAAATAGCATGGCCACGTTCAGGCGGTTTGCCGCTTCGATGACTTCTGCATCGCGGATCGATCCGCCGGGCTGGACGAGGGCTGTCGCCCCGGCCTCTGCTGCGACCTCGAGCGTGTCAGGGAAGGGAAGGAACGCATCGGAGGCGACCGAGCACCCCTCGAGGGACCGCCGGGCCTTCTCGATGGCGATCTTTGCCGCGTCCACCCGGCTCATCTGGCCGGCGCCGATGCCGATCACCCCATGCTCGTCGGCGAAGATGATCGTGTTGCTCTTGGTGTGTTTGCATACCTTCCAGGCTAGCTGCAGCCCCTGCAGCTCCTTTGCATCGGGATCCCTGTCGGAGACGACCTCCCACGACTCCGTGTAGTCCGGGGTCCGCTGCACGAGTGCCCCCCCGTCGATTGACCTGATGCGATCGGCAACAATCGGTTCCGGCAGGGTGAGCACACGCATATTCTCCTTTGTCTTCATGGCTTCGAGGCCGTCATCCGTAAATGAGGGGGCGATGACGACCTCCACGAATGTCGCGCAGATCTCTTCGGCGAGGGCGGCATCGATCTCCCTGTTGAAGGCGATCACCGATCCGTATGCGGACACGGGATCGACCTCGCGTGCGGCAATGTATGCCTCAAGGGCCGAGGAGCCGATCGCCACGCCGCAGGGATTGTTGTGCTTGACGATTACCGCACAGGGCTCGTTGAATTCGCGGACCAGCCCCACGGCGGCGTCCGCATCAAGGTAGTTGTTGTAGGACATCTGCTTGCCCTGCAGGGGGACCTGCGCTGCAATGCCCTCCGTGCCATAGACGGCAGCCTGCTGGTGGGGATTTTCCCCGTAGCGGAGAACCCTCCCGTTTCCGAACTGCACGGTGTACACCCCGGGAAACAAGCCGTCAAAGCCATGGAGATAATTGCTGATGGCGGCATCGTAGACTGCGGTACGGGCAAACGCCTTTTTCGCAAGATCAAGGCGCAGCTCCGGGGAAAATTCGCCGCGTGCCACCGCATCCGCAACGGCAGGGTAGTCGGCCGGGTCCACCACTACGGCAACGTCCCGGTAGTTCTTCGCCGCGGCACGGATCATTGCCGGGCCTCCTATGTCGATGTACTCCACCAGCTCGGCGAGCGGCAGATCCTTTCCCGCCATCATCTCGAAGGGATAGAGGTTGACCGCCAGCAGGTCGATACCTTCGATGCCGTGCTCCTCCATCACCGCATCATCGATGCCGCGCCGCCCGAGAAGCCCGCCGTGGATCTTCGGGTGTAGCGTCTTGACCCGCCCGTCCATCATCTCCGGCGACCCGGTGTACGCGGAGACCTCGGTGTACCCGATGCCCGCTTCACCAAGCGCCTTCCCCGTGCCTCCGGAACTGAGGATCTTCACCCCGTTGTCCGCAAGCACCCTTGCAAGGTCAACAATCCCGGTTTTGTCCCAGACAGAGAGGAGTGCCCGTTTCATAGCCTGACATATGAACGTTTATCCACTAAAAAGGTAGGTTCTCCCGCGATGTTTGGGGAAATGAACGTCAGGGCCGAACGGCTCCGGCGCACCGGCCCCGCCACGGAACACCTGCCTGCACAGCATCGCTTATTGCCTCTGCAGGAGACCTTGTTCGCGTGAAACCAACGTCCCTCAAGAGGTTTCTCTTCTGGTGTCCCCGGTGCAACATCCCCCTGCTGGCGCGACAGTGCAGCTGCGGGGAGACGGGAAGGGAACTGCCCCTCCTCCAGCCCTACGATGTCCGTCCGGTGCTCGCACATGACCGGGAGCTCATCATTGCGCTGCTCAGGGAACGCTTCGGCACGGACACCATCCCCCGCATCGTCCTGTTCAATAAAACCGGAGGCCTCGACCGGAACGATCTCATCATCGCCAATGGAAGACGCTTCGGCTGGCTTTCGTTCGATCCCTGCACGAGAAAGTATGCACTCGATATCTCATTCGAGGCGCTCGACGCTCTTGCGCCTTCGGCAAGATCGGGCATCATCGATATCACCGAAATTATGGATCGCTCGGGGGGCAGACGGCTTGGCGGAAAACGGATCCAGGTCGATACCGATGTACCGGACGGGTGCGTGATCCTGCGTGCGGGACACCTCTGGGGAATCGGCCACCTTTCGGGCGGCAGTGTCCGCGTGCGCAAACTCGGCCCCCTCAACGCCACAGCGTATCCTGACCCGGCGTGGGAGGACGCGGTGCAACAGAACCGGCGGCACCTGAAAAATCTTGAACGCCACGCCATACGGTTCATACGGCAGCATACCCGGGGACAAAAACGGGTGAATGTCTCGTTTTCAGGAGGAAAAGACAGCACGGTGGTGCTCGAGCTTGCACAGAGAGCCGGGATCGAGGAGGCATACTTCGTCAACACGGGCCTCGAATTTCCCGAAACACTGGAGTATGTCCGATCAAGGGGGATCCAGGAGGTTCGCTGCAACGCAGATTTCTGGCATGCGGTAAGGCTACGCGGGCTGCCGGCTAAGGATGATCGCTGGTGCTGCGAGCTGCTCAAGCTCGAACCGGCAAAGCAATGGCTCGAATCTCGGGGCCCGTGCATCACCGTGCAGGGGAACCGGGCGTACGAGTCGTTTGCCCGGGCGAATCTGCCGGCGGTCGCACCCAACCCCCATTTCCCCGGGCAGGTGAACATCTCCCCCATCCTGACCTGGCGGGCGCTGGAGGTCTTTCTCTATATCTGGTGGCGCCATCTTCCCTGCAACCCGCTGTATGAAGAGGGATTTGAGCGGGTGGGGTGCTGGATCTGCCCGGCGATGCTCGAGAGCGAGCTGGAACGCACCCGCGAGCTCCACCCTGATCTGATCTCCCGGTGGATAGAAGTGGTGCATGCATGGGCGGAGTCCCGCAGGCTGGATGAGGACATCGTCACCTGCGGCATCTGGCGCTGGAAGAACCCCCCTCCCAAGATCAGGGAGCTGGCAAAGGAGCATGGCATCGAATTGCCGGACAATATGCATAAGAAAACCAAAAAAAACAGGTAAATGCCAGTATTAATCGAATCAGAGGCCAAAATTGACGTATAATCCCCCGGATCATGAAAAAACATATATAGAACCACATTCCTATAGTAATGATGTACGCTGATTAGTATCCAATGGCAGGTAGTTGAATGGAGGAAAAAAACCTGGAGCAGGAAGGATTGAACAGCAATTCATCCGCAAAAAACGAGTCTGCCCAGGGTGAGATCCCCGCGTCGGAAGCAGCATTGCAGGAAGCGGATCTTGCCAGGGAGCTTGAGGAGCTCCAGCAGAAGTACAGCGAACTCAGTGACCGCTGTCTGCGCCTTGCCGCAGATTTTGAAAACTACAAAAAGCGTGTTGCCAGGGATCAGGAGATGCGCATCAACGCGGCGGTTGAGGCATTCGCTGGGGACATACTCGAGGTTGCCGACAACCTCGAACGCGCGACCACGGCGGAGGATGAAAACCTTCGTGAAGGGCTTGAACAGATCAGGAAACTCCTCATGGCCATTTTCAAAAACCATGAGATCGCCCCCATCGAAAGTCTCCACGAGAGGTTCGACCCCGAACTGCAGGAAGCGATCGCGTATATCCCTTCCGAACACGATGAAGGAATCGTCATCGATGAGCTGATTCGCGGGTATCGCATGAAAGACAAGGTAATCAGATGCGCAAAGGTTGCAGTATCAAGAGGTAACGATTAGGAGGTTTTGAAACATGACATCGTCAAAAGTACTGGGAATCGATCTGGGAACCACCAATTCCTGCATGGCGATCATGGAAGGGGGAAGGGCCACGGTCATCGCCAACGCCGAAGGGGCCCGCACCACGCCTTCAGTGGTCGCATTCACCAAAGAGGGAGAACGGCTCGTCGGGAACGTGGCGAAACGCCAGGCCATCACCAACCCCGCTCGCACGATCCAGTCCATCAAGCGGGACATGGGAACGGACCGGAAGGTCATCATCGATGATGCGACCTATACGCCGCAGGAAATCTCCGCATTGATTCTTCAGAAACTCAAAGGGGATGCCGAGGCATACCTGGGTGAGAAGATCTCGAAGGCGGTCATCACCGTCCCTGCCTACTTCAACGATGCACAGCGGCAGGCGACCAAGGACGCCGGTACCATCGCCGGCATGGAAGTGCTGCGGATCATCAACGAGCCCACCGCAAGCGCCCTCGCCTACGGCATCGACAAGGAGGAAGAGGCGACGGTCCTTGTCTACGACCTCGGCGGAGGAACATTCGATGTATCCATTCTTTCGCTCGGCGACGGCGTCTTTGAAGTAGTGGCCACGGCAGGCGACAACCACCTGGGCGGCGACGATTTCGACCAGCGGGTGATCGATTACATGGTCGAGGAGTTCAAGAAGAGCGAGGGCATCGATCTGCGGAAGGACCTCATCGCCATGCAGCGCCTGAAAGATGCTTCAGAAAACGCTAAAAAGGAACTCTCCACGGTCCAGAAGACCAACATCAACCTCCCCTACATCACGACCGATGCGACGGGCCCGAAGTTCCTGGATATCGACCTCTCGAGGGCGAAATTTGAGCAGCTCATCGAAGATCTCGTGGACAGGACCATCGGCCCGGTCAAGCAGACGCTCTCCGATGCGAAGCTCAATCACGAGCAGATCGATCACGTACTGCTCGTCGGCGGGTCGACGCGTGTTCCGCTCGTCCAGCAGAAGATCAAGGCAATCCTGAAGAAGGACCCGGACAAGGGCATCAACCCCGACGAGTGCGTCGCCCTCGGTGCGGCCATCCAGGCGGGCGTCCTGACCGGCGAGGCCAAGGACATCGTGCTGCTCGACGTCACCCCGCTCACCCTGAGCATCGAGACGCTGGGCGGTATCGCCACCAATCTCATCGAGCGGAATACCACCATCCCCACCAAGAAGAGCCAGATCTTCACCACTGCCGCCGACAGGCAGACCAGCGTCGAGATCCACGTGGTGCAGGGTGAGCGCGCCCTTGCCAAGGACAACATCACGCTCGGCAGGTTCCAGCTCACCGGCATCCCCCCGGCACCGCGGGGCATCCCGCAGATCGAGGTCTCCTTCGATATCGATGCGAACGGCATCATCAACGTCTCTGCAAAGGACCTCGGCACGGGCAACGAGCAGGCAATCACCATCAAGGGAACCAAGCGCCTCTCCGACAACGAAATCGAGGATATGATCAACAAATCCAGGCAGTACGAGGAGGAGGACAGAAAGAAGCGCGAGGAGATCGAACTGCGGAACAACGCCGACATGGCAATCTTCTCCGCGGAGAAACTCCTCAAAGAGAGCGGCAACAAGATCGATGCGGCGGATAAGCAGAAGATTGAAGAGGGCATCGCATCCCTGAAAACCGCGCTCGAGAGCGATGACTCTGAGAAGATTGCAAAGGAGATGGAAACCCTTACCGAAGCGGTCTTTGCGGCCACCACAAAGATCTACCAACAGGCGCAGGCGGAAGCCCAGCAGCAACAGCAGGCAGGGGCCGAAACCAAAACCGACGATACCGTCGTGGATGCGGACTACGAAGTCAAAAATGAGTGAGCCTGATGGGTGCGAGCTACTACGATATCCTTAACATCCCCCGTAATGCAAGCGAAAAGGAGATAAAACGAGCCTACCGCACCCTCTCCAAACAGTACCATCCCGACGTCTGCAAAGAGGAGGGATGCGAGGAAAAGTTCAAGGAGATCAACGAGGCGTACAGCATCCTTTCCGATCCGCAGAAACGGGCCCAGTACGACCAGCTGGGCCATGACGCCTACACGAGCGCATCAAAGGGCCAGTATACTGGCGGCGGGTTCGGCGGATTCCAGGCAGATTTCGGTGGATTCGGGGATATATTTGATGCCTTCTTCGGCGGGAGCCGCTACGGGCAGCCCCGGGGCCCGCAGGCGGGTGCCGATCTCCTGATGCGGCTCCAGATCACTCTCGAGGATGCGGTCTTCGGGACCGACCGGGAGGTGGAGGTCTTCCATAGCGAACCCTGTCCTGTCTGCGAGGGGACCGGAAGCGCCAACAAGAAGACCAGGACCTGTCCCCGGTGCGGGGGGTCGGGACAGGAACGCCGGACCAGCCAGACCCCCTTCGGGCAGTTTGTCCGGATGAGCACCTGTTCGCAGTGCGGCGGGAGCGGAAAAATCCCGGAGGAGGTCTGCAAGGAGTGCGGGGGATCGGGCCATGTCAGGGTCAGGCGGAAGGTCAACGTGCACATCCCTCCCGGCATCGATTCGGGGATGCGCCTGCGCATGGAGGGGTACGGGGAGGCGGGCGAGTACGGCGCCCGGAGCGGCGATCTATTCATCGAGATCGCGGTCGCCCCCCACCCGCCGTTCACGCGTATCGGCGACAATCTCGAGACCAAGGTGGAGATCACCCCGGCACAAGCCGCCCTCGGGTCGATCGCGGAGATCGAGACCATCGACGGCCGGCATATCGAACTGCATGTCCCCCCCGGCGTGCAGTACAACACGGCCCTCAAAATCAACGGCGAGGGAGTGCGCCGCCGCGGCCGCCCGGGCGACCTTCTGGTGCGGTTGAAGGTGGTGATCCCCAAACACCTCTCCGAGGAGCAGCAGGAGCTCTACGCCAAACTGATGGAGCTCGAGGGGACGAGGCCCGGTGTTGCCGGAGCGCACAAGAAGGGCTTTTTCCAGGACGTGATGGATAAGGTCAAGGAATCCGTGAAATGACGAATCCCGTCATTCACCTATTTTTCGCAATGCAGTGCGCAAATCCTCGAGATATGCGTCCATGTGGAGGCTTCCCTGGCTGAACCGCAGCCCGGGGCGCATATGCTCTTCGATGGTGAGCTCTGAGGGGCAGAGCACCACCTCGATTCCTGTCCGATCCGAGGCCTCCTGCATGGCTTCACGGAACGAGCCAAGGCAGTAGGCTACGCGCCTTTGATAGGTTGTCCGGGTTTTTCCCAGGTACGCTTCGAGGCGGCCGGTCTCGATCGCCAGAAAATCGCGCCTGACCCGTTCACTGCTGCATTTTCCGAGCATGTACCGGTAGTGGGCATATGGATACATGCGCTCGAGTTCTCCGGGCACCACGCCGCATGTGCCGAAGACCACGGTGTGGCAGCGTTCTTCGGGAAGGGCAGTGCAGATGATCTCCTGAAATACGATATGGCTCGGGCTCGCACTGTAGGGCTTTTTCATCGAACAGGGAAGAAATATACAGATTTCGCGCGTGGGGGGGACGTACTGCTTGATGATAAACCGCTGCGCCGCCTCAAATGCCGGATGGTAGAAGGACGGGCCGGAGATAATATCGCCGGGTTCCGGGGGCTGGATCATTCGTGCAGTAATATTGCCGCCCTGCACGGATAAAACGCGAGGAATGGATATCCGGTCAGCTTCGGGAGCGCGATGGCGGGAGATTATTTCTCCTTGAAGGAAAAACAATATTGAATATTTATCCTTTCTCAGCAGGCGTATGAATTCCTGGAGGTCCTGAACACTGGTGAAACTGCTCTTTGAACTTTCCGGGGAACATCCCGAGCTGCCGTTCGCGGAACTGGAATGTGTCGGGAGGATCCTCGACCGGAAACCGCAGATGGCGGTCGCCGAATGCCCCGACCCAGGTGCAACAGCGCGGCTGGCCCTCAGCCACGCGGTCATGGAGTACCTGGGAGAATGCCCGGCCGGGGTTTCCGCCCTTCGGGAACTGCTCAGGGATCTCGGTATTGCGACCGACCGACCGTTCGCGGGAAGGGCGAAAAAGATCCACGGCACAGTAATGGATGCCACCCAGCTCGACCTAGAACGCCTGATCGGCACCATGATCGAAGGGCCGGTCAGCCTCTCACACCCCGAAGAGGAATACCGCGTGGTCTGTTCGGGGGACCGCTGCTATTTCGGAAAAGTGATCCGCAAGATCGACCGTGGCGATTTTGCCTACCGAAACCCGATGCGTCGCCCGTTCTTTCATCCGGGAGTCATGATGCCCATCATTGCCCGGGCGCTGGTGAACCTCTCCCTCGCAGGAAAGGGCGATCTCCTCTTCGACCCCTTCTGCGGGACAGGAGGCGTGCTGCTTGAGGCGCACATGGTCGGCGCGCGGGTGCTGGGAAGCGACGCGGAGGAGGCCATGATTGCCGGCAGCCGCGCGAACCTCCCTGGGGCGGACCTGCTCCTCGCTGATGCGACCGCAATGCCGCTCTGCGACAGTAGCATCGACGCGGTGGTGACCGACCTGCCCTACGGCCAATCGGTGCGGATACGGGCGGCGAGCATGGAGCGGCTCTATGCACGTTCGCTTTCCGAGATCAGGCGAGTGCTCAAGGAGGGAAGGCGGGCGGTGGTGGTAACCCACCAGGAAATTCCCGCGATCGCCGGGGAATATTTCGAGATCACCGGAATGTTCCGTCAGCGCGTGCACAGAAGCCTGACGCGCAGAATTATGGTGCTTCAGTGAGAAAGGATATAACCATCGCAAGGGTTGTGCGCACCCGAATGGAATACGCACTGCCGGAAGAGAGGAAACGAGTAAGATATGATAGACTGGCTGAGCATCAATTTCAATGAGGTTCAACCCAACAAAGCACTCGTCAGAAGGGCGATACGCCACCTGAAAAAGCGGGAAAAGATCAAGCTGTTTTCCCCCGATATCTCCCTCATGCGTGCTGCCGAGGGGAGGTGGTACGAGGCCCTCATTTACGAGATGATGCTTGATATCTCGACGAAGAGTGATCTCATCGGGGCAGTCGTGCGAAAAGGAGCGGATGCTCCCTTCCCCCCGGACGAGATACTGCTCGGGCAGAACGGGCTCTTTTATTCGACGCGCGGGGACATCAAACTGCGGGGAAACGGCCAGGATCTTGCCGAGTTCGATCTCCTCCTTCTCGACAATACGGGCGCCGTTGCATTCGGCGAGATCGTCACCTCGCCATCGGACATTAAAAAAATGGAAGAGGAAATCCTCTATAAAAAACGCATTCTCGGCTATCTATTCGGGCAGGCGACCGTGCCGTTCATTCTCTTCTCGTCGGTCGACATCTCGCGGACCACCGCGGCAAAACGGCTGATGCGCCAGCACGGCAGCACGATCATCGTCACGCGCTCCTGCGAAGAGCTGAAATCGCTGCTTCGCATCCATGACACCCGTGGCATCCCCCGCAAACCCGTCCGTCACGCCAAGCTGGTGGATCTCCACTCGGTGCAGCCGAAACGCCCCTTTGATTACAAGGAACTGCACGATCGGAGGCGGGACCGGGTACTTGAGGCGCTTGTAAAAAAGGAGAGCACGGAAACGCTCAAAAAAGCGGATGAAATCCCTCCCATCGTGAAAAAAATCATCTTCGGGGGGCTCTATCCCTCCGGGATCAGGGCACTCTGCAGGGAGACGGAATTCTCCATCAGGGACCATATGTACTCCTGCAACGACGTCCTGGACCACTTTTCAAAGGTGATCATCGCCGCCGATCTCCCCGGGTACGAGCCGGTGATCTACCTGCGCCTCAAGCACAAGAAGGAGTACCTGAAGATGGTGCCCACCAGAGGAGGAGGATTCAAGGTGGAGAGCAAGCGGTCCGTGCGTATGAAGGGATTTTTCCTCTGGCTGGAATCGGTCGAACCTTCACTCGGGGCGAACGTCACCACGCGCTTTGTCGAGCAGTTCATCAAATAATCCGCGGGTTGATAACGTGGGGTCGGTGTGTTCGCACCGGCCCGCGCATCTTTCAGGAGATGTCGTCGAACGAGATATCGCGCCCGGTGATGGCATCCAGGTAGAAGCTGCGGTCGCCCGCATCGGAGGCAAGTTCCACCCGAAAGAGCGGGTAGTGGACGACGACGATTTCGGTCACCTCGGCGGTCGGCTCGATCCCCTTGAGAAGAGTTCGTACATCCCCGTCCTCAAGCTCGCGATCTCTGGGCTCCCCGCGCAACGTCCCGGTCTTTGCCTCGATCGATCCCCCGATCTTTGAGAGCCGGGGGATTTTGTGCATCAGCAGAGGGACGTACATTTTTGCCCTGCCCACACTCCCCGATTCGGTGACGAGCTTTTGCGCTTTGAGCTTTTTTATCGCCTTTTTTACCACAGCAAGAGGGAGTTTGGATGCCGCCTCGATTTCCGCCTCCGTTCTGCCCTTGGGAGAGAGGTGGGTGAGCACCTGGATCGACTCCTCGTCGAGGCCCACCAGCTCGGCAAAGCACCGTGTGAGATACAGGCCGCTTCGCACCTGGGCGCAGTGCCCGAACACACCCTCGATGATCAGCGTCTTGGTCTTCGTAGCTTTCGTGAGCACTCCCCCGAGGTATTTGCAATCGGCGGCGATGAGCGGCCAGTAGACAAGTTCCACCGAGGCGATGCGCTCTTCGGTGCCGAATCCGAGCAGTTTTTTCCGCCGTCTCTCTCCGGCGATCTCCAATGCCTCGTCACGCGAGAGGAGCGGCAGGACGGCACTCGCAATGATGACCCCCTCCTCCTCCCTCGGCGTCGTCTCCGGTGGATGCAACGGCTGTTCCGGGGGTTCCGGCTCCGCGGAATCGGCGGCACCGGGGAGAACTTCGGAGAGCGGCGCCCTCATCTCCTCCACCGGGAGGAACGGACGGGGCGCAAGCTTCGGGGTAAGGCCGCGATGCTCGGTCTCTCGATCGGCGAACATGATTTTCGTCTTTTCACGGGCCAGCTTTCCCATCACGAAGAATTCACCGGGGTTCAGGAATGCAAGCTCCTCCACCTCCTTTCTCGACCCGAAGAAAAGGTCCACGGCCTTGAGGTCGTTATCGATGGACAGCTTGCCGATGATCTGGTTGTTGCACTGGCTCAGCACGTTTTTGGTGACCAGTGCGGGGCGCTGCGTTGCCACCAGCATTCCGAGCCCCCTTTTTCTTCCCCTCCTTGAGATTTCCTCTATCTTCTTGATAGATTCGCGTGACTGCGGGATGAACTTGTCCGCCTCTTCGATGATGAGGAGGTAGGGTTTGCGCAGTTCTGAGGAAATGTCGTAGAGCACATTCGCCAGTTTCGAGACGCGTTCCTGCATATCGGTCTCGGATACGTCATACACGATCGGGATATCGGCTTTTACCGCGTGCATCATCACGTCCCTGATGTTCACCGTCTCGATATCGTGGTCGCACTGCTCGTCGGTACCGATCCAGAGGACGGGAAACTTGTCCCGGAGCGAGAAATATTCCCCCTCGGTGTCAATGAGGCAAAACCCGATACGCGCCCTGCAGAGAGTTTCGCACAGAACGGCAATACTCCAGCTTTTTCCGGCGCCAGACTGGGCGATGACACACGTCCGGCCGGTCACGAGCTCTTGGGCATCGATTGAAAAATCCCTCTCTCCGGCTTTCCCTATCAAGAGCTCCATTGCAGAAAATTATTCGGCCCTGAAGGTTTTAACCATTCCTCATTTGCCCGAAATCCAGGTTGCGTAAAGAATCAGGGAGTTTTTGGGATCGGCTGTGCCGCCGTGCAGTGCAGGGGAGAGGAGGCCCGGTGCGATCACGCTCTCCCATCCCGGCGGGTCTCTTTTGCACTCACTGTTCGGTCCAGTGGACGGATGCCACCGCCTCCGCCGCGTAGGACGAGCGCATATCGGGGGTTCCCTCCGGCAGGGCGGGGAGGGGGACGGACACCGTGACCCTGACCGTACGGACCCCGCTGAAGGTGACATCAGAGGTAAGAGGAAGAGCAAATTCCCCGATTTCCGTCATCCGATCCCCGAACACGGTGACCGAACCCGCCGCCGGGGCACCGCCGCTGGTAAAGTCGGGTGCACCGGACACGTCTCGCCATGAGGACCAGGCCACTCCGCCCGACACCCCCCCGCCGCTGAAAGTCAGGGTGCTTCCCCCGAGAGCGTCCTCGGTGGTGCTGTCCATCAGGATGGTCGGAATGGTATCCAGCGTCCCCGTCTGGGAGAGATGGGAGGTCGCCATCGCCGTGCCGGCGCCCTGTTCCACCGCGGCGCTGACCGGGAGATCTCCTATCTGGACGATGAGCACCACCAGCGCAATCACCAGTATGATGGTGATGAGATATAATTTCCCTTTCATTTTCTGCAGTTCATCTCGATTCATCAATCCACGCCCCTTTCCGCACCCGCCATCGCCCGGGATCAGGAGTGAAGATCCGCAGTATGCGATGTGAGTGGTTCGCATTCCACATGTTTTTATAAAATATATAATATGTTTTGTATAACAGGAAAAACACTCCCCATCACACCAGAATCAGCCGTTTCTGGTATGGCACACAATCCCGGTCGCTCCACCGATCCTTCCCGATGAAGCGGACAACCGCCGCGATTATTTAGGATCGCATGCGGATAGGGTCATGATGGACCATGATGATCTGCGCTGGACCCTGCCCGATCTCGATGCCGCGATCTCCCGGTGCCGGGTGCGCAACGGGCAGGGGATCCGGTGCATTCTCCATGCCCTGAGGGAAAATGTCAGATCGCCCGCAGGGGCAGCGCAGACGCTCGACGCATCCCGTGAATGCCTGCACGCGATCGCCGCACACAGTCTCGACGCCTCGATCTCGGTGAAACTCACCGCACTCGGGGCGCTTGAAAACCCATCACTGTGCCGGGATCTCATGATGCGAATCTGCGAAGAGGCCGCATCGCCCGGCATCATGGTCGAGGTGGACATGGAGGGGCGAAATCTCGTCGACTTCACGCTCTCCGCAGCGCGCAACTGTGGCGTGCGGGCATCCGCTTCTTCGGTCGCCTTGCAGGCATACCTGGACCGGACGCCGGGGGATCTGAAAGAAGCGACCGCAGCCGGGCTTCGCGTGCGGATCGTCAAGGGCGCCTACCTGGGGGACACGGACGACTTCTTTGCCATTCAGCGCCGCTTCCAGGCGCTCTGCAGGGAATGCATCGAAAGGGAGGTGCCGTTTGGCATCGGGACGCACGATCCCGACCTCATCTCCTGGATCACCCGAACCCTGCCCGATCTCAGGGCCTACGTGGAGTTCGGCTTTCTCATGGGGCTCGCTGACGAGACCAAACAGCGCCTGGTCCGGGACGGGTGGCAGGTTGCAGAATACATCCCCTACGGGGCGGACCGCGATCCCTACGTGATCCGCAGAAATCGCTACCTTGCAGCGCTCTCCCGGGAGAGCAGGCAGCCGGTCCCCTGAAGGCCCCATCGCCATTTCCCGGACGGCGTGCACCGCAGACCCAACCGCCCCCCGTCAGACGATCAACCGCCGTTTCATCAGGTGGATCGAGATCAGGAAAAACAGTCCCCCGAAGACAAAAATCCACGCCAGGCTCAAAAAAAACAGCGGATTGATCTGGGAAAGCGTGAGCGAACGGGTGACGTTCACCAGGTGGGTGAGCGGGAATATGGCTAGGGCGACGATCTGGAGGGGTTCCGGCAGCACGGAGAGGGGAAAAAACGTGCCGCTGAACAAAAACATCGGGGTGATGAAGAGAAACGAGGGGTAGTTGAGCTCGTTGATTCCCGGGGTGATAGCGGTAAAGCACATGCCGATGCCGGCAAAGAGCAGTCCTCCGGCAAACGAGAAGGGGATGATGAGCAGAGAGAGGGGGAGGTCGATGATCCCAAAGAGGGTGAAGACGAAGAGCATGATCGTGGCGTAGAGGAAACTCCTCGTGGCCCCCCAGAGGAGCTCTCCGGCGATGACATCCTCGATGCTCAGGGGCGTGGCCACCATGGCGTCGAACGTCTTCATGTAGTACATGCGCACGAAGGACCCGTAGGTGCACTCAAAAAATGACGAGTTCATGATGGAGATGGCCACCAGCGCCGGGGCGATGAATTCCACGTACGGCACCCCGTCGATCTCCCCCACGAAGAGGCCCAGCCCGAACCCGATGGCCAGAAGGTAGAGGACCGGCTCGAGAAAGGGCGGCAGGAAATTGACCCGGTAGGTCTTGAAGAACACGTCCCAGTTCCTTCGCCAGACCATCCACGCCGACCGCGTGACGCTCGGGGTGAAGAATGATGATACCATCACGATCACTCCCGCAGGTTCCTCCCGGTCAGTTTCAGGAACACGTCCTCGAGGGTCGCCCGCCGGGCGAACACCCTCCCCGGGTTGCAGGTCTCGAAGAGGTGGCGGGCGACCGCGCGCGGCTCGTCGGTGAAGACCTGCACCATGTCCCCGACGACCTCGTAATGGACATCCAGGTCGTCGAGGCAGGCGATCACGCCCGCATGGTTCTCGGCCTCCACGATGTCGCTTCCAACAAAGTTTGCGATCAGGTCGTCCGGCGACCCTTCCACGAGGATCTCCCCGTTGTCGATGATCACCAGGCGGTTGCAAAGCCTCTCCGCCTCCTCGAGGTAGTGCGTGGTGAGCACGATGGTGTTTCCCTCCGCCTGCAGCTGCTTGAGTTTTTCCCAGATGAGGTGCCGGCCCTGGGGGTCGAGGCCGATGGTGGGCTCGTCGAGGATCAGGAGTTTTGGCTCATTGACAAGGGCGCGGGCGAGCAGCAATCTGCGTTTCATCCCCCCCGAGAGCTGCTCGATCTTCACGTCCCGCTTCTCCTGCAGCTGCACAAAATTGAGCAGGCGCTCGATACGCTCCTTCGCCACCCTGCCGGGAATCCCGAAGTACCTCGAGTACACGAGCAGGTTTTCAAAGCAGGTGAATTCGGTATCGAGATTGGTCTCCTGTGGCACCACGCCGAGCTGCTGCTTGATCCGGCGCGGCTGCTCCTCCGGATCCATACCGAACACGCTCACCTCCCCCTCCGACCGCGGCGAGATGCACTGGATGATCCGCATGATGGTGGTCTTCCCGGCCCCGTTCGGGCCGAGAAACCCGAACATGTCCCCGGCAGCTATCCTGAAACTAATACCCTTCACCGCGGCAAACTCACCATACCGCTTGGTCAGCCCCTCTGCCTCAATGACCGGCGCCGGATCCGGATCCGCATCGCTCATGGATAGTGATGATATCACGCATGGAGGTTGATGATGGTTTCGGATGGGGGGGAGAGTCCGGATTTTGTTGAAGCGGAGCGGAAGAAGCCTGCGAGGTTTCGTCTTCTTCCGCCTGATCGCCATTTCCGGGGAAGGGCGCTTATGAGACATCCATGACCCATAATAGGGTTTGTGGGACATGAAATCCGATATCTGTCCTGCAAAGCGTTATTGTGGGCATTGGAGCGTGATGGGAGTTACTGAGAGACGAAGCTCCCGGCTCTTGCAGCGGAAAAAAGACGGTCCGGGCGTTGTATATGAGATAATGGTTGCATGGGAGACTGTTTTCTTCTTTCGAGACGTTGGTCGGGGAAAACCGTACTATTCTTCCCTAAAGATAACCAACAACCATTCTAACATGACCCGAACTCCCATTACAAGCACCCAGGGCTGGTTCCTCGGATTCATCATCGGCATCGCTGCCGGCATCGCCATCGGCGTTGCGATGGACAGCCTCACGGTCGGCATTGCCATCGGGGCCGGGATGGGAACGGCCCTCGGTGCGGCGTTTTCGTCTGCGGCGAAGGAAGAGGGGCGTGAGACATCGCCGGGAGAGCGGCGTTTGCTGTGGTGGCTGCTCGTCGCGGGCCTCGTGCTGTTCGCACTCGGGTTGATCGTATTCCTCTTTCTCTAGCGGGGACGGGATTTCGATCGTTCTGATACATTTTTAAGCTGATACGCCATGGTCTTTGGCGTGATATGGCTCGCCATCGGATTTCTTGTGTATGAACAGCAGATCAGGACAGGAACTGGTGGTTCCGAATAAACCATCCCTGACCGATGTTCACGCCGTGAATCGTCTCCTGCCCGGAGAAGAGACAATCCTGGGGGAACGGCCCTCTTTTTTCGGTATTTTCCCCCGGGCCACCTATCAATCCTTCACGGGAGAACGTTTATCATGCCTGCTCCCGATTCCCCTCTCCCGGGATGGTGCTGTAATGATAGAAAAAATGCCAGAGAGCTCAGGAAATATTCTTGGATTCCGGATCCGGGGGAAGCTGACCGAAGCCGACTACCGCGACCTTCTTGTTCCGGAGATGGAGAAGGCCATGAATGAGTATCCGAAGATCAGGGTCGTATGGGTCATGGAAGAGTTCGAGGGCTGGACGGTTGGAGGGGCGTGGGAGGATTTCCTTCTCGGGCTGAAGTTCTCGGCGGTCGAGAAGATGGCGACGGTCATCGATGAGAGCTGGGACGAATGGATGAACCTGCTGTTCAAGGCCTTCACCACCCTGACCCTGACCGAGCTCCGGTTTTTCAAAAAGGAGCGGTCAGCTGACGCCTGGGAATGGATACGGGCCTGAAACCCGGTCCAACCGTCCGGATGACCTTCGGAGCCAATACACCATTTTTCGGCTGCCGAAGCCGGATCCTGCCATGATGATACAAAAAGAGGGGGAAAAACCGGTCACCAGGCCCCGGACCGGTACTCCTTCATGGTCTCTGCCATCTCTTTCAGTCGTTTGTCCACCAGATAGTTGACCGTTCCCTCTTCGAAGGTGCCGTCCGGCCGACGCTCACCGGCTTTCACCCCGGTGAGTACCTCGATCCCTTCGTCGATGGTGCTGACCGGGTAAATGGTGAACTTCCCCGTCTTCGCCGCCTCGAGGATCTCGTCCTTGAGCATCAGGTTCTGGACATTGCTTGCCGGGATCATGGCCCCCTGTTTCCCGGTCAGACCTTTCGCCTTGCAGACCTCGAAGAATCCTTCGAGCTTCTCGTTGACCCCGCCGATGGCCTGGACCTCGCCCTTCTGGTTCACCGACCCGGTGACGGCGAGGGCCTGGTTGATCGGGAGCCCGGAGAGCGCGGAGAGAATGGCGTAGAGCTCGGTGCTCGAGGCACTGTCCCCATCGACGCCTTCGTAACTCTGTTCGAAGACCAGCCGGGCAGAGAGGGAGAGAGGTTTGTCCTGGGCGTACCGGGCGTTCAGGTACCCGGAGAGGATGAGTACTCCCTTGGTGTGAGTCGGCCCGCCCATGGCCGCCTCCCGCTCGATATCCATGATCCCGCCCCTGCCGGTGGCGACACTGGCGGTCACCCGGGAGGGTCGTCCGAACTCGATGTCCCCGAGCCCGATCACCGAGAGCCCGTTCACCTGGCCGATCTTCTCACCCTCGGTCTCGATCAGGAAGATTCCCCTGGTGATGTACTCCTGGATCTTCTCCTGGATCAGGTTTGAACGGTAGATCTTCTCTTCTATCGCCTTCACGATATGCCGGTCCGTCGTGTACTCCGAGTTTTCCTCTGCGGCATAGTAGCTGGCTTCCCGGATGATATCGGCCACATGAGAGAATCGGGTGGTGAGTTTCTTCTGGTCTTCTGCCAGGCGTGAACCGTACTCGATTACCCTGGCCACCGCGGAGCCGTCCAGGTGGTGGAGGTTATATTCTTCGCAGAGGCCGCAGATGAAGGATGCATAGTTCCGGACATTCTCCTCGGTGCGGTCCATGGTGGTATCGAAATCGGCCTTGACTTTGAAGAGCTCGGAGAAGTCCGGGTCCTGGGTATAGAGGATCTGGTTGATCTGCGGGGTGCCGATGATGATGACTTTGAGCGAGAGCGGGATCGGCTCCGGCTTGATCCCTTTGGTGGAGATGAACCCCATCCGTTCGCCGGGTTCCTCGACAACTACTTCGCCCGTCTTGAGTGCTGTTTTGAGGCCATCCCAGGAGAAGGGGTTCCTGAAGAGATCTTCAACCATCATCACCAGGAACCCGCCGTTCGCCTTGTGGATTGAACCCGGCCGCATCATGGTGAAATCGGTGGTCACCACCCCGTACTGGACCTCTTTCTCGATCTTGCCAAAGAGGTTCTGGTAGGAAGGGTTCTGTTCATAGATCACCGGAGCGCCGTCATTGCCGGAATTGTCCACGATGACGTTGACCTCGTACTTCCGGAAGGCGAGCTCCCGGATCAGCGGGTTCTGGAACTGGGGCGGCAGCTGCTGCTGGGGAGGCTCGGGCATGAACTGGGGGAGATTCTCGACGATATCCTTCTGGACTGCCTCGATGAACGCGAGGATCTCATCGATCTTCTCGTACTTGTCCTTGAGTGCTGCGACCCGGTGACCGATAGCGGTGAGGGCAACCTCGCGGTTCAGCTGCCCGATGGTCTCACCGCCCTTCTGGTCGAGATCCCGGAGCTGCCGGAAGGTATCCCTGAGCTCGACCATGAGCTCCTCTTTCCGTTTCTGGTACTGTGCCTGGACCCCGGGGGGGAGGGCGACGAACTCCTGCTGCTGGTAAGGGTTACCGTCCTCTTTCAGTGGAATGGTGAGCAGACCCTGGGGGGCGGGCTGGATGAGGAAGCCTTTCTCCCTGGCCACCTCATCGATATGGGAGAGCAGCCGGGCTTTATCCTCCTCGATCACGCGGACAGCGGCATCACGGCGGTTCACGTAATCCTCGCTCTCGAAGACCTTGGGGATGAACAGCTTTGCCTCCGCGATGAACGTGGCCATATCGTCCCTGAACTCTTTTCCCATTCCCGGAGGAAGCCGGATCGCGTTCGGCTCATAGGGATTGTCGAAGTTGTTGACGTAAATCCAGTCATTCCCCGGGGGTTTGGTCTTCGCCAGCTCATCGAGGAATTTTTTCACCGCGGATTTTCTCCCCGTCCCGTAAACGCCGGATGCGTAGATATTGAACCCTTTCTCCTCGATGTTCAGCCCGAAGGTGAGGGCCGAGAGTGCCCGCTTCTGTCCGACGATCTCTTCCAACGGTTTCAATTCCCGGGTGCTCCTGCAATCCAGGAGAGAGGCGTCGAACCGGCTCCTGTATTGTTCGATAGGCAGTTTCGTGACCATCTTCCTTAAGCTCCGCATGGGTGCAATGGTGTCACCATTATATCATTGTTGTGGGGGGCCTTCAGAGGAGATGCAGGGCGAGCCGGGCTTCTGCCCGGGCGATTGCTCTGCAACGCACGGCGCAGATCGTCGTCGAGAAGTATGGGGGCACGCTCCCGCAGGATGTTGCGGCACTCATACATTTGCCTGGGATCGGCAAGGCAACGGCATTGGCCATCGTTGTGTACGCCTTCAATAAACCAGCGACGTATATTGATACAAATATCCGGCGTTTCATTCTCCATTTCTTTTTCCATGACAGAACAGGTATCAAAGATTCAGAAATCGAACCCATCGTTCAGAAAACCCTGTATGTGGAGAATCCCCGTCTGTGGTTCAACGCGATAATAGATTATAGCACCTGGCTGAAAACGAGAGAACAAAACCCGAATCTCCGAAGCAGCACGTACAGAAAGCAGAGCCTTTTTGAAGGTTCTGATCGGCAGATTCGGGGGAAAATCCTGAAAATTGTAGTAGAGAGAGGAGATCGCTGAAGATGATCTCGTGGACAAAATATCATCTGAAGAAGGGAGAATCCAGAGAAGATCGAGGCGATCCGCATCCTCCGCCCGGTTGTTGCGCAGCGGCGGGGGTCGGCGGTTCCTCCCGGCCGGCAGAAGCGGGAGCCGACGCGGCAGGAGAAGGAGCAGATCACCTTGGAAGAGGTCGAGCGGGAGCTGCGATACGCAACATACGACATCCTGCACAGGATCCGCGACGAGATCAATCCGGGAGAGAAGCGATGAGAGTGGGTGGAAACCGTCGATCTGCCAGGGATCTAATCACCGGTTGACGTTGCACTCCCGCATACTGTTGATGAGTCCGTCTTTGAGGTCGATGATCCTGCAGAAGTAGCGCTCGTGCCACTTCTCGTGTGAGACCATCACGATCGACTGGTTCAGGTCTTCGTTCAGCTGCTTGAAGAGATCGAGGATGTTCTTTGAGGTCTCCGAATCGAGATTGGCGCAGGGCTCGTCGGCGAGCAGAATGCTGGGTTTATGCACGATAGCCCGGGCGATCGCAACCCGCTGCTGCTCGCCGCCGGAGAGTTCGCTCTGGCGGTGATTGATCCGGTCGCCGAGGCCGACCTCTCGGAGGACTTCCGCACCCCGTTTGAGATACTCCTTCTCCGAAACACCCCGTGCGAGCGAGGTGACGATGACGTTCTCGATGGCGGTCAGCTCCGGGATCAGGGCGTAGTCCTGGAAGACGTAACCGAGCCGGTTCAGGCGGAAGAGCGTCTGCTGACGGTCCGAAAGCCTTTGGACGTCCCTGTCGCCGATGAGAACCCTCCCGGACGTCGGCCGATCCAGCAGTCCGAGGATATGTAGCAGAGTCGATTTCCCGCTCCCGCTCGCCCCGGTTATCCCGACAAACTCCCCGTCCGCGATGGTAAACGAGACGCCTTTGAGTGCCCACACCTCGACCTTCCCCATCCTGTAGACCCGGGTGATCTCTTCTGCGACGATCATGCTTTTCACCTCTGAATCGCGTCCAGTATCTCTTCGTGGGCGGTCTTCCATGCCGGGATATACCCGGCGATGACCGAGACGGCGAAGAGGCTTGCGATACTCCGTACGACCGTGGCCGGTTCGATCACCGGGAAGACCGGACCTCCCGGGAAGACGAGCGGGTTGACCGTGAGATAATAGATCACGCCGGCGGTCAGGACGATCCCGGCAAGCGCACCCAGCGTGGCGATGAAGAGCACCTGCAGAACGTAGGAGTTGATGATAATCTGCTTGTCGATCCCGATCGCCTTTAAGATCCCTATCTGGCGGCGTTTGTTCACGGTGTTGATGAAGATAACGATGAAGATCACGACGATGGCGATGATCAGGCTGACCAGCGTGGAGATGGCGTTGATGATCTCAAAGCTCTGGATGGCCTGGTTGACGAAACCTGCCCCCTTCTGCTCGTACGTAAAGACCTGCTGCTGGACGCCGTAAGAAAGCAGTCGTATCCGGAACATCTCCTCCTGCCCGTTTACGGCGGTCTTCACCAGGATCTGCGAAGCCTGATCCTCGAGTCCCAGAACCTGCGCCACCGCGTCGGTGGTCGTGAATGCGGAGGTATCGACGCTGATGGACTGGGTCTCATAGATTCCCTTCACCTGAAACGTCCGCCTCTCCCCGTTCGGGAACGCGACCTCGACCGAGTCGCCGACCTGGACTCCCTGCAGCGTCGGAAGACCGCCTCCCTCCTCTCCTTCGGTCCCGGCGAGAGTCTTCCCCATGATGATCTTGTCGGTATCACCCCGGCTGAGAAACTCTCCCTGAACAATACGCTCGTTGATTGTCGTCACCGATCGCTCGTCCTGCGGATTGATGCCGTAAAGGGTGCTCCGGGCATTCCTCCCTTTGTAGAAGAACGTAACTCCGGTGGATACGCGTGGTGAGGTACCGACGATGCCGGGAATTTGCTCGACTTTCTTCTGGAGTGCGTCGACGTCGCTGATGTACTGATCTCCTTCCCGGGGTTCGATGACCAGGTTGCCGTAGTTGAAGTTGATAGACTGGGAGTTGAAGGTCTCGACGACACCTGAGATGATCGAGGGGAGGAAGACCAGGTTGACGAAGACAAGGGCGATGATCATGATGGTGAGGATCAGGGTGCCCTTGCTCCCCCGCTGGATCTGTTTGAAGGCCAGGAAGGATGCGACTTTGAGATTCTCCAGCATATCAGGTTCCTACACGATCTCCTCTTCCTGCTGCCGTCTCCGCCACCACCAGAAGGCGACCGCCGCCGCGATGAGCACAATCACCAGAATGGTAACCAGGAGAATGGTATTGTTCGACCTGGCGATGGTCATCTGCAAGGTCTCCTGTGTCGTGTGCGTCCCGAAGTCGTCGGTAAACGTGATTGTTAGGGTATAGTTAAATGTACCCGCCTCGTCGGCTGTGAGCGTGAAGACTGCGGGAGCGTCGTTTTTAGGTTCGATGGTGCCCATGAACGCTTCTTTTCCTCCCGGCAGAGGGAGACCGTCGATGGTCGCCCGGGCAGAGTTCGCGTCCCCGGTGCCGGAGTTTTCGATTCTGATGATCAGGCTGATCTGGTCGCCTACCGTTATCGGGGTCGGATCGGTGCTGACCGAGGCGATGCCGAGATCCGCCCTGCCCTGAATGGGCACGCCCGCTGTTGAGGCTTCACGGAAAACGCTCCCGTCGGCATTCAGGTAGGTGACGGTAATCAGAATCGGCTGCAGGCCGAGCGGCGTCTCGGTATCGGTCAGAAACCGCATATTGAGCGCCTTCTGCTCTCCCGGAGCGAGTTCCTGGAAATAATAGGTCTGCGGTGTGGCCGCGGTTATCGATTGGGTGCTCGCGTTGACGTTGATGGTTATGTCGTTTGCGGCCGCTCCTCCGTCGTTGAAGAGCCCCAGCGTGAGATTGAAGGGGTCTCCGGGGACGACGCTCTCCGGGACGCTCCGCTCGACCCGGATAGCTGGTTTTTTAATAAGCGCATATTGTGAATTCACGTTCACCGGTACGGGATACTTTACGGCCGTTGCTCCGCGGACCCGAACCCAGACTTCAGGAAAGTAAATTCCCTCCCCGGTGGGCGCCCGGAACGAGAACATAAGCGGAACGGACTGTCCCGGCCCGATCTCCCCTACGCTTTTGAAGCTCCCGGTCAGCACGTCAACCCCGTTGCCCTGCAGGGTGACGTCTTCGACGAACGCGTTGATCTGGGTATTCGTCGTCGTGGTCTCCTGCGTCTGCCCGGGGCCTGTCCCGACACTCGTCTCGGTACGGCTCGCAGCCGTTGCGGTGCTGGTCAGGGTAACGGTGATGGTCCCGAGATCCCCCGGCTGCAGCACGTCTGGAGTTACCGTATAGTTGGAGACGATCACCGTGGGCTCATCGGCGGCAGCAATGCCGGAAACGCAGGCCGCCAGAAGAACCAGCGCCAGGAGATATATTTCGTGCCTCTTCATGCTTCTTCCTCTGCAGGATCCGGAGACTACCCGTGCATCCGGCACCGATTCTTCGATCCCGGCTGCTCCTTTTGGTTGATGGGGTGATACATCCCGCCTAGTTATATAACCTTGCGCCGGCGCCCGGGCATCCGGCGGTGCAACCATTCAATACGGGAGACGGATACTGGTGAGACGCTATGGAGCGCTGGTGCAATGACCCGTGAGAGGCATCATTACCATGATCAGAGAGTGCGGCGGACGTGGCAGAACCCGGAGTCTATCCTGGTCGGCATCGGACTTGCTCCCGATCAGACGTTCGTCGATATCGGGTGCGGGGATGGCTTCTTCACCATCCCGGCGGCGAAGAACGTCGGGCCGTCCGGACGGGTGTACGGCATCGATCTCGATGCGGACGCCCTCGACCGGCTGCGGGCGAAGGCGCAGAAGGAAGACCTGCAGAACATCTTTCTCCACCTTGGGGCGGCCGAAGAGATCCTCATCTGCAGAGGCTGCGCCGATGTCGTCTTCTTCGGGATCGACCTCCACGACTTCGCGGACCCCGCCCGGGTGCTCCGCCACGCCCGGGAGATGGTCAGAGAGAGCGGCATCGTTGCTGACCTTGACTGGAAGAAAGAGCCGCAGCCGCTCGGGCCGCCGCTCGCAAAAAGGTTCGATACCGACCGGGCTGCAGCCCTGCTTGAGGCTGCCGGATTTCGGGTGGCGTCGGTCGCCGAGTCGGGGATCTACCACTACCTGATCGTGGCGCGGCCGATGGGTCCGCCGGTTCCGGAGTGACGGGCGGTTTTGAGGGAGTACCTTATTCCCTGTAACGAGTCAGGGAGGCAGAAATATCCTGTTATCGATGGGAATAGGATCGTCTGGCAGGATCTGAGAAATGGAAATGAAGATATCTATCTTTTCGAGTTGGAAGAATCAAGTAATCCAGTTCCAGAATTTCCTTCTGCATTCCTTCCCGCCTGATTAACATTCGGTATGATTTGCATTTCATTTTTGGTTCGAGGGAAAAATTCCAAATAAAATACTGCTATTTTTGTTTAATTCCAAAAATCACCAATATCTAACCGAGATCGGCTATTATCGACGATATTGTTAAGGGAAATCCATGGAACATGAACCCATCAAGCACCGACTATCCGGTGCCCTACAATGATAGCGAATTAAAAAGAAAGTAAGCCTCAGGCGAGATTTGAACTCGCGATCTATACCTTACCAAGGTATCGCTCTGCCAGGCTGAGCCACTGAGGCGGAATGCATCATAAATGTCAGTGTGCTCTCTATAAAACCTTACTGAATGGGTTTGGCAGGAAGGGGTATTGGGAGCGGTTTTTGCGCGATTTATCGCTGATGTGTGGTGTTCCGCGCTTGTCTCCCTTGCTGCCTTTACAGCTTTTTCAGGATGTCGATGCTCTGCTGCACGCCCTCGAGGGTCGCCACCTCGATGATGGGAGTGGCATGGCTGTTTTTGCGGACTGCGTCCATCACGGGCGCAAAGTCGATGGTGCCGTCTCCCACCGTATTGTGGGTGTCCTCTTTGCCGTAGTTGTCATGGAGGTGGAAGTGGGCGGCGGGGCAGTCGAGCCATTGGTCAAGGCAGCCGTTGGTGTGCGCATGCCCCACGTCGAGGGCCAGGCCGAGGCCGTCGATCAGGGGGAGCTCATCGGGGGTGCGAAGGAAGAAGTGGCCCCAGTTGGGCATGTTCTCGACGAAAAAGGTGACCGAACGCTCCTCTGCCGCGGCCTTCAGCTCCTCGAGGGAGCGCCTTAGTTCGCCGATCGCCGCTTCCCGATTTTCCTGCCAGGCACAGTAGCCGGGATGCACCACCACCCCTGCATCCACCTCGGCAGCGATGCCGAAGCACTGGACGATCACCTCCACGCTCGCCCGCCGGATCGGTTTTAACTGGCTGGCGATGTTGACGGTCCGGGCGGGTGCGTGGATGAAGTAGCGGAAGCTGTGGGTTTCGAGAATCTCTGCGGTTTCAAGAAAATGGAGCCCCTCGTCGACGACTTCCACGGTATCGGTGACGTTCCCGAGCGCATCAAGCGCCGCAGGAAGGGTTTCGTGATGCAGGCAGCAGGTGGACACCCCGAACATAGCTTACCGTATCGCCTGCGAACAAAAGAGATTATTCATCTTCACCGGGCTCGACGGCAGCCCCCGGAATGCCGCAGGTGTTCCGTATGACATCCTCGCACCCCGCGATCTCGATGATTCTGCCGTGCACGAGAGCATCCGCCACCTTCCGCCGCGCCTCGTGGAGGTCCCGCCAGACCGTCTTCCTCGAAACCCCGAGGGCGAGGGCCGCCTCCTCCTGCGTGAGCCCCTGGAGGTCGACGAGCCGGAGCACTTCGACC
>JAENYT010000067.1 GCA_016841665.1 Methanobacteriota archaeon
GTCGCCGGCCTCCCGAAAGGGGCAAGGGTCGAGATCGAGATGATCGCAAAGGTGCGGTGACCCGGCCGAAAACGCACCGGTTCCGGGACCTGCCGTGCCGGCACCCGCCTTCGGCATCGGCAGGGGATACCACGATGACCGGGCTCGATGATCCCACGGCGAACAATAGATTAAAGCAATCCGCGAGTGAAAGAGGACATACAGCAGGAGCATTGCGCACATGAAAACCCGCACCGAAGTCCTCGAGATCCTTCGCTCCCTGAAGGCCGAACTCAGAGAGCGCTATCACGTCGAGAGCATCGCTCTCTTCGGGTCGTATGCCCGTGAAGAACAGGGGGAGGGCAGCGATATTGACGTACTCGTCGAGTTCGGTTCCGGTGCGGATCTCTTCGATTTTGTCGGATTGTCACAGTACCTCGAAGAAAAACTCGGGTCAGGCGTGGACGTCGTGCCGGAGGCGGCACTCCGCCCGGAGATCCGCAGGCAGGTTACCCGGGACCTCCTTGTCGCATGAGATCGCATACTCTCTATCTCTCGGACCTTGCTGCTGCGCTCGAGAAGATTGTGTACCGCAGGCATGACCTATGATGAGTTCCTGCGTGACGACAGGACCCAGAGCGCCGTCATCAGGAAATTCGAGATCATCGGTGAGGCGGCAAAAAAGATCCCGCTGCCCGTCCGGGAGAGATATCCTGCCGTTCCCTGGCGTGAGATGGCAGGGATGCGGGATAAACTGATTCACACATATTTTGGCGTCGACACACTGCTTGTCTGGCGGACTGTCGTCAATCGCGTTCCGGAGCTCCAGCGGGAGATCTGCCGCATCCTCGAGCAGGAGCGCGGGCGGTAACTTCAGGATGGCGCGCTTGACACGCGAATGACGCGATACCCGTTCACCGCCGCATTCCGAACCCCCGGCACACCTATTGATAAACATCTATCAACCTCTCCCTCCATATTCGCTATGGAGATTCGATGCCCGCGATACGAATAGGTGAAGGAAGCGAGCTGGCTCAGCAACCGGAACCCTTCAGGAACGAGTACGAACTGCAGGAGATACTTGCCGGGCATCCGGTGCTCCTCGTCGACCGGGGCGATTCCG
>JAENYT010000068.1 GCA_016841665.1 Methanobacteriota archaeon
TTGCCGCAATCACGCCGAAACAGTTCATCGGCAGAGCAAGCGGCGGGTTCTCGGTAGCCCTGAACCTCGGCCAGTTCGTCTCCACGCTTGCCATCGTGCCGGTCATTGCCGTTGTTGCGACCTACGGCAGTCTCTTCCTGGCATTCGGGTGTGCGGCGTTTGCGCTCGCTCTGTCGTATCTTCTCGCGGTGATAAAGGGGAGATTTGCCCTGCCGGAGGTTACCGTTGATGTGAAGTCCGGTCAGAGGCAGACTAAAAACCGGGTCCAGTTGGATAAGAGTGTGTTACCATCACCCTCTGCCGGGCACCTCTCCCCGCGATTACGGGGAGGGCGTCCCGAACCCCTGTTTTGCAAGATAACCGGAGATGATCTCGAAGATCTGCTCTGCATCGCGCACGGTTCCGTTTGCAGAGGATTCACCGTACGTCAGACCATAGTCGGCGGCCTCTCGTGCCGTCTTCGCTCTCCGGAGGTCGGAAACAACTGTAGAAGGTAGCAGTCCCGGGTCGGTGAACAACTCTTCGATGGCGGCTATAAGACACTCGTGGCTCTTCTCGACGTAACCGGCACTGAACAGCAGCGATTTGCAGGCGTGGAACATGGAGTAGTATGCCTTGATGATCGTCCACTTATAGTCCGATTCGAGTAGGGAGTTCTTCGCCGAATCGAGATCTCTTTTCGCTTCGGCTAACTCCTTTTCGACCATCGCCCTGCTCGCGGGTCGTTTGACCACACCCCGGCGGCTCACGCAGTCCTGAAACCTGTACGACATCCCTCACCCGCTAAGAACAATCCCCTGCTGGATACTATCGAAGAATGGGGCATCCCCGGTCTTTAATCGATAGGTTTCGTCCGGGGTATGGACGATCGGGGAGAACTCCCGCGAGAGGGCGGCCTGGTGCCGTTGCAGCATCTCCCGGACGGCTTCTTTTGCGGTGGTCTCGATATAGAGGTCGATATCGCTTGCAGACGTATCTTCCCCTCGTGCACAACTGCCGTAGAGTACGACGCTCGTCGTCACGCCCTGCAGATCGCGGATGAGGGCCTGCAGTTCCAGGAGCGTGAACCAGATCTTCATTTGCCGGAGGAGGACGTTCTCC
>JAENYT010000037.1 GCA_016841665.1 Methanobacteriota archaeon
GAGCGCTTCCAGCACCGCCATCCGGCAGGAGTAGAAGCAGCCACCCACCGGCGAGTACTCCTTCTTGCCCCTGAACCCCTCGTGGTCGGCAAAGACCAGTTCCTCCCGGCCCAGGATGTGCAGGAACGCCTCCATCCACTCGTACTGCCAGCCGGTGGGCAGAAGCATCACCGCGTAGTGGTTGTGCAGGCTGTCGAATTCGTGGACGCGGACGCAGTCGATGACCGGGTTGCGAAGAACCTCTGCATGCAGGCGGTTGCCGATGGTGGTGTCGCAGGCCGTGATCGACCAGCGGGTGGGGACGAGGCGTCTTGCCCTGCCCGCACCCATCGCCCCCACGGAGAGGGCTTTCTGGATCTGGGAGAAGGGCATGCCGGCCCGGTGGAGGTCGACCACCGCCTCGGAGGCCGAAAGGTCGGTGTCGTGAAAAACCCGCTCCAGGCGGCGGTCCCATGAGCCTCCCTCGACGGAGAACCGCTCGATGGCCGCGCTGGGGCCGTGGGGGACGGACTCTTCGGAAAATGCCATCCCCTGCGGGGTGCGGGCAAAGGAAGCTTCGGTGTCCCGTGATGACGAGGAGAGGGCGATCTCCTGCAGCTGGGCCACGAAACGGTCCTCCACTTCGCGCACGCCCACCGCCCTCGTCCCCCGCACCAGCTGCAGGCGGTAGCCGATGATCTCCTCCTGAGTGGCCCCGGCGGGGATCCAGGCCTCAGGGGTGTCCATGACGCGGGTGTCCCCTTTGACCGGCGCCACCATGGGCCCTGCGAGCACCTTCGGGTAGTTCCACCGACCGATGAAGACCGAGGGCGGGGAGCTCCCCTCCAGCTCGCGCCCCCCCGGCGCCGATTGCATCTTCACCCCCGCGGTGAGCTGCTCCAGGTACGATCCCTTCCCCGCGATCATTGTATACAGTGTTGACCGGGGGAGGAAAAGGAGCTGCGGGTGCGGGGAGAAACTGTTTTGGAGAGGTGCTCCTCGGTTGGGTTTCAGCAGTATTATGTGCCGCCGGGAGCCATTTTTTCTGCAAACTCCCGGGAACCTGTCATGAATCCGCCACGATCAGCACCCCGCCGCGAAGCCCGCCTCCAACCCCACAGGACGTTTCATTGCGACGCATCCGCATCAACCCGCTGGGAAACCGGCCGGGTATGGGAGGAAGCCGGCATCATTCCCCCGCTTCGCCACCGCGTGGTGGCCGAACTCCTCCACCGCCTTGCAATGGGGGAGGAATCTTCGGTGGTCCTGCTGGCCCAATCACTTGCACGGGCGCCCTTTGAGGATGCCCGTTGCCGGGTTATTCACCCTGCACGGCTCAGGCTTGCCGCACAGGACTTCGGCCTTTGCACCGCAGGGAGAACGGACGAGGCGATCGCTTGCGATGTGGCATCCGCCGTCATCGACGAGTACGCACCGGAGTGACCACCTATGAAATCTGCATTCGAATGGCTCGCCCGCACCATCAACCGCCACCCGCACATCGTCGCCGGTGTAACCGCCGCCGTCTTCGTCATCGCTCTCTTCGGCACGACGATGCTCACCATGGAGACCGGCGACGACACCTACATCGACAAGACCACCAGCCGGGGGGCGCTCCTCAACCACTACAAGGACACCTACGGCTCAGACGCCATCATGATCATCTTTGAGGCGGATGATGTCATCAACCCCGAAATGCTGGCGTATATCGACACCATCGAGGAGGATATCCGCAACGAGCGGTACATCGAGAGCGTGGGCGGGATTGCCAGCCTGATGAAGCAGGCCAACGGCGGAACGCTGCCCGCATCGCAGGCAGATATCTCCCGGATCAGGGAAACCGCTCCTCCTGAGGTGATGGAGCGCTACCTCCCCTCGCAGCTGATGACCATCTCTGCCATCACCCTCGAGCCCGGCGTCTCCAGCGACGTCCAGAACCAGGTGCTCACCAACCTGAAATCACTGATCAGCATCACCGATCCCCCGCCCGGGCTCAGCGTGACCCTGTCGGGAACCCCAGCGTTCCAGATGGAGATGCAGGAGGAGATGGGCGCATCGATGGGGATGCTTATTGCGGTCGCCATGCTGCTCATGGTGCTGGCGGTGATGCTCCTCTTCTCCCACGTCCGCTACCGCCTCCTGCCGGTGGCGGTGGTGGCGGTCGGGCTCATCCTCACCTTTGGGTTCATGGGCATATTCGGGATACCCATCAGCATGACGGTGATCGGCGCCTTCCCCGTGCTGATCGGCATCGGGATCGATTACGCTATCCAGTTCCACTCCCGCCTCGACGAGGCGATACGGCATGCCGATCTCGGCGAAGCGGTTACCGCCGCCGTGGCGCGGGCGGGCCCCTCCATCCTCATCGCCATGGGAGCGACCTCGATGGGCTTTATCGCCATGCTCTTCGGCCCTGTCCCCATGGTGGCCGATTTCGGGATCACCTGCACCATCGGCGTGGTCTGCTGCTTTATCGCCGCGCTGGTCATCGTACCCACCTTTGCCCTCATCATGCGCTACCGCCCGAAGGCGCGCCGGGGTGCCGATGCGGCCTCCTGCGAGCTGGACTGGAAGGGCTGCGAGGAGCCGCCCCAGCACGCCAAAGCGGGCAGCGGCTCGCTCATCGAGAAGTACGACATCCTGCTGGGCAGGCTCGCCTACTTCATCGCAAAGCACCCCATGCCCGTGATCCTGCTCTGCGGTCTCATAGCCCTCGCAGGCCTGCAGCTCGATGCACAGGTGCCGGTCAATGCCGACGAGGAGACCTTCGTGCCCTCGGATATGCCCGCGCTGCTGGACATGAAGAAGATCACCGGTACCATGGGGTCCACCTCGTCCATTCCCGTGGTGATCTCGTCGGACAATGTCCTCGACGGCGAGACACTGACCTGGATACGAGATTTCGGGGACTACGAGATGCGGGATGACCGGATCACCGGGGTGGCGAGCATCGCCACCCTCCTTGCCCAGTACAATGGCGGAACCCTGCCCGCGAACGAGGCGGAGGTCGCCGCGGTCCTCGAGCGCATCCCCCAGGACACCCGGGATCGCTACCTCAACGGCAACACCGAGGCGGTGATGGAGTTCTCCACGGTGGACATGGAGATGGACGTCACCCGGTCCTTTGTCGAGGACCTGGAGGGGGACCTTGCATGGCAGGAGCCGCCGGTGGGAGTCACCGCCCGCGTCACCGGGACGATGGAGATGTTCGCCGCCCTCATGGACGACATAAGGATGTCCAAGACCTCGATGACCATCACCGGGTTCGTCTTCATCCTGGCCTTCCTGCTGCTGGTCTACCGGAAGGTACGGGCCGTCTCCCCGCTGATCCCCATCGTCTTCATTGTGGGCTGGAACGGGGCGATCATGTACCTCTTCGGGCTCGACTACAGCCCCCTCACCGCGGTGCTGGGCTCGATGAGCATCGGGGTGGCCTCGGAATACACCATCCTCATCATGGAGCGCTGCGAGGAGGAGCGGGCAAAGGGGCTGGACATCTACGAGGCGATCCAGACCAGTGTGCAGAAGATCGGCACGGCCATCACCGTCTCCGGGCTGACCACGGTCTTCGGGTTCTCGGCCCTCATCCTCTCGGCCTTCAACATGATCGCCAACTTCGGCCTGGTCACCGTGATCACGGTGGCCTTCTCCCTGATCGGGGCCATCTGCATCATGCCCGCGGTGATCTCGCTGATGTACCGGGTTGCCGGCGACGACGCTCCGCAGCCCGGCAGTGCCGGCGGGTGACCCCTCTTTTTCCCCGGTCCACTTACTCCTCCAGGTGCTCGATGATGCTCCGGGAGAGATAGCGGACTATGGGGTTGGTAGTGCCGATGAACGCAAACCTCTCCTTGCCCCGCTTCCCGATGGCAAAGACCTCTTTTCCGTCGATGAGGAATGAGCACACCATATGCATATCCTCCCCTTCCGGCCCGGGCTCTGCCAGGAGCTCCCGGAGGACCCCGCGGGCTTCATAGACGGGCAGGGTGATGCCGGCAAACGGTTCGGCGTCGGGCACCACCACGTAGAGGGCGATCCGTCGCCGGAGCTGTTTGAAGAGGTTCTGGTGCGTGCGGAGAAATGCCGGGTCGTCGCAGATCACGACGAGATCCTCCTGCACTTTGCGAAAGATCCCCTGGAAGTGGTTTTCGATCGCCCAGTCGCTCTTGAGGGCGAACCAGGGCGTGGGATTTCTGATAGGCTCCATCTCCAGGCTTTTCAGGACCGACCTTGTCTCCTCGAGTGCGGCGATGGCGTCCGCCTTGAGCCGGTCGATCACCTGGTCGGTGTCGAGGCGGTAGTAGGCGTTGGGGGACCCCTCCTCCACCCCGACAAAGCCTCGCTGGACGAGATCGTTCAGAATTTCGTAGATGCGCCCCCGCGGCACCCCGCTCACCTCGTGGATGTCCCGTGCGGTGGCTTTCTGGAGGCCCACCAGTGTTGAGTACACCTTCGCCTCGTATTCGTTGAGCCCCAGCGCCTTGAGGTGGGGGATGATCTCCTTGGTCATTGCTCCTGTATTGGGTTGCAACAATTATTTGAGTATCCATCCGCCACCCGGTACATGGCGACAGTGTCCTGTCCCCGGGCAGACCGTCCTCCCCATAGGGCATTGTGGGATGCGGGTCCGCCCGCTGTCGGGGATGTGATGCTGCGCCGGCAGATACCGCAGACCGCATGGCACCTCATTGCCCTCTGGTGCACATGCGGAACGCATCCCTCCCTGCCGGGGACGCTGTCGTTTCTCTCTCCCAATCCATGTGTACGGGAGGGGAATACACCACATCCCCCAGACTGCTGTACAGGAACCGGGGTACACGCATGACCAGTCCACCCATGATGCAGGAGCACACCACGAATCGACTGCTCTTCATGTTTCACCTGTGCCGGCCGGACTGCTGCGAAGCGTTTCGCGGTGCATCCGGCGGCTCTCTCCTCACATCAGCCCTACCACGGCGGTATGGAGGATGTCCACCGTGTTGCGCAGGGCCCTGCCCGCATCCCGCAGGTGGTGGTAGATCTCCCGTTTGCGCAGGGCGTTCATGGCATCATCGGTGTGGAGCAGTTCTGCCATGCTGGTAATGTAGATCTCCTCGATCTCCCGCATGGCCTGCCGAGCCCCCCGGATCGACCTTTCCACTCTCTTCCTGTCAGAACTCATGATCTTGACCCCTTTGGTCATGCATCGGGTCCCCCGGAGCAGGGCCTCCGCCATGTCCAGGATGGGGGTATCCGGGCTCATCCCGAAGGCGTACATCTCCCGTGCGGTTTCCTCGGAGAAGTTGAGGATGTAGTCCATCTGCCGGGACAGGCTGTAGATATCCTGCCGGTCGAAGGGTGTGGAGAAGGAGCTGATCAGTTTGTCCTCCATATCGTGGCGCATCTCATCCACCTCGTCCTCAATGCGTTCCAGGAGTGCTGGCTCCTCGAGCGGTGTGCTGTGCAGCCAGCGTACTAAGATCTGCACCCCTTCCAGTGTCTGTTCCGCCTGGTCGGCCAGCATCCCTTCGAAATCGTATTCTCGCGGGAATATGAACCCGAATATGCCTCCTTTTTCTTTATTACTTTGTTCTGTTGATTTTTTCTCCATAGACCGATCACACTCCGGTGAAGGAAGAGATGAGGAGATAGATGAATGCGGCAATCAGCATGGTGACCGGGATGGTCAACACCATCGCCATGATGATATCCCTCCCCACGGGCCAATGCACCTTTTTCGGATTCTCTGCCGCTCCCACCCCGATGATGGAGGTGGAGATGATGTGCGTCGAGGATATCGGAGCACCGGCAACGGTGGAAAAGGCAATGGAAATTCCGGATGAGAGTTGGGAATCAAACGAATGGATGGGTTCGATTTCGAAGATTCTGCGGCCCAGGGTGTTCATGATCCGCCACCCCCCGCTGAGCGTGCCGAGGCCGAGAGAGAGAGCCAGTGCCACGCGGATCCCGAACGGTGTCTCGATGGCCATCGTCTGTCCGGCCGCAAAGAGCACGAGGGCAATGATTCCCAGCTGTTTCTGCGAGTCGTTGGAACCGTTGGAAAAGGCCATGGCAGCCGCCGCAACCCAGTTCAGACGCTTGAGATCCCTGTTCACCGATCGATCGGCGTTGCGGAGCAGGAACGAAGAGGTTTTCTGTAGGAGGAAGCTCCCTGCAAAGCCTAAAAGGACGGAAACGACGAGAAAGACCAGGATCTTTGTCAGCCCTTCCAGCGCGTGGGGCGGGGTAAGGAGTTCCTCGATCCCCCAGTAGACGCTGCCCAGCCCCGCTGCGGCTACCGCGGCACCCACCAGGCCACCAACGATGGCGTGCGTGGACGAGGAGGGTAGCCCGTAGTGCCAGGTCAGGAGGTTCCAGCCGGTCGCCGCCACGAGGGCGGCGAGAGTGATAGCCACCGTCTGATCCCCGGATTCGCTGGTGATTAAGCCCGAGAGGGTGAACGCAACCGCCGTCCCGCCCAGGATCGCGCCGAGAAAGACCATGGCCGCCACCAGGATGATCCCCTGCCTGGGCCTGGCCGAGCGCGAGGCGATTAAGGTGGCGGCGATGGCGCTGGCATCCTGAAACCCGTTGGTAAAGGTGAACCCAAGCGCCAGCGCTACCGTGATGATGGCGATCGCCCACATGCTGTTCTCCGGCTCCCGGCGGTCCCCAGGGAGATCCCGTAGAACGCAGTTTCTGTTCTCTAGATAAAAAATATACGCGCATTGTGCGACTCTTTGCACCACCCCTGCGGGAACGCTTATTGCGAATGAATTATATTTCCTCCTGCATGTCACCCAGGTGACAGGGAGATGATCGCATGGCGAAAGTTGCACGTGAAATGGTGGAGAAAGCAGGTGTCGATGTCGACAAACTGCTCGAACTGCTCGTAAAAAATGCCGCGGCCGAACTGACAACCTACTACTACTACACCATCCTGCGGTTCAACCTGATCGGCCTCGAGGGGGAGACCGTCAAGGAGATCGCGGAAACCGCCCGCGTCGAGGATCAAAACCACTTCGAAGCGCTCGTGCCCCGGATCTATGAATTGGGCGGCAAGCTCCCGGACGATATGGTGGAGTTCCACAACATATCCGCCTGCAGGCCGGCAAAACTGCCTCCCGATCCCAGGGATATCAACGCGATGCTCACCGTGCTGGTGGATGCGGAGCGCTGTGCGGTCCGCGGCTATACGCAGATCTGCAATATGACCGCGGGAAAGGATCATCGCACCTACGACCTTGCGCAGGCCATCCTCAACGAGGAGATCGAGCACGAGTCATGGTTCTCGGAGTTTCTCGGCGAGGGGCCCTCGGGGCATTTCCTGCGCAGAGGCGAGACCTCACCATTCGTCTCCAAGTTCCTGCGGTGAAACGGCAGGGAGGTTTTCCTCTCCCGCCCCTCCCCGGGCGGGGTGGCGCGGGTCTCTCTTTTTAAGGTGGAACATCCAACGGGGTTCAATCGCAGGATGCTGACGCATGTCCCTGATGACCCTGTTTGCGGGGCTCGGCCCCGTCCAGCAGGCGCTGCTGGGCGGCTGCTTCACCTGGAGCCTCACCGCTCTCGGGGCGGCGACGGTCTTTCTCACTCGGGGCGTGAACCGGCGAATGCTGGACACCATGCTGGGGTTTGCCGCGGGGGTGATGATCGCCGCCAGCTACTGGTCGCTGCTCGCCCCGGCGATCGAGATGGCGGCGGAGAGCGGGGTGCCGGCGTGGCTGCCGGCGGCGGTGGGCTTTCTCGCCGGTGGCGCCGGGATGCGCATTACCGAATGGCTGCTGCCCTATCTCCACAGGAGCGGGGTGGGGGGGACTCCGCGCGGAGGTGTGGGGCTCCCGGGAAAGAGCAGCATCATGCTTATTCTGGCCATCACCACCCACAACATCCCCGAGGGGCTCGCCGTGGGGGTGGCCTTCGGGGCCCTCGCCGCCGCCTA
>JAENYT010000008.1 GCA_016841665.1 Methanobacteriota archaeon
AGCGCGACATGATCCAGTTCGTGGTGGTGGACCGGCTCTTCCGCGACCTCCTGCTGCAGCAGGCCGAGGCGCAGGGGTGGACGGTGAAGGAGCGGGCCCGGGCGATCTACCTCTACCTGCCCCACCTCACCCTCCAGCTGGGGGCCGATTCGGTGACCTTCTACAGCGACGAGCCGGAGGAGCTCGACTGGATCGCTCGTTGGGTCCGCACGCACTTCGCCGATTGCCATCCCGACATCGAGGCCCTGGTCGCCCGCATACGCCGGCCCGAGCACCTGGCCCGGGACGAGCTGACGGTGGTGATCGAGGACGCCGGGCTCATCGATGCCATCGTGGGCACCATCGGCATGCAGATGAAGAAGAACGTGATGTACCTCAAGGCCCCAAACACCACCACCCCGGGGTTCAAGACCTACCTGCACGAGGGCACGCTGCGCTGCGAGTTCGATGCCCGCACCCAGGTCCAGGCGATCTCGGCCCTGGCCATGCGGCAGCGGCTGCTGACCATCCTCCCCGAGGTGCGCAACCACCCCGGGCTGTTCTGGGAGTTCCTCACCGACTACTACAACCCCTACATGCACCCCATCATCATCGACACCGGCATGGACGAGGTCCTCGCCCAGGTGCGGATGATGGGGGAGACCATGGCCCAGGCCTTTCTCGAGGGCGTCCGCGAACTGGCCGCCGGCGAGCGCCGCCCGGCACCGTCCGCAACCGATGCCGCAGTGGAGAAAGTCAACCGCCTGATCGACGCGAGCCCGGCGGAGGATGCGTGGGACGTGGACGCGGTGGCGGACCGGTTCACCGCCACCTTCGGCTGCGACCGCACGGCGGCCATGGTCTTCCTCGCCGCCTGGGGTACCTGGGCCCAGCGCCGCTTCCGGGGCCCGGTGCTGAAGGAGGATGTGGCGGCTTGGCTTGCGCGGTCTGATGATGATGATGTTGGTTCGGGAGAGATAGATCGGGCCCTAGCCACCCTGACAGAGATCGGGCTGCTGGAGCCGGACGACTATCTCGATGTCAGGTTTTCAAAGGTTGGGGTCAGGCTTGGGAAGAAGTTGCTGGCGAGGTGGGAGGGGTGAGGTGGGGACCTATGGCCGGGAGCAGGCGAGAAGGTGTGATACCGAACGGCTATTTGGATGAGAATTTTTTGGGTAATATACTGCCTTAACAACGACTTGGACAAACAAAAATCGAAGCATTAACATGAACCTCTTTTGAATATAATCTTACTTTGGGGCGGCACGGATAACCTTTAAATGCATCCTCTTTAACCTCGAAAATGAGTATTTTATCGGTAATGCTTGGTAGGGATAAAGAATGAGCAAACAACCAAAAAAAGGACAGGCCGGCCGAAGAAAAAAAATCCGCGACGATTTTATTGTGGGAGAAAAGTCCGCATACGACGATGATGTCGTATTGGAAATTCTTCTCTCATACGCAATCCCCAGTATCGATCTTCAATCCCTTGCAAAGGATCTGATATCACGATACGGGAGTCTTGCATGGGTCCTCGAGGCCGATTTTGATGAGCTTATCACCATTCCCGGAATCAAGGAATACACTGCCACATTGCTCAAAACCGTGGATTACATCAGGAAATCATCGCTGCTCTACGCGCAGGATCAGGTATCCCTGATTAAAGATCCCTCCCACCAACAACTGCTGCTCACCTACGGTGAGGACGATTCTGAGCAGGGCAAAAAACCGATTGTGCCGCGCAAAGGATCTGGTACCGGAATGGTCTCAAAGGCTCTTATGAAGGAAGCGGTTGAATTGCTTCCGAATCTTCCCGATACAAGCGATATCGATGTGGTGCGGGAGTATATTCGTAACAATCTTCGATTTAACGCAGAAAGTTCTCGGCAACGCTATGCTGCGTACATTCTCACCTATATTTTCCCCGACAATATTGCCGATCGCGCCCTCCGCCTTTTCGCATCCAAATATCCGGACAGCCAGGCACTCCGGGACGTCTGTTTTTACCGGTTCTGTAAAACCTACCCCCTCACCTATGAGTTATGCGACCATCTACTCCTGCGGAATATCGGGAAGGGATCATTAGACAGACTTCATATCAAAGATTTTCTTACGGAGCGTTTTCCCAATTCAAAGCATGTGAAAGATGGCATCCGTGGTTTCAGGGAAGCATTGACCGGGGCAGGGATCGTGCAAGCGGAAAACAACACCATGCGGTTCAAATACCGGCATATCCCTCTCGCTTCATTTGCATTTATTCTTCACTCCGAGTATCCAAAACCGGGGATGTATGATATCGGGAATCTCGAGAGGAATCCGGCGATCCGATCGTTGCTCTGGAATCCAGAGGAGATATTAGTAGCACTGTACGAATTGCGGAATCTTGGCATTATCGCGAAAGTCTCAGAAATCGACACCGTTCGACAGTTCACAACGAAATACACGCTCGAAGAGGCGGTTGAACACCTGGTGAATGAATGAATTATACGGATATCATCATTGAGCTGAGGAAAAAACTGGAAATTCCGGTCGGAAGACACCTGTACGGCGTTATAGGGACGTACAAGAAACTGAACAAATTTTCACAAGAACTCCAACGCGCCTCTCTTTCAGACGGGAATACATTCCCCGCTCCACTTTCGGTGAATGAAGGGATTATCAATGTTTTTTCTGATGAAGAATTCAAGGAGATTGTCAAGAACGAGGCCCGCCGCCCCGAGCCGACGAGGATGAGCGTCCGGCACGCATTTGAAGCATTATTGCGTAAGAACTTTGCCAGGTCGGATCTTCTGATTCTCAAGGATCTGGAACTGCTCTTTGCATACGATATCGATTTGAGCCCGCTACGCACGATGGCGACCGATGACCACCGCATCGTGCTCCTGCTCCCCGGGAAGCGGTCGGGTGAGCGCCTGGTGATGTACCCCGGTGTGGACGGCGAGTACAAGATCCCCAGGGCACTGATTGCCGACGACCACCTCTGGGAGGTGAAATAGTCCATGGCTGAGCGCTGGGTGGATGATCGAGAGAAGGGCGTGAAAAACCAGGCGAAACGAGAGATCCCGCACATGCCAGAAGGCTACTACTCGGGCGACAGGCCGAACCCGAATCTGCGGGCATTTGTCGAGGAGCACATCCGTGAGAAGCCCTACGATCCGGAGACGGATGACTACGATGTCCCGGCCTTCAACGAACCGATCACCACTACGAAGGCCACGGCCATCTACAATATGCACACCTACTGGTCGAAGAAACCGCATGATGCCATCCGCCAGTACATCCGCCACTATACCGAGGAAGGGGATCTGGTGCTCGATCCCTTCTGCGGCTCGGGGGGCACGGCTCTCGCTGCGCTCATGGAGGGGCGGAAAGCCATCGCCATCGATCGGAGCCCTGCAGCGACCTTCATCACCAAAAACTACTGCACACCGGTGGACGTGGATGAGCTGCAGGCAGCCTTCGAGGAGCTGAAGGCGAAGGTCAAACCGGAGATCGACTGGCTCTACGAGACGAGATGCGATCGCTGTGGTGGGAAAGCGACCACGGCATACACCGTCTACTCACAGGTCTTCCAGTGCCCGAGGTGTATGGAGAAGGTGCCGTTGTTTGACTGTGTGGAAACGGAAGGAAGAACAAAGGCAGGAAAGCCGAAGAAGATCCGTGTCTGTCCGCACTGCTATAAAAATGGGCACTTGGAAGAAATCCGGTCACAGAGTAAAAAATTTGGCGCAGTGCCAGTGCTGGTGAGTTATCTATGCGAAAATGGGTGTAAACCAAAACGGGCTGAACGTCAACATGATGATCCCGATCCGAAGAAACGGGAATATTTCGAGATGTACGATATTGGTAAAATTCGGGAGATTGAGAGACGTAAGATGCATTATTGGCATCCGAAAGGCTATGATATGACTGGTTTCAGTCGCTATAAACGGGATGCATTAAGACTTTATAATGTCGAAGAAGTCTCAGATTTATTTACAAAACGAAATTTATGGGCTATTTCAGCAATCGTTGATATTTCAAAAATATTTCCAAAATATTCGGATTTAATATTATTCTCAACGAGTGCGATCTTATTTAGCTCAAGTCGGATGTATTTGTGGACAAAAGATGGCCAACATGGCTTTATTTCTGGAACATATTACCTTCCTCAAGTTAGTAGAGAAATTAATGTAATAAACCAATTCTTGGATAAATTTAGATCATTAAAGCATCTTTCAAATTTAGAATTAAAATCAACTGAATTATTATTATCTACTGATTCTGCGACTGATTTGCCAAATATTTTTTCAAATTCGATTGATTATATCTTTACAGATCCCCCTTATGCTGGCAAAGTTCAATATGGTGAATTAAACTTTGCTTGGGAAGCTTGGTTACAACTTGATACAACATGGCATGATGAAGAAATTACAATAAATGATATTCGCGAAAAAACAGAAGATGATTGGGCTACAATGATGAAACTCTCATTATCTGAGTGTTTCAGAATCTTAAAACCAGGAAGATGGATCTCTCTATGTTATCACGATACATCAGAGGGGACTTGGCAATTTATTCAAGATATAATGACAGAAATCGGCTTCATTCCTGATTCGATCGATAATGCAATTTTTATTGACTCTGTAAAAAAGACCTATAATCAATATATTGCCGATAAAGTAAACAAACGTGACCTGGTCATCAATTTCCGTAAACCCCTTCCTGGTGAGGTAAACGGCACCACTATCACCGGAGACGAAGATACAGCAACCTTCAACGAAAAGGTACGCTCCATCGTCCGTGATTTCCTCTCAATTTCTCCTGGAGCGACGAAGGATCGCATCTATGATGATCTCGTTTCCCGCATGGTGCGGTCGGGCCGAATGGAAGCCCATGACTTCGATGCTCTACTTGCTGAAATTGCAGATCCTGCAGCCAGCGACAGCATTGAGGGGAATGGCATGGCCCAGCGATGGTATTTGAAAGAAGCAGAACTCGAAGTGGTCGATCTTGCCGAGTCGGCAAAAGAAGATGCGGCATCAGAAAGTGTAAACTCATTCATTTCCGCTTATTTGTCGAATCATCCGGGATCAGAGGGCGTCCATTACAGTGACATCTTCGAGCACTACATCTATGCGGTGAAGGACAAACCCCGCCGTCCCCTTGTCGAGTGGCTTCCTGATTATTTCTACAAGACTGATGCCGGCACGTACCGTCTCCCTGCCACAGAAGAAGAAGAGCAGGTGAAAAAAGAGGGGCGCTTGAAGGGGATGAACCGGCGTATCAAGCGCTATCTCGCCTATATCGAGAGGGGGGTCCCCATCCCTGAAAACGACCGCCCGGATTCCGCAACCCTTACCGACTGGCTCCGTCACTGTCGCCGCTCGGGACAGTATAGAATGGGCAAATTGCTCTACGAGCGGGGAGGGATCGTATTCGATCACTTACCCGATGAACAGCAGATCGAAATAGAAGAAGATTATGTCGCCTGCGTGCGAATGCTCGATCAGGGAGCATCCGCGGCTAAAACGCGGCAACAAACGCAATCGACACTGATCTGACGAAATTCACCATACATAGAGAGAAGATGATACACCATGGCGCCAACCGATCTCACCACAATACGCGAACCGCTGGGAAACATTTGCAGCGTTCCCGATAAGATCATCTCTGTATACGCACTCGAGCAGCATATCTGGGCTGATGGAAACAGTCTGGAGGCAATCACATCCCGGATACCGGAACTGCGCACCATCGATGAGTTTAAAATTGATCCTGTCCGCCATTTTCTCAACGATATCTTTCGCAACATGGCCGCACCCTACAATCCTGAACGCAAAGATAGCCCTATTGGGCAGGGGTACTGGGTGCAGGCCGAATTCGGCTCGGGTAAGTCCCACCTCCTCTGTTTCCTTGCCGCGCTTGCCCTCGGCAGTGAAGAAGCATGGGAATTAGTCCGGGAAAAGGAACAGAAAGAGGGGCGGGGGAAACGAGAATCGCTCGCCCAATTCTGGGATGACGGCATCAAAGCAAAAAGCAAGGATGGAAAGGGGATTTTCGTCGTGGCAAAAACCCTCGTTGGGAGCGGTGGAGGAACGATCGGCTACGATGAAACCGGGCGCAAGCTCTCCGAGTATATCCTGGATGCAGTTAAAGACCAGCTGCAGAAAGAGACCGGGAAAAACATCTCTCTCTACCCCGTCGAACTGCTCGCGGATCGGTTCCTCGAGCGGGATCTCGAGCGTTACTATAACGACCTGCAGAAATTCCTCAGAGACCCCGCATACTTCAATTCGGAAGACGAGATGTGGGATATCAACGAACTCATCAATGAGATTCAGGACAACAAATCTCCTCTCTTCAAGAAGAATGCCGGAAATGTGCTCTGGCGCTTCTATGATGAATACCTTGATATGCGGCCGAACATCGAGGCGGAAACCGAGGACGTGCTCCGCCACATGGTGAAGGCCATCCTCGATGAAGGCTACACCGGGGTCCTGCTGTTAATCGACGAGGTCTCACTTTTCATGAAGGACCGTGACGACAAACGCAGAGCGCAGGATGAAAAAACGCTCGTTGTTCTCTCCAATCGCCTTGCAAAGGTGGAAAATCTCCCTATATGGACCGTATGTGCAGCCCAGCAGGCGATCGAATCGCGGGTTGCCGGTGTGAAAAATATCATCGCGGATGACCGGCTTAAACTCGTCCCGCTTCTTCAAGAGGAAAGCGATTACTACTCGATTGTTCTCTCACGCGTGCGTGATATCGAAAAACCAGATGCGATTCATGGATACTACAATTACTACCGACGTGGATTTACCTGGCCGCGGGAGATCGGAGAAAGCGAATTTGCCCAGTTCTTTCCCTTCCATAAACCTGCCATTGAAGTGCTCAGGGATATCACCCACGAGCTGACCACCGCAAGGTCAGCAATTCACTTCATGCATCAGACCTTGAAGCACGCAATCAAATCCGAACGGAAGGAATTAATCCGCCTCCACGACTTCTTCAATGAAGCGATGGATTATTCTGAAGATCCGAGCGGCACGAATGCGGGGCTTGCAGCAATAAAATCCAAACGGGATCGGGAATACAAATCCTATCAAAGCGCAAAACAGCACATCGACGGGGCGCCAAAGGGATTCCTCAAGGTTTACCACGACAGGGCCGTCAATATCTTGCAAACGCTCTTCCTCTACCATATCGCAAAGAGGAAATCAGCGGGCCTTTCCGGGGAAGATCTGGCCAATAGTATCCTCAATGAAAAAACAACGGATGCACTTGTCCAGGAAAATATCGAGCACTACGACATTCTCGCCGATGCGCTCAGAAAAGAAATTCCGCAGATCCGGGAGAAAAAGGATGAAGATGCAAAATCACTCTTCCGGTTTGATCCCGAGCAGGAAGGCATCCAGGTTAGGGAACTGTTTGAACAGGTTCGCAGCGAGGCTGAGGCAAACGAGGTCATGCAAAAGGATGCATGGGAGCACCTTCTCGCGCTCGATGCGTGGGACGTTCGAACCCGAAAAATGACCTATGGTCTTGACCATGACATCAGGTCGATATTCCATGACATAGTTCCGAACCATATTGCCTGGCGGGATGCGGGGAAGAAACGTGGGGATCAGGAGCTCGAAGTTCTCTGGCGAAACAAAAAGACGTATGGCATCGTGGGGATGCGGGATCTGCACCGCATTGTGGCAGAGAACAAACCACTGCCCTTGATTGAGAGCGATGAAAATGGGCATGATTTTGCTGTTTTTGTCAGTTCGAAGCCTGTCGATGCAGATCTCGTCATGAAGTATCTCATCCAGCACAAGGATCCTCGTCTCATATTCTGGGTGCCCGGAGAATTGACTCAGGAAGAACGGGATCGCCTCATTACGTTCGCTGCATATCGCCGGCTTGTGGAATTGTGGCAGGGGAAGGAATCGGATGATGCCCTTGCGGTCATTGATTGGGTCAACGATCAGCTGCAGACGGAGATGGGGACCATCGCGAGGATTGTAACAGATCGCTATGCCCGGGGAAGGATGAGCTCACTCGATAATGCTGATATGCCATTCCACTTGGCAGGCGGCCTCGTCAATATCCTCACCCCTATTGTCGATCGTGTGCTCAACGCAACCTACGATTCGCATACCCTCGGTTTCGAAGGGACGTCCGTATTCGCAAAAGAGGACGTGACGAAGATTATCAACGGAATTGTCAAACGAGGATCGATTCCAAAAGGAACGAAACTCGGAAAGAACGAGAACGCGGTGCAGAACTTCGGGCCGGGATTAAAAGTCACCACAAGGGACGCAAAAACGCTTGATATTCATGAGAATCCCTTTATCAAGGATATCCAGCAGTTCATCGAGGATAAGCTCATCGACGGAACCCAGACGATGCCATTGACCGTGATCTACAAGAATTTTACGGGGATTCATGGGCCAAATGGGAGAAATTATGGTCTTTCTCCCGGCATACTTCAGATCTACCTGCTCTGCCTTGCAAGGGAAGGAAAGATCAGGATCAATCTCGGAAGCAGGGCTCAGGTTCCCCAGCAATATATCGACTATTCGACAATATCCTCCATCGAGTTCACCAAAAACGTCCTCGACAACATGATTGAACTGCAAAAGATGGCGAAACCGGAAAATTGGGATATTCTGCGTCCTTATGCATCCAAACTCCTTGAAGAAGAGATACCCGCCACAGACGATGATATGAGTATTACAGGGTATCGAGACAGACTACAGGCATTGTTCGTCAATGAAAAAGAAAAAACATCCCGGGTGAAAGAACGTGCCAATGATCTTTTCACCATCCTCGAGACTCCGAATCCCTATAGCCGGGATCTCGATCAGATCGTGGCACTCTTCGAGCACGATATTTCAGGCAATGATATCGATCTGGCCCTCTACGCATTGAAAGATGCACTGGGCTACCTCGCGTTCGATGATGACCGCTCTGATCCGGGTGAAGTCGATGATCTGGCCATCAAGCTTGGGAAATACCACGAGATTGAAAAGTTCCTAGAATATTCCACCGATCTTATCGCAATCCACCGCTATTGCACCTATGCGTTCACCGATCGTCCTGAACTGGACGACATTCGTGCGAAACGAGATGCGATCGTTCAGGCGATGCGTGATATAACTCCGTTCATCTCAAATGATTTGCAACTGAGAACCGAATTGATTGGCATCGGGGATACTGCAATTAGAGGAACATTCCGGGAATTGGTACAGGATTATACGCACCGCTATATGGCGCTCCATAAGACTGTTTTCGGACAGCTGGAGGGATATAAGGGACGGCTCAGTGCGCTCGTACAGAGTAATGATATGAAGATTCTCTCGACAATCGAGGAGATCAACGCCCTCAAGCAGAAGCGTTCCACCGAGATCCGTGATCTTGTTAAAAACAGCCATGACCAGATCTTCTCCTGTCCCGACAGTTCGCATGCTTCGATTGAACGGGAACTAAGAGCCAAACCCGAGCATATATGTGGGCTTTCCTTTGCCAATTACGAAAATTACCTCCAGAATGCCGATCGATGCGTGGAAGAGGTAGAAAGGACATTCCAGCTGGCGTTCAGATCCGCGCTTGAATTCTTCATTAATCCCTCCATACGTAAACGGCTCGAACAGGGGGCGGGCGATCCGATCATCGATGGTCTACTCTCCTGTGAATCCATCGAGGATGTCAAGCGGTATCTGCAGGACATGGAATGTGACGGGTCGAACTTTATAGACACGGTTAATCGCTATCTGAAGCAGCTGGTGATTAAACCGGTGAGCATCAGCTCGTTTACGCCGAGCATCCAGACCATAGAACGCGAGCATATTGCCGACATTGTCAATGAATTCAGGGAATTCCTCCTGCGGGAACTGGAATCGATCGAGCACGATGACGATTCCCTGCCGATGATTCAGCTGGAGTGAGGAACAATGCTCGTGGAATGGGTGCTGGAAAAACTTGAATCGGTGGAGGATGAACCGTACATCGTTCTCAGGGATCCCCTGCAACTGCTGTCACCGACGGATGACGGCCTCAAAACGTTTGCCGAGAACAATGACTACATCACCATAGTTGCGGCTACTAATCTCGTATTCCGCGAGCTCCTCAAGGAAGCACAATCAGATCCACAAAAACATAAAGTCCTGCTGATCGACAGAACACCCCTCGGGCGACAGCGGCATGAACAGGGACGCCACGCTCCCCCGATTTTTTATCCGGACCTACTTGATGAAGTTCCCAAATCGGCATATATCACCCTTGATCTTCAGGAATTCCTCAAAGACCAGACCAATGGCGATCCGACCTGGCCTAAAGAGGTGAACAATCGCCAGTATGCACGCCTGATCGCCCAGAATCTCGAAGGAGTGCTGGATGCGTATAAAAATTTGAGACATGCTGACAGTTCGCGATTCACCGATGAGGATCTCCGAAAAATTGTGGCTTTTGCTTCGCTGGGTAATGGTAAATCTGCATTTAAATCCTTAAATTCCGGGGATTACTGGAAATTTGGACTCCTTAAACATGAAGAATTGAAAGAACTCTCCTCACTCACTCCTGACGTGATCAAAACGGTGAAACAGTCTCTCACCAACGCACCCAAACCCTTCTGCTGGTTTGCTCAGCATGATCCCGATGTGGTCATCCGCGGGTTTTACCTTTCACTTATCATCTCACAGCACAGCGATAACTGGCCGTTAATCCTGCAGGGCATCGCCCCGGATGTGCGGTTTTTCGGTGAACTCTCTGCTGAAGAACTCAAGAACATCGCTCCGAGCTTGATCAAAGAATCGCCTCAACGAGCAAACGCTGATCTTGATGATGCGGAAAATTATCTTGATAAGGAGGCTCTCTCTCTCCTGCTCATTGATCAGTTGCATATTGATGAGCCACAGGGATTTGTTTCGGTCATCCAGCAGGAGGAGTACTCAACGCTCGTCCGCTCCCTCACCCTGCTATTGGCGATCCGTGACTTGATGTCGCCTGAACCCTCTTTCGATTATCAAAAGCAGTTGTATGAATTTTTATTCAGCGACCAGATAGAGAAACCGCAGGTATTTGTCGATGAGCGGACGTCTCGTGCGTGGACATTACTCAAGGATGCGTACAAAAATGTCTATGAATTGCTCCAGATTCGAAAAAATCTGCGAACTGTCGATAGATTAGTCAAGGTCAAATCCACGGATGATTTGAATTTCATTGCATTTTGGAAATTCTGGAATGAAAAACACATCAACCGGCTTGAGTATTCTCTGTCTGCGGTGGAACGCATTCTTTTTTCCGCTGACGATCTCCTTCTCCCCAGAAGGAAAGAACGTCTCCCAAAACAATTCATTGAGATATTGGAGTTCGTGCGAAAGAGAATTCCTGAAATTAAAGAGAAAGAGGAGAAGCTCATCAACGACCTCAATATCCGGTTCCAGGAGGTTGTCAAACGCGATTACCCTTCCTGGACGGAGGGGAGCGAGGAGGTTGTGCTCACCAGTCAATTTATTTCACGACTGTTGAAACCTCACTGGGACCCGCAGACCGAGAATGCAGTGATTTTCATCTTTGATGGCATGCGGTATGATATCTGGGATGAGTTCCTCCGGCCCCAGCTCCTTGAGTTCATGGAGGTTGTCGAAGAGCTCAGGGGCTGCTCTCTCATTCCCTCGGAAACAAAGATCTCCCGGAATGCGATTTCAGCAGGCGCTTTTCCGGATTCTTTCAAGCCCAATGATGCGGAGAATTCACTCCTCGAAGCATCCGTCGCTCGAGAATTTGCGTTCTCACCCAGCATAGAAAAAGTGGATCCAACAGATCTCGGCATCGGGCAGACCGTCCGATATTCTGCAGATTCAGGGAATCTTGAGATGTATATCTTCGAATTCTGCGATAAAGGTCTGCACAATATCCGGATGAAAGAAGTAGACGGCAAAATGGTTCCCGCTCGTCCTCTTGCAGATATCTACGAAGAGTTCCGCCGCTTCATTGAACGGGATGTCATGGCGGTCATGAGAAATCTTGCGCCGGGAACAAAGGTATTTGTTACGGCGGACCATGGATTTGGGCCTATTGGAAGAGACGAGATCTGGTTTAAAGAGGATGATCTTTCGGATCCGGGTGATTGCCATTATCTGCATTGTGCGCTTCCGCAGTCACTCTCACAGACCCATCTCCCCCAACACATTCAGTTGAACATCATTGAATTTTCACCAAAAATGCTCAGATTGCCGGTTGAGGAACGATATATCGAGAGAAGGACCCGGAATGAGGTAGTAAAGAAGAGGGAATCCATCGTCTTCCCCAAGGTTGGATACGCATTTTCCCGACCCGGGACGTACTTCAAACCGGATGCATACTCGCATGGCGGCATCTCGCTTCAGGAACTGATAGTCCCCATGGCCGTGCTCAAGGTGAAGTCCACGGAGCGGGAACCTATTTCGGTGGAGTTCATCACCGCCCCCTCTGAAATCTACGAAGGGGAGGAGATCACCTTCCGTGTGCAGTTCCGCCATTCAGGGAACTCAAGCTTTGCCGGCGACGATCTCCGCATCGATCTCGATGCCCGGGAGAGCGACAATCCTGATACAACACCGCTCAGGCCCCGCGTGATTTTCCTGCCCACCTGGAGTCAGCATACCGTCGACTTCCGTTTCACTCCAACCACGAGTGAGATCGATGACGAAGAGCGGAACCGGGGGAGTGTTGATCGCCTCTTTACGCTCACGTATTCCTATCACGATGGTCGAAAGAAGGTTCGCAATATGCTGACCCACAAGTTTGTTGTCAACCTCAATTCGGGGCGGATTGTCCGGCGCGTCGGCAGCCTTGGGAATATTCTGGGACTGACACCCAAGGGAACGCAACGCACGATGGAGTTCAGGTAGGGGGTATCTGTAATGAAGATGATCGATGACAGAACGCCAAAAAAGAATCCAGGGAAGAAATCGGGCGGTGTGCCCAGCATGCCCGAGGGCTACTACTCGGGCGACAGGCCGAACCCGAATCTGAGGGCCTTTGTGGAGGAGCACCTCCGGGAGAAGCCCTACGATCCGGAGACGGATGACTACGATGTCCCGGCCTTCAACGAACCGATCACCACTACGAAGGCCACGGCCATCTACAATATGCACACCTACTGGTCGAAGAAACCGCATGATGCCATCCGCCAGTACATCCGCCACTATACCGAGGAAGGGGATCTGGTGCTCGATCCCTTCTGCGGATCGGGAGGCACCGCCCTCGCTGCGCTCATGGAGGGCCGGAAGGCCATCGCCATCGATCGGAGCCCCGCGGCCACCTTCATCACCAAAAACTACTGTACACCGGTGGACGTGGATGAGTTGCAGGAAGCCTTCGAGGAGCTGAAGGCGAAGGTCAAACCGGAGATCGACTGGCTCTATGAAACGCGGTGCGACAGGTGCGGCGGAAAGGCGACCACGGCATACACTGTCTACTCACAGGTCTTCCAGTGCCCGAGGTGCATGGAGAAGGTGCCCCTGTTTGACTGCGTGGAAGTGGAGATCCCGGCCAAGACGCAGAAAAAGGGGCAGCCTCAGAAAATGAAGAAAACCATGGCATGTCCCCATTGCATCAAAAACGGGCACATCGAAGAGATCAGTACGCGGAGCAAACGATATGGGCCGGTGCCGGTGCTGGTGAGTTATCTCTGCGAAAACGGGTGCAAGCCCAAGCGAGGTGAACGTCGCCACAACGACCCTGATCCGACGAAACGGGAGTATTTTGAGAAATATGATCTCGGGAAATTGATGGAGATCGAGGAGCAGGAGATACCTTACTGGTACCCGACTGACCGTATGATGCATGCCCCGGAGGATCAGGAGTGCTGGGGTGTAAAATGGCGTGCTGGGACAAGCAATTTTAGAACAGTGGATGAGTTATTCACAAAACGGAACTTGTGGGCTTTATCAATTTTTAGAGACAGTATAATTTCTATTGACAATCAAGAGATAAGTGATTCTTTATTATTCATATGGACATCAGTTTTACTAAATTTATCAAAAATGACTACAAACAGAGACAGATTAGGATTTATTAAAGGCACATATTATATACCATCAGTCTTTAGATGCACGAATGTTCTCAATACAATAGATAATAAAAAGAATATGATGAAAAATGGGTGGGATTTCCTAAAATCAATAAAAACCACAGAAATTTGTATTACAACAGATGATACACGAAATATTCAAATTGCTTCAAATTCTGTTGATTATATATTTACAGATCCACCTTACGCTGAAAAAGTGCAGTATGGGGAACTTAATTTTGTATGGGAAGCGTGGCTAGGTCATAATACTGAGTGGCATGATGACGAAATAATTGTTAATTCTGTCCGTGGAAAAACCGAATCTGACTGGGCAGAAATGATGAAAGGTGCAATGTTTGAAAATTACCGTGTGTTAAAACCGGGTAGATGGATTTCATTATGTTACCATGATACATCCGAGGGAACTTGGGCCCTTGTTCAGGATATTATGGCCGAAATTGGATTTATTTCAAGTGATACAGAATCTGCTCTCTTCATAGATACCGGACAAAAATCATACAACCAAAAAATTGCCGACAAAGTCAACAAACGAGACCTAGTCATTAACTTCCGAAAACCCTATCCTGGCGAAATCTCCGGCGTAGTCACAATAACTGGAGATGAGGATACCCGGACATTCACCGAGAAGGTGCAGGCGATTATCCGGGAATACCTCTCCGTTCATCCCGGCGTAACGAAAGACCGGATCTATGACGAACTGGTTTCCCGTATGGTCCGTAAGGGCCAGATGGAGGCGCACGATTTTGATGCCGCCCTTCGTCGCGTTGCGGATCCCGCATTTGTGCAGGGGGAGAACGGGCATGAGCGATGGTACCTCAAAGAGACCGAGCTTGAAATCATTGACACGGCCGAATCCGCCAGAGAGGATGCTGCTTCGGAATCGGTTGCCGGGTTCATGCAGCGATGGCTCGAGGACCACCCGGGCAGGGAAGGAGTTCATTACAGCGACATCTTCGAGCACTACATTTACGCAGTGAAGGACAAACCCCGTCGCCCTCTCGTCGAGTGGCTTATCGATTACTTCTACAAAACCGATGAGGGCACCTACCGCCTCCCTGCAACACAGGAAGAAGCTCAGATCAAGAAAGAGGGCCGGTCGAAGGGCACGAACCGGCGGATTAAGCGGTATATCGCGTTCATCAATCAGGGCGTGCCCATACCCGACCATGAGCGCCCAAGCGTCGCAACCCTCCTCGACTGGCTCCGGCACTGCAGGAGAGCCGGCATGTACGAGATGGGTAAAATTCTCTATGAGCAGGGAGGGATCACCTCCGATCGCCTCACTGATGAGCAGCTGATCGAAGCGGAGGAAAACTACCTGGTCTGTGTCAAGATGCACGAACGAAGTCCGCAGACACCAGTGAAAAGGAAATCGGACACCACAGGACAGCAGGAGCTAATCTGAACATGAACACCAAATTCAAGGAAATTTTCAGCGGGAAAGTCGTGAATAAGGATTTGACCCTCGACACCGGGGTCGATGAATTCCCTAGGTATGTGCTGGAGTACCTCATCGACAACTACTGCAGTGAGGAGACCTTTCAGGAGGACATGAGCCTTGTTGCACGACGGCTCAAGGAAAACTTCGTCCATGGTGCGGAGGCAGAAAAAATCCGGCATTTTATCCGGGAGAACCGCCACCACTCGGTCATTTCCAGTCTTGAAGTGCGTCTGGTCGAAACCGAGGACAAATACTGGGCCACCATTCCCGCACTGAATGAAAACTTCGTCAACATCCCTGAGCACATCGTACGCCAGTACCCGATGCTCCTCTCGGGGGGCATGTGGGGAACGATCGATCTCACCTACGATGAGACCGAGATCCACAATAAAAAGATCCGCCCCTTCAAGGTCACCGGCTTCACGCCCTTCCAGATCAGTGTCATCCATATGGATGAGTTCATCGAAAAGCGGGCACAATTGACGACTAATGAGTGGATAGATATTCTCATCAACTCCTGTGGGCTCGATCCTGACCGGCTGACCCGGAGACAGAAGATCCTCTACCTCTGCCGCAGTCTTCCGCTCGTGGAGTCCAACTATAACATGATCGAACTCGGCCCACGTGAGACGGGGAAAACGTATCTCTACCGCAACATCTCCTACTACGCTCAGGTGCTCTCCGGGGGAAAAGCAACTCCCGCACAGCTGTTCATCAATCTCAATACGGGCCAGGTGGGCATGGTCGGGACCAGAGACGCCGTGGTCTTTGATGAGATCGCTCACACCCAGTTCACCGATCCGGCGTCATTCGTCAGCATCATGCAAGGATACATGCAGGATGCAAAGTTCAACCGGGGCAAAAAGGAGATACTGGCGTTCGGGAGCCTCGTCTTCGTCGGCAATATTGACGTCCAGGGCGAGCTTCCCCACGAAAAGTACTACCATCTGTTTGAGCCTCTTCCCGGATTCCTCCAGGTGATCGCGTTTCTCGATCGTCTCCACGCCTATCTTCCCGGCTGGGAGATTCCCAAGCTCTCCCCCAACAGTTATGCGAAGGATTATGGATTCATCACCGACTATTTCTGCGAAATTATGCACGAACTTCGCCGCACAAATCCGCTTGACTCGATCAAATCGAGGTTCTCTATCATCGACACCGGGAATACCGAACGGGGCATCTCCGGGAGGGACCAGCGTGCGGTCATGAAGACACTCTCCGGTCTCACAAAACTGCTCTATCCTGATGGAGACATCACCAACGAGGAACTCAAGGAGATCCTGTCCATCTCCTGTGAGTTGCGCCAGAGAATCAGGGAACAACTCCAGCGTATGGCTCCGGGCGAATACGAACGCGTGAAAATCGGCGCAAAGATCCATGCAACGGGTGAGACCGTTGTCCCGACACTGCCAGATGCAGACCGGGATCAGAAGGTAACCCTGCCGGAGCACCCCTCGGTCGGCGAAGTCATCGGCCTTGCGGTTGCCGGAGATCGGGGCGTGATCCTGCGTTTTGAAATGCAGGCGACCAAAGGAAACGGAAAGATTGTGCCGCTGGGCTCAATCCAGAGGGTGATGAAGGAGAGCATCGAAGCCGCAGCCCAGTATATCAAGGCGAAGTACAAGGAACTTGATCTGCCCCTCGAATGGCGCCAGAATTTCGATGTTGCCGTGCTCGCCACATTCATGGCCATTCCGAAAGAAGGCCCATCTGCTGGAATCACGATCGTGACGGGAATCGCATCGGCATTGCGGAGCATTCCCGTGCGAAACGATGTGGCAATGACCGGCGAAATCACCATAATGGGACGGGTGCTCCCTGTCGGCGGCATTCACGAGAAGATCCAGGCAGCCTACGAGGCAGGAATCGCTGAGGTAATTCTTCCTCAGGATAATATGAACGATGCTCAGATGCTCCCCGCATACATCCTTGATAAAGTTAAACTCACTCCGGTGAGCACAATTGAGGAAGTACTCGATCATGCGTTGGTCAAGAAGTGAGTGACTTCCTTCTCTCTCTATTTTCGAACCATTGAAGAAGATTTATAATGATTTTTACCGAACTACGCATATGGTTAGGTGGTTTGCCTCCTCAAATCGGGATAATTGGGAGATAATCAGGAAGAAAAACATTTGGGGTATTCCCAAGCGGAATAAATCCATCATTGAGCGGGTAAAGCCTGGAGATTCTATTCTCATTTACGTCGCCCAGAAAAAGGAGGGTGACACCATTCTCCCCTCCGCAGTTGTGGGTGCATTCGAAATTGTATCCGAAGGATATGAGGATGTGAAACCAATATTCATTACGCCGGAGAGTATGGGCGATGAAGTCTTTCCCAATAGGGTCAAGCTCAAGCCGATAAAGATCTTCAAGGAACCGGTGGAATTCAAACCGCTAATACCGAAACTGGAATTTATCAAAAACAAAATCATGTGGACTGGGCATATACGCGTCGCCATGCGGGAGATCCCTGAGGGCGATTACCAGCGTATCCTCAAGTCAGCAAAATAACCTAAATCACAATTTTGATAAAGATTTGACTCTATTTTAACGTGTTTCATATTATTATTTCGTGGATACTTCAGCATTCACCACACTGGCATCATTACTCAGTAAGAACATCATCGTTGTAAACAGGGGCAATTCAATGGTTGGCACGGATATTCAAGAAATTAAACTGGAAATGACACAGGAAGTGAACAATGCGCTCAATATACTTTTTGAGCAAGACCAGGTTATTGAGGTCCGGTGCCTTGGTAATTACAACAACTTCAGTGGATATTTTACAGATCATGAAAAAATCGCCAGCCAGGTATTTCAACACGACACCGACCGTGGAATCCATGGCATCTACGTCGTGCTGAATGAGATCAATCCAAGCCTTTTCGCCAGAAGAGCGAATAGAATTGCCAAATTAGGGAAATCAGATAGCACCACCGGAGACTCCGATATTGTTCGAAGGAAGTGGTTGCCAGTTGATATAGATGCCAAGCGGCCGAGCGGCATCTCATCCTCGGAGAAGGAACACGAAGCTGCGATAGAAAAAGCGAAAAATGTGGCGAAATGGCTTTCTGAATTAGGGTTTCCTGAACCGATTGTGGGGGATAGTGGAAATGGGGCCCATCTTCTCTACCGGATTGATCTTGATACTTCCGATGAAAGCCGTGACCTAGTAAAAAGGGGCCTTGAAGCACTTTCCATGTTGCATAGCGATGAAATCTGCGTTATCGATACCACCGTCTTCAACGCGTCAAGGATATGGAAACTTTACGGCACTATGGCCAGAAAGGGTGATCATATCCCAGAAAGGCCGCACAGGAGAGCAAAGCTTATTTCCACGCCATCAGCGGTCGAATGTGTCTCGGAAGCATCTCTGAAAAGTCTCGCGGCTCTCCTTCCAGCGGCGGAGTATGAAACAATCAGGCAATCTGATTCGCTCACGACAACCGCTTCCAGATCTGGAATGAAATGACGCATAAATCTGGAGGAATGGTTCAATGAGCACCAGATTGAAGTAAGATACAAAAAACCGTGGCAGGGCGGGACGCTTTTTGAACTGGATCAATGCCCGTTTTCAGATGCGCACCGGAGTGGGGCGTACGCAATCCAGTTTCCAAACGGCAATATTTTCGCCGGATGCCACCACCAGTCGTGTGGAGGTGGTTCGCAGCGATGGCCCGAATTGAGAAAGATGTATGATGGAGAGGGAGAGAGAATTGCTCCTGCGTCCCCAGTACAACAATCTTCTTCACCTTCAATTCATCGGGAAAAGCCACGCTCTACAGAGAATACCATTGAAAGATCAACAAAATCGGAGCAGCATAAACCATCCGAACTGAATATCGACATTGCGTGGCTAACAACCGCCATCGAATCCTTGCCTCGCCTCCCTAAAAAATATCATAAAACATATGATGAGACCCTTTCATTGTTCAAGAAAGGACATTCTCTTAAAGAAATCGCAAAAATCCGACATCTTAAACCGAATACCATTGCCAAGCATGCCATCAAGCTCTTGCTGAATGGGCATGATATTTCCATTGGATCCATTGATCAATACGTCGAGCCTGGAAAACAACAGAGAATAATAGATTTTCAAAAAATCCATGGGTTGGATGATAATGAATCCGTGAAACAATACTTGAAATATGAGTTTTTTTACAACGAGTTCAATATCATGGCCGCTTGGCTTCTCTCTGAACATAGGGAACTCATTTCGAAGGCATCCGCATCGAAGGGCAGACAAAGAAATCCAAGACAAAGTCAAAAATCTGCGGATTCAAACGATGAATCATGGTCAAAGGCGTTGAGGAGGGTTGACTCCACCACGGAAAATGTCGATGTCGATGAGGTTTTGAGGAATTGCAATTCTGGATCTTCGATTGACAAACGATGGGCGGCGATAACTCTCGGAGAACTCGGAGATATTCGAGGGGCCGATCCACTCATTCGGATGCTTGATCACAATGATGCGAATGTGCGTATCGAAGCCCTTGATGCACTTAGAAAACTCAAAGTGCAGTCATCCTATGACCATATTGCGGAAAAATTGAATGATTCCCACGGAAAGGTAAGGGCAAACGCACTCATTGCGCTGAATCGTGTGGATCAGAGGAGAGGATTCGATGCTCTATTGAAATCTCTTGTTGATCCTTTTGAAATCGTGCGTGAGACGGGGATAATACTCCTGGGAGAAAAAACTGATAAAAGAGCCGTTCAACCCCTTATCTCATTGATACATCATGATAATGATCGCAATAAGATGGTTGGATTAATTACGCTCGGCAAGATTGGTGACAGCGAAGCATTCGATACATTGAGGCAATATCTCAATAACGAAAATCCAGAACTCTGCGAATGCGCTGCAGAAGCACTTGGTTATCTCAATGATGAGCGTGCGTTAGATCTGCTGCGATCTGCAAAGAATGATCAACTGGCCAAGATTCGTGCAGGGGCAATTCGAGGATTGGGGCTACAGAAAGATATTGAATCCATTGATGCGATAATTTCCGAATTGACGAGCGAATATGCCTCTGTGCGATTGAGTGCAGCGGAAGCGCTCGGGAATATTGGTGGAGCTAAACAACTATTCCCCTTGATTGAGACGTTGAATGATGAAAACGTTCACGTGCGACGAGCTGCGACTATTTCTCTCGGACAACTCGGATTTTCGCTTGCCCTGGACCCCCTCAACAAAATGCTTGAGGATGATGATGAATACGTGCGTGAAGAGGCCCAGATCTCGATCTCGGTAATCAAGGCTAATTGTCAGGAAGATGGATATTACCGCAATTAAATTTATTTCATTCTGAAAAGGTAACTACTATTATCAGAGGTTTCGGTGAGCACGATGGAAAAAATTACTGGTGTGACCTTTCCTGTTCCAAAACAATATATGGCACGTTTTTTTGAAGAGGGTAAAACGGTCTTCATCAAACCAGCAACGGTTTTCAAAGAACTGAAACGTGGCATGAAATTTGTGTTCTATCAGTCGCACGAGGACACCGGCAATGTAGGGGAAGCGACAATAAAAAGGATCCTCATCATGGAAAATCCCCTCAATTTCTTTGAAACATTCGGAGACGCTGTGTTTCTCACGCGGGAAGAGGTGAAGGACTACCTTCAGGTGCAGGAAAAATGGCAGGGTGGCCGTGTAAGGAAGGGGGAGGGAAGGAAGAAAAATTGGATTGCACTTGAACTCGAAAACATTCGCAAATATGACAAAATTAAGAAACCCGAGCGATTCGTGAGTGTTGGAGGTAAATACCTCAAAGAATGAATCAAAATCCTACCTCGAAAATCAATTTTTCACCCCCCACACACCTCCCTCACCCTCTCCGCCTCATACCGCAGCGTGATCATCCTCGTCCTCCCCCGGCCGTGCAGGAAGTTAACATCGACCAACCGCATCTCGTCGAACTTCTTCACGCTCTTGTAGAAGGTGGAGTAGCCGATCCTGGCCGAGGCCCTGGCCGCATCGTAGGCCTCGGACATGGAGACCCCGGTGTCGGCCTGCTCCATCCCGGCGATCAGCCTGAGGAGCCGTCGCTCCTCCTTTTTGAGGGTGCGCACGGTGTTGTCCAGGTGGGCGTACTGGGCCACCTCGTAGGCGGCCTCGACGTCCTGGCGCTCGATGGCCGGCCGGGCGCTGCGCTCGGCGTTCACTCCCGCCCGCTTGAGCAGATCGATGCCCACCCGCAGATCCCCGCTCTCCATGGTCCGGTCGACCACGAGCGAGAGCATCTCCCCGGAGAGCGCCCCGGGGTAGAAGCCCTGCAGGGCCCGCTCTCTGAGGATCTCGTGGACCTCCTCGGCGGTGTAGGGCGGGAAGTAGACGGTGGTCGGCTGGAACACGGAGAGGACCCGCGGGTCCACCTCCTGGCCGATGTCCACGGTCATGTCACTGACAATGGCGATCACCGCGATGCGGGTGCCCTCGTGGATCTCGTGGGTGCGCAGCAGGATGTAGAGCAGATCGTTGAGCTCGTTGCGGTAGAGCAGGTAGTTGGCATCGTCCAGGCAGACGACCACCGTGCACTGCCGCTCCTGCATGAGCCGGGCCACCGCGTCCAGCAGGGTGGCGAAGGAGGTGCCCGAGGCCGGCGGCGTCTGCCCGGAGAGCTTCTGGTAGATGCGGGCAAAGACGGCAAACTTGGTGGCGTCCACCTGGCAGTTCACGTACACCGGGACCAGGGCCCGGCCGATCCCCTCGATCTCGGCGAAGAGTTTGCGGACGCTGGTGGTCTTCCCGGTGCCGGGCAGGCCCCGGCAGATGGTGTTCAGGGGCCGCCCGCCCCGCAGCCCGGGCATCAGCTGGAAGGCGAGGTCTCGGGTCTGGGTGTCGCGGAAATTGAGCTGACCGGGGATATAGTCGATATCAAAGACGTCCTCATCCCGAAAGAGCGTCTGGTCCCATCGCAGGTACTTGGTCGGCATAGAGATCCGGTGGGGTGAGGGAGGCATATAGGTGGGGCGAGGGCGCCGGGCGAAAGTGATCGGGCCGGCGGTGATCCCGATCGGTTACTTTCGTCCTGCACAGTCTCTACTCTTTTTCCCTCGACGCCCATGCTCCTCCTCCATGCAGCATCTCATCCCCTACGCCTACATCACCGAGCTGGCCTCCTTCACCCTGCTCATCGCCCCCCTGGACCAGATCCTCGCTGCGGCGAAGCTGGCCTTCCACAAGACCGAGCCCCCGGTCACCTACCTCGCCGGGGAGGAGGTGGGGATCTTCTCCCGGCTGATCGCGGTGCACAACCTGGCCACCTTCCGGCACGCGGAAAACGGCCGCCACTTGCTCTCCCTGATCGAAGAGGCGGACCGGCCCTGCCTCTGCATCGAGCACGATCCTGCGCTGTTCGAGGACGGCCCGGCATTCGTGGAGCGATTCGTGTTCGCCTGCCGGGACAGGGCCCACGAGGAGGGGACGACGGTGCTGTTGCTGGCGACCGAGATCGATCCGGTGCTGCTGCAGGTCTACGGGGAGGCCGACCGGGCCTACTATGGCACCCGCCTCTACCGCTCGAAGCGGAACACGCTGCGAGGCCGGATGGTCGGGGAGGACCTCATGCCCGGGCAGCAGACGCTGGAGGAGGCATTGCGGTGATCCCGGCATGGGACCCCCTGCAGGCGGCGGCCGTGCTGCTGGGCATCGCCGGGGCGGTGCTCGTCGCCGGGAGGTCGGCGAAGGTGCGGGGCGCAGGGTTCGGGTGCTGGATCGTCGGCAACCTCCTCTGGGTGGGGGAGGGGATCCTGGTGCAGAACGGGTTCCTCGTGGTGATGTTCGCCTTCTACTGGGTGATGGCGGTGGTGGGGTTCAGGAACAACTGGGGAGTGTGATTCGCGGTGGTTGTTCTGCCTTCTGGTCCTTTGAATGACGATTGATTGTTGATAGGGATTGTAGAAGATTGTAGATTTGAAATCCATCTATCTGCCTCAAATAGTCAAATGGGTGGAGTACATTGAATATTCTAAAGCAGGTGCCCTGGAAAGATTGTAGAGTATTTTAGATGACCGGGGAAGAGCAGAACGAGCAGAACGAGTGTTGCGAGGATAAAGAGAACGATGAGGACAACGAGAGTATCATACAGGGGCTCTGTTGAAATCGCGGTTGACGATAGCGGTGACGGGGTTCAATTTTCTCTTCAAAATGCGTTTTTCGTGTGTTAGGCTGGTTGTATCAGGTCGATTTGTTTCTCCTGACCCATGTTTACTGTTGCACGATAATCGTAGGAAAATGGAACGGTAGGTGGGTTACTGTTCCATTTTCAGGGTGAACAGTAGTGAACGGTAAAACTGTTCGCCTTCTACTGGATGATGGCGGTGGTGGGATTCAAGAACAGCTGGGGGCGTGGTGCGCTGAGTGTTTTCGTCTGGAAATAATGTTGCTGAAAATGAATTGGAGATGCATTGGAGAAAATTCAAAGGAATGCGTTACTTCAAATCTTAAAATAAGGATAATTTTCTGATTTTCTCAACGGTGAATTGGGGGAGATTGGGGAAATGAACACATGGAAGAAAGAGAACTCTGAATATGATGGGTTCAGTGGTGCTTGATTCAGAGCGGATATCTGGTGGTGGGTTCAGGAATAAGTGGGAGTCAAACGTGGAAGCGAGATGGGTCTTCACCGAAGGCAGCAGTACGATGGATAGTTGGGTTGTTGGATATGTGTTGGATAACGGAAATCAAATATCCAACTCTTTTGTAAAAATAAACCCCTATTCGTGGATTAAGTCTGTTAGAATTGTATCGTTGTTGGATACATCTTGGCGTTTTTTCAAAGACTGCCAATTTATCTGACCCGGAGATCTTCACGCATCGCGTACTTTCTCACCAGATCCGGGTTGTGAATCCAGCAGATCTTTCCCTCGCTATCTGCGGCAATTTTCCCGGACTCCTCCAGGTAATCGATGATGGTCTTGAACGTCTGGTACATCATCTTTTTCGGCAAATTCTCCCAGAGAGCACGGCGCCTGTATTCCCCGCTATAGGCCTGGATGAAGTGCTCGACCATGCGGATGGTGTCCAGCTGCGGTGAGTGGGATGACCTGCTGGAGCGTGGCATGAGATGCAAGTTTGTTGTATGGGTGTATATAACAAATGATCTGGATAGTGCGCTGTTCAAAAAGTGAATGATTCTGGCGACGCGGTGGCCTCGTGCGATTCAGGAACGCTTGGGAAGTACGATGAGGAGCCTCTGTCGGATGTTTCTGATCCGAAAACAAAAAGTTCGCGGATCGCGAACAAAAAGTTTTTAGTTCGCGAACAAAATGATCTGATCGTGCTTTCCGAGGTGTTCAAATCAGAAGAGCGGATTCTCATTCTTCGCTATGTTGGCCTTCGTGCCTCGGTCACCGTCCAGGCCGTTGCCGATGGAACGGGGAGATCAAAAGGATTCGTCTCCCAGTACCTCAATATGCTCGTGGAGGAGCAGTTGTTGACCCGCAACCACCGGGCCTTCATCCGGGAGGACAGTGCGCTCTGGCGGTCGATCAAGCGCCTCCTCAATCTCGACCTGCTCCGGCCTCACGTCACGCTGCCTGCATGGGTGGACGGGATCGGCATCTTCGGGTCATGGGCGGAGGGGACCAACACCACCGAAAGCGACCTCGATCTCTGGATCCTCGTCTCCCGCTACGATCCTGATCTCGAGATATGCGCCGCAGAACTGGATCAGGAGATTGCGCGGTATACCGGCTGCGAGGTCAACTCGTTCCTGCTCACGCCCGACAAATTGCGCCATCTCAAGGAGCATGACCAGCCGTTCTATACCAGCCTGAAGAGAGGCTATCTAACACTGCAGGGAGAGGACCTTGAATTCGCTTGAGAAGTGCTTCGCGGATGGGAAACTGCCGACCTTTGAGCCCTCAAAACAGAAAGCGAGAAGAACACAGGAGCCCTGAACACCCCTACCATCCCCGGTTCAAAAAGAATTTCAAGACCAGCGTCATCAGCCCGCCGGCCCCGGCCCCGATGGCAGCGCTGATGCCCTTCATCTTCAGTTCTTCGCCGATCTTCTGACTCTGCCACCCCTCGAGCGCCCGCATCCGCTCCTCGAAATCTGCATTGGTCTCTTCCATCCGCTGCAGCGTCTTGCAGATCCATTTCACGTCCCTGCTGGTCTCAACGATCATCTCCCGGGTGGACTTCTCCACGCTCCTCGCCCCCAACTATCTCCGTAGGTAATCTATGCGCCGGGTATATATTACTGTAGGTAATATATTGATCTGTCTGCCATGCACCGGAGAGATGCCGGCTCACCTGCGGGCAGGCAGGCAGGAGCGTGCAAGAATGGCTGATTTCATCGAGACCAACAACACCAAGACCGCTGTTCGGGAGCTCGCTGCCTCCATTCCGGACGTCGCCACCTTCGCGGCGATCGTCCAGGAAGTGCTCGACACCAACCCCTTCGGGTGTGTGGGCTACGTGCAGGCTGGCGTGAACCACGACGGAGTGGAGAAGAACAGGGAGAGCTACACGGCCCGGGTCAACTACGAGGACCTCGACGCACACACGGTCGGATCCATCTCGGCCAAGGCGCCGGGGGCGGCGGCCATGGAGACCGTGGCTGCAGACATCCTGGCTGACACGGCCCTCGCCACCGCCATGGGCGGCGATCCGGTCCGGGACTATGACAGGGAGAGTTATTCCTGCCAGCTGAAATGCAGTGATCCCAACGGGGAGATCTACTACGTCACTTTCGGGCGTGACAATGTGCGGATCACCTCCTACACGGACGATGCCATCCGCACTGCGGTGGAGACCTGGGCGGACACTATCCCGGCCCTGGCCTGAGGGGGCACTCCCCCTCCTGTTTTTGAGGTGAGCTAATGGACAACGAGATCCTCATTGTCGGGATCTTCGTGGGAGCCGGCCTGATGGGATACGTGGTGGTCCCGGGCCTGCTCGTCATGTGGGATATGGTGCTGGACCATATCACCCGGTCTGAGTGAGAGTAGGGGTATTTCCCCTCTTTTTCTGGCTGAAATGGGGGCGATTTTGGCTTATTTCTGAGATATCCGATAATGAATTAAATCTCAGGATTGTTGCCCTGTTTTTTAGATTTTAAGGAGATCTTTGTGAAGTATCTATTGTTATATTCAGCAAGATGCAATCAAAAAAAGAGTAAATATAAAAGTCTTTATTACGCTGAATCATAATAAAAAGACCTAAATATTTTGCCGGATAGTCCTTGGTATGAAAATTAGAGGTATCTCCATATTTTTAGTAATTTCAATTTTATTGATTGTATTCTTAGCCGGATGCACCGCTTCGATATCAATGGAAACTCCCGAAGATACTTTATCTTCGTATAAATCCGTGTATAATGGAAATAAAGGCGAATCAGTATATAATTTGATGTCAAGTGAATTCAAGTCAAAGAATACCGAAGATGATGTCGTAAATATGGTTTATGCGGCTAGAATAGTGAATAATCTTAAAATCGAAGAATTCAAAATCCTTGATAAATGGTCTACAGGAGAAAATTCTGGGATTTGTAAAGTTGAGATCACATATAAATATGGCGGCTATCAATTTACAGAAACCGAAGAAATTGAGTTCGTTCACGAGAATGATGGATGGAAATTGACGGATTTACTCTTCTGATTTCTGAAAAATTCCATTTTTATTTGAAATAAAAATATTTTTGCGATTATTGCACTTTTCACGGGTAGTCAATTATCCCAGGTTTGACATACCGATTACATCGCAGGATTCTTTTTCGGTCCACATACCAACCCTTAAAGAAGCCATATTTTTGTAGTGCTAATATCGCATAATTCGAACATAAAGGAACATATCGGCACTTTGTATTGAGTCTTTGATTGAATTTCCTACCTAATTATCGATGCCAGAGATTTTTGATTAAAAATATAGACAATAAAACGGGGGTATTGATTTTTTTCATGAATATCTATTCATTCTTGGGTTTATTAGCATTCGAGTGTTTATTTGGGGAAATAACAGCACCACAGATTGAAACGCCAAAACTCCCGATGATAAATCCAATAGCCAATGCTAACAATGAACCACCTAGGGTACCTTCTTCGGCGGTTCCTGTAAGTATTTGATAGAATCCAAATAATGCAGTAAGGAGAAAAATCAGTCCAAAAAAAAGAATTTAGATTCCGATTGGCCACCCGCACCCCTTTGCACAAGTATCTGCTAGTCTGCCAGCTTCTCCTGGAATTCTAATCTTCCTCTTTATCGTAAAGGTAATTGAGAATAACTGCTCCGATGCACCCCAAAGCTAAACCAACTAACGCCTTTGGATTTCCACTAAAAAGTATGCTTATACCTGCCGATGCAATATAAAGCGCGAGAAGGAGTCCTAAAATCATAATTATCGTATTACGAAGACTCATATAAATATCCATAAATTTAAATACAATTTATTCTTTTCGGTTTTATCATCACATTTAGCGCGATCACGAGGAGTTACTTATCAGCACGTGCATGCAGTCATTATTGACCGAGTGCCTGCTCGTCATGTGTGATATGGTGCTGGACCATATCACCCGGTCCGGGGGGGAGTAGGGTATTATCCCCTCTTTTTCGGGCTAAAAAAGGGGTGATTTGGGCTTGTTTTTGGGATTTTTACGATGTTTTGAATGCTAATGTATACTAGGGGTTGGGAAAGACTAGATTTGGAGTTAATTCTTTAAAATACGCTAAATTATTGATTTTAATATATGCAGATTTTACGACGTTTTCCTTACCACATGACCTTTACCCTATCTTGACGTGAGATCGTCCGTCTGAGGCGATCTATGAAGGTCGAAAAAATGGCAATTTTAGCGTATTTTTGGATTTTAAATCGCCATGCATTATTTTAAGGAGCAGTATAAAAAGAATCAATTTATTTGCACTTGAATCAAATCGTCATTTGTTGGTTAATATGGTAAAAACATGGGAATTATGCCTGAATTCGTATGATTATTCCGCAAATCTCAATGAATTTGCTTATAATGGAAAATATGAAGGATATTTTAATACCGTGATTGAAGGGGGGAATATCGCTCAATTTGAAGATAAATTCAGAAAAAGCATTTATAATGGCCAGATTGATGATTATGTTGTTGCAGGTGAAGTCTGTTTTTGGAAGTTATTCAGCTATGTTAATGGAGAGAGGAATCGTGATTTTCACGCAGAAAAATTACTGAATCATCTTTCAATTGGTCGAAATTTTGAATATTTCTCAAAATCGTTAAAGACTTTGGCCAATAATCCGTATCTCGATAATTTTAAAAAATTCCGCCAGTCCTGCAGACAACCGTTTGGATTTGCCGTACCCTTGACCTTTCTCAGTTTTTATCACCCTTCCAAATACCCCATGATTGATGCGAAAATCGCTGCGTGGTGGAGCGATAATACATCGCAATTTGGGGTATCGAATTCCTCGCATTTTATTACTTCATATCCGAACGGGCCAATTGATGTGCAGAACGATCAGAATTTATCGCTCAACTGGAATGCATACCTTAATTGGGTGGATTTTTGCCAAAAATACGCCTCTTTGCTAACAAAATTAACAACGCGCAGCTGGACCGCAAGAAATGTTGAAATGGCAGTATTCTATGCACAAGAGAACAACATTCAGCTAAATCAGCTTGATTCAGGGTCACAATCGATTTCAAACAACACACCCACGAATCAGAACCCGAAAAGGGGTGATTTTGCTGGTTATTGTCCCAAGTGCAATTCACCTATGAAATGGAGAGAAGCTCAGATAACTGGTGAATTGTATCGTGGTTGCACAAATTACGATGGAGGGTGTCGGTATCAGGAAAGGAGCTACTAAAATGCTTTTTTTATTTATCTAATGTCCTAAACCTGGCAGAAGGCTTACTCAATTGATTGCTTTATGAAAATTGCCGTTTCTGCGAGTATGTGACGCTCTGTGAGGGGGGGAAGGAGATAATAGAGTGATTTATTACATTTTATTCTTCTCGGTATTTTCAATATGAAAGACTTAAATTGTCTCTTTGTTTTGATACAATTATGAATTTGGGGGATATTCAATACCGTCCCGAGAGTGGTATTTTGATATTAACCATTGATTGTTTTAGAAAGAAAAGGTTGGGGACGCCCGAATATAACGAATCCGAGACTATTTGTTGCGAATTTCCAGAGGAAGCCGACAGAATTATAAAAAACCGTCAAAATATCTTCTCAAAATTGAAAAAACGCGAGATAAGGTGGGAAAATGACCTGAAAGAGCTGCCAATAAATGACAATCTGGTGAACGGTCGGGATTTTGGAGGAGAGGATCCTGCAGCTCTCTATCGCCCTGCAATCGACCGATATAATGGAGACTTTTACACCGGATTGGGCCGAGAAGGGAAAGAGAAAATCCTGAGATCTTCGCATCACTTTTTAATTATCTCAGCTTGTTTCGGGATTTTGAAACCTCTTGAACCAATTCAATTTTATGCATGTCAATTTGGTGATAAAAACAAAGCATACTGGGAATGGACCAAAAAGCATGATATCACCAAGATTCTTGTAGAATATGTCAAAAAACACAATATTAAGCGCATTTTTTCATTTATGCAATGCGACGTCCTCGCGTATCAATACTCGATTAAGTGGGATTTATTGAAAAAAGAATCCCCTGAATTAGATGTCCTGCACGGATATTCATGGAAACCAGGTGACCGCTCCCTGATTGATTTTGGGGAATATGTAGTTAATCACATGGTTGAATCCTCCGAAGATGCATTAATGGCAATCGAATCGGGTTCTAAATACGGTGATATTGAATTTTTTTCACACTTGAACGAAATTGAGGATAGCTCTTCGATGCCTGAATTTGATCCGCTTGAAAGCATCAGGGAAAATGAGGAATGTTACTGTTTCGAATATAAAACAAGTGCATTTGGTGGAATAACTCCCGAGAAAATAAAAAATATTCAGGGAAATAACTATCAACAAATATTTGGGCGAATAGATTCTTGTTTTAAAATTGCTAAAACGATTTGCGCTTTTCTTAACAGTGATGGAGGGCATCTTTTCATTGGAGTCGAGGAAAAAGATGATTTGAAAACCCCAAACAGAATAACTGGCATTGAAAGTGAATTACATAAAGTCGGGGCTGTTATCGGCTATGATCGTACGCGTGATGGGTATGGCAGGCTCATCATAGATGGGATAATTAAGGTGTTTTTCCCTGATTTCGAGTCGGTATACAATGAACATATTAAAATTGATTTCTTGGAATATGATGATGATCGCACCATTTGCTGGATTCAAGCAAAGCCTTCAAAAAGACCGATCTTCATGTTGAACTTCAATTCGAGACCTGAAGAGGAATATCAGTTTTATGTAAGAAATGATTTTGAATCCCAGAAATTAGATATCAAGGGTGCGGTTGATTATGCTTTGCTGCACTTTGACAATATTAAATAGGAAAATTGATTTTTTAGATTTGGATTCAGTTTTTGTGAGATGCTTGATATTTCATTGAATTTTGTTTAAAAATCAATTTAAATCCTCTTTTGCATTGATAAATTGTTTTTGGAGACAATTGTAATAATCCAGCATTCTCGAGCTCCGATTAAATGAGCGCATTCGCCGCCTCAGCCCTCACCGATGTCTCCTCATCGTCGAGGGCGGCGATGAGCGTATCTATCGCCTCCGTGCTGTAGATGTTGCACAGTGCGATCGCCGCCTGCCGCCGGAGCAGGTGGTAAGGATCAGAGCGGAGGATCCGGGCGATGGGCTGGACTGCCTCTTCTGCCTCAAGTTTGCCGAGAGCTTCCACCGCCCGCAGGGAAAGTGCCCGCTCGTCGCGATCCAGCGAGGCGAGAAGCGGACCGATGGCCTTCGGTCCGCCAATCTCCCCGAGGGCCCAGGCAGCATCTGCCTTTGAGACTGCAGAGCATTTACCCGCAAGAATGGCAATGAGGGCATCGATGGCTTTGGCCGGTTTTCGCCAGACGACCAGGTTCAGGATGGAAGGTTTGCACACCAGCCCTTCGTAGTCAAGGAGATCGATTAACGGATCGATGGCCCGCTCGTCCTCCAGCACCCAGAGGGCACGGGCGGCATTCAGCCGCTCCTGGGAGCTGGTGCACTCGAGGAGCGCGGCAAGCCGTTCGACCTCATCCCTGCCTCGAAGTTTTGCAAGGGCGAGCATGATCTCCGATTTCATCGGCTCGCTCTCGCAGGACAGGCGTACAGCGAGGGGTTCGATCGCCCGGGCATCACCGCTGCTGCCCAGGGCGGCCACTGCGGTCAGCCGGACACGCTCGTCCTCATCATTCAGAGCCCCGATGAACGGGAGTATTGTGTCGGGGGTGTGCTTCGCCGCAAGGGAAAATGCCGCACAGAATCTCACCGTTGCATGCTCGTCCTCGAGTGCCTCGATCAGGCAGATGACATCAGTCAGGTCCTCCCTGTGTCCCAGCGCTTGGGCTGCTTGTGCGCGCACTGTGGGATCCTCATCTCCGAGCCCGCGGGTGAGAAGATCGAGCGTGTGTGGATCGTCGCAGGTGCCAAGCACGGCCATGGCCTCGCCCCGGACGTAAGGATCAGGATCTTGCACTGCCCGAACTGCATGCGGATACGCTGCTCTGTGGTCAATCATGGCGAGGGCCTCGAGGGCATCTGCCCTGACCCTTGGGTTTGGATCCCCTGTTATGATCTGCACGAGCGCCTCGCAAGCCCGTGTATCTCCGATCTGCTGGAGGGCATGGATTGCGCCCACACGCACGTGCGCCGACTTGTCTCTCAGGGCACTCACGAGGCGGTCGACTGCCTGCGGGCCGGTGTCGCGCATCGCAGAGATTGCGTAGGAGCGGACCTCGGGTAGGGGATCAGCGAGGGCGGCCTGCAGCAGATCTGCAGTCAGGGAAGAATCTATGCGTGTGATCTCTTTGATGGCGGTGAGTCTCTCCTCGTTGTCACCGTCGCTGAGGGTACGGGAAAGCCGTGCGATGTAGCGGTCTATCGCGATCCGAATCTTCGCTGCGTAATCCATCACCAATCACCCCCTAAAAAAATCAAAAAATGAATCGGAAAGCGGTTCAGGGCTCGAACAGTTTCTTCGCGTTCTGCCCGATCCTCTTTGCCCCTTCTTTCTGTGCGTCGATTGCCCCTTCATATTCGCGGGCAATGGTGCTGCTCTTCTTTATGCCGGTCATGCGTTCGTTGGAGTCATTTTCTTCATATTCACTCATTTGCATTCCTCCTTCGTGGCTGCAAAAACCCGGTCCATCTCAGCAGAGATGGTCCGGTAGAGTTCGTGTGTTTTTACCCAGGTGTAGTAGGCGAGCGGATACTGGCAGCTCCTGATGTCGAGGTCCAGGTCCGCGGTGAGGTCCCGGAAGCTGATGAACTCCCCTTCCTCGACATGGTGGAGGCGTATCGCCCGGTAGACCCGCTCGATCAGGTGCTTTGATGCGTTCCTGGGGCGGGCGAAGAGCGAGTCGCCGCCCACCATGTTCGCCGGGAAGGTGTCGAGCACCTCCTTGAACATGGGAAAGATGGTGTTCTCCCGCTCGACCCGTTTCCTGAGTTCGGGCAGGGCGGCCAACGCCTCGTTTACCTCGTCCTGGAACGGGCCCAGGTGCCGCCTTACTCTCACTTTGGCCTCGATCCTCCGGAGCTCCTGCTCATCATCCTCTTCATCATCGTCGGCGTTGTTCATGCGGTAGACGCTGGCCACCCCCCACATCATGAAATCGGTATCCATGGACGAGGCGTACTCGCAGGATTCGATGATCCCGGCGATGGCGAGGGCGGTGACGAACCAGTTCAGGTTGTCCCCCTCCCTGGCGTGGTGGAACTCCATAAGTTGGCTGATCACTCCACTGGAGTCAATGTTGCCTCCGCTCCTTGCGGCCCGCTCGAGTTCGCCGGTGACCGTGCGGCAGAACGTTCGCTCTCGCTCGGAGTTCCAAGTGGGCGTGGGGAGAAATCCCCGGAACCTGCCCATCTCCAGCAATTCTGCGACCCTGTCGAACATGTGGTAGGACTTACCCTGTACTCTCAGTCGAATCCACCTCCGTTGGCGGGATCGATCCTACGATGTCCCAGAGCATAAAGTTATTGTATAAGTTGACTTATACAATTAGATGCCCGGGAGCAGCTATCCAGCTGCCTCCCACGCTATCATACCTCGCGAACAATGAGCGACAGAAACCCCCTGCAGGATTGGGTACGCATCCGCTACCACCTGCTCAAGAATGAATTTGGAGACGAGTATTTCTCTATCTTCGATGCCGTCGATGTGCTCATCGACGACACCATCGAGACCGCTCGGGTGGTGATCTCGGAGCTGAACCGGGCAGGCATGGTGGAGAAGGACCGGGACCCGGCGGACCGGCGACGAGTGCTCTACAAGCTCGGGCCCGAGCCGGAGCCGGAAGGCGTGATGCGGGGGATGACGACCTTCCAGATCGCCCCATCCGGTGTTCGGGACATCTATCAAGAGTACACGGCCGGCGAGGTGGATGAAGAGGATGAATTCTCGGTCTTGGAACGGGACCTCAGCTTCCAGGCATTTTTCTGGGACGTGGTGGGGGCGTTTGATATCCAGTCGGAGGAGGACTTCAAGGCCTTCTCGATGATCCTGCTCTTCAAGAAGATCCAGTGCGTGCTCGAGCGCCACGGTCGCAAGGTCGACCTGACGCTGGATGATTTCATCTATGGTAACGTGAGCGGTCTGGAGAAGCTCATCAGGGCCGGCATCGGGTGTGGATTGAGCTCCCGGCTCAGGGAGACGATCGATTCGTCGGCGCTCCTGGACTTCACCATGTACATGAACCGACGGTTGAGCGAGTCCCTCACCTATTCGGTAAAAAAGGAGTCCCACTACCTGAGGGAGAATCTCGTGGCGTTTCTCAACAGTTTCCTCTTCTCCCACCACGAGGAGTTCGACCGATTCTTCCACGAGTATATGCTCTTCATACTAAACCAGAATATCTATTCAAAAATCCGCTACAGCAGGATCCGGGCACCTCCTGAGGCGATCGAGATGGCACTCAGGTTGCTCGATCCCAAGCCTGGCGAGACCTTCTACGATCCGGCTGCCTATTGGGGTGACATCCTGCTCATGGCTCTGCAGCACATGCGGTCGATGGATGAGGGCGACACTGTTAAGACCGCCATCTATGGGCAGGCATTTGCTCAATCATCAGATGAAAAAGCACAACAGGACGCGCTGCTGATGATGAGCACCATCCAGACCTTATTCGAGTTGCCCTATGAGGAATTCCAGTTCTGTGCCGGCGACACGCTTCTCTCTCCTGGTTTTCTAGATGGAACCGGAGAGCATGTCAGGACGTTTGATGTGATCCTTGGCGTCCCTCCTTGGAAGCTGAAGGGCTATGGGAAAAAGGAACTAACAGAGGGGAATTTGTGGGAGGAGCGTTATCGGTGTGGGTTTACTTCGAGCCGGAATTCTGATTGGGCGTTTATTCAGCATATGCTTGCATCTGCAGGCAGCCGTGGGCGAGTTGGGGTTTTTATCGACAATGAAGCGCTTACCAGGGGTGGGCCTGATGGCGCTATCAGGGAACAGATTCTCCAGGAAGAACTCCTCGATTGCGTCATTTTGATGCCAGAAAATCTCTTTAATCGCTCAAAATATTGTAATCGTTCGTCACAGGGAGTATTTCTTCTTTTCAAGACATCAGATTCTCAAAATCAAACTGATGTCCTTGAAGACTCGGATGAGTATTCAGTTTTATTCATCGATGCTTCAGATGGGGGGGCTGAAGATTCAACAGAGGATGAGATATTCAATACGTATGGAAGCAGTATTTTCAGGGATATTGTTGATACTTATGAAGGAACCAATGTTGATACTCTTCCATCTCGCCGTGTTCCTTTTGAAGAATTACAATCCCATGGTTTCGACCTGAGTTTGAGCCTGTATATCACCCCACCTGAAAAGTGTGAACCCCGGATTGTTCTGGTTCCGTTGCAGACTCTGATAAAAGAGATTTTTTTCGTTGGACACCTTTCACCTGAACCGCAGCAGGACGTTCCGCAAGAACTGGCGCCATTTATACGGGATGAAGCCATTGCGTTTCATTCAGAAAACGAGATCCGCAAGAATGACATCGTTGTATCGCTCAGGGGAGAATTCAAGCCGGTAAAATACGAGTCGAAAAAAAATGAGAATGCGGGATTCGGTTCACTTTTCTTGAGGCTTGATGAAGAAAAAATCGATCCGGACTTTTTCCTGCTGTTCAGTGAACTGGAGCTGCTGGGACAGGAAGAAACGCATGCGGTCTCATCATCGGTGGTGGAAGATTTGATTGATGTTTGTGTTCCGTTGCCTTCGCTGAAAGAACAGAAAAAAATTGTCAAAGCGTTTTCTGCTTGCCCGGCTTTATTGGCAATGTTTAAACATAAAATTCCAGAACCTGAAGAGTTCTTCGCATCCTGTGATTATTCTTGATATGTCCCGTAGGTTGCTGCCTCTCACTGCGCAATAAAAATCACTAATCTATTTTTCGTGATCGACATTCCGCCCCAACCAGCCGTGCGACTCCGCTCCTCGCTCCTCTCGTCGCTCCACTGCACGGCACTGCAAACACCACCATGCACAGGCATTTTCCGTCAAACGGGTAAGCATGTCGCCCCTGCGGGGTGCGTCCCTCCGGGCCGCATCCTGCCTTCGGCAGGACGCCAGGCCTACTCCGTTTGCCGTCATATCGCCTGCCTCGTCGGTGCCCGGTGCACGGGACCGGCGGAGTTGATTGAAAATGTCGGGAACGACAGGAAAAGAAGGGGCGGATCGCCTAGGAAACGCCGCCGCCCTTCGTGCTCGCATAGAGCAAGAGATTGTTTGGGACGACCTCACGTATGACTGTTTCGCCTGCGTGATGGCCGAGAACACGCCGGCCTTCCGGCCCGCTTCGTACTACCTGCGGAGGGCCTGAGCATGGCCGCCTTCGACACCGAACCTGCACGGCCGCTCTGCTTTGCGGATGCAATTCCGCTCCGGGACCTCGACCGCATCGCCCGCCTCGAGGAAGAGGCGATCGATCTGGAACGCCGTGCCCGGGCACTGCAGGGCCGGGCCGCCAGCTTTCGGAGCCTCGCCGAGGGCATCCGGGCGCACTACGGCCACCTGATCGACCGGGAAGGGCTGGAGGCCTGCGCCCGGCGGGCGGAGGAGGGCGACGTCATCGCCTGGAAGGGCGGGGTGATCCTCTAATGACCCCTTCCCCTTTCAAGGACCCGGCCCGAAGGAGGGTGCCGCCGCGATTTACCGATCCCGAGGAGGAACGGGAACGGCGCCGGCGCTGGCTCGAACGCGAGTTCGCCTGGAGGTACTACCGATGAGCAAGGTGTACGAGATGGTCCGTGACCGGATCCTCTCCTCCCTTTCCGCCGGCACGGTGCCCTGGCGCCAGACCTGGCAGAGCCTCTCCCCGGTGAACGTGCTCACCGGGAGGCTACAATTGATGAAGAAAAATAACAATCTACAAATTCTGAGATTTTTATGTTTTATTCGCTAGAAATTTGGTTCTAAAAAATTACACGGGCATGTTATACCTTTGCTCATGTCAATTCGCGAGAACATGGGTCACATTTATTCATAACTTATCCCGCATTCTCTCTTAAACCGGGGATAGGTTTTAAAGGGTCTATTATCTCTTGGTAAATCCCTTTTTAGGCATATTTTGATATCATTTTATTTTTTTCGTTTTTTCCGATTTCTTAGTATTTACTTGGATTAGAGAGCTCAGTATTAACTGAAAGAAATTACATCTTCAGTCATAGGATGAATAAATTAAAAATAAACCGGAACGATTATATCAAAAAATAATGACCTAATTTGCCATGGATCTAAGAAATTATTCGATAATTTTAATTTTTATGTCGATTATGGCAATTTTTTGTTCGGGGTGTACAGGCCAAGACGATACTCAAGTTACTTATGAATATTCATTCCAATTGAAAAGTTCTGAATTAAAGGTGGTTTTCTTCCAGAATGGTTTTTGCGACTTGACTTATCTCTATGATGGGAAAGAGGAAAATTTACATTTAAAATACGAAAGAAAGGTTTTTGGGGATGATTTGAGCGATTCCGACTATGAAAGAATAATGGAAGATCACCGATTTATTCTTCCAGCGAGTTATCAGGAATTCCTTAAAAAAGAATATATCAAAATAAATTACTTTGATGACATTTTTATTTTTATTGACACCGATAAGCCAAAAACGAACAATGGCCCTCAACATTTCAAGTTATATCAGTATTATTACAGCGGATTTGTTGGCGGCATCCCTAGTGAGAGTAGCGTTATAACTACGCCTGATTCAGAAATTTCCTCAGAGTTTTATTATTCCGAAAATGACTACAGAGACATTGCTATCGAATACGTACATTACGATGCAAGGGGAAATGATCATTACAATTTAAACGATGAATACGTAATTATCTCTAATACTGGAGATATGCAAGTCAATTTAAAGGGTTGGTATATTCAAGATGCCAATTATCGGGGCTATGAATTTGGTTCGATTATCTTGAACCCTGGGAGTTCATTAGCACTATGTTCTGGTTTTGGGGATGACTCCGATGATGTACTCTATTGGCGTTCTGAATATGCGATTTGGACAAATGAAGGTGATACAGCATCATTATACAATAGAAAAGGAGAACTAATTGACCAATTTGCGTGGTGAATAATTCATATCTTTCATTACTTTCCCCTCTAATAACTTAACGACCTCTAGAATTTCCGCTGTCTAAATGAGTGCTATGCTTTTAATGAGAGTGTAGATAATTCGCATTCTATGAGGTTATCGAGATGGAGGTGGTGGGGGAGGTGGAACCGATTTCCTCCTGCGAGGAGGTCATCGCCCGCAACCACCCAACGGTCCGTCAGGGTGAGCCTGCCTATCTCCCTGCGGCGGACGTGATCACCATGCCCGGCATGGACCGCTTCCAGTCGCCGGAGGCCTACTACGCTGCCTTCTTCCACGAGATGACGCACTGGACCGGGCACGCCTCCCGCCTCGACCGCCCGGGGATCACCGAGCCGATCCGGTTCGGGAGTGAGCGCTACAGCCGGGAGGAGCTGACTGCCGAGATGGGTGCTGCCTTCCTCGCTGCCATGACCGGGATCGACCTACCGGTGCTCGACAACGCTGCGGCCTACATCGCCGGGTGGCTGAAGCACATCGAAAACGGCTCAGCGGCCGATGTGGTCCGGGCGGCCGGGGATGCGCAACGGGCGGCGGACCTCCTGCTCGGGGCGGAGGGATGAACCCCTGCCCTGTTTTTGCGATCGGTCGGGCTTGCTCACTCGCTCCGGCGGGCCTCCACTCGCTTCGCAACACCTCCCTTGTTCTTTCCCCGGTTGATGGTCATCGCCGACGCCCTCACACTTCGCATCTCCGCTTCGCTCCGGTGCTCTGCGTGACGGCTCCTCGTGCACGCCGCCTTCGCAGACTGCTGGCGCAGACTGCTCGGCGGCTGTGTACTGGAGGGGTTGCGAACGCCGCCAGGAATATCAGGTCTGCCGCCCTTTGGCGGCACCGCTCCCTCCGGTCGCTGACCAGATAATCCGGGCGGCTGGTTTGTAATTTGTTTAGTTACCAGTTTTGTATAGAATGGGGATTGAATCTCTAATTGGTGACCTGATTATTATCGAAGCGCACTAATAAATTTTCATCTGATAATATTCACCATCTTAGTGAATCGAAAAAAGAAAGAAAGCTTTATTCCAAGATTCTGAATTTGCCTGATGTAAGGTAACGCAAAGCTGCTTTAGCCTCGTTTTTATTATCTGGGTGGTCAATACCGCTTCCTTGAGCAATATATTCGAAATTCGTTATTACCAGTTCTGGAACAAGACCCACTCGTTCACAATTTCTTACAGCTTGAAGAATAAAGCTCCTTACAGAATAGGTATCATTAACTCCAGAGTACGAAAGTGCGGAATAAGACTGTTTTACTGCATCAGATAAATATGGTGTTGGATCCATGTTTGGTTTTCTATAATGAAATAATTAAATAAGTATCGTTTTTGTTACGCAAAACATGAAAATCCAGGTTTTTTGTCTTGATAATTAAAATAAGATATAATAAAATTACTTTCTTTTCCGATAAATGGCATCTCTTACCCTTTCTGGATCAGGTACTTGGTCGAGTACATCGCGATCTTGAAATCTGTATTCCTTAGCACCCATTTCTCTCTGAAGAGGGGACAATTTTGCATTTCCTGTCTTGACATCGATCAATTCTCCATCGTAATCAAAATCACTCCCTCTTCCCGTACGATTGGCACCAGGGTGTGTTAATTCGTAGATATTTTCTCCTTTTCTACCTCTTGCTTGATTTTCTCTAATTCCCATAAATAGACCATTAATGAATAGGAAAATATATTTTTTGATTTAAATCGATCAAATATTGGTAAAATATTCGTCTCTTATTAGCAAGGGTTGAAAAATCTCAAGATAACGATAGTACATAATCCGAATGTGATGGGATCGATTTGAACCCGCTTACTCTTGCGAGATCGGATCTTGAGTCCGACGCCGTTGACTTGTTTGAACTCCAATGCCTGCATCCCGCATTTTCCATTCCCTAGTTTCTTCGGAGCATTCGGGACTTTTCGGAGTTAGATGTATACTGGGCGATTGAGTGACACTCAGTTGGTGGCGCATTTCCTCACTGCGAGTGGTGAGGAGGTCTGTCCTGTTTCGTGCTCAGGATAATCCAAATAAGTTTTACAAGGAGACGATAATGTGTTATTATCTAAGAGGATTACGAAATGGCTGATATCCCGGGTTTGTACGACGAATCGGAACCACTTTTGCCAGAAGACCTAAACGCAATCCTGAAATTTCTCCCGCAATTTGAACACCCGGACTGTTCACCTGGTTCTGTCGTTGCCGAAGAAGGGCACTTTCCGTGGTTTGATTACAGCCATTCTGTCGATGAATTTGTGCAGTCTCTCTATCAACATAAATTCATTGTCATATTCGACTGGTCAAGCTGGCAGGACGAAGCCATCGAATACTACAACAATCCGGAACGACTTTCGAACGCCGATCTGCCGAAAATAAGGAGGATTTTGACTCTGCATGTGCGTAAGGAACGGTTCTGTGAGGGGCATCTCGAAGAAATGTTTGAATCGGGCCATATTGTCGCTGTATTACGACGTCTTCAGGATATTGCCGAGACTTGTGAATAATATCCTGCTTAATGAAGTCTCCAAGAATCGAGAACCATAAGCATTGATGGGTGCTAATTGTCGGTATTTTTTAATTGATCAGGCCAAATCCTGTTTTGAATGAACCTCACAATACCCCAGCCACAGGAGGTCGCACGGCTCCTCGCAGATCTCAATTTTCCCGATCTCTATACAAGCTATGAGTGGAAGGGGGATGTATGGGAGAAAGGGTTTCCCGACCTCTTCCGCCTCGAGCAGGAGATCTCAAACGCCGCACGGCAATACTCGCTGGGCAAGCAGCATCTGTTACAGATTGCAACGTGGGGGAGGTATCCCAATCCGAAAAAGATCGATTGTAATGAGCCAATAAAGATCACTCTCTACAGCAACGATGCACCTGCTGAATGGCTGTGGAGAGAACCGGGAAATGCGGTATGGATCATCGAGGGCCAGACCCGGGGCCTTGGACCTACCTACAGCAGCAAAGTCCTCCACTTTGCCGTCCCGCAGGTCTTTGGTGCCCTTGATACAAGACTCGTTCGAACCTTCGGCCAAGGAGATCCGGAAGCCCAGCGTTATTCACTCCTTGATCTTGAAGTTACCCGGTCCGGGAAACGGTGGGCAATTCCTTCCACACAGATCAATTGGCCCGGCGAATATGAAACTTGGACAGGAATTCTCAATTACATTGCATCTGAACTCAATGAAAAGAAAATCTCCTGCCCACATCCGCAGAAGTATTATGATTCGGAACTGCGGGAGGAAGGTGTCTGGCTTCCGGCAGATGTGGAAACAGCGCTTTTCAGTTATGCATCGCAAATTGTTGCAGAACAATAATTACTCATGCCTGTAGGAGCAGCCTCATTCTCCCGGCAAAAGGGTTAATTTCTACGTGCGGAGACATCAGAACATGAAAGAGTGGATCAAAGACACACTGGTCCTCGGCACATTCCTCTGGCTGATCGGGTATCTTGCATCGATCGTGCTGTTCTTCACACCATTTGTGGGAATAATGGGGTGGATCCTGACGGCCATCTTCACGCCGGTCACTATCGCAATAACATGGTGGTGGTTCAGGCCACGGCACCTTCCACTCATCTATTTCGTAAAAGTGGGAATATTGTGGGTTGTGATCGCAGTGGTGCTCGATTACCTGTTTATCGTTCTGCTGTTCCAGACCACCTACTACAGCCCTCACGTGTTTCTCTACTATGCCCTCACCTTCCTGATCCCGGTGGGCATCGGCCTTTACCTGACACGGGCTCGAGGATAACTGGTGGTAAAGTGGAGGTGAAGAGCTGTTTATTCACCCGCTCTCGCAGATTTCTTGTGGCATTGAGTTGGTGAAAATCAAATCATATCGCCTTTTATAAACCCAGACAAATCACCCTACATGCAGGGCGAAATATTTCTCCTGCAGAGTGATGAGGAACTCGTGGAGATGAAGGAGAAGGCATACGATTCGGAAGACCTCCTCCAAAAATTACTCGCCGACTATCCCAAATTGCTCGCAGGAAACCAGATAGATCCCGTAAATCCCCGACGGTGGCTATTGATCGACAGGGAGCTTGGCATCCCGGACCAGGAGAATGGCAGTGACCGCTGGTCGCTTGACCATCTCTTTATTGACCATGAGGCGGTGCCGACCCTCGTAGAAGTGAAACGCAGCACCGATACCCGGGCCCGGAGGGAAGTGGTGGCCCAGATGCTTGATTATGCAGCCAATTCAGTTCAGTACTGGGATATCAATCAAATTGCCACGATTTATGAAAAAGGCTGCCATGCACGTGCGGTTGATCCCGAGAAAGTTCTCGCTGAATTTCTCAACGATGAGTTTGAGCCCGGTGAATTCTGGGAAGCTGTTGCGACGAACCTCAGGCAGGGCAAGATCCGGATGATATTCGTGGCAGATGCCATTTCGCCCGAACTCCTGAGAATTGTTGAGTTTCTCAATGAACAGATGTCCCCTGCAGAGGTGCTGGCGATCGATGTCAAGCTCTACGAAGGCCAGAATCTCAAAACCCTGGTGTCAAGAGTGCTCGGGAACACGATGCGGGCAGTGGACAAAAAAACAGGGAAAAGACTCACTAAAAAATGGGATCGGGAATCGCTTCTCAATCAAATCTCTAATGATGGCGACGAAGGAGAAGAAGACGTTGCAGTGAAGATTCTCGACTGGATGGATTCTCAGAGATATCGGATAGAGTACGGAACAGGAGCAGTTACGGGGAGCGGGAGATTGGGTTTCATGGCGAACGGACAATTATGCAAACCATTCATTCTCTACGGTAATGGATCTATGGCGGTGCAGTTTGATAATCTAAAATATAAATTTCCCCCATTTGAAGAAGAAGAATGGCGCAGAAAACTTCTCTCGATGCTCAATGCGATCCCAGACATCAATTTGCCGGAAGATAAAATTGACACATACCCGAGCTTTGATCTCTTCGCCCTTGCCGATCCGAAATATTTAGCACAATTTTTTGCAGTTTTCCAGTGGATTGAGACTACGATAAAAGAACAAACAAGGGAATGATCGATTCAAACCTTCCCTGATGTCTCCCTCATTTTTTCTCAAATTTCTTATCGAAAATCATCTGAATCGCATTAGGTTTGGATACGATGTCCTGCTTTTTGTCCTAAATTGTAGCCGCCAAGTCCTCTATTAGAAAACCACACTGGTCGAACGGTTATTCGAGGTTGGGATGTTGATCGTGTGACATTGTTTGCAAATGTGGGGCCTAAGGGAGCATTTCACTGTTCGAACTCTAATCCCTCAACTTTTCCAGGGCCTTCAACACAGCCTTTTGCACCTTCGGATTACGATCCCGCTGCCTTATTGTCAGGGCCAAACGGGCACGGGGATCTCCGATATCACCGAGGGCCTGTGCAGCTTTTTGGCGGATCGCCGAGGAGGAATGGTGCAGGCACTGGATCAAGGGGTCCACCGCTCTCCGGTCACCAATTCGTCCCAGTGCACCGACGACCTGCTTTTTCACCTCCTGATCCCGGGTGCTCAACAAACAGATGAGCGGCTCGACCGCCGCACTTCCTTCACGGACTAACACGGAGATGGCCCGGTCACGATCGCTTTGTGAAGGATTATCCTCGAGCATTTTTATGAATAAGGGGATTTTTCCGGAACTACGAGCAGCAGGGGATGCGAGAGCAGAACTCTCATGAGATTCTATACTGGACCCAGGAATCCCCTGAGGCGTGATTGCGTTGCTGGTGACATTTCCGTAGCGTTTTAGCAGGATCCGAATCATACCCGGATCTCTTTCTCCAATAATGAGAAGCCAGCGGTGGCTAGGAATATCGAGCATCATTTCATCGCCATATGCGGATCGAAGGAGTTCTGCCCAGTTTTCATCGGTCAGATAATCAAGAATCCTACCCAAGAGCTCGAAGAGCTTTGCCTGGGCCTCCGGGTGGATTGCATCGACGATGTTCTGGATTTTGATTGTGCCGAAATCATCGGTGGTCAGCGATTCATAGTCAGAGAAGTACTGGCTGATAGCGCCCTCGGACAGCCTCTCAAACGCAGCGAATTCCTCTGATTCATCGACGACCTCCTCGATGGGGATACCCATTTTCAGTGCCACATCCGTGATCCAGGCCAGGTCGTTCTGGTAGGTAAACGAATCCTCTGACACGAGGTAGTTCCTAGGAACCGCCACGAAATGGTGAAAGATCGGCTGCTTGTTCGGTCGGTTTCTCAGGATACGCCCCAGGCGCTGTATGAGCTGGAGTTCGGTCTTTGAGGCAGCGACATTGATGCCGATCTCCGCATCGGGGATATCGATACCCTCATCCAGCATCTTCGGGGCGATCAGGACGCCGTGTTTGCTGGCCCTGAACCGCTGGAGTGTGTGGGCAACCATTTCAGGTTTCAGGTTCGAATGAACGAGGAAGGACGGCACCGAGCGGGAGAGGCGTGCAGCGATCCGTTCACAGCTGGCAATATCCATCGCAAAGAGGACGCACTTGTGGGTGGCGGCCACCTTTTCTGCAAGATCGATGGCGTGTGCGATCTTTGGCGAAGAGCGGTGAATCACCCAGCGCCGTTTATTCACAAGGCCGATCAAGTGGCTCCACTCCTCAGGAATTGTGTCATTCCGGTAGCGGAGCTCCTTCATCAGGCGGACAAAGTCCCCGATGTGTTCAAATCGATTGTACCGGTTTCTGGAAAGGCTCCGGATTGTTTGCTGCTGGGTGGCGTTGATATAGCCCAGAAGATTGGTGATTTTTTCTGTGATGGAGGCAAATTCGGTCTCTTCGGGAATGTCCAGGAATGTCTTGTGGATGACCAGCTTGAACTCGGGGATGATGCCATCCTTCCGTGCATCGGTGAGTGAATAGGTAAACACCGGTCCGCCCAGGTACCGATCCAGGACCTCGATTCTCTCTCTGCCCTCGACGGTTGCGGAGAGGCCCATCTTCCAGCGGCAAGGGACGTTGAGCGCGTGCCTGAACTTGAGGCCGGCTCCGTGGTGCACTTCATCCACGATGAGGAGATCGGTGTAGTACTTGTCGGGATCTCGCAGGACTTTCTGGATCGTGGCGAAGGAGAACACAAACTTCCCTTGGAACGAGAGGGGCTGGGTGTAGTCGTCATCGGGATCCCCGATGAACCCCAGCTTTTCGATGACCTCGCGCCGCCACTGGTTGAGGATTGCCCGCGAATGGCAGAGCACGAGCACGCGAAGACTGCCCATCACAGAATAGAGATGATACGCCGATGCTAGGCCCACGAGGGTCTTTCCGGTTGCCGTTGCCATCTGCACGATTCCTTTTCCCCCGGCGCTGATCCACTGCTCACGGGCGCGGATCTGGTGCTTCCACAGGGGAAGGAGAATCTCCGGGTTCTCAGTTACTTCCCTCAGTTCGGCATCGGAATCGGGCCATACATCGAGGAACGCTTCCCATGCCTCCGCTCGTTTCAGGCCGAGGAAGAGTTCCATTACAAAGAGCGAGCTACCCGCAGAGAACAGCCGGGACACTTCATCAATCGCTGACGGAGAATAGCCAATTTTGATTCCGATTTTTTTAAGGATCTGGAGCTTCTGGATCTCAGGAAAGGAATGGAGGTCCTGCACGAGGCGCCGGCGGAATGTGGAAAATTCGGACCTTGGATCTGCCGCATCAGGTTCCTCTGGCAGGTGTTCGGAAAGAACCGCTGCAGACATCTCTGCGACATACTCCTCCAGTAGGCCATAGGCGGGGCCGGTTGTTTCCAGTTGGGGGACAAAGAGCGTCCGCTGAAAGGTGCGGAGGTGGTATTCGTTGTCGTAGTGGTTGAGGAGTTCTTCATCTGCAAGGCTCAGGGCCACAGGAGCGGAATGTGCATCCAGCTTGTTGGTTTTGAAATAGGGGAACGTGAAACGCTCAGGATGGTTGAGGTATTCCAGTTCGTATTCAGAAAAACGCTTCATTATTGAACTCCGTCGGATCCACCCATTTGCAATTCTATTCAACTGTTATATCGAGAATAAACTCAATTTTTCATCTTTATGTAAATATTCGGTTCTCTATGACATTTTTTGAAATATAAAAGCAAAAGATTTATCCTTTTTTAAATTGGTGCCTTTTTATCGAATGGATGATATTGAAGACCACTTTATCGTAGAGGGCGATGAGAGCTTCGTAATCAACGGGGAGGAATACATCCTCACCAATGCTGAACACTTCATCATCAATGGTGAAGAATACGTCATGATCGAAGACGAACTCTACCAAGTTGAGAGAGACGGGGACCAAGATCTTAGTGAAATTGAGGACCATTTCATTGTAAGGGGAGAAGAGAGGTACGTAATCCACGGCAGGGAATACATTGTCACGAATGCGGAGCATTATGTCGCCAATGGCGAAGAATACGTTAAAATTGGTGATGAATTCTACCGTGTCGATAATAATTCTCATGCTCCGAACGCGCATGGCGGCTCTCAGCAGGGATCAATCCTCGGAACCATCATCGGATACGGTATAGGATTAGTGATATTGGCCGTTATTGTGGTGGTGGTTGGTGGAGTTGGAACTGCATTCGTGAGTGGATTTATGGAGGGAATTGATTCTGAAGATGTTGCCATTCCCAAGACTACTACTCCCGAGACCGTGGCGACGACAACGCAAACCTCAACACCGAAGCCAACACCAACGACCCAATCTTATGAATCACGTTTTTCAGATCAGATTGTAGAGGCGATGGATTATACAAATCCAACGACACGGGATTATGCATTAAGCCTCATTCCTCAAGCTCACGGTGGGGAATACAGTATTGCACAAATATGCGACATGTGGGAAGCAGCCTACAAAAAATGGACATATGTAAATGATCCAAAAGGCACTGGATATCTCTCTCCTGCTAGCAGGACCATTCAACTGGGATTGAAGGGTGATTGCGATGATTTTGCCATTTTAATGGGATCACTCATCCAAGCGACAGGTGGATCAGCACGTGTTGTTACCGCGTATAAGTCAAATGGTGAAGGCCATGCATTTGCTGAAGTTTACATTGCAAGGGACAAATCCGCACTTCAGTCTGCTGCGAACTATATTTGTATGAGGTATAATTGCAAATCAATTGCATACCATACGCATTACGATAAGAATCAAAATCCACAATATTGGCTCAATCTTGATTGGTCAGCGAATCATCCCGGTGGACCATTTTATCAAGCGTCGGAACTGAAAGCATACTATTCGAATGGCTATTGGTGTAATCTACAACCGACAGCGTGAGGAGTAATAGAATCTCTATTTTTGTTGGATTGATGAAAAGGCGGCATGGAATTTGTAATAGTAATAAAAGCATGGTTTCAAAACGTGCTCTCATTCGGATACCATTTTTTTGATTAATTCTTTCCCCCGATCGCTGGCCATTACACGAAGGATTTGTTCCTCCAATTGTGACGCGTCAAGTTTAAATGAAATCGTTCGATTATCTGGGGCGGGTTGGTTTCTGCCCTCAATCTTGCCCTCTTCCTTCGTATCGATCTTGTTTTCGTTGAACATCCCGGACAAAAAAGAAAAATCAAACGTTGATGCGCTGATGTCAATTTCTCTTACGCGTCTGGCAATTTCCTTGTTGGTCGGACGAGATGTTCGGTTTTCGGCTAAATGTACAAGGTAGGTATAGATCTCCCGGTATGAAGCGTTGCACACAGGGCAGCCACAGAAAGTCAGGAGAGCGCCCCCCTTGAGCAGGAGGATATTGGAGTACAGTGTGTCCATAAATGGCATTCTCTTGAGTTGGCACGGTGTGTAGCGCTTTAGACTTTTGTTGGATTTTTTCTCCTTTGACGCCTCTAACATCTTTTCAGGGTGTAGTTGTTTATTGACCGGCGTCGTTTCTTCAAAAACTCTCAGATCGGCCGCGCACCAGTTGCAATAATTTGCCCCCTCTTCAATTTCACGGCCGCATATATCGCATTTGATGAAAGTCATCTGTTTTTCCATTGAGCATTCAATGAGATTTAAGTAAGCTATATCCCGTGTGTGATATTCGATCGGTCGGGCTTGCTCCCTCGCTCCGGCAGGCCTCCGCTCGCTTCGCAACACCTCCCTTGTTTTTTACCCGGTTGATGGTCATCTGTAACGCCCTCACGCGTCGCATCTCCGCTTCGCTCCGGTGCTCTGCGTGGCGGCTCCCTGTGCACGCCGCCTTCGCAGACTGCTGGCGCAGACTGCTCGGCGGCTGTGTGCTGGAGGGGTGCGAACGCCGCCAGGAATATCAGGTCTGCCGCCCTTCGGCGGCACCGCTCCCTGCGGTCGCTGACCGGATAATCCGGGCGGCTGGAATAACCATTCAGAATGTGTAAAATGTGAGGCTGAGTTTTTCTATTTCGACACATTATACTCCGCAAATACGCGATTCTGGAAAAATGAAATTAAATATTTAACATTATGCTGTATTTTGTCCTTAGTTTGAGTTTTTTCTCTTCTCTCTTTCTTTTCTCACTATTGAGAGTACCTCTTCTAGCGTATACCTCTTGAATGCTTCCGGATATGCCTTCTCAATGAGAACACGGTTTTGCCATGTCATTTCATCGAAATCTGGCCATCTTAAGTGATCATAAGGCCTCGCTGTAGGGGGCTGGTAGTAATAAGGGTCTTCTTTCTTTATCAATTCCTGAAACGCTAATTCATTTTGGAATGGACCCTCTAATAACGTTCGATTGAGTTCATGGAGTAAATGTTTGAGATGATAGTCTGAAACATCCTCATCGAGTGGGTGATATTTGATAATATTTTGAAACCTGTGACTGAACTTGCTCATTAAAAATCGGGAAACTGGATTTTTATCATCCTTCAGGTCTTTGACCAGAGCATTTGGATTCTTTAGCACATCCCTTTCACCAAGCATTATGGCACCGAAAGGCAGAATCGTTGTCCTGATGTCTATTGAATATTGATTTTTTTCATGAGATGTGGATTCATCGGATTTATCGTGGGTGGTATTAAATCGGGCATCATATTGAATCACATATCCGTTTTTCAACCGGATTTTTAGCAAACTCTCGTTTTCTTCCTCTGATGGCCGATATGGACGGACCCAGACCTCTGAAAGAAGTCCTTGTTCTGGTGTTGTACGCGTTTTGATGATGTCATTAATCGTTGTGAATATCATTTCAAGAAGAAATGGAAATTTCAGCAAATCCAATCCATCTCGCCGATAATTCGGAGATGGATTGTCCATGTTAAGATCCCAATCTCCATTGACAAATTCGTCGAGTGCAATAGGCGATGATAAAATCAATGCGAGGATGGGGAGGATGATATTCTCCTTTTCGTGAAACCTGTAATAATCTTCAATTGCACTGGGGTATTTGTAGAGATTTGGAAGCGTGTCCAGGGCAAAATTGTGGTACTTGATTACGGCAGGGATATTTTCATCTTTTTTATAGGAATTGGGGAACATGGGAAATCTCATAAAAAGGGTTGATATGGGACCACATCGCTCTCCTCTCTCAGACGGGAAAGCTGCCTTTTGTGCATATTCTTCAAATGAATTCGCAGATAAGACTTCAGCGAGTTCATATTGCTGTATATCGCGATAAAACTGACTACGATCTTTGAACACTTCGGAAAAAAATGCATTTGCTTCTTTTTCTTTCCATTCCAGAATATCTATCTGACTGTATATCAGTACGTCTTTTTCGGCAAGAATTTTTTTAACGAGGTATTCATCGATATTTTGCCGTAAGAAGGCGCAATCAAGTAATTGGATTCTTTCCTTTGGATTAAAATTCGTTACGATGATCCTCACGAGTTTTTTAAAAACTGGATAGCCATACTTCAAACGGTAATGAAGAGTTGGTTGTTTCTTATTTGGCGTGAATTCTTTTTCTGCATCGAAAATACTCAATTCTGATACGAATTTATCACAAACTTCTTTTGCCCATTTCCGAGAGATGTTCACTTCCCTGCTAAGTTGTGCTGGATGAGGGCGGTAGTACGGTTTCTTCTTTTTTGGTCGTAAAGGATTCTCATTCCCTGCGAGGTCTTTTCCGCTCAAATCTCTTTGTTGAACGTCCTCAAGTTCTGCACTTTCTCTCTCAATGAAATGTCTAAGTATTGTACATTCGCTTACCGTGAGATCATCTGGCCGGGTTCGACGCATTTATTCTCAATTCAAGATTCATAGTATAAAAAAGTGCCCAGACTGTTTACTATTTTTTAATTTTATATTCTGTAAATTAAGCCTTATATCTTCTTTTTGGCTATTTGGATATTGTAAATGACGTATCTTGGTGTTAAGTGTGAATTCAAACTTTGAAATCTTATCGGCCAACTGGCACTTCACGTCGCTCTGTAACTACAATTGCGAGTTCTGCTGCATGCAGAAGCTCTCGGGTGATCTGCGTTCGCTGGAGAGATCCCGAGACGTGCTTGAACATCTGGTCGGGCTGGGCATTGAGAAGATCAACTTCGTAGGCGGGGAGCCCCTCTGCAATCCCCTCATCTTCGATGTGGTGTCTGTCGCCGACGAGCTTGGTCTTGTGGTTAGCATCACTTCCAACGGGTCGTTGTTGAATGAAAGGTCGCTGGATCGGCTTGCTCCCTACGTAGATTGGATCGGGCTATCGATCGATTCAGCCTCGGATGCGGTTGAGCAGCGGATGGGCCGGGGCGATGGTTCGCATGTTCAGCACTGTCTGGATGTGGCACCGCTGGTTCATGGTCTGGGGATGCAGCTGAAGATCAACACCACGGTGACGAAACTGACGTTCCAGGAGGATATGCGGGATCTGATCCGGGCTCTTGATCCACAGCGGTGGAAGGTCTTCCAGTTCCTGCATGTCCCCGGTCAGAACGATGATGCGGTGGCGGCCTTCGCGATCACCGATGAAGAGTTTGCTGAATTCAAGGCGCACAATGGCAACATCAAGCTGCGAAATGGTGCGGCACCGGTATTCGAGTCTGCCGATCTGATGCTCGACTCTTACCTGATGCTCACCCCGGCAGGCAACATCTTCCTGAATACGGAGTATCCGTTCCGGGAGTATGCGCTGGAATCGGTCACAAAGGAGATGCTCCCTACCATTCTGAACGCGGACAATTACGTCGAACGGGGTGCGCTCTATGCCTGGTGACAGGGCGGCATCTATGTTACCCTTCTGCACGCGGGGAGGTGAGATCATGTAACCCGGTTGCGTTCAAATTCTTTCACTTCACGTATCGTTTTAAGAACACATCGAGATGGAGGGGCAAAAATGTCCAAGAAAGGAATGAGCAAGGGAGATGCGCAGCGCATCCAGTCCCACGCAGACAGGACCGGTACCAACCAGGGCTTCAAGGCCCGGTCAATGTCTTCTGCAAGCAAAAAGACTGGGAAGTAAACCGCTTAATGCAACCAATTCACAACCTTTTTATCTCTTCACTTCTATGTCTGAATTAAGGCGCGCATGTGAAATCTCGCCAGATTACGCTTTTTTGGACGGATTCGAACACCCGATTTTGAGCCTGCCCGGGGGTACTTCATTCTAAGTTCGAATCCCCTACCAAATGGTACTTTAGACTCTTTTAGACTCTTTTCAGACGCACATTTAGATGGTAGATACGACCCGGTACCATAAGTTCCACGCCAACGTCAGACGGGTGTATGGGGACCGGAGCATCGAGAAAGGATTGGCCGAGGGGAGGATCACCCAGGACGACGCCGACCTGATCCGGGAGTTACGTCACCGAGGCACGATGCTGCGTCTCGATGTTCCAACTCCCGCTCCTCACCTTTTTAAAGCCTTCAACACGGCCTTCCGAAAGGGGACAGATCCGGCCTCCCGCACATACCTTTAAGTACGTTCGGGTTTCCAGAGCCCCCAGGTGATACCATGGCCGGACGACTGGAAGGCGAGAGTGCCGCTGTCAACGGGCCGGACTCCGGTTTCGGGCACGCGAGAGCGATGGCGTTCGCTTGTGTAGGTGCGGATGCTGCGGCGACCGTCCACACCGATCGCGAGGGAGCGGAGCGGACGGCAGAGGAGGTGGGCGGCCCCGGCCGTCGCACCCCGCTCATCAGGCTCGAGCAGAAAGACCACAGGAGCGTCGAAGAGCTCGGCACGCCGAAGATCCTGGAACAAGACACCGGGATCGACTCGACCGGCAACCATGTGCGGGAGATGGATCCCGCACACCGGGACCGTGAGATCTGGGCGGACCTCCGCGGCACCACGGGCCGTGTCGATGGGGAGCTGATGCAGAATCTGGGGCAGGGGACATGATCCGGCCGCTCACCCTCACGCCGTATCCCGATCTCAGCCAGATCGGTATCGTTGGAGACGGGCACACCGCTGCGCTCGTCACCGACGAAGGCGTGGTTGAGTGGTGGTGTCCAGAGCGCTTCGACGCACCGAGCGTCTTTGCCCGTCTCATCGATGCAGAGAACGGCGGGTATTTCACCACCGGCCTTCCGGTGCACCACAAGAAGATCGCGTACTACGAGGAGGAGACGAACGTCATGGTCTCGGTGCTCGGGACGGCCGATGCTTCGGTCCGGGTCACGACGTTCATGCCCTACCCGAGGGACGGGGTTCCCCTCCTGATCCGGCTGGTCTCCTCGAGCGGGCTTCCGATCGACGTCACCGCCACGTTCGCCCCGGCATTCCAATACGGCGAAGTGAGGCCGATCCTGGAGCGGGAGAGGACGGGTATCAGCGCCTGCGGAGACGGCGAGACGCTCCGGCTCTTCACAACGGCGGAGATGGAGATCGGGGACGGACGGGCCGATGCGACGATCCGGTTCTCCGGCGGAGACGTCCACGCCTTCGTCCTCGCCTACGGCGACGAAGCGGACTGCCCGAACCCCCGCGGGCATGCAAAACGGCTGCTTGCGGCAACCCGGGCGTACTGGCGGGAATGGTCGGGCCGCTGCACCTATACCGGCGAACACCGGGCAGACGTCCTCCGGAGCCTCCTCTCACTCAAGCTTATTCAGTACGCCCCTTCAGGCACCTTCGTCGCCGCCCCCACGCTCGGGCTCCCCGAGCAGCCGGGCGGGGAGCGGAACTGGGACTACCGCTATGTCTGGCTCCGTGACGGGGTCTTCGTGGTGATGGCGTTCGAGTCGACCGGGTATGCCGAGGAGGCTGATGCATTCCGGTGGTGGCTGGCCTCGCTGCTCCGCCGCGATCCCCCCGACCAGCTACAGCCACTGTACACCGTCGATCAGGGGCGGGAGGTCGAAGAGCGGGATCTCGATTATGCCGAGGGCTACCGTCATTCACGGCCCGTCCACGTCGGGAACGGTGCAGGGGCACAGTTCCAGCTCGATATCTACGGCGAGGTGATGCTCTGCTTCCACCGGGCGCCGCGACTGATGCAGGGGCCCGAAGGGCCTGCGATCTGGACGTCGCTCCGGCGGCTCGTCGACTGGGTCTGTGCAAACTGGCGGAAGCCCGACGCGGGGATCTGGGAGATCCGGGGCGGGAACTACCAGCAGATCTTCTCAAAAGTGATGGCGTATATGGCGGTTCGGCGGGGGATCGAGATCGCCACCGAGAACGGATTTCCTGCGTCCCTGGAGCGCTGGGAGCGGGTCAGGGACGAGATCTGGACCTACGTAAACACCGAGGGCTACAGCGAAGAGGCACGGGCGTATATCCAGATGACGGAGCGGAACGATGCGGACGTGGCGATGCTCCTCTTCCCGATCGTCGGGGTGACGGACTACAACCACGAGCGGTTCTGCGACACGGTCCGGTATATTGAAGATCAGCTCGACGAGGAGGGCTACCTGCAGCGCTACATCGTCGACGACAATCTGCCCGGCCGCGAGGGGGCGTTCCTCCCGGCCTGCTTCTGGATGGCGACGGTGAAGGCGAACCAGGGTGACCTCGAAAGCGCCCGGGACTGGTACGCCCGGGCCTACCGGGCCGCAAGCCCCCTCGGCCTCTTTTCAGAGGAGATAGACGGTGTCGGCCGGGTGATGCTCGGCAACTTTCCGCAGGCGCTCACGCATCTTTCGCACGTGCTCGCAGCATGGGCGATCGACTATCGGCATAGGTGACCCTCTCATATCTTCGTGATACGGCTCACCCGCCGCTCCTCTGCAATATGCTCGTCTTTGCCGAAGGGATGGCCGCCGAAGCCGTGCCGCATGAGCGCGATCGATCGATGGGTGTCGCTGTCCTTCTCCCGTGACTCGAAGAGCTCCATGATCGCGATCATCGTGGCCGGGATAGGTATCTCCCACATGATGGCAGTCTCGACCAGCCAGTTCACCTCGCCGGTATCCTCGACGTAGCTCTCGATGGCTTCGAGGCTCCGCTCGGAGAGTCCCTGCTCCATCAGCTCGACGAGCCAGCTCCGGATCACCGAACCGTGCGCCCAGTTATGAAAGATCCCCGCAAGGTCGAGATCGAAATCGCCGCACCCCCGTAGCAGTGAGACGCCTTCACCGATCGCCTGGAGCATCCCGAACTCGATCCCGTTATGGACGAGTTTGACGAAGTGGCCGCTTCCGGGCTTTCCGGTGTACACAAGCCCCTCCGGGACCGCGAGTTTTTCGAGAACCGGTCGTGCAATCCGGTAGCCCTCTTCCGGTCCGCCGACCATGAAGCACGCCCCGTGCCGGGCGCCCGCTATCCCGCCGCTTGTTCCGCAGTCGAGGAAGTGGATGCCCTTCTTCGCAAGGTCGCGCTCCCGCGCCATCGAGTCGCGGTAGAAGGAGTTGCCGCCGTCCATCACCACGTCGCCCACGTCGAGGTGCGTCACCATCTGCGAGAGGACGTCGTCCACCGGATGCCCTGCCGGAACCGAGAGGTAGATCACCCGCGGGGGCTTGAGATACGCTGCAAAATCACGGTAATTCTCCGAAAATGCCACTCCCTGCTCTTCTAGATCCGGTTTTTTGTGGCGAGCGGTCCCCACAACGTCGATTCCCCTTTCGACGGCCTGCAGTGCAAGGTTCCCTCCCATCTTCCCGAGTCCGACGATCCCGGCCTGCAGATCGCTTCCTGCCATATCGGTCACCTTCTGCCCCGGTGGGGAGGAGCGATGATTAACTTAACGGTCGGACGCTGCCCCTTACCGCTTCTTCTGGTTCTGGTTTCCGGCCGTTCCAGTGTCGATGTGAACCCTGAATCGGGTCACGGAGAGAGGTGTTTTCCGTGTAAAAAAGCGATATATGCATCAGTCCCGCGGGAGAGAGGAGACCCCCTGCGATCCCTGAATCTACTCCGTTTCATTGGTTTTTCGCGAGCGGGGAAGGGTCTGTGTGCAGGGGTTTTGAGGGGCGTTCTCCCTCTGTCCGGGCGTCAGTCGGGTGATGACCAGGTGGTCCGGAAGTCGGGATACAGCGTCAGGCCACCGCACGCGTAGATCGTCTGCCCGCAAACGTACGAAGCATCATCAGATGCCAGAAAGGCAAAGACCGCTGCGATCTCCTCGGGTGTTCCCGCGCGGCAGAGCGGGATGTGGCGCTCGACTTCGGCCTTCTTTTCAGGGTTATTTATCCACGCTTTGTTTATCGGTGTCAAGATCGCCCCGGGACCGACGGCGTTGACGCGGATGCCCCGCCCCGCATACTCCAGCGCAAGCGTCCGGGTGAGGTTTCCCATCCCCGCCTTGCTGACGGCGTACGGTGTGTACAGCGGCTTTGGGATGATCTGGTGGACCGAAGAGTCGTTGATGATAACCCCACCCCCGCCACGTGCGAGAAAGTGCCGGACCGCCTCACGTGCACAGAGGAAGGCTCCGCGGAGGTTCACGGCAAGGACCCGGTCGAAGTCGTTCATGCTCACGTCTTCGGTCGGGGCGGCCTTCTGGATTCCCGCATTGTTCACCAGGATATCGATCCTGCCCCATGCATCGAGAACCCTGGCGAACATCTCCTGCACGTCCCCTTCGTCTATGACGTTTGTCTGCACCACCATCTCCCTGCACCCGTACTCCCGAATTATGCCGCAGGCTTTCTTGACTTCTTCATGCGTGATCTCGGCCTCCTCGCCGCTTGAGTGATAGTTGATGGCGACGTTCGCCCCTTCCTGAGCAAAACGGATGGCAATCGCCCGGCCGATGCCGGTCGATCCGCCTGTTACCAGGGCGTTTCTGCCGTCAAGTCTCTTCATCGTCTTCTGCCCCCTTCATGCATCGGGCCGGTGCTCTCCGGCCACTTCGAAGCCGCACCGCCCCGGCCTCCCTGCCTGCGGTTCTGCGGAGAACAGACCCTGCGGGTAGTGGTTTTTCAGGCATTTATGCATATCCCCAGGAATATCAGGTCTGCCGTCGTTCGACGGCACCGCTCCCTCCGGTCGCTGACCAGATCATCCGGGCGGCTGGTTTCAATCTCCACATCTTCGGTAAACGAATTGCATAACGCATTCAATTCACAACCTTTTTATCACATTCCTTCTATGTTTGAATTAAGGCGCGCATGTAAAATCTCGCCGGATTACGCTTTTTTGGACGGATTCGAACAGGTCACTTTGAGCTTGCCTGATACTTATGGTTCAGGACGAACAACATCATCTATTCTTAAGAATTCAACCAATTTTTCAAGAATACTCTATACCCGGATTGTACCGCCGGATGTCAGGAGGATCCGTGCAAGGACTGACCCGTCGCCGGCAGGCTGAGGGATAGGTATTTATTGGTGAGCGAGAGCCTTACCCATTCATCAACACAGGGTGAACGTATAGGAGAACTACTACCCCGCACAGGATATCAAGACGAATACGAACAGGAGGTGGGAACATGAGCTCATTCCAGGAGTCACTTGCGCAGTACTATCACCACCTCCTGAATGGCGATCCCGAACCGTTAGAGGCCCTCTTTTCGGGAACTCCCCTGATCAATACCCCGATGCAGGGCGAAGTCCGGGGCAGCGAGGCGTTCGCACGGTTTGTCGGGGAAACCCGGCAATGGCTCAAAGGTCATGACGCCCGGCCGGAGGTGCATGCGATTACTCGCACGGACCGGCGTATGGTGATCGAGTTCGTGCTCTACCTGCAGCTGCAGGGGAGCACCATCGATCTCCCTGTCGCGCTCGTCGCGGATCGGGAAGGGGATGGAGCATCCGCAATCAGGGGCTATCACTCCATGTGGCCGCTCACCGGGCAACATATGCTACGGCCCCCACTCCTCAGGCCCGCTGAGCACCTCGAGGAACCTGCGATCATCCGGCAGTATACCGAGGGCCTGGGGAAACCGGATAAGGAGGCCGTACTGGCACTGTTTGAGGATGACGGGTGTGTGCGGGAGCCCAGCGGGGTACGCTATACCTATACTGGTCCGCAGGGCCTGCAGGAGTTTTACAGCATGGCGCTTGATGAGGGAGGCATCTCCTTGCATCACTGCACGGCGACCTTTGACGGGAAACGGTGCGCCGTGGAGTACATCTGCGACGGGTGGGGGACTATGAAATTGCCACCGCAGGCAGGTATCGCGGTGTACGAACTCGGCAGGAGCGGACGGCTGCACGCGGCGCGTATTTATGATGATGTGACGGCACCCAGCGAGCGGCGATGAACGGGGGAGAGCAAGTTTTTCGCCGGGGATGCCTGCCCGCTCTGCTGTGCTCCCCGCTCGCGTCGAGCGTGGGCCCGTTCGTCGCCCGGCATCAGCCTGAAAGGGAAGACCCATGCGAATATTCCCACAGGTACGTGGAGCCGGACGAATCTCATCGGTGTCCCGGTCGCTCCGGTGGAGGGCAACGGCGGAATCACGAACACGGCGTTCCCTGCGATACGCATCGGGTTACCTTCATATACTTTGGGTAGCGATAAGCGCCCGAAGGAGAGAGGATCAGTATGGACCCGATGAAGTACCTCCGTGAAGATGTCGTATCGGTGTCACCTGACACATCAGCCGCTGATATGGCAAAGCTCATGGAGCAGAAGAACGTGGGCAGCCTTGTCGTCGTCGATGCAGACAGCAGACCGACGGGGATCGTGACCGATCGCGATATCATCGTGCGGATCATTGCCAAACAGCAACGTCCCGAGGATGTGAAGGCCCGGGATATCATGACCCGAAATCCGATCACGTTCAAAGAAGGCATGCAGGTCACGGATGCGATGGAGCAGATGATGAATAAGGGGATCCGCAGAATGCCGGTGGTAGATCGGAACGGGAGGTTGACCGGGATCGTAACCCAGGACGACATCATTCGCCTGTTAGGCGAAGAGATATCGTACATCGCCAGAAATATTGAGAAGCAGAGCCCGCCGATTCCCCGGTAGGTTGAGACGTTGCCATGCCTTCCGGGCTCCCCTCTTTTTCCCCGGTATTCGCCTGCATACCCGTATCTCCGCGTTCAGAAATTCGCTGCCCGGTGATAGTCAACGATCGTGGGATAGCGGTGACGAGTGATGCTTTTCTCAGGCGTACCGTTTCAGGTGAGGCCAGAGCGGCGAGATTATCTCAGAATTCGGATGGTTGAACCATATGCCTGATGAAATGGATAGGACGGAGTTGCATATCCCGGCTAATAAAGGGAGGAAAACTGAGATGCGGCAGGATCCGACGACGAAAGAATGGGTAATAATCGCCAGAGACCGGGCACAAAGACCCCATGAGCTCGTGAGGAAGCATAATGGACCGTCTCTACCCGAATATTCGCCCACCTGCCCGTTCTGTCCCGGCAATGAGCATATGACGCCACCAGAAATCCTTTCCTATAAGGATCCGGGCACCGGATGCTGGCGTGTGCGGGTCTTTGCCAACAAATACCCTGCCCTCTCCCCCGTCGGCAGTACGACAAGGAGAGAGGAAGAGGGATTTTTCAGGAGTATGGACGGGGTGGGTATGCACGAGATCATCGTCGAGACGCCTCTGCATGACGAACGTCTTGCCCGGATGGATGTACGGGATATCGAGCATGTACTGCAGGCCTACCGGGAGCGATACAACGCGCTCAGCGCTGTAGATTTTGTCAGGGCAATCGTCATCTTCAAGAACCACGGACCTTCAGCAGGCACATCGCTGATGCACTCCCATTCACAGCTGGTAGCAACGCCGGTGATTCCCAAAATGATGCGGATCCGCCAGAACGTTGCTGCAGACTATTTCGACAGCATCGGCCGCTGCCTATACCATGACCTGATTGAGCATGAACGTGAGCTGGGCACCCGCATTCTCCGTGAGACGGAGCGTTTCGTAGTATTCCATCCATTTGCATCAAAACAGCCGTTTGAGACCTGGATCGTGCCGAAGTCCCGGCAGGCATCGTTCGGCTCCGTCACGGATCGAGACCTTACACAACTCGCGGGGCTGCTCCAGATGACGCTTGGTGCGCTGGATAAAGGGCTCAATAACCCGGATTACAACTACATTATCCATTCTGCCCCCACAGGAGAGGAGGACATGAAGTACTTCCTCTGGCACCTGCGAATTATTCCCAGGGTCGCCACAATGGCAGGTTTCGAGATGGGATCCGGGATACGTATTAATCCAGCCATACCCGAGGATACTGCGCAGTTTATACGTGCCTGTCTGAAACATTGCGGACGGAATCTATAAAGGCACGTGAGCATATTTCGAAGGTGCAGTCATACCGGACGGTGAAAGCCAGGTTTGGGTGGAATTGGTCCGGTATAGACCCCACATTCGTGATGAAGGGAGGCTGATATGGATACGATGCCCATCATAGGGATAAAGGATTACGAACGCTATGTCGGTGCCGAGACCGTCAGGCGTATTCGGGAGAAAGCGCGGCAGCTTCAGGATCTTCATATCGTGAACATTAATTCAACCTACTATGGGGGAGGCGTTTCCCAGTTTCTCTCATCGATGACACTCCTGATGAACAGCCTGGGCATCAGGACGGGGTGGCGGGTGGTTCACGGGTCTCCAGACTTTTTCAGCGTCACCAAGAAGTTCCACAATGCCCTCCAGGGGGCGGATATTAACCTCACCGACCGGAAGCTGCAGCTCTATGAGCAGGTCGTGTACGAGAATGCAATGCGCAATCACCTCGACCATGATATCGTCTTTGTGCATGATCCCCAGCCTCTTCCCATAATCAACCATTACCGCAAGGACGACCCCTGGGTCTGGCGGTGCCATATCGACCTGAGCCGGCCGAACAAAAAGGTCTGGGACTACCTCCTCCAGTTTATCCGCCAGTACGATACCGCGGTACTGAGCTGCAGGGAGTACAGGCAGGAACTGGACATTCCTCAGGTCTTTTTCATGCCCACCATCGATCCCTTCACCATCACCAATAAAGAATTGACTGAAGACGAGATCGAGGAGCGGCTGGAGCACTACAAGATTCCCACCGATCTCCCGCTTGTGGTGCAGATCTCCCGCTTCGACCACTGGAAGGATCCGGAAGGTGTCATCAATGCATTCAAGATCGCAAGGAAGAAAGTCGATTGTACGCTCGTGCTGCTGGGCAATGTGGCGACGGACGATCCGGAAGGTTCTCAGGTGTACCGCTCGCTCCTGAAGAACCGGGAAGAGCGCATCATCATTATCAGCCGCCAGGACAGTGCACTGGTTAATGCCCTGCAGCGTCGGGCAGCGGTCGTGGTGCAAAAGTCGATCCGCGAGGGATTCGGATTGACCGTTGCCGAGGCGATGTGGAAAGGCACGCCGGTCATCGGAGGCAATGCGGGCGGCATCCGCCACCAGATCCGTGACGGGGAGAACGGGTTTTTGGTCTCGTCGGTGGAAGAAGCGGCCGACCGGATCGTGCAGGTGGTCAGGGACCCGGAGCTCCGGGACCGGCTGGGGCGAGAGGCGAAGGAATCGGTACGGCAGAACTACCTGCTTACCCGAAGCATCGAGCAGGACCTCGACCTTATCAGCGCATTCCAGCCCGAGTTCAGGCTTTCCGATGCGGTGCAGAAGTACCAATGAGTGCGGGAGGCTTTCTTGTCGGCTCTGGAATCATGGCTCTACTCTCAGTCGGAGAGTAGCGTGAATATTCTCTTCAAGTCGGAATCAAGTGGCTTTTCCTTCTTCCAGGCATCTTCGAAGGGTGTATAGACGATCTCCCCCTTCACCTCTCCCACCATGCATCCGCTCCGATCCTCCTGTAGTGCTGTTACCGCTTCGACTCCAAGTTTACTTCCGAGCACGCGGTCACGCACCGAGGGCGGCCCTCCCCGCTGGAGATGCCCGAGGACAACCACACGGTACTCGTAATCCAGATAGTTCCGAACCTCGCTGGCAATCTGGAAGCTCCTCCCAGGTTTATCCCCTTCCGCCACCACAACAATGGCGCTCTTTTTACCGATAGTAAATCCCTTTTTGAGCTGGGCACCCAGCTCGGCGATCGAGATGGGCTCTTCGGGGATAACCAGCTCTTCAGCACCCCCGGCGATGCCGCTCTCCAGCGCAAGGAACCCGGTATGGTGCCCCATCGCCTCAACATAGAAGAGGTATTCGGTCGAACGCGCGGTATCGCGGATACGATCGATCGCATCCAGCACGCAATTCGCTGCCGTATCAAAGCCGATGGATGCGTCTGTCCCGTACACATCGTTGTCGATGGTTCCCGGCACCCCAACAAGCACCGTTCCCCACTCGGCAGCCAGCAGCATCGCCCCATGGAACGTCCCTTCGCCTCCGATGAGAATCAAACCGTCCAGGTCTGCCTGCGTGATTGACTCCGCAGCTCGTGCTCTTCCTTCTCTGGTTGTGAATTCCTGACTTCGGGACGTCTCGAGGATGGTGCCGCCGAGATGGATGATGTTGCGGATGGTGGTCCGGTCGAGCGGCATCGAATCTCCCTCGATAAGCCCGGCATACCCCCGGCGTATTCCGACTATCTCCAATCCGTTTGCCAGGGCGGTGCGTACCGCTGCACGTATGCAGGCATTCATGCCCGGTGCATCGCCGCCACTCGTTAAAATGCCGATTCGCTTCATGTCTCATCCGCTCCTCCGGAAAACGTGTTCTTCCCTTCCATCGCCTCAAGCCCCCGCATCGAGGAGCGCCTCCACCCCGGGCAGCGATTTTCCCGCAAGCAGGGTTAGCGCAGCCCCGCCCCCCGTCGAGACATGGGTCATTCGGTCCGTAAGCCCGAATGCTGCCACCGCCTCCGCGGTCGATCCGCCGCCGATCACCGCCGTCCCATCGAGCGATGCCAGTGCGGTGGCAATCTGGCGTGTTCCCGCTGCAAATTTCGGGTTCTCAAAGACGCCCATTGGGCCGTTCCAGATGACGGTCCGGCAGCGGGAGATCTCCCGGGTGAAGTCCTCAATTGCCGCCGGCCCGATATCCGCGATTACCCAGCCTTCGGGAATTTCGGATACCGGCACGGTGCGGGTGCGTGCATCCGCCTCGAGCGTTTCCGCCACCACGACATCCCGGGGCAGAACGAGGTTGATAGACAAAAATTTCGCCGTTTCTTCAAGTTTTTTCACAGAATCCATCTGGGCTTCCTCGACGCGGGAGGCCCCGACATCATATCCCCTGGATTTGAGAAAGGTGGCTGCCATGCCCCCTCCGATAAGCAGCAGATCCACTTTTGTGATGATGTTGTCCAGGATACCGAGCTTATCGCTCACCTTGGCGCCGCCGCTCACCGCGGCAAACGGCCTCTCGGGATCTTCCAGGACGTTTGAAAAGACGTCGACCTCTTTTTGCAGCAATATTCCGGCAACCGCCGGCAGATAGTGCGGGACGCCCACTACCGATGCATGGGCGCGGTGGCAGACCCCGAAGGCATCGTTGACAAAGATCTCCGCAAGACGCGAGAGCTGTTCTGCAAATGCCGGTTCGTTTGCCTTCTCTCCCGGGTGGAACCGGAGGTTTTCCAGCAGGACGAGGGCTCCTTCCTTCATTTCCGAGACCGCCTTTTCTACTTCGGGGCCGATGCAGTCCGGGAGCGCGGGTACCGGCTGATCGATCAGGTCGGAGAGCCGCCGGGCTACCGGCTCGAGCCTCAGTTTCTCTACCACCTCCCCCCCCGGGCGGTCGAGATGAGAACAGAGAACAATCCGTGCGCCCTTCTCCTCGAGGTAGTGTATCGTCGGCAGGGTCGCCCGTATCCGGGCATCGTCGGCGATGGCACCGTGATCATCCAGCGGCACATTATAATCGGTCCGGACCAGCACCCGTTTTTCGCGCACGTCGATATCATGGATGGTCTGTTTTCGCATGGGTCATCATTCCCGGCATTGTTTCTCCATCTCCCTGTGGCAGGATCCGGCATGCAGATCTTCGATCGCTGCAGGGGGCGGCCACCCCGCACTCAGGCCTCAGGTGTGCAGGGTTCCCGGCCGTTGTTCGGCACGGCGGTGGTTGCAGGTGACAGGCATAATCTCCCCTCTCCTGTCCGGGTGGATCCCGCGAGAACATGTCGATGCTGTGTACGAGTATCATATTAAGGATATCGCTCCCCCCGCATTGATCAAGCCGGCCCTCTGACGCGTGGGTTGTGGCTGTGCAGAGTTCCCGGACGGGGAGTGCGGGTGATTTCTGCTCTTCTCACCCTGATACAACTTTTCCGAAGTCCGGCGCTCTCCCGGCTGGTGTACGAATGGTCATTCGAAAAGGGAGAAACGTTCCAGGCACCGGAGGGAGGGGGAAGCTCACCGCAATTGTTATATATGAATGCATCTCATGGGTCTCCCATGAGATCACAAAGCGTGCTTCTCATGGCACTTGTTGTGGCGGGGGCGTGCATTCTCATCGCTGGGTGCACCTCTCCCGGCGACAATGCCACCCAGCCAACGGCTTCCCCAACAGGGACAGTGACGCCAGCCGCGACCACGGTGGCGCCGACTGCGACCGAGATCACGGCAGCGCCGACTGGAAACGAGACGGTGACGCCCTCGCCCACGGGTGGTACGGGCTACTAGAGCGTGACCATCGATCTCGTTGCACAGAACATTGCCTTTAACACGAGCACGATCACGGTGTCTGCCTGAGCACAGGTGACGGTGAACTTCGACAACAAAGATAACGGCATCCCTCACCACTTCGCGGTCTACCAGACATCCCAGGTTCAGGATGCCATCTTCACGGAGGATACCGTCACTGGCCCTGCGACGAAGACCTACACCTTCACCGCACCGAGCGAGCCCGGCACCTACTTCTTCCGGTGCGATGTCCACCCGCAACAGATGACCGGGCAGTTCATCGTGCAATAACACGCACCGGCCCCGGAGGGGAGGGCGAATGACCTCCTCTCCGCCCTGCGGCTCCGCGTGCGGAACAATTTTCATCAACTGGATGCCCGTATGCCGGAGCGGAGGCAACGGATGGAGGACGGGCGCAGTGCCGAAAGTCTCAAGAACATGACCCCCTGACCCGGTAATGCGGCCATCATTTGGCGAGGTTTCCGCATAAGGTGATAGGTATGGGGACAATCTTTCGTGCATACGATATCCGGGGCGCATACCCGGCCGAGCTTGACGAGGATACGGCCCGCCGAATCGGCGCCTGTTTTGTCAGGCTCCTCCAGACGGAGACGATCGTCATCGGGCGGGACATGCGGCTCTCCTCGCCGTCGCTTGCGGAAGCCTTCATCGAAGGTGCGCTCTCTGCGGGAGCGTCAGTGACCGATATCGGGATGGTGAGCACGCCGCTCCTCTATTATGCCCTTATTGACGGCGAGTTCGACGGGGGCGCCATGGTTACCGCATCCCACCTTCCCGGTGAGATGAACGGGTTTAAACTCTGCCGCAAGAATGCGATCCCGCTCAGCGGTGATACGGGATTGCCCGCACTGGAACACCTGGTCAGCGATTCCCCCACCATCCCGCCCCAGCCCGTACGCGGTCCGTACCGCCGGCTCGCCGCGATGGATCGGTATATCCGTATGCTTTTTTCATTCGTCCGGCCGGAGCGGCCGCTCAATATCGTTGTGGATGCCGGCAGCGGCATGGCCGGACCGGAAGTGGCTCGCATCGCGGAGAAGATTTCGCAATGGACATTCTCCCTTATGGATATGGAACCCGATGGCCGGTTCCCCGACCATATTGCAAACCCCCTGATCCCCTCGACGACCCGCAATCTGCAGGCCCGGGTGGTGGGCGAGCAGGCCGATATCGGCGTCGCATTTGACGGGGACGCCGACCGATGCGGATTCATTGACGAAGAGGGGAATCGTGTCCCGGAAGACCTGGTGACGGCGCTCATCGCCGAGGTCTTTTTACAGTGCCATCCCGGAGGGACGATCCTCTACGATCTCCGATCGAGCCGCATCGTCCCGGAGACGATCCGGAGGCTCGGAGGGAAGGCTGTGCGGTGCAGGGTGGGGCATGCATTTATCAAGCCGCAGATGCGCAAGGAAGAGGCCCTGTTCGCCGGCGAGCTCTCGGGGCACTACTATTACCGCGATACGGGGTATACCGACAACGCCGTTATGACGATGATACAGATGCTCAATCTCCTTTCCATGAAACAGGAACCGTTTTCCCGCCTTGTTGCGCCTTTGAAGAAGTACGCTTCCACAGGCGAGATCAACCTTCAGGTGAAGGACAGGGATGCCGTCCTTGCCGCTCTCGAGGAACGCTACCGCGATGCGGGGATCGATCACCTCGACGGCCTGACGGTGGAGTATCCGTCGTGGTGGTTCAATATCCGCCCCTCCCACACTGAGGCGGTCCTCCGGCTCAACCTGGAGGCGCAGGATGAGGAAGCCATGGAACAAAGGAAGAGGGGACTTCTGTCGATCGTATCGAAGGCGGCCCCGGACATGCGCATCAAAGAGTAATGATGCCTCTGGATACCCCTGCCACGGGGGAAGGTATTTATGGAGTCTCACGATCCGCCGGTGCAGGATGGAGATGAGGAGTATGGATACTGCTATCCGCTCAATTCGGGCCCGGGAAATTCTGGATTCGCGAGGAAATCCTACGGTTGAGGTTGAAGTGACCCTGGACGGTGGTTCAACCGGTCGCGCTGCCGTGCCTTCCGGTGCCTCCACGGGAGCTCACGAAGCGATCGAGCTCCGGGACGGGAATCCGGATCGCTACGGAAAACGGGGAGTTTTGAGAGCGGTCGAACATGTAAACCGTGTTATCGCCGGAGAACTTCAGGGAAAGGACGCCATGGATCAGGCTGCCCTGGATTCCCTCATGATCCGTCTGGACGGCACTCCCAATAAGGGCAGGCTTGGCGCCAATGCGATTCTTGGTGTTTCTATGGCGATTGCACGGGCATCGGCGACCGCGCTCGGGGTGCCGCTCTATACGGTTCTCGGAGGGACGGCTGCCCGTCTCATGCCGGTACCGATGATGAACATCATCAACGGCGGGGTGCATGCACGGTGGCAGGGGGCAGATTTTCAGGAATATATGATCGTCCCGTATGGTGCCGGAAGCTTTTCGGAGGCGCTGATGTGGGGGAGTGAAACTTACCATGCTCTGCAGACACTGCTGCGGAAGAAAGATCAGAGTACCGCTGTCGGCGATGAAGGCGGGTTTGTGCCGAAGGTGTCATCAAATGAAGAACCTCTCGAATATCTGATGGAAGCCATCGAGGAGGCGGGATACCAGCCCGGAAAAGAGATCGGCATCGCTCTGGATGCAGCGGCGAGCGAGTTCCTGACCGAGGACGGGTATGCGCTGAAGGTCGAAGGCAGAACACTTGCCCCGGAAGAGATGATCGAGACGTATGCGTCCCTTATCGAAAGGTATCCTATCGTCTCAATCGAAGACGGGCTTGCCGAGGATGACTGGGATGGCTGGAAGCTTTTGTGCGCCCGGCTCGGAAGGAGCGTAACGCTCGTCGGAGACGACCTGTTTGTCACGAATATACGGCGCATTCAGCAGGGAATTGATGAAAATGCTGCAAATTCGGTGTTGATCAAACCAAACCAGATCGGTACCGTCACCGAGACCATTGCCGCGGTGCGCCTGGCACAGATGCACGGGTGGAGCGTGATCGTCTCGCACCGCAGTGGAGAGACCGTCGATACCTTCATTGCCGATCTCGTTGTTGCCGTGGAGGCCGGCCGCATCAAGGCGGGAGCACCGGTCCGGGGAGAGCGGGTTGAGAAGTACAACCGGCTGATGCGGATCGAGGAGCACCTCGGCGATGTGGCGGTCTTCGCCGGAAAAAGGGCATTCGCGCACGAAACGAGCTGATAGGGCTGCGGTCGTTGGTATCATCCACCAGAATCGGTTCCGGATCGTTCTTACCAACCCATTCCGCGATCCGCAGATCAGGACAAAGGTTATACCCGAGCATGGCGTAGGCACCCCCGTACGACAAGGGGGTTGCCATGAAGAACGTTGCAATAAATGGACTGGGGCGTGTCGGTCGAATGACACTGTACAATTACCTGACCAACCCGCCAGGCAACATCGCGATCGTTGCCGCCAATGATCTGACGCCGGTGGATGAACTGGCATACCTAATGAAGTACGATTCGGTACACGGAAAAGCGCCGTTCCCGGTCGCAGCGGGGTCGGATCACCTTCAGATTGCGTCGCAAAAAGTGACCGTTCTCGGCGAGAAAAATCCCGCCGCCCTTCCCTGGAACGATCTCGGCGTAGATCTGGTGCTTGAATGTACAGGGAGGTTTACCGACAGGAATGATGCTGCACACCACCTGGATGCCGGAGCATCGCGGGTCATCATCAGCGCACCTTCGCATAATCCTGATCTGACCGTTGTGCTTGGGGTCAACGAAGGATCTTACGATCCGGTTAGGCATACCATTGTGTCGAATGCGTCCTGCACGACCAACGCCCTGGCGCCGGCAGCGAAGGTCCTCAACGATGCCTTTGGTATCGATCACCTGATGGCGACGGCAATTCATGCCTATACCGCCACCCAGGCGCTTGTCGATCGGGCCGCCAGAAAAGTGCGCCGTGGGCGTGCTGCGGCGGTTTCGCTGATTCCGACGACGACCGGCGCCGCCATCGCCACCACGCACGTTCTGCCGGAACTCACCGGCAAGATGGATGCTGTTGCAATACGTGCACCCATCCCTGACGGGTCCATTGTCGATATCGTTGCCCAGCTGAAGCAAAAGGTGACAACCGATGAGGTGAATGCAGCAATGAAAAAGGCTGCTGAGGGCCACATGCAGGGAATCCTCTCGTATACCGAGGAATACCTGGTCTCGGCGGACATCATCAACGATCTCCATTCCGGGGTGGTCGACGGACGATCCACCAGCGTCGTCGACGATCAGATGGCCCGGGTCATGGTCTGGTACGACAACGAATCCGGGTATGCCCGGCGCATGGTGGATCTCGCCTCCTACATGGTATCCCGGGAGGAGAGATGATGTCAGCACCGCACCATCGGATCGCTTATGAGGAGGAGGCATTATGGTAAACCTGGTATTTTTCGATGTAGATGAGCAGGAGCAGACCGTGATCCGGAACGCGTTCGCGCAGGAGAGCGGGTATGATGTTGCGGTGCATAGCGAACCGCTGACCGCCCGGAACGCATCGCGTGCACGCGATGCAGACGGGATCGGGGTGTTCATCCGATCGCATCTCACCCCCGATATCCTGGATCAGCTGCCGAATCTCCAGATGATCGCCGCCATGTCCACCGGCTTTGACCATATCGACGCGGACGCCTGCAGGAAACGCAACATCGCCGTCTGCAATGTGCCGTCGTACGGCGACAGCACGGTGGCGGAGTACGCATTCGGGCTGATGCTGGCGCTCACCCGGAAGTTCAGGTCGACATTTCGGCGGGTTGAGCAGGGCGAGTTCGGCCGTGAGGGTCTGCAGGGAACGGATCTGAAAGGAAAGACCCTCGGCCTGATCGGCACAGGGCGTATCGGGTCGCACCTTGCACGTCTTGCGTGGGCGGCTGGAATGATGGTGATCGCCTATGACCTGCATCCGAACCCCGGTCTCACCCAGCGGTACGGGGTGCGCTATCTAAGCCTTGACGAGGTACTCGAGCAGTCGGATGTCATCAGCCTGCACGTCCCTTACACGAAATCCACGCACCACCTGATCAATGCCGAGCGGCTGCGGCAGCTCAAGCACACCGCACTTCTCATCAACACCTCCCGGGGGAAGGTGGTGGACACCAGGGCGGTTGCCGATGCCCTGCGGGAAGGGTGCCTCGGAGGGGTCGCACTTGACACCTTTGAGGGAGAACAGGTCTGGATTGAAGAAGAATTCTTAAAGAGAGACGATATCGCTGCGATCGTGCTGCGGGAGGCGATGGAGAGCTTCTCCATCCTGCACTCTGATCGCGCGATCCTCACGCCGCACAACGCCTACAACACGGCGGAGGCTCTGGAGCGAATACTGACCACCAGTTCCGAAAATATCAAGGCCTTCTTTGCGGGCAACCCGCAGAACGTGGTCGCCGAAACATACCGAAAGCCGGCAGCGCGAGCTGCACCGACGGCACAGTAGGGGAAAAAAGCATGAAACAGGAAGCGAAGTATATCCGCTGGTTCGAGGACATCAGAAACGAAGATGTACCCGTGGTCGGCGGGAAAAACGCCTCATTGGGCGAGATGTACAGTGAACTGACTGCAAAAGGCGTGAATGTGCCCGACGGTTTCGCCATTACTGCCGACGGATACTGGCACGTGCTGGAGTCGGGAGGAATACTCGATGACATGAAGTCCGCCATGGAAGGGCTGGACAGGAACGATGTTATCGATCTCGCGAAACGGGGGAAACGTACACGCGACCTCATCCTCGGGGCGGGCATTCCCGACGATCTCTGGGATGAGGTAACGACCGCGTACGATATGCTCTGCGACGAGTACGGCCCGGATATCGACGTCGCAGTCCGGAGCTCCGCCACGGCAGAAGACCTGCCCACGGCATCGTTCGCAGGCCAGCAGGAGACGTACCTGAATATTCGCGGCTACCAGGCATTGCGGGAGGCAATCAGCAAATGCCTTGCCTCCCTCTTTACCGATCGGGCGATTGCCTACCGGATAGACAACCATTTTGACCAGTTCAAGGTCGCCCTCTCGGTCGGGATAATGAAGATGGTGCGCTCGGATCTGGCTTCGAGCGGGGTTATCTTCACGCTCGACACGGATACCGGATTCCGGGACGTGGTGCTCATTACCGGATCGTATGGGCTTGGTGAGAACATTGTGCAGGGTGCGGTCAACCCGGACGAGTTCTACGTCTTCAAACCGACCTTCCGGAAGGGATTTGGGGCGCTCGTCCGGAAAAATCTCGGCGATAAAAAAATTAAGCTGATCTACGGCCGCGGAGGGGCAAAGGATGTGACCCGTAATGTCGATGTACCCGAAGCGGACCAGAAGAAGTTCTGTATCAGTGATGACGAAGCGCTGAAGCTTGCCGGATATGCGCTCACCATCGAGGATCACTACTCACAGAAAGCCAAAAAATCGATGCCAATGGATATCGAATGGGCGAAAGACGGCGAAACCGGGGAATTATTCATCGTACAGGCCCGTCCTGAAACGGTGCAGTCACAGAAGACCCGGGATTTTTTGGAGACGTTCCACCTGGACGAGCGAGGAACAGCTCTGGTCAGGGGAAAGAGTATCGGTGATAAAATCGCCGCAGGGAAGGCTCGCATCATCACCGATGTCTCCAGGCTCTCGACTTTTCAACCGGGAGAGATCCTGATCTCGGACACGACCACGCCGGATTGGGAACCTGTGATGAAGACGGCTGCGGCGATCGTGACCAATCGCGGAGGGAGAACCTCTCACGCCGCCATCGTCAGCCGGGAACTCGGCGTCCCTGCTGTCGTCGGAACGAATGACGCAACCGAAGCGATACCGGTGGGCACCGACGTGACCGTGAGCTGTGCGGAAGGCGAGGAAGGCATCGTCTACCGCGGGATCCTGAAGTTCCATGTCGAAAAGACCGGCCTGAAGGACCTCAAACGGCCGAGGACCGAGATGATGATGAACCTCGGGAACCCGGACGAGGCGTTCGGGTTTGCGATGATACCGAATGATGGGATAGGGCTTGCCCGGATGGAATTCATCATCAGCAGTTACATTAAAATCCATCCGATGGCGCTCATTCATCCTGAAAAAGTCCAGGATGCTGATGTTCAGGAGGAGATTGACGGTCTCACCTATGGGTATAAGGATAAAAGTGAATATTTCGTCGAAAAACTTGCCCAGGGTGCCGGGACTATCACAGCAGCATTCTACCCGAACCCCGTCGTCATTCGCATGAGCGACTTCAAGACCAACGAATACGCGAACCTGCTCGGCGGGAAGTACTTCGAGCCTGAAGAAGCCAACCCGATGCTCGG
>JAENYT010000038.1 GCA_016841665.1 Methanobacteriota archaeon
TCGGCAAGATCCCGCGAAGCGAAGGAGGCACCGCCCAGCCCGTCGCGGCCTGTCGACGCCCCGACGAGGACGAGCCGGTTGCCGGGCTGCTTGACCCGTGCGGTGAGGAATTTCTCGGGGTGCACGACGCCGACGCACACGACGTTGACCAGCGGGTTGCCGCTGTAGCTGTCGTCGAATACCAGTTCACCGCGCACCACCGGCACTCCGATACAGTTGCCGTAGTCGCCGATGCCGCTGACCACGTGCTCGAAGAGGTACCGGTTCTTCTCCTGGTCCGGGGGGCCGAAGTAGAGGGGGTCCATCAGGGCGATTGGCCTCGCCCCCATGGAGATCACGTCGCGGACGATGCCGCCCACCCCGGTGGCCGCCCCGTCGTAGGGATCGACGTAGCTCGGGTGGTTGTGGCTCTCCATGCCGATGGCGAGGGCGCACGTATCGGAGAACCGGACAATCGCCGCATCGTCTCCCGGCCCGAGGATCACGTTCTCCCCGGTGGTGGGGAGCGTCTTTAAGAGGGCGCGGGTGGAGCGGTAGCTGCAGTGCTCGCTCCAGAGGTTCTCGAAACAGGCGAGTTCAAGGGCGGTAAGTGGTCTATTCAACGTTTTTTCCAGAAATCCCCGATCCTGCGCAGATACCATGGTACAGAAATGTGTGTGCGCAACCACATAATAGCTGCTCACCGGAGCGCCACTTGGCCTCGTGATGCAGTCTTATTACCCACGCCCCCCCATATAGTAGCATGACCGACCCGTATCAACAACTGTTAAACAAGGCGTACAGCCAGATTACGGAGACATCAGGCGATGAGGGGAGATTCTCCGTACCCGAGGCCAGGGTGTACATCGAGGGGAAGACTACCGTGCTGGAGAACTTCACGGAGATCGCATCGACCCTGCGCAGGGAGCAGGATCACCTGATGAAGTACCTCCTCGGCGAGCTGGGGACCGCCGGAAAGATCGACGGGAACCGGGCCATCTTCAACGGCAAGTTCGAACAGACGGTGATCGAGAACGCCATCAAGAACTACACCGAGGACTACGTTATCTGCTCGGAGTGCGGAAAGCCCGACACCCGGCTCGTCAAGGACGGGCGGGTGCTCATGCTCCGTTGCGACGCCTGCGGAGGGCACCGCCCCGTCCGGAAGCGCAGGCCCCGCACCGAACCGGTGGGCTCGCGGATCGAGGAGGGGCAGATTCTCGACGTGGATATCGAGCATCTCTCCAAGCGCGGGGATGGCGTGGCGAAGGTCGGGAAGTACACACTCTATGTGGCCAATACCAAACCCGGCCAGAAGGTAAAAGTGCGCATCACCAGAGTTTCCGGCTCTATCGGGTTCACCGAGCGGGCATAACGCACCCTCAGGTTGCACGGCACGGGTCGCACCGATTGGCACCAATCCCTCGAAAACCCCCTCTTTTTCGCAGGCATCCATACTTCTCTTTTTGATCGCATCAGGATAAAGACCGGCCCGCACTCGTGCAAACCGTTGAAAAAAAAGAGTGTTCCGGGGGAAGAGATTACCGGGACACAGCGTCGGCAATCTGCTCCAGGAGCTCACCGCAGTGGCCGGCGAGCCGGCGCGACGCATCAATGATGGCCTCGAGGGGGTCGCGGTCGCCCACCGTGGTGACCATGAGCTCGGGGTCGGAGAAATGGAACTCCATCATGTACCGGGCGACATCGACTCCCGGATCGCGGAGCAGTTCGTCGGTCAGGGCGTTTATAAACGTGTGGCCCTCCCCAACAAAGAGCAATCTCGCCTTATTTGGTTCCAGATCGATGATCTTGATTTCCATATGCATCATCAGGTGGTGGTCGAACAGGCATTAAGGTATTGGTGAGGGTCAGAACGTGAATACTTCGCCGTCCAATCCGGTGTGCGGGCAGTCCCACGGGATGAGGTGGCTCATGTGCACGCACCGGAACTCGGCTGCCCCCAGCCGCCCGGCAAGTGCGCAGGCATCGCTGTAGTTCATGTGTTTGCCGATGGTGATGTCCCGGGGCACGATGGCATCGGCGAGCAGGAGATCGGGGTCCTGCATGACCGCGAGGCTCCCGGCGGGGATGTGCGGGTTGGTGTCTCCGGTATGGACGATCTTCGCACCGTCGTGCTCGATGACCACCCCGCAGGCGTAGATGGGGGGGTGGGTGACCTCGAAGAGGGTGATCTGCAGCCCGAAGAGATCAAAGGGCTCACAGGCCGGGACGGGGTGCTCCTCGTAGCGCAGGAAGTGGAGGTGCGGGCGGCAGTAGGCGAGAACGGGAGGGGCGGCGTACACCGGGGGCATCGACTGCACCCGGTAAAACTCATTGTAGCCCACAAAATGGTCGTAATGGCCGTGGGTCCAGATCACCGCGTCGATCTTCGGGGACCCTGCGCAGAGCAGCTGCATCCGCAGGTCGGGGGAGGTGTCGATCAAAAGATGCCTTCCCTCGTGCTCGATCAGGAGGGAGGTGCGCAGCCGCTGCCTTCCGTCGGTTCGCGCCCGGGTACAGGTGTCGCAGGTGCAGCCCACCTTGGGAGTGCCTATCGCGTCGCCCGTCCCGAGCAGGGTGAGCCGCACCGGGATCACCAGGCCGTATGCCGGATCGTATCCCTGTTCCTGACGACTTCCATCCCCTTTTCGATGTCTGCGGCCTCCACGCGGGTATGGCCCCTGATGAGCGCCGTGAGGAGCGCCTCCTTGACCATAATGCGCAGGTCGGCACCGGAGAATCCCTCGGTGCGGGCGGCGAGGCTGTCGAAATCGCAGGTGCAGTCGAGGGAGGCGGTGATCTTTTCCAGGATGGTCCGCCGCATCTCCTCGTCCGGCAGCGGGAACTCCACCACCTCGTCAAACCGCCTCCAGGCGGCTTCGTCCAGGATCTTTGGGTGGTTGGTGGCCCCGATGAGGAGGACCCCGTTGCGGATGAAACTGATGCTGTCGATATTCTTGAGGAGCATGTTCACCGCCCGCTTCATGGCGGCATTGTCGTCGGTGACCCGGCTCTTCCCCACGAAATCGAACTCATCGATGAAGAGAATGCAGGGAGCAAGCCTGCGCGCCAGATCAAAGATGCGGTCGATGTTCTTGGAGGTCTCGCCCAGGTACTGGGAGGTGACCATGGCCAGCCTGACCTCGAGGATGGGCATGTGCAGCTCGCGGGCCATGGAGAGGGCAAGCGAGGTCTTCCCGGTGCCGGGGGGGCCCACGAAGAGGAGCTTGCCGAATTCGTAGATCCGCTTGTCCCTGAGAAAATCGCGGTTTTTCAGGGCAACGTCGATCTTTTGCAGGATCTCCTCCTGCTGGGGCGTATAGACGAGGTTTTCCCGGTAGTACTCGATCTCCTCGGGTGCGCTGATGATGATGAGGTCGCGGGCAGGCCGCATCTCCTCATCTTTGGCGAGGATGGAGGAGAGCTTTGCCTCGATATACCCCCTGGTATCCTCGTAGCGGGGGTTGGCGGCCCGCACCTCCCGATAAGAGATCTTCGCCAGCCCGGCGGACTCGACATAGTAGGCCAGTGCAGGATTGGTACTGATTCTCGGGGCCCCTCCCCGTTTCAAAAACCACCGTACTGCCGGTTCGAGCGAGGTGATATTGAGGCGTTTTCCGAATTCTTCAAATCCCACAAAGGGGTTTTGTTTTACCAGCCCATATGCACCCTCAATCCCAAAATACTTGGACATAAGGCTTTCGCTCACAAAAAAAGGGCGGTTGAGGTCTTCATCGGGGCCGTTCACCGAGAAGACTTCCCTGAGCTTTGGGCTGAGATCGTTCTTTTCCAGGACCGGATACTGGTTGATCACCTCGGCGGTGAGGAGGATCTCCATGATATCAAGTATTTCGGGTGTACTCTCCGCGCCGGACATAGTGCTAACCTGATGGATTTCTCTCGAAGATCGATAATGGTATCCCACGAGGCCATCAGGCGGTGGTGACCACGCAGCCGTCCTCGGTGACGATCATGGTGTGCTCCGCCTGGGAGACGAGCGAGCCCGGGATGTCGTGGAGGACCGGATAGGCGTGGAGAATCTCCTGGCGGCGCAGGGTGCTCAGGGCGAGGTCCACCTTGTTCTGGGGCAGCATCCGCTTTGCAAACGGTAGGCCGTTGTTGGCGCGGATCTCGTTGAGGATTTTCTTGGCCGCAGGAAGGCGGACCGGCTTCATCGCGGTCTGCTGGAAGATCTCCACCCGGGGGCTCTCGCTCACGTACCCGCTCCCCGTGGTGGCGAAGGGCTCGATCGCAAAGACCATTCCCTCCTCGATCTTCGGCCCTCCCTGGATGCCGATATTTGGGATGGTGGGTTTCCCGTGGAGCATGAACCGATCGAGGCCATGACCGGTCAGGTTGGCCACCGGGCGGTACCCCCTGCTCTCGATCTCCTCCTGGATGGCGGCCCCGATCTCGCCCACTGTCACCCCGGGCCGGATCATGGCAATGGCCCGGTTGAGTGCCGCTTGTGACGCTTCCACGAGGAGGTCGTTTTTGCCAAGGTCAACGGTGAGCGCGGTGTCGGCGATATACCCATCGACGTGCACACCGAGATCGACCTTGACCAGGTCGCCGGAGGCAAACGTCCGGTCATCCTCGTAGCGCGCCGTATCATGGGCGGCGTCCTCGTTGCGCGAAATATTGAGGGGGAAGGCGATGCCCGCACCCTCCTCGATAATCGTGGACTCGATCGTCTCCACGACCTCGGCGATCAGGACGCCTTCCCTGATCATACCCTCCGCCTGGTGCAGGATTTTGTTGGCAATGGCTCCTGCGTGGGTATAGTGTGCAAAAATATCGTCATTCATATCTCCAGCTCCTGTGGATATTTGGTGAAACAGTCAAATCCCTGTTGCGTTACGACACCCATGTCCTCGAGACGGACACCCCCGGTGCCTGCATAGTAGAGGCCCGGCTCCACGGTCACCACGTGGCCCGCGGCAAGGTCTTCGCCGGCAGGCCCGAGGGACGGCTGTTCGTGGATCTCAAGCCCCACTCCGTGGCCGAGGCTGTGGATGAATCCCTCTTTTTCGGTTGCATACCCCCGGTCAGCAAAGTAGTCGACCACGGCCTGGTGAACGTCCTTTCCCGCAACACCGGGGCGAATCAGGCTCTTTCCCAGCGCCTGGGCCTCCGCCACGGCATCGTAGAGGTCCACGATTGCGGGGTCCGCCTCGCCCCTGACCACGGTGCGGGTCATGTCCGCGTAGTAGCCGCTCTCCTCGTGGCGGGGAAAGATGTCGATGACGATAGGCTGGTTTGCCATGAGGGGACCCGATCCGGTACGGTGGGGCATCGCCGTCTCCTCGCCGCAGGAGATGATGGTTTCGGCGGCAGTATACCCGCGCTCCAAGAAAAAGATGTGCAGTGTACGCCGAAGATCCTCCGAGGTCAGCGGCTTTCCCTCCTGCATCAACACGCCGTTCCGGATTGAGGCCTTTCGTATGCAGGTGAGGGCGAGGGCAAGCGCCTCCTCGTTGATCCGCTGGGTCTTCCTGATGGCGGCGAGTTCCTGCGAGGTTTTCACCGCCCGCAATGCGGCGATGGTCCCGTCATCGATGCGGACCGCGGCGTGCTCCTCCAGTCTTCTGGCGAGGGAGAGCGGGAAGTTGGGGGGCACGAGCATATCCCCGTCCACCTGGCGCGCGATCATCAGGGCGAGGGCTGCACGGCGGTCGGGCTCCTCCTCGAGGATCTCGAAAAATCCCGCGTCACCGCGGGTCATCACCGCGCAGGACGATTCGGCAACCGCCCGGTCATATTCCATCTGGGGGACGATGATTGTGCCCGGCCTGCCCGGTTTTTTGAAAAATACCACCGGATCGCCCACCCGAAAGCGCGTGAGATAGCGCATGTCCGCGTCCTGCGAGGATGTGTACATCACATACCCTGCGGCATCTGCCTGCCCGATTGCCCTGTCCAGCGCCTCCATTATCTTACCCGTTTGTGGATACAACCACAAGTACTTTTATCAGGCGGATAAAGAAAGAGTGATGGACGAGGCAACCAAGCAGGAATTCAAACTCAAATTTATCAAACTCACCGTTCTGCTCGATGTCGTCGTACTGCTCGCTGCGTTTTCGGCCCTCGCCTTTTTCCTGCTCGGACCGGAGCTGAACCTTCTTGTATCCGGGTTGCTCGCCTTTGTGGCGATCGCACTCGCCGCATATTTCTGGAGGTCATATCAGCGGGACAAGGCCTGGCTCCGGGCGCAGAGCAAGGAGAAAAGAGAAACCGAATGAGGTATCAGGAACTGTGGTGGTGGCAAAATGCCGGACAGGAGCGTTTCGGTGGGGAGTGTCAGGTCGGCCAGAGCAGTGAGGACAGTGCATTCGATGAAGAGGGCGTGGGCGGTACTTCCATTGAAGAGGGTGAGGACGAGAAGGTTGGTGGAGATGGTGATGAGGGTGATTACGCCGAGGGGGGATCAGGTACATGCTTGAGAAACTCCAGCAGGAGATCGACCTGATAGGCCGCCACCTCGAGGTGGTGCGCGTGGTCGTGGCCCACCAGCCCATCGGCATCATGAAGCTCGCCGAACTTCTCGATCTTCCCTACCACCGCGTTCGCTACTCCCTGCGCGTCCTCGAACAGGGGGGCTACATCCGTGCCTCGCCCGCAGGAGCGATGGCAACGCCCCTTGCGGAGGAGATGCTCGTGCACCTCGACGAGAATATCGACAACCTCATCGCCAAGCTGGAGGCGATGAAGAGCGAGAAGATGCAAAATCTTTAATAACCCACGAAAACAATGTTTGAAGGCAATTTGCCTCCATAACTCAGTTGGTAGAGTGTCTGGCTGTTAACCAGAATGTCACAGGTTCGAGTCCTGTTGGGGGCGCT
>JAENYT010000039.1 GCA_016841665.1 Methanobacteriota archaeon
GGCGTGGACATCGAGGAGGCCATCAGCAAGGCCGCCGCAGCCCCCGTCGCCGCCGCACCCGCCGCTGCCGCTGCAGCACCCGCAGCCGAGGAGGCCGCCGCAGAGGAAGAGGAAGAGGAAGAGGAGAAGGAAGACGAGGAAGGCGGTATGGCCGGCCTCGGCGCCCTCTTCGGCTAAACTTTTTTTGTTCATTTCTCCGCCAGAGATTCCCATAACTTCGGTGAATCCGGCACGGTTCTCACATACCCCGAGGCCTGTCCTTCGAAGCTGACCTTTGCGCTCCGCAGGGTAATCTACAATACCGTTGCGGTGGTAGTAGCGGTGTCATGGAGGGCACGGCGAAACGCACCGAAGGGCTGAGCCTCTTTGCCGCCATCGCCTTTGCCGTCGGCAACATGGTCGGCGCCGGCGTCTTCGTGCTGAGCGGGCTGCTCGTCGATACTGCCGGGCCTTCGGCAATCCTCTCGTTTCTCATCTGCGGGGTCATCGTGACCTTCTCCGGGCTCTCCTATGCCGCCCTGGCGAGCATCTACCCGGAAGACGGCGGGGGGTACCTGTATGCAAAACGGATGCTCGGTTCGTATCCGGGGTTTCTTGCCGGATGGGCGATGTATATCAGTGTCTCGATCGCCACCGCATTTGTGTTGCTCGGCTTCGGGATCTATCTCAATCTTCTCGCCGGGACAGATTACGATCCTCGGTTTGCCGGCGTGATCGGGCTCATTGCGCTCACCGCCCTGAACCTCCGGGGGCTTTCCGAGGCCGGGCGCGCCGAAGTCGCCCTGGTGATCACCAAGGTTGCCATCCTGTGTGCGTTGATTGCTGGGGGGATCCTCGCGCTCAGCCCCGGCGCCTTCGTCCCCTTCTTTCCTGCGGGTGCGGGAGGCATGCTGAAGGGCGTGACCATGGTCTTCTTCGCCTATATCGGGTTCCAGGTGGTTGCCATGATGGGGGGAGAGGTAAAGAGTTCCAGCAGGACCGTACCGCTGGCCACTCTGGCGTCGATTCTCCTTGTCGCCTGCATCTACACCGGGGTGACCATCGCTCTTGTTGCGGCCCGGCTCCCTGCCTACGGCAGCACGAGCGTATTCGATGCGGCAGTGGTGTTGTTCGGGTCGGTAGGGGGGAGTATCGTCGCCCTGGGGGCGCTCTTCTCCACGCTCTCCTCCGCCAACGCGAACATGATCGGCGCTTCGAGAATCACCCTCGAAATGGCAAGCGAAAAGCAGATTCCCGGTCGTTTTGCGACCCTTAAGAATGACCAGCCGGTCAATTCGATTCTTTTTGGCGCTCTCCTTACCCTGCTGCTCATCATCGTCGGGAACCTTGACTTTGTGGTCAACCTGACAAATGTGACCACGCTCGCAGCCATGGCGCTGGTGAATGCCAGTGCGGTCATCCTGGTACGCAGAGAGGAGCGGGTCCCTCCCGAAAAACAGTATTTTCGCATGCCATTCGGCATTGTTATCCCCGTACTTGGCGCAGGTTCCTGCGTGGCAATGCTGGGGACCCTCTCCCCGCTCACCATTGGCCTGGGGCTCGGGCTCCTCCTCTTCGGATCAGTCTTCTATCTTCTGGAAGACACGCCGTCGGGTGAGCGGACCGCCCGGGAGATCCGGGTGCTGCTCAACCGCCCCCGCTGACAGACTCTCCCTGCGCTAGATCTCCGATGCGAGCGGGCCGCGTATGGTCCTGTAGGTCAGCTCGATGGCAAACGAAAGCGCGATCATGCCCCCCAGCACCAGGAGGGTGTGGGGGGCTGTCGTGAATGCCTCCCAGATGAGTGCCACCAGCGCTCCCAGGCAGGTGCCGCACGCCACCGCCGATATATACCACCTGCTTTCGGTTCTTTGGGAAAGACGGACGTTCGCCCAGTTTACCATGGCAAAGATCAGTAGAAACCCGGCGCTTCCGATGGTGGAGATGCTGGAGAGGTCGAGCAGGTTGGCGATCACAATCGTCACTGCGGCAGTGATGAACAACCCCTCCAGCGGTTTGTTCCAGATTTTCTGCTCGAGCTGTTCGGGGAGCTCCCCGTATTTTGCGATGCTGTAACTGAACCGGGCTGAGCCGTAGAGTGTTGCATTGATGGCCGATGCGGTGGAGAGAAGCGCCGCCACGACGATGAGCACGAACCCTGCCTGTCCCAGAAACGGTTTTGCCGCCTCCGCGAGCGCATAGTCCCGTGCACCGGCAATGGTGTCAAGGGAGAGGCTGCCCACGGTCACCACGGCGATCAGCACATAGAGGAGGATCACTCCCAGGACAGAGGTGTAATACGCCCGGGGAAGCGTAGTCTCGGGTATGCGGACATCCTGTGCCGTGTTGGCGATCAGCTCGAATCCCTCGTAGGCCACGAAGATGATCATACCGCCTGCGACGAGACGAACGGGTGGCGGCCAGGTAGAAAGGGCGAGGTTCTGCACCGATATTCCCCATATCCCCACTGCAATAAAGAACAGCAGGATGGCAACCTTGATGCCGACGATCAGGTCCTCCGCTCTCCCGATGATCCCGGCACCGAGAACGTTGAGTGCGGTGATTCCCGCAATGCTGCCCGTGATCAGCACATGTTTCCAGAACGCCTCCATCCCCGCAGGAAAAAAGGTCGCCCCATAGCTGCCAAAGGCAAAGGCATAGAGGGAGAGCATCACGATGTAGCTGATCCAGAGCAGGATATTCAGTCCGCCGGCAAAGAGGCCGTTCCCGAACCCCTGGACGAGGAAAGCAACCGTCCCTCCCCGGCTGGGGAATGCCACCGAAAGTTTTGCATAGGAATAGGCGGTAACCAGGGCCACCAGCCCGGCGATCGCGAAGGAGATCGGTGTTCCTCCCCCGGAGAGGCCGACGGCCAGCCCCAGTACCGCAAAGATCCCGCCGCCCACCATGCCGCCGACACCGATGGAGACGGCCTCCCGGAACCCTATGGACCCCTTTGAGTTGCTGCTCACCAGTTTCCTCCACGATCAGGGAATGCCCTGCAACCCTGTTCGTTTCATATGCAGAAAAATGCAGCGCCAGCCCTGGACGGCACCGGGGATATCCTCCGGACAGATGCGGGTCATCGTCCCTCCACGGGGAATTTTTATAGGTGATCTTCCCATCTTCGCTCATGCACCGGTGTCGCCTCGTGCTCGTCTGTACGGTCGTCCTGATCCTCTCCGCGACCATCTCCGGGTGTACGGTTCCTTCGTTTGGCCAATCAACGCCTGCAGGTGTCCTGCGGGAGTATGTGCTTGCCTACAACGGCGGGGATGCCGCCACCATTCATGCCCTGCTGCTCCCCCGTAGTCACCCGGCATCGCAGGGGCAGTATACGGAGCAGAGTATTGTCGGCATTCTTAACCAGACACGATACGAGGAGGGGATCCGGATTGCCGATTATACTATTCTTGAACAGGAGATGGCCGATGATGAGGCCTTTCTGCGGGTGCGGGTGACCTGGGAGACTGGGGACGGCTCCCGTGTGGTCACGGATCATGATGTGGCAATGCTGCGGTATCAGGGTGCGTGGAAGCTCACCGATCTGCTGCTGCCTACAACCCCGGGAGAGATCGTATGATGGGGAGATGATACCCGATGCAGGCGGCAATCAGCTCCGGGGAGGCGCGGGAGATTTCTGTGGAGCGACTGGTCCAGACGCTCTCCACGACGACCCATGGCCTTTCTGATCCCGAAGCGGAACGCCGCATAGAGGACTATGGCCCGAATGAGATCCAGGAAAAGAAGGTCAACCCCTTCAAAAAATTCCTCCTCTATTTCTGGGGGCCGATCCCCTGGCTGATCGAGGTCGCCATCGTGCTCTCGGCGATCATCGGGCGGTGGGATGACCTGGCCATCATTGCCGCCCTCCTCCTGATGAATGCCGCAGTGGGGTTCTGGCAGGAACGGAAGGCCGATATCGCCATCGAGTTCCTCAAACAGCGGCTCTCTCCACATGCACGGGTGATGCGGGGAGGTACCTGGAAGGATATCCCTGCCCGGTACCTTGTTCCCGGCGATGTGGTCCGGGTGCGGCTGGGCGACATCGTTCCCGCCGACAGCAAGCTGATCAGGGGAGAATTCCTGATCCTGGACGAATCGGCGCTCACGGGGGAGTCCCTCCCGGTGGAGAAGCATCCCGACGATATCGTGTATGAGGGCGCCATCGTGCGCCAGGGGGAGATGGATGCCCTGGTCTATGCAACAGGAATGCACACGTATTTCGGGAGAACCGCCGGTCTGGTAAGCCTGCCAAAAAAGAAGAGCCATTTTCAGAAGGCGGTCATCAAAATCGGCGATTACCTCATCGCGCTCGCCGTTTTCTGTGTCTCTGTGGTCTTTCTGGTCTCCCTTTTTCGGCATGAAAGTTTCGTGGAAACGCTCACCTATGTCCTGGTGCTGACCATCGCTGCCATACCTGCCGCGCTCCCGGCAGTCCTCTCCGTCTCCATGGCGGTGGGGGCAATTGCCCTGGCAAAAAAAGAGGCGATCGTGAGCAGCCTGGAATCCATCGAAGAGGCTGCCGGCATGGATATCCTCTGTGCGGATAAAACCGGCACCATCACCCGCAACGAGATTGCCGTGGCCGCAGTGGTCCCGCTCGAGGGGTGGACCGAACATGATGTCCTTCTCCTGGCCACCCTGGCGTCCAGGGAGGAGGACCGGGACCCCATCGACACTGCCATCATCGAGCACTCCCGGGCGATCCCGGCGGTCATGGAGGATCTGGAGGGCTCTAGTGTTCTTGACTTTCACCCCTTCGATCCGGTGGCCAAGCGGATCCGGGCGGATATTCGTACAAAGGCCGGAACACTGTTCATGGCGGCGAAGGGTGCGCCCCAGGTTATTCTCTCCCTTATCCCGGATCCCGGATCCCTTGAAGAGCGGATCATGAAGGAAGTGGACGGGTTCGCCTCAAGCGGTTACCGGGCACTGGGTGTGGCGCGAAAAGGGGAGGGGGGAGACTGGCACATTGCCGGGCTTATCGCCCTGTATGATCCCCCGAGGGAGGATTCTCCGCAGACTATCAGGACCGCACGGGCCATGGGGGTCGACGTCAAGATGATCACCGGCGATCATACGGCAATTGCCCGGGAGATCGCCCGGGAAGTTGATCTCGCTCCCGATATCCTGCCCGCAGCATCGCTCCTGGAATCACCTGAACGTGAAGCCGCCCAGGTTGCCGAGGATGCGGACGGGTTTGCCGAGGTATTTCCCGAGCATAAATACCGCATCGTCGAGCTGCTCCAGGACAGGGGGCATATCGTGGGTATGACGGGGGACGGCGTGAACGATGCTCCTGCCCTGAAGCGTGCCGATGTGGGCTTCGCCGTTGCCTGCGCAACGGATGCGGCGAAATCCGCCGCAGACATTGTCCTCACCAGACCCGGGCTTTCCGTAATCATTGACGCCATCAAGGAGAGCAGGAGGATATTCCAGCGCATGCTGAACTACTCCATCTACCGGATCGCGGAGACCATCCGGGTCCTCTTCTTCATCAGCCTGTCCATCATCATCTTTCGCTTTTTCCCCATCACCGCGCTGATGATCGTCCTGCTCGCCCTGCTCAACGATGCCGCCATCATGACCATCGCCTACGATCATGTCCGCTATTCCGATACTCCCGAACGATGGGACATGCGCATCCTGCTGGGCATTGCCACCATGCTGGGCATGACCGGGGTGATCGGATCCTTCGGCCTCCTCTATATCGGCCTGGAGTATCTCCACCTGAGCCACGCCGTCCTCCAGTCGTTCATCTACCTGAAGCTCTCGGTGGCAGGACACCTCACCGTGTTTATCGCACGCACCCGCGGGCCGTTCTGGTCGGTGCGGCCGGCCCTTCCCCTGGTCGCGGCCGTGGTGGGGACGCAGGCGATCGCCACGCTGATTGCGGTGTACGGCATCCTGATACCGGCAATCGGATGGCAGCTCGCTGCATTTGTCTGGGTCTATGCCCTCACCACGTTCGTCATAATCGACCGGCTGAAACTCGGGTTCTACCGAATTCTTGACCACACCGGCATACGGTTCAGGCGGTCGGCGCCCTGAAGGGACGCCGGTCAAACGTGCGGGGGATAAGGGATGCCATTTGCACCGCGAAACATTCATCCTGCGCTGCACCCTTCTCCCCGTTGAAGGCGCATGGATGCGGGACGGATGACCGGACATATCATCATCCCCTACCTGCAGGCATCCTTTCCCTGGCTGCTTTTGCCCATGCTGGCGTTTTCGGTGCTCGGCAGCCCCCTGGCGTACTTCTTCTTCATCGCCGCCCTCTTCTGGTGCTGTGATGTGCGCCTGGGGCTGCATGCGGCCCTCCTGCTGGGGATCTCCGCCGGGATCAACGACACTCTCAAGATGGCCTTCCACACCCCCCGCCCCTACTGGGTTGATCCCGCCGTCACCGCCCTCGCGGCGGAGTCCAGCTTCGGCCTCCCCTCCGCCCACGCCCAGCTTGCCGCCGGG
>JAENYT010000040.1 GCA_016841665.1 Methanobacteriota archaeon
CATCCCCACCCTGATCGAGCGCCTCGCCGACGACGTTCCCGAGGTGGGCCGGGCGGCGGCACACGCGCTCGGGGAGATCGGGATCCCGGCGATCACACCGCTCTCGTTGGTACTGCACAAGGGGGAGGTGGTGGAGAAACTCTCTGCCCTCGACGCACTGGGCGCGATTTTCGACGACCGGGCGACCGAGGCCATTCTGTCAGCGATGAACGACGACGACCCCGACGTGCGGGAGAAGGCTGCGAAGGTCCTCAGGAGGAGGGAGCTTTTGAATGTCTGGCGCAGTGCATGGCTGCAGCGGGTCGAAGAGGAGGACGAGGTTGAGGAGATCGGGACGCTTCACGCCGATGACGAGAAGGTATTCGCCGATTCCGGGGCCAGAGAGATCGACAATCTCATCACCGCCCTGAAGGAGAGAAAGGGCACGGCACAGGTTGCCGCGTCGATGCGGCTGATGATGATGGGCCGGCCTGCGGTGGAGGGGCTTATCCGGGCGCTTCGGAACGAGGACAGGGCATTGCAGATGGCGGCTGCGGAACTTCTCGGGGAAATGCGTGAGGTGGCGGTGGATCCCCTGATGGATGCCCTGCAGGATACCGACACCTTCGTGCGCACCGTGGCGGCACGCAGTCTCGGGAAGATCGGGAGCGAGCGGTCGGTCGAGGCGCTCATCGCGTCCCTGCACCGCGAGAAACAGACCCGGGTCAGGGCCACCGTGGCCGAGGCGCTGGGGTACATCGGCCACCGGCGTTCTATCGATCCGCTGGTCATCGCCCTCCGGGACCGTGACGAGGAGGTGCAGATCGCCGCCGCATACTCCCTGGGCTATATCGGCGACCGCCAGGCGATAGAACCGCTCATCCAGGCCCTCAACGATGTCGATTACCGGGTGCGGCAGGTCGCCCTCCAGGCCCTGAACGATTCATCCGGGCTCTCCCAGGAGCACCTGGTCAATGCCCTGAAGTACGGGGAAAAAGAGTTCAAGCAGGGTGTTGCCGAAGCGCTCGACCAGATCGGCTGGACGCCGAATGACCGGCAGGAGGAGGCCTGCTATCTCATTGCAAAGGGGCGGTGGGGCGAACTGGAATACCTCGGGTCCGATGCCGTCGGTCCCCTCCTTGAGGTGTATGCCGATACCGCGAGCGATCTCCGGTTCGAGGCGGTCAGGGCTATCGCCCGCATCGGGGGGGAGGAGGCGAAAGACGCACTCAGACGCGTTCTGCATGACGACAACCCCATCCTCAGGAAACTGGCGGAACGGGCGCTCGGGCAGCGTGCGGGTGGAGCCTGACACCCTCGCGGTGCGATCAATCCATATCGAAGTAGTTGAAGGCCTTGACGAGGGCGAGAAAATCGGGGAGGCTGTCGTCCGGCTTCTCGCAAAAGAGGTCCCAGAGGTCGCGCGAGAGCCGCACCTCCTCTCCGCAGCGATTGCAATGGAGGCTCACTGCGTCAATATCCCGGCACACGAGCGTGAGCGATCGTGTGGTGCAGAAGGGGCAGTCGTAGGACGTCGGGCTCATCAGGACACCTCATCAAGAACGGGAGTTCTCCATCACGCAATACGATGCGCAGGAAGAAAAGCACGCGGGTTTTGCGCTCTGCAGCCATCCGGCCTCTGTCGCGTATCGATCCCGCGTTTTTTGAGTACAATCCTTTTGCCGATGCGGGACGGCGGATTTCTCGTTGTTTCTGGTGCAGGGGACGGATCATCAAATAAAAAACTAGATACGCAGTCTTTTCATATACTCAGGTGTCCACTGGATGCACGGGGGCGTTTTTCATGAATACGATGATTTTTCGCATTATCACCGGATTGCTCGTTTTCTGTCTTTGTATTTCCGCGGCCAGCGCCCTGACCGCTACGGACGCCAAGCAGGACTGGCTGGATGCAAAACAGAGGAGCCTCGATGCTCAGGTCGCCCACAAGGAAGCGAAGATCGATTGGGCTGCGGATAAGACGGACGACAACAACCGGAAGGTGATCGATACCGGTAAGGATGCGCTGCATGCCGCGCTGGACGAGGCAGAGGCCTGGCTCGTCTGGAAGCAGCGGGAGGTCGAGGAGAACCCCTCCCTCCCCGCGGATCTCCGCGCCTCGATCGAGGACGATGTCGATGCCAACCTGGCGAAGATCGATGCACTGAGGGATGAGGTCGACGCCATCGAAACGAGGGTCGATCTCGGGATCACGTTCCTGAGGATGGTCGGCGAGTACCTGGAACTGCTTACCGACGTGGCGAGAAATACCGGGTTTGTGTGGGCGCACGTCGCGGAAACCTATGCGGATACCGCCGATGCGTACGAGGCGAAACTGCGGTCCGCAGCTGAGGCGATGCCGGACAATGCGGCAATCGTGGAAAGACTCGACCATGCGCGGGACGAGATCGATTCGGCGCGTGAGAACATCGACAACGCCCGAGAGAGGTACGGGCAGGTGGTGCTGCCGGGCACGCCGCTGATCCAGTTTTCGAGCGGCAACGACTATCTCCGGATTGCACGGGGCGACCTGCTGAGCGCGCACCGATCAATGAACCAGGCATATGCGCTCATGGTGGCGCAGGGGTGAGGGCGATGAGGATGTATATGCTGCTTGCCGGGGTGCTCATCGTCATGGTGCTCGTATGCGGGTGCGGGCAGAAGGGGCAGGATGGCGGCGAGGCGACACCCCTGCAAACCACCGGCGCCGCTGAAGACGCAACCGGGCAGACGACACAGGGCGATGGGGATCCGCCCGTCATCGAGGGGATCTCGCAGGAGGATCTCGACGCCCTCGGCGAGGACCTCGAGGCCCTTGAATTCGAGGATCTCGGCGGGCTCCCTGATAGGTAACACGGCAGATGGGGGCCGGGATTATTTATTATTTTTTACAAAATATATATCTAAAAGAATGAACAATCGGGCATTGTCATATCACCGTCATCGGTGGGGGTTGCAATGACCGATGGATTCTGCGATATCTGCAAAAAACGAGACAGGCGTCTGATTTCTGTGGTAAGCAAGGCAACGCTCTTTCACGTGTGTTCAGACTGCTTTTTTGAACGGTTCACGATCAGGAGGGAAATGGGAGTTTCCCTGTTCGAGGAAGAGTACCCACCCGGGGCCGAGGGCCATCGCCCGCTGGAATAAATGCGGTAGGGGCGTGGTGCATCCCGGCGGGTATCGTTTCGGGTGCGAGCGCATCAACCGGATTGCGGTCGTTTCCGGTCGTGCACGGCGCCCTATCGCCCCCGGATCGCTCATGCGTTTTGTCGGGGAAGCGGCGATGTCACGCACCACAGGAGCCCGATGCAACGAAGTACCGGGCAATGTCTGCATCGGACCGGCATGCCGGTTCTCTGCATCCGGAGGCACCGCGGGGATGGAAAATGCCGGTCTAAAAATACTCGTTCATTCGCTTGTTTTTCACGAAAATGGTGTAAAATTTGGTAACTATGCTGCGATGGGGGTTCTCCAGAATGCCATTATGTATGATTCACATTGTGGCAAATGCATTGTCCTGGCGCTGAGGGGCATTGACCAAACCCGGAAAGGAAAACATCTCTTGATCCCCCCTCACCATTATATCCTTCCTATCTAATATTCCTCCGTAAGGACTTTGTATGCAGATCGTTCCATCCATCCACGCGCTCAGACATCCGTTCAGGATTCCGATAGGGCCCGGCATCGCACTCGACCGGTTCGTGTACTCGTATATCGTATACGGCGAGACGATCACCCTCATTGACACGGGAGTAGCAGGATGCGAGGCGCAGATCTTCGACTCTATCCGGTCCACCGGCCGCACCCCGTCAGAGATTGCACTCATCATCCTGACCCATTCGCACCCCGACCATATCGGGGCGGCACGGGCAATCCAGCAGGCAACCACGTGCAGTATCGCGGCCCATCCCGCCGAGCGAGCATGGATCGAGGATGTGGAACTCCAGAACCGCGAGCGGTCGGTGCCGGGGTTTGCCACGCTTGTCGCCGGATCGGTGCAGATTGATAACGAACTCTCGGACGGAGATTCCATAGAACTCGAAGGGGTCCGGGCCGGGGAACTGCAGGTGATCCACACCCCGGGCCACTCACCCGGATCCATCTCGCTTTTCATGCATGGGAACGGCGTGCTCTTCTCTGGCGATGCGATACCCGTGTCGGGAGATCTGCCGGTATATGATGATGCCCCTGCGTCAATACAATCGATACAACGGCTGCGGCGACGTACCGGCATCCGGGTTCTTCTCTCGGCATGGGACGATCCGAGAAAAGGCGAGGAAGCGTATCGACAGATGGACCGGGCCGTTGAGTACCTCCAGATGATCCATGAAGCCGTGCTTGCCAGCGCCGGTATGGGTTCTCCGGACCCAATGGAACTTACCCGGAAAACTGCCGCAGCCATTGGTCTGCCCCCTCAGGCGGTCAATCCCCTTCTCGTCAGAACCTTTGCAGCAAACCTGCGAGTAAGAAACCAAAAAAGCCTCCTGACAGATTCCACCCGGGAAAGCGTTGAGGAATAGAATCCTCATGCTCGCATGCTGATTATGCGCTCATCCGCAGGGAATCCCGGCGAATACGTCGGATACACAAGGAGATACTATTCTCATACCCTGGTCGGTGAACTCGGAGAAGGAGCGTGAGCCACGTTTTCTGCAGGGCCCCAATTTCATTGCGGCACGTTGCGTTATGGGGCGAGTACACGTACCTTCCCCGGATTGATAGGGTATTGCATGAACCTGCGCATCGTGCTCGAACCAGGTGATGAAGGAGGGTATACTGTCTATGCACCTGGCCTTCCCGGCTGTATTGGTCAGGGTGACACGATGAAACAGGCGTCTCGTCCTCCTCTGCAAGCCGGGGCTCATGACTTCGACACTGTGGGGAATAAACGAAAATACGTGTGAGAAGCAGGCGATAGAAACGCTCCGGCGGTTTTCAGGGGTGCGTTCAGCGAGGACGGCAACACCGTGACCGGCTGCCGGAAGCGACCGGGAGCAGGATGAAGCGGGCGGCATGGTTTGTGGGGAGAAGATCGATAGCGAAGTGGTGGATTTCATCGGTGCTCCCTTTCAACAGCACTCCAGATCACGAGAGCGTCGTCTTCGGGACGCATAATCGCATCGACGCTTCTCGCCTCCGCGGCCAGCTCCTGCTGCCGGAGGTTCCCGGTGATGAACTTCGCAATGCACGCATTGACCCGTATCTGCTCGCATAGCAACGCTGGGGTTTAATCTTGCCGCCCTCGCGTCGGCATACAACGGCATCATCGGCAGCGTGCTGTTCACCGGGGTCTTCGCAACAGAGTTCCAGGTGGGCGGCACAAAAGGCGCGCTGAAGTTCCTGACCTGGAACCTGCTCGCAGGCTCCATCGGCTTTCTCTTTTTCCTGCTTCTCGGACTTCCCCCATTCGCCCAGAGCATCCCCTTTCAGCCGATCAGCGAGCTGCATCCTGCATACGTCCTGTATGCGATCGTCCTCGGCGTAATCGGGGCACTGCTTGCTGTCTTTACCGGCCTCTCCATGCAGGGGATCGGAAGGCTCGTGGAGAGGGTGTTCAAAGACTACGTGATCCTGCCCCTCCTTGCTGCAGGAGCCGTCGTTGCGCTCGTCGGCTACTTCGTCCCGGAACTGCTCTTCTCGGGGGAGGACCAGATCCATGCGATCATCGCCGATCCGGTCGCGTTCGGGGCAGCGATGCTCCTTGCCATGGCGGTCATGAAGATCCTGCTGCTCGCGCTTTCATTCAGGAGCGGGTTTATCGGAGGTCCCATTTTTCCCATCCTGTTCTCTTCCACAATGATCGGGCTTGCCATCAACCAGGTCTTTCCGGAAGTGCCGGTCTCGATCTGCGTCCTGTGCATCGAGGCGTCCACACTCGCCCTCGCACTGAGAGCACCCCTGACCGCCATTCTCCTGGTTGCGGTCGTGGGTACGGCCGACTCCATCACGGTCCTGCTCATTACCATATCCTCCGTCACCGCCATGATCCTGGCAGCCGAAATCCAGCGGAGGAGGGCGACGAAAGGGTGAATACAGGGTGAAGAGCGGTGGCAGGAGCACCGGATTTTGTGGGATTCCTGACTCAGGAACGAACAGCAGAGAGCGGTTCTGCCCGGCCAGGGTGATGCCGGATTCCTCTGTATCGCATCAAGGGAAGACAATTCTCTTCAAGACCCGCCGATGCCGCATATTCAGCCGTAGGCCATACCTTGCTTGTCCTCCATCGGGCACAACACAGCATAGTGCTTCGACTGCCCTGGGTCGAGGGAAGTCGGCGACGACAGCTCCACGATCCGGGGTGCCGAGGTACCTACAGACCGGCCATCTCCCTGGCGAACTTCCTGGCGGCATTGATGTCGGCGGGATTCGGGTGGCCT
>JAENYT010000009.1 GCA_016841665.1 Methanobacteriota archaeon
CGAACCTGCTCGGCGGGAAGTACTTCGAGCCTGAAGAAGCCAACCCGATGCTCGGCTTCCGCGGTGCGGTCAGGTATTATAATGAGCGGTACCGTGAGGGCTTTGCACTCGAATGCCGGGCGATGAAACGTGTCCGGGATGAGATGGGGCTCGTCAACCTGATCATCATGATTCCCTTCTGCCGCCGCATTGAGGAGGCAAAGAGCGTCCTGCAGGAAATGGAGAAAAACGGCCTTGTGAGGGGAGAGAATGGTCTCCGGGTCTACCAGATGTGCGAAATCCCGAATAATGTCGTATTAATCGACGAGTTCAGTGAATTCTTTGATGGATTTTCGATCGGGTCCAATGATCTGGCCCAGCTCACGCTTGGCGTCGACCGTGATTCCACGGTGATAATCGAGGAGTTCGACGAGCGCGATCCGGGTGTGAAGAAGATGGTTGCCATGGCCATCGAAGGGTGCCGGCGGAACCACCGGCACAGCGGGCTTTGCGGTCAGGCACCAAGCGACTTCCCGGAGTTCGCGGACTTCCTGGTACGGCAGGGCATTAACTCCATATCGGTGAACCCGGATGCACTGCTGAAGATCACGCTCCGGGTGGTAGAGACAGAGGAGAGGATGAAAGCAGAAGCCGAGGAGAAGAAGGTCGCGGCGGCGCCCCGGTAGACGTTCTCATGCGGTCCGGATGCCGGAAGAACAGAGGTTGCGGTCCTGGGTGCTGCCATGGTCCGGGCGGTTCCCGGCATCGAGAAGAGGTAAAAAATGGGTGCATGAACAGGTGTCCTGATCCACACCTGCCTATCGGGAGAACCGTATCCCGCGATGGTCGATGATTTTGTACGTCTCGACCTTGACGAAATCCATGACCAGGAATCCGAAGAGCGCATAGGCCCAGACGAGCCCTGCGAGATACCAGCCGATCGGGGTGACAAAGATCCCGTATACCACGATAAGGGTGGCGATTACCTTTGTCACGATAGCCGACCAGAGCAGAGCCGATCCCGGCCTGATGGACCAGAAGGGACCTCTGGTGCGGGTGACGAAGATGGTGAGATGTCCCGCGACCGCCAGCTTCAGGAAGATGAGCGATTGGATCTCAGGGAGACTCAGGTTGAGCGGTCCCTGTGCGATATAGAGAAGGGTGAAGGAAAAGACGAGTCCGACAAACCCGAAGATCGTAGAGAGGGTGAGGATCTCCCGCATCTTCCACTTTTCAGGAGATGGTGAGTAGAGGACATTGTCGTAGGCGATGGTCATGATCGGGATGTCGTTTAAGAGCGCCAGCAGCACGATCATAAGTGCGGTAATCGGGAAGAAATTGAAGAGAAGAATGGAGAGGGTGACGAAAAAGAGCACTCGAATGGTCTCGGTAATACGGTAGATCACGTAGTGATTCATTCGCTGGAAGATCTTCCGGCTCTCTTTGATTGCATCGATGATGACCGAGAGCCCCGGCTTTGTGATCACGATTGATGCCGCTGATTTTGCCGCATCCGTAGCGCCGGCAACTGCGATACCGACATCCGCCTTTTTGAGGGCGGGAGCATCGTTCACGCCGTCACCGGTCATGCCGACGATGTGTCCCCTGGACTGGAGGAGCGAGACGATCCGGTACTTGTGTTCGGGGAACACTTCAGCAAACCCGTCTGCCTTTTCCACGATCTCTCCCGCCTCGGCGTCATGCTCCTTGAGGAAGACGTCGGCGGTGGCGATATTGGATTTCAGGTTCACTTCTCGCGCAATCTCCCGGGCAATTGCCACATGGTCCCCGGTGACCATCTTGATTTCAAGCCCCATCTCCTGCGCCGTTTTGATCGTCGCTGCCGAATCTTCACGGGGCGGATCATAGAGGCCGAGAACCCCGGTATACGTCCAGGTGTCGTTATCACTGCTCCTCGCCACGCCGAGCATGCGGAGCCCTTTTTTCGCAAAGGTGTTCGAGAGTTGATCGATTCGCTCTTCGAGATCCCTGCTCCCCCCCGCAAGGTTCAGGATCACCTGCGGTGCACCCTTTGCTACGTTGAAGCGGTTACCGTCCGCATCCTCTATGGTGGCCTCCGTGCGCTTGATGACCGGATCGAAGGGTTTGAAATTGATAACTTTGAATGTAGTGAGCTTTTCCTGCTGGTTCCTGGCCTGCTCTGACGTGATGATCGCCATATCGATGGGATCCTGGTCCTCCTCCCTGGATGCGAGTACGGCGTCCAGCAGTACATCCTCTTTCGCGGTCCCTTCGAACGGCACGATATCGGAGAGGGTGAGACTGTTTTCTGTTATCGTTCCGGTCTTATCGGCACAGAGCACGTCCACGCCGGCCATCTCCTCGATGGCAACGAGTTTGCTGACGATGGCTTCTTTCTTGGCGAGTGCCACCGCCCCGACGGCCATGGTAATGGACAGGACCGCCGGCATTGCCGCAGGAATCGCCGCCACCATCAGGACGAGTGCAAACTGGAGCGTGTTAAGCAGGTCCTCCTGGCGGATAATTGAGACGATGAAGGTGATGGAAACCAGGGCGATTGCAAGGACGATGAGATAGTCCCCTATTTTAATCACGGCTTTCTGGAAATGGCTAACCGTCACCGCCTCTTCGGCGAGCTGGGCGGTTTTACCGAAGAAGGTGTTCAATCCTGTGGATACCACCACTGCCGTCATTTCGCCCTGTTTTACGATGGAGCCGGAATACCCGACGTCCGACACATGTTTGTCAACCGGCATCGACTCCCCCGTCAGGGCGGATTCGTCTGCCGAGAGATACTCCCCCTCAATGAGCTTGATATCCGCGGGGACGACATCACCCAACCGTACGCGGATGATGTCGCCGGGCACAAGCTCCCGTGCAGGGAGTTTCTGCCATTTTCCGTCGCGCATCACCCGCGCCTCGACCGCAAGCCGCTGTTTTAGCATCTCGATGGCATTCCCCGCCTGATGTTCCTGCCAGAACCCGACAATCGCATTGATGAGGAGCAGCACCAGGATGATCACGAAGTCTTCCCAGCGTTGAATGATAGCAGAAATGACGAGCGCCGCTTCGATCATCCACGGGATAGGACCCCAGAAGTACTTCAGGAAGTCGATAATCGGGTTTTTTTTCTCCTCCGGAATCTCATTGTAGCCGTATGTCTGTACACGGTTTTGAGCCTCGGATTGGGTCAGACCGCCCTGCTGAGATGAGAGGATCCCGAATACATCATCAATAGATTTGTCCTTGGCCTCATTCGTTGTGATCGTCTGCCCTGTCATGATACCCCCGGCACTCTCTTCAAATCATCATATATAAATTGTATTGATACTCCCGGGAATGGCGCAAAAGGATGAATCGCCGGTGATCTGGGTGCCGGCATCGAGCTCGGGGAGCAGGCGGACGAAGAAGTATGTCACAGAGACGCCGCCTGCCAGCGAGAGCCGGCGGCTCCCGGGGATGACGTCCAGGAACCGCAGTCTCCCGGCGACCAGATGCACCGTGACCAGCACGGTTGCGGCGATCAGGGTCAGGGCCGCTTTAGTTACCATCGGTGCTGATAAGGTGCCCGGGGTATAGAGGCCTCTCCCCTTCTCACGCCCGCACTCGAATGCGGAGAGGCTTTTCACCCTGCCGGTGTCTTGCCTGCCGCAGTACCATATAATGGGCTGGCGGTTTTGGACTCCTGCCGGTACAGGACAGAGCCATTTCTGCGGGATGAGTTGTTCCGGCAGAGTGGCAGGGTATTACCGAACCGGCATCAGCCTTTTGTGTAGAGGTTGCTATCTGAACGGCAGTCCTGCGATTGCAGCATACAGCCAATCGTTTCCGCAGTACCAATACAGGGGCCCGCATTAGATTATCGGTTCTCACCCTTCAGCAGCCATCGCTATCGGCGTCATTGAGCTGCTCTCCCTCCCGGTTCCCCGGTCCACAGCGGATGTGTCCTGGCGCCGCTGATAGCTACGTGTTAGGAGTACTTCCTATCAACCCGCATGAATCGATGGGAGCGGAATCAGTGCACAAAACGGGCACAAAATCGTACCAGTACGTCATGGCTGTCAGAGAGGTTCATGAAATGGTTAGAGTCATAATATAAAACGATCCATAGGGCATCACTGCGATCAAGGATGTAATCGATGGTATCGTTTGAAATAGTCTTTCTCGTCGCCATCGTTGCAGGGTTTTTTGGTGCCATGACCGGTCTCGGCGGAGGGACGGTGATCGTTCCGGTCCTTACGTTTCTGGGGGTGGATATCAAGATGGCCATCGCCGCAAGCATGGTTTCGGTCGTTGCCACCTCCTGCAGCGCCGCAGCGATGTACGTGCGCCAGGGTCTGGTCAACCTCAAGGTTGGGATGTATCTGGAGATGTTCACCGTTGTCGGTGCGGTGATCGGAGCCTCCATCACCCTGGCTTCCGGTTCACAGTTTCTCTTCGTAGCTTTCGGTGCCGTCCTCATCGTGGCCGGCATCTCCCTCATCATCAAGCAGCGACTATCCCTTGAGTCGCCGGCCAGGGATCGGCAGGACCGCTTCTCCCGGTGGCTGGGCCTTGCGGGCAGCTACGATGACCGGGCGGAAGGCCGACGCATCATCTATTACCCTACCCGGGCCGGCCTGGGTGGAGCTCTGATGCTCATCGCCGGCATGATTGCCGGGCTCCTGGGCATTGGTGCCGGGGCCTTCAAGGTAATGGTTCAGGACCTGATCATGGGCCTCCCCACCAAGGTCTCCACCTCCACAAGCAACATGATCATAGGAGTAACTGCCCTTGCCGGGACAAGCGTCTACCTGTCTGCGGGTCTTGTGGAACCGAATCTGGCAGTACCGGTGATTCTGGGAGTTGTAGTCGGGGCCTTCATTGGGACCCTGCTCCTGGTGCGGATACCCAATGAAACGATACGCAGTTACTTCGTTGTGGTGGTGATCCTGATCGGGGTCGTCATGATCGTACAGGGGTTTCCATGACCCGCCGGTCTCTGGATCTGAATCGGGTGGTGTGGTCGATCCTCCTTGTCGGATTGATCGTGTCCATTGCTCTCATTACCGCTGGCCTGATCTGGTTATTGCTGACCGCGGGCACTTTCGAGCCACTGCCAGCCATTACGGCAATCAATCTGCTGGAGTTTGTCGTGTATGTCGCCGGGAATGCCGGTACCGGGGAGACAGGCCCCGCATTCCTGATCTATAGCGGCATCGCTGTACTTCTGTTCACCCCGTTCGCCCGTGTGCTTGCCTCGACGCTCTATTTTGCCCTAAAAGAGCATAACTGGAAATTCACCTGTATCACAGGATTCGTCCTGACCGTCCTCATGGTCATACTCTTCCTGGTATGATTCTGCAACACATTTCTTTCCGGAGGAAAGAGCAGGACATATTCATAGACAACGACACCTCGCGTCCAGGGAACGAGCAGCGATCACAGCGACCCGGTCTCGATCTCCATCCCGTCGTAGCCGACGAGCACGGATACGCCCTTCTCCTCCCCAAGGGCCCGCAGGCGGTCGGCGGATGCCTCCACGTCCTTGAAAAACCAGCTCCCGAAGTGCATGAACAGGATGTGTTCGGTATAGGGGGCGAAGAGGTCGATCAGGTCCGGGATGCCCGCATGGCCGTAGATCTTGCCGGTGTCCTTGTCCCGCATCACCCTGCCCCCTTTGCGCACCAGGCTCCCGTCCGTGATCACCAGCCGGCTGCCTTCGAGGAGGTGGTGATACTCCTTGTTGATCCAGATCATGTCCCCGGTGTAGAGGACCTTCTCCTCCGCCTTCTCGATGCAGTAGGCAATCGATTTCACCTTGACGCTGTGGTGGGTGGGTATCGGCGTGACCGTGTAGGGGCCGACCGTGACCGGCTCCGTGATCACCGTGAGCGGCGGATCGTTTTCGGACTGCTCCGGGCTGTAGAGAGGCATGTCGATCGCGGCGGGATCGGTGACAAAAAATGCATGATCCGGGTGAAGGTGCGTGATGAAGGCAGCCTCTGCCCCGAGGTCGAGATAGTCCCGCTCCCCTACGTCGAAGAGGATTGTGCCGTTGACGAGCACGCCGGAATGGTTCGCATGGGAGGGTGCGGACTGTTCGATCTCGCCGCGTGTCCCGAGAATGGTGATATGCATATCATCTCACCCCGATGCCGTTCCCTCGCGTCTTCGGGCTTCTTCTTTCTTTACCACTTCAGGCCTCCTCTCCTCCCCGTGCCGCTTCAGCCTTCCTCTTCCCGCACCGCATCGATGCTCCGGCCGGAAAGCACCGAATCGGGTGCGGTGTCCACCGGGTTGCGGCGGGCGTCCGCCTCATCATCGTCCATCTTGATGAGCAGCCACCGGGCATCCTCTCCTTTTCCGGTCCGGATGAGGGCGAACCCGCCCTGCACCTTTTCTCCTGCCAGCCACACCTCCACCTTTCCCTCCTCGAGCGCCTCTTCCATGGACAGGCCGTTGTTGTCTTTCTCTAAACGCAGGTTCCGGTAGGTCCCCCGGTCCCAGACGATCACCGTCCCGGCACCGTACTCGCCTTCGGGGATCACCCCCTCGAACGTTGCGTAGGCGAGAGGATGGTCCTCGGTGGGCACGGCGAGCCGTTTTTGCCGGGGGTCCATTGAAGGGCCCTTGGGGACCGCCCACGATTTGAGGACGCCCCCCACCTCGAGCCGGAAATCATAGTGAAGCGTGCTCGCCCTGTGCTTCTGGATGATGAAGACCGGCCGGTCACCGGGCCGTTCACCCCCCTCCCCGGGCTCGGGTGTCTTTGAGAAGTCTCGTTTTTTGGTGTATTCTTTGAGATCAGTCATGGCTGGGATTCCTCCCTTCATCTCCTTTTCCGGCCTCCCTTCCCTTTCCGCATGGATGAAACCGGTGAAGCGGTGCAATCACTGCAGGGGGGTGTGCAGGGCACGGGATACCAGACTGCGATTGAGGGGCGACCCTTAATAAGGATTGTGCGGGGAGGGTCTCGCGGCATGACCTGCCGCTCACTTCCGCCCCCCGCACCCACCACCCTTTTCTCCTCGCCCGGCCATCTTCCCTCCCCATGCACGCCATTCCCTATGCCTACCTCACCGATCCGGCCTCCTTCACCCTGCTCATCGCCCCGCTGGACCGGATCCTCGCCGCGGCTAAACTGGCCTTCCACAAGAACAAGCCGCCGGTCCTCTATCTCTCGGGGGAGGAGGTGGGGATCTTTTCCCGGCTGATTGCGGTGCACAACCTGGCGACCTTTCGCCGGGCGGAGGATGATCGCCGCCTCCTGTCCCTGATCGAGGAAGCGGACCGGCCCTGCGTCTGCATCGAGCACGATCCCGCACGGTTCGAGGACGATCCTTCGTTTGTGGAGCAGTTCGTGTTCGCCTGCCGGGACAAGGCGCACGAGGCGGGGACGACGGTGCTTCTGCTGGCGACGGAGATCGACCCGGCGCTCTTGCAGGTCTACCAGGAGGTTGACCGGGCGTTCTACGGCACCCGCCTCTTCCGCTCCAAGCGGAACACGCTCAGAGGCCGGTTTGTCGAGGACCTCATGCCCGGGCAGCAGACGCTGGAGGAGGCATTGCGGTGATCGCCGTATGGAACCCGGTGCTGGCTGCGGCCGTGCTGCTGGGCATCGCCGGGGCGGTGCTCGTCGCCGGCAGATCGGCGAAGGTGCGGGGCCTCGGGTTCGGGTGCTGGATTATCGGCAACCTCCTGTGGCTGGCAGAAGGGATCAGGGCGCAGAATGGGTATCTGGTGGTGATGTTCGCGTTCTACCTGGCGATGGCCGCCATAGGGCTGAAGAATTCGGCACACCTTGCCCGCGTGCGGCGCGAAGGCCCTTGTGAACCCGGAACCTTGAAATAAGCGAGAAAGAGCTCTTATGCGATGGGAGAGCGCAGGAGAACAGAGGAAGACACAGGGTGGCAGGTGCTCGCTCTCGTTTCAGGGTATGGTATATGCCGCGATGGTATGGATAGTCATCGTGGTATCGGTGGTATTGAGAGAGGTGCGGGTGCGAGAAGGTCCGGGAAACTGCCCGGTGAACGGGGTTTTCCTCCCTGCACAGAGAGGGTGTTTTCCGCACGCATGAACCTGTCAGGCGAAAAATGGGATGCCTCCAGCCACCGCTGGTTCTCGATAGGCAGACCCGGCCGGGCGGATCGAGTCAGTGGGTGGCAAACCATTATATGCCGGAAACGACACTCCCTCCCCGGAGTCGGTTTTTTGGCTCCGAATTTTGGGGGTGTGAAGCGAATTTGACGCTCCGGTAGACATAGTCCCATGAACCAACTGCATGCCTCCTATACTTTTTTCCGGTTCCAAATGTGCGGCATTTCACCTCAGTAACTCCTGTACCGTTCCCACCCGAAGGGCATCCGGGTGAACACCGCCACCAACAAAACCCCCATCAACAAAGAGTGCATATGGGGGCGGTGGCGATACCATGCCCGAACTGCCTGATGTGGAATACTTCCGAATCTATCTGGACGCCACCTCGCTGCACAAGACAATCGATACGGTCGACGTCAGGGCCCCGCGTATTCTCGAGGAGGTTACGGAAGCGCAGCTGCGATCGGTGCTCGCGGGGCGGTCGTTTCAATCCACGAGGCGGCACGGCAAGTACGTATGTGTGGAGATCGATGCGGGCGCAGAGAAGTGGCTGGTCATGCACTTCGGGATGACGGGCAGGCTTGCGTATTTCAAGGATATCGGGGACGACCCGAAGCACGGCCGCCTCCTCATCGGGTTTGAAAACGGCTATTTTCTGGCGTTCGTCAACCAGCGGAAGTTCGGGCATATTGCAGTTGCCGGGAGCCCGGAGGCGTTTGCGGAGGCGAAGGGGCTCGGACCGGACGCGCTTTCGATTGGGCGGGAGGACTTCGTGGCCCGGCTCGGGAAACGGCGGGGGAGTGCCAAAACGACCCTCATGAACCAGAAAGTTCTTGCCGGCATCGGGAATATCTATGCAGACGAGATACTCTTCCAGACAGGGGTGCACCCGAAAACGCCGGTGAACGCCCTGGATGAGGATATGCGGGAGAGGTTGCATTCGGTGATGGAAGACGTCCTGCACACCGCGATTGCCGTAATGCGGCGACATGAAGACTTCCCCGAGTCGTTTCTCATCCCCCAGCGGCATGAGGGGGGCGTCTGCCCCCTGGACGGAACGCCGCTTGAAACACTGGAATTATCCGGCCGTAAAGCCTACTTTTGCCCGGAGCACCAGAGCCATGAAGGAACATGAACTGCAGCACATGGACGAGGAGATCAGGGAGTGCATAGCATGCCCTCTTTCGGACTCCAGGGATGGTGCGGTGCCCGGTGAGGGGCCGGAGGACGCCCGCGTGGTCTTTATCGGCGAGGCGCCGGGCAGGCAGGAAGAAAAAGAGGGCCGCCCCTTCGTGGGCCGCGCGGGGTCGATTCTCAACGAACTCCTCTCCTCGATCGATCTTGCACGGGATGAGGTGTATATTACCAATGTCGTCAAGTGCCGCCCTCCCGATAACCGCGATCCCACCGTCGAAGAGATCGCGGAGTGCCGGGAATATCTCGACCGGGAGATCGACCGCATCGCCCCGGCGGTGATCGTGACCCTCGGCCGGTTTGCCATGCAGGCCATGTTCAGGCGCTACGGCATTGAGGCGGGATCCATCGGGGAGGAGCGGGGCACGATCCACCGGGTGGAGAGGGACGGTCGAACCCTGACCCTCATTCCCGTGTACCACCCTGCGGCGGCCATCTACGACCCGAAAAAGAAAGACGTCCTCCTCGAGGATTTCCGCACCCTGCGCAGGATCCTCGACGAAGAACGCTGAACACCGACGCAGGTGTTTCCTTGATGCATCCCCTCCTGCCGCCAGATATATGGTCTTTGAAACACGTGAAATCACAGATTTCACTGACAGGAAAATATGAAGTATTTTCCGTGCGATGAGGATATCAGAGAGAGGTACGGAGTGGAGTATGGCAGAGCCGCAACTCGAGGAAATTCGCATCGTTGAAATCCTGCATACCGATTTCACGAGCATGCATCCGGATACGCCGATAGCCGATATTTTTCAGTCATTTGCCCGTCGCGGGTGCAGGGATATCATCGTCTGCGACGAGGCAGGGAAGTTTTTGGGGATCATCACCGAACTGGACCTCCTTGGTGCCATTAGCCCCGGGGTGGGCGTACGAAGCCGCAGAAAGATGGGCTGCCTTGAATGCATCATCAAAAGCGGTGCGAAATCGGCGGGCGAGGTGATGTCCCGCGAGCATATCACCGTCCCGCATTCGGCCTCGGTCGCCCAGGCCATGGTCGCCATGGAGAAGTATCGCCATCCCGACGTGATCGTGGTCGATGATGAGGGAGTGGCGGTGGGCATCGTGGAAATGTGCGACATCATTGCGTTTCTCATACGGAATGATGCGCTTTAAGCACCCTTGTCAATGGTCGGGACGACGGAGAATCCCTTTTTCATGAGGAGGGGAGTGGCGAGGATGGTCACGATCACCATTGCCGTCACCGCCGAGAAGAGCTCAACACCGATCAACCCGGCGATCAGGGCCACTCTGGCGACCACCAGAGCGATTTCCGCACGCGGGACTATCCCGATCCCGATGAGAAACGCCTCGTTGCGGCTGATGAATGGAATAGAGCCCAGAAACCCGCCCAGAATTTTTGCTGCCACTGCGATGATGATGATGGGCAGAAAAAAGGGGGAGAGTAAGGTTTCTGCGCTGAAACTGAAGAGCAGGCCGATCGATGCGAAAAAAAACGTGACAAAGAAGCCGAATCCGAAGTCCATCAGGCTGTCGAAGAGCATGCGGTCGCGCCGGATCCCCTCCCCGAGCACCAGCCCGGCAAGAAATGCACCGATTGCATAGTGCATTCCTGCAAAATGGGAGAGGAACGCGCTGCCGAGGGCGAGGATGATCGCCACGGAGTAGACCATTTCGTGGGTCTCGGTCTTCCTTGCAAGGCTGAAGAACCAGCGAAGGATTCGGGGGCCGATTGAAATGAAGAAGGCGAGAAAGAGGATGCCCCCTATGACGCTGAAGAGCACCGCATTGAGTGTGACCTCACCCTGTACGGTCACGGCGGAGAGGACGCCTAGCAGAAATACGCCAATGATGTCGTCAAGGACAGCCGCACTGACGATGGTGATGCCGACTGCGGAGTTCAGCTGTTTCAGATCGATGAGCATCCGTATGGAAATACCGATGGAGGTGATGGAGAGGGCGATGGCGATAAACAATGTCTCCGGAAAGGAGAGGTTGAGAAGCATTCCCAGAAGAATGCCCCCGGCAAAAGGAACCACCACGCCCATGATCGCGGTAGAAACCGCGATGTTTCTCTTTTCGAGAAATGCACGCGGGTTCATCTCCGCCCCGCTCAAAAAAAGCAGGGTAACCACGCCGATGTCCGAGAATACCTCCAGCGTGGGATTCGGGGCGACAAGGGAGAGAAGGGAAGGCCCCAGCACGATACCGGCAAGGATCTCCCCGATCAGCGAGGGGTACCCGCGCCGCTCCAGAATCTCCCCGAAGAGTTTTGCCGCGATGAGCAGCAGGAGAATCTGGAGGAGGATGTCCATGAGAGGGAATATCTGCGTCCTCTGATAAAATCCTGTCCCTTTGCAGGGCGAAAAATTGAGGGGTTCCTGAAAAGGGGGGCGATATGGTGTGTTTCTGCCCTCTGGATTTATCCATGATGCATGCCCATACCATGAATGAACGGTCAGGCAGCGTGCGGTGGTTTCGGTGGTGGAGAAACACAGGGAATTGGCCCGGGTCTATGAGGACATACGGCGGGGAAGGTGGGGGTCGTCGATCCGCGGCCTCATCGCAGCGGCCGGAGGGGCGGGGTTCCCGCTCGATCTCGAGGAGCTGCGGGTCTTTGCCGAAAGGATCGGGGAGAGGCGCTATGCGATATGCCCCGACTGGATCGTGTCGTGTATCGCGCTGGTGGGCAGGGGGTATCCCCATGCCTCCCTCCTCGACCCGCAGGCAGGGCTCGGCTCGCTGGCAGCTCCCCTTGCCCGCAAGCTGCATGCGAAGCGCGTGGTGGCCGTCTGCCGGAGGAGCGAGGAGTACCGGGTTGCACCGCTCCTGAACACCGATGCGGGGATTGAGTGGGTGCAATCGGATCCGGTCCGCTACCTTGAGGAGATCGATGAGCAGTTCGACCTCATCGCCACCTGCCTCGCCCCCTGCGATCCCGGGGCCGACGATGTGCTCTCCGCCGCAATCGCCCACCTGCGCGATGAAGGGACTGCGGTTGTACTCCTCGAGGAGGAACCGGAGATCCGTGCGATCGCCGACCGCCTCGCCCGCCTGAAGCTGCACGTCGATTCCCTTCTCTCCATTCCGGGGGGGCTGGTGGTCATCGCCAGAAAACGCCCCGCAGATCGCCTCTTCGTCGGGGAGATGGGCCCGGACCAGAGCTCCCAGGACATCCTGGCCAAGAACATCCTGCTGCGGCGGTCCGGCAAGGCCCCTGAACTGGGCGTCCTCCTCGATGCCCCGACCGATCAGGGGGTGCGGGAGGTGATCCTGCAACAGAGCATCGAGGAGCGTGGCCGCGACGGGGGGTTCGAAGTGGTGGCCTTCCGGTCGATCGCCCGCGAGATGCATGCCTATACGCCGGATGCCGGCTTTCCCGCCCGGGAAGACGCGGTGTACCTCCCCCGCGCGGCCGCGCTCCCGGTGGTGCGTTCGGTGCACGAGACGGCAGTGCCGGAGAGGTACGTGCAGGTGGTGCTTGACCCGGCTGTCTCTGCCGCGTACGTCGCCCGGTTCTTCACCACTCCGCTCGGCGACGATCTGCTGCGGCTCTATGAACTGGCCTCAGTCCGACGCAGCTATCTTGCGATGCTCGCCGACGCACCGTTCCTCCTCCCCCCGCCGGACGTGCGGAAAAGGGTGCTGGAGGTTGCCGTATCGCTGCAGCAGGCCAGATCGAGGCTCGATTCCCTTGATGCAGACCTGTGGACGCACCCGTTCGCCGCAGAATCGATCGGAAAAGAGATCGCCGGGTGGGTCCGTGAGGATGAGTTCGAGCGGTGGATGGAATCGTTGCCGTTCCCCATCGCCTCGATTCTGTGGGCGTATCGCGCGGAGACCAGCGACGAGCACTGCGTGGACCATCTGTTCAACCTGTTCGAGGCACTGGGCGAGTTTATCGCCCTCCTTATGCTCTCCGCGCTCGGGCCGCTCTGCGTGGAGCGGGGCGTGGACCTCCTCGAGGATAACCCCTACTTCAGGGATTCGTACCGGTACGCAACCTTCAGGGCCTGGAATGTGCTGGGGAGGCGCCTCGCCCACCACACGCGAAGCCTGCTGAGCCGTCCGGCCACCCGATCGGTCTGCCTTGCACAGTTCGGCAACCCGGACCTTGCGTTCCTCGATATGATCGCAAGCAAACGCCTCTTCGCGGTGCTCGACGAAGCGGCGGACCTTCGCAACCTCTGGAAGGCCCATGGAGGCTCCGTCGGGCCCGGAGAGCATACAGGACGCCGGAAGGCACTGGAAGACTGCCTGCAGCGTGTACAGGCGATCATCGGCGAGCGCTTCGACACCGTGCAGCTGCTCGCACCGGAGACGAGCAGTTACCACGAGGGCATCTTTTGCTATGACGCGCAGTCGCTCACCGGTTCGCGCATGACCTTCCGGCGGGTGAAGGTGGAGACGGCAGTCCCGATGGATTCCCGCAAGATCTATCTCCTGAGCAAGGGCCAGAAAAAACCGGTGGAAATCCTTCCGCTGCTCAAAATCATGGAGGTGCCGGAGGTCCCTGCCCGGGCATGCTACTTCTACAACAGGATCGAGGGAGAGCAGGTCAGGTGGATATCCTACCATTTCGAGGGTGAGGCTGAGGTGCTCAGGCCGGACGGGGAAGTGATCGACGTGCTCTCCTCGCTCGGCCTCATCGAGCAGGAGAGGGAGGGGTGATCCCGGTGCTGCAGATCACGATCTCCGATACCCGCCCGTTCGATCTCGCCTGCACCCTTGACTGCGGGCAGCTCTTCCGGTGGCGCAGGCAGGAGGGTGCGTGGGTGGGGGTGGTCGGCGATGCGGTGATCGCCGTCCGGCAGGAGGGATCCACCCTCTGCGTTGCCGGGGCGGAAGAGCGGTGCATCGAGCACTACTTCCAGCTCGACCTCGATCTCCCTGCCATCCTCGCCTCCATTGACCGTGATCCCCTCATCCACGCCGCCATCGTGCGGCACCGCGGTCTGCGGCTCGTCAGGCAGGACCCCTGGGAATGCCTGATATCGTACATCTGCGCCCAGAACGCCAGCATTCCCTTTATCCGGTGCATGATCGAGAATATGGCCCGGTGCTATGGCGTGCCGCTCTCCTCCCCGTGGGGGACCTATTATGCCTTCCCTCCTCCAGAGGTTCTCGCATCCCTGGAGGTGGACGATCTCCGGCGCTGCTCCCTCGGGTATCGGTCAGGGTACGTGCTCGATGCCGCACGAAGGGTGTGCGAGGATCCCGGGTGGGCCGGGCGTATCGATGCGCTTTCGTTTGAGCAGGGGAGGCGTGAACTGATGGCATTCCGGGGGGTGGGCCGGAAGGTGGCCGACTGCATCCTCCTCTTCGCCTTCCAGAAATTCGATTCATTTCCGGTGGACGTGTGGATGCGCAGGGTGATACGCGAGCACTACCTCCCCTGCGAGGGGCCTGACCGGGGCATGAGCTGCCGGGAGTATGATGCGATCGCCGGGTTTGCACGGGAATATTTCGGTGAATATGCCGGGTATGCCCAGGAATATCTGTTTGCGGACATAAGGGCGGGCCAGAAAAGGTGAGTGTGATCAGGTGCCGATGTCCCAGCTGCTCATATAGCGCACCTGTTCGTCGGTGAGCACGTCGATGGTGATGCCCAGCGAGCTGAGTTTGAGGTTGGCGACCCGCTCGTCGATTTCGGCCGGCACCTCATATACGCCTCCCTCGAGGCTGCTGCCGCGGTGGGCGATATATGCGGTGCAGAGCGCCTGCAGGGCGAAGGAGAGGTCCATGACTTCGATGGGGTGGCCCATGCCCTTGGGGGTGGCGAGGTTGACCAGCCGTCCCTCGGCGAGCACGTGGACGGCCTTGCCATCGATCAGGTAGGTCCTGATACCCTCCCGATCTTCGGTCGCCTCCGCGTGGCCTTCCAGCCAGTCAATGTCGATCTCCACGTTGAAATGGCCGGCATTTGCCAGGATTGCGCCGCGTTTCATCTTCGGGAAGTGGCGCCCGGTGATAACTGAGGTGTTGCCGGTGGTGGTGATGAAGATGTCGCCGCAGCTTGCGGCCTCGTCCATGCTCATCACTTCGTAGCCGTCCATGTGCGCCTGGAGCGCCCGCCGCGGGTCGACCTCGGTCACGATCACTCTCGCCCCGAGGCCGTGGACCTTCTTTGCGAGGCCGTTGCCGCAGTACCCGTAGCCCGCCACCACCACGTGTTTTCCGGCGATGAGGGCGTTGGTGGTCGCCATAATTGCGGAAAGCGCGCTCTCCCCCGTCCCGTGCACATTGTCGAAGAATCGTTTCATGGGGGTGTCGTTGACCGCAATCACCGGGAAGCGGAGTACTCCCTCCTCCGCCATCGCCCTGAGGCGGTGGATCCCGGTGGTGGTCTCCTCGCAGCCCCCGATGACGGAATCGAGCAGTTCCCGGCGCGTGGTGTGGAGGCGGTGGATGAGGTCCATACCGTCGTCGATGGTGATGGAGGGCGAGGCGTCGAGCACCCGGTCGATGGCCGCGTAGTATTCTTCCACGCCCACGCCACGTTTGGCATAGCAGGTGACGCCGTCCACCCGATTGAGCGCCTCCGCCACGTCGTCCTGTGTACTCAGCGGATTGCACCCCGTGATGTGCACCTCCGCTCCGGCAGCAGCAAGCGTCTCGGCCAGCACGGCGGTCTTGGCCTCCACATGCAGGGCCATGCCCACCGTCAAGCCCGAGAGCGGCTGCTCCTCCTGAAATGTGCGGCGTATTTCAGCCAGGACCGGCATGTACTGCCGAGCCCACCGTATCTTTAATTCGCCTGATTTCACTGAAAAATCACCTTTGCATATCGTGTGATGGGGTTTTTCTCGAATGCACACATATTGCATGGGAATACTAGTAGTCTTTTGCCATTCTCTGTCGGCCCCATCGCAATGCTCATGTGGGTGCGTTCCCCATGTAGCATATAACCATGACACTCACCAAACGCATTATTCCCTGCCTCGACCTCAAGGACGGCAGGGTGGTCAAGGGAACCCATTTCGTCGATCTCCGCGACGCCGGAGACCCGGTGGAGCTCGCCCAGCGCTACAACGAGCAGGGGGCCGATGAGGTCGTCTTTCTGGATATCACCGCCTCCAAAGAGCAGCGGGGTGCGATCATCGAGGTAATCCAGCGCGCCGCGGACCAGCTCTTTCTGCCCCTCACGGTGGGCGGCGGCATTCGCTCGCTGGAGAACATGCAGCAGCTCCTCCGTGCGGGTGCGGACAAGGTGAGCATCAACACCAGTGCGGTCAAGGATCCCGCCCTCATCAGCCGCGGTGCGGAGACCTTCGGGACCCAGTGCATCACGGTCGCCGTCGATGTGCGGCGCAATTTCGCTATGCGGGAGGATGTCACGCCGATTGCGCTGCCCGACGGCCGGACATGCTGGTACGAGGTGGTGATCTACGGCGGGAGCCACCCCACCGGAATCGATGCCATCCAGTGGGTGAAAGAGGCCGAACGCCGCGGTGCAGGGGAGATCCTGCTCACCAGCATGGAGACCGACGGGACGAAGGACGGGTTCGATATCCCCATCACCGCCGCCGTCTCCGATGCTGTCGGGATCCCGGTGATCGCAAGCGGCGGCGTCGGCACGCTCGAGCACTTCTATGAAGGATTTGTTGAGGGGAAGGCGGATGCCTGCCTTGCGGCAAGCGTCTTCCATTTCGGCGAGTTTACCGTAAAAGAGGTTAAGGAGTATCTCGCCGCGAAGGGGATTGCAGTACGGCTCTGAGGTCCAGTTCGAGGGCGCTTACGGGCTGGTCGAACTCGAAGGCGCCGAGAACGTCGGGGTGCAGTTCCCCGAACACCCCCACCGTGGCTCCCTCCACCTGAATATCCCCTCTTCTTCCCGGAATGAAGGCGGGATCGTCTGATTCTGCAACCGAATAGGCGAGCCCCAGCTCCCTGCAGAGCACGTCGGCCGCCGCGAAGATCTCGCTGAAATCGGCGTCCGGGTGCATGCTCACCGCGGCCGCGTGCTGGTGGGTTGCGGCCTCCTGCACCACATCGCCCACCGCAAAGAGGCGCATGGGAAGCTCCCGGTGTACGTTGAACTGCAGGATCTCCGCGAGCATCGGCAAAATCGCCGTCCGGACCACGGTCTGCTCCTCGGAGATGGGGCGCATCAGCTGCAGGACGGCCGGGTCCTTTTTGCGCCGCATGTTGGCGAAGAGGATGCGCTCATTGGTGAGCGTGAAAGGCATCATCTCCTGGAAGCCGAGCCCCACCATGAGGGTGCGAACGAGATCCATCACCCTGGTGACGGGGTGCTCCTTTCCCACGGTAAAGGTCCGGGGAAGTGCAGGTTCGATCGCACCGTAGCCGCAGGCGATCGCCGCATCCTCGAATACGTCCCAGTCGTGCATGATGTCCGCCCGGTAGCAGGGGATCTGGATGTGCACGGAATCCGCACCCTCCGGCACCGCACCGAACCGCATCTTTTCCAGAAGTGCGGCGAGGTCTTCCGCGGAGAGATCGATGCCCAGCAATTTGCGGCACTCGGCGACACTGATCGTTCGCTCCGACGGGGCGAGGGAGGGCATCTCCTCGCCGTCGACGTGCACGCTTTCGATGGTTGCCCCCATTTCCGCAAAGGCGGTGCAGATGATATTGACCACGGTCATCACCGCTCTTCTGTCGGTGCCGGTGGTATCGAGCAGGATGTCGGTGGTCTCCGTGGTCACCCGTGTCAGTTCGCCGTTGATGATGGGGGGGAAGGAGAGCACCTGGTCATGTGCATCCACGATCAGGGGATAGCGGGGATAGGCTTGCACGATGTGGGCATAGTCCCGTCCCTTGGGGTGGTCGGCGAGGATCCCGTCAAGGGTCATCTCCCGGTCAAAGTCGAGCGGGACGAAGGCGGTGGCCGGATCGGCGGCGAAATAACGGAACGGAGGGGTGATGCGGGCGAGGTCGTGGATCCCGATGGCCACCTTCTTTCGTCCCCTGCCCACCGCCCAGTGGAGCGCCTCCTGCAGGCCCATCAGGCTGACGATCGAGTCCTCGTCGAGGCGCACGTTCCTGATCACCGCAGACCCGAGATAGGGGCGTATCGCTGCAAGGCCGGGGTCCACGGAAAACTCGATGCCGGACGGGGCCACCTCATAGGAAGGGAGCCCTGTCTCGATGTCCAGAAATCCGCGCAGCGCCCGTGCAACACCCTCCGTGGAGTAGAGATCGGGGCGGTTGGCGAAGAATTCGACATCCGCGTGGTCCTCTTCGATCCGCTCGATGTCCGCCCCGAACATCGGGATACGTGCGAGAATGGTCTCGCGATCTGTGCCTACCAGTGTTTCCAGGTACTCGTAGGGAAGTGTAATGATCGGCATTAATTTCACCTACCTCCGGCGCGGTGCGCATCGGCGAGCGGGTACTCCCGCACCCAGTCCACATCGCTGCGGTAGAGCAGGCGCAGGTCCTTGAGGTTCATCCTGAGCATGGCAAGCCGTGAGATCCCCAGCCCCCACGCGAGCACCGGGCAGGCAAGACCGTTTGCTACAGTCACCTCTTCACGGAAGACCCCGGCACCGCCGAGCTCCACCCAGCCGAGCCCGTCCACCCAGACCTCGGGCTCGACGCTCGGTTCGGTGTACGGGAAGTAGCCGGGGCGGAACCGCACATCATCGAATCCCATCTGCCGGTAGAACTCTTTTAAGAATCCGAGGAGGTGGCGGAAGGTGACCCCCTCGTCCATGACCACCCCTTCGAGCTGCTCGAACTCGGGGGTATGGGTGGGATCGATCGCCTCCCGCCGGTAGGCCCTGCCGATGGAAAAGGCTTTGACGGGTGGTTCGGGGTTGTCGTGGAGGTGTTTGATGGTCAGTCCGGTGGTATGGGTGCGGAGCACGCAGCCTTCCGCGGTGTCACGGCTCCATGCACCGCCCCAGCCGGTCGATGAGGTCCCGCCCCCCTGCTCGTGCATATCCCGCACCTTCTCCCAGCCCTCCGGACACTCGCGGCGGACATCGATGAAGAAGGTGTCCTGCATCTCCCGTGCCGGATGGTCCTGCGGCTGGAAGAGGGCGTCGAAGTTCCAGAAGGAGCTCTGCACCACATCGCCATAGATCTCGGTGAATCCCATGTTCAGGAGGATCCTGCGCATCTCGGTGAGCAGCTGCTGGTAGGGGTGGATTTTCCCCGGGAACACCCGACGGGGGAGGGTGGAAACGCTGTAACGGCGCAGTTTGAGGTTCTTCCACTCCCCGGAGATGATCTGCTCCCGGGAGAGCGTGCCCACCTCCTCGGCGAGATCGAGCCCGGCGGCGACCATGGCCTCGCCTTCGGGAGTGATGCGGATGGTGTGGGACACCGACTCTTCCTCGGCGATGAGCCCCCGTTTTATGAGCATCTGGAGGCCCTTCTTGCTTGCCGAAAGGTCCTGCAGGGCCGCCTCATCCTCGCCCCGCGGGGCGTCGCCGGCCTTTTCCACGATCCCTCCCTTGATGGTGACCCAGCCTTTCTTGCGCATCCATCCGATCCCGATGCGGGCGAGTGGGTGCTGCTGCAGCTCCTTCATGGGAATGCGTTCCTCGAAAGAATCGAGCAGCTGGCGTTCGGGGAGCCCGTTTTGGGCGTAGGTCTCCCCTTCCCCGGTGAGGTGGTATGCCACCGCAACGTCGCGGTCCACCGCCGCAAGGCCTTTGCCGGCGCAGAGATGGGCGTACTGGATCACCGCCTCCTCCGTGGTCGCCAGTTCCTCGGCCAGCGGCCCCGGTCCGGTCTGTTTCAGGGAATTCAGTGCGATAAGCAGTCGTTTTTCATTCAGCGTTAGCGTCTGCGTTAGTGTCTGCGTTAGCGTCTGCGTCTGTATTTTTGTTTGTTCCACGAATCATGCCTCCACGAGATGCTCCACTTCGTCCATTTTTTCGTGAAATTCCTGTAAAAATTCTTTAACCCGTTCAAACGTTTCTTTTTTGCATGCACCGCACATCAGGTCTCCGGCGAGGCAGGCACGCCTGATCTCCTCGAGCTCGGCATCGTCGTCGACCATAAAGAAGAGGTTCAGCAGAAATACCGAACAGCGGTCAGGTTCGCCTCCCAGCCTTTTTTGCTCCTCCAGGCTGACGCGGCCGCCGGTGAGGGCGCTCATCACCTTCTTTTTGATGTCCTTCTCGGATTCGTGGAAGCCGAACGAGCTCTCGGGGATGCTGCTCGACATCTTGCCGCCCTGCAGACCGGGCATGAAGGTATGGTAGGTCGATGAGGGGGTGTAGAACCCGAATCCCCCGAAATCGAGTTCGATCTCCCTGACGCGGTCCTTGACCACATCGAGGGCGGCATCCCTGATGTCCACGTGCCCCTCGTACTTTTTCGATCCCGGAAACGTTCGGGAGACCTCCGCGAGTGCGTCTTCGGGTGCGTTCTTCGACCGCACGCTCACGTAGCCCTCGCGCTGCTCCACTGTAAACATCCGCATTTTGTGGGCGACGTCCCGGGTCAGCCGGATATGGGGGTCCTGGTCGATGCCCACCGGTACGATGGTCGGGGCAGGCCCTCCGTCCACCTGAGGGTAGAGGATGTCGGCCACCTGGGTGATGACGCTCATGGCGTGGGCGAGCCCGGTCTCCTGTGAAAATCCGTAAATGGCGGAGAGATCAGAGAAGTTCACCTTGGTCGCGGCCTCGAAGGCGAGATCTTTGAGCGTGTTGTTGGTGCTCTGGGAATAGGTGGTCCCCTGAAAGCCGAGGGCGTAGAGGCACCGCAGGTACTCGGCGCCATACTCCCGGCACTTCTCCCAGGAGATATTGCGCACCGCGTGGGCCTCACGGTCGGCGATCGCCACATAGCCAGAGCCTCCCCGCTGCACGTGCCAGACGATCTCCTTCATGACCAGCAGGTGGCCGAGGTGGGGGTGGCCGGAGGGCATGAACCCGGAGAGGACGTGGAAGGGCGTATGATGGGCCATGGCATCGACGATACGATCATAGTCCCGGTGCCCCACGACGATGCCGCGGCGGAAAAAGGCCGGGGGATCGTTGATTTGCTCCAGCAGTGGACCGATGGGTTCGATACCGAACGCGGAAAACAATTTTCCGGTGTCGACGGCAAGATGGTTTGACCAGGGGTTGATTTCTTCCGGCATGCAATCTCTCACAGTTTGATTCTGGCAAACTCAATATACTGAACAGTATTTTCATTTGCACAGGCAAAAAGCATCTTCTTTCTGACACTGTGTGCCAGGCGCACCGACCGGGAAATCACGCTCATGGGCATGCTGGCGTCCGCATCCAGGGCGTGCGCCAGCATCTCGGAATGGGTGCTTTTTCCTGAGTAGACCCTGAAATGGTGGCCGAACTTGTAGCCTGTCCTGGGGATGTAGCCAAGTTCGCGCAGGTGGGTATAGGCGGCCATCTTGGGCCCCAGTTCGGCATCGGTCGCCATACTGGCTTTGATATAGTCGTCAAGGCCGGCATCCCCTTCTTCGCACCGGAGCATTCCCTTTCTGGACAGAAAGATCGTCTCGGCGGGGGAGAGCATCAGCCGTTCAGCATCAAGCCGGGTCCCGAACCACGCCTCTTCCAGGGCGGTTGCCGCCTCGCGCTCGGCGATGACGGTGGTGCCGAAGACCTTCGCAGAATGCGTGCCGGATCCCGTGAAATCGGTCGCTTTTTTGAGGTTTGGAAGTTTCACCTCGTAGTAGGTGAGTTCGTCCTCGTCGTCCACCACGGCCAGCACGTAACTCTTTCGCATGTGCAGCGACGAGGTGACATCGCCGATGATCGCCTCGAACGTAATGAGCTCCCGTTCGGGAATGACGCGGAGCACGTAGTGCGACTGGCCGGTTTTCGGTTTCTGCCCCCTCCGGTATACCCTGAAATCGTGGGGCCCCGGCTGGATGACGTAGCCGCGCTCCCGCATGTCGCGGTACACGAGATAGCAGCGAAAAAATCCCGGCGATACGGCAAATTCGGCAAGAAGAGTGTCGAAGGTATACCCTTCGATCTCAATCTTGGTCCTGTGGAGCAGGTACAGCGCCTCTTCAGGGGAGAGGATGAGCCCTCCTGCAGCAGGCCGCCCGTATCCGCTCTGGTCGTAGAGGGCCTTTCCCTCCCTCCCCAGTCTCACCGTCGAGCCGTCAAATGTCGCAATCACTGCACCAGTATTGGCAACGAACCCTTATTAATGGCGGTCGTTACTGCGGGGAAATGAAACTCCCAGTGAGGGGAGGAGGGATGCGTCGGTCAACCGTCGTGCTAATAGGGCGGGACAGGAAAACCATATAGAGAAGTCATGCATAGAGCCCCAGGATCGGTTCGGAGGTTTGTGAGATGAATGCATTGCTGCGAAAATCGGATTGCCATACGCGGGTGCTTGGCACCCTCATGCTTGCTGCGCTGCTCGTCTCCTCGGCGGGGGCAGTCTCGCTGGGAGATCTCGAGGAGTGGAATACCACCTTCAATAAGGGAGTCTATACCGACCTCTTTGCGGTTGCACAGACAGGTGACGAAGGGTTCCTTTTCGGCGGGTTCGGGTACTCGGCAGATGCCGACAGCGCCCTTCTCGTCAGGACAGACCCCCGGGGGGAGGAACTCTGGTCCACTATCCTTGAAGGGGACAGTATTGCCGCTCTCGCTCCCCTCGAGGATGGAGGTGCGGTGGTGGGACTGTACACCGTCGACGGGGACTTTCTGGCGAAGAGTGACTGGAACAATACGAGCGGATCCTCGACCATTGTGAGGACGGACGCGTCCGGTGCGCCGCAGTGGAGTGCCGTGCTCGAGGAGTCCCGGGTGGCGGACCTCGCTGTCCTTCCCTCCGGGGATATCGCGGTAACCGGCTGGCTGTGGAAGCAGGGCGGCGGGGCGGATTCGTTCCTGAGCCTCTACGACCACAGCGGTGAAGAGCAGTGGACCAGGACCTATGTGGGAGGAGCGGCACGCAGCCTCGCCCTCTCTCCGGAGGACGGGTTCGTCCTTGGGGGCACCGAGCGGCCGGGAGAGCAGGAGCCCACCGATTCGTGGGTGATGAAAACCGACGGATCGGGCGAGAAGATCTGGTTTTCGGAGCTGTTCAACCGCTCCTGTCTTGTCTGCCGGCAGGGGGTCGAAGGGGGGTATATCCTTGGCGGTTCGCTCTATGAGCCCAGTCCGGAATATGGTGAAGACGCGTATGCCACCAATGCGTGGGTGGCAAAGATCGACGAGGACGGCTCGATGGTGTGGGAACGGCAGGTTCCCGGAATGGAGATCACCGCCATTGCGGGTCTGCCCGGGACCGGCTATGCGCTCGCCGGGCGGTGGGGCGACTCCCCGCAGCTGCAGATCATCAATGAAGAGGGCGAGGTGGTGGACGGCGAGGTCTGGAACGCCTGGAAAGGACGCTTGAGCGCCGTGGCGGCGACCGCAGACGGCGGCGTGGTTGCCTCGGGGTGGTCAGGCATGAGCGGTCGGGCTGAGGGCTGGACGGTCAAGTTCGCCGCCCTGCCTTCTTCCGACCCGCAGACATCCCCGACGTCACCGGCGCAGACACCGGGGTTCGTCTGGACGGGTGCCGGTGCGGCGGTGGCCGTGCTCGTGCTGGTCCGGGGCAGAAGGCCCTGATTTACTCTTTTGCGAGAACCCGGACCACCCTGATATTTTCCGCATCGCTCCTCCGTGCATCGACCGGCGTCTCACAGATGAGCGGCAGGGCGCGGAACAGCGGGTGGAGAAGGATCCGCCTGAACCCCTCCTCGCCAATGTTCCCGAGCCCGATGTGCTCGTGTCGGTCGAGGCGGCTGCCGCATGCTCCTTTCGCGTCGTTGAGGTGGATGAGTGTGATCCGTTCCCTGCCAATGGACGCGTCGAGCGCTTCGATAGTTGCTGCAAGGCCCGCTTCGGATGCGAGATCGTAGCCGGCGGCGAAGGCATGGCAGGTGTCAAAACAGATGCCCAGGCGGTCTTTGTGTACGGATCCCTCGAGTATGTCGCCGATATCCTCGAAGGTCCCCCCAATGCTATTTGCCGTGCCGGCGGTGTTTTCCAGCAGCAGCATGGTGGTGCCGCCCGCCTCTGCCAGGGCATGGTCCATCCCGCGGATAAACCGCGCAATTCCCCCGCTTCGCCCCTCCCCGAGATGGCTTCCCAGGTGGGTCACCAGGTAGGGGATGCCGAGGAGCTGGCAGCGGCCGAGCTCGCGTGCGAGGGTGTCCACCGACCGCTGGTAGATCTCGGGTTTCGGTGTGGCGAGGTTGGGCAGGTACGGCATGTGGGCCACCACCGGTGCGAGCCCGGCATCGAGGACCTTCGTTTTGAATGCGGCGATCTCCTCTGATTTCAGCTCCCTGCTCTTCCACCCGCGGGGGTTCGACGAAAAGATCTGGAAGGTGTCGCAGCCCCGCTCGAGCGCACGTTCCACCGCCCTGTCAACCGACCCCGCGATGGAGACATGGCATCCCACGCGCACCATGCTGCGTCCTCCTCACCTTCTCCTGAGAATGCGCAGTTCCCGGAGGAGCGCTTTTCCGAATGCACTTGTGGTCGCGGAACCGCCCAAGTCGGGGGTTTTGATGCCCGCGGCAAGGGTGTTCCGGACGGCCTCCTCGACGTGCGCCGCTGCCTCCGGCTCGCCGATATGGTCGAGCAGCAGGCCTGCGCTCCGGACGGCGGCGATCGGGTTGGCAATGTTCCTGCCCGCGATGTCGGGTGCGCTACCGTGGACCGGTTCGAACAGGGCATGCCGTCTTCCGATGTTCGCGGAGGGAAGTAGCCCCAGTCCGCCCACCAGAAAGGCCGCCACGTCGCTGAGGATGTCGCCGAAGATGTTTGTGGTGACGATGCAGTCGTAGCGGGAGGGGAACTGAAGGATGTCCAGCGCAAGGGAATCGATGTACTGGGCAGTGCAGGGCACGCCCGCCCGTGCAGCCTCCTCGAGGCAGATGTCCCGGAAGAGCACGTCGGATTTGATCACGTTAGCCTTGTTGCCCACGGTCAGGTGGGAGCGGGTGCGAGCGCGTTCACAGGCGAATCGCGCAATCCGGCGGCTTCCCCGCCGGGTGATCACCCTGAGCGTGCATGCCCGGTCGGCCTCGGTCCACTCTATCCCTGAGTACAGCCCTTCCGTATTCTCCCGGACGATGAGGATGTCGAAGTCCTCTCCCTTCACCGGCCTGAGGTTTGCGTAGAGATCAAGCTTTTTTCGTATCTGCAGCATGACGCTGCGGTAATCGGGGTCGGGCGGCGTGGTGATGGCACCTAAAAGGATGGCGTCGGCTGATTTCAGGTCGTTGATGTCGCTCTCCTCGCATGCGGTCCCTGTCTGCTCCCATTTGCCGTAGCCTACAGTGACCTCGAAGAACTCGATGTCCGGGCGGACGCACTCCAGCACGTCGCGGGCGACGGGGATCACCTCGCGGCCGATCCCGTCTCCCTCCACCACGGCGACCTTCATGCCTGACCCTCCCACGCCTCCACCAGAGCAAACACCGCATCGGCAATCTCCCGCGGGGTCGCCCCCCAGTGCACGGCGGCTCCGAAGAGGTCGTGGTGGATCCCGACCCCCAAACGCTCGCTGCGGCAGCACCGGGCGATAAAGGGCTCTTCTGCGGCAGCATCGAGGGGGCAGATGTTCACAAAGGAATATTCATTCCCGTAGTTTTCCCCGGCGAGCTGCCGGGCTGTCAGGCACCCCGCAATCCGCTCGCCGGGAGCGGGACGGTCCTTGTCAAGCGTACGGGCGTAGCCGGAGGCCCTGCAGGGAAAGAGGTCCGCGTCCACCGAGGAGATGTCGGCCACATGGTGTTCAAAGGTGACCATGAGCTCGCCGAACAGACCTGTCGCCTCAAGTGCGGTGATGGTGCGTGAAAGGGAGGGTGCCGGCGGGCTCGCATCGTAGACGTGGATGCGGGTGAGCGCAGCCGGATCCGGGTCGAGCACGAAGGTCATGTGCTCGTCCGCCCCCCGGAAAATCGTACACCGTTTTCCGGTCTGTGCCGCTTTCTGCACAAGGTCGGCTCTGTGGTGGAGGTTGACCGGGTCGGGATACACCGCCACCTCCCCTTCACCGGCAAGCATTCGTGTCTCTTTGATCGGGCGCATCAGCCCTCGTTCGCCCTCGTCTGTCTGCACCTCAAGGATCTCGAACCTACCATCTGTTTCGTGGATCAGGTAGTTGCTCAGGAAATAGACCCGGTCTCCGAGCGGCTGCGACGATGCGTAGCCCACCTCTTTGCAGTGTGCGGGAATTATCATTGCTGCCTTCTCCAGTACTCCACGAGGCCGCCATGGCGGAGGATGTCGAGCATGCGGGCCGAGAGAGGCGTCGCGGTATGCCGCACCCCGCCCACCTCCACCCATCCGCCTTCGGGGGAGAAGGACACCGGGGCCGCGTCTCTGCACCGGACCTCCGCGCACTCCATCAGCGGCAGACCGACATTGATGGCATTGCGGAAAAAGATGCGGGCAAAACTGGGTGCGATCACCCCCACCACCCCTGCTTCTTTGAGGGCGACGGGTGCCTGTTCCCGGGAGGACCCGCACCCGAAGTTGGGGCCGGCAATGATGACCGCTCCCTTCATTCTCGCCGCAAGGGCGGGATCGAGGTCCTCGAAGACGTGGTCGGCCCAGATGCGGCGGTCTTTCGTCCGCAGGTAGCGCCCGGCGATGATCACGTCGGTATCGATATCGGCTCCCAGGCAGACGGCGTTGCCCTGCAGGGTCATGCGAGTCCCTCCGGCGACGCGATGGCGCCTCGCAGGGCGCTGGCGGCAGCGGTCGAGGGCGAGCAGAGGTAGTATTCCGCCCCCACGCCCATCCTGTTGCGGAAGTTGCGGTTTGCGGTTGATAGGCCCACCTCACCCTCCCCGAGCACTCCCATGTGGGCGCCGAGGCAGGGGCCGCAGCCGGGCGGCCCCACCGTGCATCCCGCTTCGATGAGGGTGGAGAGCACCCCGGTCTCTGCCGCCTTCAGGAGCACGGATCGCGAGGCGGGAACGACAATGGTGCGCACGGCGACCTTCTTTCCCGCAACGATCCCGGCAAACCGGGCAAGATCCTCATACCGGCCGTTGGTGCAGGTGCCCACGAACACCTGGTCGATCTCCACCCCCTCGAACTCGGTGACCGGTGCCCCCTTATCCACCCGGTGCGGGGCGGCGATGATGGGGACGAGGTCGTCGAGGTCGAGGGTGAGCTCCCGGGCATACCGCCCCTCTCCGACGGCCTGCGGCAGGGTCCGGATGCCGTATTCACCAAGGTAGTATGCCGTGACGGCATCGGCGTAGAATAGGCCGGTTTTCGCTCCGGTCTCCACCGCCATGTTGGTGATGGTGAGTCTGTTTTCCATAGAGAGGCTGCCTGCCCCCTCGCCGAGAAACTCGAGCGCCTGGTAGGTCCCCCCATCCATGCCAAGCCTGCGGACGTAGTCGAGGGCAATGTCCTTTGCCTCGGCCGCACCCCTGAGCTGCCCTTCGAGGTGGATGGCGATGGTCTCGGGAACCCGGAACCATGTCGACCCCGACGCCCAGATTGCCGCCATGTCCGTGGCGCCGACGCCGGTGGCGAATGCGCCGAACGCCCCGAGCGTACAGGAATGGGAGTCGGCGCCGACGACTACCTCGCCGGGGCAAACGATGCCCTCGCTCATCAGCTGGTGGCAGATCCCGCCCCCGATATCGGAAAAATGGAGGCCCTGTTCGGCGGCGAATGTGCGCAGTTCCGCCTGCAGAGCTGCGGTGGTGCTGTTGTTTGCCGGGGTAATGTGGTCGAAGAGCATTGAGAGGCGTTCCGGGCAGGCGAGGCGTTCGCGTTCCATGCGCCGCCATGCCTCGAGGGTGAGCACCCCCGTCCCGTCGTGCACGAAGGCCCGGTTCACGGCGCGGTCGACAAAGCTGCCCGCCGGTGCGCCGAGGATCCGTTCCGAGAGCGTGCTCATGCCACCACGGTCTCCTGCGCCTGCCTGATGATACCGAGGAACATTTCGGGGGTGATGCAGCATTTCCCCTCGGAAATCTCCTTCACCCGGCGGAGCACCCAGCGGATCTGGCCGTCGGTGAGCTTCACCCCCATGGTCCGGGCGATATGCTCCAGCGCCCGCCGTCCCGTGTGCTTGCCCAGAATAAAGCACTGCTCGCCGCCCACCAGCTTCGGGGAGATGTACTCGTAGGTTGTGGGGTCTTCGAGGATGGCGGCGATGTGGATGCCGCTCTCGTGGGTGAAGGCATGGTCCCCGACCACCGCCTTGGTCTTTGCTACCGGGATCCCTGAGTATTCGCAGACCATCGCCGACAGCCTGTGCAGGTGGCCGAGATCATAGCGGTCGACGCCGCCTTTCATGTGCAGGGCGACGAGCACCTCTTCCAGTGCCGCATTGCCCGCCCGCTCCCCGATGCCGTTGACGGTGGTATGCAGCTGGAAGGCGCCCACCGCTGCCGCGGTAATGGTATTGGCGCTGGCGCACCCCATGTCGTTGTGGCAGTGTATGCACAGGGGAAGCGGAATACTGCGGCAGAGGTCCTCGGCGATTGCGGCGACCTCAAGGGGGGTGAGGCAACCCACCGTATCCGCAAAACTGGCGTAGGTCGCCCCGTGTTCGGCACCGCCGGTGTAGGCCTCCTTGAGGAAGGCGATATCGGTGCGCGAGGCGTCTTCGGCCGCAAACCGCACCTGCAGGCCGTGGTCCGCGGCAAGTTCCACCATCGCCAGCGCACCCTCGAGCACCTCCTCTCTCGGCCGGCCGTACTTATGGCGAATGTGCAGGTCCGAGGTGGCGATGAAAATGCTCACCATGTCGACGTCGCAGTCGATGGCAGTCTCCACATCCTCACGTCGAGCCCGGGAGAGGCAGCACACTCTCGCGTCGAGCCCCATCCTCGCAATGTTCTGCACGCATTCCTTTTCGTTCTGGGAGACCACGGGGAAGCCCGCCTCGATCACCTCGACGCCGATCTCGTCGAGCACCGAGGCGATGTCCATCTTCTCTATGCAGGTGAATGACACGCCAGGTGCCTGTTCCCCGTCACGCAGGGTGACGTCACAGATTTCCACATTCCACGGTTTCATGCTCTTCTCCTTCGGGGCAGCAGCCCTCGATAATCAGCACACAGGGCATTTCGGGGACGGCGAGGTGCCGGTCGATCTCCGCTACGTTTTCCGCCCGGATCACGACCGGGCCTGCCCATTCGAGGTAGCGGGCGACGTCGGGGGCGGGATGCCCGCCGGTCATCCCCATTCGTTTGTTCTTCAAAACGATACAGAGCAGGGGCAGCTGTTTTTCCACGGCATCGATGAGGGCGTTGATGCCCGAATGCAGCATGGCGTAATCGCCGGTGAGGCTCACGCCCGTGCTGCGTGCGGCGACGGCCACCGAAGAGCCGAGGCCGTAGCTGGCGATGCCCACCTGATACGGCGGGTTCATGGCGAGCAGGGAGCACCCGATATCGCAGACGGCGTCGAGCCCCTTCTTCTTCATCAGGGCAAAAAGGGGGGCATACGGGCAGGTGCGGCAGAGGGTGCGGTAGAATCCCCGCCCGGCCATGGTCTCCGGCTCTTCTTCCGCCGCCGGTGGGTGGAGGTGGCGGTGTTCTGCGAAAAACGGGCGGCCAAGCTCGGCAACCTTCTCGAAGCGGCCGGCGGGCGGCGGGTAGACGGTGACCACCCTCGAGTCGCCGGGGCAGGGTCCCACCCCTGCCGTGCCGCCGGCAATTGCGTTGAGGGGTGATGTGCGGGCCCACGCAAACATCGCCTTCGTCCGCCGTTCTGCCGCCGCCACCCGCCCCCGCATGGTAAGCGAGGTGTCGGCGAGCGTGCCCACCGCCCGGGGTGCGGGGGCATAGGCGGCGTCCGCTTCGCCTTCGAGGGCGGCGGGGGTGATGCGGAGCAGGGCGACACGGGAGAACTTCTCCGATGCCCTGAACGCCTCCTCCACCGCCGCCCCCATGGTGTCCGCGGACGGCTCGATCACCGGGATCTCGGCGAGTTCGCCAAAGAAGCGGGAATCCTGTGCGTTCTGTGAGGCGACAACCTCGACATCGTCGCCGGCCACCACCACCACCCCCGCCCTGAGCCCCTGGGTGACGGCATTCACCATGGGATCGGCGAGTACGTTCAGGCCCACATTCTTCACGATCACCGCCGCCCGGCGGGAGGCGAGGGAATCCCCGAGGGCATACTCGAGGGCCACCTTTTCGTTCACCGTGATCTCCGCGGCCAGCCCTTCGGTGATACGGGTCACCGGATACCCTGGGACCGCATACGCCCTGTCCGCTGCACGCCGCAGCGCCTCCACCAGGATGCCCTCCCCGTTCATGTGTCCCTCCCTGGCACGAGGTCGCAGCCCGTGCAGGCGACGCACATGGTCAGCGCCTCTGTGGGATCGAGCCCTGCCAGCGCAAGGTGGCGCTCGTGGACGGCGTTAATCTTCTCGATCCGCGCCGCCGACGGCCGTGGATAGTCGGAGCACCCGGCTGTCGGGGTGAGCGGGCGAATCACCGGGATGACCCCGGCGGCGCAGAGTTCCTCGATGCAGTGCTCCATCTCCTCGTCTGTTTCCCCGAGGCCGAGGATGACGTTGGAAAAGACGTGGTTTCTGCCGAAGAGGCCCACCGACTCCCGCAGTGCCCGGCAGAGCGCCTCCCGGTCGAGTCCCGGGCAGTGCTCTGCAAAGAGGCTCCTCGTGGCCGTCTCCAGGTTGAATTTCACCTCCGCCACCCCGAGGGCATGGAGGCGGCGGGGCGTATTCTCGAGCGGGTAGATCGACACCCCTACGGGCTTGCCATGGCCGACCACCCGCTTCACCACCTCAAGAACACGCTGCTCGTCCTCCTCCACACTTCCCACCACGCCGCTGGTCAGGGAGATGGCATCAATGTGGGGGAGCACGCGTTTCACGAGCGCCGCCACCTCCTCCGGCGACTTCACCCGCGCCTCCTGGGAGGGAACAGGGCAGTAGGTGCACCGGAAGATGCAGCCTTCGCTGATGGTGATGTAGGCCTGGCGGGGGCAGTGCAGGGCGACCGGTTCGAGTTGGCCTTCGAAGATCTCGCCGTCGAGGCGGATCTCGGCTCGCCCCCCGCCCAGGTGCACCAGCTCGATCTCGCTTGCAGGATCTACGGAGAGCCTGACTCTACGGATCCTTCCGGTTCCCACCGAAAAAAAGACCGACCCACCGCTTCCCGCACTCGGCCCCGCCCGGGACCGCTCCACGAAACAGTCAGCCGGCTCTCCGCTGAGCCGGACCCTGCCGGCGGCGAGAAGCCTGGCTTTCAGGCGGCTCCAGTTCATAGCGAGAGTGCCTCTTCGTAGCGTGTAAAGAAGGGGATGGCTGCAATTGCCCCGATGACGCCCCTTCCGCCGATGCGGATATCCACGTGATCTCTTACCCGGTCGACCGAATCGGGACTGATCTCGCCCTGCTTGACCGACCAGCCGAATTCATCCAGCACGGCAGGGTCGAACCCGCAGAACACCGCCATGCCGGTATCCTCCGAGAGGGTGTAGCGCTCGAGGTAGGCCTGGAAGCGGTCGGCAAGACGATCGGGTTGATTTGAGGCAAATTCACAGACGATGGCCACGCAGTTTTTCGTCCTGAACGGTACGGGGAAGAGCTGGACGATAGTGTGGGAGAGGTAGCGGGAGTGGTCGTCCTCCACCGCCCGGGCAATGCTGTGGGCGAGCGTCCATGTCGCCCCTTCCTCTGGAGTATCGGTATCGTCGATGCCGATGAGCACCCGCTGCATGCGGGGAAGCCAGACGGTCGATCCCGCCACCCTGCCGCCGCCCGAAGGCTCGGTTTCGCAGCGGAGGACGCCCCTTGCGAGGGAGCGGCAGATGCTCGCACCGACGCCCCCTCCTCCCATCCCGCGGTAGGAGACGGCGATCTCGTCGTCCGTGACGTGTACGCCGGAGATCCCCGCGGGAAAGTGGGAGCCCACGAGGGCGAGGTCTTCTTCTCCCGGGTTGAGGAGGTAGCGGGAGGTCGCCCCGACCGTCCGCACCGAACGGACGAGGGGGCTTTTGCGGTAGTGATACTTCGCCCACATCGCCCCGCCGACGCAGTCGAATCGTTCCACGAGCTCCACCCGGGAGTTGTCCTCCGCTGCTACGGCCACGATCTCCGGGTACCGGATGGTGTAGGGTTCAGATATGTTCTCCATGCAATCCCGCCGCCTCGATGCCGCGGTTGCCCCAGAGCACTGCTCCGAGGGCTCCGATCCGCCCTATCCTCGCTGCCGAGTCGATGTACCGGATCCCGAGCCGCGCCGCTTCGGCCTCCGCCTCTTCGAGGCTGACCAGATCGGTCTTGATGCGGGCGAGGTAAGGGGAATCCTCCGGCACCGTGATGCCGCGGTACACGGCGATGCCGGTATCGTCGCTCACTGCATTGGTCTCGATATACTCCCGCACATAGTCCAGCAGCGCATCCACCGATCCGGGGCGGACCGCGAAATTGAGGGCTGACCCCACGCAGTTGGTGGTCTTCTTGGGGACTGCCGGGTTGAGCTGGATGAGGCGCATATTAAGGTACTCCACGCCCTCCACCGGACACTGCTCGGCACACTTGAGTGCCAGCACCCAGGTCGCTCCCTCTTCCTTTGTGTCGGTGTCGTCGATCCCGATGGTAATCTTTTCATACCGGGGAGAGATGATCCGCACCCGGTTGATCCGCGCCCCGCCGATCCTGAGGTCCTCTTCGGTGGGGTATTCGGCCCTGATCACGCCCGGTGCCTGCGGGAGGCAGGCGGCGACGCCCACGCCCGCCCCGGCGATCCCCGCCCATGTGGTCGCAATCTCGTCCGCACCGAGGATCTCGACACCTTCAAGTGCCTGTCCGCCGATCTCTGTGCCTGCCGCACCGAACTGCACGGGGTGGGAGCCGATCGTGGCGATCATCGACATGGCCGTCCCCTCCACGCTGATCGAACGGACGGCGCCGCCCGCACGCCTGCGGTTCATGGCATCCCATTCTATAGTACCGCGGTGTCTGCAGTGTTCGATGATCTCTGCGACGCCTGTGGCTTCATCGGCCATGACCAGAAACTTTTTCGAAAAAAGAGTGCCAAAGCGTTGCCTGATTTCATCGGGAGTAAGCGCAATCATTTTGTCACCGAAATAATCGTTAACAGGATTATCGGCAACAAAGGTATTTATACTGATCGGTCTGGTACGGAAAAAAAAGAGAATTAGAGGATTTCAGAGAGATTAATCTTGAAGGGGCCGAGATTTCCACCAAAATTGCCCGCAGTGATATACACCACGCCCGGCACCGTGGTGGCCGCCCTGATGCCTTCTGCCATCGCCTCGCTGACCGCCTCCTCGTCGATACCGTCGATGACGATCTCATAGACTGCAGCCACGCCCTCGGGCACCTCGCTGTCCTCAACCTGCTCGCGGAGGGTGGGGCAGTACTTCTCGTTGGTGCTTGCCGGCATGAACTTGTACTTGGTGCTGCCTACCTTCGACCCGCTTGCCACGATACCGCCGGGGAACGGAGTAATGACGCCGCAGACACCGTTAATGGCATCCACTGCCGCCTGTGCTCCGATGAGGGCGGCCATCTGGTTTTCGCCCATGACAAAGAAGTTGCCGCCGGCAACGCCCTTGACCGCACCGAACTCCTCTTCGCCGACAAACTCGCCGTTCATGATGGGGATCTTCCACACGCTTCGTCCACCGAGTTCGGCCTGGTATTCGTAACCGTCGCCGAAGAAATGGAGCTTGACCGGTATCCGCTCTTCGGCATCGGTGAGGCCGTCGAAGACCGCAGTGGTGGGGGAAGTCAGGATGCACTCGCCGATCCGCTCAATGAGCTGCTCTTTTAATTTCTTCTTGCCGCTGGCGCAGATGAGAATGGCACAGCCGGGCCGGCAGTCAGGGGTCTCATCGCCCGAGAGGAATGTCTCGATGCCTGCTTCGCAGGGGCAACCGATTGCCGAGGTGGCAAATCCTGTTGCCTCAACCGCTGCTTTGTACGCCCACTCCTCGGTGACCGCGGTGATGATCACACGCGAAATCCAGGTGGGAAATGCTTCTGCATAGGTGTCGTTGATGGGGACTCCATTCAATTCCATACATTCAACCTCGTTTCAAGTATGTCATGAACGAATATCAGAATAATGTTTCTTTTTGCTCCCTCTCGTCCCGGGCGGGAGAGTATGCTCTTGCTCCCTCCGTTTCCGTGCGGCCGGTACATCACCGTGATTTCGCGATCCAGAATGGTGCCTTCGCGGCGCATTGTGTACGCTGCCGGTGGTGGTGACACGGCATCCCCGGGACGAAGCCGAATGCACCCCGAGAATACCGCATGGTGCAATTGCACTGAGGGATATTCGGCGCTCGTTCTCGCGGTGGAGCGCAAAGACCGCACCTTGTGAGGTTGTGGTCGAACGCGCCTTCAAGACGGGCCTGGTTGGCATGGATCCGGTTAATGGTAAATACCAAACCCTCCCCATACTCTCCACAAAACCGTGAAATGCAGTATATATCAAATGTATTTATACAGCATATACAAATAAAAATCGGATTTTTTATGGTTGGTTCAAACGGTTCGCGGCAATGCTGTTTCTTATATAATCATTTGCCGATCCGGTTCTTACCGCAGGCGGAAACGGGCCATTTATAAATTCACAATCATTGACAATCGCAATAAATCAAGGATTTCCTGTGATTATCGCTGATTTCATAGCATAAAAAGGGTTCCCTAACTTCAGAAGGTTTATGTATTCTCTTAAACAACTCTTTTTCAATCGATTTCTAATCGATAATTCGAACTGGTGCGTGATACCATGGCATTTGCATTGCATATTAACATGGAACGGTGTACCGGTTGTAACGCATGTGTGGTAGCATGCCCCGTAGATGCACTGGAGCTCTTTACGGTAGATCCTGTCACCAATGAGAAGATCTACCAGGTCAAGAACGGCAAAGCCGTTGTTCTTGACGTGAAATCAGAGCTTTGCGCCGGTTGCGGCGTTTGTGTCGAGGCGTGCCCGATGGATGTGATACGGCTCGCTGGACCGTGGGAGACAAGGACGAAGATCCTTGCCTAGAGAGTAGTGGAGTGAGGTAAAACTATGGCATTGTTCCCAAAATTCTCCAAAAGACGCGAAGGCGTCAATGTCATCATGGAGCAGAAGCTCCTCCAGAACATCAACAATCTGATTCTGAATTCAGAAACCTGTACTGGGTGTGGCATTTGCGCGGAAGCCTGTCCTGAAGATGCGATCACCGTGGGTGCAGTGGGTGCTGTACGCAGGGGTGCCATTGATTATGCAGAACCGGTGAACATTGACGAGGTGAAATGTTCCTACTGTGGCGTCTGTGTGATCATGTGTCCCTTCAACGCAATCACCCTGAAGATAGACGGTGAGGAGCGTCTTCCTATTCATGAGAAGGAAGGCTTCCCCATGTATGACATGGTGACCAAGGTGGACGACGAGAAGTGTGTCCGCTGTACCATCTGTGAAGACGTCTGTCCCCGTGATGCGATCGACAGGAATGTCGCCGAATACGAGGGGGCTGACGAAGCAGGAAAGAGCAGGCAGGACGCCCTGACCGCCACGACGAAATTTGTAGTCGATGACGAGAAGTGCACCATGTGCGGCATCTGTAGTTCGCTCTGCCCTGCAATCGAAGTCAACCGCAAGCCCTTTTCGGCAGAGGTCGGAAAGGTCGAGGGCGAAGTCGTCTGGGACGAGAAACTCTGTGACGCCTGTCAGGTCTGTGTTGAAGCATGCCCCGAGGATGCAATCACCGTTGAGCGTGAAGTGACCTCTACGAAGCTCGACGGCAGCGTCAACATCATGGACGAGAATTGCTGCACCTGCCGCTGGTGTGCGATCAACTGCCCGACCGAGGCGATCACTGTTGATAAGATTTTTGAAGGCGATATCGAATTTGACGCCGAAAAATGTCCTGCCGGGTGTTCGACCTGTGTCGAGATCTGCCCCGCAAACGCGATCTATCTCCCGTCGCCCCTCCCTGCAGGGGAGATGAAGGGCGCGGTCGAGGAAAAGATTGCCGTCAACAAGGACTTCTGCATTCTCTGCGGCGCATGCGTGAATGCATGCCCTGGTGAAGATATCATCACCCTGAAGAGGACCGGTATCCGCATCACAGGTAAGGAGACGGATCTCTTCAACAGTATCAAAGAGAAGCTCTGCACCCCGAGAACGTCCCGGGTCAAGGAAGGAGTCCCGCCTGGCGAAGTCGAACTCAAAGTGGTTGAGGAAAAGGCGTGAGGGATTGAAATGGCAAGGGAAAAGAATTACGGAAACCCGTCACTTGAGGGTAAACTCAAGGACCGGTACTACTACAGCGACGACACAAACCGTGACTTCACCCAAGAGGTGGAGAAGATCGGCCGCACCATTGCCCACATGTGCTACCAGTGCGGAACCTGCACCGGTTCGTGCCCCTCCGCACCCCGCAGCTCCTACCGCATCCGCCTGTTCATGCGGCGTGCCGTGCTGGGACTCGAGGAGGAGGCGCTGACCGACCCGGACCTCTGGCTCTGTACCACCTGTTATTCCTGTACAGACCGCTGTCCGCGTGACATCGCACCGACCGATGTGATCATGGCGATGCGCAACCTGGCGGCACGGCGCGATATTGTGCCGAGGAACTTCCTCAAGACCGTGCAGGCGATCTATAAGACCGGTCACGGTGTGCCCAACAACGACGTCAACCGGGCGGCACGCGTGAAACTCGGTATGGATGCCGAGCCCCCGACGACCTGCGGGTTCCCCGAGTACATCGAGGGTATCAAGGCAATCATTGACCACTACGGTCTCAAGGATCGTGCAGACAGAATTCTTTCGGAAGGTGAGTGAATACGATGCACGAATATGCATTTTTCCTAGGATGTATCGCACCGAACCGCTACCCCGGCTGTGAGGCGTCGGCCATCAAGACGAGCGAGAAAGTGGGCATCAAGCTGCTTCCCCTGTGCGGTGCCAGCTGCTGCCCTGCACCGGGTGCTTTCGGGTCCATCGACCTGAATATCTGGTACGCCATGGCAGCACGCAACGTGGTGCTCGCCGAGCAGATGGGCCGGGACATCGCCCTCATCTGCAACGGGTGCTACAAGTCCATCTACGAGGTCAACCACATCCTCAAGCACAACGACGAACTGCGTGACGGTGTCAACGAGGTGCTCAAAGAGATCGACATGGAGTACAAGGGCTCAATCGATGTCTGGCATCTTGCCGAGCTCTACTATGATCCCAAGATCTGCGGTGTGGACAAGCTCCGCGAGTCGGTCACCCGCCCGCTCACCGGCACCAAGATCGCCGTGCACTACGGCTGCCACCTGATGAAGCCGCGCAAAGAGCGCCACTTCGGCGACACCGACCACCCCATGTGGATCGAGGAGCTCGTCGAGGCCCTCGGTGCCGAGTCGGTACAGTACCGCAACAAGATGCAGTGCTGTGGTGCCGGCGGCGGTGTCCGCGGTTTCGATCTCGAGCACTCGCTCGACATCACCAACGAAAAGATGATCAACCTGCAGGAAGTCGGTGCAGACGCCCTGACCGAGGTCTGTCCGTTCTGTCAGCTGCAGTACGACCGTGGTCAGGTCGAGATTCAGGAGAAGTTCGGCATCACCTACGGCCTGCCCGTGCTGCACTTCAACGAGCTGCTCGGCCTTGCGCAGGGCATGAGCCCGGACGAACTGGCACTTGATCTGCATGCTGTTGATGTTTCACCATTCCTGGAGAAGATCCTGTAAGAGGTGCAAAAATGGCAGAGAAAAAAGAAGCAAGAATTGGCGTGTTTGTGTGCCACTGCGGTACCAATATTGCAGGGTCCATTGATGTTGAGGCAGTCAAGGAATACGCAAAGACGCTGCCTAACGTTGTGCATGCTGATGACTATCAGTACGTCTGCTCCACGCCGGGTCAGACGATGATCGCCGACGCCATCAAGGAGCACAACCTTACCGGAACGGTCGTCGCTGCATGTTCTCCCCGTCTCCACGAACCGACATTCAGGATGGCCACGAAAGTGGGCGGATTGAACCCATTCCGCTTCGAGATGGCGAACATCCGCGAGCAGAACTCGTGGGTGCACATGCATGACCGCGAGGGTGCGACCGAGAAGGCAAAGGACTCGGTGAGAATTGCCGTGGCAAAGGCCTCACTCCTCGAAGACCTCATCCCGAAGAGCGTTCCGGTGGAGAAGGCCGCCATGGTGGTCGGAGCCGGTGTCGCCGGTATGCAGGCAGCCCTTGATCTGGCCAACGCAGGCATCAAGACCTACCTCATTGAGCGCTCCCCCACCATCGGCGGACGCATGTCCCAGCTCGACAAGACCTTCCCCACGCTCGACTGTTCGCAGTGTATCCTCACCCCGAAGATGGTCGACGTCGGCAGGAACACCAACATCGAGCTGATGACCTACACCGAAGTCGAAGAGGTCGAGGGATACATCGGCAACTTCGAGATCACCCTCAGGAAAAAGGCACGCGGGGTTCTCTCTCCCGACGAAGCCGAGGCAAAAGGCATCGTCGGTGGCGGGTGCAACGGCTGTGGTGACTGTGTCGACGTATGTCCGGTTATCAAAGGAAACGAATTTGAGTTCGAGATGGCACCCCGCAAGGCGGTCTACATCTATCACCCGCAGGTGGTGCCCAACCTCTACACCGTCGACTTCAACACCTGTATCAAGTGCGGTCTCTGTGTGGAGGCCTGCGGTGACAAGAAGGCGATCGACCTCGAGATGGTCGATGAGTTCGTCAAGGTCAAGGTCGGCACCGCTATCCTTGCAACCGGCTACGACCTCTTCCCCATCGAGAACAAGACCGAGTGGGGCTACAAGAAGTACGAGAACGTCATCACCGGTCTGGAGTTCGAGCGCCTCATCTGTGCGTCCGGTCCGACCGGCGGCCACCTTATCCGCCCCTCCGACGGCGAGACGCCGAAGAAGGTCGCATTCGTGCTCTGTGCGGGTTCCCGTGACAACACCGGCGTGGGCAAGCCCTACTGTTCCCGGTTCTGCTGCATGTACTCGCTCAAGCACGCACACCAGATCATTGAAAAGATCCCCGGTGCGCAGCCCTACATCCTCTACATGGACATCCGTTCCTTCGGAAAGATGTACGAGGAGTTCTACTACAGGATTCAGGACGAGGGTGCGAAGTTCATCAGGGGCAGGGTCGCCAACATCCTCGAGGATGCAACAACCAAGAACCTTCACGTCTTCGCCGAAGACACGCTCCTTCAGCGGCCCATCGACCTCGAGGTCGACCTGGTCGTGCTCGCCTCCGCGGTGCAGCCCACCGCAGGTGCGGACACCGTGCGCAAACTCTTCGGTGTCTCCTGTTCGCAGGACGGCTGGATGCTCGAGGCGCACCCGAAGCTCAACCCCTGTGGAACCACCACTGCCGGTGTCTTCCTTGCCGGTGTCTGCCAGGGTCCGAAGGATATTCCGGACACCGTGGCGCAGGCCGAGGGGGCGGCATCCGCAGCAAGCATCCCCATCCACAGGGGCGAGGTGGAGCTGGAGCCCTACTTCGCACAGTGTGTGGAAGAGAAGTGTGCCGGCTGTGGCATGTGCGTGAACCTCTGTCCGTACTCGGCCCTCGCTCTGGTCGAGAAGGAGGGAAGGCAGGTCATGCAGGTTACCGAGGCAAAATGTAAGGGTTGCGGTACCTGCGGCGGATTCTGTCCGGGCGGAGCAATCCGCATGCAGCACTTCACCACCCCGCAGATCGTTGCACAAATCGACGCCTTCCTTCTTGGAGGTGAACAGTAATGGCAGAAGAGTGGAACCCAAAAATCATTGCAATCATCTGTAACTGGTGCAGTTACGCAGGAGCAGACCTCGCCGGCGGTGCCCGCATGCAGTACCCGCCTGACATCCGTGCAATCCGTGTGATGTGCACCGGTCGTATTGACCCGCTCTTCATCATGAAAGCGTTTCAGGACGGCGCCGACGGTGTTCTCATCTCCGGCTGCCACTTTGGTGACTGCCATTACCTTGAGGGCAACTACAAGGCCGCAAAGCGGATGTTCCTTGTGAAAAATATCCTCAAAAACATCGGTCTTGACGACAAACGCATCAGGATGACCTTCGTGTCCGCATCAGAGGGTGCAAAGTGGGCCGGTGTGGTCGAGGATGTCATCAAGACCGTCAAAGAACTTGGCCCGAGCCCGCTCAAACAATTTGAGAAATAACCGGAGGTGAGACGGTGCCAAAAATTAAGTTGAACCTGATCACCGGACGCACCATCCAGCAGGGGGTGGCGATGGAGGGCGGGAAGGAAAAACCCGCCTACACCACCGCCTGCGGGATTATCGAGCTGGATCCGGAGGACTTCAAGAAACTTGGAGCCTACCGGAACACGAATGTGCGTGTTACCAGCGAGTACGGGAGCGTCGTGGTGAAAGCGGTGGACGCGACCCAGGGTCCGCACCCGGGCCTTGGGTGGATTCCCATGGGTCCATGGGCAAACATGGTGGTGAATCCGAATACGTATTCCACCGGGATGCCTACGTTCAAGGGCACCCCTGTTGAGGTTGAAGTCGCGAAAGGCGAGCCCGTGTGGGACTCCCTGACGCTTGTTACAAAAGCATGCCGGGGTGAAATCTAATGGCAAAAATGGTAACCGATGTCATCTGCCCGTTCTGCGGGACCCTCTGTGACGACCTTGAGGTGAGCGTGAGCGACGACGGCACGAAGATCCTTGACGTATACAATGCCTGTGCCATCGGAGCGGAGAAGTTCCTCCACTCCCAGGCCAAAGACCGGGTGACCCGCCCTCGCATGAAGCAGGAAGACGGCAGCTGGAAGGAGGTCACCTACGATGAGGCGATCGAGTACACCGCAAAGATGCTTGCCGACGCACGAAAACCACTCATGTACGGGTGGAGTTCCACGAACTGCGAAGCGCAGGCCGTGGGTACCGAGCTCGGCGAGATGGTAGGTGCGGTAATGGACAACACCGCAACGGTCTGCCACGGCTCGACCCTCATCGCGGTGCAGGACGTCGGTGTCCCCTCGTGTACGCTCGGTGAAATCCTGAACCGTGCGGACCGCATCGTATTCTGGGGCTGCAACCCTGCCCATGCCCACCCGCGGCATATGTCCCGCTACTCCATCTTCCCCCGTGGATTCTTCACCGGGAAAGGTGCGAAGGGTCGCAAGATGGTCGTGGTTGACCCGCGTGTCACCGACACCGCAAAGACCGCGGACATTCACATGCAGGTCGAGCAGGGTCGGGACTTCGAACTCCTGACAGCGCTCCGCGTGGCGTTCAAGGGCGAATGGCTCCCCGATTTCGTGGGAGGCATTCCGAAGAAGACCATCTACGAGGTTGCCGATGTGATGAAATCGGGCCGATTCGGCATCATTTTCTTCGGTATGGGGGTCACCCAGTCGCTTTCAAAGAACCACAACATCGACCAGGCAATCTGCGTCACCAGGGACCTGAACGAATACACGAAATTTAACATTATGCCCATGCGCGGTCACTACAACGTGACCGGCTCGGGCGAGGTCTGGGGCTGGCTGCACGGATTCCCGTACGCGCTCGACCTCTCCCGGGGCTTTGCACGCTACAACCCCGGCGACACCACCTCAAACGACCTGCTCATGCGGGACGAGGTGGATTCGGTCTTCGTGATCGGCAGCGATCCCGGCGCACACTTCCCGAACAGTTCGGTGAAGAAGATCTGGGACCTTCCGTGTGTCTGCATGGACCCGCACCTTACCCCGACAACGGCGGTGTGCAAGCTGCATGTCCCGGTCGCGTTCGTGGGTGTCGAGACGGGCGGCTGTGCCTACCGGATGGACAATGTGCCGATCGAGTGCCGCAAAGTGGTCGACCCGCCCGAGGGAATGCCGACCGATCTCGAATTCCTCGAGCGCGTGGTTGCACGTGTCAAGGAACTGAAGGGGGCGTGAAACATGGCAGAATATCTCATTAAAAACGGGTTCGTATACGACCCCGTCCTCGGAATCAAGGGTGATAAGGTCGATGTTGCCGTCAAGGACGGCAAGATGGTCGAGACCTCCGCCCTGAGCAAACCTGCGGAGATCGACGCCTCCGGCATGACCATCATGGCCGGTGCGGTGGACATCCATGCCCATGTCGCCGGACCGAAGGTCTGTGCAGGCAGGAATTTCCGCCCTGAGGACAAGCTCTTCCGGGCTACACCCATGGCCGGCATCAAGAGGATGGAGGGCGGGTTCTCCGTACCGACCACCCTGAGGACCGGCTACGACTATGCCCGGATGGGATTCGGGTTCGTGATGGAGGCGGCGATGCCTCCGCTTTACGCACGCCACGTCCACGAGGAGATCCGCGACACGCCCATCATCGATGAGGCGGCGCTCCCCGTGTTCGGCAACAACTGGTTTGTCCTCGAGTACCTCAAGAACCATGAGATCGAGAACACCGCAGCGTACATCGCATGGCTGATGCGGATGACCCGCGGGTTCGGCGTGAAGAACGTCAACCCGGGCGGCACCGAAGCATGGGGCTGGGGACTGAACTGTCCGACGGTTAATGACCCGGTGCCCTACTTCGATATCACTCCCGCCCAGATTATCAGGGGCCTTATCGAGGCAAACGAGTATCTCGGTCTGCCGCACTGCATGCACGTGCACTCCAACTCCCTTGGAGAGCCCGGCAATTTCACCGTGACGCTGGATACGCTCAAACAGGCCGAGGGCATCAAGGCACGCAATGAATTCGGCCGTGAGCAGGTGTTGCACCATACCCACCTGCAGTTCCACTCCTACGGCGGCGAGTCCTATGCCTCGAAGAGTTTCGAGTCCAAGTCAAAGGAAGTCATCGACTACGTCAACAGCCAGGACAACATCACCATCGACCTCGGCGTGGTGACGCTCGACGAGACCACCACCATGACGGCGGACGGGCCGTTCGAGCACCACCTCACCGAGCTGAACCACTTGAAGTGGGTCAACACCGATGTGGAGCTAGAGACGGCGGCCGGTGTCGTGCCCTACATCTACAGCCCCAAGACTTTCATAGCGGGGGCCCAGTGGGCGATCGGCCTTGAACTCGGTCTCTACGCAAAAGATCCCATGCGGACCTTCATCACCACCGACCATCCGAACGCAGGACCGTTCATCCGGTACCCGCGTGTGTACAAGTGGCTGATGAGCAAGGCGGCCCGTGAGGATATGCTCGACAACGTGCTCAAGTACGGCAACACGGTCCGTGACCGCTGCTACATCGGCGAGATCGACCGCGAGATCACCCTCTTCGAGCTCGCCCAGATGACCCGTGCCGGACCGGCCAAAGCGCTCGGTCTCGAAGCGATGTTTGGATCGCTCAAGCCCGGTATGGAGGGCGACGTGGCGGTGTACCCGTACAACCCGGAGACGTCCGAAGATCCCGAAGATATCGAGCGTGCATTCTCCAACGCGCAGTATCTCATCAAGGGCGGCGAGGTTGTTGTCAAAGAAGGCCAGGTTGTCAGCAACGGCAACAAGCGCACCTTCTGGGTGGACTGCAAGGTGAACGAGAATCCGCAGGTCGAACGCGATATCGCAGAGAAGTTCAAGCGGTACTATTCCGTGAATCAGGCCAACTACGAGGTGTACGCACATCACTATGTGCCGAACCCGTACGTGATCGAGGTGGATGCAACCCAGTGAGGTGAACGGAAAATGGCAACAGTTACCTTAACCCCGACCAAGGTTCCCGATCTCCGCCTCGAGGCAGACAACATCAAACCCGATGTATTTGCCGGAAAGAAGGCCGCCGAGATCGCTGACCTCCACGTCTTTATCGGCAACACCCAGTACACGCTCGGCGAGTTTTTCAAGGTCGCCGGTGAGGGAGGCACATCCGCCGCCGAGACCACCATTGTGATCGACGGCGATGTCTCACGGGTCAAGTACATCGGCATGAAGATGACCGAAGGGAGCATTCTCGTCAAGGGCAACGCCGACATGTACGTGGGCGCCTGGATGGAAGGCGGAACGATCACCGTGAACGGTGATGCGGATGCCTTCGCCGGCATGGGAATGACCGGCGGTGAGATCAATGTTGCGGGCAACGCCGGCAACTACCTCGGCGCAGCCTACCGCGGCGACTGGCGCGGTATGCAGGGAGGCGTCATCCGCGTCGGCGGCAACGCCGGCAGCGATATCGGCACCTTCATGCGGGGCGGCGAGATCATCGTCAACGGCAATGTGGATGTCCACGTAGGAACGCACCAGGAAGGCGGCACAATCATTGTCAAGGGCGATGCCAAGAGCAAGGTTGGCGGCCAGATGGTGGAGGGCGAGATCTATGTCTTCGGTGATATCGAGGTCATGATGCCCGGCTTCCAGCACGTCGAGGATGCTGACCTAGAGGTGGATGGCGTGAGCGGCAGGTTCGCCTGTTACAAGGGCGACATGGGTGAACGCCACCCCCGGAGAAAGGGCGAAACCGTGTACGGCAAGCTCTATCTCAAGTACTAACTATTTTTGCAGGGGGCGCATGCGTCCATTCTCATTAATCTCAGTCATATGACGCAAGTCGTAATACTTTTATAGCGACTTTTTAACACAATGTCAACTATCCGGGAGATACGCCCGTTCTCACTTGATTATCAGTCATTTTAAATTTTATTTTCCGGCCTCTATAGAGAAGAATATTGGCAATGCTTAAATACCGAGATAGAATACTATTCAATTGTCCCAAGCGGGGACGCGCATAGTGACTAGCATAGATTATCGACATGCTATCTGCATGGCAGCATTCAGTTACTACAATGAATTGCAACTAAGATTAAAGGAGGAAAATTATGGCAAAATATTCGGAAACTATCGACCTCTATGACGATGGCGGCAAGCTCCTGAAGAGCGGTGTCACGCTCGAGAAGGTAAGTCCCCTCGTCAACCCTGCGACCAAGAAGATCATCGACAGCTGCAAGAGGCAAATTGCAGTCCAGCTCGGCAAGATCGAGGATGGCCTGAAGACCGGAAAGGTGTGCAAAGGCCAGATTGTTGGTCGTGAGCTCGACCTCGACATCAAGGGCAACAAGGACGCTGTTGTGGCCAGGATCAAAGATATGGTGCAGGTTGAGGATGGCGACGACACCGAAATCAAGGAGTTCGCCGGTGGCAAGCTGCTCCTCGTCCAGGTGCCCAAGGCCCGTATCGAGGCAGCATCCACCTACGATGCAGCAATTACCTCGGTGGCGTCCGCAACCACCTACGCGATCATCGACGAGTTCAACGTCGGCGCCTACGACGGATCCATGGTCAAGGCAGCCGTCTGGGGCGGATACCCGCACACCATGGACCTTGAGGGCGCAAACGTGGCGTCTGTGCTCACCATTCCCCAGAACAACGAAGGTCTCGGCTACGCGCTCCGTAACATCCCGGTCAACCACGTGGTCATGATGACCAACAGGAACGCCATGCAGGGAGCAGCCCTCTCCTCGACTCTCGAACAGGCAGGAGAGTTCGAGATGGGAGCGGCAATCGGTCCCTTCGAGCGTGCCCAGCTCCTCGCCTACGCATACCAGGGTCTGAACGCAAACAACCTGGTATACGACCTGGTGAAAGCAAACGGCGCAAACGGAACCATCGGAACAGTCGTCCAGTCGCTCGTCGAGCGCGCCATCGAGGACAAGGTTATCATGCCCGGCAAGAAGGGCGGATACTTCCAGTACTACGACACCAAGGACCCCATGCTCTGGAACGCCTACACGTCCGCGGGAACCATGGCCGCAACCATGGTCAACTGTGGTGCTGGACGTTTCGCACAGGCAGTCTCCTCGACCCTGCTTTACTTCAACGACCTGATCGAGCACGAGACCGGTCTGCCCGGCTGTGACTACGGCCGTGTGATGGGAACTGCGGTCGGGTTCTCGTTCTTCAGCCACTCCATCTATGGTGGCGGTGGTCCCGGTGTCTTCAACGGAAACCACGTCGTGACCAGGCACGCAGCCGGTGTGGCAATCCCGTGTGTGGTCGCCGCAGCCGCCCTTGACGCGGGCACCCAGATGTTCTCTCCCGAGGGTACATCCAAGGTTTACCAGGACACCTTCGGACAGATCGATGTGTTCGCAAAGCCCATCCAGGAAATCGCAAAGGGTGTCTGAATACCTGAGTGTCGATACGAATGACCGAAGCCAGCTATCCCCAGTGCAGGATTGTCCCTCTCCGGATGCTCAAGCCCGAGACCGCGGAACGCCTCCTCAATGCTATTGGGAAGGTGTGCGGTATCCGCAGGATGCTCGTCAACGGCCCCCGCCTCCCCGCAACCGTCCCCTATGGCCCGGCCAGGGGGGCGCCCAATCCCCATACCGCAAGGAGAATCATCAAGGTGGGCGACACCGAGGTGGAGCTCCAGGTTCAGGTGGGGCAGATTGTCCTCGAAGTAGAGGACGAGGGCGTCATCGAGGAAGTGAGGATCGTCTGCGACGAATTCTTTACGGAAATTCCGTACACGCTTCAGGAAGGCATTTTCATGAAGACGAAGCCTTCGCTTGTCGATTATGCGAAATACGGACCTGAAGCGGATGAAGCGATGATAGGGCTTATGGACCCCGGAAAGAAGGGCGGTCCTGTGATCCTACAGGGATTGAAGTAATCATGCCGATCGGTCGCGTTACCCAGGTGGTTGACTGCCGCGATTCCATGGGAATGGGCAAAGGAGGAGGCCTCGCCCAGCGGGGCACGATCTCCGAGTGCCGGTATCCCGATGTGATCGTGGTGGCCATGTCGCCGGGACGACGCCACGTGACAAAGCCCGTCTGTGACATCACCTCCGGCCTTCGCCGTGAAGGCGTTGAGTTCAGCGTCAGCACGCTGGTGCTCAATGCCGGTGCAGGTGTCCCCCCGGGTACAGCCACATCAGCCGCAGTGACCGGAGCATATTTTGGCCTTACCGAAAAGGAAATACGCCAGATCGAGCAGCACAAGGTAGCAATTCTCCATCATGGTAATGTCCGCTCCCATGTGGTTGCAAAGGTCAGGTTCATCCTGGAGCACTGCAAGGTCGATGCGGTGGTGGTCACGCAGGTACCGATCGATTATGAGGATCTTGCCAGAGTGGGCGTCAAAACCGCAACAGTCATGCCTGCCCCCGAGGACATCAAAACGAAGGGGACGGTCGTGGATATCGTGAGCGGCATTACCCGCGGGCAGACCCCGACCCGTGAAAAACTGGCAGAAGTCATTGCAGCAGTTAATCGTGTTATCAAAATGAGAAAATGAGGTGAAAAGAACATGGCATATACACCCCAATATGGGCCGGGTACCTCTGTGATCGCCGAAAACCGGCGCAAACAGATGAACCCCAACAACAAGCTTGAGAAAGTTCGCGATGTCACCGATGAGGACGTCGTGCTGATTCTCGGTCACCGTGCACCGGGTGCCGCATATCCAACTGCACACCCGCCGCTTGCCGAGGCAGGCGAGCCCGACTGTCCGATCCGGAAGATTGTCACCCCGACCGAGGGTGCCAAGGCCGGCGACCGCGTCCGCTACATCCAGTTTACCGACTCGATGTTTAACGCACCCAGCCAGCCCTACCAGCGTACGTATACCTACTGCTACCGCTTCCGCGGCATCGACCCCGGTACGCTCTCCGGCCGTCAGATCGTGGAGTGCCGCGAGCGTGACCTCGAGGGGTACTCCAAGTTCCTCATGGAGACCGAGATGTTTGACTCCGCACGATGCAGCGTCCGCGGTGCAACCGTGCACGGGCACTCCCTGCGTCTCGCAGAGGACGGAATGATGTTCGACATGCTCCAGCGCTGTCTGCTCATGGGCGACGGCAACGTCAAGTACGTCAAGAACCAGATCGGCGAGCCCCTCGACCGTGAGGTCAACGTCGGCAAGCCGATGGACGAGGCATGGCTCAAGGCACACTCGACCATCTTCCACTCGCTCGTCGGTGTCCCCTACCGTGATGACCAGGAATATGTCGAATATGTCCAGCGTATCCACTCGCTGAGGACTAAATATGGATTCATGCCCAAGGAGTGATTGAGATGGCAAAAATTGAGAGAGCACAAAAACTGTTCCTTGACTCACTGAAAGAGAAGTTCCAGGGCCAGGATCCCGAGGCAGTGAACACCACGTACTACCGCTTCGGCGGACTTGCCCAGTCTCCCAGGAAGCAGGAGTTCATCAAGGCAAGCAAGGCTGCTGAGATGGCCCGTGGCATGGACATGTACGAGCCCGTACGCTGCCACCTCGGCGGTATCCCGCTCGGCCAGCGCCAGCTGATGACCTACCAGGTCAGCCAGTCCGGTGTCTACGTGGAGGGCGACGACCTGCACTTCGTCAACAACGCTGCCATGCAGCAGTTCTGGGACGAAATCCGCAGGACGGTTATCGTCGGCATGGACCTCGCCCACCAGACCCTGCAGAAGCGTCTCGGCAAGGAGGTCACCCCTGAGACCATCAACGAGTACCTCCACGTCCTGAACCACGCCATGCCCGGTGCAGCCGTCGTTCAGGAGCACATGGTGGAGACGCACCCCGGTGTGGTCGATGACTGTTACGTCAAGGTCTTTACCGGTGACGACGCAATCGCTGACGACATCGAGCCCCAGTTCCTGCTCAACATCGACAAGCTCTTCCCGGCAGAACAGGGCGCCGCACTCAAGGCAGCCGTCGGCAAGGGCCTCTGGCAGGCAATCCACATCCCGACCATCGTGTCCAGGACCTGTGACGGTGGAACCACCAGCCGCTGGTCTGCCATGCAGATCGGTATGTCCTACATCGGCGCTTACCGCATGTGTGCGGGAGAGGCAGCCGTCGCTGACCTGTCCTACGCCGCAAAGCACGCCGGTGTTATCCAGATGGCATCCATCCTGCCCGCACGCCGCGCCCGCGGTCCGAACGAGCCCGGTGGTATCAAGTTCGGTCTCTTCTCCGACATCATCCAGGCCAACAGGAAATACCCGAAGGACCCCGCCCGCGCCTCCCTCGAGGTCGTCGGTGCCGGAACCATGCTCTTCGACCAGATCTGGCTCGGATCCTACATGTCCGGCGGTGTCGGCTTCACCCAGTATGCGACCGCAGCATACACCGACAACATCCTTGACGAGTACACCTACTACGGTATGGACTACGTGAAGGACAAGTACGGTGTCGACTGGGCGAACCCGGCCGTAGGCGACCGTGTGAAGGCATCCCAGGAGGTTGTCAACGATCTCGCCACCGAGGTCACCCTCAACGCCATGGAGCAGTACGAGCAGTTCCCGACCATGATGGAGGACCACTTCGGCGGTTCCCAGCGTGCAGGCGTCATCGCCGCCGCATCCGGTCTGACCTGTTCCATCGGTACCGGCAACTCCAACGCCGGTCTGAACGGATGGTACCTCTCCATGCTCCTGCACAAGGAGGGCTGGTCGCGTCTCGGCTTCTTCGGCTACGACCTGCAGGACCAGTGTGGTTCCGCAAACTCGCTGGCCATCCGGCCCGACGAGGGTCTGATCGGAGAACTCCGCGGACCGAACTACCCGAACTACGCGATGAACGTCGGTCACCAGGGAGAGTACGCCGCTATCGTCGGTGGTGCCCACTACGGACGTGGCGACGCGTTCTGTTACGACCCGCGTGTGGCGGTCTGCTTCGCCGACCCCTCGCTCAAGTTCGACATGGCCGAGCCCCGCCGCGAGTTCGCAAAGGGTGCAATCCGCGAATTCAATCCGGCTGGCGAGCGTTCGCTCATCATCCCGGCCCGCTAACCCCAACACAACCTTTTTTTCACTAACTCAATTCACAACAGCGTAAATCTTAAATTCTGCCGCATTTTTCAGAAATTCCCACAAAACACGGTCATCTTTTCGAAACCTTTAATAAAGCCCTTACCCACTGTTAAATGAACCAAAAAGGGTTTGTATTACTTGTGCATGTGGCACGCAGGAGGATGCCTAAATGGTTGAAAACCTAGTACTCGGCATTGGCGTTACCGCATTAGCCGGAGCCCTTGCCACCGTGGCTGGTGCAGCGGAAGATACTGAATCTGATATCGGATCACAGGGTGACCCGAACTCACAGGTTCAGCTCGCTCCGCAGATGGGGTACATTCACCGGATATACAACAAAGCAATTTCCGGTGAACCCCCCGCATATGGCCTTTGGTGTGCTCTCGGAGCCGGCATAGCGTGGGCGCTGATGGCGATCAATCTGAATGCGATTCTTGCCCTCATCGTTGGTGCTGCGATTGCAGTCTTTGTCCAGGGTGTTTATGCAACGACGGCATACCTGGGACGAACGGCGAGTCTCGCAAAGTTCGAACAGCCGGTCTACATCGATATTCTGAAATCGGTGACGACCGTGACCATGGCGCATGCCTTTGTGGCGATTTTCACCACGATTTCGATGTGCTACCTGATGGTCGCCGCGCTTGGTCACCCCTTCCCACTGCCGCTTCTGGGCCTGGTCTGGGGTATCGCGCTCGGTGCAGCCGGTTCTGCAACCGGAAATCCGTTCTATGGTAAGGAGCGGCAATACCAGGAGCAGAAGTTCGGCGCTGGCGTACCGATTTCCGCCTCCGGAAACATCGTCCGCTACGCGGAAGCCGGCCAGCGCAGTTCGCTTGACAACGGCTGGTTCACTTCCAAGCTCGCCGGTCCGGCATCAGGGATTTGTTTCGGCCTGATCGTGTTCTTTGAACTCTGGCGTACTGTGCTCTTCGAGTCGTTCGCCGCAGGATGGGGTGCGGTCATCGCCGGTGTCGTGATTATTCTCATCTTCACGGTCATCGACCGCTATGTGGAGACATGGGCGCGCAACACCTTCGGTCCGTACGCCGAAGCTCCCGCAGAAGCAGAGGAGGCAGCATCATGAGCGCACTTGGTGGAGCAGCTGCCGGCGGTGAAGGAATCAACCCGACGGCTTCGGTTATCGGCATCGTGGTGCTTCTCATCGCTCTCGGCATTACATTCTTCATCGCCTCGACGGGCGGTACCATCGCCCTCATCGGCATCATCATCGGTGGAGCCCTCATCGGGTTCGGCGTGCACTTTGTCCCGGTCGGCGGTGCGCCGGCAGCAATGGGGCAGGCACCCGGTATCGCAACCGGTGTGGCAATGCTCGCCGCTGGTGCCGGTCTCGCTGGCCTCTTCGGCGGTGCGTGGGCGGCTGAACTCGGCTTTGCCGTGGCGCTCGGTGCCGGCGCGGTCGGCGGCGGCCTGATGATGGCAATCACCTGTCTGATGGTGAACGTCATTTACGTCTTCGGCATGGGGATTCCGTCCGCGTCCGGTAAGGTCGACAAGGACCCCATCACCGGTGACACGTTCCCGCAGTACAAGTCGCAGGGAACCGAGGGACACGGCCTGCCGTTCATCTCCTACGTGGGAGGTGTGATCGGCGGAACGCTCGGCGGTCTCGGCGGAACGCTCATCTATCTCGAGCTGCTCGGCGTCTACGAAGCGGCACTGCCGATTCTCTACAACGTGCCGCTCGAAGAGGTTCTGCCGGTGGCAGTTTCGCTGGCCGGAATTTTCGCGGTGGGTATGTTCCTTATCAACGCCGTGCTGACCGCATACAACATCACCGGTACCATCGAAGGGCCGCACGACCCCAAGTTCAAGCGGTTCCCGCGGGCAGTCATCGCTGCGGCAGTTGCCTCGGGAGTCTGCGGAATGGTGGCAATCATGGTGGTTGCACTCTGAGGTGGAAAAATGTCGGTTAAAGTTGAAGTATCTGAAGGTGGTGTGCCGCACGACAGGATCATGGCGATCGGACTCGTCGGATCCCTCGTGGCCATTTACCTGACCTACCTGAATGTCCTCACCGGAACGCAGCTGTTCTCATTCTTCGGGGGCATCGGTGCGGTGTTCGCAATCTGGTGGGGAACTGATTCCATCAAGACCCTCTGCAGCTATGGTATCGGAACAGGCGTCCCGTCGGCCGGTATGATCTCGCTCGGGTCAGGTGTCATTGCAATGCTCCTCGCAACCAAGATGGGTGTTGCTTCCCCGATCGGGGCGGTAATTATTGCCGCAGTCCTCGGTGTCATTCTCGGGTTCCTCTCTGACAAGGTCCTGAACATGAACATCCCGGTGATGATCCGCATGCTTACCGAACTGACCATTGCCGGTGCGCTGATCCTGCTGGGATTCTCATCAATGGCAACCGGTTCGTTCGCGTTCCTTGATATGATCGCCGGATCGACCACGTTCTTCGGCATCGAGGTTGCGACCTACTCTGTCTCGCTCATCGGCGGCAGCGTGATCGCGGTGATTTTCATGCTCGGCGGTATCGCCATCCAGCACCCGTTCAACGCCTGCCTCGGGCCCAACGAGTCACAGGACAGGACCCAGATGTGTGCGGCTGAGTGCGGTTTCCTGAGCATGATCGCCGTTGCGGTCATGTCGTTTGCGTTCCTCTCCGTCGGGGCGGCGATTCTCGGTTTTATCGTGGCATTCGTCGGGTGGATCTACACCTATATGGAGTACATCAAACTCTCCAAGCGGGATGCCTTTGCCTGGCTGGATGCAAAGCCGATTCGTGAACCAAAGGGTGGTGCATGATGGGATACATTGAAGTGTTACCCGAATTTGGTCTCGTGGCCGACCCGTTCCTCGGGGTCGTTACGACCATGGGCGAGTCACTGGCACCGGTCATCGATAAGGTTGCAGAACTCGAAGCGATTGCTGACGATATCGTCGGCATGCTCTCGGCAGAAGGGAACTTCCTCGCCTCGTTCAAGAACCGTGAAGGTGTGCTCGGGATTGCCGGTGGTGTCACAGCGTTCTGGTATGGTATGGCTATCGGACTGTTTGTCGCGGGAATTATCCTGTTTGGATTGATTTGAGGTGATAAAAAATGGCAGATAAAAAATCTCCGGCCAGTGGATGGCCGATTGTCCAGGGTGACTTCCACTCTGGCGATGCGCAGAGCTCCGTGGCCGTGGTCACGATGGGTTCCCACCTCGACGAGCAGGGAATCTGCGATGCGGGAGCGGCCATCTGTGGTTCATGCAAGACCGAGAACCTTGGTCTTGAGAAGATCATCGCAAACATCATCTCGAATCCGAACATCCGGTTTGTCATCGCCTGCGGAACTGAGGTGAAAGGCCACCTCGCCGGCGAGAGTTTCATTGCGCTGCACGCGAACGGCGTGGAGGGCGGAAAGATCGTCGGGACCAAGGGTGCGATTCCGTTCATCGAGAACCTCGATGACGCGGCGATCAAGCGGTTCCAGGAGCAGGTCGAAGTCGTCAACATCATGGAATCGGAGGACATGGGAGCGATCACCGCCAAGATCAACGAGCTGAAAGGCCGTGATCCCGGTGCCTTCGAAGGCGATGCGATGATCGTCGAGGTCAAGGAAGAGGCCGGCGCTGGTGAAGAGGGTGTCGGTGAAGCGAGACCGCTTTCCGGTGAACTCGCACTCATCCATGCCCGGATGAAGACCATCCAGATGATGGTGACCGACATCGGGTATCGTGACCGGTTCGCAGCTGGTGTCTACTCCGGGAAAGTTGAAGGCCTCATGATCGGACTGATCGTGTCGTTTGCCCTGCTGGGCTTCCTGTTAATGGGGTGAGAGAGAATGGCAGAAGAAGAACAAAAGTCTGGCGGCCCCATCCGCATGGCAGCCATCAACCAGATGATGGCCGAAATACGCTACAAGGCGCAGATCCTGGCCCGTACCAACAAGCTGGAATCCGGTATCATGGACTCGGGTATCATCGGGTTTGCCATTGGCCTCGTCATTTCGATGATTCTTGTGGTGTTGCCCGTATTTTTCATGGGGATGATGTAAATGGCAGACAAAAAATCTCCGGCCAGTGGATGGCCGATTGTCCAGGGTGACTTCCACTCTGGCGATGCGCAGAGCTCCGTGGCCGTGGTCACGATGGGTTCCCACCTCGACGAGCAGGGAATCTGCGATGCGGGAGCGGCCATCTGTGGTTCATGCAAGACCGAGAACCTTGGTCTTGAGAAGATCATCGCAAACATCATCTCGAATCCGAACATCCGGTTTGTCATCGCCTGCGGAACTGAGGTGAAAGGCCACCTCGCCGGCGAGAGTTTCATTGCGCTGCACGCGAACGGCGTGGAGGGCGGAAAGATCGTCGGGACCAAGGGTGCGATTCCGTTCATCGAGAACCTCGATGACGCGGCGATCAAGCGGTTCCAGGAGCAGGTCGAAGTCGTCAACATCATGGAATCGGAGGACATGGGAGCGATCACCGCCAAGATCAACGAGCTGAAAGGCCGTGATCCCGGTGCCTTCGAAGGCGATGCGATGATCGTCGAGGTCAAGGAAGAAGGAGGAGCCGCCGAAGTCGCTGTCGCCGGTGTAAACCCGCAATTCCTTGAAATTGAGAAGCGACTGAATGCAATTGAAGAGAATATCGAATTTGCCGATGCAGAAATCGCGCAGCGTGTCGGCCGCAAAATTGGCCGTGACATCGGTATTCTCTATGGCCTGGTTGCAGGGTTGTTTGTATTCGTGATGTTGCTGGTTCTACTCCCCAAACTGGGTGGATTGATGTAAGGAGGATTGACAAATATGTTCAAATTTGATAAAGAGCAGACCGTGCATGATTTCAATGGTACCAAGATTGGTGGCCAGCCCGGGGAGTATCCAACGGTTCTCGGTGCATCAATCTTCTACAACAAGCACGAAGTTGTACTTGACGACGAGAAAGGCGTCATTAACAAGGACCTCGCAGAGGCCCTCTGGAACCGCTGTCTTGAATTATCCGATCTCACGGGGATTCCCCACTTCATCCAGATGATCTCGGAGTCCGCGGAAGCATTCGAGAGCTACTTCAACTGGTTCGACAGCATAGACAACAAGACCGCGTTCCTGATGGATTCATCGTTTCCCCCGGCACTTGCCCACGCCTGTGAGTACGTGACCGAGGTCGGTCTCGCGGACCGTGCCATCTACAACTCGATCAACGGGTCCATCACCCCGGAGAACATGGAGGCGCTGAAGAACAGCGACGTGAGCTCGGCAATCGTGCTCGCCTTCAACCCCGGCGACCCCTCTGTCATCGGCCGTGAGAAGGTGCTCGCCGAAGGTGGCGTGGCCGGTCAGGAAAAGAGCATGCTCGCAATCGCAGAGGAGTGCGGCATCACCCGCCCCATCCTCGACACGGCGGCAACCCCGCTCGGCCTTGGATCTGGCGGCGCATACCGTGAGATCCTTGCCTGCAAGGCGATCCATGGGCTGCCCACCGGTGGTGCGTACCACAACATGACCGTGTCGTGGACGTGGCTCAAGCGCTGGAGAGGAACCAAGAAGAACCCCTCCGTGCTCGCAGCGGCCTACGAGGGCAAAGACGCGCTCCTCGCGCAGATGTCGCACCACTACAAGGGCGGCATGGACGGTATCATCCAGGCGGCATGGTCCGCCCCCGATATCGGCTGCAACATGATCGCGAGCACGCTCGGTGCCGACCTGATCATGTACGGTCCGATCGAGAATGTCGAGGCAATTATAACTGCTCAGGCATACACGGATATCGTGATTCTCGAGGCAGCACGCGAGTTCGGCATCGAAGTCCAGTCCGAGGAACACCCGTTCTTCAAACTCATCTAATCTTTTTTTTAGGGTAGTCCGCATACAGGATAGCTCGCTTCGCTCGCTGCATTACGGTAAAAAAGAGTAATATCGTTATTTTTCGAGGTGCCTGAGCGCCGCCTCGGCCGCGAGCCGCACACCCTCATCAGGGTCCTGCAGAAGTGCGCGTATGGGCTCCATCGCCCTTTCGTCGCCGATCTTTCCCAGTGCGAAGGCGGCATTTTTGCGCACCTTGTCCTTGGGATCATAGAGGGCTGCGATCAGGGGCTCGACGGCCCGCGTGTCCCCGATGAGCCCGAGTGCCTGTGCTGCGGCGAGGCGGACCCATTTGCTCTCATGCGAGAGACAGCGCAGCAGCGGTTCCACGGCAACCGGATCCCCGATCTGACCGAGTGAGCGGGCGGCAATCCACTGCACGTCCACGAACTCATCGTCAAGTGCCTCGATGAGCGGGAGCACGGCACGGTGATCCCCCAGACGGCCGAGCGCTTCGGCGGCCCTCCAGCGGACGTTAAGGTATTTGTGCTTGAGGAGCGGTATCAGATCGGCGATTGCTTTTTCCTGTTCCAGTTTTGCCACACTGGATTCTTCCACTTCATTGCTCGGAATCGGGGCCATCCATATCCCTCAACAAGCGGTGGTTTCTTCCCCGGTATAACTCTTTGGATTTCCCCGTTTCCATGCCTGACAGTGGCGGATTTACCGGTGAGAGGGGGAATGCATCCCTGTGGGGGAGACCGAAAAGAAGGAGTGGATTATGAGAGGAAAATCGTTTGTTCACCGGGCAACACGGTGAGACTGACATCAAAATTCCTGACCGAGTGGGTGAGGGTGCCCATGCTGATGACATCCACATCGAGCCTTGCGAAGTCGGATATGGTATCCTCGTCGATGCCTCCCGAGACCTCAATGATCACACGCTCCCGAAGCCCGTGCTCTTTCAAGCGGTCGAGCGTTGTCTGCACCTCTCCCGGGCCCATATTATCCAGCATGATGATGTCGGCGCCAAGCGTTGCAGCCCTGATCGCATCGTCAGGGCTTCCCACTTCTATCTCGATTTTTTTATACCTGCTCCGGGAGCGTGCCGCCCGTATCGCCTGTTCCATGGAGACGAGTACCAGGTGGTTGTCCTTGATAAGGAACTGGTCTGAGAGGGAGAGGCGGTGAGGTTCGCCGCCCCCGAGTATTACGGCTTTTTTGTCGAGCATTCTCAGGCCAGGGCAGGTCTTTCGCGTCGCCGCCACCGCCACCTTCGGGTTGACGCACTTCACGACGGCGGTGAATGCCCGTGTGCGGGTGGCGATCCCGCTCATCCGCCCGATGAGGTCCAGCGCAGTCCGTTCCACCAGCAGAATGGCGGAGGCGTTCCCGGAAAGCTCCATGAGAACCTGGCCTGAATGGACCTGGTTTCCGTCAGGGGCGTATTGCTGTACGGTCGCTCCGAAGTGGGAAAAGAGTGCTCCGGCCTCGGCAAGGCCTGCGATGATGCCGTCCTGTTTCGCCTGGATGCGTGCGACACAGGAGATGTCCGGGATGACAGCTTCGGTGGTCACATCCCCGAATGGTGCGTCCTCCCTGACAAATTTCACCAGATCCTCTATCCATTCCATGCACGATCCTACCTGTGCAGGGCGATCATCCGTTCGATGGCGGTCCGAGCCTCCTGCATGATGTGGGCGGGAAGGGTAATCTCGTGCTCCTCCGTCTCGAGCGCCCTTCTCAGGGTAGCGAGGGTTGTGAGTTTCATGTCGTGGCAGATCGCCCCCTCTTTGGTCAGGAAGGTTCTGTCCGGGTGAAGGGTCTTCAACCGATACCCCATCTCTTTCTCGGTGAATACGTGCCAGAGCCCGCTCTCCTCTGCGACCCTGACCATGCCACCGGTGGAGGCGATCACGTCTGCATGTTCCTGGACTTCTCGCGTGCATTCGGGATGGCAGATGATCCTCCCCCCGCGTATGCGGGCCTCCTCGACGTCGTGGAGGGTGAACGCCGTATGCACGTAGCAGTGTCCGGTGGCAGGAACGGGGATGATGGTCTTTTCCGGCACCGATTTCTGGACGAATGCTGCGAGGTTTGCATCGGGGCCAAAAATGACCTCTTCGGCATCGAGGGACCGAACCACCTCGACGGCGTTTGCGGAGGTGCAGACGATATCCGCAACCGCCTTGCACTCTGCAGTGCTGTTCACGTAGACCACCACTCCTGCGCGGGGGTGCTCATGTTTCGCCTGCCGGAGCATATCCGGCGTAAGCTGGTCCGCGAGGGGGCAGCCGGCCTCTTTTACCGGCAGAATCACCTTTTTATCGGGATTGAGTATTTTTGCGGTCTCCGCCATGAACAGCACACCGCAGAAGACGATCATCCGCTCGGTAACCGCGTTCGCCCTGAGCGCAAGTTCGAGGCTGTCCCCCACAAAATCTGCGATATCCTGGATCTCCGGCAGCTGGTAGTTGTGCGCCAGAATCACTGCGTCTTTCTTACGTTTTAATTCCTGAATTGTATCAATCATGCTCACGTACCCACCGAGATCGGTCGTTCCAGGTTGCGAAGCAGGGTGATAATAGACAGTGCCGCAAGGTAGCTGGTCGCGGGGTTTTCAGGGCTCGGCGTATTGCGAACCATGATATGAATATCCCCGAATGCTCCTTCGGCAAAGATTTCGTGAATATTTCTGTCGACCGAAGGATCCACCCAGAGTTCGACGTCCGCTTCACGTCCTGCGGCGAGTTCAAGGGCGACGGCGACATTGATGTTCTTGGGAAACTCCCTGATGCAATCGTGCGCCGTTCCGCGGAATACGAGCCTCTTTCTGTCTGCGGTGATGCCAAGCGACGCGGGGTTTTTCGTCGTTCTGAGGGTGAGACGCTTTATATCTGTGATCTGGCCAATTTTCAGGTTGTCAAGCCCTATGATCGCTCCGCTGGGGATATAGATTCTTTTCCCGGCTGCACGTGCCGTCTCTTCGAGGCGCGTGTAGAATGCGTGATCGGAGAGCGCGCCGACACTCAGGATTACGAGATCCTTTCCCCGCGTGAGAATCTCCTCTGCGTATTCCTTTACGGCATTCACCGATGCTGCCTCCACCACGAGGTCGAAATCGCCGATGATAAAGTCCTCAAATTGGGTGCAGACCTTCGCGCCTGTCGCAGCGGCAATCTCTTCCGCCCGTTCGCGGATAATGTCATAGACCGCGGCAATCTCGATGTCTGCAGGGTATTTGGCCAGCACATGCCCCACGTTCCCGCAACCCAGCAAACCGATCCTGATCATTTGTTATCATTTAGTGGGTATCAGTGGTTAAGCATTTTGTTTAACCGCTTCCATCGCTTGAGCGTCTCGGGCGAATAGGGGAAAAACCGGTCTTTTTGCATCGCGATGCGTGAGCCGACGATATATATTTATAGTCATCATAACCACCTAAGAGCAATGTGTGGTGAATGTTTTTTCGCCGGTGAACGCTTTTATCTCGGTTAGTCGAAGAGCCCGCCTCCACACATTGGATTGGCCCTGTCGGGTTTCTCCTTTTGTGAACGCGCTTTCTGGAGCGTATGCGCTCCGGTTTTTCTTTGCATTTTTCTTTGCATATTGGTAATTTTTCTCCTCTCATCCTGCACATGCGGTCGTGAGGGGAGGTGGTGTATATCTATGAGTGGAAAACAAATTCGCCTGGAACGAATTATAAACCGTGACACCGGAACTACCATCATCGTCCCGATGGATCACGGAGTGAGCAATGGCCCGATCGAAGGGCTCGTTGACCTTGAGCGGAGCGTTAATCTCGTCGCCGAGGGCGGTGCAAATGCGGTGCTCGGCCACGTGGGGCTTGCCCTGCACGGCCACCGCAAGAGAGGGAGGGATATCGGGCTCATACTGCACCTCTCCGGGAGCACGAGCATCGCCCCCGATCCCAATGAGAAGGTCCTGGTCAACAGCGTCACCAATGCCCTGAGAATGGGCGCCGACGCAGTTTCCGTCCATATCAATATCGGAGCGGATTCAGAGGCGCGTATGCTCCAGGACCTGGGAACGATTGCCGTGGAGTGCATGGCGTGGGGGATGCCCCTCCTCGCCATGATGTACCCCCGGGGCAGAAAGATCATTGACGAAAAAGGCGTCGAACACGTGAAACTTGCCGCGCGCGTGGCCTCGGAACTGGGGGCCGATATTGTCAAGACCCCGTACACCGGCGATCCGGATAGTTTCCGTGAAGTGACGCGCGGCTGCCATGTCCCTGTGGTGGTCGCGGGGGGTTCGAAGACCGACGATGCATCGACTCTGGCGCTCATCGAGGGGGCGATGCAGGGCGGTGCTGCCGGGATATCGATCGGCAGGAATGCATTCCAGCACCCCGCCCCTGCACGCTTTGTGCGGGCGGCGGCGATGATTGTGCATGAGGGGCGCAGCGCCGATGAGGCGCTGGAATTCCTGAAAGGTGGTGTGACATGATTGGAAAAGAGATACGACTTGAGCGGATACTGGATCGGAATACGGGAAAGACGGTGATCGTTCCCATGGACCACGGGTTCTCGCTTGGCCAGATCGAGGGCCTCACGGACATGCCCCGTGTGGTATCCGCGGTGAGCGAGGGCGGGGCGAACGCCATCGTCCTGCACAAGGGGATGGTCAAACACGGCCACCGGAAGGGTGGACGCGACATCGGGCTCATCGTCCACCTCTCCGCGAGCACCTCGCTCAACCCCGATCCCAACGACAAGGTGCTCGTCTGTACGGTGGAGGAGGCGATCGCCCTCGGGGCGGACGCCGTGTCCATCCATGTCAATCTCGGGGCACCCAATGAATCGCGGATGATCGAGGAGGCTGGGCGCATCGCCAAAGAATGCAACCGCTGGGGAATACCTCTGATGGTGATGATCTATCCCCGCGGCGAAGGCATCGATTCCCGTGATCCGCAGGCGATCGGGCACTGCGTGCGTGTTGCCGAGGAACTGGGAGCCGATCTCATCAAGACCAACTACACCGGTGATCCGGAGACTTTCCGCTCCATAACGAATGGGTGTTCCGTGCCCGTGCTCATCGCCGGGGGTGAAAAGACCGGAGATCTCGCCACCTTGCATGCAATCCGCGATGCCATCGCTGCAGGTGCTGCCGGCGTATGCATCGGGCGAAACGCATTCCAGCGCACTTCTCCAGCCGCGTTCGTGCGGGCTATCTGCCGGACGGTCCACGAGGGTGTCGACCCGGGGATCGCCATGGAGGCGCGGGAATGAAGGCCCTCTGGGTGGATGTGCGGCCCTGGGACAAGGAGCTTGCCACAACGGCCATCGAGAGCGGCGCCGATGCGCTGGTGGTCGATGAGGCCGCAGCGGCGCGGGAGCTCGGCCGCATCACCACCATCGCTCCCGACGGGGACCTCGTGCCCGGGCAGGACGTGTTCTGGGTGGAGATCAGCACGAAAGAGAGCGAGGAGAAGGCGGCCCAGCTTGCTGGCGGGGGGATGGTGGTGGTCACGACCACCGACTGGACGGTCATCCCCCTGGAAAACCTCGTGGCCGCATCCGACCGGATCATCGCCAGGGTGAGCAATGTCGAGGAGGCAGAACTGGCCCTCAATGTGCTCGAAAAGGGCGTACACGGGATCCTGGTGGAGACCCGGGACCCTGCGCAGGTGCGCAGCATCGCCGCGCTCCTGCAGCGGGGCGAAGAATCCCTCCCCCTCGTCACCTTCACCGTCAGTAGTGTTCGGTCGGTGGGGATGGGAGACCGGGTCTGTGTCGACACCTGCTCGCTGCTCATCGACGGCGAGGGGCTGCTTGTCGGCAACACCTCCGGAGCATTTCTGCTCGTCCACGCAGAAACGCTGGAAAACCCTTACGTCGCACCCCGCCCCTTCCGGGTGAATGCCGGCCCGGTGCACGCGTATACGCTGATGCCGGGGGGGAAAACCACCTATCTCTCCGAACTCGGGATCGGCGATAGCGTGCTGGTCGTGGACGCGCGTGGGCAGACACGTGAAGCCGTGGTGGGCCGGGTCAAGATCGAGCGCCGCCCGCTCATGGTGGTGGAGGCCGAGCGGGACGGCACAGAGGTGAGCCTGGTGCTGCAGAACGCCGAGACCATCCGCCTTGTCGGCGAGGAAGGCGCCGCCATTTCGGTGGTGGACCTCGAGCCCGGCACCCGCGTGCTCGGATATGCGACCGCAGGCGGCAGGCATTTCGGTATGGCCGTCGACGAGACGATCATCGAGAAGTGAGAGCATGAGAATCGGCATCATCGGAGGCCACGGGTCCATGGGAAGCCTCTTTGCGGAGGTGTTCGGACGGGCAGGCCATGAGGTTTTGCGGTCGGGGCGCCGGACCCCGCTGACCAATGCGACCGTGGCCGAACAGAGCGATTGGGTCATGGTGTCCGTCCCCATCCGGGAGACCGTCCGGGTGATCGAGGAGATCATCCCGCACCTCGATGAGGAGCAGGTGCTCTGCGATCTGACCTCGCTCAAGGCCGAACCCGTCGCCGCAATGCTCCGGTCACCTGCGCAGGTGATCGGCATGCACCCCCTGTTCGGCCCGAATGTCTCATCCTTCTGCAACCAGACGATCATCCTCACCCCTGCACGGTGCCGCGAGCAGACGCTCGCCGCGTTCACGGAGATCTTTTCCCGGGAAGGCGCGCACATCACCCTGAGCACCCCGGAGGAGCATGACCGGATGATGGCCGTCGTCCAGGCCCTCACCCACTTCGCCACCCTCGCCCTGGCCGGGACAATGAGGCAATCGGCCGTCGATCTGGACCGCGTCCTCTCCTTCACCAGCCCCGTGTACCGCATCGAGCTCGCCCTGATCGGGAGAATTCTCGGCCAGGATGCGGACCTCTACGGGCCGATTCTCATGGACAACCCCCATGTGTCCGCGGTGCTCGATGCATTCGATGCGGTATCGTCGGATCTCCGGACCATGGTGGGATCAGGGGATACAGATGCGTTCCGGGACTTTTTTGCCGGCCAGAAGGCGATGTTCGCGCCCTATATCGATCAGGCGACCAGAGAGTCGAATACGCTTATCGAGGCACTGGTGAAGCTATGATCCTCGCCACACTCGGACCGGAAGGCACCTTCAGCCACGAGATCGCATCGAGACTCACTGAAGAGGAGATCGAGCTCCTGCCCACTATACGCAGCGTCTTTCGCCGGGTGGAGGAGGGGGGTGCTGACGGTTTCGTGCCGCTTGAAAACAGTCTTGCCGGCGGGGTGGGGGCGACCCTCGACTGCCTGTACCAGTTCGAGGTTGCCATCACCGGCGAGGCGTATTTGCGGATCCACCATCACCTGGTGGGATCGGTGGAACCGGCGAGCATGGAGGTGCTCTACGTGCACCCGCAGACCCACGAGCAGTGCAGCGCGTGGATCGAGACCCTCGGGATCCCCGTGGTGCACACGGCCAGCAACGCTGCAAGCGCCGAAGCCTGTGCCCGCACTCCCCGTGCGGGAGCGATCACCTCAATGACCGCCGCCCGGATCCACCACCTTACCGTCCTCGCATCGGATGTGCAGGATGCAGGAGACAATATTACCCGGTTCGTCCACATCGCATCCGCTCCCCCTCCCTGCAGCAATCCGGCGAAGTGCAGCATCGTCATCGATCCCGAGGCAGACCGGACAGGGCTTCTCCATGATCTCCTGTGCGTATTCGCGGACCGCGCAATCAACCTGACAAAGATCGAATCCCGTCCGGCACGCCGGGGGATGGGGACCTACATCTTCTTCCTCGATATCGCAGCATCCCCGGGGTGGCAGGAAGCGCTGGAGGAGCTCTCCGGCATCGCCCGGGTGAGGAACCTGGGTTGCTACCCGGAAGGCGAGGTGTACGGGTGAACGTTGCACTGGAACGGGTGCGGGACGTGGACGTCCGCGTCTGCGCCCCTCCCTCGAAGAGCTATACCCACCGGGCGCTGATCGCCGCCGCACTCGCTCCGGGCATGTCGGTGCTTCGCGCCCCCCTCGTCTCGGAGGACACCGCCCTCACCCGAAGCGCCCTCGCCGGATTCGGCATCGATATCCGTGATACCGGTGTGGACCTCGCGGTTGCGGGGACGGGGGGCGATCTCTCCTGCCTGCGCCAGCGGCCGATCGATCTCGGCAACTCCGGTACGAGCATGCGGCTGCTCACCCCGGTTGCCCTGCTCTGCCCGCATCCTGTCGTGCTCACCGGAACAGAACGGATGTGCCAGCGCCCTATCGGCCCGCTCGTGGACGCCCTCAACAGGATCGGGGGTGCGATCACCTACGAACAGGCTCCGGGTTTTCCCCCGGTCCGGGTGAGCGGGACCCTTGCTGGCGGAGCCACGTCCGTGAACGCATCGATGAGCAGCCAGTTCATCTCTTCGCTGCTGCTCGCTGCCCCTATGGCCAGAAGCCCGGTCGAGATTACCACGGAGGGGGGTGTGTCCTCCCGGTCCTACCTCGACATCACTGTCGAGGTCATGCGGGAGTTCGGCGTTTCCGTGGACCGGGACGGCGATGCACGGTTTGTGGTCGCCCCCCAGCCCTACCGGGCGCGCGACTATGTCGTCGAGGGCGATTATTCCTCCGCCTCCTACTTCTTTGCCATCGCCGCGGTCTGCGGCGGAAGGGTGACCGTCGAGAACCTCAACCCCTCGTCGGTCCAGGGCGATCGCCGGTTCGTCGCTGCCCTCGAGGAGATGGGTTGCGCGGTCCGGTCCCACCGTGGGAGCGTGACCGTGGCGCGGTCGGGCAGGCTGGCGGGAATCGATATCGACATGGCATCCACGCCGGACACGGTCCAGACACTGGCAGCGGTCGCTCCGTTTGCGGATTCGCCCACCAGCATCTCCGGTATCCAGCACCTCCGGCACAAGGAGAGTGACCGCATCGAGGCCACCGTGAAGATGCTTCGTGCCTGCGGCATCGAGGCAACATTTGTTCGGGATACCCTGACCATTACGCCCGGGCCTCTGCGGGGCTGCATCATCGACCCGCAAAATGACCATCGGACGGCGATGGCGGCGGCGGTGCTCGGCCTCGGGGCCGGCGGCGTGACCGTACAATCTGCGGAATGCGTCGGCAAGTCATTCCCGGGGTTCTGGGAAATCTTGCGGGAGGCGGGCCTCCTGTGAGAGTCGTCCTGATCGGATTCCGGGGGTCGGGCAAGACGGCGGTCGGGAGAAGGCTCGCCGAAGCGCTTGCGCTGTCGTGGATCGATACCGACGCACAGATCGTTGCGCGTGCGGGAACGGGCATTCCGGCAATCTTTGCCGAACAGGGAGAGCAGGCATTCCGCACTCTCGAGCGGGATGTGATCGCGGGACTGCCCGGGAGCGGGTGCGTGGTGAGTGCTGGGGGCGGGGCTGTCATGGACCCTGAAAACGTGCGGTACCTGCGCGCCGGTTCGGTGGTATTTTTCCTCCAGGCACCGGCAGAGGTCATCGAAGCTCGCATCCGGGGAAGCGATCGCCCACCTCTGACTGCGCTTTCGCCGGAGGAGGAGATCCGGGCCCTTCTTGCAACGCGCACCCCCGCCTACCTCAGTGCATCGGACGTCTGCATCGATACCGGGGATCGGGGAATCGACGAGGTCTGCGAGGCGATCATCTCTACTCTCTTTTCGGGGACCGTTGCGCGGGCAACGTGCCTGCACCACCTCGATGCGATCGTGCACATGGCGCCGTCTTCCGGGGAGGGGGCGAAATTGTGCACGCTGCTCTGCTCAAAGGAAAACCCGCTGAAGAGGCTCTTCGCAATCACCGGCTACCCTTGCGCCCACAGCGTCAGCCCGTTGCTCTATAACCACCTTTTTTCCCGGTTCAACCTTAACTACTACTATACGCTGCTCGAGTGGCCCGACGTGGGCGAAGTCGTGGATCTGGCACGAAAGCTTGACATCAGGGCGCTGTCCGTGACCATCCCCCACAAGACCGCGGTGATGGACCATCTGGACGAGATCGACGGCCATGCGGCGGCGATAGGGGCGGTCAATTCGGTGCTCAACTGCGGAGGAACGCTCTACGGGCACAACACCGACTGGATCGGGGTAAAAACGCCCCTTGAAGATGTGAAAGGGAGCAGGGCGGTGGTGCTCGGCGCAGGGGGGGCGGCCGCCGCGGCGGTATATGCCCTGCAGGATCTGGGCATGGAGGTCTGGGTCCTCAACCGGACCGAAGAACGGGCCATTGCCCTTGCATCGCGATTCGGCTGCCGTCACGGCCCCCTCACTGCCCTCTCCTCGCTGGATGCGGACGTGCTCATCAACGCCACGCCTGTGGGGATGGGAGATGACCGGCGTTCACCTGTGCCGCAAGAGCACCTGAGGGAGGGGATGTGTGTCTTTGATCTGGTCTACACACCCCCGAAGACCCCCCTGCTCGCGATGGCGGAGGAGATGGGCTGCCGCTGCATTCCAGGGACGGAGATGTTCGTTCACCAGGCGCGGGCACAATTTGCGGTGTTCACCGGCATTGACGTGGAGCCCGCGCTCATCAGGAGATTGATGCAATGAATACGTTTGGGAGGAATTTCAGGTGCACGACCTTCGGCGAGAGCCATGGAAAGGCGCTTGGGGTGGTGATCGACGGCTGCCCGCCGCACATCCCCCTTAGCGAGGCCGATATCCAGCCGATGCTGGACCGCCGCCGTCCGGGGCAGAGCGATCTTGTCTCGCCGCGGGCAGAGCCTGACCGTGTGGAGATCCTCTCCGGCACCTTCGAGGGGATCACCACCGGCACCCCCATCGCCATGATCGTCTTTAACCGGGAATTTCGCGAGAACGATTACGAGGCGCTTCGCGGGGTGATTCGGCCGGGGCACGCGGATGCACCGATGCTTGCGAAATTCGGCATCCGCGACCACCGGGGCGGGGGCAGGACTTCGGGCAGGGAGACGGTGGCCCGGGTTGCTGCAGGCGCACTGGCGATGAAGATCCTCGCGCGTACAGGGATTGCCATCTCCTCCCGCATCACAGAGATCCACGGGGAGACTGATCCTGCCCGCATTGAGGAGGCGATCCGTGCCGCCCGTGAGGCAGGGGATCCCGTGGGTGGGGTGGTCGAGGTCACCGCAACCGGCTGCCCCGCAGGACTGGGCGAT
>JAENYT010000041.1 GCA_016841665.1 Methanobacteriota archaeon
GGTTCCTCGTCTACGACCTGGAAGAGATCGAAGCGGTGTGTGCTGCCGGATAGGAAACATTCCCTGTACCGGAGGTAGGGGGGCCGGTCGGCACGTTCACGTCAGGCAGTTCTGCCGACGAGGCGCCTCAACTGCGCAGCATCGGCGAGTTGAACCAGAGCCCGTGGAGCCGGTGCGACTCGTCGTCTTTTTGGAAGACGAACCGGATATTCACCCCGTCCTCCCGCTCGAAGTTCGCCCTGTAGGTTACGGTGATATACTCGCCCCTCTCCGTAACGACGGGATCCCCTCTGGAGACATAGCACCCTAACCTGGATGTGACGAATTCCCGGTATTCCATCGTATAGTTGCCTTCGTTGAAGCCCAGAAGGAGGTTGCCGGCGATCGGGTCCGCGTATGCAGGCACCCGCACTTCACGTCGTCGCATACCACTGATTCCTCGCTCATGCAGCCGCATGCAGAGACCCCGGCAAGGATGGGCAGGGCGGCGAGGAACGGGATCAGGGGGAAACTCATAGGATAGTGTCGGATTGGGGGGGTTAAGGTAGGGGTTGGATGGGAGGACAGCATGACGAAGATTACATCGGGCCGATCATCGCCGGGCCGACGGCACCGACCGCATGAATGAAGCCGGGATTTCCAGTTCGATGCGGCATACGGGTTGATCCAGACGATGGCAGAAACGATTTCAGAACGCTACCCGGTGTGTGCGGTCTGCATACGCAAGCAGTAGTACAACATCCCCGCCAGCGAACGGTACGAGTTCTGCCGATCGGTACACGCAAAGATGAACGCGCTCCTGCAGGCAGGGCGGGCTGCAACCGGCTGTACGCTGTACCTGGCCGGGTTCAAGCGTTCGACGGGAACACCTTCGTACGACCTACCCTGCCTGATGTGCTCAAAGATGCTGGTGAATGCCAGCGTCAGCAAGGTGGGGATCAAGACACCGGAAGGCCTGCGGGAGCTCGACCCAAAGGAACTCTACAGACAGCACCTGGATCGTGTGATTGTAAAGTTCTCGGGGAAAGAATATACGCAGAGAGACGGCACAGGGACTCAATAATTGTCGGGATCGTTCCAGCGGTGAGAAAAGTATAAATAGTCTCTTGGAGAACGTGCCGTGTCGCCATTAAACTGCTAGGGATCAAACATCCTGAAAAAATTACTCCGTTTTTCGATGATTTCGGTGGCCTTCGCCAAGTCTTGCTTGGTAAAATTATTTGAAAGATGATTAATATGTCTGCAAATTTGGTAATTCGAGATGGCGAACCTTATTGGTGGAACAGCCCGGATATTTGGGTTGTCCCCGGAAACGATCCCAGCGGCCCACCGGGTTCGCCCATCGCAGGGAAGGCAGCCTTTCTCTGGGGAAGAGTCCGTAACTCAGGAGATGAGACTGCCTTAGGGGCCCGTGTAAACTTCTATTGGTCCAATCCAGCAGCGGGAGTATTGCGAAGCAACTCAACGTTAGTCGGATCAGCATTTGTCGATCTTGAACCGAAAGAGGCTAAAGAAGTCTTTTGTACTATCCCCTGGGTTCCTCAAATCGTAAATGAGGGACACGAGTGCGTGGTGGCTGAAGTTATTCATCCAAGCGATCCTCTAACACCGTCCCCACCGCCGGACGAATTTATACCGCCGAACTATCACCAAATTGCCCAAAAAAACCTCACCGTGCTCGCTCTGAAAAACGACATGATCGTGCTGACCATCCAAGTAGCTGCCTCCATTAGAAAGGAGAAGGTACTAGAAGTCGCGACAGAAATCGGGGGCGCTCTGGATAGAGATAATCTGGTCCAGGCCGGGTTGGAGAAATATCGGCCTGCAAGGGACGACTCGATAAAAGTAGGACTGTCACTCGAACCCGGATGTGGCAAGTCCGGCGAAGAAGCATCAGGAAAAAGAGTGGAATTTAACGTCCGGCCGGGCACGGCAAAAGCCACATATCTGAAAGTTTGGCCACATGACTTGGAACCCATGACCTACCTTTTGCTTCATGTCATTTCACGCGATGAGCATGGGGTTGTAGGCGGTATCACCTACATCCTGATCAGGGCGAAGGAGGATTGAAGCGATGGAAACTACACCGATGGACATACGGAAACGTCCTTTTTCAGTGGAATACTATACCAACGTCATGTTGCCGGATGGCATTTTCGACACGGCACTTAAAAAGCAATGGATTACCTGTTTCTACACCAACATATCTGATAGAACACTTCCCACAGTGCATATCTATCTCGAAGGGGTTGGAGATCCGGGTATCGTGCCGGTTGCACATAGTTACTTTTTCACAGAAATTAAGCCGGGAGCTTCTGTTAGAGTATCATGGCTTGCTAATTTTGAGTATGGGACACCGGGAAAAAAGCTCGTGAGCTTCATCGCTCAAGCGCAGGGAATGTCGCCTGTAAGAACGCTCAAGCATATCTTCGTTTCAAAGACCACGAAAGATCCAGCAACCGGAGAATATGCCTGTACTTTTGACGAAGGTACGCTGAAAATATCGAAGCTGGAAGTTATTGGGCCTAAAGACAGGTGGCTACCGTGCAGCGAAAGATATAAAGACTGCCGTCCGGCAAACGGACCCTGGGTACCGGCCAAGATGTCTATGGCGTTCTATCCCAACCCACCTTACACCGGTATTCACGGTGATCTGCCTTTTGCCGATCCCTGGTGGAAGATCTTCGCCTGGATCATCGCGGCGATTGCTGCCATCGTAGCTGCCGTAGCGGCGGCGATGGGCGAAGGTACCGCAAGTACCGCCGTCAGTGGATCCTTTGAGGAGACAACGGGAGATGTCGACTGTTGCACACCAGACCCGGGTGGCATACCCGGGGACGAAAGTATAACGGTTGCTGGAGTTGCATCGACAATTGCCACCGCTGCCGTGGGAGTGGCTTTATCCGACAGCGCCGATCCCTGGTGGCGTGGGCAGGATGCCACACCACCTGCCGATGGTGAACTGACAATGGCTGAGATCGTCAACGCCGAGTTTGTTTATCCCGCAGGGGCACCTCAAGCTGGCAAGCCTTACCCAGTTCGCGTCATGTGGGAGTATCAGCGCATCACCACAGGTGAAACGTACACTCACTCCGTTGAGGAGACTCAAACGAACATTCACGTGAACGGAGGCGTGGAGGTCGAGGTGCCATCGGTGCACCACGCTTTTGCCGAACCTCTGGTACTCAAATCCAGGTTCAAGCGCGAGGATGGTCAGCTTTTCATCGGTGATGATCTCTACGCCTTTTTACTGCTCCGCTCTCCAGACGACATGTACTTTCTGGTGCACCTTACCGATGACGGTATCGAGCCTGATGAAAGACCCAATGATGGCACTTACACAGGCTCAATTCACCTTGAGAGGGTTTATGGCGCTCTGTTGAAACACAAGTTAAAAATCGAAGGACTGTGGCGCGTGTATGTGTTCGCACAGGATGTGAACGACGCTACGCCAGATATGCTCCCCCAGATCGCCGCCCAGCGGATTGGTGGGTTTATGATTGCGAGCGGACTGCAAATCACATTCAATCCGACACTGCCATGTCCGTTGCAGGCCCAGGCGACGGTCACGGTGGTGTTGTAGGGATTTGAGTCCCGGAAACCATCTCAATATCTCATTTTCCCTCCTAACCAATCTTTTCCCTTCATTTACGGCTTGGGCGACGCATATCGATGTAAATGAGTATACGGGTGGCAGGCAGACCGCTCATCCATGTGACAGAGTATGTATCACCAGTTCGCTACATAAACAAAGTGCCCATTAAAAATGCAGCCAGAACGAGCGTCATGACCCCACCGCCTATATGCGCTCTTTTCCACTGGGGAAGACCACTACCGTCTGAAGGCAACCCATGCAGAAATCTCACGACTGAAGGCCACAGCAGGATACTTATGCCGACGAATAAAAGCGACGCTGCGGTGATGACAGTCACTCTCGGAAGGATACTCGCTGTGGTGGAAAGCGACACTTGGTTAGTCAAGAGAACCGACAGATCGAAAGAGGCGTAGTACAGGACCGTAAAAAGCATAGATACAACCATAGCGACCGGGAATGTCGAAATGAGCAGTAACATGTGAATGAAAGGCGAAGAGACATGTTGTAGCATAAACAACCGGAGCCTTGTAGGAGGGTGTGTCGTACGTGCAAAGAGCCACCTCCACCGGGAAACCGGCACGGAATACAGACTTAACGCTCTGGCAAGAGGTGCCGGTGCTCCCTGGCACCGGGCTGCAATACAGTCGGCCGCCAGTTCCGAGTACCAGAGGGCTGCCAGCGGCAGGAAGACAATACTCGCAACCCACATCAGGCTTGTCAGCAGCATGAAGAACAGAGACGGGAGAACCAGGAACAGGTTCTGTTCGAATTTATAGGTGATAATTTCCCCGGGAGGCATCAGTCCGGAGAGTTCGATGAAGAGCAGATACGACATCATAAGCCATACGATGATGACCGGGACAACGACCGTAACAACAAAGAGGACAGGCCAGAAGTTGAACAGGGTTCGAAAACCGCTTCCTGCACCGGTGATCAGGGTGTCACCGTTTCGGACATGGGCGATCTCATGAAGGAGGACTCCCCGGGCACTCTCGTTGTCCGCTCTCCAGAGTTTCACCACACCCCCATGAGTCCCATACCTGCCTTCCGAAAACCAACAGGATAGATGAAAGCGACCTGATCCACGCGCAGCGGGTTGTTCGATATGGAGACGTCGGGCAGGTAGTTCCGGATAAACGCGGAGATCTCCGGGAGGGTTGCGATCTGAAAATCGTCCGTGAGGCCATACTTCCGCCGTATGTACGATCGCCTGATAGACGGAGCCGCAAGAGAGAGAACGCCGATGATAATTATCAGCAGCGGGAACAACTCAACGAAATTTGCCATCCGCAAAAGAAATCCAAATGGAAGGATGTCTTCTCCCGGGAGAGGCGCCGTAGAAAAAACGTCGGAAAGCAGTATCTGGAGGAAAGTCAGGTTGAAAGGGAAGGTCGCTGCAAAGATTATGAGCCATATCCAGAGATAAGGGGGGAGGGAGTACAGTTTCCCTTCCTCGGGAACAGTGTTCATGCACTCCCCTGGAGGTGCCCGATAGCCTCGATGGTTCCGTCGGGCTGTTCCAACAGTGCGCGGATTATCCGATATGCGATGCAGTCACGCTCTTCATCCGGAAGAGGGACGTTTTTTAATTGTTCGTCGATGATCGATACTACCTGTCTGATCGAGTAAACCGGTTCCTGCACCTGGCCTTTACCCTGCTGAAGTTCGGGCCCGGCAAAGGATTCTTTTGCCCGGTCGTGTAGCAAGAGGATATTGCAGACCGTCGTCAGGGTGTTGTTTATCGATGCCGCCGAACCCAAGAGATTGAGAATGTAAGGAGCTGCGGCAAAAATTCCCGCAAGCACATGTGGAAGAAGAAATACCATCCCCCCAGGCACGAATGAACCCTCAGGGGCGCTATCCGTTTTGAAAAGTGCCTCCCGCTGTTTCCCCCCGGCGATATAGGCACTGACAAGCAACGGGGCGAAATCAGACTCGTCGGGTATCGCATTCTCGGCAAGATGAATCCACCACTGCTGAAGTGACGGCGACAGCTGTTCAGGTACCATACCTTTCTCACCTGACTTCGGCGGGATCCTAGAGGACACCTGCTGGTATAAAACGTGATGATAGGTTGCAGGACTGTATCTTTATCTGGCCCGGGAGGCGGTCTCACTTTTTAGTAAAACCATCTCACGTAGAGGTGGCGATCAGCCTCTATCCATTCCCTTCCTGCAGCAGGGTGGAGATGTCTTTCTCGGTCTT
>JAENYT010000042.1:0-2087 GCA_016841665.1 Methanobacteriota archaeon
CCGGGAAGTGCGTCATACAGGTGCTTTTTGAACGATCGGAGGTGCTGCCAGACGTTTCCTCCCCGTGCACGCCGCGGATGCGAGAACGTCACCGGATACTGCACGCATTTATCTGTTCGCAGCATGGAACCGACCGACAGATCTGCCCCGGACCGATAGATCGCGTCAAGGCGTTCGATGATGTCTTCGCCGATCAACGCATCGTCGGCATCCAGGGTGATGATGACGCTCTCCGGATTCGAGCAGATCTTCCGGATCGCGATATCGTGATTCTCCAGGGGAGTGAGAGGGATACAGTTCCCGAAGTACGCAGCGTTTCCGTTCCATTCACGGAGGATGATTTCTCGGATGTGCTCCGCCATGCCGTTGGAAGAGCCTGCATCGACGAATACGACGCCGTACGTTCGCGATCGTTGCCGGACAAGTGAGTCGACGCACCGGCGCAGTTTTGGAATCGGGACGTTTCGGCCGCGGACGACGAACACGAACTCCTGGCCTATGCTGCCCGCCCAGTCCCGGAGTGTTCTGGTAAGGTCGACGTGGTCGTACTGGGCAGGAGGGATCCGGCCGCGCTCTACGGCGTGCATGATCGTATACCACTCATTGGCGTCCGCCTTCCGTTCGTTCGGGGCGTGGATGAAGAACGTCCGCCGGTCGCCGCCGCGGTAAGACTGCCACCTATCGTTCTGCATACGCAGATCCATCGCCCGGTGCCAGGGGAGCCGGAGGACGCCGTCGGGGTTCGTTTCGTTCGGCAGCGGGAGTGCCTGTACTAGCCTTCTCCTGTCGACGAGCGAGCACCGAACCTCGGCTCGCCACTTCGCACCGCAGGTATGGCTCGTGTACGGCCTGTCATCCTCGTGCGCGATGTTGAACGAAACGGTGAGGGTGTCGGGGTCCTGCTCCAAGATGCCGATCATCTCGCCCAGGTAGTCGTGACCCCGATCGAGGCGGCAGATGAGGCAGTCGCTGTCCAGCTGCAGGACGTAATCTCCCTGGCATTCTTCGATACCATAGAGGGCCATGAAGGTTGGTTGTTCGTTCTCGCATCGCGGCGACCGGCACCCGATCTCGAACCACTTCCGGTACGTTGCTTCGATGACCGCCGGGTCGATCGGCGCCACGATGACGCGGTCGATGACTCCTTCGCGTACCAGCGCATCGAGTTTTTCCCGGAGTTGCTCCGGGTTCGCTTCGGTATACTGCCTGGAGAACGGTCCTTCGTAGTTATCCGTCACCACAACCTTCTCCACGAACGACTGCGGACCTTGCAGCTGCTCGACGATATGCCGGACCTGGAAATCGATCATCTGCCATTCCATCGCACCTGCCCGTATGAGCAGCGAGACCCCTTTCGCGTCCGGGACTTTCAGCGGCCTGAGCCTGCAGATCAGGAAGTCGCTTGAGGGACAGAGGCGCTGGAGATCCGTGCTCCAGACCTCCTCGATCTGCACAATACTAAACCCACACCGATGGAAGAGATGTTTGTAGAATGAGAACGGTCGGTGAATCTCTGTCCGGATCTTGCCAGTTTCTTTCATCCGTTTCCTGAAGACGAATGTGTCATGGTATCCGTTCTCCTCGGGGAGATCCATCTTGATATGCGTCTCTGACTCGTCAACGAACGTAGAGAACGGATTGCAAAACGCAACGATTGCCTCGCCGTCGTCATCGATGAGTGCCCGCATATCCGAGATGACATCTCGTGCCTCATCGTCGTCCTCAATGGTGCAGAGAACCAGGCTGCAGAGGACCTTCGCGAACTTCTCGCCTGCTCCTCTGAGGGAGGCCAGACCATCCCTTCCGATGTAACGTGCTGCCTGGTCTCTTGCCTGGTTCCTCTCCAGGACAGATCCGTCGATGTCGTAGCCGGTGACGTCGAATCCTTTCTCTACCAGGGACTCGGCAATCGCTCCCCGTCCACACCCAAAGTCCAGAACCCGGCACGGGCCGCCTTCGGCCGTCATTGCAGTGAGCTTCTCATTCAGAAGCGTACTTTTTCGTTTGTCCCGGGTCGCTTCGTAGAAGTACTCAAACCCGGTCAACTCCGGGAGGTTCGGATCGACGAGCGCCCTGCTCATGATCTC
>JAENYT010000042.1:2187-5746 GCA_016841665.1 Methanobacteriota archaeon
ACAACCGGCAAACGTGCCGGAGGGCCGGATTGTCAAGAATCCGCTCCCGAATAAACTCAAGTCTCCCCTCCTGGAAGTTTGCCTTGCCAGCGTAGAAATACTTGAACGCACGGTTTCCGTCGGTGAAGACCACGCCTTCGTGGCCGTGGCCAAGGTACCGCAGTTCCGAAGCAGGTATCCCGGTTCTCTTCTCCGAGATCGAGGAGACAGTCCTGCGGGCGCGATCGACTGCCTCCGGCAGCACGTCGGGCCGCAGGCTGCAACGGTACGATCTGATAGTATCGGGCAGGCCTCGCAGGAACGCCTTCAGGTCGTCTTCGGGAAACAGTCTCGTGCGTTCGTAGAACTGCCGGATCTCTTTGGGCGAATACGTCTCCTTCAGTTCCCGGATAAAGCGAAGCGCTGTTTCCGCTTCGTCCCGGTGCGCGAAGGTCGGCGAACGGAGCGTCGCTTCAATTGCGGAGCAGAGTCCCAGGATGCGGTAACCGTTCTCCACAAAACGGACGAGCCTCTGCTCCAGGGCTGCCCGGAATGATTGTACGATATCCTCAATCTCCTCATCGCCGATCGCAAGCCGGACCCTCCTTGGGATCCTGCCCGTCTCTTCGATCTTGCGAAGGTAGTAGGCATCCATCGCCCGGACGAACGCGTTGCCGTACATATCTGCGCGGAGGGTGTCGAGATTGAACTTCACCGCCGCTTCGGCGGTGCGCTCCTGCCTCACGGCGACCGGGAACGGAGCAACTGCGTGACCCTTGACCCGGTCGTTGAGGATGCACCAGAACGTGTCGCCCCGCCGGGCATTTGTCGCGCCGATGCGGGGTGCGAGGTTCGGAAACATCCGGAGACACCCGGGATTGAGCACCATCGTGTTGCCGCCCCGCGGAGGGATCGGGCGCGGGATGTCCATACTACCGGTGGTTTCCTGTTCTCTTGCAACGACAGGCCTGAAGAGGTTGATCCCGCTTCCGATATCGGGCACTCGCCGGAGCAGCTGTTCGCAGTCCGCATCTGTCCTGAACGGGGTTTCCAGATGTGCGGTGTGGAGGTCCGAGTAGTCGTAGTAGTAATCCGGATACCGCTCAATAAGATCCGGGGGCAAACCCGTTTGCCCGAACCCGGCAGAGCCTCCGGCCTCGCAGATCTTCAGGTGCGAGAGGAGGTCGACCAGCTGCGTCCGGAGCATGCTGTGTGCAGGGATGGGGGCGTCGCCCGTCACCTGCCCGTTGGCAATGCTGATTCCCTGCACTTTCAGGTGGAGAATCGCTCGCTGAACCTCTTCAAGGGTTACTTTTTTAACCGTGCCGTCGCGGTTCACCCGTTCCAGCCGGATGTCGTCGTCGAGCACCCACACGGCCGAACCGGGATACTTCTTTGCCTCTCGATAGAGGGCATGGTGGAGGATTGTCCGCCCGGATGCAATGCCCATTCTGTTCGCGGGATCTGCGAGATAATTTCCGTAGGTACCCTTTTTGCTCTCCCTCTCTATTGTTTCGGCATCAAGCAGTCTGCAGTTGAGAGGAGCGTACTTCGGCTTTCCAACCAACTGCCGCAGCATCGCCGTCGAACGGGAGTTATCGTAGATGACGATGGATCGCTCGATATCCGAACCGCTGAAAAACGCCGCAAGATCGTCGAGGAGGTTCTCTGTCGAGTCCATCCTCGTCACCATGAACCCGACGACGATCGGGAACTCCGGCTCCCCCTGAGGCCTGCTCAGCTCATTGGACCTGTCACTCCCTGTTGTGCTCTCCAGACGCAATGGTTCCTCGACGGTGCACCCGAAGAGATCGCGGGCGCGCTTCCTGAACGCCTCCCGCTCTGAGGGCGTCATCTGCGGCGCATACTTTCGGTAGAAGGCCTGTAACCCGTTTGTCTTCCTCGTTGATCCGGGCGTGGACAGCCGTTCCTGTGTGGGCAGCGCCCAATGGTGGACGAGGTGTGCTTGGACAGATCTGACCTTCACGGTTCCGAGATCGAGGAGCCGAATGCAGACGTCGCGATCCGTCGTGCTCTCGAGGGATTCGTCGAATCCGCCGGCCTGGAGAAGGGTGGAGAGCCGGACAAAAAGGTTGGAACCCTGGACGTGCGGGTTTCCGACGAAGAAGTCGTGTGTCGAAAGGGCCTCTGGTATGGAGAGCAGCGTGCCTGGATCGCTCTCCGACTCGTGCCGAATCAGGCCGGCCACGACGAGATCGGAACCTTCAGATTCTGCTGCTTCCAGGCACGTCTTCAGATACCCGTGCTCCCATCCGTCGTCGTCATCGAGGAGCGCGACGAAAGTCGATTCGGGGCAGATGCCCAACTCGATGAGGCGGGCAAGGCCGGTGTTGACGGCCCCGGAGAGGTTCTTCGTCCTCCTGTTCCGTATGCATTCGACCGTTCGCAGTTGTTCGGAAGACTCCCGGACAACGCTCTTTGTCTCATCTTCGTGTGCATCATCGCAATCGCTAACGACGATCACGCGGTCCGGGCACAGTGTCTGTGCCGCGACCGATGCCAGCGCTTTTGTAAGAGAGGCAGGCCTATTCCGTGTCGGAATGATTACAGCAACATCTGCCATGGCGCACCTCTTCAGGCAGTGTTCCTGTTCATCTCGCAGAGCACGGCGGCATCTTTTCCCGGCACTGCCTCCTCACGGGCAAGAATCCTGTTGTTCAGGTCTTCGGCGGCCTGTAGCAGTGTAGCGTACCCCGAAGCGTTGATGAGTTCGCGCGTATCTTTGGGTACGCATTTCCCCGCATATGCCCCGAAGCCCGGCCGGAGGTGTTCCCGGGAGAGCACTCTCCTATCTGCCCAGATCACGCTCATGACGTGGGCAGGATCGGCGCTCACCTCGTGTGACATCCGTTCGATCTCGTTGGTGAAGCTCACTTTCAGTGCGATGTATGCATTGTGAGCAAGTTTGCCGAGCTCGGCCTCCCGGTGGGTCATCCGCAACACCGGTACGTCATCCTCGACCCAGGCGAAGTACTGCAAGACTTCTTCGATGTCCTCTTCGTTTCCGCTGAAGACCAGCCGGTCGGGATTCACGAACCATGTGAAGTTGCTCCTCTCGCGGAGGAATTCGGGCATGTAGACCAGACGCAGATCCGGGTATTCGGTGACCGCTTCGTTCATGAAACCGACACCGATTGTGCTCTTGATTACGACGACTCCAGCGTACCGGCTTACGGAGAGCCTCGAGAGGACGCTCTCCACAATAGCGCAGTCAAGACGCCCATCCCCACCTTCCGGCGTGGGGACACATATGAAAACGACCGATGTGTCCAAGACATCTTCCCAGGAGTACTCCCCAAGGATATCATACCCGGTGCAGGGATGATAGAAGGAGAGAGCATGCTTAACCGCTTTGCCAACGGAACCGAGGCCGATGACCCCGATCCGACGAGACTGATTCTCAGTTGCCATGTTTCGACTCCATTTTGGAGCCAACAACAAAAATGGACACAACGTAGACACAGTTGTTACGTTGCCTATCCTGCGATGTTCTTCACATCCCGGATAGCACAAAGTTCCGGTTGAACTTCGTGGTTAACATCCATTAGATGTTATCGGC
>JAENYT010000043.1 GCA_016841665.1 Methanobacteriota archaeon
GGGGATGGATTCGACGACGACGCCGTCGAAGTCGAGGATGAGGGTGGTGAGCATGGTTCTCACTTTTTCGTTTATTCATTTATGAGTTGCCAGAGCGCGGTTTAGGTGTGGATATCTCCACCACACAGACCCACTTATACGAGACATTTGATAATCCAAAGCATTCGTGATGTGCCGACTGCAAACAACAGTGCTAATGCGCAAGGGATCTCATTACGCCACACAGTACACCCTCTGCCACACTCCAATTGTACTTCGTTTTAGTGATCAGCCTCCCATTCTCTGCCATTGCTGCCGCGGCCTCTGGATGCTCTAACAAGTATTGAACCGCAGCTACAATCGAATCAACATCAGACGGATCGACCGTTAGACCGCACTCTGCTGATTTAATGACATTACTGATACCCGGCAGATCACTTGCGATGACCGGTTTTCCACAGGACATGTATTCGAGTAGTTTCACGGGTACGGCCGTATCCCATACTGGGCTTGGGTGGAGGATGCTAAAGCAGATCTTCGAAGACTTTATAGCTGAGATCGCATCTGGCTGCGGTTGCCATCCAATAATGTGCACATTACTGCATCCTCGCTCTTTAATGTAATTTTGTACCAACTCTTTGTTTTTCATATTCGCATAATAGCCAATGCAGGCAAGGCTGCAGTTTGTCCGTTCCGCAGCCTCAATCATCTGGAAGATACCACGCTCATCCGAGATCCCACCGACGTAAATGAGATCCCAGTTGTGATGACTTGCCGGGATGGAATCAAAAATGTCGAGTTGGGGATAATTCGCTACTATTGAGACATTTTTATGCCCAAAACGACGATACTTTCCCGCAAGATTTTCATCAACCGTGATAACGGCATCCACAAATGGGATCAGAAGACGTTCAAAGGCATCAGTTGCTGCTCTTATGATACCCTTAATGGGTCGCGGAAACAGGGAGTCTGATGCAAGGAGATCACCATAATGCTCGTGGGAATCATATACTATCCATTTGCCCTGCAACACCTTGAGTAAAACAGAGACTAGAAGTGAACTCGGTTCATGGCAATGCACGACAGAACAGTCTGTCCTGAGCCCAGCAATAAGCACCCGCCAGATCGTTACGAAGTGGAGCACTTTGCTCTTTGCTCTTTTCACAGCAACAACAGGAATATTATCAACGGTCTTTGACCACCCGTATTCATCCGGTGCAATAAGGGTAACAGAGAAGTGCTTGGCCAGACTGTGCGCCTCTTTAAAAAAGATCCTTTGATCGTTGAAAGGATGAACTGTCGTAAGTATACAAACCTTCTTCATGTTGGCCTCAGCATCGTTCAAACAGCGGACCAGGTCACGTTGCAGTTCTTGCATCGAAAGTAATTCTTTCCACTATATTCTGGTGAAGTAACTTATATGCCAATATCTGAAATACCTTGGGTTTTATCTATCAGTCCAGTTGATAACCGGTTTATATTGGTATGTGAGGTCTTGCCATCGCATGTATTTCCTTCTTAGTCAAGAAGTGTTTCGTAGGCGTGCTCTATTTTCTCCATGACTTTTTTCTCGTCATGCCATCGCTCGACGTACGTTCTTCCTTCATGGGAGAGATGTTTTTGAAGTGAATCGTCATCAATAAGCGTTGCAAGTCCGGTTGCTAAGGTAGCAGTATCATCTTGATGGAAATTTATCACTGGGACTTGGCCTGTAGTCTTCGTGAACCTCTGATCGATGTAAGTGACTACTGGCTTTCCAAAAGCCATCGCTTCCTGTTCCAATTTCCCGTACCAACCGATATGAGTCTGCCCTATGATGATATCTGCCTGTTTATATTCCTCTAATGCCTGCACATACGGGACGCTCGCAAGAAGGCGGAAGTCAATGTTATACCCTCTCGATTTGAGCTGATTGATGGCGTCGATAATAATCGGAGTACCCTTGCAGTTTTTCCCATGTGTTTGGGAAAGCACTGCATGGACGATCCGAATTGGCTCGCTCTGATCCTCTCTCTCCTTGACACCTACATATTTAAGCTGCTCTAAGTTCATAGGTGTCGGAATCCATTCAGCCTTTGGAGCATATTTAAGCAGATCTGGCGTACTAACGTATTGTAGGTCAGCATAGCGATTTATCATCGGCCATGGTTTTCCACGAGAGCGGAGATCTGTTCCATGAAAGTGATGGACGATCTTTAGCCCCATATGTTTCCAGAGTGGATAGTCCATTTGCATTGCAAATCCGCTATGCGAGTTAAAATGTAGAATTTCATAGTTTTTTGAGAGTTTAAAGAGGCGGAATGTCTTCTCGGCCCCATAAATAGGGATTATTTTACGAACAGGGAGACATGGAGTACAATCAAAATCACATCCATATTTGAGAATATCTGGATAAAATATGACGATATCACACTTTTTCCCCCTAACTCGCAGGTACCGCTGGATGTCATTGGAAATACCTGCAGTGTTTCCTATTTGAAGAACAGAAACCATGACTCCTTCTCTTAAATAATGTACCTATAGGGGTTAATATGCGTGTTTCTGGATGTTGGCAGTTTCATGTGCTTTCTGCGCCGCACCTTTGCTCGGTGCATCAGCACCCGGAAGTGGAATAAACTAAACTAGAAGTCGTCCTAAAACGATCTGTAAACCGATGGTGCTCCTCGATCGGAACACATACGTAAAACGATTCTCCCATATGGGCCTTATTAGAGGTCATAATGTGAGAATGGCTTTCGCCCAGATATCGCCACGCGGGGAGGGGCGGGGAGGGGCGACCTGGTGTCCCCTTCGCGGCAAAGGCATTTTGGGACGACCTCTTAGTTACGCCCAACCGTGCCAGGTCAACCGGCAACCCTAACCGTTTGTTTAAACAAGTAAGATGTAAATATACTTTATTTAGTCTGATGATTTCTCATGGTATCATTGGTGATATTCGATCGTTAGTCTACGATATTGTTACACTTACTTTCTCAGCCCTATCCCGGTTTATACCGAAAGACGCGCATAAAATCCTGTTCTTTTCAGTACCCGATTACTCAGACAACGCGAAGTACGTCTACGACAAAATGCTCGGATCAGGTTTCGGTGAAACCCATCAGCTGATTTGGTGCGTCTACTCACCTATCAATGCAAATCACGTCTTCCGGCGATCGCGCGAGTACATCTTCCATGCGCTGACAGCAAAGTACATCATCAGCACCCATGGCACACCCGCCTGGAAGTCGAAAAACTAGGTCAGCATCGATTTGTGGCACGGCCTCCCATTAAAGACAATCGGCTACTTTGCCGATATCGACTATCCAAACGCCGTTGCACGACTTTCCGCAACATGGAGGCTGCGGAGGTTTACGAATTCTGTGGACCACCTCATCACTACCTCGGAATTTGAGCGGTTGGTCTTTTCGTCCGCCTTCCTGATCGACCCAAGGAAAATCCTGATCCTCGGGCAGCCCCGCTGCGACGCTCTTTACAGGCCCAGAGACACCGGAATGAACATACTATGTCGCATCCTTGGCCAGGGAGATATTGTTGAAAAGAGAATCCTACTGTACCTTCCCACCTTCAGGGAATACAATGCCGGTGCGAGCCGTAGAATCCTGGAAGAGATCCTTGCAAGCGAAAAATTTCGTCGGTTCGTAAAGGACGAGAACCTATTGTTCATCTGCAAACCTCACTCTCACGACGAGGGTGCGTTTCAGGCGTACAATGGAGAGCACATCCACATACTCTTAAACGATGACCTGCGGAAAGCCGGTAATACCATCTACGACTTTCTGAACGCTGTCGAAATCCTGGTTACCGACTACTCGTCGGTGTATTTTGATTACCTTCACCTGAACCGGCCGATCGTCTTCCACGTGCCCGACATCGAGGAGTACCGGGAACGACGAGGATTTATTCTCGAACCGTTTCGCGACTGGGCACCGGGGGAGATCTCTTGCGATGTCGATGAACTGATAGAAGCGCTTACGAGTACCCTCGCCGGCCCAGACAGATGGGAACCGGAGAGGATCAGACTACGACGGCCGGGATAACCCGTATGGTGGGAGGTAGAGTATCCAACGGGGCCGGAATTATCGCGCTCTGCGGCCACGGCTCCGATCGCCCCTTCCCGCCTCCTCAACCTGCCTGTATACCCCGAGCAGCCTCTTCTCCATCTCCCCCCAGTTATACCTCTCCTCGACCGCCTTTCGCCCGTTTTCACCCATCTTTCGCGCCTCGTCCGGGTTCTCCAGCAGATAGATGATCGCCCCCGCAATTGCATCCGGGTCCGTCGGGTCGACCAGCATCCCGCACCCGGCCTCGCCGACCACCTTCCGAATCTCCGGGAAGTCGCTCGCAACGACAGGGAGGCCGCAGAGCATGTAGTCAAAGAGCTTGTTCGGGAGGCCGATATAGGCGTTGTAGTAATCGGGCTGGAAGACAAGGAGCCCGACGCTGCCTTCGCGCAGGGTCTCGTACATCTCCCGATAGGGAAGGTAGCCTGTCATCGTGATCTCCGGTCTCGGGTCCGTCTTCGCAGCCATCGCACCGATATCCTCGCGGACGTTCCCGACGAGCGTCAGGGAGACGTCGGGAAACGTTGCCGCCACCTTCGACATCGCCTGGATGCACTCCCTGATGCCGTGGAACAACTGCATGTTCCCGGCCATGTAGACCACGTTGCGGCTGTGTCTTGCCTGCGGAGCCGGCGGCACTGAGCCGGCGACCGAATAGTTGGATATTATCACGGGGTCTGTCCCGTTCCCCCGGAACCGCTCCGCGACGCTCTCGCTGACTGCAATCTTTGCGTCGGCAAACCGTGACAGCAGGAGTTCCATCGGGGAGATCAAGTACTCAAGGAACCCTGTGAGGACAGTCGCATTCGGGAGGCCGAGGTCGAACGGGATCTCGCTCGGCCAGTGCTCGTGGATGTCGTAGACGACCCTCCGACCCTTCACTGTTTTCAGCAGGAGTGCCACGAGGAGGGCGTCCGGCTCATGGCAGTGGACGACGTCGCACTCGTGGCCCAGGCATGCCCAAAAAGCCCTCCAGAGCGTCACCGGGTGAAGGAGGTTTGAAGAGGGTTTCCGGACGGTGATGATACGCACGCCCCCGCTCTCCTCAACGCCTCCGTTCTCCGAAGGGGCGATGATCGTGACGTCGTGCTTCTTTGCCAGGCTCTTCGCCTCTTTCTCGAATATCCGCCCGTCGTGGGGCAGGTGGGTTGTGGTGAGCATGCAGATATGCATAGGTCAGAGTTCAGGCCTCCTTGCCCGGGACCTTCCCCCCAGGGATCTCCGGGCATGAATGAGAAGTGCTGAACGGCGTCAATTGTATTGGGGAGGTATTTATAACTTTTCGTGGATAAATCTCAAGCAGAAGATGAGCGGAGTGAGTTCTCGACCGTCCTCATTTTTCCCAGCATCATCCCCCGTAGAGCGGGTAAACAACCGGCGGCGCTGAAATAGCATAAGAGGCATCCTGCTCAGGCCATCTCCGGGCTCCTCCCGGGGTGCGCAAAGATTGATATAGCGAAACGGTACT
>JAENYT010000010.1 GCA_016841665.1 Methanobacteriota archaeon
GCCTTGGCGGCAATGCCCTCGCTGACACCCAGGTCTTCGGCAAACGGGCCGGCGAGTCCGCCGGACACGCGCCGGTCCGCGGCCATGCCGTCGATATCGCCCAGGTGGAGGCGCAGTACGACCGCCTCGATTCCTTCTTCGAGGGCACCGCACCCCCCTCGACCATCACCGGGCAGCTCAAGCTTGCCATGTGGCAGAACGCAGGGATCTTCCGCACCGAGGCCGACCTGCGGGCGCTCGCCGCCACCCTCACCACCCTCTCCGCCCAGAAACCAAAAGCAGCCACCCAGGCCAACCTGCTGGAGTGCTGCACGGTGGAGAACATGCTCATCCTCTCCTCCCTCATCGTCTCCGGCGCCCTCCTGCGCAGGGAGTCCCGAGGCGCCCACGTGCGAAAGGACGTGGAGACCGGATGGCCACCGGAGGCGTCTCGTTTCGGGCACACCTACCAGTCCCTTTCCCGCAAGGGCATCGAGGAGGTGCGTACATGAGCAAAACGAAGCCTCTCACCGTGCGGGTCTACCGCTACAACCCCGAGACCGACGAGGAGCCCCGCTACGAACTCTACACCGTGGACGCCAACGAGGGGGCCCGAGTGCTCCACGTCCTCCACGCCATCCACGACGACCTCGACCCCACCCTCTCCTACCGCTACTGCTGCGGCTCGGGCCAGTGCGGCAGCTGTGCGGTGCGGATCAACGGCGAGCCGGCGCTCGCCTGCATGAAGGAGGCCGAGGACGGGATGACCGTCGAGCCCCTCAACCTGCCGGTGATCAAAGACCTCACCGTTGACCTCGCCCCGCTGCTGGACAAACTCGCCTCCCCCACCACCGCCGACAATGCCCGGCTCCCGGCAAAGGAGGAGATCGAGGCGCTCAAGCCTCTGCGGGACTGCATCGAGTGCCTCTCCTGCGTCTCGGCGTGCCCGGCCATCAAGGTGGCCGAGTTCCTCGGCCCCACCCATATGCGTCAGGAGATGCGCATCGCCCTCGACCCCCGGTGCACCGACGACCGCATCGAGAAGGCTATCGAAGAAGGGCTGTTTACCTGCACCTCCTGCCAGCGTTGCGTGCAGGTCTGCCCCAAGGAGATCAAAACGCCGGGCAAGGCCATCGAGAAACTGCGGGAGATCGCCAACCGCAAAGGCCTCACCCTTCCCCGCCACCGGGAGGTGGCGGACCTGGTCCGGGATACGGGGCGCAGCGTGGTGCGCACCCAGCCGACCTTCCTCGAGCAGGTGCCCGAGGTGATCGAGCCCGACGCGCCGGTGCGTGGCGAGGTGGGCTTCTTCGTGGGCTGCATGTACAACGGCCGGGTGCCCCAGAATGCGCTCGACATGATCGAGGTCATGAAACGAAACGGCATCCGGGTGATCGTGCCCCACGACCAGGTCTGTTGCGGCTCCCCCCTTATCAGGACCGGGCAGACCTGGGTGCTCGAGGCCCTGAAGAAGCAGAACATCGAGGCCTTCGAAAAACGGGGCATCACGACGGTGATGACCATGTGCGCCGGCTGCGGCTCCACCCTGAAAAACGACTACGACACGCCCTTCGAGGTCAAAGATGTCTCCGAGGTCCTCACCGAGTACGGCATCGAGCCCCCGGCGAAGCTCGACCTCCGGGCCACCTACCACGACCCCTGCCACCTGCTCCGCGGCCAGGGTATTTCCGCACAGCCCCGGGAGCTCCTCCGCATGGCGGTCAAAGAGTTCGTGGAGATGCCCAACCAGTGCTGCGGTGCCGGCGGGGGCGTGCGCTCCGGGCTGCCCGAGGAGGCGGCGGCCCTCGGCAAGCTCCGCGACGAAGAAATACAAAAGACCGGGGCGGACATCGTGGTCACCATCTGCCCCTTCTGCGAGTTCCACATCAGCGAGAACACGGATCGGCCGGTGAAGAACATCTGCTCGGTGCTGCTGGAAGGGTACCGGGAGAAGGACAGACAGAAAGAGGCATAGCACTGCTCCCTGCGCAGTACCAACCCTTCTTCTCCTCTCGGTCGACCGCGGGTGTACAAAACCCCGCAGTTTTGCGATCGTGCAAATGAATAAAAAATATCATAGTTTACACGAAATCTCCCTTCAATGAAACACCCCGAGCGCTATCTCCCCTGGGCACTCCTGCTTCTTTTTATGGCATTCTCCCTCTGGTTTCGCAGCCTCCCGCAATCCTATCTCGTCACCGATACCGCGGTTAACGTCCTGGGGATAGACTCGTGGTACATGCTCCGCCAGATCGAGTCGATGGCGGCGAACTTTCCTCACTACAACTGGTTTGACCCCATGACCGCCTTCCCCTCGGGCAAATTCATCGATTGGGGGCCGCTCCTCCCCATGCTCTCTGCGGCGGCCTGCATCCTGCTCGGCGCCTCGACGCAGGCGGAGATCATCGGGGTGGCCGCGTGGATCCCCCCGGTGCTCGCCGCCCTCACGGTGCCGGTGGTCTACCTTATCGGCACCCGGATCGGCGGGCAAAGGACCGGGCTCATCGCCGCAGGGTTCATCACCGTGGCCTCGGTGACCTATTTTGTGCGGTCCCTGTACGGGTTCATCGACCATCACGCCGCCGAGGTGCTCTTCTCCTCGCTCTTCTGCCTCTGCTATATCGCCGCCCTGCGCAATGCCGCGCAACCGGAATTCTCCCTCCGGGACCGCCGGCAGATCTCTGTTCTGGTGCTCCTCGGGGGTGCTGCGGGCATCACCTACCTGCTGGGGCTGATGAACATGGTTACCATCGGCCTCTTCGCCTTCATCGCCGCAGTCTTCACCCTGATCCAGTTCGTCCGCAACCACGCACGAGGCGAGGCCTCCGGATCCCTGTTCGTGCTCAATGCGGTGGCCTTCGCCATTCCCGCGGCCGGCATGGCCCTCTTCGGGGTCCGCTACGAGGGCCTCGGCCTTGCCACTTACACGATCGCCCATGTCTACGTGCTGATCGCCCTGATCGCGGGAAGCGCCGTCCTCTTCCTTCTCTCCCGCCTCCTGCAGGGGAAGACCCGGGAGTACCTCGTTGCCATCGTGGCGGTGGGAGCGATCTCGATGCTCGCCGCAGCCCTCCTCGCCCCGGACGTTTTCGCCATCGTCACCACCGGGCTCGCCAGCTTCTTCGGCCAGACGGCCTACACGGGCACCATCCAGGAGATGCAGGCCTACGCGCTCGGCGATGCCGTCCAGCGCTTCCACTTCGGGTTGTTGCTGATGGCGGCGGGACTGGTACTGCTCTGGCACAGGCTCAAGGAAGAACAGGCCCCGGAAACCCTGTTCGTCTTTGTCTGGGCCGTGCTGCTGATCATCATCACCGCGGTCCACAAGCGTTTCGAGTACTATTTCGTGGTCCCCCTGGTGCTTCTCTCCGCTCTAGCAGTGGACGCACTCATCGCATGGAGCTGGCCTGAGGTTCGGCAGGTGCTGCACAAAGACAAGCCGGACACAACAACGCACAAGAAAAAGAAGCGCACCGCCGACAAGGGGCCGGCATATACCACCAGATCCCTGCTCTTCGTCCTCGGGGTGGTCGCGGTGATCGGGTTCTTCGCCCTCTCCGCGGGCAACGACTACTCGGTCATGCACGGCAGCCCGAAGGACACCGTAGTCACCTCCGAGTGGCGGGAGGCGCTCGCATGGCTCCATGATCACTCCCCTGACCCGGGGGTGGGGTACCTGGACCGCTACGAGGAGGAGTTCACCTACCCCGCCGGTGCCTACGGGGTGATGTGCTGGTGGGACTACGGCCACTGGGTGACGGCGATCGCGCAGCGCATCCCCACGGCCAATCCCTTCCAGAGTAACGTGGTCGGGACAGGGGGAGCCGCCCCCTATTTCATGGCCCGGACAGAAGCTGAGGCGGACAAAATCCTCAAGGATGCTGGTGCACACTACGTGATCACCGACAACCGGATGGCAGACTCCCTTCTTACCACCATCGCCACCTGGAACGACCCGGCGGAGGGCATAGCACCCTACGTGAAACAGTTCGCCTACACGCCCCCCCGTGAATCGGCGCCCGTCGTGGTGACACTCTACGACCGGGATTTCTACCATACCATGCTCATGCGCCTGCACCTGCAGGACGGCTCGATGTCCGAGACATCCGAAGCCCTCTCCGTCGAGTACCGGGACGGCACGGCGGCGAGCGGCGGATATCCCACCATCACCACCTACACCGAGGGGGCAGTGGCGGCGATGCAGGAGCGCACCGCCGACCTGAACGCCAACGCGGCGCCGGGCACTCACGCCGCGGTGCTGAGTGATTACCCCGATTGCCCGCTCGACACCGTCCCGGCACTTTGCCACTACCGCCTTGTCTTCGAATCGAATCCCGCCGATACGCCCTCCCGGCTGGGCTTCGACGGCGTGAAGGTCTTCGAGCACGTCCTTGGCGCCCGCATCGAGGGGGAGGGCGTCATCGAGGCCACCATCGTCACCAATACGGGAAGGACTTTTGTCTACCGGCAGGAGAGCGTGGACGGCGAGTTCATCGTCCCCTATGCCACCACCGACAACCCCTACGGGGTAAGGGTGGACGGCCTCTACCAAATCAACGGGACCGATCTCGCCTACGAGGTGACCGAGGCCGAGGTGCAGGGGAGCGCTTCGGGCTGAAGAAGAGAGCCCGACCCGGGCTGTCTCCGGGGTTCTTCTCCGCCGGAAAGGCTCATCAATCACCCTTCGGATGGGCTGCGGATTAAGCAATCGGCGCGATTGCGGCGGCCATCGGCATAGGTCACGCCTCCAGAACCCCTCATGATCGCGATTGGCACCGCGGGCGTCACGGAGGGGCAGATTTATTTGGACATATTGAGAATTGTATTTACAATATGTCCAAAACTGCGGAGGAGATGCCACCTATCATCAGGCGGGATGCGGAGGAGAAGATCCGGACCCTTGCCCGTGGATTTCCGGCAGTATCGGTGGTCGGCCCCCGCCAGTCGGGAAAGACGACGCTCGTTCGATCGGTATTCCCGCAGTTGCCCTACGTGTTGCTGGAAGATCCTGACACCCGCGCCTTCGCCGAGGAGGACCCGCGCAGCTTCCTCGCGCAGTACGAAACGACCGGAGCGGTTTTTGATGAGGTGCAGAGGGTCCCCGAGCTGTTTTCGTACCTCCAGGGTGTCCTGGACAGGCACACGAAGCCGGGGCAATTCATCCTCACCGGTTCCCAGAACTTCCTGATGATGGAGGGGATCTCCCAGTCACTTGCCGGCCGGGTTGGGATCGTCAAGCTCCTCCCTCTTTCTATGAGAGAGCTCGCCCATGCTGCAATTGAGACCGAACGATATGAGGATCTTCTCTATGCGGGTCTCTTCCCCCGCCTCTATCGCAGCGCCATTCACCCGGCGGACTTCTACTCCTCATATATCCAGACGTACCTCGAGCGTGATCTCCGCCTCCTCAAGCAGGTGCAGAACCTCTCGACATTCCAGACATTTCTGAAGATGTGCGCCTACCGGTCCGGTCAGGTGGTGAACTACTCTTCCCTTGCCAATGACTGCGGCATCACCCACAACACGGCGAAGGAGTGGCTCTCCCTTCTCGAGACATCGTTGCTCATCGTCCTGATCAGACCCCACCATAAAAATTTCAACAAACGACTGGTAAAGATGCCGAAACTCTACTTTACGGACCCGGGTCTGGCCGCGCACCTGGCCGGGATACAGAGTGCTGACGATCTCATCTACCATCCCTTAAAGGGCGGACTCTTTGAATCGCTCATTCTCACGGAGTTTTTAAAGTTCCGATTCAACCGGGGCAAAGAGTCCAATCTCTACTTCTGGCGAGATAAACTCGGGCACGAGATCGACTGCATCATCGAGTACCAGGGGTGGGATCCCGTCCCGGTCGAGATCAAGTCGGGCAGGACGGCCAGTTCCGACTTCTTCAAAGAGATCACGTACTGGAACCGGCTTTCCGGCAACACCCCGAATCGATCGTTCGTGGTCTATGGGGGTGAACAATCCCCGCAGCGAGCCGCGGGACGGCTGGTCGGGTACCGGGAGCTGGAACCGATCCTCCCGTACTTGGTGTGAGTGTCCGGCGGAGATATCACAGGACGGCGGATGAGCAGGATGATCGAATCAATCTCGATTCCCTGTGCGTGTCAATTAGTTCTCCCGATAATCGCAAGAATGCCATGGTGAGAGAAATTCAAATATTTAAATAAAACTAATGTCTATGTAAATCCTCGTCCGGGGCGGAACGGTGGAGGATGAGAGGACCATCTTCGGGTAAACGACCGCAGAGGGTCCATCATCACGTTATGTGAGACGGGTTTGAGGGAACCCGGGTCGCGGCACCGGAAATTGTACATCCTATCGTATACTACTCATGAGTGTATTCCCGGACCATCATCGGACATGCCCGGTATTCTCGCCTGTTATCTCTCCTCGACGTTGAGCAGCATCATGCTGACGAAGATCGCCGAGAACACGATCTGCAGGCCCGAGATAAAGAGGGCCAGCGACCATACCGCGTTGGTGACCTGTTCAAGTTCGCCGAGTCCGGAGGCGATCCACTGCCGCACGATTGTTGCGCCGATGATCGCGCCTGCCGCCATCAGCAGGACGCCGACGAAGAGCTCCCGCTCCAGGCTGAGGTAGTTCATCAGGCGCGAGACCAGCCTGCTCTGTTCGCTGAACCCGTGCATCGCCGAATAGATCCTGATGTTGATCCCCATCAGCAGGATCTGCAGGCCCCCGATAAACGCCATGGCGCTGAGGATAAAGGTGTGCAGCCGGGAGGTCTCGATGCCCACATCGAAGGAAAAGAGCAGCATCATCAGGAATCCCAGGAACGCGAACAGAAAGCCGGGAACGGCTAGGAAGGGGAGGGGTTTGTAGAGCAGCATGAACCGGATGTGCCGCCAGCCGTCCGAGAAGCTGTCCAGCTTGGAGGGCATCACCCGGGGGTGGTAGGTGATGGGCACCTCCTCGATGACAAGCCCGGCCTTCGCCGCCTCGATGAACATCTCCGAGGCGAACTCCATCCCCCCGGTCTTGAGATGGAGCCGCCTCAAAGCCTCCCGCCGGATCAGCCGGAACCCGCTGTGGGCATCGGAGATGTGGGTATGGAAGACGACGTTCAGGAGCCAGGTGAGCAGGGGGTTGCCGATGTACTGGTGCAGCCAGGGCATGGCCCCCTCCTTGATCTCGCCCCGCAACCGGGAGCCAAAGACCATATCGGCCCCGGTCTCCTCCATCCGGTCCAGGAGACGGGGCAGCTCAAGGAAGTCGTAGGTATTGTCCGCATCCCCGATGGCCACGAGCTCCCCCCGCGCCCGGGCGAGGCCTGCCAGATAGGCGTTGCCGTACCCTCGTTTTGCGGGCCGGACCACCGTGGCCCCAAGGTCCCGGGCGATCGAGGGGGTCCGATCGGTGGAGGAGTCGGCGATAATGATCTCGCCCTCGATCCCCCGGTCGGAAAAGACCCGGCGGATCCTGGTGATGCATTCGCCGACGGTCTCCTCCTCGTTGAGGGCCGGGAGGACAACGGAGAGGTGGGGGGTGGGGGTATCCATGGCGTTTTCTGGAACAATATCTGACTCTGCCCATATAGAGTGTATCGATTGCCTTCGGCCTGAGCGTGGCATTCTGATGAGGTATTTCGGTGACCGGACTGCTTCGCCTCCCCTGCTACATCTCTGGCGGCGGCGTTGGCATGTGATACATCCGGCAACGATGCTGAATTTTTCCTATTACGGAGCGGAGAAGTTGGGTTCCCAGCAGAACATTATGACTGCCTAGATTCATGAGGATATCCGTTCAGGATGCCTACCTGCAGGGCGACTCTCAGCTCCTTTTGACTGCCCGAGCGGAGGAGGAGGAGAACATGATCCAAGCCTTTCCGGGGCAAAGCGCCCTTCTATGGGGCACAGTTACAAAATCACTCCTTCGGGGGTATTTCCACTCTGGAGAACTCAGGGATCTCAGATAACTGTTCGTTGGGCCTTATTTCACCGATTACCGATTCGTAAGCGGTATATATCATAGATTATCAATACTTTATGCAATTATTCATCAGGTGGTCATGTTGCAGTTACGAAGCATTCTATTGGTTCTTGTTATTCTGATCGTCATCCCCCAATCGGTTTCCGCATATTTAGATCCGGGTGTGGGGAGTATGATCTGGCAATTGCTGGTCGCGGTCGGATTGGGTGTAGCATTCACACTAAAGATGTACTGGCATAAACTGAAAGACCGTTTCAGACCCAAATCCGATGACCATGATGAATGAATCCGGGATTCTTTCCAGTTCCTTCAGAGACCCGGGCGGCTTTCTCTTCCGCCGCAATGGTGTTCTTTACCGGCAGATCAATGACTCCTGCCGTGAGCACTATGACTGCCTCATGCAATCCGGCCTGTATGAAGACCTCGTCTCCAAACGAGTCCTAATACCCCACGAAGTTGCAGGGATCCCATCAGAACAATCTGAAGATGCGTACATCATCATCCAGCCGGAAGAGATTCCCTTCGTCTCTTATCCATACGAGTGGTCATTCAGCCAGCTGAAAGAGGCTGCACTGGTCACTCTTGATATCGAGCGGACCGCGCTGGAGCACGGAATGACCCTCAAGGACGCCAGCGCCTACAACATCCAGTTCCATAAAGGCAAAGCGCTCCTCATCGATACCCTCTCATTGGAGTGCTACCAGGAAGGAGAGCCCTGGGTGGCATACCGGCAGTTCTGCCAGCATTTCCTTGCACCGCTGGCACTCATGGCCCATCAGGATATCAGGCTCAATCAGTTGTTGAGGGTGTACATTGACGGCGTTCCCCTTGATCTGGCAAGTTCTCTCCTGCCGGGGCGCACCAAGCTCAAGCCGGGCCTTGCCATGCACATCCACATGCACGCGAAGAGCCAGGCAAAGTATGCCGATACCCGGGAGACTATCGAGCATCCGAAGATAGGCAGGAATGCCCTGCTGGGCCTGCTCGACAGTTTATCCACAACCGTCAAGAATCTCACATGGAAGCCTGCCGGGACCGAATGGGGGGCGTACTACACAGAGACAAACTATTCAGCGGCCGGGTTTGAGCACAAGAAAAAGATTGTCGGCGAGTTCCTGGACCAGGTCCACCCCCGATCGGTCTGGGACCTTGGAGCAAACGTCGGAGTTTTTTCCCGTCTGGCAAGCAAGCGCGGTATCCCCACCGTGGCATTCGACATCGATCCTGCCTGTGTGGAGTTGAACACCATCGACATCCGGAAGAACAATGAATCGAACCTTCTCCCCCTTATGCTCGATCTCACCAACCCCAGCCCGGCGATCGGCTGGCAGAATGCAGAGCGGGATTCGTTAATCGGACGGGGGCCCGTGGACATGGTCTTTGCACTTGCGCTGATCCACCACCTTTCCATCTCCAACAACGTCCCCTTTGAGAGGATTGCCGGGTTTCTCGCGGAGATATCAAACAATCTAGTAATCGAGTTCGTGCCGAAGACAGATTCACAGGTCCGGAAGTTGCTGGCAAACCGCGAGGACGTATTTACGAATTACTCACAGGACGTGTTTGAGGAGAGGTTTGGGGAATTCTTCACTATCATTCGGAAAGAGCCTATCGAGGACACGTCGCGTGTTCTCTACCTTATGAAAACCGAATAAATACAAAATGCTTCCTGGAAACCGACCTCTTTGGAACATACATCCGAAGTCAGGGATTCGCTAAGAACCACATACCACATGAGAAGAATATCATGAAAATAAAAGAGAGACTTCAACAGATCTATCGCGGTCCGGAAAGAAGGGCATCCACTGTAGGTGCGTCATTCCTCTTGTCGCTCACTTTACTGTTTTTTGGCCCATCGTATCTTTATTACACGAATATTCTGGAGATTCCATACCTGTATACCGACCTCGTCTGGTTTTTTATCGCCTACTCTCTCACTGCAGGCGTTATCTTATCCCTGATTTTACTTTTTCTGCGAGGAAGCGTACATCAGCGGGCAGTAGCTCTCGTATTTGCGTTGGGGCTATTGTTCTGGATTCAGGGGCACATACTGGTCTGGGATTATGGAATACTGGATGGAAGAGAGATTATCTGGAATGATTATCTCCTCAATGGGATCATCGATTCGGCCGTCTGGATCGCTGTCCTTGGTATTGCCATCTTCAAAGGCCCCTCTTTCTATAAGCACATCGCCGTTGCGAGTGTCATTTTGCTCCTGATCCAGGGAGGGGGACTGGCAGCTGAAATATACCAGGCACCTGATGAACCCGAGTGGAAGAGTTATACCATCGGATATGATGACGAGACGATGTTTGAATTCTCACAGGAGCAGAACGTTATTATTCTAGTGTTGGATGCTTTCCAATCGGATGTTTTCCAGGAGATCATCGACGAGGATGACGAGTATCGTGAGATGTTCGACGGGTTTACTTATTACAGGAACGCGGTTGGTGGATTTTCATATACATATGCATCAGTCACGTTTATTCTGACAGGTGAATATTATGACAATTCCATCCCAATACAGAATTTTATAAAAAATGCTTTTTTAAATAATTCTATTCCACTTGCATTGAAAGAGGGGGGTTATAGGGTAGATTTGTTTCCTTCGGGAGGACCAGAAATTTATCTTGGAGATGAAATCGCCTCGAATATCGGTACTAAACAGCGCAATAAAGTGGAGAGAGTTGTAGACCAACAAAAAGGGGCAATGGAATTGCAGAGACTCACAATGTTCCGATATGTTCCCCACTTTGTTAAAAGCTACTTTTATTTCATTCCTTTTGTTGAATTAGGTGAGAATGACGATATTCATCGCGACGTCGTTTTTTATAATTCCCTTGTATCGAGTACAACTGCCTCGAGTGGTGAGAAGGTTTTTAAGTTTTTCCACATTTGGGGAGCTCATGATCCGTATATTCTCAACGCACAATTGCATAAAGAAGAACTACCTCAAAACCGTTCAGGATATAAAGAGCAAGCAAAAGCAGCATTGAAAATATCGGCTGAAATGGTTGCACAACTTAAAAAACATGGTATCTATGATAATTCAATGATATTCATCATTGCCGATCACGGCAATTCATGGGGCGGAATGGGTTTAAAGACGGAAAAAATTTATGAAAATGATGAATTTGACTTCCAAACTGTTAACAAGAGAGTTGTTGCTTCCGGGATACCACTTATGCTTGTAAAACCATTCCATTCGGATGGGGATTTGAAAATATCAGATGTACCAGTAACACTTGGTGACATCTCTCAAACGATAGCATCTGAATTACAGTTATCGGATGAGTTCCCCGGTGTATCAATCTTATCACTTAATGAGTCAAGTGAACGGGAACGAAAATTTTTCCACTATTTGTGGACGAGAGAATATCAAGACTTAGGCAAAACATACCTGTTTCCTATGACAGAATATGCAATTAATGGTCATAGTTGGTCACTCAACTCATGGGAATCGACGTATCGTACATATTTTCCCGGAGAAATAATCACATCTTTACCAACATACGAATATGGAACTGTAATACTTTTTGGAATAGATGGAACGGCACATCGCTTGGATAAACAATACCAAGTGACCGGGTGGTCTTATCCTGAAACGAGACATACATGGACAGACGGTCACAGTGCTATTCTGGCGATTCAAACGAAATCCACAGATTCAGATCTTATTCTGACAATTTTCGCAACTCCTTATCTTAGCGGGGAAGATGTAGATCAGCAGCGAGTGAGTGTAAAAGTAAATGGGCAGCAGGTCGGAGAATTGATTTTTGATCAACCTGGAACTTGGGTATCAGGGTCACTCTATGGATTCCAAGAAAAAAAAATAACTATCCCCCATGATGTGCTAAAGGAGGGGATCCAATATCTAATCTTTGAGTTGCCTGATGCGATATCACCTAAAGAACTTGGGATATCAGAGGATGGGAGAGATCTGGCCCTAGCGGTTCGCTCGATAATTATTGATTATTGAATGAGTGGGGATAGGGGGAAAAACGGCATTCGTCCGGCCAACTTAGGGGGTCACATACAAACCGGCTTCTGAATTCCTCCCTCAATATAATAGTGGTTGGTATTGGATCATCCCCATTTGTACTTCCCGTCTCCTAAGTCTTTCTCCCGGACTTTCTTCTTGAAGATCTTCAGGTCAAGTATAATGGTCGAACTGCCGATAACTAACGTCCTGAATGTTCGTACTTTCGGTTTTATGCACATGGTGGGCATAAGAGCGTTGATCCGGGCAATATAACGTGTTTCGTCGATCTAGTAAAGAAATCGGTGCACGTAGTGAGTCGAAGATATTCTATCGATGGAAAGGGAATGATCTCAATTATTACAGAATAATTAAGACATTATCGGTTAGTATCTCACGAGTGAAGTCATTTCTTTAAAATTAAATTTATCCCTTCAATCGTCAAATCCTCACAATTAGGAGCGATATCTTTGAGAATATTATAGTAATTGGAATTTTCTTCAAGTTTTTCGGGAGCGGAGTAAAGATCTTGCTTTTCAAGTGTAAATCCAATCTTACTTATGATATTCAGTATTTCTGAAGAAGTGATTTTATTCAATCCGAGATAGAAACCCGTAGCTTGAGGATCCTTTTCCTTCAAAACATCAAGGAAATTGGGATCAACGAGATGAATCCAAGGGTATTCATTACGGGGGAAGATATGCCAACAATGAGATCCTATTGGACTATAAAAAAGCGGTGCTGTTGAAATGCAAAGCTTTCCTCCTTTTTTTAGCAATTTATATAGGTCCGACAGTAATTTTTCTGGTTTTTCAACGTGTTCAAGAACATTGTATAATATGATCAAATCGAAGGATTCTTTTATAAAAGGATAGATTCCCACCTCTCCTTGAATCAATTTGCATCCATCGATGTCTATTCCATCTTTTTGGGCAATTTTATCCATAACTGACGATCCCAAAACATTAAGATCAATATCAATCCCAGTAACGCTTCGTGCACCATACTTCTTTAAAGCCAGAACCATGTTGCCCAAACCACAACCGACATCAAGGCATATCTTATCCTTGGGATCTATACATCCCGCATGAGAATATGACTCAATAAAATTACAGGCTTCTAAAAATAGGTCAAATTGAAATTTATATCCTTCAGGGAGGGGTTCAATGTCTATAAAGTCATTCTCATTACATTTATTCAAATACAAATTCAGCGAATTCTTAACCATAACGTCTTTTGAATACTTTTTTTTCATCCATTCAATAGCCTGTTTACCCAATGTTCTCCTCTTCTTTTCATCGACAAGTAACTCAAAAATTGCATCAGCCAGTGCTCCTGAATCATCAGGCGGAACCATAATCCCCGTCTCCCCATCAGCAATGACCTCAGGCACTCCACCAACATCGCATCCGATGACGGGTTTTCCCCAGGCCATCGCCTCAAGGTAGATCAGGCCGAACGATTCGTACAGGGAGGGGGCGACGAAGAGATCGCATCTGCGATAATAGTCTTTAAGTTCATCATCTGAGACAAACCCAACGAAATTAACGTTTTTATGATACTTTTTATTGAGGATCTTCAAGAGGTGTTTCTTATACGACCCTTTAAGAGCAGCTGTATTCGTGTCGCTGCCAACGATGGTGAATTGCACATCGGGCATGGTATTCACAACGGCAGGTATTGCCCTGAACAATGTATCAATGCCCTTCCTCTTCTCAAGCCGTCCAACAAATAAAACTTCAAGAAAATCTTTATCCTGATCAACCACCAGCTGACTTTCATCAGGGAGCTCGATTCCAAGCGGGCAGAGATCGATCCTCCCTTCTGGAACACCATGGTGATCGCGGATGAGTGATCCGATTCCCCTGCTGATGGCAATGACCCTGTCGGCACGCCTCACCGCTTCTCCTTCCATCCAGTTTGCCAGTTTCAAATCTTTATTGATGCTCCAGTTCTGGATTTCTGCAACTTTAAAAAGCGGGGTCTCAATTCTGACAACGAGCGGGATATTCTTCATGAGGGAAAAGACGAATCCCTCAGCGTCCCACAAAGGTGCTTCCACAATCTGAATTCCATTTTTTTCGGTAAGTTCAAGCAATTTCAAGCAGGCAGCGTAACTGTATGAGAGATTCTTTCTCGAAATACGAGTGAGAAATGATAATCCAAGAAAATCTACAGGTTGCGGTTGAATCTTATGAACATGCACATGTTCATCCATATAGTCAAATTCATGACCATTTTCAGATTTTGCAACAATATGCACTTCATGCCCCAGGTTTGCAATGCCATGCGCAAGATCGTAAGTGTATCGACAAATGCCACCGTTGCAGTCTCTGGCATATTCTTGACTCAGAAATGCAATTTTCAGACGAGTTCCCGTGGTTTTAATTGTAGGTGAGACACAATCAAAGCCATTTTTTAGATTTTCCTCGTTTTTCTTCTCATACACTTCAATATCGAGGAAAGAATCTTGATTTTTCCTTCCTTTAAGATTGAGTCGAATTCCATCGCAATAACCTCTATAAGCCCCCCTAATAACCTGCCAGTAAATGCCAATGAGATCTTTTAGAGAAATCCGCCCATGCAACGCATGGTGCTGGAAAAAGAGAATCCACCAGGATAGAGAATACATCGGACGGATTGTGTAAGAGGATAACTCTTTCCCGAAATTTTTCAACGTGAAATATATGACATTCTTCAGGATTTCAGACCAGTTGAGATCGTATGGGGATTTCCTGTTATGTCCCTCAACCATGTCGTGGATAACATAAGCATCTCTGTTGTACACAATGGTATATCCCGCATTCACAACACGAGCACAGAGCTCACTTTCGTCGTGGTAATATTTGAAATATGGATCAAATCCACCAATATTATACAGGACTTCCTTCCTGAATGAACAGTTCGTCCCCATGAGAATCGGGAACTCATTCCGCCCTAAAGGTGCCATCTCATCTCGAATAGGCTTCGGTATGCCAGCTTTATTGATAACGCCATAATCGAATTGAATATGTGATTTTTGAGGACCGTAGACAAGGCCTCCAACAGCCCCGATCCCCGGATCAGAATACTCCTGAACGATATAACTGAGCCATTTCTCATCGGCTACCGCGTCATCGTCAATGAATGCGATAATTCCGCCTTTTGAGGCTTTTATCCCCAAATTTCGGGCATATGACAATCCATTGAGCTTCGATTGCTGAATTATTCGTACAGAAGGATATTTTTCAAGAATCTGAACTGTCTCATCTGTCGAGGGTCCATTTACAATAATAATCTCATAATTTGGATAATCTTGACCAATCAACGAGTTGATACACTTATCAAGATAATGGGCTCTGTTATACGTACAAACCACAACAGAAACAAGATCGTTCATCAAGCCCTTTCAACTCCTCTCCGATTGAGTTTTCCTATGTCGATTTACAGAGATCGATTCAATTATAGCTTTCAATTTTATTCTTGTAACTGAAAAATCAAACTTATCAAGTTGTTTTTTCTGCTCGAGGATCAATCTCGAACGGAATTCATTATTCTCGATTACCAGATTTATCAGCTCGGCTGTGGTGACATAATCCTTCTGATTTAACAAAATTCCTGAATTGCCGAGGGTAAATGGAACAGCAGCCGCGTTGTAAGCGATGACTGGAAGATTGAAATACATTGCTTCCAAGAGCGGCACGCAAAACCCCTCGTGCTCACTCATGCAGACGAAAACATGCGAGTTTTTATAATATTGAATAAGTTCTTTCTCGTTTACCATTCCGGTAAATACAACAGCATCGCTTAATTCAAGATTCGAAATCAATTTTTTCAATTTACTGACATATAGTGATATCTGCGAACTTCCTACAAGAAACAATTTTGAATTTTCGTTGATGTAGCGATGATAACAGTAAAATGCCTTGATGACATCTTCCTGCCTTTTATTTGGTGCAAGTCTTCCCACGAAGAGAATGTTCGTTGTTCCATTCGTTCGGGTGCTCTCCCAAGCACTAAAGTCAAGTTCATCGTATTTGTGAATACCAATGAAAATTGGTAATACGTCCGTTTTTACAAATCCGTACCTTTCAAGATCCTGCCTATTATACTCCGAGTCGCCAAGCGCCAGATCAAAATGAGGCACCAACGTTTTAATCTCATTTTTTCCTTCAAGACATAAGAGTGCCAGTGTTTTATCATACAAGTAAAAGAATTCAGGTGGGGTCACATTGTGATAAATCAACACTTTATAGCCAGGAAGACTTTTAACATATTCAGTGACATCCTTCCCTGCGGATGAAAAATGGTAAAAGATGACATTTGAAGGATTTTTTGGATATTTTTCCAGCGGCCTTACAAATTTCGAGACCCTTGGATCATGGTGTTTCGCAAAAATTTCTGATTTTATGCCATAATCTCGCAGCACATCCCGTATTGCGAGAGCATCATTGCTGACCGCGTCTCCATAGCTCAATGCTGGCAATATTTGATGTACCTCCATTCTATTCCCTCATTTTTTTGCGATGCCGCAGTAATCCCGATACCCGAAGAGCAGAGCGTTGAGCTGGTCTATATTCGAGTTCAGAACATCCAGAACTGCATCAGATCGTTCATTGTCGGCAACATCAACCGATTCAATTCTCCTTAATTTGATCTCTTCAGGGATCTCTTGGTAAAATTTCTCTTGAATCTCCATGAAACCGCATGAATGCAAGAGATACTTGAGGACTTCCGGGTGGACGTGGCTGTGATGAGTGGGATCCAGATAGAACAGGTTGGTCGAGACGAGCATGCTCAAAATATTCGGTACGGTGATGACAATATACGCCCCGCTCTGCATTTTTTCGTAGCAAAGCCGCAAAATTTCATGAAGGACTCCGGTTGACAGATGCTCGGCTATTTGGCTCATGAAGACACCATCGATTGATAAATCCTCAAGAGATTCAAGGTGAGTGATAGCATCAACGAGGTGAACGTCCAATCCAAATTTTTCGCAATGGAGGACATAATCTTGATTTATGTCAATACCGTAACCGCTGATACCGTTCGCCTGAAGCATCCGTAAAAAGGTGCCTTTTCCACAACCGATATCAAGGACACGCTTGGAATTGGTGAAAAATTGAAGAGAATCCTGGTACACGTTGGGATTATTAACTGAATTCCCACCGATCTTCTCCCACGAATGCCCAATCTCGTCGCTGAAGATAAAATAATTCAGACCGACATCTCTACCCACAATATTATCCGAGTCTGGCTGACAGGATGCAATTCTCTGCTCAAGTATATTCGCCAACCATGCCTTCTCTTCGATATCTTTATTCATGGCGGATAAAAAATCGGATCTCAACTGATTGGATACTTCTGCTTCGATTTTTTCCTGCATCTCCGACCTGATAAGGTTCATTGCCTCTTCGAGTGCTGATTCTCGTTCGGAACGAATTATCGATTGTAAGTTCTCAAGGGTTGATTCTCGCTCGGAACGAATTGTCGATTGTAAGTTCTCAAGGGTTGATTCTCGTTCGGAACGAATTGTCGATTGTAAGTTCTCAAGGGTTGATTCTCGTTCGGAACGAATTGTCGATTGCAGGTCTTCGAGCGATTTTTCCAGATTTTTTACAATCCTCACCGAATTATCGATCTCTCTCGTTAAATCGTTGAGAATACGGGCTGTACACGCATTAAATTCTGCCTGCAACCCAACAATTGGATCCACATACCGCTGAACCTCACCATGCACCGTCTGCCGACCCTTTACGAGGAATTTCCCCGAAATTGGACGGTGAGAACTGATTGAATACGATTCGTTATTGATATTCCAATTTGCGTTTATGAAATTGAGATCCCGGGAAATTTCAGGATCTGCAACCGCATCAGTATCGAGTGGTTCTTGAAGTTTATCTACAATATCGTCGGGATAAGCTCCGTGTTTCCGTCGTTCCTTAATATTTTTTTCAATTTTACGAACAAGTTCCTGAACATCGATTTCATCGCTGCGAATTTCAAATATTTCATTCATTCTGCATCACCCATAGGCAAAATCACTCTAACCATATTTTTTCCACTGCAACACCTAGCTGTCTTTTGTCTCCGTTTTTCAAGATCTCATCGGGCACCCATGTGTGAGCGACATCAATTACTACTTTCAATATCGGTCTGATATCTGCACCATTCAACGGTATTTCGAGAGTGTTCCACTCAGATGGTGTTATAATATGCTCAATTTTATGTTCATTTGCATAAATGGTGACGGAAATCGCCTCACAGAACGTTATAAGTTTAATACACAGTTTTAAACCATTATTAACCTTCAAAAACGCCGACGCTGTTTTCTTTGTCCACCGGATTTTTGGAGGCAAGTCCTCGAGGACATACCATCCGTTACCTAATGCTCCTTGATCGCTATCCCCCATTACAATTTCATTTTTTAGCATTTCGGGATTTTTAGGTTCATTAATCGGGAAATAATCAGATTCAAAAGATGTTTCTGGAGTTCCTGACGACATTAATTGAGATCTGGATATTTTATTTATGCACAATCTTAATCGGACTGCAAGACCATATTCTTTAATTAACTCTTTTTCAACAATTGGCAGTACATTTTTATTCAAATGTACTTCATCAGCAGTATAGATCGGTAATATGAAGCCATTGGAATCAGAAGTGGCAGAATGGATATCAATATACGGCAATCCTAAAATAATACATCGATTTTTCATTTTCTGATTAAATTCGCTATATATCAGACTCCTTTCATTTCTCGACGCATAATAGGGATAATGATACATATTCTCCTGAGTACCCACAGGAGGGATTCCATATACACAAATAAATAATCCTCCCTTTTGCAACTTCTGTATAACATCAAAATAGTGGTCAATAGTTGCGTCAATCAGGTCAGGAAGGGAAATTTCCTCATTGTTCTTTTTATATTGATAATAAATGTGTATCCGACAGTCGATTTCTCCGAATACAAGAATGACAATATCTCCTTTTCGGAGATTATTTACAATACTGAATAATTTTTCAAAAGATCGTGTCGTATTATTAGGTTTGTTTAGATTAAATGCGGTAGCAGGACCAATATGGTGGACCTGAAATAAATCGCAGTTATTAAAGACCTCAGTATGGCTATCTCCCACTACATGAAAGGAAGGAATTCGTATCATAAGTGATTACTCTCCTCCTTAAATTGTTGGTATGCCCACTCACCACTGAGGAGCATAAGCCCATCATCTTGGGAAAAATTTTGCACATTAAATGTGTAACATTTGTCATGCCAATCATATTGTGTTCTGTAATCTGACGATGCAATGGCAACCGTCACATTATACGTCCCTTCATTCACGGGTAATTCGAGGATCGCAAAATCCACATAACCCGAGCCATACACGCTATCAATACTCATCCCACCGAATTCACTTGTGGTGCCGTAAATATGAATATCGTCACTGTAAATGGCAATACCGAAAATCGGGGATTGGATCATTTCTGATGCATGGTAAAAAATCCGAATTGTCAAAGGATCTTTAGATATGAAATTATCTCGATCCTGTCCCCTTTTGTCGATAAATCTTACATCAGTGATAAACAAGGGATTCTTATCATTTCTTTCAAGAATATTTTCTCTATTATCATCTAAACAGACGTTACTTCCCTCGATTCTGTAAACATAAGTATCAATCACTTCATTGGTTTTTCCATAGGCAATCTGAGCCCCATTCTTTAAAAGCAGGGTACGATCACAAAACCTTCGCACTGCACTCAGATCATGTGATACGAAGACGATGGTGACACCCTCATTGCGATATCTATTCAGGACATTCAGGCACTTCTGTTGAAAATCCATATCACCGACGGCCAGCACCTCATCGAGAAGTAGGATCTCTGGATCAGTCTGAATTGCTGTCGAGAAGGCCAGACGGACCTGCATGCCCGATGAAAAATTTTTCAATTTGGTATCACGGAATTTATCAAGTCCTGAGAATTCCAGAATATCTTCAATTTTATCGTTAATCTCATACTTCGACATTCCCATGATGGTGGCATATGTTCTGATATTTTCAACCGCCGTATAATCAGGCTGAAACCCAACACCGAGTTCAAGGAATGGAGTGACTTTCCTGTTGATTGCAACTCGTCCCGATGTCGGCTGAAGGATTTTCGCAAGTATCTTCAGCAGTGTACTCTTCCCACTCCCATTTTCCCCAATAACCCCCAGGACATCCCCTTCCTCGACAGAAAAACTAATTCCATTGAGTGCCTGAAGAGTCTCGTAAGATGTTGGCCTGAACAAGCCGGTCAATGCTTCAAATACGGTTTCTTTCCGATCGTGGGGAATGCGAAACGTTTTATGCAGATCTTCAACTTCGATAACCGCCATTTACATCTCCTCCACAAATCTCGGCTCAAATTTCCGGAATATGACATAGCCTGCCATTAGAATGACCATTGCCCATATACCACAGTATACCAGATTTTCCACCGACGGTGCAGAAGCATAGAGAATGGTCTTGCGTGCCTCGATAAGGAGTCGTGCGACGGGATTGAGCAGCAATATCTCCTGAAGCATCTCTGGCAGGATTGTAATCGGATAGAGGATCGGTGTGGCGAAGAAACCCGCCTGAAGCACCACCGCCCAGATGAATTGAACATCTCGATAGAATACGTTCAACGCCGAAAGGAAGAGGGAAAGGCCGATCGCGAGCACGAAGAGGAGGATAAGAATTACCGGTGTTACGAGGACATATATCGATAATGGAATGTCAAAATACGCCATGAAGAGCACAAACACGACCGATTCAAAAATGCTCATGAGAATCGCAGTTATACACGATGCGATAATGAGAATATCACGAGGAAAATACACTTTTTGAACAAGCTGTGGTTTACCAATAATGGCATTGAGCCCCATGGAGGTTGACCTGCTCACAAAATTCCAGAGGATAATTCCAAGCAGGAGGAATAACTGGTAATATTCAACTTCAATCCGCATGAGGTTTGAAAACACAAGATAGAGGATCACCAGCATGAGGAGGGGTTCAAGCAAAGACCAGAAATAGCCCATTACCGAATTTTTATATCGTAATTTGAAATCTCCCCATGCAAGCGCCCAGATGAGATTTCGATGCCGATAGAGATCACTTAGGTGACTAACAACCATGGTTAATCACCTTTTTAAACCTCGTTTTGAAATGAGAGAGATCGAACTCAGATGCTCGTCTTAAGCAATTCTCTCGATAAGAATCCAGATTGTTGGATACTTCTTTAATTGCCTGGACGATTTTCTCCGAAGAGGGATCGACAAGAACTCCGGTCTTTTGATCCACCGTTTCTTTAAATCCACCTTCATTGACTGCGATAACAGGTTTCCCACTCGCCATCGCCTCTAAGGGAGTGAGGCCAAAATCTTCATCGATTGCCGTGCAAATGAGTCCTTTACAGCGGGCATAAAGGTCGAGGAGTTCATTTTCAGCAACTTCTCCCATTATAGTTACATTTTTAGGCAATTCAGACAAAATTTTCCTGGAATAGGGGAAAGAATGGTCTCCTTCTGAGCGGCCACCAACAATGATTAATCGCTCATCCTTGAGATTTCGAAAACTCTCGATCTGTAATTCAATGCGTTTCTCCGGATATATTCTGTTCACAGAAAGCCAAAAGTCACCATATTCCTTAAAATGATATTTCGAGGTATCAACAGGCGGATAGATAACCTCTGCGCTTCTATTGAGATATTTTTTAATTCTTTGTTGTACGTTTTCCGAAATGGTCACAATAGTATCAACATCTCCCATGGATGCTTGATCAAATTTTCTATGACAATTTGCCCATATTCGGAAAAATTGCTGATTTATGATGTTTTGACCTTGTAAGAAGTTGAGATATTGATCGTAAAAAACCCGCACTGGCGTATAGCAGTACCAGAGGTTGGGGTGGTGCCGCCGGGCCGCATAGTGGCTCCAGTTACCGGTGAAGATGAAGAAGTCGTATTCGTCGGCCACGTCGCAGGAGGAGAACTTCCAGGTGGCGGATATCTGCTTCAAGGGAGGGAACTTGACGGTGCTTCCAAGACTCGTCACCTTTGCTCTGTGATCGAGCTTTGCCACCGCATCCGTATCGGTGGTGATGACGTCGGCACCGAGGAGGTCGGCCATGGTGAGGACGACCCGTTCGCCCCCGCCGATGGCCCCGAAGTAGTCGTGGAAGATGGCGATCTTCATGCCCGTCGCTTCTCGTCCATGAAGTGGTTGAGCTGGTCCCGGATGATGTCCTCGACGCTGTAGGTCGATGCAAAGCCGAGCTTTTTGATCTTGGTGATGTCGGCGAAGAGGATGGGCACCTCGGCCGGCCGGAACCGGTCGGGATCGAACTCGATCGGAATGGTCTTTGCACCGGAGCGGACGTTGATCCCTGCATCCTCGAGCTCGAAGTCGATCTCGCCCTCGAGGAGCATCCTGTCCACCTTCGTCTTCTCGAAGGCCACACCGAAGATGGGCGAGGTGTCCTTCTCGGTGGGATCCTCAATGACTTTGTTGTTCTTCACCGTCTCGATCCGGTCCACCGGCATGCCCGCATTCTCCAGGCTGAGGAGGATGTAGCTGAGCACCGAGGTGGTCCGCATGGAGCCCTGGTTATAGACGTCGCCGGGCAGGCCCTTCTCGGCGAGCAGGCAGTAACCCCGGACCGTGTCCATGACGTGCGACCAGTCGCGGAACGCACTCACATTGCCGATGGTGATACGGTCGATGTCTCCTGCGGCGTACTTCGCCACCTGGTTGGTGACCACCGAGGTGACGAACATGATCCCACGGCCCGCACCCTCGTGGTTGAAGGCCCGGGAGACGATGGCTCTGGTGCCGTAGGTATAGTAGTAGTTGCGCATCAGGTGGTCGCCGTAGACCTTGCTCACCGCATAGGGTGACATGGGGCGGAGAGGATTGGTCTCCTTGATGGGGACCTCGGGAATGCTGGTCGGCTCGGGATACACCGTTCCGAACTTCTCCTTCATCCGGGCGTACTGCTCTTCGGAACTGAAAACCAGCCCGTACTCCTCAGAAGAGCCGGCGAAGACGATGGTGGGATCGCAGTCCTTCCGCCGGATGGCCTCGAGGAGGTTGTTGGTCCCGATGGAGTTGATCTGGGCGGTTTCGATGGGGTGGGTAAAGGAGCGGGGCACAAAGGACTGGGCTGCAAGGTGGAAGACAACATCCGGTTCAGATTCATCCAGGGCCGTTGCCATGCCGGCGATATCTTCCAGGTTTCCTTCGATGAAATGAATGCCGCTCTGGATATTTTTATCGAGGACATTCTTCGGGATGGATCCATCGGCTCTCCTGCGCACGAGGCCGAAAATATTTGCCCCTTCATCGATGAGGTGGCGTGCGAGGTATGATCCGGCAAACCCGCTGAGCCCGGTAATTAACACGTTCCGTTCTTTCCACATTGTTGTTAAACTCCGTGTTTCTATAATATAATTAAATTGATTTACCGAAGTCGATTTTCTTTATTTTGAAACCGGAACTATGCACGATACAATTCCTCAAGGTGATCTACAACCAGATCCCAATCGCAGGTTTTTGCATATTCTCTGCATGCTTCCCCCATGCTTCCAGAGGACGTTAGGGCCAGCAGGATCTTATCTGCGAGATCGGCGCCGTCAGTCCTGCAGGAAAAGCCGGTCTGAGCGGTGATAATCTCACGCACAGCATTTCTCGGATGGTCGAGAGTCACCACCGGGAGCCCGCAGGCCATCGCCTCCAGTGCCACGATCCCGAAGCCCTCCCGCGATGAGGGAAGGACGAAGACCGATGATGCCTTCATGGCGGCGATGACCTCGTCGTGGGAAGGCAAAAAGCCGGTGAATTCGACATTCCCATCCAGTTCGAGATCAGAGGCCAGGTGCTCAAGGCGGGGCCGTTCAGGGCCGTCGCCGATGATCACGCAACGGATGTCAGGCAGATTCTCGCGCACTGCACCGATCGCCTCGATCAAAAGGGCCACATTTTTCTCCGGGATCAGGCGCCCGGCAAACAGCACATCGCTCGTCGAGGACGAGGGAGGAATGCTCCTGATGCGGTCGCAATCGATGCCGTTCGGGACAACGTCGACGTCCCGACCGAATCCCATCGCATCCAGCTGCAATCTCGTGGCCTCTGAAACGGCAATCGACCTCGCGCCGAGGTTCCCGACCAGCCGCTCAACCGCCTTCCCGAACACCCCCTTCCACCCCAGGTACTCATACCAGTACTCCCCCCAAACCTCGTGCCAGGTGATCACGAGGGGGACGCGCTTCGCCCTCGCCGCGATCTTCGCCGAAATACAGGGAAAGTAGGGGAAGTTCTGGCAGTCGATCACCTCCGCGTCGCTCTCCAGAAGGGGCCCGAGCACCTTCCACCCGAACCACACCGCCTGCGCGATGGACCGCCGCCCAGCCGTGTAGAGGGCCCGGGGAGCGCAGACACCGTGGAGCACCACCCCCTCCCGCTCGATGACCGCCGGGCCCTCCCAGAACTTCATCCCGTAGAGGTGAACCTCGTGGCCCCGGCGGGCGAGGCGGACGGCGAGCTCCCAGATGCGCTTCTCCACGCCCCCTTTGACGTACGGGTAGACGGCGTCGTAGACGTAGGCGATCTTCATGGGCCTGTGAAGAAGCATTGGCCGAGGGGATGCTTGATTATTCCGGAATGGGGGATGCGATGGCAGATGGAATGTCCGGGAAGAGGTGAGCATGCGGCACCGAACATCCTTCTGCATGCCGGCCAGGGAGGTTCGACAGGTTTCGCTTCATCATCATCTTCGGCTCATCAGCCAAAGGACGGGCCAGGGAAACGTCCGACATCGATCTCCGCCTTGCGTTCGACGGGGATCGGAAGGGAGACCACCCCGGGCACAGCATACACGCAGTCCGCGGAGGAGAAAACCTTTTCGAATCACCGGTTCAAATATGTTCCATGTGGAACAGAATGTGTCCATCGAGATCATTGCTCATCTGATCAGGGGCGATTCGTACCCCCGCAAACTCGCGAAAGAACTGGGCATCTCGCACACCACCGTACTCAGGAAACTCAGAGGCCTTTTAGACGGGAATGTCGTCGATTTCAGAACTGAGGGAAAAAACAAGGTCTATTTCCTGAAAAAGACCGTTGAAGCACGGGTGTATGCCTGCATTGCAGAATGGTATATGCTCGGAGACCTTATCGAACGGGCTCCTCATCTGCGATCGGTCGTCAGGACAATTCAGGAAAGGGAGGACATACAGTTAGCGGTACTCTTCGGTAGCTATGCAAAGGGGACTGCAGTTCAGAAGAGCGACATTGATGTCTATATCGAGACTGACGACAGAGAGGTGAAGAAGGAGCTGGAACGGCGCCATTCACGGCTCAGTGTAAAAATCGGGACCTGGGATCCGGAGAATTTGCTGATCCAGGAGATCGCAAAATACCATGTCATCGTGAAGGGAGTCGAACGGTACTATGAAAGGACACAATTTTTTGCATAAACTTTTCCGGGAGGGAAAGATCCGGATCGTCGACCCCAGTCTTCAGGTCCAGGAGGCATACCGGAGAAAATCGGAAAGCTACCTCATCTCGGCGAAGATCCTGCTCGAAAACGGGCGCTTGAAGAAACCGTGTCGATGGCTTACTACAGCATGTACTACATGCTGCTGGCTCTCCTGTTCAGGACCGGCATAAAATGCGAAAATCACTCGGGTGCGATAATACTTCTCGAGGGCCTATACGGGATTGACCACGCAAGGATCGCCGCCGCCAAACGAGATCGGATCGACAAACAGTACTACGTGGACTTCGCAGTAACAGCAGAAGACGTCCGTGATTCCATAGAGGAGGCGGAAGCATTCAATGCGGACCTGTTCGATTTCATGGAGCGGTTGCACCAGGGAGACATCGCACGCCTCAGGCAAGAAGCGGCACGGCTCCTGGAAGGCCCGGACGAATAACCGTCCCGGAGAGTTGCACGGTAGATTGGGTGAAGAGAATGGACGGCGCGGCTGGGAAAGGAATTGATTGATATCCGGCAGTGTGTACGATATGGGATGAAAAAGAGCAGGGTTTATTCCCCTATCCGCCCGCAGTCCCGCTCGCATTCCCCGCCCGCAGCTGCTCCGTGAAATAGATCGACTGGAGCAGGGCCTGGTAGGTGGCCTTCTTCTCGCCGCCCACCACTGCCATGCGCTGCTGCAGCGCAGGCACGGCGTCAGTGCCCATCTTGATCAGGGCCACCTTGGCCGACTCCTTCGAGACGGTCGTCCCCGTCTCCACCTCGTTGATCAGGGGCAGGATGGCGGGCCGGCCGATGCAGGCGAGGGTGTTGGCCGCCCACATCCGCTCCTCCTCGGCCGGGGCTTCGAGCGTCCCGATCAGGGGGTCGATGGCCGCATCACCGATCTGGCAGAGGGCCGTCGCCGCCCACATGGAGGCGCTCTGGTCGCCGGAGGAGAACACGCCGATGAGAGGCTCGACGGCGGGGGTGCCGATGTTCGCCAGTTCCTCCGCCGCGGCCTTCTGCGTGGCCGCATCATCGGAATAGAGGTCGTCGATGAGGGGCTGCACCCCGCCGCCCGCACACCCGCAGGCAAACGTTGCCGCCAGCACGCACAGCGCTCCTGCGAGGAGGAGCATTCGATCGATTCGCATTACTCTCAGGTGAGCGGGCAGGGCACAAAAGCATTCCCGGGATATTGAACCGTGCGGTTTAACCCTCAAACCCCTGCCCCGGACTCCACCGAGATGGCCTGAACTGCCGTGGTTTGGCAAGATGCCTAAAAAAATCCAGTCCCGGGGAACATCCCCGGACCTCTTTTTACTCCTGCTTCAACACGTAAGAATAGGCCTCGAGCGCCGCCTTCGCCCCCTCGCCGCAGGCGATAATCACCTGGTTGCTGTTGATGTTGGTGATGTCCCCGGCGGCAAAGATGCCCGGTTCGCTGGTGTGGCAGTTGTTGTCCACCACCACCTGGCCCGTCTCGTTGAGCTCCACCAGCCCGTCCAGGAATCCGGTGTTGGGCTCGTGACCGATGGAGAGGAAGAGCCCGTCCACGGGAAGTTCAATCTCCTCGCCGGTATCCCGCTCACGGATGGTGATCGCCTCCAGGAACTGATCGCCGTGGAGGGCCGAGACCACGTAGTTTCGGTAGGTGGTAATATTTTCCTTCTCCTGATAGGGCTTGAGGTACACGTCGTCGCACTTGATGCTGCTGCGCACGATCAGGTAGACCTGCCGGGCGATGTCGCTCATCTCGATGGCCGTGGTGAGGGCGTAGTTGCCGCCGCCGACGATGGCTACCACCTTGTTCCGGAAGAGAGGGCCGTCACAGGTGGAGCAGACGCTCTCCCCGTGCCCGATGAATTTCTCCTCGTCCTCCAGCCCCAGCCAGCGGGGGCGCACCCCTGAACAGAGGATGACGCTTCTGCCGGAAAAGGTCTGCTCGGAGACGGTGTCAACCCGAAAGAGATTGTTTTCCTTTTTGATGGCAACCACGCTGTCCAGCTCGATGTGCAGGTGGAGCTCACGCACCTGCTCCTCGAACTTGGTGATCAGCTCCTGCCCGGTGACCATGCGGTAGCCCATGTAGTTTTCGATGGCCCAGGACTCGGTCGCCTGCCCGCCGATATTCTCGGTGAGGAGGATGCCCCGCAGATTCTTGCGGGCCACGTACATCCCCGCGGTCAGCCCCGCGGGCCCGCCGCCGATGATGATCACGTCATAGACATCGCCCCTTTTTTCGCTGCCGAAGAGCTCGTTGAGGCGCCTTGCATCGTAGCCCACGATGACCTCGTCGCCCACTACCGTCACCGGGACCGCAAACTGGCCGGAGAGCTCGACCATCTCTTCTGCCTTCCCCGGATCCGCCCCCACGTCAATGTTCTCGTACGCCACCCTCTGCCTGTCGAGAAACGCCTTGACCATCCGGCAGTACTGGCATCCTTTGGTGGAGTACACCCTCACTTCTGGCATATTGGCGAGGATATCTGGGCGCATCTATTTATGCGTGTCGGGATTCATTCCGAAGGACCAGAAAAGGAAAAATGAAGGGGGGGTGCGTGTTCACCGGACTTCCCGGAACATGCGACCGGGTGCATTGCAAATCGGGCAGGGATCCGGCACCTCGTCGAGCACCACGTCGCCGCAGACGGGGCAGAGGTAGACCGCTCTGAGATCGAGGTCCTGTTCCTCCTTGACCGCCTCGAGCGCCGCGGAATAGCGCTGCGCGTGGACCTGCTCAGCGCCCATGGCATGCCGGAAGACCTTCGCCGCCTCGGGCTGGTTTTCCTTCTGCGCCTGCTCGATGAAGGCGGGGTACATGGTGGTGAACTCCTGGGTTTCGCCCTCGATCGACGCGGCGAGGTTCTCTTCGGTGGATTTGATCCCCTGCAGGACGAAGAGGAGGCGCCTGGCGTGGATGGCCTCGGCCTCGGAGGCGGCCCGGAAGACGCGGGCCACGTTCGGGAAGCCCTCGGCGTCTGCTTTTTCCGCGAATACCGCGTATTTCCGGTTCGCCTGCGATTCGCCCGCAAAGGCGTCCATGACATTTTGCTCTGTATTGCTCATAAAAAGGTTCTGCACCCCCATGCCTCATAAAGGATGAGGCCGGCCGGAGCGCAAATCAACAGTCCTATAGCACCCCGCAGACAAGGGATCAGATGAGAACATGAGACGGATGCGGGATGTGCCGGAGATCGACCGGCCCCGGGAAAAGCTCATCAAGAAAGGGCCGACCGCGCTCACGGACCGGGAGCTGATCGCGGCGATCATCGGCAAGGGCACAAAAGAGCGCGACGTCTACCAGATTGCGGGCGAGATCGTCAAAGCCCTGAAAACACAGGGGAGCGGGCTCGCCGTCGAAGACCTCACCTGCATGGAGGGGGTCGGCGATACCAAGGCCTGCCAGATCGTGGCCGGGTTCGAGCTGGGCCGCCGCTATCTCATCGAGGAATCCGCGAAGATCACCGGCCCGCAGGACATCCTCCCCCTCGTCTCCGACCTCCTGGACAAAAAACAGGAGTACTTCCTCTGCCTCAGCCTCAACGGCGCAGGCGAGCTGATCAAAAAGAGGACCATCACCATGGGGCTGCTCAACCACAGCCCGGTGCACCCCCGTGAAGTCTACGCCGACGCCATCACCGACCGCGCCGCCTCGGTGATCTTCGTCCACAACCACCCTTGCGGTTTAGCCCGCTAGGGGAAATATTGTTATGGGTGCTTGGGGAGCAGGGCAAATTACACCATAAGAAGCCCGTAGGTTTATTATTCCCTCAGGGTTATGTATACATTATGAAAATCCCTGCACCCCTCTGTCCGCACCCAAAATGTGGGGCGCGCATGATCAGGGCCTACACCCGGCGCGAGGGCCGGTTCATGCCCGCCGGATGGCTGTGCCCTGAGTGCGAGGTATATGTGTCATCTGAGCCTCAGGGTACAGCCCATTGAGACCCGTACCAAGTCGCTGCAATCCACACTATGCCGAGAATGATGAGGACACCAACTATAATGAGGATTTTTAGCCCCCCATCCATATTACGAGAATAATATTGTGAGTTGTTAACAATCCGTTTTTCCCCAACGGTCGCCACAATGAGGGCAATGAAAGATATCACTGGAATATCCCATGCAAATTCCTTTTCATCACCCACATCTGCAACACTAACGATGCAATCAGACCGATACCTTCCAGATTACGCACCACAAATAGAAAAAGTATTATATAGTTTAACTAGATGTAAGAATAAGGGTTTGAAGTTGAAAAAAATGATTTTAAATTCCAATTTCGAGTATCAAAAATTTAAACAGGTAGTCCATTTTTTCATTGATCAAACTTCAACTTTAGATAATGTCGGGAAAAAAGTTCTATATAAATTGCTATATTTTACAGAATTTAATTATTATGAGTTATTTGAAGAAAAATTAACGGGAGAGGCATATGCAAAATTGGAGCACGGCCCGGCTCCAAGGCATTTTTCTGACGTGATAAAAGAGTTAAAGGGTGAAGGTAAGATAATCGAGAAGAAAGCTCAGTACTACGATCATCCACAAATTAGGTATTTCTCTTTAAAACGCCCAAGTTTATCTCTTTTAAATGCCGATGAATTGAATTTTTTAGAAGATTCATTGTGTCGTTATGGAAGTATGAACGGATCACAAATAGAGGCGTTGTCGCATAAAGATATTCCTTGGATTATTGCGTCTAATAAGAAAAATCTTGATTATGAGATGGTTTTTTACCGTGATCCCGATATGTCAGTAAGAGAATATTCTGATGGTTGATTTTGAGACTACACCCGAATTTGATAATGATTTATCAAAGCTTTTAAAAAGATATCCGTCTCTAAATGAAGATTTGGAGCGGTTAATAGAAGTTATTAGACTCAAAGAACCAAAATTTACTCCAGGAACCTTCAGAATTTCAAATTTGGGCGAGAATGTAATTGATCCTATTTACAAAGTGAAACATTTTCGTTGTGTCTCAATGAAAGGGAAAGGGTCTCGTAGCGGTTTCAGAATTATCTTTGGACATGATGAAGTTACAGGAAAAATTACTTTCATCCAGATTTATCATAAAAACCAAAATGAGAATGAGGACAGGGTAAGGATTAGGCGATATTTTGAACAACACCCCTAATCTCTAATTGCCAGCTCGAACATCCTCACCCACAGAGAAAACCATATACACCGGATAATGGTCGCTGACCGCTTTCGTCTCATCCTCGCTCAGGCCATATTCCGTATCGAACCGGTACACGCCCGCATCCCCGCTGAAATACTGCTCCATTGAATCGGTGATGATGATCCGGTCGTAGGTGCAATCGGTCGATGAGGTGGTGGTGTCCATGCCGTTGTCGATGCACCAGAAGTAATCGCTGCACCTGAGAGTGCAGGGCCCGTCCTCGTCGAAGTAGGACCCGTCCGCGTTGAGGTCGCCCATCACCACGATATCCGGCTCGTCGGGGTTTGCACCGCGTACGTAGGCCAAGACATCGGACAGGGCGTTAATCTCCTCTGTGGCCTCGTCAGGGTCGGTATGGATGACGATGAAGGTTGCATCGAAGTCGCCTGAAAGTGCCCTGAACGAGGCGATATAGGGCTCACGGTGGAAAGGATCGGTGCCCTCGGGTTCCGGATAGGTTTCGGCGGTGCCGGCGAGCTCGACCGTTCCGGTATCGTAGAGATAGGCGTACTGCTCCATCGAGGAGGTCCGGCCCAGCCGCTCGCTGACGACGTAGTCAAAGGCTGAACCGTCCCCGTTGACTTCATCGACCAGGGCGGGCAGAGCCGTCTGTGACTTGTCGCGGATCTCCTGGATGGCCACGATATCGTAGGTGCGGATGATATCGGCGATGTTGTCCATCACTTCCGGTTTCGATGCTTTCGAGGTGCCAAAGACCTGGATATTGAATGCGCCAATGCGAAGGGTGTCGGTCTCGAGAGATTTAAGGTTTGATGTCGGCTGTGCCGTTAGCGAGGATGTGGGCGTATTGGTTGAAGGTATTGATGGTATTGATTGGGTTGGTGTGAGATCAGCATTAGTGAGTTCGGACCATGTCACATATCCTGCAGTGTTTATAGTTATTATCAAAATTATAATCATGGTGAGAAGGATAATGAGGATTTTTTTGGTGTTTAAACCCATAAAATGCGTATTTTTTTAATAAGGTATATTTATCGCCATTCCATTTCGAGTCATTGTTTTATCCTTATTCCCTTAAATTTTGCTTTGAAAGACGCTACCTACGGGCTTGATTCACTCACCGTCCAGTTGTTTCAATCCTTGTTCTCTTGGATGTTGCTCTGAAAGAGAGCAGAGGGAGGATCAAACTATGACCGTATTTATGTTTCAATCCTTGTTCTCTTGGATGTTGCTCTGAAAGCAGCCTCCCGGCATGGCTCTACCGGAACGCGATCATGTTTCAATCCTTGTTCTCTTGGATGTTGCTCTGAAAGAGACCTGCGGGCCGAGCACCGGGGCGACGAGTATATGTTTCAATCCTTGTTCTCTTGGATGTTGCTCTGAAAGAAGGTACCGTTCTGTCATTTGTGAATGTCGCGGATGGTTTCAATCCTTGTTCTCTTGGATGTTGCTCTGAAAGCTTGGGTTATGCGTTCTCCCCGATACAAGCACCACAAGTTTCAATCCTTGTTCTCTTGGATGTTGCTCTGAAAGAAGGTGGGTGATACCTGAGAGTGAGGCGCGGAGGATGTTTCAATCCTTGTTCTCTTGGATGTTGCTCTGAAAGCGTGAAACGCACGATCGGGGCGCTGCGTCAGCACTAGTTTCAATCCTTGTTCTCTTGGATGTTGCTCTGAAAGTTCGGTGGAGGTCACCCTTGACTGCACCACGACTAGGTTTCAATCCTTGTTCTCTTGGATGTTGCTCTGAAAGGCGAGATGATCTCAGCGATGTCATCGGTGTCCCAAAGTTTCAATCCTTGTTCTCTTGGATGTTGCTCTGAAAGCTGGAATGGGTCTATACCGCTCCTCGTTGAGGAAGTTTCAATCCTTGTTCTCTTGGATGTTGCTCTGAAAGAAGAGGCTGCACGTGAATTCGCATCAGCACACACCCTGTTTCAATCCTTGTTCTCTTGGATGTTGCTCTGAAAGCTACTCCCTGCTCGGTATCCCCATCGAAGTAAGTAGTTTCAATCCTTGTTCTCTTGGATGTTGCTCTGAAAGTCTTTGCTGATAAATCCTTAAGTGCATCATTATTTGGTTTCAATCCTTGTTCTCTTGGATGTTGCTCTGAAAGATGAATCGAACCCGATGACCGGAAGCCAGCAATTGAGTTTCAATCCTTGTTCTCTTGGATGTTGCTCTGAAAGCATTGAATGCCCGCTGATCCGCTGCGGTCCGAATAAGTTTCAATCCTTGTTCTCTTGGATGTTGCTCTGAAAGCCCGGTGGTGTCGGTGCCGGTGACCTGCACATAGTTGTTTCAATCCTTGTTCTCTTGGATGTTGCTCTGAAAGCATCGACCACCACCGCGAGCAGGCCGGGCACTTGATGTTTCAATCCTTGTTCTCTTGGATGTTGCTCTGAAAGTCAGGGGCACATATTGTTGATTTGGGGGGCTTTGTATGTTTCAATCCTTGTTCTCTTGGATGTTGCTCTGAAAGCATCCAGCTATTCAGCGACACCCTCGAGGATCTCGGGTTTCAATCCTTGTTCTCTTGGATGTTGCTCTGAAAGCCATCTACAACGGGGGGACCCGAACGAAACACACGGTGTTTCAATCCTTGTTCTCTTGGATGTTGCTCTGAAAGCCCATCAGGTAGAAGTTCATTGATGCGCTACCTTCTGTTTCAATCCTTGTTCTCTTGGATGTTGCTCTGAAAGAGACCTGCGGGCTGAGCACCGGGGAGAGGAGTATATGTTTCAATCCTTGTTCTCTTGGATGTTGCTCTGAAAGAGGTGGGGAACGGATCCTATACCTATCCCTACACCAGTTTCAATCCTTGTTCTCTTGGATGTTGCTCTGAAAGCATATTTTTGACTCCTGTATCAGACTGACATCAACACGGTTTCAATCCTTGTTCTCTTGGATGTTGCTCTGAAAGTGGGTCCTACAAGTGCCTGCGCTGCGGTGCAATCTTGTTTCAATCCTTGTTCTCTTGGATGTTGCTCTGAAAGCAAGAAAATGAGCCTGTGGTACAGAGGCGGAACAACGTTTCAATCCTTGTTCTCTTGGATGTTGCTCTGAAAGACGAAACACCTTGATGGGGTCGAGCGGTACAACATGTTTCAATCCTTGTTCTCTTGGATGTTGCTCTGAAAGCATTTGTTCCTCTAGGGAGGCGCGTGTTTACCTGACAGTTTCAATCCTTGTTCTCTTGGATGTTGCTCTGAAAGCATACCATTCCTGGTGGTTCTGTAGCCTCTGGACCTGTTTCAATCCTTGTTCTCTTGGATGTTGCTCTGAAAGATCCGAATAGAATAACGAAATATTCCGGCATTATTTGTTTCAATCCTTGTTCTCTTGGATGTTGCTCTGAAAGGCCCGCCATTTTTGCTTTTTTTCCCTGGGCATCTCAGGGAGAATTGCTCTTTTGTAGAATTATTGTGCTTGATCCAAAATTATTCTTCTCCGTAAAAACAGAAGAAACTACACGCAGATATTTCGGTAACAACAGTCTGCACAATGTGATGCAGTGCATGTCCGTTTGGGATAGAATCCAGTCTCAATGATGTCGAGAATTTTCTGAACGATCTGTCTCCCCTGCTCAAAGTCCTTATTGGAAAAAAGCACTTCTTCGACATGATCGTTGCTCCGGACGAAACTGATGAATCCCTTGTTCACGGGAACCCCGAACGACTCCTGTATCATTAGTGCATGGAGCACCAGCTGGTAGCGGTAGGTGTTGAACACCCTCTGCTTGAACTCAGCAAACTTGTACTCGAACGGTGCTGCCGTCCCGTCGTCGAGAAACAGCACCTCGTCGACGATCCCCTTGACGTGCAGGTCCCGTGATGCTAGGAAGACATCGTGCTCCCGCCGGGTCACGCCAAGTTTCTTCCTGAGGTAGTGTGGGTTCGTAGTCCGTTTCTCGGCATGAATCTCCCTGCCCCGAAGCACCTTGTACTTCAACTCCTGGTGCTGCGGAATGTCGAGGCAGTACATGAAGTAAATAAACCGGGGACAGAAAAGATACTCCAGCACATCGGAGATGATAATCATCGGGCCGTCGTCATTCATAGGTCAGAAGAACTTGGTGAGCACCTCGTCGCTCACGAGTTTTTTGTCAAACGCCTGGCCGAGCAGTTTCACCTGCTTAAACGAAGCCGAATCCATCGGGAAGATGTAGACGGAATCCACATCGGGATCGATTAGCGCCTCGCACTCCAGCGCTAGGGAATCACAACCGTTCGCGTTCAGCGTCCCCAAAAACACGCTCTTCTGCACCCGGTACAGCCCTTTGTTCAGGCACGCCCGGGCGATTCTGCTCCGGACCTTGTCGTCCGCGACGTCGTAGACAACCCAGACCATCGTCACAGCGTATCCTCCGGCTTGATCAGACTATTCGCTATCCGGTGACACTCCATTGGGATCATATTCCGCACCTTTACGTTCCGGCCATGGTAGGGAACCTCGCGGTCGAACATCTCGTTCACGGCGGCGATCAGAACCGCCTTCCCATCCTGATTCAGGTACAGGCCGCCGGGCACAAGGTCAAAGAGATCTTCGCGGACCTGTCTTTTCGCAAAGATGCCCATCACTGTGCGGTCGATGTAAGTACGATAGATCTCGATGAGATCGAAGACAAACGACTTTTTATTGTAGTTGTCTGTGTGCAGAAACCCCACGTATGGATCCAGCCCGGCGATGATGCACCCCTTCTCGACGTGTGAATAGAGGACGCCGTAGCCATAGTTGAGCAGGCAGTTGAAGGCATCCTTCGCTGGATCCCGACTCCGGCCTGGGAAACGCCACTTTTCGGGGAGGGCGGCGCTCAACGTATCGAAGTAGTGCGCCGACGCCATCCCTTCAATGCCCATAATAGAGCCCCGGTTCTTCTCGATAGAACCGCTGAGAGCATTGAGTGTCTCCCGAAGGTCCGTCAAAGCCTCAATGTGCCGTTCCAGCTCGTCATGGAGTGCCGGCCGGTTCTTCCTCAGATCCTTCACAAACTCGATCTGGTTGTGGATCTTCTCCCCAACCCAGCCCTTCACGAAGGTGAACCCGACCGATGACGCACCAGCTTCGAGCTGCCGCCGCCGGATCAGGGCGGTGCTCCCGAGCTTCGCATGCCATACCCGGCCGTAGGGGTTCCCGTACTTATCCAGAAAGACGATATCGATGTTATTGGCGACCGCAAACTCGATCGCATCGGTGGAGATTGTCGCGGATGTAGAGACGAGGATGCTCTCGACCTTTTCGGCCGACACCTCAAAGGTTTTATCTTCGTTCTTAATCAGGAAACAGTTGTGCTCTTTGCGGATGTAGGAGCCGTAGGAATTGATGACGATCTGCATACCGCACTCACCCCTCCTCCGACCGGATCTGCCGCACTGCTCCGAACCCTCGGGATACGGACTTGCCGATGCCGAGGAGGTCGGGGATCTGGAAGTTGAGGTGGAACCTGCCGGCAAAAGCCATCAGGTTCACATCTTTCAGGCGCCGTTTCCGGGGCATGACCTCCACATCGCATTTAATTCTGCCGGGGATCTCATAACCGAGAGATTTTGACATCGAGATAAGGTTGCCGATGAGCGTCCGCCGGAGAAGGTCGCGCCGCTCGTCAGCGTTCTTCATTCCGTAGTACCGGAGATAGTTCTCCTGGTTCAGCGCCAGCCAGGGGGTAACGAAATCGTAGGAAGCGATCCGGTCGCTCAGGCCGAACGGCACCCGGCGGAGATCGATCCCGGTCTGGAGGATGCGAAACTCCCGGCTCCCGAGGCGGATGGTCTGTGCTGCGTGGTAGATCTCTTTCAGGACGTCCGATCCTTCGTTAATCCCGATGACCGTTGGTGTCCCCTCAATCACCTTATACTGCACCAAGGGGTAGCGGTATACCAGCGCCCCTGCATCGTGCTGGTGCAGAAGTGTATACTCCGTAAACTTCGTGGCAAAGAACCCGCGGAGTTGGGCGGCCGTCCCCTCGATCGGCTGGTCGGAGGAGAGTGTCAGGGTGAAGACTTCAAGATCCATCATATGAACAGGCATGCTTCTTCGGGTCGTTCGGTGAACCGTGCCCCGAGCACGGTGTCGTACTCCATGTCGCAGAAGACCACATCGCCGCGTATCTCCCGGTGCTTCTTTACGTACCAGAGGGGCATCTTCACCTCATAGCACCGGCGCTGGATTGGCGGCAGGTCCCGGACGATCTCCCGGAACTGGAGAGGGATGACTGGGATCTGTGGGTAATCTATCTTTCGGGTGACTTCGTAATTTGTCTCAAGGATCGGGTTGTCGTAGATCCCGTGGAGCCGGCGCTGTGACTCTGCATATGCTCGGGACGCCTCCAGAAACCGGGGCTCCTCTGCGATCTCAGTATCAGCATAGACCTGCTCCACGATCGCCGTCAGGTCCGTCTCGGTCGGCCGTGCGGGGGCTGCTTGGAACGCTGCAAACGATCGGGCCAGAATATCCGTGCCGTTGTGCTCGTAGATCTTCCGGGACACACAGGAAGGACGGCAGATGGTGATCGTAGTATCTTTCTTTGCCCGCCGCCGATTTACCCGCCCCGCACGTTGTACAAGTGCATCGGGCGGGGCACACTCGGTGAACATGAGGTCAAAGTCGATGTCCAATGATACCTCGACGACCTGAGTGGCGATCAGAAGTGAGCTCGCATCGATCTTTTTCTCCTTGTCACTTCGGTCCTTGAGCGTGAACTTGGAGTGATAACAGATCGGATCGAGATCGGCAAACGTCTGCGTAAGGTCTTGGCACTTCCCCACGCTGTTAACAACCACCAAGGTCTTTCGCCCGTTGGAAACCGCCTCCTCGATCCGGTCAGACATCTCCTCTATCTTGGCGTCGACCACTTCGAATGCATTCCGGGCAGAGGCGAGGAGCGAGGTATCCCTGATTACAGCGGCGCCTGAGAGTGTCGTCTGCAGAAGGTCGAGGAGGTACTCTGGCATCGTCGCACTCATCAGCATACACCGGGCACCCATATGCGCAAAATGCTCTATCGACCGGAGAATGAGCGCCAGCGTCCAGGGGTCGTAAGCGTGGATCTCGTCGATGACGATCACGCTGTTTGCAGCGTTTGCCTCGATCAGCGTCCACTTTCCGGTGTTGAACCCCGCCGTCAAGAGCTGGTCGACGGTCGCCACCGTAGCCGGCTGGATGAACGACCGGTCGAAGAGTGCGTCCCGCGCATCGGAGCTGTCCTCTTCCCCCAGAAAGAGGAGCGAGGCCGTCGAGTGAGAGATGCCGACGTTCCCCTTCCCAAAGTACTCCTCGAGGCGCCGGTAGATGCTGTTGGCCGTCACCATCGTCGGGAGCAGGTAGATGAGTTTTCCGCCTCCCATATCCGCGATGTTGTGGAGCGCCCATAGCAGCGACCCTTCCGTCTTCCCGCTCCCGGTCGGTGCGATCGCAATGCAGTGCCCGGATGTCGAGGCACATGCCTCCTGGAATGGTCGCAGGCCGGTAAAAGGGATGTTTTGTTCACGACAGCGGTCTCTGATCTGGCTGCGGAGATCCGCGCTCCCGGTCTGCAGAGTGTAGTTCACCGGCTTTCCTGCCGACCCGTACCAGTCGGCATAGTGCAGGATTGCCTTCAGCGCCGCATACGTCTCCCGGAGAGCGGCAGGGTCGGGGAATTGTTCGTAAAACTTGAAGAAGTACCCCTCGGGACCGATCAGCTCCCGGACCTCCCGGGCCGGGTAGAGGTTCTTGGGCGCAACCGACGGAAAACGATACCCCTCCTGTTCGAAGAGTGTCGCGGCGAGATCGAGCGCGTCCCGTACCCCCTGCTCGCAGAGTTTCGGCGGCGGGAGCGGCAATTCCCGCGCAAAAGACTGCAGATCCGGATTCAGCCGTTTGTGGTGTCCGAGCACCGCAAGGGCGTCGAGGGGCATCGCTATGTCGAGGAGCGGGCCGTCCTGCCGGTCGAGTGCTGCGCTCCCCCGGAGCATGACCGAGTAGGAGACGAGCTCGTGCCGGTAGTTCTCGCTCCAGGCGGGCCTCCGTCCCGAGCGGAGGGCGTGCATCATCCGCTGGAACGGCAGGATGTTCTTCCCGACATCGTGGAGGACGACGGTGAAGAGCGACCGCTGCAGGAACCGATCTTCCTCGAACCCGTGCCGCTCGCCGAGCCGCCGTATCAGCGGCCGTTTGCCCTCGACCGTCGCCCGCCACGCCGTGTAAGCGGCAAGTATGTGCTCCGCATAGGTCTGGTCGGGCTTGGCCCACATCGCCTGGCTCATTGGAGAATAACCCGGTGGCCGTCGATGACGTACCCCTCCATCGGGTCGCCGACCTTCACAGGGGATCGCACAAACGTGAACGGTTGTCGCTCGATAACGACGCGCTGTTCTCCTTCGAATGCGAACCGGGTTGGGAGCAGGAATACCTGCGGGGAGGCGATGGTCGCGGTGATGGGGAGCGTTTTGAAGTCGATAGTCGGCGTGCACCGGGTCGAGACATCGCCGGGGAGGATGGTGTGATCGAACTCCGTCAGCGCCGCTGCTTCGACCTCGCCGATGCCTGAGACGGCGGTCACTTTGAGAAGGTCGTCACTGTTCCCGGCGGTCAGGGCATACACCGGGGAGATCAGGGCGTTCCGAACTGTGTCAAGCGCATCCCGGGACGGTGAGCCGAAGAAGAACCTGAAGGTGCAGTCGTAGAGGTACTCCCTGATGAGGATGCTGTAATGGGGCCTGCTCTTGATCTGCTCCTGGTCGAACTCCTTGATCGTCACCTTACGGTAGTTCCAGAGATCCCGCATTGTGCCCTTGTGATCGCCGCAGACGCTCACCACAAGCCCGTGCTCATCCGCGAACCGGTGAGTGTTCGCGAGGTCGAGGCCGAGCGCCGCACCCATCATGCCGATGATCGTGGAACGTGGTGGGAGGGGGAGCGTCTGGTGGAAGGTATGCGTTTCGGGCACGCGGAACGATGCCGTCAGGGCTCTTCCGGTGACGGAAAAGACAAACATTAGCTTTCCTTTATCGCGTAGTGCTGGTTCACCCAGTCGGCCATGGCGTCGAATGCGTCACCGATCGAAACGGCGTCCCCTGGTGTGCCGGTGAAGAATCCGCTCCTTGCGCCGATTACTGTGGCAAGTGTCTCGCTCTTGTAGTCGTTCAGTGTCTCGGTGAGCGTCCCGGTATTGAGGGCTGCACCATCGACCCGGATACTCTCGAGGAAGATGGGGTTCTTCACTGTCAGCAGTGCTCCCGCCACGAACTTCGGCGAGATGTCGGAAAGGAACCTGCTTTGCCGCCCAGACGCCCAGAGATTCTTCACTGCGAAGAGCAACGCTTTTACCCGTTCGGCTTTCGCTTTGCTATCGAGTTCTTTTGCAAACCCATCGCCAGAACCGACACGATCGAGCTCGATGAGAATAGTTCCTCGATAGAGGCCTGCGTGAACTTCGGTCTCGAAGATATTCGGGTCGCCTCCGGCCTTGACTCCCATGTAGTTGGTGCCGAAGTCGAGATCGCCCTGGTAGGGATTGAGTGCGATCAGCGGGGAGACCCGTACGACCGAGGTTCGCTTGTTTGCGGATCCTTTCTTGTCTCCCTCGCCGGACTCGGTTCCCATGAACCCAAAGAGGTCATCATCGATGTACTTCGCCGGTTCCTGCTTCGTCGTCGCAGCTCCTTTCTTGATCGTTGCCACCGCGCCTTCTGAGAGTTCCCAGCCCATTACTTCCAGCTGGTTGCGCATCGCCCGGCGCACCGCTTGGGCGGAGACGTATGGGTACTCCTCGACTCCTGCCGAGATCTTCTTGATGCTGGAGATATTATCCGCTTCTTTATCCGATCCGTTCAACGACGCAAACGATACCGGTGTAAGATATGTGATTGTCAGCGCCTTTGCATTAGTAAAATCTGTTTTTGAACTCATGATGTTTCACCTGCTGTTCCGTTCTGCTTTGTTCCGTTGTCGCGTTCCCTGTTTAGTCCATTGAAGGTGTTCAGAGCCGCGATCATACAGAACTGTTTGAACTCATCAAAATGCTCTACGAACGCCTCACCGTTGTTGTAGAGGTCGGACGTGATCAGAGCTCCGTATTTGATCTGGATTCGATTCACTTCGTTGAGGAAGTCTTCCGCTTTACGTGCTTTCCGAAGGCGGAAGAGATCGCCCTTTCCTTTCCTGCCGCTCGGGCCGACGCTCATCCCGATAGTCTTGCCGAGGCTTACTGCTGCATCGATTAATTCCTGGTGCATAGGTCTTCTCTCCTGGTTGAGGATTTTTTCATACTCGATCGTAAAATCGTGCAGGGGTTTGATGTACTGGATTTTGGATTTGTTTACGTGAAATACGTGTTGTTCAATCAGATCAACGATCCTCTGCTGATTGAGGATCCGATCGCAGACACGGTTACGCATGATGGCTTTGTAATCATTCTTCTCCTGTTCGAAATCAACTAGCACTTGCATGACAGTCCTGATACGGATCCCCTGGCGCTCAATTTTGTCAAAGAGCCGGAAGATGTAAATTGAACGTTTGAACGGCCAGACCATCTTCGGCATCTGTGTCTTGCCGAGAGGCTCGGCGTACATCACGACGAACTCGAGAGGAGCGTGGGCGGTCGTGATCTGGTAGAATTTGGTAAAGTCGAATCCTAGCTCTTCGTCCTCCTGATCTGACGGCTCGTTGCTGCTGAGCGTCCTCCAGTATACGGAATAGAGGAACGACAGGAGTGTCTCGTACGGTTTCTGGAAGTATCCGCCGAGGTCCTGGTTGAAGTTTCTGAAGTAATTCGGATCGGGTACCTTAATCGCCTCAAGGGGATGGAATACTTCGTGCATCTTCACAAGGCTTGGGGAGTAGGGGAAGTACATATGGGTGGCGCCGTTGTTGGTGGCGTAGAACCCGGTAACGGGCACGAACTTAGCGATATAATCGCACTTCCAGCAGACCCTCGCCGGGTTGCCGCACGTCGAATTGAAGGAGAGGACACCGTCTTTCCCTGTGATCAGGGGGAAAACCGTGCTCCCGACGTCGGTGAGGGTGTGGGATTCCTGACCGCAGATGAAACAGTTGCCCTTCGATTTAACTTCTTCGAGGGGTTCCAGGACTTTCTTTTCGAGCACTAACACCTTTGGCTGGTGTGCATTCGGCCCGTTGATGAGGAGATTTTTTGCCTCACCAACTTGGAGATTGTTCTCCTGCAAAAACGCATTGAACCGCTCCTGAAGGTGTACATAATCCGGGGGGAGGATGCCTTTCCTTGTATACCGCGTCTTGCTTTTTGTTGGTCGAGGTGCTTTGTCGAAGATGAGCGCCGCAATGCCACGGGTTTTTACCTTCGGGAACCGAATAAAAGCATCTTGGGCGATATCATAATAGAAGCCTGCCTTTTCAGCAAGCTGCTGTTCACTAGAGGTGTTGTAGTATTGATCGAGAAGAACTGCGTATACATGTTCGAGAAACGGCTGCAACTGGTCAATCGCACCACAAAGTGTGACCCCAAAATTGTCGAGGCTTATCTTTACGTCCCATCGATCAGAGGGAACTTGATTCGCAAGTTCGTAGAATCCGATTAGACCAGCATCCATCCAGAAGTGATGAAGCTTAGGGAAATGAATTTCCCGCTCTTTTGGGGTCATGGTTTTCACGAATCTGTTGTTGATTATCGCAAAGTTTTACAAGTGATTATAAAGGGATTTCGATTTATATTTCTACAAAATTACAAATGAAGTAGAATATTTTTCTCTGGAAAATAACGGTATTAATCTCGCCATTGATTGACTATTACACCCTTTTTCCCAAATTAAGAGAATAATTTTTTTGCGAGTTAATAATACTCTTTTTCCACTTTCAGAGGGAGATAGGTAAATATTTTCCAACAGGACCCCCTGATGCTGGATAAAGCATCGAGATCCTGATGGTGGTTTTCTAATAATACAGGAGAGCAAGAACAGCACCGTCATGTTCACTCTCATGTCAATTAACACTGTGTTACTTCATAGCACGAAATTCCTTGTTAGTTAATGGCACAGTGTCCGGTGTGCAGGGCACAGAGTACATTTGTGTCCAATGGCGGCGCTCAATCTCCGCGCTGCGGTGAGATTTCAGGGCCGGGTATTCTATACTATGGTGGAGTGGGGCATCATGCATAATTTCCTGCTTCCCCAAGGAGTTCAGAAGAACACCATGATAATGTGATAACTGCCATGATCGACATCTGCGGTTTTGAAGGAGTGCCCTGAGAAAAACCACCCCTGAGGCTTCCTTTTCAGGCCATATCTCGATGCAGTGCAGGTAATCCATCCTCCGAAAAAAAGAACCTCTCAGATCGCCAGTATAAACGATTTAAAATGAGTATTATATAAATCAGGGACTTCAGAGAGGCGTTTTTTCAATACCCCTTTGGGTCGATTCATCACCCAAATCCTGCATCTTGTAGGTGTAGACCCGCACCCGCCTGCCACCTGCCACCAAGACATAGCGGGGGTTGATGCTATGGCCGATCTCGACCCTGGGCAGCATGTTGCGGAATGCTCGCCCCACCTCATCATTCAGAACCCAGCCGATCATGCTGCCATACCGTGGCGGTAGTCCGTGGTGTTCCCGCACCATGCCTGCCGTCAGTGTGCCAACAGGATCCCCCCGCTCCCGCAGGTATTCCTCAATCAGCGCTGCCATCTCTGTCCTGTCCTTCAGGTTCATCGATTTACCCCCCTGCAACCTCCTGGTGATACATGCCGCCCTGAAGGTCAGCTCCCGGACCCATGGTGGGATCCCGGCCCTCCTCTTTATGGATGATTGCCACCATCCCCTCCTCTTCATCCTCATCATTGCCCGGGGCGTGCACTTCGGCCACTTCGGCCCGGATGTCATCGATCTGCTTTTGCTTCGCTGCGATCTGCTGTTGCTGGATGATGGTGCCGGTGAGGTACTGGCGGTCCGCTGCGCTGGTGGTGGTGGTATCGGTCCGGGGGCACATGGTGATGGGATCCTCATCCATCAGCGTCACTTGGTATCACCTGCCGTGAGAGGGAGGACCCTATGATTTTTACACATAGGGCATTTTTTCGGGATTAATGGCGATTTTAGGCGGCTTTTCCACTCGTAGCCGCAGAGACCGCAGCCGAAGTACCGTCCGTCCGGGTCCCGTTTTGGGGTTATTGCCGGGGGCTGGTATGATGGGAAAACAGGCTTTTTTGAGTATCGAAACGGCAAAACGGTGTAGATTTCGCCCGGAAAGTGTTTCATCGGCTGCGGAGCGGCGTTGTGTTTGTCGGTTTCAAAAATGTGGCAATACCACGCTCGCAGAAATTCCTCTGATTTTTTGCTCAGAATGCCGATTTTCGGTTCCCCGTCCGGCCGGTGCCAGCTCGTTTTGTAGCGGGTGACGGGTATGCCGTTAGTGCGTTTCCCCTGCCGGACCGCGTGGACATCCAGCAGGTGGATGGTGTTGAACCGGCTGGTCCGCATACCCCGCACCCTCATGGCCTGCAGGGTGGTGGACCGCTCCGTGAGGAGGGCCCGGATGCTGTTTGCATGTTGCGAGCCAATGCCGTAGTGCTCGCAGAGCTCGGATACGCTGATCCAGCGGCGGGCATGCTCAGGGTAGGTGCTCACCAGATAGCGGTAGAGGAGGAGGGTGAGGGCTGCGGACCGCATGGTTGCGGGGAAGGTGTCGAGCTGGGCGAGGTCGGTGTGGTGGGTGGCAGCAACGGGAGAGGGGTGGGCGAGGATGGCCATCTCATCCCCCCCGGGCCCGGGCGGTCTGGGCTTCGATGAAACTGAGAAGGTCCCACCCGGTCACCCGCCAAAATCTACCGATCTTGAACCCGGCGAGGTCGCCATCCTTCAGCCATCGATGAACGGTCATCGGATGCACCTTAAGGGTGCTGGCGATCTCGGCGCTGGTGTATATCTGATCACGGTCGATGCCGGGACTGAAATTAGACTGCATACCGTCCCTTGTCATACATATGTATTAATGTTATCTACAAAATTATCTCAATGGGATAATTTGTGGGTGTATTGTGTGAGCGACCCTCGATCTGCCCCGGGGAGGGGGCCCCCTTAAGTAAATAACCCTGAGGTGGTGAGGAAGGAGGATGAAGGCCGAGGGTGATGGCATGCGGTGGTCTAGACCACTGGTGTCCTGACCACCATTTGCAGCACCGATCAGCCATGATGATGATGCTGGTCGATGACAACGATGCTCTGCCAGGTAGATCATGATGCTGGTCAGAGGTGGTGCTCATCGGGCCGCTACAATGGTAGTGGTCCCCCGGGATGGTTGGCCGAAGTATATAAACGGCCGCCATATTGCGATTCTGAGAGGGTTTCTCAGGGTCGCCCATACCAAACATCGTCTCGATATGTGATGTGAGGTGCGGGGGTGCGGCTGTGCGGTGGTGGGGTCGATGTTCACCACCGCTCCCTGCAGTAGTCGAGGGTCTGTTTGAATGCCTCCCCGATGAGCCGCATGGACTCGTCAGTAAGGAACCCTTGTTCCAGTGCGATGATCTTGAAGAGGTTGCCGCTCTTCCCCTGCTCATTCCCACCGTGGAACGAGGTCCATGTTTCGCCATCCTTGGAGATGAGAAAATTGTTGCCGTGGGTTGAACCGTAGACAGGGTGTGCACCCCGCTCGCCCGGGAGGATTCCCGTGTATTGAGACAGGGACGGCATCCGGGCCTTCAGGTCCTCGATGTCGTCGTTGCTCTTTTTCTTCGCCCCACTCTTCACCCACCGTTCCCGGGCGAGCGCTGACCGTAGGCGGGTCATGCCCTGCTGCCGCTGCCGCCGCCGTTCTTCCCGGACGGCCGGGTGCTCTTCGGCTTCGACACCATCCCGGATGAGGGCATCGAGATTGCCACCAGACCGGAGGTAGTCATTCAGATCGACCTTATCCGTGCCGTCCGGGCGGGGGATGGTGCCGATGTAGACCGGCAGGATACCGTGCGTCATGAGGGCGAGGGCGGTTTTGGTTGCACCCTGCAGTCCGGCACCGCTCTCCTCGTTGTCGTTGATGATGTAGACGGCAGAGGCGGGCCTGCAGTATTCTGCAGCATCGTCTATCCGTTCGGCCTTGAACCTCGTTGTTACGGGGCTGATGCAAGGCCATCCTGCCTGCTGGACGATCATCGCATCGGTGATGCCCTCGGTAATGATCAGGGGCTCGCCGGGTTTCACGGACGGGAATCCGAAAATGGGCTCTTTCGGGCCGGTGTCGGTCACGACCTGCTTTTTGTATTTCGCCGGTTCTGTGTCATGGTATGCCGGGGTCTCCGGGGTGGCACGGCCGATGAAATACAGCGGTTTGCCGTTTGCGTCCAGATAGGGGAACACGATGCGCCCCCGGAGGAGATCACCGGCACCGGATCGGCCGTCATGTTCCCACCGTGAGCACAGCCCGGAGGCGATGATCTGGGCGGACTTGTGGCCGTGGTTCATGAGGTGCATGAGGAGGGCGGTGCCGTCCGGCGGGGCATAGCCGATGCGCATGCGCTCGGCGAACTCCTCATGGAACCCGTAGCGGTCCCGGAGGAATTGCCGGTGCTCATCGGTTAGGTGCCGTTGGTAGAACGTGCAGGCAGCATCGAGAAGTTGGTTCATGACCATCGCCCCACCCCCGACAGGAGTGGGCATGCTGGATGCTGACCCCAATCGAAAAAAATGAGCACGTGGGCAGCCCTTGTTGCCCCGACATAGTATATGCGGGCTTCCTCTGCTCGGTGGAGGGGGGAGGCCAGTATGTCCACCATCCCCTTCAAATACCCGGTGTGCAGCATCACGACCTCAGTTTCCAACCCCTTTGCCGCGTGGATCGTGTCGATTTTGACCATGTGGGGAGGGATGGTGCTGCCCCCACGATTCTCCCGGGCGATACACGCTTCCACCTGTTGAATGGCCCATGGACGAAGGTTTAAATGACCAAATACCCTGTTTCCGAGATGTTCGCCTATCAGATCGTTGATATGCCCCACCCGCGGGGCGGTGTTCTTCGTATTCACCCGGAACATGATGATTGCATGCTGTCGCCGCGATGGGGGGATGACGGCAGTGAGTATGTTTTCAGCCTCACCGGCCGTGATGGGGTCGATGTCGGATCCGGTGATGTACCGTTTGAGCCCCTTCGTCAGGGTCCACAGATCGACCAATACTCCATCCTCTAGGCAGTCATCGTCCTTTCCGACCCGTATGTTGCCCCATCGAGCTACCCACCTATCGCGAATGCCGACACACGGGATCCCGGCCGTGCTCAGGTCCTTCGCAATCGAACGCGTGTGGCGCTTGAATCGGGATAAGATGAAAACCGGGCTATTCGGAGCGGCTTTTCGTGCCTCCTCGACCTGTTGTACCAAGTGTCCAATCCCGGTGGGAGAGACGCGATACACAAAACCGGATTGTGGTTTTGGTGCAACATTTGCCGGTTTTCCTAAAATCTGCTCCGCTACCCCCATGATGCGGATCGGGCACCGGTGAGATTCCGGGCGGCTGCCGTCTTCACGCGCTCCCCGATCTTCAGCGGGGATACGGAGGAACAGGTCGGGGGATGCGCCCCGGAAACCGTAGATGGACTGGTCCGGATCGCCTGCAAGGTAGACGCGGGCTGTGTCGGGGTGGTTCATCCAGTGACGGAGCAGGGCGTCCTGCAGCGGGCTCACGTCCTGGTATTCGTCCACAAAAAGCACCCGGCCCGGGGGGTCCACCTTTTCAACGAGGGCCAATTGGACATAATCGGCATGCTCATATACGCCCATTTTTTCCTTATATTCCGACCATTCGGTTAGAATATCCGGGATATAACAAGGTGAGCCCGTGAGCCGGAGGCCCAATGCGGATGATGCCACGATCCATTGCTCGGGGGGGAGCATGTTTGCGGTGAGATACGCCCCCATGGCGACAAGAGCGTTGCCGAAGGGTATGGATGAGCGGTTCAAATCCTCCCGGTCCCTGACTCCGAACGTGGGGTTGTAGGGGATGTTGCGCTCTTCCATGAATTTCGAGTAGATTTTTCCCTTCTTTGAATCCCCGGGCGTTATCACCTGTTCGCGAAGATCCTCGATCAGTCCGTGGGCTCTACATGACCGCAGGGCGGTCGCATCGATGGTAGAGCACCGCTGGTGGATCGTTTTTCCCGTCTCCTCGGGGAAGACCGTTGTGTGGAGCCGGATTGCCATATCGGATGCCTGTGAACGGGAGAACGTCATGAGACGCATGTCATGGATGGTCCGACCGGAGGCAACCTCGTTGCCAACATCTCCGAGCAGCGCATGGGTCTTCCCGGCACCCGGGCCACCCCTCCACCTGATAATCTCGGTGGTCATGCTGGCCGCCTCCTCTCTTCTGATCGCATGCGAGGGATGTAGAAGCACCATTCTGCGCTCATACTAACCTCCCCTCCCAAAAAGAAGCGATGTGCAGGTGTTACGGGTGAGCAAAATTCACCCGTCACGCATTCACGGTGAGATTTTGCTAATCTGAGTGATATTCTCACTCTGTTCGTGTCGGTGTGACAGGTGACAGGTGTGACAGGTGGGTTTATGCTCGCACCATTTGGTGCAAGTTGTCGTCTCGCACGTGTCACAGGGGGTTCACCCGTCACACATCCTCCCGTCATCATACCTCCTCTCCCCCTGCGGCGCGGGGGATATCCGACACAACCGTCGCCCCATACGTCTCGGCATTGAACTCTGGATTGAAGCCCCACGCCCTCCGAAAAGCCTTGTTTACCCTAAACGATTTGGATTCGGCGACCACAACCCCACATTTTTGGAGGTATTTTGCGAAGCTGGAGTCCGTCTCGCTCTTCCCGTCTTCCCGGAGAATCGATTTGATGAGTGCGTTTGATACCCACAACGGCCCACCCTCTTCGAGGTAGAGGCCGGAATCGTGTTCAATGAGCCCCACTGGCGTATCGAAACACTTTCTGGTGCTAATTAGGGTCTGCAGCCGCTCGGTTGCATCCTCCCAAACGGACTTCGCCCCGAGTGGCTCGGTTTCCTCCGCTATGGATAGCCAATATTCCTGAATTTCCTCAAAATCGTTTCTTGTGGCTTTCAAGGGACTGCGCGGGTGCGATGCTATCCACCGCTCGTTCAGAGTGATGGGTTTGAGTGCTGCCATCTCCCTGCTTGAAAACGTGAGCGTTTCCCCACCTTCTAGTTCCACGTGGTAGGCGGGGGGATCGGTGAGTTCCACCAACACCCGCACAGTCGCGCCGACAGCCCGCGCCACCGGCTCGGATGTCAGCGCGTCCGTGTCGGGAGAACCGCGCATATCCTCGAAGTACTCCACGATTTTCTTTTTGATCGGGTTCTCTTTCAGGCTCTCGTCAACCTCCGAAATCCGCTTTGTCACTCTCCCGGGGAGGCGGGAATCAAGCCACGGTTTTGTTTTGGATGGTTCGGCGACCATCTCCTCCCCGTTCCGGGTGATGATCGTCAGCCATCCATCTCGGGCGGCGGCGACCTCAATGCTGAGGTCCCATATCAAACTGACCGGCCCGGTGGAGGAGCGGCGGGCTCCTGTCGTCCCTGTCATACAGCCATCCCCCCCATGAGCCCGGCCACCAGCAGGGCCATTAAGATCATACCAACAGCCATCCCGATCAGGAAGTGCCAGGTGCTCATCGGCCCCACCTCTGCAGCCATAGGAGAGCCAGCCGGGCCATCCACTCTAACAAATCCATCATTCATCCCCCCGTCCATCCCTCATGGCGGTCAGCCAATCGTGGCAGAACAGATCCCCGCCCCGCGGAGCCTGCTTGTAGTTGTCCCTCTCGATCTGCAACAGGAGAGCGCCGATGGCTTCATAAGCCATGTATCGGGGAGATTCCCAACAGGTGTGCCGCAATGCCTGGACGATCTTTGCCAGATCAGCATCCTCAATCCACAGCCCCGCCCAGTGTTTCATCACGTGAATGGTCCATCGCCCAGTATCATGCATCTGGGCCAGATGTAGTGCATACGTGGAAATGCGGTGTTTTCGGGGGGTGAAGTACGAATTGTCAATCAAATAGGTCCCCGTGGTGTGGCCGTGAAGAGCCGAATAGGCCGCATGATCCGGCCCGCATGGGGCCCACAGGGGGCTTCGCACCTCGATCGGAGGGCGAGTGTATTTAACTGATGCCGATATACCATCATCGTACACACGCATCACCCCCAAGGTTTTCCGGTGCTTGTGTTTGTGTTGTCAAGGATACCGCCCCCCTGCCACGGGGGCGGCTTCATCATTCTCGATGATTTTGGCCTCCCCGTCTTCCTGCAATAACAGAATGATGGCCTTATTAATTTTCGGCAGCATTTCAAACGTTTTTCGCTGCACGATGAGGATGTCGCCACTCATGCTAACACCTCACCGGCCAGGGGTCCGGCGGTCAGCATATGAAACCGGCCCATGATACGTGTATCAGAAATGTAGCCCAATTGAACGAGTTTATAGACTCGGTTCCTGATTGTCACGACCGTAAGGCCGCTGTGTTCAGTCGCCCTCGCGACATCCGGGACCGAACAGGGCCCATGTTCATCAACAAACTCAACGATCTCTACGTTTAATGGATCCAATTTTTCGCTTAAAGCGACATTTTGCGGTTTTTTACCCATTGCTTCGTTCGCCTTCCCGCAAAGCTCAGGGCAGGCACCGGGCCGAAAACTATTATAACAGGTAACTATGTATGTATGTGTGACCTGTTGTGAGGTAACATTGGGTCCCGGTGGTTGGATGGCGTCAACATCCGACCGCCCTATTCCTTGCTTTTGAATACCCACCGGGCATTCGATGATCCATGCTCATCGTTTGTCTATATAAAGGTAGAGTGTATATCGCACCACAAAACGTTACGTTTCCGGGGTTGTTTTCCTCTTTAGTCCGAGGTATCCGGCGCAAATTTTCAGGTGATTTTAAGAATGGGGCCCGTGGTGGAGAAAAATAAAACGTTACGGTCGCACGAAATGTCCTCTTTCCCGGAAAAAACGGTAAAAAATGTCCAATGGACCTGTCTCAATACCCATCGTGGTCTAGACCATCTTTGCATATGGTGGAGAACAACAAACCAATAATAGAGCCTTTTTCCTTAAAATATCCTGAAATCTGCGAAATTGCCATCAAAAGATGTTGAGCGCCCTGTCCATAGGGGGCGCGCGTGGATATGGCAAAATAGTATCGGTGGTGGTGCGGGGGTGCCGCACCCCTCAGTCCGTGAGCTGTGCGAGGAATTTGTCGAGCCGCCTGAGTTTTTCGGGGTCCCTCATGAACGCCGCCGTGGACGCTTCCACAACCCGGTTCATTTTCTCCAGCTCTTCCAGCCGCTCCTGCAGCTCCTTGTTCTGCTCCCGCAGCGTCTTCACCTCTTGCCGCACCGCAGGATCCCCGGTGTTGATTGTCACCATCTCCATGCCACGTTCGTACTGTTCTGACAATTGCTCGATGGTAAACCTCCTATAAGCGAGCTCCAACCCATCAGCGTGGCCAATAAACGCCTCAACAACATCGGCGGGGATTTTCAGGGCCATATTGGTGCGGAAAAACTTTCTGAGACCGTGCACCCGGACCTTGTTAAGCCGTGTCCGCTCATCGCGGCTGAAAAGACCCGCTTTAATCACGGCACGGTCCCAAAAATAATGGAAATTTGTTTTTGATGTTTGAAACACCCGGGGATCGTTGTCCCGATACCTGAGACTCAATCCCGCGCCCTTTGACCGGGCCCGTGAGTGGTAGTCTTCCCTAACACGCAACCACTCAATTAACGTCTCCTTCGCCTCCTCGGAGATGAACGTGTCGCGCGCTTCTTTGGATTTTGTGATCTCCGGCCGAAGGTGGACCCGTGCAGGTGTGCTGCTCAAATCGATATCACGATCCTCTAGCAGCAAGAGCTCCCCGATGCGGACCCCCGACGATGCAAGAACCAGCACGGCCGCCCTACCCCGGATGTCGAGGTGCGCCAAAATTTTGGCGATGGTCTCCCGGGTGATGATCTCCTCTTGGGTAACAGGCCGATCCTTCGGGAGCCTTCGACGAACACGTTTCAGATCGTCCCGCTCGATCCTAATTTTGTTGTGTGCCATCCATTCACAGACCCCCGCCACATTATTCCCTTGTGTTTTTGCGGCCATGTTTTTCTCCCTCAGAAATACTATAAACCGCTGCAGGTCATGGACAGGATCCCGCTCCTCCGCTTTCACCTCTTGGACGTACTGTGCGGCCAGCTCTTCATACCGGGCGATCTCCTCGGGTGTTGCGTTCCTCTTCTCCCGGTGAAAATTATAACAGTGGGTCATGAAATTGAACAACGCCGCCTTATATGCGCTCCGTGTGCCATTAGCACTGTAGAGTGAGATGAAATCCTCAATTGGTGACATAAGAGAGTGATTGGTCCATGTCATAATAAAATTATTCCTAGCCCGCTCTAGCACAACCACCCTTCCGGCAATCCCGAACCGAGCGCCCAGGACCTCGAGATCACCCGCCAGCTGGCGGAAGCGGGATCGATTTTAGGCATCCGCGTTCTCGACCACCTCATCGTGGGAAGGAAGGGCCATGTGAGCCTGAAGGAGCGGGGGGTTCTGTAACCACCATGCTGCCACTGCAGGGGATATCCTGCGTTCATGCCATCTGTTCCCTATCCCGCCGGATCAGCGTGCACATCTCCTTTGCCTTTCCGTAGGCCTCCTCCATCACCTCCGGCCGGGTGGTGATGTCTTTGATGGTGTCCATATCGTTCCTGAGCACCGTGTCCCACAGGGGGCAGTCGACGATCTCGCCGAAGGCCTCCACGGTGAGCAGCGCCCCGTCGAAGTCGTAGGAGACGTCCATCCCCCCGATGGACAGGAAGAGCATCCGGCGCACGGCGCGGTGCTCGGGAGAGATGAAGGATCGTTTTCGCTCGTACTTGGCCATGTAGTAGACCTGGAAGCGGTCCATGAACGACTTCAGGGCACCGGGGATGCCCATGGTCATGATGGGGGCGGCGATGATCAGCCCATCCATCTCCCGAAACTTCTCGTAGAAAGGAATCATGTCGTCCTGCATCCGGCAGGTCTCGTGCTCCACGCAGTAGAAGATCTCCATGCAGGGCCGGAACTTCAGGTGGGGGACGACTACCTTCTCCACGTCGCAGCCGGCGTCTTCCGCACCCCGTATCGCCTCGTTGAGAAGCTTTGCGGTGTTCCCGCCGACGAGAGGGCTCCCGAGCAGTGCAATAATCTTTGGCCGCATAGGGGGATATTCGCGAAGACCCTTCATCAACCTTTTCGTTGCGTTCCCGGTGAAACGAAGCACCATAAAGGAAAAATACGCCAATTTGTGTCTGATGCGTATTTTCAAACCATAATTTTATATAACTCTAAGGATTATCACCTGTCAGTGAGACCATGACAGAGACATCAGAGAGTCCCAAAAAAGTGAAGGCAGGTGAAAAAGTCGGTCCAGGGAAGTACGTCTGTATCGACTGCGGTCGTGAGATCCACATCGACGAGGTGGACAAAGACCTTGCCAAATGTCCTTCCTGTGCATGCGAGATCTACAACTGCTTCCCCATGACCCACATGCGCCCTGACATCAAGACACCGGAAGACGCCAAACATCCCCCAGAACGAAAGAAATAATCCCATGCAGATGGAGGGAACTCCATCTGAATTGTGTTGAATGCGAAAATCGTGAGAAGGTGTTGAACTATGGTAAACACATCAGCCGAAGGGCAGGTCTTTCGCTGTGAGATCTGCGGCAACGTGGTAGAAGTCAAGGTAGTCGGCGGCGGCGAGCTGGTCTGTTGCGGCGAACCGATGATTCTTGTGGAGGAATGATCCATGGACGAACAGCTCAAGTCGCTCGAGGACAAGATCGGTAAAGTCCCCAAAATTTTCGAGCAACTCAAAGACCTTGACCCCGATCTCTACAAGGGCGTCATGGGTCTCGACCAGTGGATCTGGTCGGAAGGGGCGCTTTCCAAGCAGACGAAGAAGATCATCGCCGTCTGCATCGCCGCGGCGCTGCGTGACCGCCATGCGGTGCGTGCCCAGATGGCAGGAGCCCCGAACCTGGGAATCACCCTCGACGAGATGGACGAAGCGCTCCGGGTGACCTTCCTGCTCGCGGGCATGCCGGCGTACGTGTACGGCAAGGCGGCAGCAGAGGAATTTTTCAAGAAGTGAGGAGGCGACATATGGAAGAACAGGAACCCTGCACCCCGATGCCCATTCTTGGTGAGAAGGCGCCTGCATTCGAAGCCCTGACCACCCAAGGATCGGTCAAGCTCTCCGACTACCTGGGCAAATGGGTGGTGCTCTTCTCACACCCCGCGGACTTCACCCCCGTCTGCACCACGGAGTTCATGGCGTTTACCGCCGTGGCGGATGAACTCGAAGCGCTGAATGTCCAGCTGATCGGGCTTTCTATTGACAGCGTCCATTCCCATCTCGCCTGGGTACGCAACGTCCAGGAGAAGATGGGGGTGACCATCCCCTTCCCCATCATCGCCGATCTGGACATGAAGGTGGCAAAAGCCTACGGCATGATCCACCCGGGGCAGAGCAGCACGTCGACCATCAGGACCGTCTTCTTCATCGACCCCGAAGGCCTGATGCGGGCGATGCTCTACTACCCCCTCTCCAACGGCCGGTACATCCCCGAGATCATCCGGCTGATCAAGTCGCTCCAGACGACCGATCGCTACGGGGTCGCCACCCCGGCGAATTGGCAGCCGGGGGACAAGGTCGTGGTACCGGCGCCCAAGAATGCAAAAGAGATGGCCCATCGCCTCGACGAGGGGTACGAGTGCAAGGACTGGTACCTCTGCTTCAAGGAGATCTGAACTCCCCCACACAACCTTTTTTATTGTTCCCACCAGAGCACAACGATCAATGGTCATCAAGGTCCTTGCCTTCGCCACCAGCCCCCGGCGTCAAGGCAACTCAGAAACGCTTCTCGACTACCTGCTGGCCGCCATGGGCGAAGAGAGCGGGATCGAGATCACCAAATACGTGCTCGGCGAGGATATCATCATCAACCCCTGCAAGGGCTGCAATGCCTGCGAGGTCCTCAACCGGTGCATCCAGGAGGACGACGACCTCAACGACGTGCTCGAGGAGATCATCGAGGCCGACTGCGTGGTGCTCGCATCGCCCATCTTCTGCATGGGCCTCTGTGCGCAGGCCAAGGCACTAGTGGACCGCGCCCAGGTCTTCCGCTCCCGCAAGTACGTCCTGATGGAGCCAGTCGCCCCTCCTGAACGGAAGGACAAGCGGATCGGCATCTTCGTCTCCACCGCAGGGCAGAAGTGGGACTACGTCTTCGACGGGGCGGTGATGTCGATGAAGTGCTTTTTCCACGTCTCCGACATCCTGAAGAGAAACATGCGCTGGCTGATGATCAACGGGGTGGACCTGAAAGGGGAGATTGAGGCCCACCCATCCGCAAAGGACCAGGCGCAGGAGATGGGAGTAGGCGTGATCCGCGAATTAAAGCAACTGAAAGGTGAGGTATGAGTATATGACCGGTTCCATGCACGGGAAATCAGAGATTTCTCTGACAGGAAACGACGACGCGGTTTCCGTGCACGGGAAATCAAAGAGTTCCCCGACAGATAACGGCCCTGCCGTTTCCGTGCACGGGAAATCAATGAGTTCCCTGACAGGAAACGGCCCTGCCGTTTCCGTGCTTGGCATCTCGGGCAGCCCGCACCGCCATGGGAATACCGAGACCCTGCTGGATTCGTTTCTGGACGGGGCGAAGGATGTGGGGGCTGAGGTGGCGAAGGTGGTCATCAAGAACCTCATCTACCGCACCTGCCAGGGGTGCAACGCCTGCCACAAGGACGGCGTGTGCATCCTGACCGATGACTTCACGCCACTCTTTGAAAAGATCCTCAGCGTGGACGTCCTTGTCCTCGCCTCCCCCATCTACTCCATGGGGATCACCGCCGAACTGAAGTCCCTCGTCGACCGCGCCCAGCCGCTCTGGGCCCGCAAGTTCGTGCTCAAAAACCTCTACTTTGACTACGACCACATCCAGAGCCACAAGGGGCTTTTTATCTCCACCGCGGGGCAGAGCTGGGATAACGTCTTCGACGGGGCGTTTCCCATCGTCAACGCCTTCTTCTCCGACATGGGCTTCGAGTACTACGACAACGTCATCGCCAACAAAATGGACGAGTACGGCGGCATCAACGGCCATCCAAGTGCGCTTGACGATGCGTTCGCGACGGGGCAAAAGGTCGTGCGGGTGGTCAAGAAGATCAAAAAAGAACGGGCCTCAAAGAAAGAGGCCGATGAGAGCGTCCAGACTCCCCCCGTAGTTGAATGAGAGCAGGAGCATCGCAAAGGATGCGGCGATCAGCACCCCGAAGATGGCGGGGTTCCATGCGAGCACCTTCTTCCCGTCGAGCACGCTCACCGGGAGCATGTTGAAGGCGGCGATCATGGAGTTGACGGTCAGCCCGATGATGCCCACCTGGGAGAGAAGCAGCCCCGCCACACCGGAGAGCGCCGCACCCAGCACCACGATGCCCAAAAAGGGGATGCAGAGCAGGAGATTGGTGATGGGGCCGGCAGCCGAAATGCGCCCGTTCTGCTCCCGGGTCATCGCCGTCCCGTAGATCATGGTCGCTCCCGGCGCGGCGAAGACCACTCCCACGAGCGCTGCGAGCAGTACCGCCACGAGCAGCATCTGGTTGTCTTTCCGGAACTCCGCCCAGTAGCCGTAGCGCATGGCCGTGAACTTATGCGCCAGTTCATGGAGGACGAAACCGATGCCCACGGTGACCAGCGAGATGGCGAAAAAGACGACAAACCCCACCGGGTCGATGCGGCCCCGGACAAAGATGAGCGTGAAGGCGACGGCAATTGCCAGCCAGGCGATGACCAGATCGCGCCGCTCTCTCTCGGTGATGCGTTCAAGCATGGTACAACCTTCCCAGATCGGTATGCCCCCGGCCCTTAAGTACCTGGGGGTATCTTCGCACTCCCCTTCCGCAGGATTTTTGCCTCCCGAATCCTATGACTCCAGTGCATGACACTGGACAAGTACCGCCGCACCCTCGCCACACTCGATGAGCAGATCATCGATCTTGTCTCGAAGCGCCAGGCGATCGCCGCGGAGATCGGGCGCATCAAGCATCGGGAGGCCATTCCCATTCACGACGAAGAGCAGCACGCACAGGTGATGGGCAGGGTCTTTGACAGTGCCGTCGAGCACAAGATCGACCCGGTGAGCGTAAGCCGGGTCTTTGAAATCCTGATCGCCATGAGCGAGGAGCGCCAGCACGAGTGTGCGGGAGAGGGAAACCTCCCCTGAAAACCCTTATTCGGGCCCGTGGTCCGACGGGAATCCCGAGATGTCGTAGTGTTTTCTCAAAAATAGCCGGATTTTCTCCGATTCCACCCAGCCCACATCCAGCTGGGTGATGAGCGAGTCGATCTCGTCGACATAGGGCCGGATGGTCTCCGAGAGGCCGTCACCTTTGAGGTCCACGCGGCCCACGATGGCCTGGAGGGGGTTTCTGATGTGGTCGTTGAGGACGGCCAGCTGCTCCATGTTCTTCTCGATCTGGATGAGCGCCGCAGCTCCTCCTCCGCCTGTTTCCGAAGCGTAATGTCCCGCACCACCGTGAGCACCCGCTGCACCTCCTCGTCCTCCTCGATAGGGGTCATGTGGATTTCGGTGTGCACCTCCCGGCCGCCGAACTCGAACCGCTCCTCTGTCCGGTAGGGTGTCCCGGATACGAAGACCCAGCCGTACCGCGCCTGCAGGCTGGGAGGGATGAAGGGGAGTATCTCAAAAATCGGGGTGTTCCATGGGGATTTCGGCACCTTCACACCGATTTTTTCGCACCACGCGAGGAACCCGGCGTTGAAGAGCACCGGGGTGAGCCCGCGGTCGACCACGAAAATGCCGTCCCTGGTGGCATCGATCGTCTCCCGGTAGCGCTCCTCCCCGTGTGCAGCGTGCTGGTGAGGGCGGAGACCACCCATGCCACGATGATCATCATCCCGACGCGCCCGGCACCGATGGACAAGTAGAAGGCATTGGGGCTGTTCAGGGCGACATCAGAGGCGAAGTAGGCCAGCCCGAGCAATGAGGCGAAATAGATGCCCCGGGCCGGATAGCAGTAGGCGACGAGCACGATGGGGATGTAGAACAGGTGGGTGAAGAGCACGGAATAACCGAAATAGAGAGACACGAGCACAATCCCGAGGGTACATGCGGTCGTGAGCAAGATCGCGAGGTTCCACCACCGGTCCTCGATCAGGGGGGAATCTGTCTGCCCCATCCGGTGCGTCCTTGAAAGGGGTATAGATACAGTGAACGAAAAGAATGCCTATTTGAATCGGACGTTTTTAAAAAAGAGAGGAATACGGTCGGCCGGCCAGGATCAGGCTAATTTCAGCCGCGTTCTCCCCTGATCATGGTGCCCACCCCGGCATCGGTGAAGAGCTCGAGCAGGAGATTGTGGGGCCTGTTGCCGTTGAGGATATGAGCGTGGGTGACACCCGAGCGGAGCGAGCGGATGCAGGCCTCGAGCTTGGGGATCATCCCCCCCACGATCACACCGTCGATGATCATCTCCTCGGCCTCGTGGACGGAGAGGCGCTGGAAAGTCCGGTTCCGCTGGGCGTTCATGACCCCGTCCACATCGGTGAGGTTGATCAGCTTGTAGGCGGAGAGCGCCGTGGCGATCTCGCCCGCCGCCGTGTCCGCATTCACGTTCAGGCTTCGCCCCTCCCTATCAATGGCGATGGGGGCGATCACCGGGATGTAGTCCCGCTCAAGGAGCCCTTCCAGTAGCTCCGGGTTGACCTCGATGATCTCGCCGACGTGGCCGAGGTCCACCTCCTGCTCCTGGTTGTCGATAACCACCCGCTGCGCACTGAGTTTTCTGGCGATGAGCAGGTTGCCGTCGTTGCCGGAGAGGCCCACCCCGAGCGCCCCGAACTTGGTGATCAGGGAGACGATGCCGTCGTTGATCTTGCCCACCAGCACCATCTGGGCGATCTCGAGGGTCTCCTGGTCGGTGATCCGCAGCCCGGCGACAAATTTGGGCTCTTTTCCCATCGCATGCATCTTTTGGGTTATTTCAGGCCCGCCCCCGTGGACGATGACCACCTGCATGCCTACGTAGCGCAGGAGGACGATGTCCTGGATCACCGTATCCAGAATAGCCGGATCCACCATGGCGTGCCCGCCGAGCTTGATCACGATGCGCTTGCCGTGGAATTTCTGGATATACGGCAGCGCCTCCGTCAGAACGTCTTCTCGCTTCATGTTGTGTACTTCCCGTTGATCTCCACGTATTTCTCTGTCAGGTCGCAGCCCCATGCGGTGGCCGACGCCCCGCCTTCGCCGAGATCGAGGGCGAAGGTGACCGTATCGCCGGCCATGAGCTCCTTTGCCTCTGCAAGCGCCGCATGGTCGGCGAGGATCGCGCCGTTCTGTGCGAACACCACCTCGCGGCCGGCGGAGATGAGGCTCACGGTCACTTTTAGAGGATCGAGGGGCACCCCCGCCCGGCCAGCGGCGGCGACGATCCGCCCCCAGTTGGGGTCCCGGCCGTAGACAGCGGTCTTGACCAGCGACGATCCCGCAACCGTGCGGGCGACCGCCGCAGC
>JAENYT010000011.1 GCA_016841665.1 Methanobacteriota archaeon
GCTCGCTGCGGTTGCGCTGCGGGGGCTTTCCGTTCCGGCGCTCCTGGATCCCGCGGTCCGGCCCGAATAACCTCAGAGACGGCGTCGATCCCTATTTTAATCGTTGGAAAATGAGATGTTTTCCTGCTCAACGCATCCCATGATCCGCTAAAACACGAGCAGGATCACCCCGATGGCGAGGAGGTAGGCCAGCGGATAGAGCCAGATCATGATCCTGTCGATGTGCTCGGCGATCTCCATCTGTTCCTTTGTGGCAAGCCACTTGAGATAGAGGTTGTACACCACCGTGAGACCGCTGATCACGAAGGTCGTGACGAGGACGGAATCGAGGAGGGTGAGATACCCCAGCCGCGGGAGATCGTTTGCGATGGTGAAGTTGAAAGCGATGAACAGCAGGAGGTTCGCGGCGGCGATATCTGCCCTCTTCCCGTAGTCCCTGAGCAGGAAGGGAATATAGGTCAGGAGGATGATGATCGCGATCGGGATGAGAATGCGCAGGATGTAATACTCAAGATGGCGCTGTGCCAGGAACCCGAACGAATACCGTGAATTGACGTTGGTCAGAGTGACGCTTTCGGTGGTGGCATTATATTCGGTAATGTACCACTCCTCTTCTCCCAGTTGTGAACCGATAACGGTCCGTTCTTCCCATGGGGTATACACGTAGTTTGTCTCCGGGTAAAGCGAATCGATCCGTACGTAGAATTGCTGCTCGTCAAAGGGATAGTCCCTGAAATTGAAGTCAGGCGCCTGGAGCGTGACCCAGAAACGCTCAAAATAGGTCGCAGTACCATCCGGGGTCACAAGGATCAGGAGGTTCTGCGTCCACCGCCGCTCCTGCTGGTTGAACAACGTGAATTCGGGCCATCGCGTGCCTTCTGCCCCGACAAATTCGTCAATGCTCCGGTAGAGTTTGTAACTGCAGTTGCATTCATCGGGACTGAACGCCAGTTCAGGATCCGTCCATTCCATCCAGATATTGCCGACAATGCCGTAATTTTCGCTCCTCTGGTCCACCCCGGTTATCTGGTCCAGCTCGAAGCCCACCTTGACGACAATCGGTTCCTGCAGGACCGGTATCCCTCCCGGTTCAGCCGAGCCTGAAAGCACCTCCGGCGCATTGAAGCCCACCAGAAGGCGGTATTCCCCGGAAGAGTTCATATTGGAGATTTTTTGGATATTCAGTCTGTCGTTGCTGGATTGTTCATCTGCCTTATACTGCAGACGGGCAATACGCGTCTGGTTTGTCGGCACGCCTGCTGCGAGAGGTTTGTCCCCGTAATCAGCCAGGACAAGTGCGCATATAAGGTCGCCGGAGGTTGTTTCGATGTAGGCATAGAAAGTATCCCCCTCTTCCACCGGCTGGAGGAAGTACCTCCATGATTCCTGATCCGTGGTGAGATTTGCGCGCACCTCCTGCACCCCAACACGGATCTGCGACGCTTCCCGATTGAGTACGGCGATACGCGCTCCTGTCGGTTCCGCATTCCCGCCCATGACCTCGGGTGCGTCAATCCCGACAAAGAGGCGGTAATCGCCGAAGGTCTCTGATTTTGCAGGACTATTGGTTACGATGAGGATGTAGTCGCCTGTATCCGGCACGGTATACTGGAACGCGGCGTCATACCCCTCGCCGCTGTCATCGTCCCAGGCCAGGAAGTAGCGGTCGGAGAATGCGGGAATGACCTGCAGGGGGTCCCTGCCCTCCTTGATGGCCTGCGCAACTTCCGCTTCGAAGCGCCTTCTCAACCCCTGAGGTGTATCTGACGAAGCGATGGCGGCGTAGGGATCGAGATTGCCTGATTCGCCCTTCACGTAGACGTAGACCGTCTGATCCTTTTGCAAATCAGGAAGGAGGTAAATGGCTGCCTGTTCAGGTTCCAGCGATCCATTCAGTTCCTGGACCGCGGGGGTGCCGGATGGCGCACACAGCCCCAACGGAATGATCAGGGATATACCGAGCACAAAGAGGAGGAGCAGGCCGCGGGAGTTCACACCTAGAATGCTGCCCGGAGGATATAAAAATTTCTTATCAATAATAAAAATCACATGGCCGGAAAATGCGATTCTCCGCCCATCACTGCGTTACGGGGTCCACAGCATCAGAATGCCCCTGGTTGAGGCAACGTCAAAAAAGACGACGGGATTAATCCCGCATGATTACCTGGAATTTCATTTCCCGCGCCTCGAAGAACTCTTTGCAGAATTCTGCCATGACCGTGGGACCATATGCCTTGCAGCTGAAGATATCCAGGTAGGCGGCGTTCGATTCGTTGGCAAAGTGACCGGAGACCAGCGATGTCTCTATCAGCTGGGTCATCGAATACCCGGCGACGCGGTCATTTGCTCCGAAATGGACGATCTGCGGTTCTCCAAAGCGTTTCATATCGATGAGATCACACAGTTCGACGATGAACTCACGGATTTTATCTGCATCGCGAATGGTCTCGGGGTTACACCCCTTGAGGTCGACACAGGTGTAAAGCCCCCATGCCTGCCCCTTTCTGAAGTTCTCTATGACATTGGTGTCAGGTACTGCGTCACACATGGATCCCACCTCGGGGATGTGCTCAAATTATATTCCAATATACAAAGAATATTGAAGATTTAAGGATATCGATGATGCATATCATCTAAAAATAGAATTCACCAACAATTAAGGATTAATTTTTTATTTTAATTGATTATACTGCCATTTTTTACAAATAAGATGATTTTTGGAGGCATTTCATATTTCCGGCGCAATCCACCCCAATGGAGGGATATACGATTGAACAAACAAAAATCCCGGGGTATTTTGACCCTGCGCGATGTGCACGAGCCGGAACGGTTAAAATGAAAATGCATCAGGGATAAATGGAACGCTGTCCAACAGAAGAGAGGAATGTTTGTTACCAGAGGACGAACAATGAACTGTCATGCCATCGCCTGCCTGTGGTGCATCCTCACGCTCTTCGCCGTTTTGATCACCGCAGGGTGCACCGTTCCAGAGGAAGCAACACCCGGCCCGGCAGGTGCACGTACCCCTGCGGCAATCGGCGACACCGTACGCGTGCATTACACCGGAACGCTCGATAGCGGCCAGATATTCGACAGTTCCTCGGGACGTGAACCGCTCCAGTTCACCCTCGGTGCAGGCTCGATGATACCCGAATTCGAGGCCGCCGTTATCGGCATGAGACAGGGGGAGTCGAAAGCGTTCACCATCCTGTCGGTGAATGCGTACGGCCCCAAAACGCTCGAACTGGACAGGGACCGCATCGCTGTGCAGGAAGAACTGCAGATCGGACAGCGCCTCAGAATGGCAACGGAGCTGGGACGCGTGATGGAGGTCGCGGTGATTGCGATCGGTGACGAAACGATCACCGTACAGAACACGCACCCGCTCGCCGGAGAGAACCTCACGTTCGCCGTGGAGCTCGTCGAAATCGTGGACGAGGGTTGATCCTGCGGATGCCGCTCCTGCACCGGTCACTCGATTGAGACGGTGAAATCCCCGAAGATCAGCTCTCCTCCCTGCCCGAACACCTTTTTGGAAGCCGGCACATCAACGTTGTCGACATCGACAAGTTTCCTTACATCCGCCGTGGCAGCGTCCATGAACGTGAAGACGCCGGCACCGAAGAGCCGCTGGTTGGAAGCTACCAGATCGCTCTCCGGGATCTTGATCTGCCGGGAGGGGCCCTGGGCAACGCAATACTGTTCATCTTCCTTTGAGAGCCTCTTTCCGAAGCGGTTCCAGGAAAATACCGGCTCGTGATCGATTATCCATGTTGCCGTGCTCTGCTGTTTGTGGTACAGCAGGCTGTAGAGATGCTCGGATCCGGCTTCGATTTCATGGACCGGTTTGATATAGCAGAACATAGACGATGAGGATTCCTGTGGAAGGCCGCTGATCCTGCGCTCATAGAGCGCGTATACCTGTGCACCAGCGACGACAAACCCAAAGGAAGTGTTCGTCTCGTAGTCCATGGAGAGCAGCACACCGCTTGAAAGCCGAAAATCATCTTCCGGTGCGTGGTAGGGATTGGTGCCGGTGCCTTTCATCCTGAACCGGGCGCGCACGTCGCACCTGAGGGCCGCCCCGTCAGGCGCCTTGAAGCCGGGGAGCCCGGTATCGGGATTCCTGCAGTTCCGGAATACCATGAATTTCATATGGTCGTGGTATCCGGTGGCAGCAAGTGAAAACCGGGGGATATCGACCGCCAGACGGTTTGTACGAACCGATAGTCGTGATTCAGGGTCCCGCGCCGTAAATGCGCCCTGCTGGTAATAAGACCAGTCTGCAACGCTTCCTGCGTCGCCGGTGTCAAAACAGCCATTTGAAAAGGTATCATAACAGAGTATCATACATCATCGCTCCTCCGCTCGTATCCAGGTACGCAGCAATTTTTTTATTTAAAGGGTCAGATAAAATTATAGTAAGCGTATTATAATAAAAAACTTATGTATATCAGCGGGAGTTTGCGCATCGCGTCCCCGCCACCCCTCCTCCATCGCCGTACGGGGAAACAGAGCACGCCGACGGGCAGTGCAAAGGCTCTTATGCAAGAAACGGATAAGGGGGTATCATGGCCGAGAAACGTTTGTTGCGTTCGAAGACGAACCGGATGATAGCCGGGGTTTGCGGAGGGATAGGGGAGTATTTCGACACCGATCCCAACCTTATCCGGGTGATATGGATCGTGATCACCGTGCTCTCCGGCTTCTTCCCGGGAATACTCGCCTACATCCTCGTATGGCTGATTATCCCGGAAAGCGGATCAGAAGAAACAATCGAGGCGACATATTCCATTAAAAACGAAAAAGAGGGACAGTGAATTAGAACGCTCTTCTGCACAACAACCCTTTCATTCCCTTATTTTCTCATCCCGGCGTCAGGATGAATACCCGCGCAATACCGTGTGTTTTGGGCCTCATGATGCGATCGTCCGGGTAACGTTTTTCTGAAACGACACGCAATATCCCATACCGTCGGCTATCCTCCGGCATCGGATCGCAAACGTGGTGCAGAGTATACACAAATCGGACAACCCCCGAAGGAAGTGCGCAGCCTGATCAGACAGTATCCTTTTCTCATATCCATCCCGCACGGCGGCGACCGGGTACCCCCCGAAGTGCAGGAGCGGGTTGTGCTTTCACCACAGGAACTTTCCTACAACAGCGATCCCCGTACTCGCGAGATCTACGATTTCCGGGAGCGGGTGGCGGGCGTGATAGACACACCCATCGCACGATCGATCATCGATCTCAACCGGGCGCCCTACGACCTCCCTCCCAGGAACCCGGACGGCGTGCTCAAGGTGGTCACGGCAACCGGAACGCCGGTATACAGGGAAGGGCGGTTTCCCGAACTTCATCTCATAAACAGGCTTCTCGGCCGCTATTACTACCCCTATCACCGCCGGATCAGTGACCTGCTGGAAAGCGGGCGGATCGGCGTCGCCTTCGACTGCCACAGCATGCTCCCGTTCGCACCCCTGATGTGGCCTGATTCCGGGAAATCCCGTCCCATCATCTGCCTGGGCAACTCGGGAGATTCAAAGGGGGAGGCGTCAAACCGGAGGAGCCCGCCCACCTGCCCCCCCGCGTGGATCCGGGAACTTGCCGGGACATTCCATGAAGTGTTCGGCGACTTCGGAGAGGTGGCGATCAACGAGCCGTATCCTGGAGGGTTCATCATCCGCTCGCATTTCCGGCAAAAAAGGATCCCGTGGATACAGGTCGAAATCAGCCGCGCCCTCTATGAGGAGTTCTCAGGCGAAACGATGGCCGCGCCGGTGAGCGATCCCCCTGCCTTCGACGCCCTGCGTACCCGGATCTTTTGGGCGATGAGCACCTTTTGGGAGAACGTCGAATAGGCGCACTTCCCTGCACCTCATGCAAGAACCATCATGGAGCATCATTCCGCCATCCTGCCGGAGAGTTTCCTGATGGTATCCCGCAGGGTAATGGCACGCTCGAAGTCCAGCGAATTCGCGGCTTCCTGCATATCCGCCTCGAGCTCGATGAGAAGATTGGGAATTTCGGATTTCGGTACGTGACGTGTATCCTTGATATCCACCTCCTTCTCCCTGATGGGTTTTTTGATGGTCGTGGGGGTGATGCCGTGCTTCTCGTTGAACGCCATCTGGAGGGCCCTTCTCCGCTCGGTCTCCGCCACGGCCTTTTTAATCGAATCGGTCATCACGTCTGCGTAGAGCACCACCTTTGAGCGGGCATTCCGTGCGGCGCGGCCGATAATCTGGATAAGGCTCCGTGCATCGCGTAAGAACCCCTCCTTGTCAGCGTCAAGGATCCCGATGAACCCCACCTCGGGGATGTCGAGGCCCTCCCGCAGCAGATTGATGCCTACGAGGACGTCGAACTTACCCAGCCGGAGCTGGCGGATGATCTCGGTCCTCTCGATGGTGTCGATCTCCGAATGGAGGTAGCGGGTCTTGATGCCCTGCTCGGCGAGGTAGTCCGAGAACTCCTCGGCAAGTTTCTTGGTCAGGGTGGTAACGAGGCACCGGTCCCCCCGCTCGATCGTGGCCCTGATCTCGGCCATGACATCGTCGGTCTGGCCCTCGATCGGGCGGATGAGCACCTCGGGATCGACGAGCCCGGTGGGCCTGATGATCTGCTCCACGGTCCGGCTGGCGTGGGTATTCTCGTACTCCGCAGGGGTGGCGGAGACGAATATCACCCGGCGCATGTAGCGCTCGAATTCCTCGAATTTCAACGGGCGGTTGTCGAATGCCGAGGGGAGGCGGAACCCGTACTCGACCAGCGCCCTCTTCCGGGAATAATCGCCCCGGTACATGCCCCGTACCTGGGGAAGGGTCTGGTGGCTCTCGTCGATCACCATCAGAAAATCATCGGGGAAATAATCGAGAAGACAGTAGGGCTGTTCTCCCGGCCTTCTCCCGTCAAAGTGCCGGGAGTAGTTCTCGATCCCCTTGCAGGACCCGGTCTCCTCGATCATCTCGATGTCGTAGAGGGTGCGCTGTTTGAGGCGGTGGGCTTCCAGCATGCCGAGTTCGGGGAGGATCTCCTCGAGTTCGGCGCGGATCGAATCGACCGCCCGCATCTTCTCCTCTTCCGGGATGACGTAGTGGCGGGCGGGATAGATGTAGAAGTACTCGAACGATTCGTTGATCTTTCCGGAATGTTTCTCAATCTCCACGATGCGCTCGATTTCATCGCCGAACAGTTCGATGCGGATGATGTCGTTCAGGTAGCCGGGGATCATGTCAATGGTGTCCCCCTTAACCCGGAACCTGCCGGGCATCAGTTCCATGTCGTTGCGCTCGAACTGCATGTCGACGAGGCGGGAGAGCAGGTCGTTTCTCCGGACCCGGTCGCCGACCCTGAGCTCGAACCCCATATCCCGGTAGATCTCCGGGTTGCCGAGACCGTAGATGCACGAGACCGAGGCGACCACGATGACGTCTCTCCGGGAGAGGAGCGACGCGGTCGCCGCGAGCCGCATCTGCTCGATTTTCGGGTTGATCTGGGCGTCTTTTTCGATGTACTGGTCTTTTTGCGGGATATACGACTCTGGCTGGTAGTAATCGTAGTAGGAGACGAAGTACTCCACCCTGTTGTGGGGGAAAAACTCACTGAACTCATTGTAGAGCTGGGCGGCGAGGGTCTTGTTGTGGGCGATGACCAGTGTTGGCTTCTGCACCGCGTTGATGACATTGGCAACGGTATAGGTCTTGCCGGACCCGGTCACCCCCAGGAGGGTCTGATAGCGGTCGCTCTGGGCGAGCCCCTCGACGAGTCCTGCAATCGCCTTGGGCTGCGAGCCTCGGGGCTCGAACTCGCTTACCAGTTCGAATTCGGTCACTTGATCACCTCTTTTTTGCGCAGGAGACGGTTGTAGGCGATGGCGAACCGGTGTGCCTCATCGCGGATCTCCTGGATGAACAGCGATGCTTTCTGTTTTCTGGAGAGGGGGAGGGGGAGCGAAAATCCCGGCACGTAGACCTCCTCCTCGCGCTTGGCGATGGAGATGATGGGGATTTTGAGATCCAGCCCTTCCAGCGTCTTTTGCGCCGCCGAGAGCTGCCCCCTCCCCCCATCGATGATGATGAGATCGGGAAATTCCCCGTCCTCTGCCTGCAGCCGCGCATAGCGCCTGCGCACCACCTCGGCGATGGCGGCGAAATCGTCGATCCCCTCGACCGTCTTTATCTTGAACCTGCGGTAGTGTTGCTTGTCCGGCCTGCCCTCGCGGAACTGGACCATGGAGCCCACCATCGCACTTCCCGAGAGGTGCGAGATGTCGAAGCACTCGATGACGCGGGGGATCTCGGGAAGGCCCACCGCACGTTTGAGGGCCTCGAGTTTCAGGCGGTCGCCGAAGAACGAGATCTCGATGTTTTTTTCGACCAGGTCGAGCAGGTTCTTCTTGGCGCCCCGTTGCGGCACGGTGATGCGCACCTTTTTCCCCTTCTGCTCGCTCAAAAACCCCTCGATCGCCTCTCCGGGCGCCTCTGGGAGGATGATCTCCGAGGGAGGGATGTGCTCTGCGTAGTACTGGACGAGAAACTCCTCGATGCTGTCCTGGCCGGCATCGAAGGTGAACTCCTGTTTGTCGGCGAGCGTGCCCCGGTCCACGTGAAAAAGCATCAGGTAGACGGTATCGTCCTGCACGATATAGTTGATGACGTCCTCGTCGAGAGCCTTCGGCCTGACCACGTTCTGGCGGCGGGAGAGGTGCTCGACGGCCACAATCTGGCCGCGCAGCTCGATGGCTTTCTCGAACTCCTGGCGTTCCGCATAGTCGGCCATCTCCCCCTTCAGGGAGACGAGCAGGTCCGATGCTCGCCCTTTCAGCACCTCGCCTGCACGGGACACCAGGTCTGCGTAGTCCTGCTCAGAGATCTTTCCGATGCACGGGGCGCTGCAGGTGCCCATGTGGTAGCGCAGGCAGGCCCGTTTGGGAAGTTTCCGGCACGAACGCAGCCAGAATGTCTTTTTCACCAGTGCCAGCACGTAATCCCGCTCCCGTGCAGAGACGAACGGCCCGAAGAACGTTCCCTTGCCCCGCGCCCTCCGGGCGATGCCGATGCGGGGGAAGGGATCGTCGGAGAGGTGGATGTAGGCGTAGTTCTTGGAATCCTTCAGGTCGATGTTGAACTTCGGCTGGTGGCGCTTGATCAGCGCGTTTTCCAGGATGAACGCCTCGATTTCGGTCCCCGTTACGATGAAGTCGACGGAATCGATCAACCGAACAAGTTTTGCGGTCTTCGCATCGTGGTCCCTGCCCGAGAAGTAGGAAGAGACCCGCTTTTTGAGATTCTTCGCTTTTCCGATGTAGAGAATGGTGCCTGCTCTGTCCAAAAAGAGGTAGCAGCCGGGTTCTTCGGGCAGGGTGTCGATGGCTATCATGTCTGGCGCAGCATGGGTTTTAAGAAGGTCCCCGTATAGGACGCCTTCACGGCGGCGACCTCCTCTGGGGTGCCGACGGCGATGATCTCTCCGCCGGCGTCGCCGCCCTCAGGTCCCAGATCGATGAGATAGTCGGCCGATTTGACGATGTCGAGGTTGTGCTCGATCACCACCACCGTATTCCCCTTCTCTACCAGATCGTCGAGCACAGCGATCAGCTTCTTCACATCGTGGAAGTGCAGCCCCGTGGTCGGCTCATCGAGCAGGTAGACCGTCTTGCCGGTCGCCCGTTTGGCAAGCTCGCGGGTCAGCTTGATCCGCTGGGCCTCGCCGCCGGAGAGCGTCGTCGAGCTCTGGCCGAGCTTGATGTAGCCCAGCCCCACGCGGACCAGCGTCTCGAGTTTCGCCCGGATCGACGGGTGGTGCTCGAAATGCTCCATCGCCTCCTCCACGCTCATGTCGAGGACTTCGGCGATGGATTTGCCCCGGTACTTCACCTCCCGCGTCTCCCGGTTGTAGCGGGTCCCCCTGCACTCTTCGCACTCGATATAGACGTCGGGCAGGAAATTCATCTCGATCTTGATCAGCCCGTCGCCCCTGCAGGCTTCGCACCGTCCCCCTTTGACGTTGAAGGAGAACCGGCCCGGCTTGTAGCCACGCATCTTGGCCTCCTTGGTCTCGGCAAAGACCTTCCTGATCTCGTCGAAGACCTTGGTGTAGGTCGCCGGGTTCGACCGGGGCGTTCTGCCGATGGGGCTCTGGTCGATGACGATGACCTTGTCGATCTCCGCATCGAAGGAGATGGCATCGAAGCTGCCGGGAGTGGTGCGGGATGCGTGCAGCGTCTGCATCAGCGCCCGGTAGAGGGTGTCGTAGATGAGGGTCGATTTTCCGCTCCCGGAGACGCCGGTCACCACGGTGAGGAGCCCGATGGGGATCGCCGCGGTGATATTCTTGAGGTTGTTCTCCCGGCACCCGGTGAGCCGGACAAATCGGTCGCTCGTTCTGCGGGTGGCGGGGACGGGAATCGCCATCTCGCCGCTGAGGTACTTCCCGGTCAGCGACTGCGGGTTGGCCTCGATTGCGGCGGGCGTGCCTTCCGCCACCACCTGGCCCCCGTGGAGCCCGGCGCCGGGGCCCATATCCACCACGTAGTCCGCCTGGCGTATGGTGTCCTCGTCGTGCTCTACCACGATCAGGGTGTTGCCGATGTCCCGTAGCCGGTGCAGGGTGTCGATGAGCTTGTGGTTGTCCCGCTGGTGCAGCCCGATGGAGGGCTCGTCGAGCACGTAGAGCACACCGGTGAGGTTGGAGCCGATCTGGGTAGCGAGCCGGATGCGCTGGGCCTCGCCGCCGGAGAGGGTCCCCGCACTCCGGGAGAGGGTGAGGTAGTTCAGCCCCACCTGTTCGAGGAAGGCGAGCCGGGACCGGATCTCCTTGAGCACCTGCCGGGCGATCTCCTCCTCCTTCGCGGTGAGTTCAAGGCCTTCAAAGAAGGCAATGCATCCGGCAATGGAGAGATCGGTGACATCGGCGATGGATTTGCCGGCGATCTTTACGGCGAGCACCTTCTCCCGGAGCCGCCGGCCTTTGCACGTCGGGCAGGGGGAGATGCGCATGAACTTCTCCAGCTCCCGCCGCCGGTATTCTGACTTGGTCTGCTTGTAGAGGCGTTCGGCCTGGGGAAGCAGGCCTTCCCAGCTGCCCGAGTGGGACCAGTGCGCATCGCCGTTCCTCATCCGCATGTCGAACCGGATGCGGTCAGGCGCCCCGAACATCAGGGCATGGTACTGGCGGTCTGTGAGATCCTTTATGGGCGTGAAGATGTCGAAGCCGAAGTGCTTTGCCACGGCGCCGACATACTGGACGCGGTAGCCATCGAGGAAATTGCGGTAGAGGGCGATGGCGCCGTCCGCAAGGCACATGGTCCTGTCGGGGATGATGAGATCGGGGTCGAACTCCATCCTGATGCCGAGGCCGTTGCACTCCTCACACGCCCCGAACGGGCTGTTGAAGGAGAACATCCTCGGCTGGAGCTCCTCGAACGACACCCCGCAGACGGGGCAGGCCATCATGGACGAGTACAGCCGCTCGTGCCCCTCCTCGTCCACGGCGATGATCAGCCCGCCGTCCGACCGCTGCAGGGCGGTCTCCACCGCCTCGACCAGCCTTGCACGCTCGTCGGGTGCGAGCCGGTCGACGACGATCTCGATATCGTGTTTTTTGTAGCGCTCGAGGGTGATGTCCTCGTCCGTACGGTGGATCTCCCCGTTGACCCGAACTCTCGTGAACCCCTCGGCGTTGAGGTCCTTGAAGAGCTGCTGGTAGGTGCCTTTCTTCTGGCGGATCACGGGGGAGAGAATGGTGACCATGCCGGAAAGTTCCTGGCCGATGGCATCGGCGATGGCCTCGGGAGACCGCGATTCGATCCTGATATGGTGCACCGGACAGTAGGGGACGCCGATGCGGGCGAAGAGCAGGCGCAGGTAGTCGTAGATCTCCGTCACCGTGCCCACGGTGGAGCGGGGGTTCTTGGAGGTCGTCTTCTGCTCGATCGAGATCGCCGGGGAGAGCCCCTCGATGCTCTCCACGTCGGGCTTGTTCATCAGCCCGAGGAACTGGCGGGCGTAGGCGGAGAGCGACTCCACGTACCGCCGCTGGCCTTCGGCATAGATGGTATCGAATGCCAGCGTGGATTTACCCGACCCGGAAACCCCGGTGACGACAATAAATTTGTCCCGGGGGAGTTGTACGGTGATATTCTGGAGGTTGTGCTCGCGCGCGCCCTTGATGGTGATATGCTTCATGCTGAGGTACACATGATTGTGCCATATCCCCTAATAGCACCTCGTACAGTACCAAAAACCTCTTATGGGTGACGATTGCGAATTGAACGGGCGCACAGCCCGGCACCCCTCCAAAAGCATTATCCACGCGACGTCGTATCCCTGCCCATGCAGGCGGAGCGCAGGGGAAGGTACCTGAAGGTCGGGATCGCGGCCCTCTATCTCGGGGTGATACTCTGGTCCCTCACCGTCAGCTTTTTCAATCCCCTCTCCTGGCTGCTCCGCGTCTGCGGCCTTGTCGGCATGCTCTCCCTCAGCCTTGCGGCGCTGATGACCCCCTTCCTCGCCCGAATTCGCTCCCTCTTCGGGGCCCCCTTTCTGCGGGTGCACCACCTCTTCGCCGCCTCCGGCCTCATCCTCGCCACCCTCCACCCCGTCATCCTGGCCATCGAGACCCTTGATGCGGCCGTCTTCGTCCCTTCGTTCGCCACCCCGTACCTCTTCTTCGCCCTCGGGGGCCGTATGGCGCTCATCCTCCTGTATATCGGCCTCGCCGCCATCCTCCTGCGGCGCCGGCTCCCGCAAACCGTATGGCGCCCCCTTCACGCCCTGATGTACCTCGTCCTCCTGCTGGGCATCATCCACGGCAACCTTATCGGCACCGACTTTTCGAGCCCCTTCATCTTCCTCCTCTTCAACGGCCTCTTCGCCGCCACCGTGGGGGTGTTCTTTCTGAAGCGGTGGCAGCGGCGGCCGAAGAAGGCAAAGCCGGCGGGTGCAAAAAAGGGGTAACGGATCGTCAGGAACGGTACAAAACCAGGATTAAGGTGCCGGTGCGGGCTCCTGCAGGGATCCCGGCCCTGATTCATTTTCAATGACCTGCACTGCTTCTTGCGAGGATTCCCCGGTGGGTTCCGGCACCAATTCCTGCACCGGCTCGTCGTCGGTGGTCGTGATAGGGCGATGGGATTCGTCATCGCCGGGGAGGTTGACCTGGACGGAGATGCACCCCGCAGCGGAGGTAAGGATTGAGGCGACGAGAAGAAGGGAGAGAAGAGTGATGGCGGGTTTGATCATGAGAGTGATATATGGATGAGAGAATTCATCAAGATTTCCCGCCCGCCTCATTCTCCCTCATCCGAGCACGGACGATCTTCGTGATAAGCCCGGCGTACAGCGGACGCTCCGGAGAGAGATGAATGGTCGTCCCGGAAACCTCGTAGCCCTCAAGCTCTCTCGAACACCTCCATCATCGATCTGCTCACCACGATATAGCTGTAATAAGATTCGTGAGCGACGAAGTGCATCAGCGATCCGTGATACTTGCAGGTCTGGATTTTACAGCTGATGACTTCCTCGGCCTCACGGCTCTTCCTGGCGATGGCGGAAGCGAAGTTACATGAGCTGGGCGGTCGGCATGCCTACATGGACACGGACAGCATCTTTGTGCCTCCCGAATTGGCCCCGGAAATTGTCGAGTATTTCCAACCGCTGAATCCGTATGCTCTCGATATTTCGCTCCTGAAAGAGGAGAAGAAAGATGCATGGTTTTTCGGGATATCCTCGAAGCGTTACGTTCTCTATGATAATTTTGATGGGAAAATCAGGTTGAGGGATTACAAGCTCCACGGCCTCGGCCATCTCACGAACCCCTTTTCCTCAGAGGTCGATGGCCGGCTGGTGGAGGATCTGGATGACCTTGTATGTCCTCACTGTGGCGAACGACCGGAGATCATCATTCGACTGATGCATGATGCCGGGCACCTCCTGATCGGGCGGGAGGGATGTTACCGGTATCCTTCGCACCCCCTCATATACAAAGACACCGATAAGAAGTGGACGCTCTCACCGGTCTACCACAAGGGGGAACGGTGCACCAAGTGTGGCGAACATTTCGACCTGATCTTCGTCGTTCTCCCCTGAAATGACCTCGATCATCACTACTTTTCTCCCCCGCGAAAGGTACGCGATGATTGAAAATCAGGCCATTTTTCCCTGTTTCAGGTGTCTCTATCGTTCAAAAATCCGGCCCGTTCAGATCTCCAGTATGGGCGTCTGAGGGGATAATGCAGAAAAAAAGGAGAGATTATGTGATCTTCTCGACGATCAGGAATTCCCCTGTATCGTCGATCTTCACAATCACCGTCTCGCCGTCCTCGAACGGAAAATTTGAGTCGGCGGCCACGGACGCAGGGATGGTTAAATACCTCGTTTGAGCCCGGCCCTGCGATACTATTCTCCCTTTTCCTTCCATTGCCATGTACAATGTAATTTACTGGGGAATGGCTTAATACATTTTATAAGATACATCATATAATACTCAGTGCATTACAATGTAATATACGGAGCAATGCTGAATACATGTATAATATATACAGTATATATTAACTAGTAAATTACTTTGTATATTACGTTGTAATTGGGTGAATAATATCGCCATGATACGAATTGTCGATGGAATCCGGTATGATACGAGAACAGCGTTTCTGGTGGCCTCCGATAACCACCCTGCCGATCGGGTTACGGGCCGGAGGACTCATCTCTACCTGACCCGGACGGGCCGGTTCTTCCTGCACTTCGTCCCGGTGAGCCCGGGGGAACGGGAACACCTGGAACCGATCTCGCCGGACGAGGCCCGGAAAATCTACAAACGTCTCCCTGACCATGAGATGAGTTATGAGGAGGCCTTCGCAGACCTTGTGGAGGATGAATGACAAGATCAGATCGGTATAAATGGCTATCCGGTCTCGTGCTCTGCATAATCTTAGTGGGGGCAAGTATCGTCTGCGGCTGCACAGACGAATCCTCCTCACCACAAGATCTTGCAGAAACCAGTACCCCGGAACCAGCGCCGGAACCCTAATTTTTGCTGAATGCGGAAAAATGGCGAATCTATCAAAGTGAGGGATAACGACGAATTTATTTCAGCAATGAATAATTTTTCATCATGGAACCGATCACGACAATTAATTTATTAATTATCTGACTCTTGTCATTTTTTCTGCTTCTTTCTTAAGAGATTTTACAGAATAAGTAATCTCTTTTAATTCGTCTTTGGGAATTTCGAGTTTTTCACTCGAATATCGAGCTTTACTCCTCAATTTAGATAATTTATTATACGTTTTCGAATAGTCTTTTGACAAATTTCCCACATGAATAAAATAGTTGAATGAATTTTTTATTACACAATGGTTGGTTTTGTCCATCATTTTTGAAGTGGGTGAAACTAATAGAATAGCCTTGGAAATCAGTTCAATAGCACCAAATAAATTATCAATTGTTGCTCCTAAGTAATTTTGCGAGAGACCAAAAGAAGCACATTCGATGAATTCATTGGCTTTTTCGATATACCCTTTTGATAGCGCTTTGTTATATCGAAAATCAAATGAAATATACCAATTATCGCCATATTTAATCATGATAATGTAGGCACAATCTGAATAGGTTTCATCGGGTATTTTGGCAGAATAAATGGCTTCGACTTCATTTGCTAATATATCCTCTCCCTTTTCTTTTTGGATTCCATCTTTGAGTTTAATCTCAATAATCGCCCTCACTTCATCATTTAAGCGTACAATTCGTTCCTTATTATCCGCAAAAAAAATAATTTGGGCTTTTGTTATTTCTTCAAATCGTGTGATTTCGCCCATATTTTGTCTTTTTTCAATCTCGGGATTAATAAATAAGTCTATGCAATTTTGGAAAAGACGATTTGAGGCCTCATTACCAAAAAATAATGGTTTTTCAGTCATTCAATAGTATAGATGATCAAATTGTGTTTAATAAGTGCTTGCATTAATTTATGAAACTATTCAGTTACTTCATCTAAAACATTTGGTTCAAAGGTGTTAACCAAAACATGTTACCTGTTATGGGGTTGCATTTTTTCGAGATAACTATAACCCAGAAATGAAATGCGAGGGGAGCGATTCGAACGCTCGAACTCCTGCGAGACAGGGTCCTAAGCCCTGCGCCTTTGACCAGGCTCGGCAACCCTCGCGTGTGCTGCCTCTAGCATTGTTTCTGAGACGTATAATGCATTTCCTCTTTTCGTTTCGCAAATGGCCCGGCAAGCAGCAAAATGTTCCGTGCATAAAAAATGGAGGGTATCCTCATTCCATCGGGGTATCACCGGGCGCCGTCCCGCCCTCATCCCGGGCCCCCTTCAGCTCGTCGATGATGATGTGGTAGCCGGATACGACGAGGGCCACGAAGAGCGGGCCGAGGACGAAGCCGACGATGCCCATGACGGCGAGGCCGCCGAAGAACCCGATCCACATGAGCACCGGGTGGATGGAGGCCCGCTTGCCCATCATCATGGGGCGGACGTAGATGTCGGGGAAGGCGCAGACGACCGGGTAGCCGATCAGGGCGAGGAGGGCGAGGCTGCGCATGTCCCCCATGGAGAGGGCGAAGATGGCCAGGAAGACCATGAGGAACGATGGCCCGATGATGGGGATAAGCTGGAAGAGCGCTGCCATCAGGGAGTAGAAGATCACGTGTTCGTAGCCGAGGATGGTGAAGAAGGGCACGGCGAGGATGAAGGTCAGCACCGAGGTGGCGATGTGCACCACGTATATGGCGTAGAGGGTGTCGACCACCATCACCGACATGCGCTCGATGGCGGCCACGATGCGAACCGGGAGGTGCCCGATGAACTCGGTCCTGATGGCGTCCCCCCGCAGGATGAACATAAAGAGGCTGAGGAAGAAGACGATGAACTGCACGATGAGGAACGGCAGGCTCCGGATGATGTAGCCGATGTACTCGCTGAACCGGTCGATCTGGTCGTTGATCCACTCGGCGACCCGTTCGGGCGGGATAGACAGATCGGAGTAGATGAGATTTACTTCAGCGTCCCGGATCCACCCGACGATGAGGGAGATGATCTCTGAGAGGTAGTCTGCGTTGTTGTAGATCACCGATACGGCGAAGAGCACGGTCCCAAAGAATGCCACGAACACGAGTGCCGTGGTCACCGCCGCAGCGAGCTCCTCGTTCATTCTCTCCCGCAGGCGCCTCTGCAGGGGAAGGACCACGATGGCAAGGGAAGAACTCAGGATGAGCACACCGAGAAGGGGCCAGAACGAGAGGGTGGCGGCGACGATGATGCCGGCCACGAGTGCGATGGTGAGGAAGTCGAGCCGCGTGAGGTCGGGTGACATGCGTTGCAATACCGTCGGCAGGTATGCTGATAAACACTCGTATTTCGTTCTTTTTAAGGCAGGATCACTCCCTAGGTAGCACCGGACGCAATGTACCGCCTGAACGCCGTCTCGGGGGGAACGCATGCCCGGCAGGGTATTGATCACCGGTATACCCGAAAGCGGCAGCAGTGCGTCGGAATAGGTCTCGCTAACATTGAAGTGCAGTCAACGAAAATTCATTAAAAATTATCCTCATAAGCCAAAAAAATTCCCAAAAATATGGGGTTGTTAGCATGAAAACATTTATTCTATAGACCACCAGAGGTTGATTGAGAAAAATCCCACGTTTTGAGTCCGGAGAAATGGAATGCTCGATGTGATAGCACGCATTTTGGCCGCATCGCTCGTGAGCTGGCTCCTGTTTATAACTATCGATGTACTGTTCAAACTGCCCGAGAAGGGAGGCGTGAGTGGTGCCGCCGCGATCGGACAGGCTATCGAGAAGGATGGAGGGGCGCTTCATGGCGGGTACATGATGGGCAACATTGTCTGCTCTCCGGATGCCTCGGCAGGAACGCTCCTTGCGGCCTGCGGCGTCTACATCGCAGGGATTCCGGGGGGGCTGGCAGCCGCCCTCCTCGTCTATATCGGAAACCGCATCTGCTACGATCCCGGATACGCCGGGACGACCGGGGCGGTCCTGGCCACGTTCGTGATCTTCGGGTTCACCCGGATAGGGTTCGGCGCCGAGGAGTTCATCGCAGGGATGGTGCTCGCCATCCTCACCATCCAGGGGCTCTCCCACCTCGGGGCGAGCAGGCTGCTCGCTACACTGTGGGGGTGGCGGGCATAATCCCCAGCGAGATCGCCCTCATCTTCGTGGTGCTGGTGGGGCTGTTTGCCGCACTCCGGGTGGCGTTCGAGAAAAATACGCTCCGCAAACTCCCCTACCTCAACGTCCTCAGTTTTGCCGTCGCCGCAGCCATCGCCCTGCTCATACGCCACCCCCTGGCGCTGCTGGCCGCCGTGGCATTCTTCGTGGGATCGACGCTTGAATCCAATGCCATTGCGAGCACCTATGCAGGAGGGAGAGACAAAGATGATTGAGGCTCTCCTCTACGCGTTCGCAGGAATCGCCCTCATCGGCACGGTGAGCGCCGCCAGCATGCGCGATCCGTTCGACAAGCTGATCGGCATCGGCGTGATCGCCGCCGGGGTCCTGCCCCTTGTGGTGTACCGCGGCTATCTCGACGTGGCGGTCGCCGTCGCCCTCATCGTCCCGGTTACGACCATCATCGTCCTGCTCGTCTGCAGGAGGGATGCCCGATGAGCGTGGAGTTCTTCCTCGGCATCGCCATCCTGGTGATCGGCACGGCGGCAGCCGCCTTCCCGCGTCCCAAGACCTACCTCACCCGGCTGATCAACCTCGAGATCCCGGCATGGGGCCTTCTCCTCATCATGCTCTCCTTTGACGAGACCCTTGCGCTGCTCACCTTTATCGCCGTCACCGCCATCTCCACCTTCGTGATCGTACGCGTCGTCGAGAGGAGGGGTGCCGCATGAAACGCCGTGAAGGGCGGGGCACCAGGATCAGCAGGATATCCCGCACCATCTCGGAACTGGAGAACCTTGCGGGGCTCTATGCCGTACTCTTCATCGCCGTAACCCTCATCGGCGCCTTCACGCTTCCCTCACTGCTCTACCAGGAGGACCAGCTCTACCCCAAGACCATCGACACGAACAGCTCTCTCAACCCCTACGAGCGGGGCGGCACGCCGTTCAACACCACCGAGGTGCGGGCCCAGTACCCGGAAAACTCCCCGTACCTCGGGTATGTCACCGCGTACCTGACCCCGGTCACCCGGTTCATCGCGGACCATACCCCCTACCTGGGCACGACCATCGTCGCCCACCCGGGCGGAATCATCGATGAGATTCTCTACAATACCAGGGGCCTTGATACCGTCGCCGAGACCAGCATCCTGTTCGTGGCGTTCGCCATCGCGGCCCACCTGTTCAGGAGGGAGGACTGAATGGAAGAGATCTACATACTGGGGCTTCTGGCGGTGTTTCTGTCAATTGTCATCGGGTTCTGGGCGCTGGTGAAGGAAGAAGACGACCTGCACCGGATCCTGCTCACCGATCTGGCCGAGATCCTCGCCCTTGCCCTCATCGCCCTGGTGGCCACCGACCTTGCCGAAGCGCTGATCCTCCCCGGTCTGGTGGTGGGCATCTCCGAACTGATGGCCATCTCGGAAGTCTTTCTGGTGCGTGAGGGCCTCACCCGCCAGCCGGAGCGGATGCTGCATATCGAGGTCATGGACAGCGCTCCGGCCATCCTCGCCCTCGCCCTCATCGGCTACGGCGTGCTCCTCTCCGGCTTCTCAGGAGGGGCCGTCGCCGGGATCGGCGTAATCTTCTATTTCATCTGCAAGGGCCACGATGAGCGGTTCGCCATCTTCGAGGTGCTGAGCGGGTACGCATGGGTCATGTGGATCGTGGCCTTCTTCATCTTCGTGCTCGTCCCCCAGTACTGGTTCTTCGGCGTGCTCATCGCCGGTGCGGCCATCCTGCTCAAGGTAGCGGGGAAGATGTCCCTGGTGGGAACCATGCGGGGTGGTGCGAATGTTTGAGCTGCCCGTCACCACCATCGAGGGGCCCGAGATCTTCGTGATCGAGTTCGGCGACATCGTCAACTACTTCACCGTCTATACCGCAGCCCTCTTCACCTTCGCCCTGCTCTTCACCATCCTGGTGATCATCAGCAGGCCCGAACGCCAGGTGGACATCGCCTTCGGGGGCGACGCGTTCTATACCAAGGACGTCACGCCCGCCCAGATGAAGTTCCAGCGGTTCATGGCGCTTGCCTGCGGCCTTGCCACGCTCGGGGCGATGATGAGCGGCGACGTGTTCAATTTCACCCTCTTCACCTCGATGGTGGGCATCACCAACATCGGCATCGTTGCCGCCTACAAGTACAAACACGTGCTCAATGCGGCCTTCCAGTACGGCATCGTGGCCATGATCGCCACCGTGCCCCTGTTCGGGAGTGCGGCCATCATCCTCGCCACCACCGGCACGCTCAGCATGTGGGAGCTCTTCGGCAGCACCATCGCTGTGCCGCTCATCGCCAAGATCTTTCTGGTGCTCGGGGTGATGGGCGAGGGCATGGCCCCATTCTATGTGGCCAAGGCGGAGATCACGCGTGCGCCGGGCGCACCGTACGTGCTCATGATCCATGTCAGCTCGCTGCTCCTCTTCCTGAGAGTGGTGGAAATCGTCATATCGATGTGATGTCCCATGAAACGAGAGAACGCATTCCTCATCATGATCGTGGCGGGGGCGGTCTGCCTCGCTGCCGGAGCCGACTGGAGGACAGGATTCTTCGCCCCGTGGCTCGCAGAAATACTCCTCATCGCCGCGTTCCCCGTGTTCGTGCTCTTCCTCGGGCTGTGGTGGAACGCGTCCGAAGGGGAGGAGGATATACCATTCCTGGGGTACTGACATGATCGACTATCTCATCTTCGGAACCATCATTGGCCTGCTCTTCCACGGCATTCACCGCAAGGTCATCGCACGCATACAGGGACGCCCGGGCCCTCCCATCTGGCAGGAGATCTTGCATACCCTGAAATTCTCCTTCAAGCAGACCTGGATCCCTAAGACGGCGAGTCAGACCCTCTTCGTCTGGGTGGTGCTGGTCGCCATCGGCATCTGGAGCGCGGCGCTCATCGTGCTGGTAACCGAAGGGAGTATCCTGCTCCTCTTCGGCATCTACATGCTCCACAAGATCGTCGAGCATGGGATGGGCCTCTCCTCGGGCTCGCCCTACGGCAAGTTCGGGGCGATCCGGTCGGTCATGTCGGCAGCCTCCGAGCTTCCCCTCTTTGCCACCGTCGGGGCGATCTACCTGTTTACCGGATCTCTGCTGCTCACCGACATCCTCGCCTGGCAGTCCGCACACGGCCCGCTTCTCATATTCGCCTTCCCCGCAGCCGTCGCCCTGTACGTGGTCATTCTCTCAAAGATGCACTACTCGCCCTTCGCCATCATCGAGAGCAAGGAGATCGTGAGCGGCAACATGACCGAGCACTTCGGCGTGTGGCGAGCTGGACTCGAGGTGGCGTTCGCGCTGAAGACCTACGTGCTCCTCTTCGCGTTCGTCCTCCTGTTCCTCGGCCCGCTTCCGCTATGGCTGGTGCTCGCGGTCATGCTCCTCCTGCTGCTCTCGCTCTCCTTTATCTGTGCGTTCTGCCCCATGCTCTCCCCCTACGACACGGTGACCATGCAGAGCCTCACCATGGGAATCGTCGCAGTCTACATCGTCATTGTGGGGGTGATACTCGCATGAGTCTCATCAGGGGGGTGCTGTTCACCGGTGCGCTCGCCTACATCGCCGTGGCGCTGCTGGAACTGATGGCGACCGCATCGGTCGAGATACAGGCGATCGTTGCGGGGCTCTTCCTTGCCGCGACCATTGCCCTTACCTTGGTAAAAGACGAAATAGCCCTGAAGAGATACGAGATGACCCTCCTCTGGATGTGCGTTTTCTTATTCGGGGCCTATGCGGCCCTCAGCTATAGAGGTGGGGCATGGTAGAGTACCTCTACGAGAAGGATCTCCGGGGAATGCAGTTCAATATCCTCGCAAGCACGCGGCACGAGTGGGTCATAGCTGAGCTCTCCTCACGCTACGGGGTGAGAAAGCCGGAGATCAGGAGCCGGCTGATCGAGCGGCTGGATATGATCCTCCTGGAAAACCTTCCCGCACGCTACGAGGTCTGGCTGGACCACGGTGACGGGGAGGACCCGATCGCCCGGGAACTCGGTGTCGAGCTGCTCACGGTGTACATCCCTCTGGTCGAGGATACGCGCATGCAGGATATCGCCCAGGAAACACGGGTACGCATCGTAGAGGATGGTGCACACGACGACGCCATCGCAGAGGGATTAGCAAGAGTTAGGGAGATGATACGGTCATGAGTTTCCTCCAGTCAATCAAGAATACCGTGCGATCAAGGTCCATTCACGTCAGTTACGTGAATGTCGGGTCGTGCAACGGGTGCGATATCGAAGTGCTTGCCATGCTCGCCCCCCGCTACGATATCGAGCAGTACGGGATCTACGTGCACAATAACCCCCGGGAGGCGGATATCCTGCTCGTGACCGGCGCGTTCACCCCCCAGTGGGAGGACAAACTCAAGAGCATCTGGGACAAGATCCCGGAGCCCAAAGCCGCCATCGCCATCGGCAACTGCCCGATCTCGGGATGCGTCTTCAACCGGCGAGGCTCCTTCGTCGACCCGCCGGTCGCCAAGCACATCCCCATCGCCGCCGAAGTCCCGGGGTGCCCGCCCCGCCCCACCGAGATACTCAACGCGGTTCTCTCCCTTGCGCCGGTTGTGTTCAAAGATTACGAGGAGAAGCAACAATGAAAAAAACCGTCGACGTTTCACTGCCCATCGGTCCGCTGCACCCGTGCTTCAAGGAACCTGCCCGCATCAGGTGCGAAACAAAAGGAGAGCGGGTGATTTCAGCGGAAATGGACCTGGGATACGTCAAAAAGGGAATAGAGCGCATCATGCGCGGGCGGCCGTGGCAGGAGGTCATGTTCCTCGCCGAGCGTGTCTGCGGCATCTGTTCGGTCATCCACAATATGGTGTGCATCGAAACCCTCGAGAAGCTCAGCGGCATCGACGTGCCGGAGCGGGCGGCATACCTGCGCGTGATCGTCAACGAGCTCGACCGCATCCAGAGCCACCTCCTCGCCAATTTCTCCTATTGCTACACCATCGAGCACGAGACCCTCAGCATGTACCTGCTCAACCTGCGGGAGACGGCGATGGACATGCTCGAGCTCATCACCGGCGCACGGGTGACCTGTGCGTACATGGTGCCCGGCGGCGTCCGCTTCGACCTGCGTGACGAAGATAGGCTCACCCTCGAGGAGGCGCTCGACCACATGGAAAAAGAGCTCGACCGGTACGTGGGGATGTTCAAAAACGGCCCGCTCATCGCCCAGCGGAGCAAGGGCGTGGGCATCATCTCCCGGGACGATGTCATCGAGGCGCACGGGGTGGGCCCGGTGGCCCGCGCCTCGGGGATCCCGGAGAGCGACCGACGGCTGGAGCACCCGACCTACCGGAAACTTGGCTTTACCCCCCTCTCCTACGAGGACGGCGACAATTATGCGCGTATTATGATCCGGTTCGATGAGGTGTACCAGAGCATCGGCCTCATCAGGCGCTGCCTCGAGAACATGGTTCCGGGCCCCATCCGGGGCGGGGGCACCGTCACCGCGGGTGAGGCGACGCATGCGGGCGAGGCGCCGCGAGGCGAACTCACCTACTATGTAAAGACCGACGAATATGGCAGGATTATCGATATCGCCATCAGGACGCCTTCCATCATGAACATCGAGTCCTGTGCGCACTACATGCTGGAAGGGGTCTCGTCCGCTGCTGATATCACCTCGACCTTCATCAGCGCTGACCCCTGCATCGCATGCGCGGAGCGGTAAGATGGGCACGTCGATCACCTATTACCTGCAGGAGATGCTCCGGGGGGAGTGGCTGCGGAAATTCCTGTTCGTGAAGACCGCGCCCTACGAGACCCCACCCCATTTCAGGGATTACCCCCGGCTCACCGGCAAGGAGTGCAACCGCTGCCTCAACTGCATGATGATCTGCCCCACGCCGGGCGCCATCGAGGTGCTGAAGACGGAAGAAGGGTGGAACCCGGTGATCTACCCGGGACACTGCATCAGGTGCGGCCTCTGCGTGGAGGCATGCCCGGAGGGTGTGCTGATGAGCGGGAGAATTCTCGAATCGCAGTTCTACGAAAATACGGGGTACTCCTACACCTTTCATCTCACCGTCGATACCACCCGTTGCATGCGGTGCGGGAACTGTTCTGTCGCCTGCCCCATCAACAAGGAGGAGGACCCCCAGCTTGCCGCAGGAGGTACAGGGGCGAATGATGAGGTGATCATGCGGGTCAAGGGCGGCGAGCTCCAGATTCTCCACGAGGAGAAGTGCACCGGCTGCAAGACCTGCGAGGAGACGTGCCCGAACAGCGCCATCCGGGTGGCGAGGGTTATCGAGGCGATTCATGTAGCGGAGGAGGAAGGGTGAAGTTCATTCTCAACACCGGCAGGACCGTCACCCAGGGCCGGCATGTCGAGCACAAGTACCACCAGGGCTACTTCGAGGAGACATCTTCCTGCTTTATCCACCCCCTCGATCTCATGGATCTGGACCTGGAGGACGGGGAGCATGTGGAAGTCGTCAGCGAGTGGGGATCGGTGGTGCTCAGGGCCGTGAGCTGCGAAGACCTGCGAAAGGGCATGATCTTCGTGCCCTTGGGCCCATTTGCCAACCACATCATCCCTCCCCGCACCCACTCCACTGGGATGCCGGACTTCAAGAATATCACGGTGGAGCTCGCACGTACCGAGCGTGAGCGGTTGACCCAGTGGGAACTCATGGAAAAGATCGGAGGCAAGCGCTATGAAAATCAATGATGTTGTCTGTCCGTTCTGCGGGTGCCTCTGCGACGACCTCGAGATTACCGTTGAGCACAACCGGATCGTTGCGGTCGACAACGGCTGCACCCTCGCCAATGCCAAGTTCATGAGCAAAGAACAGCTTGCATCCCCGATCCGCAGGACCGGCGAAGGCTGGGAGAATATCAGCTACGACGAGGCCATCCAGTACACCGTGGATATGCTCCTCGATGCAGACCGCCCCCTCCTCTACGGGTGGAGCGGAACGCACGGCGAGGCCCAGTGCATCGGGGTGCACGTGAGCGAGCTTGTGGGAGGCATCATCGACAGCACCACCTCGGTGTGCCACGGCCCCTCCATACTCGCCATTCAGGAGGTCGGCCACCCCGGCTGCACCCTCGGGAGGGTGAAGAACCGTGCCGACGTGGTCATCTACTGGGGATGCAATCCCCTCGAAGCGCACCCGCGCCACATGAGCCGGTATACCACCTATGCCGACGGCTACTTCCTCCAGAATGCGTTCAGGGAACGAAAAGTCATCGTGGTCGACGTCAGGGAGACCGAAACCGCACGGGTTGCCGACGAGTTCATCAGGATCAAGGAGGGAGGGGACTACGCCGTGCTCTCCGCACTGCGGGCCATCGTCAGGGGCAAGGGCGATGTGGTGCCCGAGTCGGTCGCCGGCGTCTCCCGCTCCCAGCTCGAGCGGATCGTGACCCTCTGCAAGGACGCGAAATTTGGCGCCATCTTCTTCGGTCTCGGGCTGACCATGACGAGAGGCAAGTACAAAAATGTCCGCAACGCAATCGAACTGGTCGACGAGCTCTCCCGGCACACGAAATTCACCATCACCCCCATGCGGGGGCACTGGAACGTCTACGGCTCCAACGAGGTCTTCACCTGGATGACCGGCTACCCCTATGCCATCGACTTCTGCCGCGGGATCGCGTTCTACAATCCCGGGGAGACGTCCGCGATCGATCTCCTGGCCCGCAAGGAATGCGATGCCTGCCTGATCATCGGCAGCGATCCCGGTGCGCACTTCCCGCGGGGGTGTGTCGAGCACCTTGCGGAGATCCCCACCGTGGTTATCGACCCGGTGCCCACCATGACCACCGCCTTGGCCGACGTGCAAATTCCTGTGGCGGTTTCCGGCATCGACGCCGACGGAACGGCGTACCGCATGGACGGTGTCCCCATCAGGGTCAGGAAGGTGATCGAGCCGACGCTTCCCAACGATAGAGAGGTGTTGAAATCCATCCATGCAAAGATGAAGGAGGCCAAGGGACAATGACGGAACTGCTCATTCGCAACGCCTGCGTGATCGATCCCCTCAATGATATCTGCGGCGAGGTCATGGACATCGCTGTGCGGGACGGCAAGATCGTGGAGAGCGTGGGCAGCGGTGCGGAGGTCATCGATGCGGGCGGCAGCCTCACCATGCCGGGCGGGATCGATTCACACACCCATATCTGCGGCACGAAGGTGAATTTCGGCCGCTATATGAGCCCCGAGGACATGCGTGCGGGACGGACGGCACGCCGGGGCCACATGCACTCCACCTCCGGCTACAGCGTGCCCACCACCTACGGGACGAGTTACCGCTACAGCGCCATGGGCTACACGACGGCGCTCGAAGGCGCCATGGCGCCGCTCGAGGCCCGCCACACGCACGAGGAATTCACCCACACACCGCTGCAGGACATGATGGCCAACACCCTCTTCGACGGGAACTGGCCGATCATGCAGGCGATCCATGACGGCGATATACGAAGGGCGGCAGCGATCGTCGGCTGGACGCTCTCGGCGGTGAAGGGCTTTGCCATCAAACTGACCAATCCCGGGGGCACGGAGGCATGGGGATGGGGCAAGGATGTCGCCTCCATTCGCGACCCGGTCCCCCATTTCGAGGTGACGCCCGCAGAGATCATCCGGGCGATGATCGAGGCAAACGAGATGCTCAACCTCCCCCACTCGGTGCACCTGCACTGCAACTGCCTGGGAAAGCCCGGCAACCACCAGTGCACCCTCGAAACCTTCGATCTCGTCCCCAACGCAAATAACAAGCGCCAGAGTCTCTACGCCACCCACGTCCAGTTCCACTCCTACGGCGGGTCGAGCTGGCGGGATATCTGCTCGCGCTCGGAGGAGATCTGCAGGGCCATCAACAGCAAGCCCCAGATCGTGATCGATATGGGACAGGTGATGTTCGGCAAAACCACCACCATGACCGCCGACGGCCCCATGGAGTTCAACCTCTACCGGCTCTACCACAACAAGTGGAGCAACCACGACGTGGAACTGGAGACGGGATCGGGGATCATCCCGGTGTACTACAGCCGCAAAAACCTCGTCAACTCCATCATGTGGTCCATCGGCCTCGAACTGGCACTGCTCACGGACAACCCCTGGCAGTGCATTCTCTCCACCGACAACCCGAACGGGGCCCCCTTCGTGAAATATCCCGAAATCATGGCGCTCCTGATGAGCAAACGCTACCGCAACGAGATATTCGGGACCGTTCACCCCGACACCGAGCACAACGTGCCCCTTGCCGCCATCGACCGGGAACTCACCTGGAACGATATCGCCATCATGACCCGCGGCGCCCCGGCAAAGGCGCTGGGCATCGAGGATCTGGGCAAGGGCCACCTCGGCGAGGGGGCGGATGCGGATATCGCCATCTACCCCATCAACATCAATGAGACGGACCCCGCAACCTCGGCGGAAGAGGTGATCAGGGCTTTTGGCCAGACCGACTACACCATCAAACGCGGCAGGGTGGTCTGCCGCCAGGGGACATGCATGGTGGACGGGAAAAACACCACCATCTGGGTGGACCCGCACATTTCTGAAAATTACAGCATGGACCACGATCCCGAATTTGCCAAAAATTTCGACCGCTATTACACCGTCCGGATGAGCAACTATCCCGTGCAGGAGGAGTATATCCGGCGCAACCTCTGCATCGAGACGGAGGCGCAGCTATGAAGGTGACGCTGGAAGTTAAACCCCGGCAAAAACCCTATCTTCCCATCGAGGCCGAGGGGATCGTGCCCCGCACCTTCTTCGAGGGAACAGATTCCCTGACCGTGTTTCGCGGAAACAAGGAGCTGCCGCTGGAAGAGATCTTCAACGTCGCCATCGAGGGGGAGGCGGAATCGGTGGACGAGGTGGAGATCATTATCCTCGGCGACAGCTCCCGGATCAAGCGCGTGGGCGAGTACATGGACGGGGGCCGCATCCATATCACGGGCGATATCGGCATGCACTGCGGTAATTTCATGAGCGCAGGAGAGATCGTCATCGACGGTAACGCCGATGCCTGGCTCGGCAGGGAGATGCGTGGCGGAAGGATCCGCTGCCACGGCAGCGCGGGCGACTACTGTGCCGCCGGCTACCGCGGGGAAAAGCGGGGGATGCGCGGGGGCACCGTCGAGGTCTTCGGCGATGCGGGGGACTTTACCGCCGAAACGCTCGCAGGCGGTAGCGTGATCATCCACGGCAATGCGGGGGATCTCTCCGGCGTGGACATGAAGGAGGGGGAACTGACCATCATGGGCGATACGTCAAGGGCCTGCGCCAACATGAGTGGAGGGATGGCGTACGTCCACGGGACCGTGAACGACATGATCCCCACCTTCAGAAAGATCGGCCAGGAGAAGGTGAACGGGGAACCATACACCCGATTCTCCGGGGATATCGCAAACAGAGGAAAAGGAACCCTTTTTATCAGGAACTATAAATATCTAGACTGATGATCCGACATACCTGCGGTTACGAAGCATCGTTGTACTGCAAAAAGTGCGGACGGCCCATGGCACAGACGGAAAAAGGCCAGATCTGGTGTCCTCATTGCGGGAGAAAAATCCACCTGGTCTGCCCGGGATGCGGCAAACTCTGGTAATCACATCCGGCTTCTCACCAGACGTGCATACTCGGCACGAAGCCGCTCTTTTTCGTCCCGTGTGAGATCGTCCTTCCCGCTCGCATGGAGGTAGGTCTCCAGTTCGCCTGCGATCTCTTCCGCATCGCGGTGGCTCTCCACCTCGACATACACCGGCGCCTTCGAGACGTCGATAGCCTCTCCGCAGGTATGGCAGAGCTTCCAGTTCTGGTACCGGTCGATGTAGGTGAACGTATGGCATCCCGGGCAGCGGATCACCGTGTACATCTTCAAGCGATCATCACCGCCGGAGATAAAGAATGTTTGCGTGGATCCCCGGTGCCGGAAGTGCATTGCAGCGCTCGCCGCAATGGATCGTGATTAAAAAAATGGGGATTAGCGGGACCTTGCAGCGAACACCATCACCGCGAGGAGTGAAAGGAGCGCTGGAAAGACGCCCAGAGGCGCCTGTGCCTGACCCTGTGTCTCCACGGGTGCGGATCCCGCCGGTGGTTCGCCGGCCATCACAAGGTGCTTGTTATACTCAAGAACCTCGGGGATGGTACCTGCGTCCGGCACAGATTTGGGGAAATTCGTGAAGATCACTCGCTGTGCATCGATGCCGTTGTCATGCAACGCTTCTTCGATGCCCTTACCCAGCTCACCGGACTGCATGTTTTCGATGACATATCTGACGTCCCTGTATTTTTCGGGATCCGCATAGATGTCATCAACACATTTTTTCGCAGTGAACTGGCCGTTCTGATAGAATTCGGGGGCAAATATGCTTACCACGTTCAGGCCGAGCCACTGCTCCGCGGCATCCTTCTGCCAGACAATGACGATAACATCCTGGCCCGCAATCCGCGCTTCCTGTTCTGCCGTCACATCCGCCGCATCGATGAGCGCGACGTAGTCGGCCAGCCGTTCCTCATAGTAGGCGGCATTCCCGGCATCGGCTTCGGAGAGCCACCCCTCGACTTCCTCCGCGAGGAGTTTGGCATTATCCGGGGTGTTCCAGGTCCTCTGGGGGTTTTCAAGCTCAACCCAGGTGATCTCCCCGTAGTCATTGGCCAGCATGTACTCATCAACCACCGGGATGACATGGGGATTGTCCACGGTAAAATTGTGGCAGACAAAGAGATCCGCATCCCTGATAAACTCTTTTTCCATCTGGATCCGGTTTGGTATAATCTCTCCCTGCATGTGCGGGCAGATGGTGGGATCCGCGATATAGAGCGTCTCCACCTGATCCCCTCCGATGAATTCGATCGGCTCCCAGAGCACCGTTGTCGTGGAAACAACCGTTAATTCAGCAGCGGCTGGAGCCACCGCACAGAAAAGAATGAGTAACCCAACAAGCACCTCTCTCAGGTTCATAGTGGTTAATTATACAAAATTATTATTAAATCTTACTTCTTGATATCTTTCTTTTCGGAGATATGATGACGGCGAGGGCAAACACGATGCTGAACAGCACCGCAGTGAACGGGCCCACCGGGAGGGAGACTTCCAGACTGTAGAGGGCTCCGCTGACACTGATGAGTGCCGCAACCACCGGAGCGAGCATGAACATGTCCCTGACATTATAGCAGAACTGGTACACGATAGCCGCGGGGGTCACCAGCCATACATAGAGCAGGAGCCCGCCAATGATATTCAGGCTGAGCGCGACCGTCAGGGCGATGATGAACAACGTGGCATAGTAAATCGGCGTGACATTGATTCCGGAGGATACCGCAATTTTACGGTCGAATATGATGGTCGTTATCTCTTTGTAGAACAGGGCCACGAACACCACCGCCACGAGGGAGATGATTGCCAGACTGTAGACCTCCTCTCGATAGAGTGAAATGACATCGCCAAACAGGAGCACATTCGCATTGAACCCCCTGCCCAGATACTGCATATAGGCAATGAAAAAAATGGCAAGCGCCATTGATATGCCGAACAACACGCCCAGCGTGGTGTCCACCGACATCTTCGCCTTCTGGCTCAACGGGCCGATGAGCATCGCGACCACGATGCTGCACAGGATAGCCATCGAGGTCGAGCCGATATTGAGGAACAGCCCGAGTGCCGCCCCGGCAAAGGCTGCATGTGCCATGGTGAATCCGATGGAGGAGATTTTGATCTGAGTTATGATCACCCCAAGGACACTGCAGGCAATGGAGGCGAAGAGCATTGCCTCAACCGCGTGACAGACGATGTTATTGGGTATGATGCATTCCAGCACTTATACCACTCCGGATGCGGACTTGACCCGCGCCTCTACATCGCCGGGATGGCTCACCGCATCATAGGTGATGTTCCCGTCGTTCATGACCAGAACCCTGATATCCCGGTCGGGGAGATCGTCAAAGGCGTGGGAGACCATCATTATGGATATTCCTTTTCCAGCAATGTTTTCTAGAATTCCGGTGATGAATTCCCGTGCGGCGATATCAAGATTGGAAAACGGTTCGTCGAGGAGAAGAAGTGACGGTTCTTTTGCCAGGTTCTGAGCGATCAGGACTTTTTGCTGCTGCCCACCGCTCAGGATCCCGATGGGCTTGGCGGCCAGATCCTCGATGCCCACCAGGTGCATCGCCTGATCCGCTGCCCGGAAATCCGCTTTGCAGGGACGTTTCAGGCAGCCCATAATCCCGTACCGCCCCATCATCACCACCTGTTCGGCCGTATAGGGGGTGAGGGGATCAAAGGCGAAGTTCTGGATCACATACCCCACCTTTCTTCTGACCTGCAGACCTTCCTTTCGCACATCGAGCCCGCAGACACTGGCGCTGCCATGGGTGATTTTCAGCATCCCCATGATCGACTCGAGCAGCGTCGTTTTGCCTGCACCGTTCGGCCCCCCGACAAGTACATATTCCCCTTCGCGCACTTCGAGGGAGATATTGCGGAGCGTGGGGACATTTGCCCCCTCATAGGCCGTGTAGACGCCATCAAGATAGATGGTTCGGTTTTCAGTCATATGCAGGTATGATCCATTCGACCGAAAAGAGCTCGTCATCGGCAAAATTGCTCATGTCCACGGCAATCTGCTCGATGTTTTCCTCGTAGCTGTCATCGCGAGGTGGTGTTTCAAAGGAAAGAGGACGGACTACCAGTGTCCTGCCATTGCATTCGATCTCGCATCTGAAATCGGCATCAGTAATAATCTCGATATTTTTCTTCCCCAGAGTACAGCCACTTCCCATCTGCAATCCGTCAGCGATGCAGGTCTCCGGCGGCGTCCCGGAGCAATACACTCGGGCGCTGAGAGCGAAGGGATCATTGCAGAGTACCTCCCGGGCATATCGACCCATCCGATACCCGATCACGAGAAACGGACCCAGATGTCCATGAAAAGCGGCAAGATCCTCGAGCGTAACGTCACGTTGGAGATGCGAATATCTGCACCGTGCATGAGCCATAGTAAAAGATAGGCGCATAATGATATATATTCAACGTTTCTTAATACCTAATAATACAATTATAAAAAAAGAAATTACTTTTCCGGCATTTCCATTCTGCCTAATGGTGGCAGACGTTGCTTCCCTGCTCGAGAGTGCCGTCGATGAAGTCTGAAGCCACCTGATCGATCTCTCCGGAGACACCGATGTAGACCTCGATCCCGTGCATGCAGAAGTTGTCCACGGCTTTGGGGCCCATGCCGCCCGCAAGCACCACATCCACGTTGTGGTCGGCCATCAGCTGGGGAAGCACGCCGGGGGCGTGGCCGGGATTCTGGATCTCTTCTCTCTCAATGATCTTTTTGTCTTCCACGGTAAAGATCACGAATCCCTGGCATTGACCGAAATGCTCAGAGACCATATTCCCTTCCCTTGCAACTCCAATTTTCATTGCGCAATCAACTCGAACCTGTTATTGCTTAGTATCTGTGAGGGATTCTCATAAAACCATGTGACGCGGCCGGCCCCGCGGTCGTGGCACGGCGGCAGGGAGAAAAAGGCCGACTGCGGCAGCATATCCCTGAATGCGCCGGTTCGCCCGCAGAAGACGACACAGACTTTTTTGTAGTCAACCGCCGACCATAGCAGTATGCAAATTGAGATTGCGCCTGTGGAAGGTTTGCCCCTCATCAAAGAGGGCGACGACCTTCCGGCCCTCATCTGCGACCTCGTCTCGTTTGAGGATGGCGATATCCTCTGCGTCGCCTCGTCGGTCTTCTCCAAGGCGAAGGGGTACACGCGAGTGCTCGCATCCATCACACCCGGAGAAAGGGCAGAGCGGATAGGGACAATGTGCGGTGAAGATGCCCGGTTCATCCAGGCAGTACTCGACGAATCATCGGACATCCTGCTGGAAGCGCCGTTCGTCCTCTCCGAGCTCGCCTGCGGCCATGTCGGGGTGCGTGCCGGAGTCGACCAGAGCAATGTGGAAGACGGCCTGCTCATCCTCCTCCCGCCGGACCCCATGGCTGCCGCCCATGAAATCAGGGAGCGGGTTGCCGGCATCACGGGAAAGGACGTGCGGGTCGTGCTCACCGATACCTGTGGCCGGTCGTTTCGCAGGGGGCAGACCGGCACCGCGATAGGATGGAGCGGGATGACGGCGATCAGGGATTACCGCGGCGATACCGACCTTTTCGGCCACGTCCTCAAGATCACCGAAGAGGCGGTCGTCGATGAAATTGCCGGATTTGCGAACTTCGTCATGGGCGAGAGCAACCGCGGCGTGCCCGCGGTGGTCTTTCGGAACTGCCCCCGGTGGACCGGGCACGATGCACTGTATTTTACTGCGGACGAAGATATTACCCGTGCCGCCCTGAAAAAAATGATTCAGTAGATGAAATTGAGCGCAATCGTGAAAACACCGATAACTGCGCCTGCGACAAGTACTGCAGTCGGTGAGATATGAAACGAGCGCTTGTCCTCGCTATCATAATAGGTCACGAGACCCGCGGAGGAAACCAGCCTTCCGCCACTCTTTTTCGCCATGAATAACTATTTGCATTCTGCATATATAAATCAAAGGCAGAGACGACCATGTCGGACGCCGTTTCGTTCCGTGGCAGGGCACTGGTGGGGAGAGAACTCGAGGAGCACAGCGTCGAGATCACCGTCGAGGCGGGCACCATCCGCGCGATCGAGGAGATCCCCCTGCGGGAGGACTGCTGGATCCTGCCCTGTTTTTTCAATGCCCACACGCACATTGCCGATACCATCGCCATGGACATGCCGGTGTCGGGATCGCTCTCCGATCTGGTAGCACCACCGGACGGCCTGAAGCACCGCCTTCTTCGCGCCGCACCAAGAAACGATCTCGTGCGTGCAATGGAAAGCACAATCACCACAATGGTGCAATCCGGCACCGCGGGGTTTGCGGATTTCCGCGAGGGAGGGGTCGAAGGGGTGCTTGCGCTCAGGCAGGCACTGGAAAACAGATCCTGCCAGGCGATCATCTTCGGCAGGGAAGGGGGGGAGGCGGTCGCCCACGGGTTCGGGATCAGCAGCGTCCGTGAAGGCGCCCATATCGAGGCGGCGGTGGAGAGGGCGAGAACAAAAGGACTCCTCGTTGCCCTCCATGCCGGCGAAAAAGACCCGCATGACATCGAAGCCGCCCTTGCCCTCGAACCGGACCTGATCATCCACTGCACCCATGCAGAGGACCGCCAGCTGCGCCGGATCGCGGAGATGGAGATCCCCATCGTCGTCTGTCCCCGTTCGAACTGGACACTCGGGGTTGCCGCCGGCGCCGCCCATCCTCCGATCGAGCGCATGCTCGCGCGGGGGTGCAGGGTGTTTCTGGGCACCGACAACGCCATGTTCGTACAGCCCGACATGTTCAGGGAGATGGCATTCACCTCTCTCATCTATCGTATTCCTGCAAAAGAAGCCCTTAACATGGCGATATCGGGGTCAGACCTGCTCGCCGCCCCGTTCTTCATTGAGGAAGATTGCCCGGCTAATTTTTTCCTCATAGATCCAATGCGCCATAATTATCATTTCAGTCATGATTTATGCACAACAGTGGTAAACCGAGTTAATTCATGTAATATTATAAGAACTATTTTAAACCCGGCAACGAAATGATAATGAAGACTTATTTTTGGAGATAACCCATGTTCAATACGATCCTTGTCGCCATTGATGGCTCGGAAGTGAGCAAAAAGGCACTTGGGGTGGCGATCGATGAGGCAAAAGCATGGAGCGCAGAGCTCCACGCGATATATGTCATCGAAACCGGTATGTTATCCTCAATCCCTGTCGACAATACGCTCGAGGTAATCTATAGCCTTCTGGAAAACGAGGGGACCGATACGCTTGAGGAAAGCCGGAATACCACCTCGGATGCGGGCATCGACCTGCACACGCACATCGAGCATGGTCATGCAGGCAATGAGATACTGAAAACGGCTGAAGCCATGAACGCGGACCTTATCGTACTCGGTTCACATGGGAAAAGCAATGTTGACCGCCTTTTGATCGGCAGCGTGACCACGTACGTGGTGCGCCACAGCTCCATAACCACACTGGTGGTGAGATCATAGAAACAAAACTTGTTCGCGACTATATGACCGACGACGTCGTGTGCGTCGAAATACCGGGAAATCGCGAGGATGTCCTGCGAATACTGAAGCGCACCGGCATCAGCGGCGTTCCGGTACTCAAAGAGGGAAAACTGGTGGGAATTATCACCCGCAAGGATCTCCTTGCCAAGTCGGAGGAGACGCAGCTCGGCCTGCTGATGACGCCCGACCCCATCTCCGTCGCTCCCAATGCGCATATCAAGGATGCGGCAACCCTGATGGCAAAACACAACATCAGGCGCCTGCCCGTAGTCTCCGACGGAAAACTGGTGGGAATCATCAGCACCGCCGATCTCATCAACGCCATCTCCCAGTTGAAAATCAAGGAGGAGATCAAGAACAAATATGTCCGGCCGACGTTCGCACTCTGGGAAGAGACCCCGCTCCCCCTCGTGGGAAGGATCATGGAGACCTCGGGGTTCGACGCCATCCCCATCCTCAATGACGAGTCGAAGCTGGTGGGCATAATCTCCGAACGCGACCTTATCAGGGCGTCGTGCATCGAGGACTCGGTGCAGGTCAGCGATTTTTCCAACGGAACGGACGACGACGAGTGGACATGGGAGAGCATCAGGGACATGCACACCATATCCTACGGCATCTCAAGGATTCAGCTGCCTGACAAACCGGTAAAGATGGCAATGGTGAGCGATGTCATCTCCGTGCCGCTCAATTCTGAGGTCAGCGAATGTGCACTGAAGATGAAGCGGTCCCGGGTCGACCAGCTGCCGGTCGTCAACGGTGACAAACGACTGGTCGCCATGCTCTTTGACCGGGAACTGATAAAAGTGCTCATTCCGGAATCGGTCATAGTGGGGGGCGTCCTCGACGCATCCAGCCACCTTATCCGGAACCATTGAACGGATTTTTCCCCACTGGGGGAACCATACCTTTATGGCAGATAAAATCATTGTATAGTCTGAAGCGCTTTTGTCACCTTTAACGGCGTAATTAACGGTAGGAGGTTTTTTGAATGCCTGAACTCCCTAATGAAATTTTGAAGGGGACGACCACTATTGGTATCGTATTCAATGAAGGTGTCGTCCTCGCCACTGAAAAACGGGCAACCATGGGAAATCTCGTGGCAAGCAAAACGGCCAAAAAGGTCTATAAGATTGCACCCCGCATCGGTATGACTACTGCTGGCGGCGTCGGCGACGCCCAGCAGCTCGCACGGATCATGCAGGTGGAGGCGAGCCTCTACGAGATCCGGCGGGCAAAGCAGATGACGGTTGGCGCGGTTTCCACGCTCCTGAGCAACTACCTGAACCAGAACCGCTACTATCCCTACTATGTGCAGCTCCTCGTGGGCGGTGTCGATGAACAGGGGGCAAGCGTCTACTCGGTTGATGCCATGGGCGGTGCGTCACGGGAGGAGGACATTGTTGCCACCGGATCGGGATCGCCCATCGCGTACGGACTGCTCGAGGACGGCTATCGCGAGCGTATGACCGAAGAGGAAGCGATCGATCTTGCGGTCAGGTCGTTGCGCTCCGCGATGCGCCGGGACATAGGATCGGGAGAAAACATCAACGTTGTGGTGATAACGCAGGAAAAATATGAGGAGAAAAAACTTCCTGGTTTAAGCAAAAGCTCCCTGAAATCTGAAAACTAACTTTTTTTAGGACGATTTTAATGCTAATTGAAGAACGGCTGCAAGAGCTGAAAGACAAGATCAATAAAAAGGTCCCGCGGGGAATTACGATCTCTGAAGTGGAATTCGAGGGGCCTGAGCTGGTCATCTATACCGACGATACGAAAACATTTGCCGATCAGGCAGATCTCATCAAAGTGCTCGCCAGGGACCTGAGAAAACGGATTGTGGTGCGCCCCAATATTCTCGAAGACCCCGAACAGGCTGCTGGCAAGATCAGGGCCGTGGTGCCCGACAATGCCGGGATCAGTGATATGTTCTTCGACCCGGAGACGGGTGAAGTGCTCATCGAAGCGGAAAAACCCGGCGTTGTTATCGGAAAGAACGGTGTCACATTACGGGATATCACCAAAGAGATAGGCTGGACGCCCAAGGTGGTGCGCACTCCGCCCATCGAGAGCGCCACCGTCAAGCAAATACGCCAGTTCCTTCGTTCGGTCAAAGACGAAAGGAAAACATTCCTCAGGCAGATCGGAAGACGCATTCACCGCGATGCCACCGCAAAGGACCAGTGGGTCAGGGTGACGACCCTCGGCTGCTGCCGTGAGGTCGGCAGGGCGGCGTTCCTGCTCAGCACCCCGGAGAGCAAGGTCCTCATCGACTGCGGAGAGAAACCGAGCAACAACAACGGCTATCCCTACCTCTACGTCCCCGAGATCTACCCGCTCAACACGCTGGATGCCGTGGTGATCACCCACGCCCACCTCGATCACTGCGCACTGGTGCCTCTGCTGTTCAAGTACGGGTATGAAGGCCCGATCTACAGCACGCCGGCCACGCGCGATCTCTCCGCAATGCTCCAGCTCGACTACCTCGATGTGGTCAACAAGGAGACCGGACAGGTGCCCTACAGCTCCAACGAGGTCAAGACCTACCTCAAACACTCGATCACCCTCAATTACGGGAGTGTCACCGACATCGCCCCCGATATGAAGCTGACCATGCACAATGCCGGGCACATCCTCGGCTCGGCCGTTGCGCATTTCCACATCGGCGAGGGGCTCTACAACATCGCCTTCACCGGCGACTTCAACTACGGAAAGACCCGCCTGTTCGGGCCGGCAACCGTCCAGTTCCCCCGCCTCGAGGCACTCTTCATGGAGAGCACCTACGGCGGATCACACGACTTCCAGCCTTCGCGAAAGGACGCCGAAGAGAAACTCTATGATGTGGTCTCCACGACGGTCAAGCGTGGCGGCAAGGTGATCATCCCCGCATTCGCCGTAGGCAGGTCGCAGGAGGTCATGCTCGCCCTCGAGGAGGGCATTCGCCTGGAAAAGATCCCGAAGGTGAAGATCTACCTCGACGGGATGATCCGCGAGGCGACCGCCATTCACACCACGTACCCTGAGTACCTGAACAGCGACCTGCGGACGCAGATCTTCCGCGAGGGCATGAACCCGTTCCTTGCGGATTGCTTTGTCCAGGTCGATTCGCCCTCGCTGCGGGAGGACGTCATCGGCGGCGAGCCGTGCGTCATCGTCACCACAAGCGGCATGCTCAACGGGGGCCCGGTGATGGAGTACCTGCGGGCCCTCGCCCCCGATGAACGCAACACCCTCGTCTTTGTCGGCTACCAGGCGGACGGGACCATGGGGCGGCGCATCCAGAAGGGATGGCGCGAGATCCCCACCGGACGGAGGGAGACCATCGTGATCAACCTGGACATCGTGACCGTGGACGGGTTCTCAGGACACTCGGACCGCCGCCAGCTGATGAACTACATCGCCCATATCCAGCCGCGGCCCGAGAAGATCTTCACCATTCACGGGGATGAGAACAAGGCCATCGACCTTGCCAGCTCCATCTACAAGAAATACCATATCGAAACCCATGCGCCCATGAACCTCGAAACGTACAGAATGGTGTAGATGAAGCAGCAGCTCTCCCTCCTGCTCGGGGTGTTTTCGGTCATGGCGCTATCGAACGCCATCGTCCCTGTCCTCCCCTCATTTGCGCAAGCGGAGGTATGGCTGCAGTCAGCAATTTATTCTGCCTACTTTTTCGGCTCCTTTCTCACCGTTCTCCCCGCAGGGATGCTATCCGATCGGATCGGCAGGATGCCGCTTATCAACACCGGGCTGCTCTGCACCGTCGTGAGCGGGGTGCTGATCATTCTCTTTCCCACCGCCATCCCGGTACTCCTCGCCCGTTCGCTCGAAGGCATCGGGGGAGGGCTCTTCGTGGCGTCCGCCCTCTCATGGGTGAACTCCCGTCCGGACCACAAGCGCCTTTCCGGCTATTTCATCGGTGCACTCAACCTCGGGCTCGTCATCGGGCTGCTCGGCACCGGCTGGCTCGAGCAGACCATCGGGATCACCGGCGGGGTGATGCTCTTTACCGCCATCTCCCTTGTTGCGTTTCTGATGAGCCTGTTCCTCAAAGGAAACCGGGTTGCACAGCAGCAGAAGGCGAACGTCGCCCACATCATGAAGGACTACATCTGGCTGTATCTCTCGGCGGTGGTGCTCGTGGGGGTGACCGGCGTGGTGACCGCACTCTACCCTGAGTTCACCGGGGAAAGCCCGGCGGTGCTCAGCATCCAGATCGGCACCATGTATACGGCAACCATCGTCACCTCGCTCATCGCCCCCAAGCTGGTGAACAGACCGGTTCCCACCATCCGCATCTCGGCGATCGTGATGGGTGCGGCGGTTCTCGGCAGCTTTTTCGCCCCTTCCACGAGCACCGTCGCCGTCTTTCTGATGTTTGCCGCGATCGGAGGCCTTTCGGGCTTTGCGATCAACGCCCAGCTCGCCTTTCTCGCCGAAACCCGCCTCCCGCAGGGTGCGGCCACCGGGCTCTTCAATACCTCCACCTACGCGGGGCTCGCCCTGATGCCCTTCTTCGCCGGCCTTATCGCGCAAGCAGCAGGGTTCGGTGCGGCGTTCGCGGTGAGTGCAGCGGCGACCGCGACTATGGCGCTCACCATCGGGTGGTGTGCGTGCAGGCTGCCCATGGCCGACCAATCCTGAAAAAGGACACCCACAGTCCCCGCATGTGGAGGGATTCGATGCATCACCGTTCCACTCCTGCGTCACCTCGTCTGCAAACCGGTCGATGTAGTCCCAGCCCGTGCCGGCGAAGGCCACCCACAGGGTGACGGTCACCTCGCAGCATCGCATTCGCACGCCGTGGCATCGCCTCCTTCCGTCGCAGCGGCAGCGGCGGGGATGAGAATCATGGAGATGGCGATGATCCAGACGCACAGGATGGTCTTTTTCAACAACCTTCCCTGCTTCATGCCTTATTGAAGGGGAGGGAATGCAGGTAATTAGCAGCATTGAAATCATTTCCGCCCACAGGGATGGCGAAGCGACCACGGCGAGCATCTCTCCATTCAAAAGCAATAATTACTGTAAATGTTACGTTTTGTCATGAAGCTGCACATCCCCCCGAATTACTTTTATCTGGGGCTGCTTCTGAGCGGTGTGCTGTACCTGCTCTTCCCCCAGTTCAATACCATCCCCCTTCCCTGGAGTCTTGCGGGTCTGCCGGTCATTGCGGCAGGATTCTACATCATCATCCGCTCGTGGAAGATCTTCGTGCACCACGGCACCTCGGAGAGCTACGAGGCTGCCGCCACAATGCTGGTCACCGACGACCTCTACCGGTATTCTAGGCACCCCATGTATGTCGGAGCGGTGCTCGCCAGCATCGGCCTCTGCATCACCCTCCAGGGAAACCTGCTCTCCTTCGCAGGGCCGCTGTTCATCTTCCTGGTGCTGAACTTCGTCTTCATCCCCTATGAGGAGGAGCAAATGCTCGAGCAATTCGGGGATGCGTACCGGGAGTACAGGGGGCGGGTGCGGAGGTGGATCTGACACCGCCCCGAATGCATGGGCCGCGGTTGTTTCAATAAAGGCCTGGCATACAATGCAGAAAAAGAATTACACACGCATTTCACGGCAAAACCATGTCGTATAATGGAGGTTTACGGAACCGGGATACCAAAAAGAACATGCGAGGGGAGCGATTCGAACGCTCGAACTCCTACGAGACTAGGCCCTGAACCTAGCGCCTTTGACCTGGCTCGGCAACCCTCGCGCCTTATCTAGTTGCCCCTCCGAGAAAATAAAAGTACTTATTGGGCTTCGGTATCGGAAGCCCTTTCGTTCTGGAATTTCTTTAACTCCCTCTCCCGCAGTACATTTCTCCGGATCTTGCCGGAGATGGTCTTGGGCAGCTCGTCCACGAACTCGATCGCCCGGGGGTACTTGTAGGGGGCGGTGGTCTTCTTGACGTGGTGCTGCAGCTCCTTGACGAGTGTGTCGGAGGGTTTGTTGCCCGGGGCGAGTATCACGTAGGCCTTGACGATCAGCCCGCGGATGACATCCGGCGATCCCACCACCGCCGCCTCCTGCACCGCCGGATGCTCGATGAGGGCGCTCTCCACCTCAAACGGGCCGATGCGATAGCCGCTGGCCTTGATCACGTCGTCGTCCCGGCCCACGAACCAGAAATAGCCGTCCTCATCTTTGTAGGCCTTGTCGCCGGTGTAGTACCAGTCGCCCGCAAAGACATGGCGGTTCTCCTCTTCGTTGTCAAGGTACTCCTTGAGGAGCCCTACGGGGCGGGGATTGAGGGCGATGGCGATGACCCCTTCCTCGTGCGGGCCCACGGGATTGGCGTTCTCGTCGAGGAGCTCCACCCTCCAGCCTGGCGAGGGCTTTCCCATCGACCCGTGCCTCGGCTCCATGCAGGGGAAGGTGCCCACACAGAGTACGGTCTCGGTCTGGCCATAGCCCTCATAGAGGGTCAGGCCCGTGGCGTCTTTCCATGCATGGATGACCTCGGGATTGAGCGGTTCACCCGCGGAGACGCAGTGGCGCAATGCATTGAAATCGAACTTGTCCAGGTCGGCGAGGATGAGCAGACGGTAGATGGTCGGCGGGGCGCAGAAGGTAGTGATCCCGTATTTCTCGATGAGGGGCAGGATCTCTGTTGCGTTGAACTTGCCCCTGATATCGTAGACGAAGATGCAGGCGCCCTCGATCCACTGCCCGTAGAGCTTGCCCCAGGCGCTCTTTGCCCACCCGGTATCGGAGAGGGTAAAGTGCAGGTCGGTGCTGCGCACATCGTGCCAGAACCGTGCGGTGATGATATGGCCGAGGGGATAGCTCTGGTCGTGGAGCACCATCTTGGCCTCGCCGGTGGTGCCGGAGGTGAAGAAGATGACCAGGGGATCGGTAGCCTTGGTGCTCTTCAGCCCGGGGAGCTTGGCGATCTTCGAGGAGACGGGGGCGGGGTAGTCGAGTTCGACGGGGTAGCTGATCCAGCCCTCGAGCCGGTCGTCGACGACCATCTTACTCCCCAGCGAGGGGCACTCATCAAAGATCTTATCCACCTTGGGGGCGTTTTCGGCGTCGGTGATCACCATCTTGATATCCGCGGTGTCGATGCGGTATTTGAGGTCCTTGGGGGTGAGCATGGTCGGCGCGGGGCAGTACACCGCCCCCATCTTGATCAGGGCGATGGTGAAGATCCACCACTCCGGGAGCCTGGGGAGCATGATCAGGACGCGATCGCCCTTGCTGATGTTGTACTTGATGAACATGTTCACGACCTGGTTCGAGAGCAGGGAGAGCTCGCGGAAGGTGAATTTCTTCTCCACGCCCTCCTGGTTCACCCAGATCATGGCCAGCTTGTTGCGGTCCTTACGTGCCCATGCATCGATCACATCAAACCCGAAATTGAAATATTCGGGCACTTCGATGGAAAAATTCCTGTACGTTTCCTCATAATCGAGCATATTGTGGACATGCTTCTCATTCTTCTCGAAAATGGATTTATCACGATAGATTTCAGGTCTCGCTCCCGGATGCGCTCCGTTGTCCATGTACCGGGAACAGACATCGCTGATCCACTCGGAGCGTGACACTCCTTTCGTGCTGCACAGACTGTCGATCTGCCGGGTCAGTGTATCATCCATCGTGACCGAGTATCGAACCATACCATATCATAGAGTGGTGCACCACATTAGGGTTTGGATCCTTCCTCGCACCACAAAGGGCAGTTTCGGCCCGTAGTGTGATGTGGAGGGCGCAGGGTGGCCCATCGGTCGCGCACCAGCACGCTCGGTCACGAGTCGACGCATGGAGGGGAGACGAAGGCGCGAGAACGCCAAAAACGGATTCTGCAGCCGGTCCTTGCGAATCCGGCCCGATGGCACGATCAGTCGGTACTTTCGTTCTTTTTCAGTTCTATATCCCGCAGGACATTGCGCTTGATCTTGCCGGATAAGGTCTTGGGCAGCTCGTCCACGAACTCGATCGCCCGGGGGTACTTGTAGGGGGCGGTGATGTGTTTGACGTGGGTCTGCAGCTCCTTCACCAGCTCCTCGCTCGGTTCATACCCCTCGTTGAGCACCACGAACGCTTTGACGATCATTCCTCTGATCAGGTCGGGCGAACCCACCACCGCGGACTCCTGCACCGCGGGATGCTCGAGCAGGGCGCTCTCCACCTCGAACGGGCCGATACGGTAGCCGCTGGCCTTGATCACGTCGTCGTCCCGGCCCACGAACCAGTAGTAGCCGTCCTCGTCCCGGTAGGCCTTGTCGCCGGTATAGTAGTAGCCGTTCACGAACGACTCCGCGTTCGCCGCCTCGTTGTCGAGGTACCTGACGAAGAGGCCGGGAGGCCGCGGATCGAGGCTGATGGCGATCCTTCCCTCCTCGTGATCCCCGACCGGGTTTCCTTCCTCGTCGTGGAGCTCCACGTGCCACCCGGGCGAAGGTTTGCCCATGGATCCTGGTTTGGTCGGCATGCAGGGGAAGGCGGCGATGGCGCAGGCCGTTTCGGTCTGCCCATAGCCCTCGTAGATGGATAGTCCGGTCCCCTCCTTCCAGACGCGGATAACCTCCGGGTTGAGCGGTTCGCCTGCACTGCTGCAGTGCCGCAGTTCGGCAAGGTCGAACCGGGAGAGATCGGCGAGGATGAGCATGCGGTAGACCGTCGGGGGCGCACAGAACGTGGTCACCTCGTATTTGTCCAGGAGCGGCAGGATTTCGGTCGCCTTGAACTTCCCCCGCGCATCGTAGACGAACATGCAGGCGCCCTCGATCCACTGCCCGAAGATCTTTCCCCAGGCGCACTTCGCCCAGCCGGTATCCGAGAAGGTGAAGTGCAGGTCGGTGCTGCGCACGTCGTGCCAGAAGCGGGCGGTGACGATGTGGCCGAGGGGATAGCTCTGGTCGTGGAGCACCATCTTGGCCTCGCCGGTGGTGCCGGAGGTGAAGTAGATGAGCATCGGGTCGGTCGCCTTGGTCTTTCTCTCCACCGGCATGCTCACCGAGCGGTGCGAAACCGGCGCAGGATAGAGGAGCTCCCACGGGAAACTGGCCCAACCGGGCAGTTCCCCGTCCGCGAGGAACCGGGCGGTCAGGGAGGGGCATTTGCTGCAGATCTCCTCGACCTTCTCCGCATTTTCAAGATCGGTGATGATCATCTTGAATTTGCCCGCGTTGACCCGGTATTTGATATCGTGGGGGGTCAGCATCGTCGGGCAGGGGCAGAAGACCGCACCCAGCTTGATCAGGGCGATGACAAAGATCCACCATTCGGGCACCCGGGGGAGCATTATCATGACCCGGTCGCCTTTTTTGATCCCGTACTTGAGCAGGATGTTCGCCGCGGAATTGGAGAGGTTCATCATATCGCGGAAGGAGAACTTCTTCTCCATCCCCTCCTGGTTCACCCAGATCATGGCCAGCTTGTTGCGATCCCGTTTTGCCCACGCATCGATAACGTCGTAGCCGAAGTTGTAGTAATCGGGCGCGTCAATGGAAAAATGGGCATACGCCTCTTCATAATCCTGCAAATTGTGCTCGGTGTCCACCATAGTTTCCTTAGTAGTTTCGGAGGGAAACCATAAAAGATCATGGCAGGGAAAAACCAGATTCCCCGGGATTTTCGGGCACCATAAAGGTTCGCAGTTAGTATTATCGTTTGCAACGCAGAACACATACTTCGATGGTTGAAAAGAGCTATGCCTCATTAAAAATTGAAAATATTGTAGCTTCCGGGGTCATTGCGGATGCCATCAACCTCGAAGAGGTCTCCCAGAAAATTGAAAACTGTGAACTCAATACCAAGCGATTTCCGGGTGCGGTGTTCCGCATTGAAAATCCAAAAATGGCATCGCTCATTTTTTCCTCCGGAAAAATCGTCCTCACCGGCCTGCGGAACCGTGAAGACCTCCAGAAAGGCCTCAATATTGTTGTCCAGGCGCTCAAAGAATCAGGAATGGACACCTACGATATCCCGCAGGTGAAGATCACCAATATTGTCTGCTCGTACGATATCGGCAAGTACATCAACCTCAACAAGGTGGTCATAACCCTCAACCTGGAAAATATCGAGTACGAACCCGAACAGTTCCCCGGGCTGGTCTACCGCCTCCAGGACCCGAAAATTGTGGCACTGCTCTTCTCATCCGGCAAGATCATCCTCACCGGCGGGAAAAATATGGAAGATATCAGGCGGGGCCTGGATGTCCTCGAGGACCGGCTTGAACATATTATGTAGGGCGAAAAATCCCTCACCAGAACCGGTGAGTGCGGACATAATTGCGTTCCGCCTTCAGGATTTCCGTATAGAATGCATCCCCCTCGGCGAATGTCCCGAGGATCCGCGAGGCGATCTCGGGGCCGACCCCGCGGGCTGCGAGGGCGACCACCGCTTTTTTCCCGCTCGAGAGCACGATATTTGCGTTTCTGAGCATCCGCTGCTCTATGCTCCGCTCTTCATCGCTCTTTGATTTCTTTTTGATTTTGGCGATCTCTCCTTCCTCCCACGGCTTGACGGCGGCAATCAGCCGCGCCCCGCAGAGGGGGCATTGCGGGACCTCCGACACCCGTTCCACGGCGGTCTTCGATTTCCACTGCCGGCAGTGCATGCAGAAGAGGACCACGTGGTCGCGGGCAAGCCGCCGCTTCAGGGTCCCGATGACCGCCTGGTCGTGGCCCGGGGGAGGCACGAGGTCCTTTGAGGAGAAGAGCCCCTCCCTGCCCAGGAGGCTGAGCCTGCCGCGGACAAGGTCCCTCTTTCCGGCCCTGATATCCCGGACGATCGCTTCCGCCCCGGCGATATCCATATAGGCGCAGAAGAGCTCCCGGTAGGCTTCACGCTGGATGACCGTGTTGTCGAAGATATCGATGAGCCGGTGGATGCTGATATGGGTATAGTCCGCATCCATGTCGATCGCCCCGAATTTCTTGGCGATCTGGACCAGTTTCCACTTGAGCAGCGCCGTGCGCTTGAGGGAGATGGTGAGCAGGGGTTCGAGATGTTCAGGTTCGAGCGCCTCGAGCACCTCCGCCACGTCGGGGGCGCCGAGGGTGGGCGGCAGCTTGAAGAAGATGCGGTAGGCCCCCACCTCGATGCCCACCGAGGACCCGGACCGTGCCGAGATCAGGCTCGAAACCACCCTGGCCAGCGCTTCGTTGGCCTTGTGGCCTGCGCAGAGGTTGACCACCACCCCCTCGTCGGACTGCTCGATGGTGATCCGCTGATCGGAGGGGAGGGGGAGGCCCTCGTCGTCGATCCGCCCGAACATACCCTGGAGGTAGGCGCGGGCGGCATCGTCCACCGGGTAGGGATCGAGATCGCGTGTCCGGCGGAGCGCCCCGACCTCCTCGGCTACGGAGAAGGGTACCGGGATCTGTTCGCCCTCCCACGAGGGGAGCTCGCCCCGGGCGTGCTTCGCCTGTTCCACCATGATCCTCCCCCCATCCTCGATGTCCAGCACCCGCCACTGCTGGCCCTTGGTGATGAAGACCGCACCGGTGTGGATCCACCCCACCACAAACGATTCGTCGAGCGTCCCCACCGTGCGCCTCGATACGATATCGAAGACGGTCATCTTGCGTTCGTCATGGATCATGGAGAGATTGGAGGAGAGGTAGACCCGGCTCCGGCCGGTGCGCACGATCCTGTCGCCGTCGAAGCGGATCAGGCGGTGCACCGCCATCTGCCGGCACACCTCATCGAGCAGTTCCCCGCAATCCGCAAAGCAGGCCGATCCCTCGATGATGCACCGGGCGGCGGCGAGGGAGAGCTCGCCGTACTCGACCGCCAGGGCCGCCACCTGATTGGCAAGGACGTCTGCGGCGTGGTGCTGGAGGGTGACCTTTTCGCACTCGTTTGCCTTCGCCTTGCGGGCGATGACCAGCGATTCGGCGAGATCGTCAAACCCGGTGCAGAGGATCGTGCCCCTCGATACCGTATCGATCCGGTGCCCTGCACGCCCCACCCGTTGCACGAGCCGGGCGACCTCGCGAGGCGAGCCGAACTGGAGAACGTGCTCCACGTGCCCGATATCGATCCCCAGCTCCATCGACGAGGTGCAGATGAGGGTGGAGAGATCGTGCCGCTTGAACTTCTCTTCGGCATCGATGCGCACCTCTTTGGAGAGCGACCCGTGGTGCACCTCCACATCGCCCCGCGCATAGAGCTGGTGGCCGAGCGCCTCGGCGGTGACGCGGGTGTTGACGAAGAGGAGCGTCGAGGGGTGGCGGTCGAGCTGCCCCGCAACGCCCTTCACCTGGTGGGAGAATTCCTCGCCAACGCAACTGACGCCGATATCGAGGTGCGGGGCGACCGGGATATGCACCAGCGCATACGGCCGATCGCCGCAGAGGAACCCGGCAACGGTTTCCGGGTTGCCGACGGTGGCCGAGAGGGCGACCCGCTGGAACTCTCCGGCATAGGGGACGAGGCGCTCGAGGGCCACCGACAGCTGGGCACCGCGCTTGCTCCCCGCCAGTTCGTGGATCTCGTCGACGATCACGTAGCGCACATTGCGAAGGTGGTCCCGCAGCCGTTTGCCCATGAACAGCGCCTGCAGCGTCTCGGGCGTGGTGATGAGGAGATCGGGCGGGTTGAGCGCCTGCTTTCTCCGCTCGTGCTGGGGGGTGTCGCCGTGCCTGACGCCGACACGGATCCCGAGCTCGCCGCACCACCACTGCAGGCGTGCGAGGATGTCCCGGTTGAGCGCTCGCAGCGGGGTGATATAGAGCGCTTTGATCCCCCGCCCTTGTGCGGAGAGCAGGGCGTTGAAGACGGGGATCATGGCGCTCTCGGTCTTTCCGGTCCCCGTGGGGGCAATGAGGAGCACGTTTTGTTCCTCGAGGATGGGGGGTATGGCCTGCTTTTGGGCATCGGAAAGATCGGTGAAGCCCCGCCGGGCGATGACCTCGCGGACCCGCTCATCGAGCCGGGCCAGCACCGGACTGGAGTGTGAGTCCTTCGAGGCTGTCGATATAGGTTCCATCTTTGAGAAACACCTCTGCGCTCTCCTCCCTGATGAAGCGGGAGAGAGGGCTCATCCTGCTTGTTCTGATCTGCGTAACATCGAGCCCTCCCGCGAGTTCAAAAAATGCCGGCACAAAGAGGGCCCGCGTCGGGCTGTCCGCCGGTGCATGCCCCCCATCCCCGAAGCAACTGTCGTCGATCTCGGCGAGCAGGTAGGCGGGGTGGGCGCGAAGGGCGCACCCCACCTCGTCGTGGAGGTGGACGACCGGGTGGTGGTGGCCCACGACGAGCAGGTGGCCAGCAAGTGCGCCTGCCGGAGCGGTATGCCCGTGCAGGTAGCCGGTGCCGTCGATGACCACCCCATCCTTGGGTAGCAGCTCGTCATCCGCCAAAAACCGTTCCAGCCCCATGTCGTGGTTGCCCGGCACCACGCGCACATCAGTGAGCCGCCGGAACGCGGCGAGGATCTCGGGGAGCTCCCGCAGCTCCTGCCGGTTCGTAAAGGGGATGCTGTGTTTGACGTCCCCGAGCAGGAGGAGGATGTCGGGATCAGCCGCCTCGACGCAGGAACGTACCCGCGCCATGCGATCGGTGCTGTTGCTGGGTATGTGCACCCCCCTGCGGGCGAATTCAGCCTCCGCACCGAAATGGAGGTCGGCAACCACGAGAATGCGAAGCCTCCCCTCCACGACCAGTGCGGGGCCTTCGGGTAGAAATATCGGGTTCATGCCACGGCTACAGCAGTTTCACGTATCCTGTCGTGGGCGCATAACAGTCCCCCTCCGCACGCAGCTCGTCGACGATCCTGCGAACCGCCTCCTCCGAGAGACCGTGCTTCAGCCCGGATTCTACCAGCACGTCCACCGGCATCCCCCGCGGGCCGCTTCCTCCTGCGAGGATCTCCATGACCACCTGCCGGGTGTCGATCGTGACCGCAGGCCCTTCATTCTCTCCTGTATGCACGGTCTCGAGCGCCGACCGGACCATCGCCGCAATTTCCGGGATGTACTCGGATGGTGCAGGGCTCGGGGAGTTAATCTCTTCAAGACGGTCGAGGGTGTGCTCTGCGGTCACCAGCACCCAGAGATCACGCGAGCGACGCGTCGCCGGGGCGATGCTCTCGGGGACGAGGGAGAACTGCGGTTGCGAGGATGCATTGCGGGCCCTGACCGCGCACGTCACCGCCACGAAGGCAGGAGGCGTGATGCTGCGCAGCCGGTCGAACACCGCAGGCTGGTCGGGATACGCGGATATCAGGAACGTACCGGTGGGATCGGCAATCCGCGCCTCGATGCGCCCGGAATGCTCGCGGACCTCCGTGCACGCCCCCACGATGAACAGCCGTCCGCACCCGCCGGAGGGGGTGAGCAGCACCAGACCGGCACCATCATCTACGACCCTCGATCCCTGAAGCGTGAGTTCGCCTGCGAATACCCGCGTCGCCGCCTGCATGCACAATCCCTGCCCGTAACGATTACACGCTCTATTGGTGGTGCCACGCAAAAAGGATAGGTGAAGGGGCAGCAGCACCAGGCTTGATGCCGCACACATTCACCCTCCGCCGGGCATGCTTATTGACTACACTTATCGATACACAGGTGCTAAGGTTTGAGTACATGGAGGATACCCACACCATCTGGATCGAGAAGTACCGACCGGTTCAACTGGCAGATATGGTGGGACAGAAGGAGATCGTCCGTCGCCTGCAGAGTTATGTAAAAAGCGGGAGCCTTCCCCACCTGCTCTTCACCGGGCCGGCAGGGATCGGCAAGACCACCGCGGCGGTCGCCCTTGCACGGGAATTTTTCGGGGATACGTGGCAGATGAATTTCCGGGAACTGAACGCATCCGACGAGCGGGGGATCGACGTGGTGCGCAACCAGATCAAGCAGTTCGCGAGGACATCGCCGCTCGGCGGTGCGGAGTTCAAGATCCTCTTTCTGGACGAGGCCGATGCGCTCACGCCGGATGCACAGGCCGCCCTGCGCCGCACCATGGAAAACTTTGCCCAGAACTGCCGGTTTATCCTCTCCTGCAACTATTCGTCGAAGATCATCGACCCGATCCAGAGCAGGTGTGCCATCTACCGCTTCAAGCCCCTCGACGAGGAGGCCGTTGCCGAAGAGGTGCGCCGCATCGCCGGCAGGGAAGGCCTCGACGTGAACGAGGAGGCGATGCGGGCCATCATCTACGTTGCGCAGGGGGATATGCGCAAGGCCATCAATGCCCTGCAGGGTGCGGCGATCATCAGCCGCGAGATCACCGGGGCCATGATCTACGAGATCACCTCCACCGCCCGCCCCGAAGAGATCGCCGAGCTCGTGGATATCATCCTGGAAGGGGATTTCGAGGGGGCCGAGCGCGTGCTCTACCGGCTCACCCAGGAGCGGGGGCTTGCGCCAAACGAGCTGATCAACCAGATCTACCGGGCGGCTGTCAACCACCCCATGGACAGGAAGGTCAAGGTGGCCATCATCAGCCATCTGGGAGAGGCCGATTTCCGCCTCAGCGAGGGGGCTTCCAGCGACATCCAGATGGAGGCCATGCTCGCACAGTGCGTGCTGAGTGCACATGAGCACCGTAGCAATCGATAATTCGTGGTGTATGCAGTGGGAAAGGAAGACGACGTCGAGATAACCGATCGCGTGGGGGACTGGGGAGCATTCCTGAAAAAATTCTACCGCAAGGACATGGGCGAGATCGCCCGTGAATTCCCCCACAAACGATCGCTCTATATCGACTACAAGCAGCTGGAGAAGTGGGGGAAAAAGGGGCTCACCCTCGCCGACGAACTCCTCAAATCTCCGGGAAAGACCATTGATGACGTAAAAGAAGCCGTCAAGCAGTCCAACCTCATTTTCACCAAGGACGAGGAGGAGCACGCGGAAGCGGTCAATATCCGCTTCACCAACCTCCCGAAGAAGATCGCGGTGCGGGATATTCGGGCGCACCACATCAACACCTTCGTCACGGTGGAGGGGATCCTGCGCAAGACCACCGAGGTGCGCCCCCGCCTGACCAGCGCCATCTTCCGCTGCCTCCAGTGCGGGACGCTCACCCCGGCCTACGCGCAGTTCTACGGGAGGTTTCAGGATCCCTACCGGCCCTGCACCCAGTGCGAACGCCAGACGAAGATGGAGCTGGTGCCCAAGCTCTCCACCTTTGTCGATACGCAGAAACTTCGCATCCAGGAGTCCCCGGAAGGACTGCGGGGCGGGGAGCAGCCCCAGACACTCGATGTGGACGTCACCGACGATCTCACCGGGATGGTGGCGCCCGGCGACCGCGTGGTGGCCAACGGCATCCTGCGCTCCATCCAGCGCCTCAACCAGGGGAACAAGAGCACGCTCTTTGATATCTACCTGGAGTGCAACTCCCTGGAGATCGCCGAAAAGGAGTTCGAGGAGGTGTCCATTGACGAGGAGGAGGAGAAGGCGATCCTCGAGCTCTCGGCCGACCCTGAGCTCTACTACAAGATCAGCCACTCCATCGCCCCTACCATCTACGGCAACGAAGACGTGAAAGAGGCGATCGCCCTCATGCTCTTCGGCGGCATTCCCAAGGAGATGCCGGACGGCAGCCATCTTCGGGGCGACATCCACATGCTGCTCGTGGGCGACCCGGGTATCGCCAAGAGCCAGATCCTGCGGTACGTGATCAAGCTCTCCCCCCGCGGCATCTACACGAGCGGGAAATCCTCCACCTCCGCGGGGCTGACCGCCACCGCGGTCAAGGACGAGTTCGGCGACGGCCGGTGGACGCTCGAGGCCGGTGCGCTGGTGCTCGCCGATATGGGGATCGCCGCGGTGGACGAGATGGACAAGATGGCCAAGGAAGACCGCAGCGCCCTCCACGAAGCTATGGAGCAGCAGTCCATCCCCGTCGCCAAGGCCGGGATCACGGCGACCCTCCGCTCCCGCTGCGCGCTCCTCGGCGCCGCCAACCCGCAGCTGGGGCGGTTCGACGAGTACGTCCCC
>JAENYT010000044.1 GCA_016841665.1 Methanobacteriota archaeon
GGAACGCCGACTTCTTCGGGTACAGCATGGGGGCCGGCACCCACCCCGGCATATTACATTGCCGTCATGGGCGACGGCTCATTACCGGCCAACGCTGCCAGAACCATAACGATGCCGGCGCTGGTGCTTGACGGAGGTGCCAGCTGGCCCTTCGTGCATGAAGCGGCCGACACTCTCGCCGGATCCATGCCGCACGCAGCACGGACAACCCTTGAGGGCCAGACGCACGATGTCTCACCCGAAGCACTTGCCCCGGTGCTTGCAGCGTTCTTTAACGCGTAACCCAACCCTGCGTCAATCGCCCGCGGGCATTCCGGCATCGGCACCCTCTACTCCGCCCTGCAGCCGTAGGAACTTCTTTCGCTCCTGCACTCCACGACCCGACCCCTCGGCGCGATCGAAGACGCCACAACTCCGGCGGGAGGCGTCAGGGATCCTGAGAGGTATCCGAAGCTCCCTCAATGCGATCCGAGGCGATACACTTTTATCTCATCAACGGTAGGATGGGCCGGCGCTCCCTTCCAAGACAGAAACGGATACGGTCCCGAACACTGCGAGAACCGAGATGTGAGGGAGTGTAACAAATGTAGCAACAGGAGGAGTTGAAGATGTCAGGTGAACTCATCGGTGAGTCGCGAGGGAAGATCATCGGCACGAGAGTCATCGAACTTCTCGAGACCAGTCCGAAGATTGAAACGACAGACCAATCAACCGGCAGACTGCTGGATGTCGATGCGGAGGACATGTCAACCGCCTGGAGTGTGTGGCGGTCTCCTGATCTCTTCTACGCAGAGGGTATCGGAGTAACTACGTCAAAAAGCGGTGAGATGGCCATGTACACCGGATCCGGTGTTGGTAAGGGAAGTACGGGAAGCCCGGAAACCAGTTTTCATGGAATGCTCCTTTTCCGCTCGTCAACCCCGAAATGGGCTCGTCTCAATGGGATTGCCGTCATGGTCGAATATACCGTTGACGCCGATGGCAATACCCATACGAGACTCTGGGAATGGAAGGGACGACCATAACGAGTATCGTTACTGGTGACCATCTCAAGGCTCCTGCCGGGAGGGAGCTACAATCTCCCTCGTCTCCCCCACCGGGATACCCGCAGGACATCTGGTTTAAGAAGATCGTTCGACGAAACAAGTGTTCGCGCTTCGTGTGTTAACCGATACTCGACGCTCTCTTTGGCAATATTCGCCGCTCAGGGGTTACTTCTCTTAGGGAGGGTCATACCGGCAGGAGTTACCCGGAGGGCGCCATTGCAGGGTCTCGTTGAAAGGTGATTGGGGGCAGGGGTTATGGTTATATAATAGACCGCCCTAGCAACCTCCCCTGTCCCTCAGAGGGGTTCGGTATGGGAAGAATGATCTCGATACTATTCTGCTTCGTAGCGCTCGTGATAGTATCCTGCACCCTTGTTGCGGCGGTAGATGCAACAGATCGAGGTTGGCAGAATTCAACAGTTAACGACTCTCAAACCGTAGACCCGGAATACTCCATCGTCCCGCGTGACCCGGGCGACAACGCCACTCGCTCGATCCCATCGATGTCGGGCGACCAGGTCTTCTGGTGGGAATTTACCGCGGGTTCCGGGAGTGACGATAGTGGAAGCGATCTGGTCGTATACAATCTGACGACGGGCCAGAAGATCAAATTAAAGGAGAACGTGTTCAATCCGCAGCGTGTGGGTGCATCAGGGAACTACGCTGTCTGGGTGGACTATTGTATGGACGTGCCGACTGTAGATTGTAAAGCAGTTCCAGGCCTTACGCTGTTGAATATCACAAGCAATGAAGAGAAAACGTTCACCGACACCATCCCGACCGGGGATACGTGGGCGCATGGATTCGTTGGTGAGCCCCCGGGCATCAGCGGAGATTATGTAGTCTGGCATGGAATCGATCGGGATTCCAACAGTTCGAACATCTATCTGTACAACATCGTTACCGACACTGCGACACAGATCACGCACTATTCGGATTCTTCTCCGGTAAGCGGTTGCCCAAAGATCTCCGGGGATCTGGTTGTCTGGTGGGAAAAGTCCGATCCGGCTGATCCCGACAGCCTGATTTATGACCTGCACAGTTACGACATTTCAAGCAACACCTCCTCCGAACTAACCCATTACGGGATTTATCGTCCGCAGTTTCTCCGTATTTCTAACGGCGTAATCGTATGGGAGACGATGCAGGGCGACGAGTATGCGCTCTACGGATACAATGCTTCTTCCGGCAGGGAGACCGTCCTCCAATCATCATCGGATCCCCTGTTAGGTTGTTCCATGTCGGACAGATCGATCGTTACGGAGCGTTTATCCCTGAATTTCTCGTCCGGCGAATACATGACGGAGATCTATCTTGACAACATGAGTTCAATAATAGGTACGACGCTGATGACTGGCCCGGCAGATTTTTATTGGACCGATATGGACGGAAATACCGTTGTCTGGGAATCCTATCCCGATATCGCTCAGTATAACACAACCACTGTCAGGCCGGCACCTCGGGTTTTCTACGACCTTGTGCCGCAAATTACGTTGACCATCGAATCGGTGCCAAGCGGAGCAACCGTATCGTTGAATAACGAGGTACTGGGGCAAACGACGTTCATAAAGACTCTCAGTGAAAAGGGGTTATATGAATTGGGTTTAAGCCTGGAAGGCTATCCACCCTATAACCAGACCATCGACGTTACGGAATCCATGACGGTCAATGTAACCTGTGACGAGCATCAAAACTGGTCGTTGACAAGCGTTCCCACCGAAACGTCACTTTTCCCATTTTTTTAAGGGGAATATGACCCCAAAATTATGAATCTTCCCTGAAAAACTATCAGCGGTAGCGAAATGACCGGGAGAGGATGTGATAGCTGGATTGAGACGATCTTTTGTCGGAGTTCTCTCTCCTATCCCGTACTATCGGCATCAGTGTCGGGTGCTCTCGTTGTAATCTTCTTGTATCTGAGTGTAAACGTAAAATTATTCCCTTTAAACCTCTGGACTCTCACAGAGTTTTTCTCAATGAGTATTCTGGTCGGTTTTCAGATCTTTGGTATTAACTATATCCTTAGTAGAGCGGAGCATGCTTTTTCAAAGGTCATAATTACTCCTCAAAACGATAGTGATCCGGATCATATTTACTCAACTCTTAAAGAAGGGATTGGGTCTGCAAAAGGATACCTTATGACAGTTGTCTCTTTTGTTGCTTTATTTATCTTAGTTAAAAGCGTTGAAGCGCTGCAAGGGTTCATTCATCTGTTTTATCCACAGGAGCCAACAATCTGGAGTGCGATCCTCGATTTTGTCAATCAATCGGTCTCTCTTATCAACATATTTTTACTGGCGACAGTAATCTGGATTTTGTTAAACATTGTCCGGACTCTCACGACGCTTAGCAATGCGGAACATCGTCGGTGTGTAGCCCTTGACATGTTATGTATCGACAGGCTCGGGGGGTTACAGCAACTGAGGAACTATATCGTGATGTCCCATGTAACTTATTCCATTGTAATAGCGTTGTTGGTTCTCTCATACTTCAACCCATTCAGCATATTGTATGAGACTTACATTTTACTGGCACTCTACGTTCTGAGTTTTTACTACTTTATTTCCAGTATAGGAAGTATCAAGAAAATTCTGAAGGGACATATCGAAGATCAGATTGAGAGAATTAATGAGAAATACAGTCGCCAGCACCGGAAATTATTATCTCTTATATCGGAGGAAAATGAAAGCGGTATTGAACATGAAATCACGTTAATCAAAATTTCACTGGACACCCTGTACACGGAGAGAGAAAGATTACTCTCTCTCCACTCCCAGAGTAAAGGGTACAACCCGAAAACCGTCATTCAATTTATAAGTTCTTTTATCCTTCCGGTAATTGCATTTTTTGAAAAGATATACCTTGCAATTGATGTCCTCCTCCCCAAGTAGAGCGTGCTGACGTCGGGTATCTCCGAGAGAAGATAAAATAGCCGAAGAGCAATCCATCCGCATGATCTCGCATCTCCACGAATCGACGGAAAAAACTCAGGCAGATGATACCCGATACGCCGCATGGATACCCTTTATCCGCCACCGGGCAAGGTACTATCACGGGCAGGCACGGGCAGACGTTGCGCCTGCACGATCTGCGGGTGTGCTACGATGGGACATCTGCATTACCGTATCCCCCGAAGAAGAGTGAGGACATCCCCCAATGAAGGGCTGCTCGAATACACTCTCACCGTCGAAATCCATGCCAGATCTCCATCGCGAGAGCCCCCGGAGGCCGTTCATGATCCTCGAACAGTTCAGCCAGGAAAGGCATTCCGTTGAGGAGGTTGCCGGTCTCATCTACGATACCGAGCCGGTGTATTTCTCCCTCGC
>JAENYT010000012.1 GCA_016841665.1 Methanobacteriota archaeon
GGTAACCCCGGCAATCCCCAGCGCCCGCACACACCTTCCCTCCCGCTCCCCGAGCCAGGTGCCCATGCTCCCTCCCATGTCGATGGCCGCCACCTCCGGGCCGAGGCTGGCCCCGAAGACGAGGGAGAGATAGATGGACAGCAGCACGCCGGAAAGGTGCTCGGGCTCGAACCGTCCGGTCCGCTGGAACTCGTCGATGGTCTGCTGGAGCATGCCCGCGTGGTCGCCGCAGCGGTGCAGGCAGAGCCCCACCGCCAGCCCCCCGATGACGGTGGCGAGGAGAGTGAAAACGGGGGACGGCGGCGAATCCGGCCAGATCAACGCGGTTCCCGCCGCCTGCAGGAGCAGAAAGAGCACCATCGCCCCCCCGGCAGCAATAGCGAGCAGGGAAGCCGTGATGCCGAGACGGATGCGTGCTCCTCTCCCCTGCGGGTTGTTCTCCTCCATGCACCAGCCGCTCCCCCGGTCTGGTGTGCAGGGGGCGGACCCTCCTACCCTCCCACTGGTCGCACGGGTATATAGCACCTGCGAAGCCCGGGGCGTTGCGGGACGCATTTCACAATCTTTATGCCCCGTTCGGCTGAGCCGTTGTGCAAAGCGGAGCGATATGCATGGCACTCGAACAACTCCCCGACATTTCCATTGGTAGTGCGAACATCACCCCCGGCACGCTGCTCATTGCGGCTGTGGTCGCCGTGCTGGGTGTGATCGCCGCAAAGGTGCTTACCGCCATCTTCCAGCGGACCCTCACCCGCACCTCCCGTCTGCCCGAACTGGTTATCGAGTTTTTGACCCGGTTTTTCGCCGCACTGCTCTACGTGATCGTCATCCTCCTCGTCCTCGCCGCCCTCGGGATCGACATCGGGTCGATGGTTCTCGGCCTCTCGGCGATCATCGGCCTGGTGCTGGGCTTCGGGCTCCAGGACTCGTTCACCAACTTCGCCGCCGGGGCCTGGATCGCCACCCTCCGGCCCATCGACAAGGACGAGTACGTGGAGGTCAACGGCATGGCCGGGACCGTGCGGACGGTGGGCATCATGGCCACCGAACTGCTCACCCCGGACAACAAATACGTGACCATCCCCAACGCCCTCATCTGGGGAAGCCCGGTGATCAACTACTCTCGCATGGACACACGGAGGGTGGACGTCGCCGTGGGCATCGGCTATACAAGCAACGTGGAGGAGGCGCTGCGGGTGGCGATGGATCTCATCAAACGCCACCCCGCGGTGCTGGCCGATCCGGAGCCCGCAGTGGTGGTCACCGAGCTCGCCGATTCCTCGGTGAACCTCGCCCTCCGGGCGTGGACGAAGACCCCCGACTTCTGGCCGGTGAAGAACGACCTGACCCGGGACATCCTCGCCGCGTACCGCAAGGCCGGCATCGAGATCCCCTTCCCCCAGCTCGACGTGCACCTCGAGCGCTGATGGGCAGGAGAGGGGGCATTCCTCTTTTTTACCGGACCGCCATGTGGCGGGAACGCTCGCCGGAAAACCCTGCCCGTGCAAGGGCCCGTTTCGTGTGCCGGCACTCCGCCCGGATCATCCCTCGTGCCAGATCATCCCACAGCCGCACCAGGTCCTCCACCCGATCGAGATCGTATTCCGGGGCAAGCAGGAAGACGGTGTGGCCCGCCGCTCGCGCCCGGGCCAGGGTGCGGGCGAGCACGTCTGCGGTGCTCCATGGAACTCCTGCAAAGATCTCCGGCACAGGGCGGCGCATGCCGACCAGGTAGTAGCCCCCGTCCTCGCAGGGCCCGAGGGTGATATCAGCTTCCTCAAGAAGGGAAAGCCCTTCCCGGAGAGCCCGGGGTGGGAGGTGGGGCGTGTCGCTTCCCATGAGCAGCACCCGTCGGTAGCCTGATAAGAAGAGCACTTCCGCGATGCAGGCGAGCCGCACCCCCAGGTCCCCCTCCGGCTGGGGAATGAGCCCGAACCGCGGCGGGCAGACGGCCCGGAACAGGGCCTCCTCCTCCGGGGGAGTGTAGGCGATGAACGGGTCGACCTGCCGGACCGCCTGCACCGTGTCGATGGTGTCGAGGAGAAACCCGCGGGCGAGGTCGGCGGCCTCCCGGGGGAGAAGCGGCGGGCAGAGGCGGGTCTTGGCCAGGCGGGGAAACGGCGCCTTGGCCATGACCGCGATCGCGGATCTCATGCCGGCGTCATTCTTCCGCCTTCCACCCGATCCACCTCCCCCTTCCCACCTGCCCGCGCACGGCGGCATCGATCCAGCCAGCGATGCCCTGTTCTGCCGCCCGAAAGAGCTCCTCCCCGAACCGCGCGCAGATCTGATCGCGGAGGGTGGTGGTGAGCACACGCCGGTACTCCCTGCAAAAGGCAGGGAAGCTGCTGCTGATGTCCTCAAGGCGCGCCACCGCAAAGCCTGTCTCTTCCAGGAGCAGGGCATAGCCCTCGACGGTCTCGGTGTAAGGAAAGACCATAAAGCGGTGGAGGTTCTCAAAGATCGCATCGTCCATCGCCCCGGTCTGCACCCAGTCGGTGAAGGCGATGGTGCCGCCGGGACGCAGCACCCGGTGGGCTTCCCGGATGAGCTGCGCCTTGTCGGTGACGTAGCACCAGGCGTCCTGCCCCCAGACGATGTCGAAGGATGCGTCGGCAAAGGGCATGTCCAGTGCATCCCCGAGCCGGAAGCTGACCAGGTGGGAGAGCGCTGCCCCGGCGGTCCGGCGCTCCGCCTCCTCGATCATCTTCGGTGTGGCATCCAGCCCCACCACCCGGCACCCGAACCGCCCGGCAAGGTGGCGGGCCGGACCGCCAAGGGCGCTGCAGACATCGAGGATGCGGGCATTACCGGTCACTCCGGCGAGGGCGGCCAGCGTTTCGGTATCCTCCCATCCTCCCACGTGGATCTCCTCTCCCATCAGGAGCTCCCAGAGCACCCCCACGGGGCCCGCGTAGACCTCCTGCACATCTTCGAGGCTGACATCCAGTCGTTTCATTTCTCCTCCTCCCTGTTTTTCCGGGCAGGATGGCGCCAACAGTAGGGATCCTCCCCCATCAGGTCGCCCGAGACGTAGTAGGCCGAGGCCCGGCACCCCCAGCAGACCGTCGCCTGCGCGCACCGGCTGCAGGATCCGGCCCGGCTGCCGACCCTCCGCAGGGGCGTGGCGAGCAGCGTCTCTTTGTGGCGGGCGACGATCGCCGGGAAGGGCTCCCGGAAGATGTTTCCCACCCCCTCCCTGATCACCGAGCAGGGGGTCACCTCCCCGTCGATGGTCACGCAGACCACGCCTCCGCAGTAGAATTTGGAGACGTCCATGGGCCCCAGCGCGAGATCGGTGCCGGCGTAGCCGGAGGCGTTGCGGCACAGGTAGGCCTCCCGGATCGCTTCCCGGGAGGGGATCCAGTGCTCCATGCCCCCTGCTGCCCCCGCCGCCGCCATGAGGGTCAGGCAGGTCCGCATCCCCAGCTCCTCCCAGAAGAAGCGGATGGTCTCCTGTACATCCCTCCCCGCCACCGGAGTGGTGAGGGTGATGCAGTTGACCATCTGATCCGGCGATTTTCCGAGGTCCTGCAGGGTCTCGATGCCGGAGAGAATGGCGGCAATCTTTTCCTTTGCATGCCCGGTATGCAGCGTGGCATAGATACCCGGGTCAAGGGTGTCCAGGTGCACAGAGATGAACCCCTCCTCCGAGGCCGCTATCGCCCGAACCGCGACTCCCGGGTCGGCGAGGGGCAGCCCGCTGCTCCAGATGTTGTTGGCAAGGCCAAGGTCGGCGGCATAGGCCATCAGCGCCTCCCAGTCGTCCCTGAGCAGGGGATCGCCGCCCAGCCAGTCCACCGCCCGCACCTCCATGCGGGCCGCGGCCTCCAGTACTCCCCGGATAATCCGGGCGGGGAGCTCTTTCTGGGGCGGGTCGGCGGCAGCGGCATAGCAGTACCGGCAACCCTGGGTGCAGGCGAGCGTCGTCTCGATCTGGACGGAATACACCTTGTTCTGGAAGAAGTAGGCCATCTCTTCGGCAAAATCGGGGTGCAGCCCGGCATGCCGGTAGAGGGGGTGCAGGTCCGTCATGGTCTCCCGTCTCCTCGCCTCCCTTTCACCCCTGCCGTATAAATAGGTTGAGTGGCGGCACCCCAATTTTCAAGTATCCCCGCCCCCTACCCACGCACCATGCCATGATCTCGATCATCACCCCGGTCCTCAACGAACAGAAGCAGATCGCTCCCTTCTGCGCCCACCTTGCCGGGCTGCAGGGCAGGTTTGAGTGCCTCGTCGTGGACGGGGGGAGCACGGACGGGACCGTTGCGGAGGTGCGCCGGCTGAAGGAAACCTTCCCCCTGCGCATCCTCTCCGCACCCCGGGGGCGGGCGGTGCAGATGAACGCCGGTGCCGCGGCGGCGAAGGGCGAAATCCTCCTTTTTCTCCACGTGGACTGCCGCATCCCGCCCGGCTCTCTGGCCGCCATCGAGGCTGCGGTGCACGAACAGGGCGCCGTCGGCGGAGGGTTCACCCACGCCCTTGCCCCCACCTCACCCCTCCTCGCCGCCACCAGCACACTCGGCAACCTGTACGCCCGGGCCACCGGGATTTTCTTCGGCGACTTCGGCATCTTCCTGCGAAGGGACGTATTTTTGCGGATCGGCGGCTACGACACCTCCCTTCCCTACTGCGAAGACACCGAGCTCTGCCGGGCGGCACGAAAGGTGGGGCGTCTTGTCCAGACCCCGCAGACCATCGTCTCCTCCTCACGCCGCTACGATCGTGAGGGCCGCTTTCGGTTGACGGCCATCTTTGCGGCGGTGATCCTCCTCGACACCCTCGGCATCAGGCCGGGACGGTTCAGATCCGCCGTGGGGGTGCGGGAGGAGAATGAAAAAACCCTCACTCCTCGACGGTGATCACTTCCACCGGGCACCCGTCGGCGGCGTTCCGAACGCAGTCCTCCAGGTCTTTGGGCACCTCACCGCGGGCGGGATCGCCCCCGATCTGGTGTTCCTCCACGATCTGGCTCAACCCGTCGTCCGGGCTCTCCTCAAACATCTCCGGGCACTCTTCCCAGCATGCACCGCAACTGGTGCAGCCCTCGCGATCGATGGTTACCTTCATGCACGTCTACCTCGCTGATGAGTGCTCAACGCGCGGGATGTATAAAAATGCTTTGCCGGGTGAGGAGAGAGCCCAATCGGGGCAATCACGATGCAAATCCGCGGATCTAAGAGCACCGGATTGCCCGGGCGGCGCGGCTACCATTACCGTTGCTCCATTATCGTCATAATCGTAGCCAGGACGCAAGTATCAGGCGAATTCGCAAAAACTTCTGGTCGAAAAATGTAGTGAAGATACTCAAAATGAAATAATGGATGGCATACGATCGGTAAATTGCCGTCACATATTTATCTTCTCTTGATAATTGTTCTATTTAACACATTGGAGCTGATCCATGACCCGCCTGCTGCTTGTCGACGATGAACCAGTTCTCCTCATCCCGACGAAAACATTTCTTGAAAAAGACAATGTTGATATCGAGTGCGATACCGCCAATTCAGCACACGAAGCTCTTGAAAAACTGGCTGCTTCACCCTACGATGCCATTGTGTCCGACTACGATATGCCGGAAATGGATGGCATCGCATTGCTGAAGGAGGTGCGTCGCTGTTACGGCACTCTCCCGTTCATACTCTTCACCGGGAGGGGACGGGAATCGGTCGTGATCGAGGCACTCAACAACGGCGCCGATTTTTACATCCAGAGAAGCGGGGAGCCAAGAGCGCTCTATGCCGAGCTCTCCTCCAAGATCATGCACGCGGTGGACCGGCGGCGGGCAAGGGAAGCGCTGAGGGAGAGCGAAAAGGAAGCACGAGCCCGAATTGCTGAGATCGAGACGATTTATGCTTCGGCGCCCGTCGGGCTGTGTCTGCTCGGCATGGATACCCGGTACCTGCAGGTCAACGAACGATTCGCGGAGATGAACGGGTTCTCCGTCGAGGACCATATCGGTAAGACTATCCGCGAACTGGTTCCGGATGTCGCGGATGCGGCAGAAGCACTCACACAAAAGGTTATCGAGACGGGAAAACCCGTTCTCGATATCGAGATCCTTGGGGAGACCCCGGCACAACCCGGGATGGCGCGATACTGGAAGGAATCCTGGGTGCCGTTAAAGGATGATCAGGGGCAGGTCACCGCGATCAACATCGTTGCCGAGGAGATTACCGAGCGTAAGCGAGCCGAGGAGGCGATGCGGGAGACCATTCTTGAACTGCAGACGACGATCGAGGAATTGAAAGTGGCGGAGGAAGAAATACGGCAACAGAATGAAGAGCTCATCGCGGTCAGGGAGGAACTGCACGCCGAGCACCAGCGCTACGTTGAGCTGTTCGAATGTGCACCTGACGGGTACATGGTCACCGATACAAAAGGCGTAATTCAGGAGATCAATCGCGAAGGGGCCCGACAGCTGAATGTGAACGGAGAGAATCTGGTGGGGAAGCCGCTGGTGATTTTTATCGCCAAAGATGATCGGGTGAAGTTTCATACCCTCATCAACCAGGTAAACTGCGGGGCTGCGAAGGAAATGCGGGACAGAAGAGTAACCCTGCAGCCGCGGGATGACTCCCCGTTCCAGATCAGTCTCAATATTGGGGCGGTGTGCGATGCCGGCGATAATCTCATCGGTCTGCGCTGGTTGCTCCGTGAAATTACCGCGCAGGACTAGGCGAAATGGCATTTTTCAGGAATAACGGGAGCCTCCATCATGTTTAAATACGCTCCGGGAAAGAATCTGAACTAAGATACATTGCGGAATGATGAACACACATACCCGGTAACGCGGGGAACGGAGGTCCCTGTTCCGGCAGCGGGCATTTTTGCATTCGATGGCAGTGTCTCCCGAGAGCGGGCATGGAGGTGCACCGCAAAATCCCTCACTCTATGTGCCGGATTCAACCGTAACATCCTGTGGAATGGTCAGGGATATACATCGAGGAGAACATGGGAGTAACGCCAGCATTTGATATCGTCGCGCTCGCAGCATCTGCGGGCGGGCTCACCGCACTGGGAGAGATCCTCGCCCAGCTCCCCCCCGAATTCCCGGCCGCGGTGGTCGTGGTCCAGCACCTCGATCCCCGCCATCGAAGCCTTATGTCCGAGATCCTGGCCCGCCGCACGCGCCTTGCGGTCAAACAGGCGGAAGGAGGAGAACCATTGCACCCGGGGACGGTCTACATCGCCCCCCCCGACTACCACATGCTGGTCAACCCGGACCGGACCATCTCGCTCACCCAGTCCGAGCTGGTGCACTTCGTCCGCCCCTCGGCCGACCTGCTCTTCGAGTCGGTGGCCGGCAGTTACAAGGAGCGGAGCATCGCCGTGGTGCTCACCGGCACCGGCAGCGACGGGAGCATGGGGGTGCAGGCCATCAAGAACATGGGGGGCACGGTGATCGCCCAGGATGAAGTAACCTCCGAATTCTACGGCATGCCCCAGGCCGCCATCAAGACGGGATCCGTGGATTTCATCCTCGGCCTCGATGAAATCGCCTCGGCCCTGGTTACCCTTGTGATGAAAGGAGAAGTCTGATGAATACCGTGTCAGATGACGAGCATTTTGAACATCTGCTGGAATACTTAAAGCGCCAGCGCGGGTTTGATTTTACCGGCTACAAGCGTTCGAGCCTCCGGCGACGCGTGCAAAAACGCATGCACGAGGTAAAGATCGAGGAATTCGGCGATTACCAGGACTACCTGGAGGTGCACCCGGAGGAGTTCGGGGCCCTCTTCAATACCATCCTCATCAATGTCACCGCCTTTTTCCGGGACAAACCCGCGTGGGACCACCTTGCCGAGGAGATCTTCCCGCGCATCCTGGCCGACCTCGGTGAGGACGAACCCATCCGCATCTGGAGCGCCGGGTGCGCCACGGGTGAGGAGGCCTACACCATCGCCATCATCATGGCCGAGATCGTGGGGATGGCTGCCTTCAAGAAACGGGTCAAGATCTACGCCACCGATGTGGACGAGGAGGCATTGGAGATCGCCCGCCACGCCAGTTATTTCGAAAAGAATATGGAGCCCGTTCCGGCCGAGTTGCGAGAGAAGTATTTTGTCAGGGAGGGGGACCGCTACGTCTTCCTCTCCGAACTCCGCCGTTCGGTGATCTTCGGCCGCCACGACCTCGTGCAGGACGCCCCCATCTCCCGCCTCGACCTGATTGTCTGCCGCAACACCCTGATGTACTTCATCTCCGAGGCGCAGGCGAAAATCCTGGAGCGCTTCCACTTCGCCCTCAAGGATAGCGGCTTTCTCTTTCTGGGGAAGGCCGAGATGCTCCTGACCCATGCCAAGCTCTTCAAACCGGAAACCCTCAAGCACCGGGTCTTCTCCCGGGTGCCGGGCACGAGGAGGCGTACCCCGGCCATAGGCGTCCCCTCAATGGGTGGGGTGGCCCGGGAACCCGGCCCTATCTATCTCCATGAAGTTGCATTCAATGCCGCCCAGATCGCCCAGATCGTCGTGGATGTCGACGGGATCCTGGTGCTGGCCAACAACAGGGCGTGCTCCCTCTTCGATCTCTCCAGAAAGGATGTCGGCAGCCCATTCAAGGACCTGGATCTCTCCTACAGGCCGGTGGAGCTCCGGTCCCCCATCGAGCGGGTGATCGAGAACCGGACACCTGCCTCCCTCTCCGATGTGCAACGGATCCTTCCCGACGGCAGCACCCAGTACCTGACGGTGCAGATCGTGCCCCTCACCATTAACGGCGGGGAGGTGGCGGGGGTGGGCGTCACCTTCCAGGATGTGACCCGCTCCAAGGAACTGGAGGCCGATCTCCTCGATGCCAACGCCAAACTGGAGGCGAGTTACGAGGAGATCAACTCGGCCAACGAGGAGCTGGAGACCACCAACGAGGAACTCCAGTCCACCGTGGAGGAACTGGAGACCACCAACGAAGAACTCCAGTCCACCAACGAGGAGATGGAGACCATGAACGAGGAACTCCAGTCCACCAACGAGGAACTGGAGACGATCAATGACGAACTCCGCCTGCGGACCGAGGAGGTGAACCGGTCCAACGAGTTCCTCAACGCCATCCTGACCAGCCTCCATTCGGGGGTGGTAGTGGTCGACCGGGAGTACAATGTCCTCATCTGGAACGACGAGGCGAGCAACCTGTGGGGGCTGCGGGCTGACGAGGTGGCAGGCAAATCGCTCCTCTCCCTCGATATCGGCCTTCCGGTGGACCAGCTGAAGGCACCCGTCGGCGAGATGCTGAAGGGCAAGGCGGACTATGGCGAGCGGCTGATCGATGCGGTGAACCGGCGGGGGCGGACCTTCCGCTGCCAGGTGATCGCAACACCGCTGATCGACGAGGAAGGGGCCCGCAAGGGGGTGGTTCTGCTGATGGAGGAGGTGGTGGGAATCGACCGGCGGATCGTGGATACGGTGCGCGAACCCCTGGTCATCCTCAACCGCGACCTGCAGGTAATCTTCGCCAACCGGTCCTTCTTCAGCACCTTCAGGACGAGGCCCGAGGAGACGGTAGGACAGCGCATCTACGACCTCGGCAACCGGCAATGGGACATCCCCGAGCTGCGCAGGCTTCTCGAAGAGATCCTCCCCGAGGAGTCCACGTTCAGGAATTTCGAGGTGGTCCATGAGTTCCCCGGCATCGGAACGCAGAGAATGCTGCTGAATGCACGACGGCTCATCCCGGCCAGGGGCGAAGATGAGCTGATCCTGCTCGCCATCGAGAAAGTGACATGATGCCCGCGATTGAACGCCATCTGGTTTGCGCCCACAGGGGCAGGAACCTGCCGAGGTGAGGGAATGACTAAGGAACGAGCGAAAAACCAACAGACGTTCGAAAAGGATATCAGTGCCCTTCGCAGACGACTGGAGGCCATTGCGACCGATACCCGGCTCTCCGATAAGGCGCGGCTGGATATCCTGATCCACGACCTCGGCGTCTCCCTGGAGGAACTGGAGGTCACCCACGAGGAGCTGCTGGCCGCCAACGAAGAGATGGAAGAATCCCGCCGGCAGGTGGAATCCGAGCGGCAGCGGTACCTGGACCTTTTCGAGGGTGCCCCCGACGGCTACGTGGTCACCGATGCGAATGGGATGATCGTCGAGGCCAACACCGCCGCAGCATCGATGCTCAATACCCGCTCGGACTTTCTGGAAGGCAGACCGCTGGTGCTCTTCGTCGCCGGTGAAGGCAAAAAAGAGTTCCACTCCCGCGTGACCAGGCTCTCCTCAGGCGTTGCGGAGGAGATGCGGCAATGGGAGCTGGCGCTGCAACCGCGGGATCTCACACCCCTCCCCGTTATGGTGTCGGTCTCCGCCGTCCGGGAAGCGGAGGGGACTTCCGTCCGCCTGCGCTGGCTGCTGCACGACATCACCGGGCGCAAAAAAGTCGAGGAGGAGCTGCAATTCCAGAAAAATCTCCTCGAAGAGCGGGTGAAAGAACTGCACTGCCTCTATGATATCGCCCGCGTCATCGAGCGCGGCGCCCCCCTCGAGGAGACCCTGCGGGGCATCGTGGCGCAGATCCCCCCCGGCTGGAAATATTCCCAGAGCGCCTGCGCACGCATCCGCGCCGGCGACATCGAGTGTGCCACCCCCAACTTCGTGGAGACCAGATGGAAGCAGGAGCAAGAGATCTACGCGCGCGGGCGCCCGGTGGGATCGGTGGAGGTCTGCTACCGGAGCCAAAAGCCGGACGCGGAGGAGGGGCCGTTTCTCATCGAGGAGCGCCACCTGCTCGATGTCATCGCGGTCCGGATCGGCAATGTGATCGAGCGGGCATGGGCTGAGGAGGCGCTGCAGGAGAGCAACGCCCGCAACCAGCTGCTGGTGGACAACCTCAGCGAGGGGATATGGTTTGTGGACGAGGACGCCGTCACCACCTACGTCAACGAGCAGATGGCAGAGATGCTGGGCTACCGCGTCGAGGAGATGACCGGAAGGCCCCTGCAGGACTTTCTTCCCGAGGAGGGGCGCACCCAGATTCCCGAGCACCTGGAGCGGCGAAAGCGTGGCATCAGGGAGAAGAAAGAGCAGACCTTTCTCCATAAGGATGGTTCACCTATCTGCACCCTGATGATCACTTCGCCGGTCCACGACGAGAAGGGTGCGTTCACCGGGGCGATCGCCGGGATCACGGACATCACCGAGCGCAAGCGGATCGAAGAACAGCTGGCATACCAGGCAGCAGTGTTCTCCAATATGCAGGAAGCGGTGATCGGTACCGACACCTCGGAGCGGATTGTCCTGTGGAATCCCGCCGCAGAACAATTCTATGGCTGGAAGGCCAATGAGGTGAAGGGAAAATTCGTTCATGAGGTGGTCCGGTCGGATTTTTCTGATGAGCAGCGGGCCGAGGCGCTCCGTACCCTGCACGAGAAAGGGGAACTGCGGCTTGAAGTTCGCCAGTTCCGGCGTGACGGAACGCCGCTTGAGGTCGAAGGCATGACCATCCCCCTGTACGGGGACGATGGCCGGGTGGCTGGATACCTCGGGGTAAACCGCGATATCACCGAGCGCAAGCGGGCTGAGGAAGCCCTCAGGGAGGCGAACAGGAAACTCAACCTGCTCTCCAGCATTACCCGCCACGACATCCTCAACCAGGTGACGGCACTGAAGGCCTTCCTGCTGCTCGTGGAGGAGCGGCACCTCGAGGATCCTGAATCGGTGGAAACGTTTGGGAAGCTGAACATGATCGCCGATACCATCCGCCGCCAGATCACCTTTACCCGGGACTACCAGGACCTGGGCGAACAGGATCCCCGGTGGCAGCAGGTGACCTGCGTGATGAAGCGGGCGGCGGAGAGCATCATGCTGGACGGGGCCGCCCTGACGGTGACCACCGACGCCCTGGAGGTGTTTGCCGATCCCATGCTGGAGAAGGCCTTCTACAACCTGCTGGACAATGCCGTGGTCCACGGTGGTGATGTTACGGCGATCGACGTGTCCTGCCGAAAGAAGGGGAAGAACTGCGTCATCATCGTGGAGGACGACGGGACGGGGATCCCTGCCGCGATGAAGGAGGCCATTTTTCAACGGGGCGTCGGCAGGAACACCGGCTACGGGCTGTTTTTGACAAAAGAGATCCTCGCTATCACCGGCATGGCCATCCAGGAGACCGGCGAGGAGGGGGAGGGGGCCCGGTTCGAGATCACCGTGCCCGGCGATGGGTGGCGGACGGGATCAGGGCTCTCCTAGACCATGGTGCCCTTTTCCACCTTCAGCCGCTCCACCACCCGGCCGTGCGACCGGGCAGCGTGCTCCCGCACCGTCTGGACGGGGTCATTGAACTTGACCTCGCGGAGCGCCTCTTCCACCTGTTCGTCGGGAAATGCTCCCAGGGCGTCGGCGGCGACCTCCCGGATGTGCTCGTCATCATCGCAGAGCGCCGCAAGCAGGCCTTCGATATCGCCGGCATTAGCAAAGTTGTCGACCTCGTATACTCTCATCGGTTCCACCTGCCGTGCATACTCGTGAATCCTACAAAAACCTATCTCCCACCGCTGGGAGAGCGCAACCTATATACGCCATGCCCCCCTCTTCCCGCATTACAGGGAGGAAACCGAATGACGAAAGTACTGGAGTTTTACAAATGCGATGACTGCGGGACCGTGGTGATGGTGACCCACTCCGGCGAAGGTCCTGTGATGAGCCCCGGGGGCAAGCCCATGCGGTTGCTGGAGGAGAAGATGCAGGAGGAGGGGCTCACCGAAAAGCATGTCCCGGTGATCGAGAAGACCGCAAACGGGATCAAGGTCAAGGTGGGCTCCGTTCCCCACCCGATGATCAAAGAGCACTACATCCAGTGGATCTCGGTGAAAGACGGCCGCAACTTTTTCATCCACGCCCTGCGGCCCGGCGAGCCGCCCGAGGCGGAATTCCCGGTCAGTGATCCGGCCGTCAAGTCGATCATCTACTGCAACGTCCACAACCTCTGGACCAATAAGAAGTAGGTGCGGGGCAGGAGTCCCGGACCCCTCTTTTTCCCGTAGAGTGATGTTTCAGGCGCTTATTCCGCCTCCGATACCGGTGCGGTTGCCGCGAGCGCCCGTTCCCGCTCCTTCTGCGCCCCTATCAGCCGAAAGGAGAGGGCGAAGACAACAAAAATGATCGCACCGGCGATGAGGAATGAATCGGACCCAAACTGGGTGTAGAGGAACCCGCCGGTGATCAGCCCGACGATGCTCGCCAGGCTCGCCGCACTCATGGCCGCCCCCTGCACCGAACCCTGGTAGGTGGCGCCGGCAAATTTGGAGAGCAGGGAGAGGACCGACGGCCACATCACCCCGTTGCCGAAGGCGAAGAAGAGCGTGGCTGCATAGATGAGCGGCAGGGAGCCGGGGACGAGCAGGAGGAACTGGACGCCCAGCACCAGGCTGCCCACGATGATCAGGACGTATTCCGCGTAGCGGTCGGAGAGTGCGGAGAGCACCGGGCCCTGCACGAAGGCCATCATGGCGCTGATGGCCGAGAGGTAGAGGCCCAGCTCGACCGGCGTCCAGAGGAGGCCCACCGCCGCGTACGCGGGAAAGGCGGTATAGTAGATGTTGAATCCCAGGAAGATCAGGAAATAGAGCATGAGCATGAAGGGGACGAAATCGAGCCGGAAGATCCCCCGGAAGGTGATGCCTCCCTTCTTCTCCACCTGGTAGCATTCCACGTGCTCCTGGCCCAGCACCTTGCGCACGCTCGTCAGTTCCCGGTACTCCTCGATGGTGCAGGGCCGGGAATCGGGGAGGAGCACCAGGATGATGAGGGTGCCTGCGACCGAGATCAGAAAGGCTGCCAGCACGGGGATCATGGCACCGTAGACCGTCCCTCCCAGAATGCCGGCGAGCGCCGGGCCGAGGATATAGCCCATGTTGGAGGCGATGGACATCCTCCCGTAGCGTTTGTTGCGCAGTGATTCTGAGGTGACGTCGGCGAGGTAAGCGTTTGCCACCGAGACGTTGCCCCCGGTAATGCCGTCTAAGGCCCGGCCGAAGAAGATGATAACGAGGGGCAGGGTGAGGGTGAAGACGCCCAGCAGTGCGGAATCGACCGATACGATGGGAAGTACCGGCAGAAAGAGGGCGAGGAGAAAGATCAGCCAGGCGATCATGGTGCCGATCTGGCTGAGCAACAGGATCCGCCGCCGCCCGACAGAGTCGGACCACCGCCCAAGGATGGGTGCTCCCACCAGCTGGAACGCCGGGTAGGTGGCCCCCAGCAGGCCGTAGATCAGGGCGTTGCCGCCATATTCGGTCACCAAAAAGACCAGGAAGGTGAGAATGATTCCGTAGCCGAGGGTGCCGATGAAAGTGATGGTATAGAGGGGCAGCAGCGCCCGCTCAGCTATCTGATCTTCCGGTCCCACAGGTTCGGTCGTCATCATACCCCTCCTCGACGCTTCGCGCCTTCCAATCGGCGATTCCGCTACGGTGCGATGGTATAAATACATTGGTGCGCCTCCCGCCCGACCGCAGGTATTATGGCCTCCCGTCACCACTCCCTCGCTCATATGACGCAGCAGACAGGAGGCCTGCAGGTGGCCGGAAGCGAGGAGGCGGTCGAGGATCTCGTCCGGGAGCTGGGCAACCCGGACGAGCAGATGCGATGGAGCGCCGCCTATGCCCTGGCTGACATCGGAAAACCGGCAGTAGAACCACTTATCGAGGCGTTGGGAGACAAAAGAGCGGTGGTCCGCCTGCGGGCGGCGTGGGCGCTCGGCGGCATCGGCGATCTGCGGGCCGTAGAGCCCCTGATCGCCATCCTGCGGGACGGCGACTGGGGGGTGCGATCGAGGGCTGCTCAGGCCCTGGGAAGACTGGGGGATGCCCGGGCGGGAGAACCTCTGGTCCACCTGATCTACGATGACATGCCGGAGGTGCGGCGGCGGGCGGTCACTGCTCTGGGCAGGGTGGGCGCCGCAACATTCACCGAACAGCTCCCATCCCCCCTCCACGACGAGGACTGGAGGGTGCGCCTGGCCACCATCTTCGTGCTCGCCAACATGGAGAATGAGCGGGCCGATGCAATGATCACGGAGACCCTCGACGACGAGGAGCCGATCGTGAAAAGCTCGGCGCGGCTTCTCGTCGAGAAGCGAAAGGAGACGAGCCGGTAGGGCCGGGGCAGGGGGAAGGTGCATGGGACCGCGTGTGACCATCCTGCAGGTGAACGACACCCACAGCTATCTTGAGCCGCACCAGGAGCTCTTCTGGGAAGGGAACCGAGCGGTCTTCCGGGAGGCGGGCGGCTATGCCCGGATCGCCGGCCTCATCGGGAAGGTGCGGGAGGAGAGGCCCGGGGAGGTCCTCGTGCTCGACTGCGGGGACACCATCCACGGGACCTACCCGGCGGTGCAGAGCAGGGGTGAGGCGATGGTGCCGGTGCTCAACGCCCTGCAGTTCGACGGGATGACCGCACACTGGGAATTTGCCTACGGCCCGGCACGGTTCCGGGAGATCGCCCGCGACCTGGACTATCCGGTCCTCGCCCTGAACTGCTACGACAAGGCGACGGACGGGCTGACCTTCGACCCCTTCACAATCAGGGAGGTCGGGGGGCTGTCGATCGGGATCATCGGCATCGCCGCCACCATCGTGGACAAAACGATGCCGCCATCCTTTTCCGAGGGGATCTACCTGACCGCAGGAAGGGAGGAACTCCCCGGCGCCATCGCCCGGCTGCGGGAGGAGGAGCGGGTGGATCTGGTGGTGGTGATCTCCCACCTCGGTTTTCCGCAGGAGGTGCAGCTGGCCTTCGAGGTAGCGGGCATCGATGTGCTGCTCTCCGCCCACACCCACAACCGGCTCTACCGCCCCGTTCTGGTGCACGACACCGTGATCATCCAGTCCGGTTGCCACGGATCGTTCGCAGGAAGGCTCGATCTGGTCGTGGAGAACCAGAGGGTGGCCGGATTCCGGCACGAGCTGATCACCATCGATGAAATCATTCCCCCGGATCCCGCGGTCGGTGCGCTGGTGGCATCTGCCATGGAGCCCCACCGGGAGTATCTCGACGCGGTCGTGGGGCATACCGCCACGCCGCTCCACCGGTATGCCGTCCTCGAATCCACCATGGACAACCTGCTCCTCCAGGCGCTCCTCGACGCTTCCGGTGCACAGATGGCCTTCTCGAATGGCTGGCGCTACGGGGCGCCCGTGCCGCCCGGGCCGGTCACCAGAAACGACCTCTGGAACATCATCCCGGTCAACCCGCCGGTCTCCGTGGTGGAGCTGACCGGGGCCGAGCTCCGGGCGATGATGGAGGAAAACCTCGAGCATACCTTCTCCCGTGACCCCTACCGCCAGATGGGGGGCTACGTCAAACGCTGCCGGGGGATCAACTGCTACATCAAGGTCGAGAACCCGGAAGGCCACCGCATCCAGGAATTCTTCGTGCAGGGGGAGCGACTTTCGGATGAGGCGATCTACTCGGCGGCGTTCGTGACCAGCCAGGGCGTCCCGGCGTACTACGGCGAGAACCGGCGGGACCTCGACATCAGGGCCATCGATGCCCTGGAATCCTTCCTCAAAAAGGGGACGGTACATGCCGACCTGCAGGGCGCGGTGGTCGCCATATAATACTCCCCGGCCCTCAAAATCCCCGCACACCGGAGGAATAAACCATGAAAGAGACGAGCTATCCACCCGGATTTAAAGACCTGCTGCGGTATCCGTTTGTCAACGCCCTCTTCGGCCGGCACTCCCGCCGGTTCTTTCTGGGGGCGTCCATCCCCGACGGCTACTTCGCCTACACCTCCCGCCATGAGCCGGTCCCCCTCTCCGAACTTGAACAGATGCTTATCCTCACGGCCATGGGGGGCAACACCGGCTGGCACAACCTGATCATGCGCAACGCCCGCTACGCCCCGCACCTCTCCAACTATGCCGGCACCGCCGGGGGGCGCACCTTCCCCTCCGCTGCCGGGTTCCACACCAGCGAGCTCTTCTACACCGATGATGCGGGTGTCTACTTCGTGGCCACCCGCGACGCCCCCTCCCTCGCCGACCGCTCGAACGAGGGGCTCCTCGACACGGGCGCCCTGCTGGAAGCCCACCGGTCACGCATCACCAAAATCCGGGACGGTAGGCTGCCGCTGCCCCCCGAGGTGCCCCACGTCGAGGGGCACAACACCTGGGTGGCGAACCAGCCGGGGACGACGCTGTTCATTCCCGTCGGCGATCTCGCCCAGCACGTGATCGCCGCCCTCTGCTATTACCTGCAGAACGGCTCCTGCATCTACGATGATGTACACCACGAGCCCCTCGAGGGGATAGCGCGTTTCCGCCATCTCTGCGACGTGGACAACCCGCTGCCCCTGACCTTTCTCGAACAGCTCTCCCTCGCCGAACTCACCGCCGAGCTTGCCTGCGCCTGCTTTGCGGGCATGCTGATGCTGCAGCCCATCGGGCTGGGCGGGTGGATGTACGACGGTATCGATCCCAACAGCATCCTCGGGGCGAGCGGGGATCCGGCCGTAACCGGCCTCGGGTTCCGGTACGATACCGACGAACGCTGGCCGCTGCCCAATCCCACCGGCCTTGCGGGGATCTTCGAGGGGTTCTGCCCGCCCCATTACCGGGATATGCGGGAGGCGGTCGACGCCCTGGTGGCGCGCAAATTCGGTCCCGGCGGTCCGTTTCACCCGGATACGCCGGGGCAGTACCGGGACACCCCCGCCGTCCGGGGCAGCGCCGAAGTCCATAGCGAGGAGTTCAGGGAGTGCGTCGCCCTCCAGGCCCAGGCCATCTACGACCGGTTCGGCAAGTTCCCCGGCACCGTTCCCAGCATCTTCGTGCTCACCTACCTCCAGGCCCATCACCTCGACCTGGAGTTCTACGACCGGTTCTACCAGCCAGGCGCCTACCTCACCACCCACCGGCAGCACATGGACCGCTGGCACTGAGGCGGTCTTTTCTTCCATTTTCCCGTTTCACACGGGAATTGTCCCTTCCCCGACAGGCACTCCCTGCCTCACCGTCCCCGCAGATGATATCCTCGTCGACCCGTTAGGCCTCCACAATCCGGCTCAGCCTGTCCTCCGGACTTTCCTCAAAGATCTCGGGGCAGGTCTCCCGGCGATTTGCGAAGCTCGTGCAGCCTTCATGGTCTATGATACCTTCGCGGTCTAGAGTAATGTGCATTTTATATCACCCATCCTTCCGATAGTGCTAATGTGGAGGTGAAGCTGGTTGAACGTTGATCAACAGGAAAAGGTAATCTGTCAGATTTGTAAGGAACAGAAGAACCGAGATGAGGCAATCCCTGCACAATTTGTCCTGAAGCCTGTGGTCGATCTCATCAAGAAGGAATACCCGGAGTGGTCGGACAGCAGCTACATCTGTATCGCTGATCTCAATCATTTCCGGGCCAAGTGGGTAGAGGAAGTGCTTGAGGAAGAAAAAGGTGAGGTCACATCCCTTGAAGAGCAGGTCATGAAAAGTATGAAGGAAGAGGAGCTGCTCTCCGAGAACCTCAATATCGAATTTGATCAGCAGCTGACATTCGGGCAACGTCTGGCGGACAGGCTCGCCGACTTTGCAGGAAGCTGGATATTTATTAGCCTCTTCATGAGTGTGATCCTGGTGTGGATAGCAGTAAATTCTTTCCTGCTTCTTTTGAAACCATTCGATCCCTATCCCTTCATCCTCCTCAACCTGGTTCTTTCATGCCTTGCCGCCATCCAGGCACCCGTCATCATGATGAGCCAAAATCGCCAGGAAGCGAGGGATCGCCTTCAGGCGGAACGGGATTATCAGGTGAACCTGAAAGCTGAACTGGAAATTCACCATCTGCACGAGAAAATTGATCACCTCCTTATCAATCAGGGACAGAGACTCCTGGAGATCCAGAAAATCCAAGTCGAGCTAATGGAAGAACTTTCCCGCAAATCACGATAATTTTTTACGACTGATATCCTCCCCTCAGGTTTTTGGGAGCGGTTACCTGCACGGTTTCCTCAAACGAGCATAGCATGACCGAACAAGGTGTCGAATGAACACAGGAAATTGATCAGGAGGGAGGGACATGAGGTTCTCATTACGATCGGTCCGCGCGGGAACCCGGCCTTGCCCCACAGGCCCCTCCCCCTCACCGCTAAAGCGATGTCTCCACGGTGGCCCTCCCACCGGTGAATCCGTCTTTTCCCGGCCTTCACCGCAACTCGGAGAATTCCCTCTCCGGGCGCTTCCCTGCTAAGGGGTTACTCAGGAGCTCGTAGGCCCGCTCCACCTCCCTCTGGGCATCGCCGATGGCCTCGTCCACCCCGCCCCGCATGCCGATCCAATCCCTCTCTTCGGCATGCTCTAAAAGCTCGATCTCGTCCTCGGCCCGCAGGATATAGCGCTGGATATCGAGGGCGCAGGTGTCCAGGTCCTCCTGCACCATTTTGGGTGCGTCCTTTTTCTGCACCTCGATGCTCGCCTGGAGGTCGCGGATCTCGTCAAGCCGTGCACGCGCCTGCTTGAGAAACTCATTCTTCGTGTGCTTCGTCATATCGATGTCCTGTAGTCGCATCGCAGTTCACCTCTTTTGCGCCCACATCGTCGCTCATGGTATAAAGGTGCTCCCCCCAGGGGTTCCCTTTTACAGAAAGGAACGCCCATGAAGGCCTTTAGGGGAAATACAGGGTTGAGGATGGCCACAGGGAGAAACCATTGCATTTTCATTAATATCTCAATATTTATATAAAATGGCCCCAAGTGGAACGTTTTTATTCACAAACCCCAATATACCCGTTTAGATATTTCCCCGATGAATCCATGATCCGCACTCTTCTCGTCGATGACGAACCGGTGTTTCTGGCCATATCGAAAGCCTTCCTCGAGAAGGAAGACGGCATCGCCTGTGAGACCTGCGAGTCTGCGCAGGCAGGCCTTGACCTGATCAGAAGAGGATCCTTCGATGCTGTCGTCTCCGACTTCGATATGCCGAGGATGGACGGCATCGCCCTGCTCAAGGCGGTGCGCGAACAGGAACCCGACCTCCCCTTCATCCTGCTGACCGGGCGGGGGCGCGAGGAGGTAGTCATCCAGGCGCTCAACCACGGTGCCGACTTCTACCTGCAGAAGAGCACCGAGCCGAGAGCGCTCTATATGGAACTGGCATCCAAGATCCGGCATGCGGTGGACCGGCGGCGGGCGAGGGAAGCGCTGATGCGGACGCAATTCTCCATCGATCATCTCTCGGCTGAGTTTTACTGGATCGATCCCCAGGGCTTCCTGATCGACGTCAACGAGTTTGCCTGCCAGAAGCTCGGCTATACCCGCGACGAACTCCTCAGGAAGCGGGTACCGGACGTGGATCCCGACTTTGATATCGAAGGGTTCAATGAGGCCTGGCAAGAGGTCTGGCAAAACCTGAAGGAGAACCAGAGCCTCCGCATTGAATCACACCACAAGAAGCGTGACGGCACGGTTTATCCCGTGGAGCTCTCGCTCAGCTACTGCCTGATGGGTGAGAAGGAGTTCATGTGCGCCTTTGCCACTGATATCACCGACCGCAAGCGGGCGGAACGGACGTTGCAGGAGAGCAGGGAGCAGTACCGCCAGCTGGTCAAGCACTCGCCGTATGGAATTATCATCCACCACGAGGGAGCAGTCCTCTTCTGCAACCGAATTGCGGCAGAGATCCTCGGTGTAGATGACGAGCGGGAGGTCATCGGGAAACCGGTGCTCGAGGCCGTCCATCCGGATTACCGGGATCTCGTGGTCCGGAGAATAGAGCAGCTCCTTGACAACCACCACTTCATCGCCCCGAATATCGAGGAGACGTTCATTCGCCTGGACGGTTCTGCCATCGATGTCGAGGTCACGGGCGGGCAGGTCACCTTCGACGGGAAACCAGCAATTCAGGTGGTCTTCCAGGACATCACCGACCGTAAACAAAGGGAAAACGAGCGCCTGGCCCTGGAAACGCAACTTGAAACGGAGATCCGTGATCTCAACATCCTGCATTCGCTGAGCACGCGCTACCTCGAAGGCGACAACTTCAATACACTCCTCCAGGAGATACTGGAGGCTGCGATTGCCATCACCGGCGCGGACAAGGGAAATCTGCAGCTCCTCGACCCTGCCACCGGAATGCTGAAGATCGTGGCACAGAAGCACTTCAACCCCCCCTTCCTGAAGTTCTTTGAGTATGTGGATGCCGGGGATGCAACGGCATGCGGGGCGGCGCTGGAACGGCTGGAACGGGTGGTGGTGGAGGACATCTGCGAGAGCCCCGTCTTCGATGAGGAGACGGCGGAGGTGCTGCTCGAAGAAGACCTCCGCGCCGTGCAGTCCACCCCGCTGGTGAGCAGAAACGGCCATCTGCTCGGGATCCTCTCAACCCACTTCTGCAGGGTCCATGCGCCCGCGGTGCGCGAGCTGCGGCTCGTCGACATCCTGGCCCGTCAGGCTGCGGATATGATCGAGCGAACACGGGGCGAGGAGAAATTGCGGGAGAGTGAACAAGAATACCGTGATCTCGTAGAGAACGCCAATTTGATCATCCTGAAAATGGACACCCGCGGGAATATCACCTTTTTCAACGAGTTCGCCCAGCGGTTCTTCGGCTACACCCTCGATGAAGTCCTGGGGAGAAACGTGGTAGGCACCATCGTTCCCGAGACGGAGAGCTCCGGGCGCGACATGAGTGAGATCATCCGGGATGTCTGCACCAACCCGGAGGAGTACAAAAACCACGAAAACGAGAACATCACCAGAGACGGGAGAAGGGTCTGGATCCAGTGGACCAACCGGGCGGTGTGCGATGAGCGGGGCGCGAGGGCAGGGCTCCTCTGCATCGGAAACGACATCACCGAGCAGAAACGGGTGGAGGAATCGCTGCGCGAGAATGAACAGAGGTACCGGGAGCTCTTCGAGTCGATGGGAGAAGGCTTCGTGCTCCACGAGATAGTCTATGATGAGGAGGGACGGCCTGTCGATTATCTCATCCTCGATATCAATCCGGCCTATGAAACGAACACCGGTTTGCAGCGCGATCAGGTCATAGGTCGGGGCATCACCGAGATCGTCCCCTATGTCGAGCCGATCTGGTTTGAACGCTACAATGACGTCGTCCGTACCGGGAGATCGACACGGTTTGAGGAGTACAACGCCGGAATTGACAAATGGTTCAGCATCTATGCGTATCCGGTGCACAGGGAAAACCAGTTCGCCGTGATACTCACCGACATCACCGAGCGCAAACGGATGGATGAGGGATTGAGAGAGAGTGAGGATAAGTACCGGACCATCGTCGAAACCGCCAATGAAGGTATCTGGGAACAGGATGATCAGCACGTCACCCAGTGGGTCAATCCCACGATGGCAGCCATGCTGGGCTACGGCGTTGAGGAGATGGTTGGCCGACCGGTACCCGATTTCCTCTACGAGGAGGATCTCAGGGAGCATGCCAAACGCCAGGCACAGAGACAGGAAGGTCTTCATGGCAAGTATGAGTGCCGTCTAAAGCACAGGGACGGCACCGATCGATGGACACTGGTTTCCGCAATCCCGAAGAGGGATGAAACCGGTAAGACTATCGGTTCCTTCGGCATGTTCATGGACATCACCGAGCGCAAACGGGCGGAGGAGAACCTCAAAGAGAGCGAGCAGCGCCTGAACCTGGCCATCGAATCGGCACACCTGGGGGCGTGGGACAAGAACCTGATCGACGGCGAGGTGATCACCCAGGGCTACTGGCCCGGCCTCCTCGGTTATACGGATTATGATGATGTCCCACCGTGGGAGGAAGCAGTGCACCCTGATGACCGGGAGCGCGTGGCGAACGACCTGCAGGCCCATATGCAGGGTGAGACCCCCTGCGTAAAATTGGAATACCGGATGAAGCGGAAAGACGGCCGGTACAGCTGGATCCTCAGCCGCGGGAAGGTGGTGGAGCGGGATGATGGCGGACGGCCGCTTCGCATGATCGGGGTGGACCATGACATCAGTCCCCTCCACGCATCCCGGGAGAGCCTCCGGGAGGCAAACAGGAAACTCAACCTGCTCTCCAGCATCACCCGCCACGACATCCTCAACCAGGTTTCAGCCCAGAAGGCATTTCTCGCCCTGCTGGAAGAGCACATCCCCGCGGATACGGAGGCGCAGGGCCTGTACCAGCACCTGCTCGCAACCTCCGACACGATAAGGCGGCAGATCACCTTTACCGGCGACTACCAGCACATGGGCGAGCGGGACCCCGAATGGCTGCACGTGCGATGGGTGGTGAAGCGGGCGGCGGAGAGCGTCCGACTCAACGGCAACCGCCTGGAGATCGCCACCCCGCTGCCGGAGATTTTTGCCGATCCTATGCTGGAAAAGGCGTTCTTCAACCTGCTGGAAAACGCCACCGTCCACGGCAACAGCCCCATTACGATCCGGGTCAGCTTCCACTCACGGGACGGCGAAGGGGTGATCGTTTTAGAAGACGACGGCGTGGGCATTCAGGCTGCACAGAAAGAGGAGATCTTTGAGAAAGGCATCGGAAAAAACACCGGCCTTGGGCTGTTCCTCACACGGGAAATCCTGGAGATCACCGGTATTTTCATCCGCGAGTGCGGCGAAGAGGGCAGGGGCGCGCGTTTCGAGATCGCCATCCCGAGGGGCAAGTGGCGTATGGAGGGGGTAGAACCCGTTTGATTCCCGTCGGGCCTAAAAATGGGGTGGATTTTCTAAAAACGGTACCACACCATTGGTTTCAATCTGTCCGATATATTTAAGCCAAACTATCGAAGTACCGTTATTCAGGGAATATACCAACAGATGTGCACCCACCTCCTGATAATCAGTGCTTCCTGAACGCAGCCAGTTTTCATTGATGGTACGAGTAATGTGGTGAGCATGGAATGAAGGACGTATATTTGCGTATACCAGAACACGAGGGACTGATAAAATGCCCGAGCGGCATCCGTGGATTCGACGAGATCACCGAGGGTGGGCTGCCCGCAGGCCGGCCCACCCTCGTCGTCGGCGGCCCGGGATGCGGGAAAACGATGCTCGCCATCGAGTTTCTCGTCCGGGGGGCTATGGAGTACAATGATCCGGGAGTCTTTTTGGCATTCGAAGAGACACCCGCTGACCTCGCCAAGAATGTGGCATCCCTCGGGTTTGACTTAAACAGCCTGATCGCCCAAAAAAAGATGGTGATCGACCATATCCACATCGAGCCGACCGAGATCGAGGAGACCGGCGAGTACGACCTTGAGGGGCTGTTCATCCGCCTGGGCCATGCCATCGATTCCATCGGGGCAAAACGGGTGGCGCTCGACACCATCGAGGTGCTCTTCTCCGGTTTCATGGACCATACGGTGCTCAGGGCGGAGCTGCGCCGGCTGTTCCGGTGGCTCAAGGAAAAGGAAGTCACCGCCATCATCACCGGGGAGGCGGGGGAGAGGACCTTCTCCCGCTACGGCCTCGAGGAGTACGTGGCCGACTGCGTGATCGCCCTCGACAACCGGGTGGTGAACCAGATCGCCACCCGGCGGCTCCGCATCGTCAAGTACCGGGGCAGCGCGCACGGCATGGACGAGTACCCGTTTTTAATCGATGCCGACGGGTTTTCGGTCATCCCGGTCACCTCGCTGGCGCTGGACCACGAGGTATCGTCCGAGCGGGTGTCGAGCGGCATTGCGCGCCTCGACACCATGCTGGGCGGCGGCTACTATCGGGGGAGCTCCATCCTCGTCTCCGGTATCGCCGGGACGGGCAAGACCAGCGTGGCGGCAAGTTTTGCGAATGCCGCCTGCGCGCGGGGAGAACGCTGCCTCTACTTCGCGTTCGAAGAATCAAAGGGGCAGATGGTCCGCAATATGCGGTCCATCAGCATCGATCTGGGACGGTGGACAGAAAGTGGGCTCCTGCAATTCCACGCTTCGCGCCCTACCGTCTACGGCCTGGAGATGCACCTCGCCATGATGCACAAACTGGTCAGCGAGTTTCAGCCCGACGTCGTGGTCGTGGACCCCATCTCCAACCTGATCAGCGTGGGAAGCGACCTGCAGGTGCGCTCCATGCTCACCCGCATGATCGATTTTCTCAAGGCGAACCAGATCACCGCCCTGTTCACCGACCTCACGCTCGGGGGAGCATCCATCGAGAGCACCGAGGTCCGCGTCTCCTCGATCATGGACACCTGGCTGCTGCTCGGCTACGTGGAGGAGAACGCCGAACGCAACCGCGTGCTGAACCTCCTGAAATCACGCGGCATGGCACATTCCAACCAGATGCGCGAATTTGTCCTCAGCGATGACGGGATCCACCTCAACGACGTCTATGTCGGCCCCGAGGGGGTGCTCACCGGGGCTGCCCGGCTCACCCAAGAAGCGAAGGCAAACGCCGCGGCACTGCTCCGCACGCAGGAGCTCGACGCCAGAACGAGGGCGATCCAGCGCAGGCGCGAGACGCTGGAGGCAAAGATCGCAGCCCTCAGGGCCGAATACGAGAGCGAGCTGGACGATCTGGAGACCGCCATCGAGCAGGAACGGGTGCAGCAGGAAATGCTCGCAGAAGACCGAGAAGCACTGGCGGAGCACCGCAGATCGGACAGGAGGTGAGAGGTCATGACTGCAAACACCACCCCGCCACCGCCGGATCGATGGGAACTCCGGCTCTATGTCGCCGGGCAGACGCCCAGATCGCTCGCCGCCTTTGCCAATCTGCGGGAGATCTGCGAGACGCACCTGGAGGGGCAGTACTCCATCGAGGTGATAGACCTCCAGCAGAACCCGCAGCTGGCTGCAGGCGACCAGATCGTGGCGATCCCCACACTGATCCGCAAACTCCCCACGCCGATGAAAAAAATCATCGGAGACCTCTCGAATACCGAACGCGTGCTCGTGGGGCTTGACTTGCGCCACATCGATTGACCACAGAAGGGAGACCGGGTATGTCGGAGAAGAAACCGCAGGAAACCACGAAAGCCTTTGAGGAGGCCGCCGCAGAGCAGGGGCAGCGCTACTACGTGCTCCGTCTCTGCGTAACCGGCATCACCCCACGGTCGGTCATGGCGATCGACAATATCCGGAAGCTGTGCGAAGACCACCTCAAGGGCTACTACGAGCTTGAGGTGGTCGACCTCTACCAGAAACCGGACGTGGCAGCAGAGGAGGAGATCATCGCCGCACCGACGCTGATCAAAAAGAGCCCAAGTCCCCAGCGCAAACTGGTCGGCGACCTCTCCGAAACCGAGCGCGTGCTCATCGGCCTCGGCATCCACCACAGAAAAACGCGGCGCAGGGAGGTGCATGATGAGGAATGAAGCCGTATCCGCTGATGATCTCGTCGCCGAGAACAGGGCGCTCCGGGCGCGGCTCGAGGAGGCCGAGGAGACCCTGCGGGCGATCCGGGGCGGGGAGGTGGACGCGCTGCTGGTGGCCACCAGCGAGGGAGACCGCATATTCACCCTGCAGGGTGCCGAACATCCCTACCGGGTGCTCGTGGAGACCATGAACGAGGGGGCGGTGACGGCAGCGATGGACGGCACAATCCTCTACTGCAACAGCCGGTTTGCGGCGATGGTGAAGGCCCCCCCCGAAACGATTATCGGTTCCGCCCTGCCCCGGTATGTCGCCCCGGAAGACCGAAGGACCATCGAGGCGCTGATGGCCCACCCTGACCAGACCTCTCGAAGGGGCGAAGTGCGGCTCGCCTCCTGCGACGGGACGTCCATGCCCGCTCTCTTCTCCTTCAGCCCTGCGGCGGTCGAAGGGTTGCCCGGGATGTGCGTGATTGCAACCGATCTCTCCGAGCAGAAACGGACTGAGGCGATCATGGCCTCGGAAAAACTGGCCCGCTCCATTCTCGAACAGGCCTCGGAGGCCATCATCGTCTGTGACCGGGAGGGGAGGGTTATCCGGGCAAGCCTGAGGGCGCACGAACTTGCCGGGTGCAATCCCCTGATGCAGCCGGTAGAAACCGTATTCCCATTCATCGCCGGAGAGGTCGGATATCCAACATTCCCCGCAGAAGGGGACGAGTGGGGGATCCTGAGAAGAGAAGTGCTTTTCAGACGCAATGACGGTCGAAATTTCGATCTCCTGTACAGTGCAGCCCCGATCGAGAGTGAGGCAGGCACCTACATCGGCAGCGTCAATACCCTTGTCGACGTCACCAGGATGAAGCGCGTCGAGCAGGAGCTGCGCAGCAGCGAGGAACGGCTCAATCTCACCATAAACGCAGCTCGATTGTACCTGTGGGAGTATTTTATCCCCAAGGACCGGGGAGTGCACAGCACCCTCCTGGAGGACTTGCTCGGGTACGGCAACCGCGAGGAGGAGACCACGATGGCCTCCTTCATCAACCTCATGCACCCTGATGATCGGGATCGGGTGATGAACCTGTTTTCCGATCACATGTCCGGGAAGAGTCCATTCATCGACACCAATTACCGCATACTGACCGCAGACGGGACATGGAGATGGATCAACACGCGGGGAAACGTGGTCGAGTGGGACGAGGCGGGGAATGCCGTGAGGATTCTGGGAATACACCAGGACATCAATGAAGTACAGCTCCAGCGCATTGCCCTCAAAAACGCGAGTAAAAAGCTCAACCTCCTTGCGAGCATCACCCGCCACGATATCCTCAACCAGGTCTCCGCCCAGAAGGCGTTTCTCGCCCTGCTGGAAGATCACATCCAGCAGGATGCGGAGGCGCAGGGCATGTACCAGCACCTGCTCGCGACCTCCGACACGATAAGGCGCCAGATCACCTTTACCGGCGACTACCAGCACATGGGCGAACGGGATCCCGAGTGGCAGGATATCGAATACGTGCTGAAACGAGCGGCGGAAAATGTGTGTCTCGGGCGCACGATGCTGGCGGTGGACAGGGGAATGCCCGAAATTCTTGCCGATCCCATGCTGGAGAAGGTGTTTTTCAACCTGCTGGAAAATGCGGTGCGCCACGGTGGAGATATATCCAGAATAGCCGTCCACTGGAGTGCCAATGGGGGGCGCGGCATCCTTATCATCGAAGACGACGGCACCGGCATTCCCGAAAGCGAGAAAGAACTCATTTTCGAGCGAAATATCGGAAAAAACACCGGTCTTGGGCTGTTCCTCACACGGGAAATCCTGGAGATCACCGGCATTTCCATCCGAGAGTGCGGTGAGGAGGGGAGAGGCGCCCGGTTCGAGATCGAGGTTCCCGCAGAAACGTGGCGGGCGGCCCGGAGGAAGGAACCGGAACCCGCCGCTCACTCCTGCAATTAATATTTTGTGAATAATATATAAATCTGATATCGCCCAATGCCTGTATGCACCTGCACCGCGGTGAGGTGGGAGTTTTTTATGACCGAAGGTGAATGCGATATCTGTCATACGCGGGGCAAACGGCTCATCGCCGTATTGAGCAAGGCCACCCTGCGACACGTCTGCAGCGAGTGCTTTTTCGAACGATTCATGGGCCCCGGTACCGAGGCGTTCGAGATCTTCGAGGACGAACACGATACGCCGGTAATCCCGGGCCGTGCCGCATAGCGGGAAGGCCACATTTACCATTCTTTTCGCCATTTCCCACGAGAGGGCCACGCTCACCGGGGCTGCATGCCGCCAGAGAGAGCGCCGATCACTACATATACCGGCAGCGGATATGCATCCCTGAGGGGACATGCCCGGGCCGAAGTACATCACCGACATCCGCAAGGTCACGCAGATCCCCGCAAAGGAGCGGGAGCGCCTCGCCGAAGTCGCCCGCAGGTTCGCCTTCCGCGCATGCGAGTACTACCTCTCCCTGATCGACTGGGATGACCCGGCCGATCCCCTCCGCAGGATCGCTATCCCCGACACGGCGGAGCTGGAAGAGTGGGGCAGCCTCGATGCCTCGGAGGAGAGCGCCTACACCGTGCTCCCGGGAATGGAGCACAAGTACGACCAGACGGCGCTGCTGCTGGTGAGCAACCTCTGTGCCGGGTACTGCCGCTACTGCTTCCGCAAACGGCTGTTCATGAAAAGCGGTGAAGAGGTGGTCAGGGACATCACCGGGGATGTAGCCTATATCGCCCAACACCCTGAGATCACCAACGTCCTTCTGTCGGGGGGCGATCCCCTCTTTCTCTCCACGCCCCGGCTTGATGCGCTGATCCGGCAGGTGCGGGAGATCGATCACGTGCGGATCGTGCGCATCGGTACCAAAATTCCGGCCTACAACCCCTACCGCATCCTCGACGATCCCGCACTGCTGGATCTGGTGCGCCGCTACAGCACCCCGGAAAAAAGGATCTACGTGGTGACCCAGTTCAACCATCCCCGGGAGCTGACCGGGGTGGCCGCAGAAGCGCTCGATCTCCTGCACCAGGCGGGGGCGGTGCTGGCCAACCAGACCCCGCTCCTGCGGGGGATCAACGACGACCCGCAGGTACTGGCCGACCTCTTCCGGAAGCTCTCCTGGACGGGGAATGCGACCTACTACCTCTTCCAGTGCCGCCCCACCCTGGGCAACAGGCATTTCGCGGTGCCCGTGGAGGAGGGCTACCGCATCTTCGAGCAGGCAAAACAGCACTGCTCCGGTCTTGCCAAGCGATCCACCTATGCTATGTCGCACACCACCGGCAAGATTGCCGTGGTGGGGCTGGACGAACACCACATCTACTTCAAGTACCACCAGGCGGCCAGGCGTGAGGATATCGGCAGGTTCATGGTCTTTCGGCGGAACCCGCAGGCGGTGTGGTTCGATGACTACACACAGCCGATCAGGACATACGGGATTGCACCCCATCGTGCTTCCCCGATGCAGCCTTATCCCTGAGACGAGGCCAGAATAGCCCCATACACCCGCATAATCCGGGAAAGATCAGCATACACCCCATATTCCTCTTTCTATTTATTTAGCACTATATGCAATCTTTTATGCTCACCGCACCAATTATGAATTCTCTGAACCATGCCAGGAGCCACCATGATCCGAACTCTCCTCGTCGATGACGAGCCGCTTTTTCTGGAAGCCTCAAAACAGTTCCTCGAGAAGGAAGCAGACATCTTCTGCGAGACCTGTGAGTCCTCCGCGGCGGCACTGGAACTGCTCTCCACCCGGAATTTTGATGCCATCGTCTCCGACTACGACATGCCGGAGATGGACGGCATCGCCCTGCTCAAACGGGTGCGCACCCTTGACCCCGACCTCCCCTTCATCATCCTCACCGGACGGGGCCGCGAGGAGGTGGTCATCGAGGCGCTCAACCACGGTGCCGACTTCTACCTGCAGAAGGGCGCGGAACCGAGAGCATTCTATGCCGAGCTGGCATCCAAGATCCGGCATGCGGTGGACCGGCGGCAGGCGAGGGCAGCACTGCGAAAGAGCGAGGAGAACTTCCAGCTCGCTCTCCAGCATTCGCCCACGGTATTCTTCCACCAGGACCATGACCTGAGGTACACCTGGATCGTCAACCCACCCCCCGGGCTCTCACCGGGGAATGTGGTCGGGAAAACCGATGCAGACCTATTTGTGCCCGATGAGGCAGCGGCACTCACCGCGATAAAACGGCGGGTGCTGGAGACCGGGAAGGGTACGCGGGAGGTCGTCCGGGCGACGATCGAGGGCGTGCCCAGTTACTACGATCTGACCGCAGAACCGCTCCGCGATGAACAGGGCGCAGTCATCGGGGTGCAGTGCGCCTCCCACGATATTACCGCCCAGAAACAGGTGGAAGAGGATTTAAAAGAGAGCAGGGAGCAGTACCTCCAGCTAATCCGCCACTCGCCCCACGGGATTATCATCCACAGCGAGGGGACGATCCTCTTCTGCAACCGGGTTGCGGCAGAGATTGTCGGTGCAGAGGACGAACAGGAGATCACCGGAAGACCGGTGCTCGACCTTGTTCATCCGGACTACCGGGATCTCGTAACCCGGCGGATCGCCCAGATCCATGACGGCCATCATCAGATTGCGCCGAATGTCGAGGAGCGGTTCATCCGCCTGGACGGGTCTGCCGTCGATGTCGAGGTCACGGCAGGATCGGTCACCTTTGCGGGGAAGCCTGCTGTCCAGGCGGTCTTCCACGATATCGCCGAACGCAAGAAGATGGAGACGGCACTTCGCGCGAGCGAGGAGAAGTATCGCCTGTTCTTCGAGGAAGATCTGACCGGCGATTTTGTGTCCACGCCGGATGGCACGATCCTCGACTGCAATCCGTCGTTCGCGAGGATTTTCGGCTTCCGGTCGGTGGAGGAGGCGCGCCAGACCAGCATTGCGGAGACTTTCCCCTCCCCCGGCGATCACCTCCAGTTCTTGCAGCTCCTCAAGGCGGAAGGAAAGCTCGAGAATTTCAGCAGTGTGCGAAGGCGAAAGGATGGTGCGTGCATCTCGGTGGTGCAGAATGCGGTGGGCCGCTTCGATGAGCAGGGCGAATTGCAAGAGATCTGGGGCTACCTGTACGACGACTCGGAGCGGAGCGAGGCGGAAGACGAGCTGAAGAGGAGCGAAGAGACGCTGCGGGCCTTCGTGGACGCCATCCCCGAATCGGCACTCCTGGTCGAACGGGACGGCACCATCCTTACGGCAAACGAGGTCATCGGCCAGCGGATGGGAATACCGGTCGGCGAGCTAATCGGAAAGCCGGTCGAGGAGGTCTTTCCGCCCGAGGTCGCAACCTCCCGAAAGGAGCAGTTCGAGGCGGTGGCCAGCACCGGGGAGCCGAGGATGTTCGAGGATGTGCGGGGAACACGAAATATTGCCAACTACTCCTACCCCATACACGATCGGCAGGGCCGGGTCGTGCGCCTGGCCGTCCTGGGCTACGATATCACCCACCGAAAGGAGATCGAGCATTCCCTCCAGGAAGCAAACCGGAAGCTGACCCTTCTGGGCCGGATCACCAGGCACGACATCCTCAACCAGATTACGGGGATGTACGGCGTGATCTCGCTGATCCAGGATGATATCCCGGACAACGCGAAGACGAAGAAATACTTCGCCTATTTGAGCGATGCGGCGAGGGCGATTCACCGGCATATCGATTTCACGGAGGATTTCTTCCACATGGGAGAGAAGCCCCCCGAGTGGCAGAATGTGCGGGCCGTCCTTGATCGAGCCTCCGATCACGCCCACCTGTGCGGGGTGCGGTTCACCATGGATCCGGGACCGGTGGAGGTGTTCGCCGATCCGATGCTGGAAAAAGCGTTTTTCAACCTCTTCGACAACAGTGTCGAGCACGGCGAGCGGGTTTCCGAGATATCGGTCTCGTTTTGCGAGAATGGGGGAGAGGGGACGCTGGTCATCGAGGATGACGGGATCGGGATCGATGATGACGCCAAGGAAGCCATCTTTCACCAGTCGTTCGGCCGGAATTCAGGGTACGGCCTGTTCCTGGTGAAAGAGATCCTCGATCTCACCGCCATCTCCATCAGGGAGACCGGCCGGAAGGGGCAGGGGGCCCGGTTCGAGATCCGCATCCCTCCCGGCAAGTGGCGGGCCGCGGACGCGCTCCCCTCCCCATAACGGCGCGACGATGCTCCCCGGCGATGATCGGGCCGTTACCGCCGTGCTCCCCGGATCGCGGTTCATAGGGCATGGGGATTGAGGATCTTCACCTCATGCTTTCCAGTTACGATTGAGGTCTCACTGGCGATGCGGATGCGGTCGCTCGCATCGACTCCCTCCAGGAGCAGGCGGGACAATCGGTCGTGAAGCACGCGCCGCTCCCGCACGGCGGCCACGTAGCGGATATCGAAAGTGACCCAGTTGTCGGTGAGGGTGAGGAAGATGCCCGGTTCGGTGATCTTCTTGGGGAGGTAGTACTTCTCCCCTATCGCCTCGATCTCCCGTTCCGCCTGTTCGGTCAGCTCCCCCACCTCCCGGCCGACGATCGAGAGAAACAGGGCGGCAGCCTCCTTCCAGTCGCTATCGTAGGTGATGGGGAGGGAGATCTCGTCCCAGACGAAGTTGTGGTCCATGGTATAGTTGTGCACCGTGCGGGAGAGGGCGAATCCGTTGGGAATGACGGCGATCCGGCCGGTGGGCTGGTCGGCGGAGACCCACCCCTGGATCTCCAGAAGCGTGGTGCTCATGACACCGATGTCCATCACATCGCCGCACACGCCTTCCGCCTCGATGCGGTCCCCCACCCGGTAGAGCCCGGTGGCGGTGATGAGGATCCCGCCCACGAAATTCTTGAATACGTCCTGCAGGGCGATGGCCAGCCCGGCGGCGAGGAGCCCGTACGAGAGGAGGAGCACCTGGGGGTTCTCCACCCAGATGCGGATGATCACCAGGGCCAGGGCGAGGAAGGAGACGATGGATACGGCCTTCCTGAACGTATACCGCGTTCGTGCATCCTTGATGGCCCGGTTCGCCACCCGATCGGTCACCAGCCGAAAGACAAGATAGACGAAGGCGAGGGCGAGGGTGGTGAGAAAGAGCCGGGGGAGGTAGGGTGAGTCGTATACGGTCGAGGCGAACCCGAAGATCGCGGCAAGGGCGATCAGCAGGAGGAAGGAGATCATCTCCCTGAGCATATGCCTACATGCCGCTGCCCAATCATCTAGGTTTCCCCCGGGCGCAGGGGGGGTGGTGCGTGGGAAAAATCGGGAAGGGGAGAGAATTCAGGATCCTGTGCGTCTTAAAGCAGCCATCCGAAGAGGCCCTGGTCCTGCTGTTCTTCCTGGGCGAGGGTCTGGAGCCGGTTCTGCTCCTGTTCGATGTTCTGGAGCTGTTCCTGGAGCGTGGCCTTCGTTTCGTCGTCGCACTCACACTGCTGGAGCAGCTGGTTCATCTCCTGGATCCGGTTCCGGTTCTGCTCCACCTGCTGCAGGATCTCATCCGCTGATTCTTCGTCGCCTCCCAGGAAGAACCTGACCAGAGAACTGCGTGTGCGGATCTGCTCCTCCGCCTGCACCGTTACCTGCTGTGACGCGTTGATCTGCTGCGCATGCTGCGAGAGCAGGGGTCCGGCCTCCCCTGCAAGGGCTTCCGCAGCGGTGAGTGCATAGACCGCCAAACGGACCCTGTTCTGGTTCTGGACGGCAACCTGCTCCCCCTGCGGGAGCTGATCGGCCTGCTGTGCCATGGCCTGCCGGCGTTCCTGGACCATCAGCTGCAGTTCACTGCTGTTCTGGGCCTGTTCCCTGATCTGCTGCTGCGTCTGGATGCCCACACCGCTGGACGCATTCAGCATCTCCTGCTGCTGCTCCTGCTCCATCTGCTGCCCTTCTCCCATGCCGTCCTGCCCGGTGCCGTCTCCACCCTGTGCCCCCTGTCCCGCACCCTGCATGGCGGCACAAGATGCCGGGACGAGGAGGATAAGGAGGATGAGTACTGTCGCAATCTGTTTCATGATTCCCGTCCTGTCGGTATATGGTTGAACATTGAGGGTAGGATTTTATATACTTTTCAAAAAATCGAAACCAGTTCACCATATGATCGGCGTCCGGCAGCGGCGAGACGGAACCGTACGGGATCATCCCCCGAACCTGGCGGCGAACATCAATCCGGAAGACCAGGAGCGTATCGTCAAGGTCGTCGGGCGCCCCGTACTCCCTGAAGCCCGGGGCTCCCCGGGTTGCGGGTGAGGGGTCCCATCGCGGCTCCCATTGCAGTACCACCACGATTAAATCCGCACACCATCCACTTATCACGTATCGAGAGCCGCAGGAGTCCATATGAGTCTGCACACGATGTTTTCGCGCCTGCACATACTGCTCGGCCGCCAGGAGAAGCCCGGCCCGGTTGCCGGGGATGTCTGCTCCCTCTTCGTCGACACCTATGGCGAGGATGTATCCCTTCCAGATCACCGGGAGATGATGCAGGCGACATCGCTCCCATTACCCGTGCCTGCGCCCGGATGGGCCGGGCGGGGACAAAGAGTGAACTCGCCGCCCTGCTCGCTGGCGAGGTGGATGGCTACACCCTGTCGGATCTTGAGGAGATGAGCGCCCGCATCGAGCACAAGATGCGTCATCTTCCCGAGGGCTACCGGGAACGGCTGCTGCCCTTCGTGCGGGAGCAGATCTTCGAGGCCCACCACCGGTTGCTGGTGCTCGCCCGCAACGGGGGATCGGTTGACCTGGAGGAGGAGCCGGATCCGGCCATCACCGCCTACTTTACCATGGTTGAGGAGGCCTGTCGGGCCAGGGCCGCGCAAAAAGACCCCCGCTACCTCTACCTCAAGCACCTCCTGGCCGCCTTTGCCATGTTCGTGCGGGAGGAGCCCGCCCACCCCGTGGGCACTCCCTTCCCCGGCGGGCAGATCGTGGACGCCTGGGACGGGGTCTACCTCTGTCCGGTGCGGCGGGAGATGGCCGACGATGTCCCCTACTCCCTCTGCCCCTTCTGCCCGGCCCAGCAGAGCAGCGAGCCAACCTTCCCCTGGATGCGCAAGCTGCGGCGAAACCGGGAGCGGCAGGCCTGCCTGGAGAACTACTGGACCAACTACAAGGGGTAGATGCGCCTGCAACACCCATGAAGTGATCCGGGTGCGGAGAAACAACAAATGAATGTGATTGCGGTCGCAACCCTGCCCGTCAGCCTCTGCCTCGCCAAGTGGATGCCTGCGAGGTCTGCCATACCGGACCCATCCCCGTGGTGATCATCCTGCCGAACCATGAGGATGCCCGCGAAAAGCGGAAGAATGATGAGGAGATGGATGCATGAATGCACTATCATACTCCTCCCCCCCACCTGTCATGAGGTGAACGATGTCAGAGAAGACGCGCAACGATATCAAGGGCAAAGCCCTCCGGTTGAAAGATCTCGTCGAGTACCAGGAAGGCACCGTGGCCAGCAGGATGATCATCAACAACACGGCGGGGAGCATCACCCTCTTCTCCTTTGATGCGGACGAGGGACTGTCGGAGCACACGGCCCCTTACGACGCCGTGGTCACCATCCTGGACGGGGAATGCGAGGTCTGGCTCTCCGGGGAGACGCACCACCTCCACGAGGGGGATACCATCATATTCCCGGCCAACGCCCCCCACGCCCTCTCGGCGGTCACCAGATTCAAGATGGCCCTGACCATGATCAGGGGGTGAGGGCGGTGGCCGAAGACAGGGAGGGCAGGTACTGCACCGTGTGCGGCGGGATGCTGCCGGAAGGGATCGAGATCGGCACCATCAGCGTGGAGGGAAAGGAGACCGGCATCAACCACCTGGACCGGATCCTCGAGGATGTGGCAGCGCTCGGTCTCCGGGATCCCGCCCTCATCGGGGAGGAACTGCTCAGGCGAGTGCAGGCCTCGAACTACGTGCCCACAAAAAAGACCGGAGCCTATACTGAGGCCCTCATGCGGGAGTACAGGAACCGGACCGCAGCGGGCGGCGGGGCGATTGAGGTGTTCTCCCGGTGCCGCCCATCTGCGCACGCCCACCCTGACCATCAAACGGTGCCCGCAGTGCGGCCGGTATGCTGAGCAGTGTGTGGGACCCGAACTCTACAAAAAGCTGAAGCGCGACTGACGGGGACGGGGGGGAGGAGTCTCCCAGATGCGGGCCCGGTTCACCGTTCGCAGCCGCAGCCGTCCCCGTCGGGCAGCGGGACGAGCAGGGCCCGTTCCCGCTCATAGCAGTTCGTACAGACGATGATGGTGCCGCGCCGGCAGTGGACAACCCGCACGAAGCGGGTGCCCGGGGCACCGCAGAGATCGCACTTCACCGCCGGAACGCCTCCATTGTATCCCTCCGGTTTTCACGCTTCAAAGGCGCTTTTCCGCGGCCAGCGCAATGCTGCGCACCACGGAGGCGAGAGACTCCGCATCTCTGGCAGAGAACGAAGGATCATCCAGCAGCACCCTCGCTGTCTCGTCATTGAGCATGCAGTCCAGGGGAAACGGCTGCTCCGTGATGACGCTGACGCAGGAAAACCCGGCTTCACCGATGAGCCGCAGGTACTCCTCCCTGCGGACGGCACCGCTCAGGCAGCCGATGTAGGCGGCCACCGAACTCCTCACCCGGTCCGGGAGATCCCCCATAAGGACGAGATCGGAGATGCACAGCCGCCCGCCCGGTTTCAGCACCCGGAAGGCCTCCCGGAATACCTGCGCTTTGTCGGGGGAGAGATTGATCACGCAGTTGGAGAGGATCAGGTCCACTGATGCGTCCTCGACCGGCAGGTGCTCGATCTCCCCCAGCCTGAATTCAACGTTCCGGTAACCATGCCCCCGGACGATGCGGGTCGCCCGCTCGATCATATCCGGGGTCATGTCCACCCCGATGACCCGCCCGCGGGGGCCCACCTTTGCCGCCGCGAGAAAGCAGTCGAGCCCGGCACCGGAACCAAGGTCGAGCACGGTGTCCCCGGCTTTGATGGAGGCGAGGGCGGTGGGGTTGCCGCAGCCCAGCCCAAGGTTCGCACTCTCAGGAGCCTCCTCCAGCTGCCGCTTCGCATAGCCGACCTTCTGGCTGATCTCGGAGCAATCCCCGCTGCCGCAGCAGGAACAGGACTGGGCGGCGATTTTGCCGTAGCCTTCCCGCACCATATCCTTCACGTTCCGTTCATAGTCTGGTTCCTTCATATACCACCTCTTCGTTCCCGGGCAGCGTGATTACTCTGCATCCTGTTCCTTTCGGGTGTCACCTGCCGTGACCCCCATGTCACAGCCGCAGCACCCACAGCCGCAGCCGAAACCCATCTTCTTCATTTTCTCGACAATGCTTTCAGGGTGTATATCCTGGTCGTTCATACCGTTCACCTCAGGGTAGCTATTTCAATACAATTTGAAATACCATACGCCGCACCGGCCAAAAAGGGTTGTGGTGAGACCATGGGGGAACCATTCTTTTCAGTGCGGGAGTGGCGACTGCGGAATACTTTCTTCACCCTGCGGATTCCACTTTCTTTTTGACATTCTCATGCCTCACGACGTATCCCCACGCGACGAAAGGGCGGCCGTAGACCTCTCGGTGCCCGACGAGGTCGCCTGCGCCCTCTGTGCCTGCGGGGGCATCGAGGGGCTCACCGCGCAGATACCCACCGATGAGGACCTGGAGCGCCTCAGTGCCGAGCACCGGGCATGTGCCGACACCTGCCGGCTGAAGATCCTCTCCTTGCTCCGCGACCAGCCCCTGTGCGTCTGCGTGATAAAATATGTGCTCGGGATACCCGACTCCAAGCTCTCCTACCATCTCTCCGTGCTGAAAAAAGCGGGGATGATCACCGGCGAACAGCTGGGGAACTGGATCATCTACTCCATCACCGAGACAGGAATACGGTACCTGGAAGGGTAACCAGGCGAACGAGGATCATCGGTTCCGGTCAGCATGCGCAGGGTGCGCGCTCCATGTGACAGGGGGACCCGCGTTCCTCAGCGCTGAGCCGCGGTGGTCAGCGTTCCTCATCCCGCACCACGTGCACGGCGCTCGCCTTGAAGGCGACCTGCACTTCGCTGCCGGCGTGGAGCCCCAGCTCTTCGACCGCCTTCCAGGTGGCGAGGGCAGCGAGGGAAAACCCGCACTCTACCCCCACGTGCCTGAACGGGCCGAGCGCCTTGATAGCCTGCACGGTTCCCCCAAATACATTTCTAGCGCTCCCCGCCTCGGTGCCGGGCAAAAAGAGCGTGACATCCTCGGGGCGGATGCAGAGAGAGACTGATTCCCCCACCAAGAGCGGTGTCGGTGCCATGACCTGCCTTCCCCCGGCATCGACCGTGGCGAGGCCCTGTTCACACGCACTGATCCTGCCCCTGATGATATTCTCCATGCCCACGAAGCGGGCCACCCCGCGGGTACGCGGTGCTGAGAATATTTCGTGCGGGAGGCCCACCTGGGCAAAGGTGCCGTCGATCATCACGCCCATACGGTCGGCGAGCCGCTGACCCTGGAGCAGATCATGGGTGGCGATGAGGAGGGTGGTGCCGTACTCCCGGTTGATCGTGCGGATGAGGTCCTCGATCGTTTCGGTCGAAAGGGGGTCGAGGTTCGCCGTCGGCTCGTCCATGAGCAGCAGGGCCGGATCGGTAACCAGCACCCGGGCGATGGCCACCCGCTGCATCTCGCCGCCGGAGAGCGTCCGCGCCCCCTGCTCTGCACGGTCGGCAAGGCCGATCACCTCAAGCACCGCCTCCACCCGCTCCCGGATCGCCGCCTTGCTCATGCCCCGGATGCGAAGCCCGGCCGCGACATTTTCAAACACCGTGGTGGAGAAGACGACCGGCTTTTGAAAGACCATTCCCATGCTCCGTCGCAGTGCAAGCGATTGGTCGGCAGCAGCGTGAATATCCGTGCCATCGAAGAGGACCCGGCCTCCCGTCGGCTGCTCCAGGAGGTTGATGATACGCAACAGCGTCGATTTACCCGACCCCGAGGGGCCGATGATGGCAAAGATCTCCCCCTCCTGCACCGTTGCGTTCACCTCGCGGAGCACTTCTTTTACACCGAACTGTTTTGATATGCCTGCTATCTCGATCATCTGCAGATCACCGCTGTTGCACCCTCATCATGACGAGGTTCACGACCAGGGCGATGGAGAGAAGAATGATCCCCAGCGCCATCGAGAACTCGATATTGCCCATCGAGGTCTCCAGGGAGATGGCGGTGGTCAGCACCCGTGTCGAAGTCCAGAACGCCGAAGTCTGGGTGTTGCCACCGATCATGATAGCGGCACCGACCTCCGAGATGGCCCGGGAAAACCCCAGCATGATGGCGGCGATGATGGCGAAGCGCGCCTCCCGGACGAGCAGGCCCAGGTACTGCCTGGTGTTCGCCCCCAGTGAACGGATGGTGTCCCGGATCGTGGGATCGACGCCGGTGAGGGCGGAGATGGTCAGGCCGGTCATGATGGGGAGGATGAGGATCGTCTGGGCGATGATCATCGCCGTGGGGGTGAAGAGCAACCTGAGGAACCCGAACGGTCCTGCCCGCGAGATAAACACGAAGACAAAGAGGCCCACGATAACCGTCGGCAGGGCATAGAGGGTCTGGACGAGATTGATAACCATCTTCTTCCCGTAAAACTCGTGGATCTGGATGAGAAATCCGAGAGGGATGGCGATGACCGTGGCGATGAGTGTAGCGGAGAAGGAGATGATCAGGCTGCGCAGCGTGATCTCCATGACCGACGGGTCGAGCGTGATGATGAGCTCGATGGCCTGGAAGAACGCCTGGATGATCTCGTTCATAGGTCCCCTGTTCTTAAGAGGTTTGCCGTGGCATCACAAAAAGGGGGGAGGTCCCATCCCCGTCAGGCGAGGGGGGTGGCACATTCTTCAGCAGGGATGCCCAGCGTGTCGGCTTTGCCGGCGGCAGCGTTGAAGAGCGGCCTGCCGTAACTCTCCACACCGAATTCGGCGATCTGCTGTTGTACATCGTCGGAGACCATGTAGTTGATCCAGTCCTGGGCAATGCTGGTGTTCACGCCAGGATGCATTGCAGGGTTGATCTCCATCACGCTGTAGATGTTGAGCAGGATATCACCCTCGTCGACGACCGGGACAATGGTGAGATCGCCCTGGTAAGCGAGGTAGGTGCCGATATCGCTCAGGGTGTAGGCCTGCTTCTCGTTGGCCATCACCAGGGTCGCTCCCATGCCCGAGCCTGCCTCAATGTAGTATTCACCGGACTGCTGGACATCGGCGGCGTACTCGTACCCGGCGGACTGCCAGATGGCCTTCTCCTTGCCATGGGTGCCGGAGTCGTCCCCGCGGGAGACGAAGACCACCCCCTCGGTGCCCTCAATGCCCTTCTCGCGGAGGGTGGTGAACGCCTCTTCAGGCTGCAGTCCCCTTATGCCAGCAGGATCGGACTCCGGACCGACGATCACAAAATAGTTATAGGCGAAGACGCGGCGGTTGATGCCGTAGCCCTCTTCGAGGAAGGTGTTCTCGCGGGCGCGGTCGTGGACCATCAGGATATCCACGTCGCCCCGCTGGCCGTATTCCAGTGCCTTGCCGGTACCCGCGGAGACGATCTGCACGACGGCGTTGTGCTCCTGCTCAAACGCAGGAGTGAGCGCGTCCAGAAGCCCCGTATCGTAGAGACTCGTGGTGGTGGCGATCCGCAGGGTCTGCGGGGGTTCTGTGGCAGCAACTTCACTCTGCGTGCATCCGCATATGAGAAGTGCTGCAACCAGAACGACCACAACAAGAAAAATGCTACGTTTTTCCATAAAATGAGAGTAGGAAAACCCACTTAAAATCTATTTCGATTCTCTTTGAAGTTCAACAGATCACATTAACTCACTTTATTTTCAGGCGGGACAACTGATCGAACATCTCTCCCTGCGTCCTTCGCCCCCTTTCCCGGAGAATCCATGCATCCGGCTTTTTGCCGGAGAGGGAAAGGGGTCTACTTGCGCTCCTCCTCGCCCTTCAGCCGCCGGTACTCCTGCTCGGCCATCCGCACCACGTAGGCCTGCCCGCGGAAGACACTGATGAAATGCCCGGCGACGCCGATTCCCCACCCGAAGGTGATGAACACAAACCAGGGAAAGGTTCCCGGCCCGCCCGTCGCCCACCAGATGGCGATCAGAAAGAGGTTCACCGCCAGATAGATAACGAAATGGGTGTAAAACTCGGCCTTCTCCTTGGCGGTCTTGCGCGCCAGTTCCCTGAGTTCCTCATCGCTCGGCATTATTTTCACCGTATCCTGCTGTTCATCAATCAGGATGCGCCCAGATAAACCTCCCGGTCAGGCGGTTGCACCTCACCTCCCCCGTCCGCCAGCCCACCCCAATCATTGTATCGGATCGCAGGGAATGCACGGTATGCACGCAACACCGGTTCCCCTCGCATACCTTGACGGCCTGCGCCGGAGAGCCGCAGCGGTCTGGCAGCAGCCGCTCCGAGATCTGCCCGAGGGCTGGAGCAAAAGCCCCTGGGACCCGCTGGCGGTGCTGGCCGTCTTTGACCGGCTCAGCCTGCGGGAGGGATGCACGCTCCGGGCGTACCAGTACATCTGCGAAGGCAGCGGCAACAGCGTCGTCTGGGTGATGCACGCCGACAGCCCCTACCCCGAACCCGGCGACTGCCCCGTCCTCGATGCGTTTGCCCTGGCACCGCCCCGGCCTTCCCAAGCCGATGACCGGGTGCCGGTCTATCTCGAGGGGGACGAATCACCGCTCTCCTATATGCAGGCATCCCTCTTCGTGCGGGAGCTGATGGAGGCGGGGGCATTCGGCCCGAGCGTGGTATGGGGGAGGCACCGGATTTTGGACGACCAGACCATTGACCGCGTGGCGCCCCCGGAAAAGGGAGTTCGTTCGTTGTTCGCCCTGGGAGAACCGTCCCGCTGGCGGTGGCGCCGGCAACCGCCCGCATCGTGGGACCCGCGGGTCATCGAGGAGGATGAGCAGATCTCGGTGCTCTTCTACTCCTACAGCGATCTTGGAGGTGAGCAGATCTCCCGCCACGTCGATGTCTACCGGCGGGGCAGCTTTCAGTTCGAGTCCGTGGTCGATGAACTGGCGAGGAGGGGGGTGCGGCCGCTGTTCTAGGGTTCCGCCGGGGGCCGGTCGCGTCTCTGCCGGTAGTCGGCGAGAAACTCCTCGATGGGGACGGATTCCCGCCTGACGTGGTCGAACACCCGCCTCCCCCACGCGATGGCCCTCGGGGAGGCGACCGCCCTGAGCCGGCTGGTGCTGAAGGTCACCCCGTCCCGAGCGTGCAATTTAAGGACGAAGAGCGAGTCGGTCACCGTCAGGCCGAAGCGGGCGGGGCCCGGATACACCCATACCCTGAAATTTGGGTAGAGGTCGTAGTATTGCATTTTTTCGATATACGGTTCACGGAAGAGGAGACACGTGGTTTCCGCCGGATAGATCATTTCGATGGGGGTTCCTGCCATGACCGGTTTGGCGTATTCCTCGCTCAATCGCGTCGACACCCACCCGGAGATACCGTAGATCCATTCCGCCCTTTCGACGAAATCAAAGTAAAGGTTCAAATTCTCCGCAATGTTTTCCGGCGTATCATCATTGATCTCGACATCGATCAGGTCGGAGAGCGACTCGAGGGCGCACCCGGGGAGGTCACCGATGGCATGCCCGTTCCAGAACTCCCGCTGCATCGCCACCAGGGCGGCGGTCATCAGAAAGGCGTGGCCACGGGAGACGATCGCTTCCCCCTTCCGGGAAAGGAGAAATCGGTGGTGACGTTCAACGATCAAGCCATCTTCGAGGAGTTTTTTGAGCTTTGGCCGGAGTGTCGACGAACGGGCCCCGGTGATCGCCCTGAGCTCTTCCGGCGTCACCGGGCCCTTCCGGAGAGAGGCGAGGATGGTGAGCACATGAGCGGAGAGGAAAATGCTCTTCAATCGCTGCTCATACACCGGATACTGCTCTGCAAGCAGACATGCGGAACGCTCGTCGCCGGGTACCCCGTGGAACGCTTCCAGCATGGGGATCAGCTGCTTCGCGAGAATCGTGCCGCAGTTGGTGAGGACACCTGCACCGTCCGCCTCCTCTGCCAGCCCCAATACCGCAAGGTGCTTCAGGACGCGGTGCACCGCTCCCGGGGAGCTGCCGACCATACCTGCGAGCGCCTGCAGCGTCTGCGGCCCCCCGGCGAGGTACAGCAGCAGGCGGACGGCGAGGGCTGAGCGGAACAGCGCGGTGACCGCAGGCAGGCAACGGCGGATCGTCGCGATATCGTCCATCGTACCTGATCAGGAAGGAATTTTTCCAGATAGAATAATATATTTTCTTTTTGATATTCGGCGAATATATCGCCCCCGCTCGCCATTTCCCGTAACATTCCCCCGGGGAGAGGGGGAACTCCCGTCCAACGGCTGAAACCGGTAGTGCCCCGAACGGAGGAACCGCACCTCCGGAGGGCGTTTCGCCCGGGGCAAACAATCAGCATATATTTTTTTCGGCAGCGCGATCGCGCCGTCGTGCGAAATATCATCGCATGGCGCCGAGTCTCTATTCGGCGTAGACATATTCTATGCCAGGCAACACAGGGTTTCTGTGGAAGTGATTTTTTGGAAACGGCATATTCTCCTGAGGACGGTATTGAACGTCTCACGCGGCTGGCACTGAACAGCGACATATACACCACACTGAGAGCCTGCGAGGCCCTCGAACACCTGGGGAAAACCCCTTCAGCATTCATCACAGCAATGGACGATGAAGACATAAATACACGGTGGAGAGCCGCAGTCGCCCTGCAGGTAATGGGGAAGCCTGTAGGGGACCACCTGATCGCCTACATGAACAGCAATGCACACAGCACGAGTGCATCGATATACTGGGTACTGGGGAAGATCGGCGATGCACGCGCCATCCCGTACCTGATCGACGCATTGAACGACGGGGACGCCGTGATCCGCTACATTGCCGCTGAAAGCCTCGGCGAACTGGGCGACGCGAGCGTCGTGGAGTTCCTGCGGCAACGGGAAGATGACCCAGACGAATACGTCCGGTCTGCAGTTCAGGAATCCATCCGATCCCTTTCCTGATCCTCATTTTTCTCCGGGGCGGTTGCAACCCCTTCCCGCTCCCCGCGCCTACCCCCCGTCTCCAGCAACTCGATGGCCCTCGCGGCCTTGGCCTGTAAAAGGCCGTTCCCCTGCTCACGGAAGGGCCAGATGGCATCCACGATGCCTGGCTTCCGGGTCGGCACCCGCATGCCGATGCGGGTGAGGCTGACGATGGACCAGCTCTTCACAAAGAGGTTGTCGTCCTCGGCGAGGAGATGTTTGAGGGTGCCGATGACCCTGTCGAGATCCTCCGGTTCCACGGGAATCTCCCCAAGGATCATGGCCATGTGCAGGCGGACCATGGGAACCGGATCCGAGCGGGCAAATCGGGTGATGGTGGGGATGTAGCCGGCGAGGAGCTCGGGCCGGGAAGCGGCGATGCGCTCCATGGCATGAGCGGTCTTGGCCCGGATGATGTCTTCGGGGTCGTTAAGCCCTTCGACGAGCAGGGGGAGGCGCTCGTGATGGGCGAGGACCTCGTCGACCGCCGCCTCGGCGTCCTTCGCGGTGGTGGGGTCCAGGGTTATGTGCTGAAGCACGACGTTTTCGGGTGACATGGTGAGACTGAGCAACCTGAGACGAAATAAAGATTGGGGGCGTATGCGCACCGCCGGCCCCCGCCCGCCGGCAAACCCCGCAATCACCCCTTTCGTTTTGTCCGTGACCAGCGTTCGCGCAACGCTTATATTTCAATTGTATAACGTATTCATAAGCAAATTTCTTTCAAATTTACAATTAAGCGGTAAAAATTTGACAGATTTGAACTCGAATGGGAAAATAACGCCAGAAGCGATGATGGTTGATGAAAAAGGACCCGATTTCTCAAAAAACCTCAAATGGCCACAAAAAACCGAATCGAGGGCATAAAACTCTCGGACCGGTGGGGAGGCTGGAGGAACATGTGCAGCCGGAATGGTGGCGGGAGATCTTTTCCCCCCTCTACCTGAAGACCGACGGTGACGTGGTGGACGATGCGGGAATCGCCGCCGAGGAGGTCACCCACCTCTGCGGGGTGCTGGACCCTGCCCCGGACGCCCACATCCTGGACTGCTGCTGCGGCCAGGGTCGCCACACCCTCGAGCTGGCCCGCCGCGGGTATACGGTGGAGGGGCTGGACCGCTCCCACTACCTCATCCAGAAGGCCCGGGCTGCCGCCCGTAAAGAGGGGCTCCCGGTGCGCTTTCGGGAGGGGGACGCCAAACAGCTGCCCTACCGCCCGGACACCTTCGACGTGGTGGCCGTGCTGGGCAACAGCTTCGGCTACTTCGAGACCGTGCAGGAGGACCTGCAGGTGCTCGCCGGGATCCGGCGGGTGCTCAAGCCTTACGGCAGGATCGTGCTCGATCTCGCCGACGGGGGCTATCTGCGGGAGCACTTCCAGCCCCGCTCCTGGGAGTGGATCGACACCCGGCTCTTTGTCTGCCGCGAGCGGGAGCTCTCCGTGGACCGGCAGAGGCTCGTCTCCAGAGAGGTGATCTGCGACATCGAGAAAGGGGTGATCGCCGACCAGTTCTACGCCGAGCGCCTCTATTCCAGGGAGCGGATCGCTGATCTCCTGGAGAAGGCGGGTTTCTCCGATGTCGCCGTCCACTCCTGCGAGACCCGCTCCACCCGCAACCAGGATTTGGGGATGATGGCGCAGCGGTTCCTGGTGACCGGGGTGGTGAAGAAGGAGTGGACACCGGTCAAACCCCGGGGGGCGGCCCAGATCCGCCACATCACCGTGCTGATGGGTGACCCCCGGAAACCCGATCCGGTCAAGCCGGACGGAGGCTTCGACGAGGACGACTTCCATACCATCGACCAGCTGAAGGCGGCCCTCGCCGGGCTGAAGGGCTACCACTTCTCCTTCGTGGACAACCACGACACCCTGATCGCCGACCTGCAGCGTATGCGGGTGAAGCACGACTATGTGCTTAACCTCTGCGACGAGGGGTATGCCAACGACGCCCTCAAAGAGCTCCACGTGCCCGCCATCCTGGAGATGCTCGGGATCCCCTATACCGGGGCGGGGCCCCAGGCGCTGGCCAAGTGCTACGACAAGTCCCTGGTGCGGGGGATCGCACGGGAGCTGGGGGTCCCCGTCCCCCGGGGGATCTTCGTCCACCCCTGGGAGCGGGTCTATGACGTGCCCTTCGGCTTCCCGGTGATCATCAAACCCAACTGCGGAGACTCCTCCATCGGCATCACCCAGAAGAGCGTGGCCTGGACGGCTGAGGAGCTGAGCAACGCCATCCTCACCATCCGCTCCCAGCTGGGGAGCGACGCCTCCCTGCTCGTGGAGGAGTTCTGCACCGGCAAGGACATCACCGTCGGGATCATCGGCAACCCTCCCGCCCCCTGCACCGTGCTCCCGGTGATCGAGGAGGACTACTCCTCGCTCCCCCCCGGACTGCCCCGGATCTGCGGCTACGAGGCCAAGTGGATCCCCGAGTCGCCCTACTGGAACCTCTCCTCGAAGCCCGCGGATCTCCCCCCGGAGACGGAGAAGCTGGTGGTCCGCTGCTCCCTGCTCCTCTTCGAGCGGCTGGGGTGCCGGGACTACTGCCGCTTCGACTGGCGGCTCGACGCCGGAGGCCAGCCCCACCTCCTCGAGGTCAACCCCAACCCCGGCTGGTGCTGGGACGGGCACCTGGCCAAGATGTCGGCGCTGGCCGGCATCTCTTATACCGGAATGCTGGGGATGATCCTGGCGGCCGCGGAGAGCAGGCTGGGCATGGCACCTGCAGTGGCGCCCGCGGTGGAGACCGAACCCGTGGCGGTGGAGGCGGACTCCCTCCCCTGAGTGCGGCAGGTCGCCGGGGCAGCCGAAACAGAGGGTGCAACAGGCCCCCTCACCCCCGCGGCAGGGGGGTCAGCTGCGCTTTCGCCGTGACGGATGAATACCTCACAAAATGACTCCGATATAGAAAAAACCCCCCATATAAAGTCTAATTTGAAATTTAAGGCCTATAGTGCACCAATATGCTATTTACTCATAAATAATCATCCCATACCAGATTTCAAGAAATAAGCGCAATGCAAAGTCATTTTCACAGCTTATATACCCCCGGATCCCGGATTCAGCGATAATCGATTTGCAAAAGCTTTATATCTCGAATATAAGACCTTGTTTATCCAAACGATGGGATCAGAACACTTTATATCCATATTTTTCGCCATATCGGCGGCGTTTGTCTTCGCCGTGAGCATCCCCTGCTCCAAGTGCATGCTTTGCGGGGTGACCCCGCTCACCCTCGCCGGGCTGATCTATATCGGGGCCGGAGCGGGGATGGCGGGAGTGGTGGGACTTGCCGCCGCTGCCCGCAGGCCCTTCCGGGGCCCGGCCATCTCCCGGGGCGATCTTCCCTGGCTAGCCGGGTCGGTGCTCATCGGATCGGTGGTCGGCCCGGTCCTGCTGCTGTGGAGTCTCGAGCAGACCTCCGGCACGACCGCCTCCATGCTCCTCTCTTTTGAAGCGGTGGCCGCCGCCCTCATCGCCTGCCTGGTCTTCGGGGAGCTGATCAGCCGCCGGGCCTGGGTGGCCCTCGGCTGCATCACCGCCGCCTGCCTGGTCCTTTCCTACGCTCCGGGGAGCGAAACCGGGATCTCTCCCGGTGCCCTGGGAGTGCTCGCCGTGGCGGTGCTCTGGGGATTTGCAGCCAGCATCAACCGTCGCCTTTCGGCCTGCGAACCGGGACGGGTAGTGGTGGTGAAATGCCTCGCTGCAGGCCTGATCATGACGGGATGCGCCGTACTGGCAGGAGAAACCCTCCCCCCCGCCTGGACCGTGCTGGCGGCGATTTGCATCGGATTCGTGGCCTATGGGCTCTCCAACCTCTTCCTCCTGCGGGCGCTCAGGGGGCTGGGGGCGGCCCGCACCTCGTCCCTCTACGGCATCTATCCACTGCTGGGCACCATGCTTTCCGTAACCCTGCTGGGAGAGGTGCTGGACCTGCTCGCCCTCGCCGCCCTGCCGGTCATGGCCGCCGGCGTTGCCCTGATCATCACCGAAAAAGGGAGCGGCATGACCGATCCGGCTTCTGTCCGCAGGAACAGTCCCCTGCACTTCCCCCTCCCACCATTCCGCATCCCCTTTCTCCATCCTGCGGCACCGGGCTTCCCCGTCACCGCCGTGCCCCCACGCACGGATGACGACCCCCTGAACTGAGGGGGCCTCGACCGTCCGCGAGCTATAAATACCACCATCACGGAAGCTCTCCCGATCGTGCATGAACAGCGCTGGCTGGCGGTGGCTGATTTATGGCGCCCTTATCCTGGCGGTCGTGATCAGCGCCCTCTGTATCGAAGACCTCCCCGGCGGGGGAGACTCGCGGGTCGAGGAACTGGCGGCCAAAGAGGTGCGGGCGTATGAGGGGGAGGACCTCTCCTCCATCACCGATTTTCGGGAAAATTCCATAAAAGGGCCGCAGGAGGTCCCCATCGAGGAGTACCGCCTGGCGGTGGGAGGCCTGGTGGATGAGCCGCGGGAGTATGCCTACGAAGACCTCCTGGCCCGGTTTCCGCACTACTCCAAGGTGGTCACCCTCTACTGCGTGGAGGGCTGGGACGTCACCATCCTGTGGGAGGGGATCCTGGTCAGCGATATTCTCGAGGCATCGGGCGTTGCACCGGACGCCGACACCGTGATCTTTTACGCCTACGACGGCTACTCCACCTCCCTGCCCCTCACCTACATCAGGGAAAACGACATCCTCCTGGCCTATGCCATGAACGGGGTCACCCTGCCCCCGGAGCGGGGCTACCCCTTCCAGCTGGTGGCTGAGGACAAATGGGGCTACAAGTGGATCAAGTGGATGACCGCCATCGAGGTCTCCGACGACGCCTCCTACCGGGGCTACTGGGAGCGCCGGGGGTATGCCAACGAGGGAGACCTCAATGAGAGCTTCATCGAATAGCCGTGGGGGGTAGGCGACGCCGGCAGGCCGGGAGCAGGCGCAGTCAGCGCTCTTCCGCCACGGTCAGCCTATTCCTCAGGATCCGCCACCGCACCACCTGCGCCGCCAGGCCCACTCCGCAGACGAGGGCGGCCACGAGCATGATCCCCCCGATGGCCCCGGCGATCACGGCAGGTTCGGCGGCCTGCACCGCCACGCCCGGCCGGGCCAGGCTCACCTGCAGGGAGAGGAGAATGCCGGCGAAGGATACCCCGAGGGCCATTCCAAAGTTGCGGGT
>JAENYT010000045.1 GCA_016841665.1 Methanobacteriota archaeon
GCGGACCTCCATATCCTCATGGTGAATAAAAGTTTCATCGATACCTTCAACATCCGTTCCGGAAGGAACATTATCGGCAGCGAACTGTCCCGGATACATCTGGCGCTCTTTGATAGCCCCACGATCTGGGAAAATATTGACCGGGTTCTGAGTTCTCAGGCCTTTATCAATGAGATGCTGCTGATCGAGCGTGGGACCGAACGGATATTTCTCATGGAATTCATCTCTACGGTTATACCTTCCATCTCATTTACCGGAAAACCGGGGATCATGATAAGTCTCCGCGACATCACCATGTGGAAAAAAACCGAAGAGGCGTTGAAAGACAGCGAACGTAAGATTCGCACCCTTTTCGAGGAAGTCCCGAGCGGCATCTTCCTCTTCCAGGAAGATGGGACCATCCTGAATGCAAACCGGGCTTCGCTCGAGATCCTCGGGCTCGCGAGGTTCACCGACCTTGCAGATTTCAAGCTCTATGACATCATGTGTTCCCGGGACATAATTCAGGACCTTATCAGGAAAGGGAAGATCGCTGAATTGACTCTGTCATGCAATTTTGACCGGCTGAAATCGGAGACGCTTACATCGACCAAAAAATCAGGCATCGCGTATCTCCAGGTTGTGTTTGCACCGGTCACCGACAAAGGGGGGAAAACGCCTCGCGAGTTTTTTATTCTCTTTCTCGATATCACGGCAAAGAAAATTGCCGAGAAACAGCTGAAAGAGCGATACCAGGGGATAATGAGCAACCTTCCGGGGATCATCTACCAGTTCTATGCCCGGGATTCCGGTGAATGGGGGGTTTATTACGTCAATGAGCGCTCGCAGGAGATCTATGGGGTGACGACCGAGCCGCTGGATGACTGGTTTGCGAGGTACGGCGCATGCATCGCTCCGGAAGACCGGGAACGCTGGTTCGAATCGATCAACGATGTGATCCGGAGGGTTGCACCATGGGAATTCGAGGGACGATTCCTGAAACCCACCGGGGAGGAGATGTACATCCGGGGAGTCTCGCAGCCGGTGCGTCTGAAGAACGAAACGGTCTGGAACGGGATATTCCTGGATATTACCGACCGGAAAAAAGCGGAGGAGGCACTGCGCATGAGCGAAGAGCGGCTCCGGGGTATTACCAGTAACCTTCCCGGGATCGTCTACCAGTTCTATGCGCGCGACTCCGGCACATGGGGTATGTATTATGTCGATGACCGTTCCACTGAAGTCTATGGTCTCTGCCCTGACCCCCTGGATACCTGGTTTGCGAGGTACGGCGCATGCATCGCTCCGGAAGACCGGGAACGCTGGGTCAGATCGATAGAGGACACGATACAGAGAGTTTCACCCTGGGAGTTCGAGGGGAAATTCATCAAGCCGACCGGAGCGGAGATGTTCATCCGGGTACTCTCACAACCCGTCCGGCTGAAGAACGAGACGGTCTGGAATGGGATCATCCTCGATATCACCGACCGGAAGAGAGCGGAGGAGGCGCTTCGCAGGACCGAATTGAAGGAGGTCCGGTATCACTCGTTCTTTGAGAACACCTGCAACGGCGTATTGATCTATGAGCCGGTCGGGCAGGGAGAGGAGTACATCATCAAAGACGTCAACAGGGTAACAGCAGCCCTCCTGCGGACGAACAAAGAAGACCTCGTCGGAAAGAAACTCTTCGAGGAATTCCCCGATCTCCCGAACCCGTATGTTCACGATCTCCTGTATCGCGTTCTGACCACCGAAAAGCCGGAGTTCGTTACGCCGCTCAAATACCGGAACCGCGAGGACTTTCCCTGGATCTCCCATTATGTCTTCAAACTTCCTTCCGGGGAGATCGCGTCGTTCATGATCGACGTCACCGAAGCGGTGATCGAGGATACAGGCCCCGGCGCCTAGCTCGCACACCTTCCGGCGGGACCCCCTCTTTTTTGCGCTCATCCTTTCTCGCCATCCATGCATCTGTGAGTGGAGTATTGGCGAGCAATAATCGATCGCGCATCTTTTCGCAGGGGAGGGGACCCGGGAGTATTTTTCCACGCAGAGGGGAAAAACGGGAGTATTCCTATAATCATTGACCGTAGGGGTCTTCACGTAATGGCGAGCAATAAAACGCAGATTTATCCGTGCCATGGTGAAACTTCAGTACGTGGATGAAAGTCCACAATACCGGAAACGAGCGAAACAGCATGGGCGAGGCAGCCGGGATCCACAATAACGTACGTTGAGGTCAACAACTTTCGACGAGTATCGCCTCGGATATGTGGACTCCAGCCGAACACACCGATCAATGTATGACCGGAACAATAGTTCAGTATTTTGGTCGCGGGATCGTCACTACCCGTGCAGGCCCCTCTTTTCCGGCACGAGGTAGTAAACATGGAGACGAAAGTAGGATATTTCGCGTCTCTGGAGCAGTACAAACCCAGAGATGCACTGGAACAGGCAGTTCGAGCAGAGAATGTCGGATTCGACTCGGTCTGGGCCGACGACCATTTCCACCCGTGGTACCACACCAATGCACAGTCCGCACAGGCCTGGGCATGGATGGGAGCAGCACTCGAAGCAACGAAGAGGGTCTTTATCTCCACCTGTATCACCTGCCCGATCATGCGATACAATCCGGCGATTGTCGCGCAGACGTTTGCAACACTCCGGCAGATGTATCCGGGAAGAGTTGGTATCGCCGTCGGCGCCGGCGAGGCCATGAATGAGGTCCCGGTGACAGGCGAATGGCCAAGCGTCCCCGAGCGGCAGGATATGACGGTGGAAGCCATTGGAGTGATGCGTCAGCTCTGGGGAAGCCAGGAGCCCGTCACCTTCAAGGGGAAGTATTTCACCCTCGACAAGGCGTTCATGTACACCAAACCCGAAGATGAGGTTCCCCTCTACTTCAGCGGAATGGGTCCGAAGGGTGCACGGCTTGCAGGGAAATACGGCGACCACCTTATGACGGTGGCTGCGGACCCGTCCGTGCTGAAGAACGTTACCATCCCGAACTTCGTAAAGGGTGCGGCTGACTCGGGAAAAGACCCCGCCAAGATGGAGCGTGCGATGCTGATCTGGTACTCCGCCGATCCCGACTATGACAAAGCAATTGAGGGACTGCGCTTCTGGGCCGGTTGCCTGGTTCCTGCCATGTTCAAGTACAAGGTCTACGATTCAAAGGAGGTCGAACTCCACGCAAACCTTGTCGGACATGACATGATGAAAGAAAACTTCATGGTTGCAACCGATGCGGAAGGGCTCATCAAGGAGATCGAGAGATTCAAAGCCGCCGGAATCACTCATTTCTGCCTCGGAAATTCGAGTCCCGATGTGAACCGGGGCATCGATATCTTCAAGGAAGTAATCCCCGCAGTGAAAGAATAAGATTTACCTATCTTACTCTTTTTACCTGCTCATAGGACTGGAGAAGAATTATGGAACAGAAGAACGTCCTGGATATCTTTGACCCGGGAGTCGTGTTTCTCCCCGATCTTGAGATCGTGAGTGCGGAAAAACCCTGGTATCCGCATCCTGAGTGGAAAGGGGTCTTCCTTAAAGACCTGGTGACCGGAAAAGAGACCGGCGGTGCGTTCAGTTACCACCTCGTCCGGGTGTGGAAGAACTGTGAGGTCATGGACCATGACCATGAAACCCAGTGGGAATGGAATCGCATCATCGACGGGGCGGGGGTCTTTTTGTTCGAAGACAAGGAGATTCCCCTCGCTGACGGTCAGACATTTGTCACCCCGCCAGGGGTCCGTCATGCGGTGAGTGCGCACCATGAGGATCTTTCGCTGCTGGCAGTGTTCGTACCGGCGCTCGTATGAGTCGTCGCATGTGGATGTTCCTGTACCGGTACCATTCAATTTTTTGGGAACGAGTCTCCCTGCCCGAATCCGGCAGGACGCCTTCGAGGAAGAGGGAGGCCGTCTGCCCGGCGGCGAAGGTCAGGAGGCTGAGAAACGATACGGAGAACCCGGGATAGGTACTCTGCACCATCCAGTACGTGGCAAGCAGTACCGCAAGGAAGACCTCGACGACGATTGTGCAGAGGATCACCGTACCCGTATCCATCATGATTCTGTTTCACCGGCAGGAGAGGCTGCAACCGGACCTGAGCGGTTAGCAGTGGAGAACGCAGGTGAGGATGTAGAGACACGCCTTTTGCCGGTGGCGATCGGCAGAACTCTCCCGTGCTCGTGAGTATACATAACGTGCGGGGTTCCCGCATGTATTTCTTCTTTTCCGGTCCGCCGGGCACACTCCCGGCAGTTAGACGGAGAGG
>JAENYT010000046.1 GCA_016841665.1 Methanobacteriota archaeon
TTGACATTCGGCCTGGGGTAAGCGGCTATTTTTCTGCATGATTGTTTCTAATGAAGATATTGCTTGCTGATAATCCAATGTCTTTTCTTGCAGCATGCAGTTTAAGCACCAGAGGATACCGTGAACCGGGATGCCAACCTCTTCAGCGGCTCTTTTCATGCATCTATCACCGGTCAGAATTGGGCAGCCGATATCCTTTGCCAAAACGAGAGCGAAGACGTCCGGCACTGAAAGGCATTTATGGCGAGCCTTTACGTTCATTGCATCATTCACCAGTTCCCCTGATAACTCATCCACCATCAACCCATATTTTTGAGGTAAGGTCCCCAGAGAGCCGCTGATCTCTTCTATCACGACGTCGGGCGCGCACAAGTGAGCCTTAAGACTGAAAAATTGAGATAAGAGGCCCCCATTCTGCAGATCTATCAGAATATTCGCATCAATGACATATCTCAATGGGGAACCCTCCATGCTTTTCCTCCTCAATATTGCAGAATTTCTCGATACTCTCCCCGAGTAGTTCCGAAGCCCGTGAGGAGGAGATAATCCCCTCGGTATAAGTTCTCATAACCAGACGCTTCATTCGCTTGGGTTCTTCCGGGGGGATCTGATCGCCGGGTTCTTGCTGGCGCCAGTTCTTCTCGCTGAATATGTCAAACAACCGATGGTATTCTTTTTGGCGTATAATGCCAAGATCTCTCGCACGGTAGATCCATGCCTGCATACTCAAGCCGTATTTATGTTTGAGCAGATGTAACTCGAAGAGATCCAACCTGGTCCGTTCTTCTCCCAGTTCCATTTTTACAATACTCTGTGGAACTAAAAATGCCCCTGCGAATCGAAACGCAATTTTTTCTCTGCCTTCATCATTATCCATATCCTCGGGAGGCAGAACCATAAGGTGCCCGAGTTCGTGAGCCAGACTCAGTCGCTGACGATCGCCGGGAACGCCATCTCTTACCGCAACGACAGGAGTGCTGTCGTACCAGAACGTAATGGCTTCAAAGGTATCGGGCGCAGGTATGACACCCACCTTTATACCACGATCTTCTAAAAGGTCGGTAAGACTTTCTATGGAATCAAAACCCAGGTTCCATTCATAGCGTAATTTTTCAGCTACCTTTTCAACTTCATCAATGTCTGACACTTTAATTGGATAGCCTAGCGGCATATGAAATTCCGACCTCATATCGATATCCAGGAGATCCTCGACTTCCAGGTAGCGTTCCAACCAATCTCTGACCCGCTCTTTTACAATTACTTCATCTTTCGGGCCCATCTTCAATCGGCGAAAAGCAGGTGCCTTCAGCTGGATAGAGTACGTATCCGGACGAAGGAAATACTCTATCTTTACATCCAACGCCTTACTCAGACGGATAAGCACCCCGGAACCGGGGACATTGAGCCCTCTTTCATACTTCGATATCGCATTCGCGCTAACACCGGCTCTTTGAGCTAGTTCGCGTTGGCTTATTCCCCGCATTTGACGAGCCATTTTAAAACGTTCCGCGATTGCCATCGCATATCACCTCACCTGAACGACCAATGCTTCACACAGGAAGTTTACAAAATAGCATACAATTATTAGTATGTAAACCTTCCGCAACCGATCCGCTGGAAGTATTGAGATCCCCTTATGGAAACGTACGGATATCCGCGGATTTGAGGCGACTCTTTGAACCGTTGGGTTACAATAATTGGATTATCATCCTAAATGTAAACCCACATACGAAGACAACCGGCTCACCCCCCTGTCTCGTCGGTATCATCATAACGGCTGCTGCTCTCCTCCGGATGCATCCAGAACACCGGAGCCTTGCAGGGAGCAGATGAACTCAACCGATGGTCATGCCATAGCCAGTTTTCCTCCGGCAACTCTCCGATAGCGTCGTGAATGCGGGCCTGGTTGAATGGGTGCTGGAGAAGACGACATGACCCGGCGGGGCGATCTCCTATCTCAAAAAATCGGTGTGTGATACCGGTCGAAGAGCTACCTCTTCGCTATTACGGATCAACGATCTTCTCGCAATCTCTCAAGAGCTCGTTTAACCGCTGCTTTCACAGCGGGATCCCTATCCCTCTGCGCCTGCATCAAGGCAAGCCGCGCTCGCGGGTCGGCGATCTTCCCCAATACATCAGCAGCGCTCTTCCGTATCTCGCGGTTTATATCCCGCAAGCATTCCGTAAGGGGGTAGACCGACTTCTCGTCCCCGATGACCCCGAGAATACGGATTATCCGCAACTTCGTCCTCCTATCCGCGCTTTTCAGCTCCGCAATAAGCGGCTCGACTGCAGGCGGCCCGATATTCATCAGGTTCTGAGCGGCGCGGTCCTGCTTCCTTTGGTCCTTCCCGACTTTGAGCACCGCGATGAGTTCTGCAACCCTCCGATCCGCCGCATCCGTTGTGTGTTCCGGGATGTCTATCTTCGGAGTGTCCGGCGGTCTTGTCGGCGGAGGTGAGGTTTGCACATCCCGCTTTCCCATGAGAAGCAGAGATCGCAGCGTTTTCGGGTCTCTCCCGGAAATGATAAGAAGCCAGCGGAGGCTCGACACATTGTTCATCGGGTCATCGCCGTAAGCCCTCCGGAGCAGATGGAGCCATTGCTCATCCGTGACGGCGCCCGATTGGGTTTTGAGAAGCTCGATCAACTGCCTCCGGGCCTCGCTCCTGATCGAGTCGACGATGTTTTTGATATAAATCGTCCCGAAGTCGTCGGTGACAATACACTCCCGGGCCCTGTAGTAGGACCGCACGACCTCCTCCGACTGTTTCTCGAGTTCGAGGATCTCGCTGTTCTCCGGATCATAGAGTTCCAGCGCAATACCGAGTTTTAAGGCGATGTCCTGGATCCAGGCGAGGTCGTTCATGTAGGAGAACGAGTCCTCGGCCGCAACGAAGTTCCGCGGGAGAGCGACAAAGTGGTGGAACACGGGTTTCTTATCGGGCCTGTTACGCAGTATCCGGCCCATTCTCTGGACGAGCTGCAGTCTGGTCTTCGCCGATGCGACGTTGATCCCGATCTCGGCGTCGGGGACGTCGATGCCCTCGTCGAGCATCTTCGGGGCGATGAGCACACCGGTCGTGCAGTTCCGGAACGCATTGAGTGCACGCTTGACGTCGTCCTGGTGCAGGCCCGAGTGGACGCGGTACGCATTCACGGCATCCTTCACCGACCCGTAGATCTGCTCGCAGGTATCGATGTCCATCGAGAAGACGACGCACTTCTTCAGGTTCCCGAGCTGCTTGATGAGATTAATCGCCCGCTCCATCTTGGGAGACGAACGGTGGATGATCAGCCGCCGCCTGTAGATCAGACCGATCAGCTTCTGCCACTCTTCGGGGACTTCGGTCTCCGAGTAGCGGGAGTTCCTCATGAGTTTCACGAAGTCCCCCAGGCTTTCGAACCGACTGAATTTGTATCCGGATAGGACCTGGATGAGATTCTGGTCGTTTGCATTGATGTAGTTGAGCAATTTTCTGATATGCTCCGAGATCTCCCTGAACTCAACGTCCTCTGCGACATCGAGGAAGGTCCTGTGGACGTGAAGTTTGAAGTCCGGCACGATCCCCTGTTCGCGGGCTTCTTTGAGCGTGAAGGTGTAGACGGTCTTTCCGAGGTACCGATCGAGGACCTGCCCCCGTTCGGCGCCTTCGACCGTGGCCGAAAGCCCCATCTTCCACCTGCACGGCAGCTCGAGCGCCTTTCGGAACTGCAGCCCTGCTCCGTGGTGAACCTCGTCGACGATGAGCAGGTCCGTTGCGTATGCCCCGGGATTTCTGTAGACTTTCTGGAGCGTATCGAATTCGACGACGAACCTGTCGTCGTAGTTGAGCGGGCTCTTGTAGTCCCCGCTCGGGTCGCCCACGAACCCCAGCTTCTCGATGGTTTCCCGCCGCCACTGGTCGAGCAGCGCCCGTGAATGAGCGAGAACAAGCACACGGAGGGATCCGTAGAGCGTGAAGAGTTTCTCGGCAGCGGCGAGGCCGACCATCGTCTTTCCCGTCGCGGTGGCCATCTCGAGGATGCCCTTTCCGCCGCTCTTCAGCCAGGCCTCTAACGCTATCTTCTGGTGGTCCCAGAGGGTATAGAGCAGCACCGGCCGTGTAGAGAGGCGGGCGAGTTCCTCTTCCGTTCGGGACAGACGGGCTGCAAACGTCTCAATATGCCCCGACTCGACCAG
>JAENYT010000047.1 GCA_016841665.1 Methanobacteriota archaeon
TCGATGGCGTCACGGTCTCGCTCTTCCGGGAGAACCGAAAGGTCCGCGAGGGCTCCGGCGACCTGTTGGTCACCCACGCTGGGCTCTCCGGCCCCGCCGTCCTCCACCTCTCGCGCTACATCGAGGCAGGAGATGTGCTGAAGGTCTCCTTTGTCCCGGGGATATCCCGGGAAACGCTCCAAAATGACCTGGTAGAGAAGATGGCGGCCCACGGCACCCGGCAGGTGAAAACCATCCTCGCTGACTTCTGCCTCCCCGGGCGGTTCGTCGGTGAGCTGCTGAATCAGGCCGGGATCCCCGCGGACCTCACCTGTGCGCACCTCTCGAAAAAGGCAAGGAATGCGCTTGTCGCCCACCTGGCGGCATTTCCCTTCCGGGTGAAGGCCGTCGGAGGGTTCCGGGAGGCGATGGTGACCGCCGGCGGCGTGGCCCTCGCCGACGTCGACCCGAAGACGATGGCATCGAAACGGGTACCCGGCCTCTCCTTCATCGGCGAGGTGCTCGACATCGACGGCGACACCGGGGGCTACAATCTCCAGGCCGCGTTCTCGACCGCATACGCCGCGGCTCAGGCCATCGCCGCCGGAAGAGGCGGATAATTTCTCCAGGATAGACATGTCGTTCTGCCGTGTGACGGCGGGGCACTTCACCGGCGTCGCCCGCCTCGCCCGCACCCGGTCCATGATTCCCGACATGCAGTCACAGTACTGAGACAGTCCCACAGGGTCAGGAAGGCTCGATGGTACGTTATGGATAAGGGATACGACGCAGAATCAAAATCCACCGCCAGATCAGAGAAGAACTGTAATCGGGATCGATGAAACCGGTACGAGAAAGAACGAGGAAACGGATCTCAGGGAAATACCGAAGACGGAATCTGGCTGAGTTCGATGAAGAGATCTATCATCAGAGAAATCTCGTCGAAAAAGTATTCTCAGTCCTTAAAAGGAGATTTGGGGAGAGCCTGAAGGCACGCAGGTACCGCTCTCAGGTCAAGGAGATCGAGGTCAAACTCATCCTCTATAACCTCAGGATGGTGATGAAAAAATCAGTTCTTGTTGTTCTCGTTGAGGAATTCTACATAGCCAAAAAAATGAGAAGTGTAAACGTGAAAAAAATGAGAAGTGCTTAAATCTAATATTCTTCACAATGGTTTTCTCATTACATAATAGGTATTCCCAAACTCGTCCGGGTATTTCTCAAAGATTCTGGTCTGCCTTTTCAACCCCTCAATTACCATCAGAGCGCCCTCATCATCTGCATATTCCTCTTCGAGTCCTCCAAACTTCTCCCTCAATGTACCGTAGAAACTTTCTTCCCATACTCGTGACGGAAGCCTGAAGGATCCAACCAGCTCAAGCCCGGCATTCCGGATGATCTCAAATCCTTTATCTTCGATCATCATTGCGGGATGGAATTCGGCGAAGAATTCCCGTGCCTCATCAGAGGGGGTCTTTGCAAACCAGAATATATCCGAGATCATCATGTATCCGCCCTGTTTCAGGAGTTTTTTCCAGTACCTGACGGCATTTTCGATGCCTATGATGGATGCACATCCTTCAGCCCATATAATGTCGAAAGACTCCTCTTCAAAGGGAAGATCGTCCATAGATGCACAGACCGTTTTGATTCTCCCGGAGAAACCTTCGGCTGCAATTTTTTCATCCACCGCATCGAGATAAATCTGGTGAATATCTGATGCTATTATCCTGCAGGACGGGCACAGGCGGGCAAGGGCCATCGTCTGTACGCCCTTCCCGCAACCAACATCCAGGATATCACCGCCTCCTTTTGGTGGTTCTGTGATCATTGAAAATGCCTTTTCCGTGTGCTCATCATCCCCCGCCCCCTGCCTGGGAAACGATTCAAAAATCTTAAAAACCGGATTGATTTCCATATACCATTTAAATTTTAGGATTGTATTTAGTTTGTGGTAGTCTCGGCACAGCTACGCTTGTTCTCCTTGTACCGCTCTGTTTTGAGTTATTCTGATCGTAGTGAGGACTGGTTTAGATTAGAGAGGTACTGAAGTATCATTCGATGCGGCGAAAATCGGTTGACTTTTATTCTCCTTATTTTCAATTTCCCTTTTGCATTGAGAAGAGCGAAGTGGAAATTACATGACCTTCGAGAGAAAAATTGCATCGCTATTCAACCTTACCGATGAAAACTGGATGAAACACGCAAATCCGTGGAGTGTCTGGACGAGATACTCAGTGTTACCAATAATTGTTCTGGCTTTTTGGAGTAGAGTATGGATTGGGTGGTGGTCTCTACTACCTGCATTATTATCATTGGCCTGGATGGTTTTCAATCCGGTATTGTTTCAAAAGCCGGCGTCAACAAAGAACTGGGCCTCGAAATCCGTGCTGGGAGAACGCGTGTACCTGAATCGGGATACCATCGATATCCCGGAGCATCACAAAGTTATGCCGAATATCCTCAATGGCATTTCTTTTATTGGCATGCTATTCGCACTCTACGGCGTCGTGGTGCTTTCCGTGTGGCCTGCGATATTTGGCATATCGCTGGCGTATCTGGGAAAGAGCTGGTACCTGGATCGGATGGTCTGGCTCTTTGAAGATATGAAAGATGTGCCAGAATACAATACATGGCTCTATTAAAAGAATGGGTTCGGTTGCTCCGCACAATGACAAGGAAATGGTTATGAAAATGGTAATGAATATCCGAAATTTCGCGGAATCAGTGCACCATAACCGGGCGGATCCGTAGTGGTTCGACGGCACCCCTGGTGAAAAATCCTGCAGACACCGGGCATCGCTGCAGGCGAGCGACGATCTGGTGAAGTATTGCGCCGGAACCCTCCCGCCCCTCCACGCGGGCCGGTTTGCATACAATATTTATACAACTGAATACATTATGTATTCATGCTCACACGCCTGTTCTCCTCGAAGGTCAGGGTGAAACTCCTCGAACTCTTCCTTCTTCACCCGGACGAAGAGTGGTTCGTGCGTGAGATCACCCGCAAGACCGGTGAGAACATCAATTCCGTCCGGCGTGAACTTGCCAATCTCGAGGAACTTGGCCTGCTGGAGAGCAGGGCCCGGGGAAACCAGAAATACTATCGCGTGAAGACCGATTTCCCCCTCTTCGACGAGCTCTCACGCATCATGGTGAAGACCCGGGGCATCGGGGATGTCCTGCGGGAGTACCTGGAAGAGGTGCCCGGGATCACCCGCGTGTTCCTCTTCGGTTCGTTTGCCGAGGGGAGTTTCGGACCCGGCAGTGATATCGATCTCTTTGTCGTCGGCTATGTGGACGAGACCTCGCTCATCGAAGCGATCAGCACCGCAGAGGCCCGCCTGGGCCGCGAGGTGAACTACGTGCTGTTCACGCCCGAGGAGTTCCGCAGGAGGATAGCATCGAAGGACCCGTTTGTCACCCATGTCGTGCACGGGAAGATCATTGATCTGGAGGCCGGGCAGTGACGGATGAGCGACTCCGGCACGAGGGACTGATCCGCCCTCTTCCGTACGATCCGAAGAGAGTCGCCGAAGCCCTTGCCCTCGCCAGGAGGGATGTGGCAACGGCACGGGCGATGCTCGCCGTCAATTCCGACTGGGCGTACAATATCGCCTACAACGCCATGCTCCAGGCGGTCCGGGCATTGATGTTTTCACGCGGGTACCGTCCCGCCGGTTCCCATCAGCATATCGCGGTGGTTAAATATGCAGAAGTCCACCTCGAGCGGAAATGGAGCGTGCAGCTCGACCGGATGAGGAGAAAGCGCCACGTCTCCGTCTACGATACCGCGGGGACGATCCCCGAAACCGAGGCGGCAAATGCAGTGGTGCGTGCCGAGGAGTTTTACGGGGTCATCGAGGATCTGGTGAGCGGTGGATCCGGGGGATGAACCGCACCCCGCCGCCGGGTGGACACCGGAGCCTCCCGGCACAACCGGCAGGAAATCACAACGCTTAACCGGCCGTCTGCCCACCATGAACCCATCATATGCCTGAAATTTTCGTTATCATGGAGGCCTCCTCGTGAACATCCTCGGCATCGCCGGCAGCCCCCGGGCCGGCGGCAACACCGAGGTGCTGCTCGAAGAACTGCTC
>JAENYT010000048.1 GCA_016841665.1 Methanobacteriota archaeon
GCAGGCGATCGTATGACGGAGCCCATCCGGAGCACGGTCATCCGCATCAAACTCCAGGAGATGGCGGAGAGCGTTGAACTTATTGAGAGGAACCTTCCGGACTCCGTTGGTCAGTTCAGGCAGCTGGGCCTTATCAAGGACGGCATCTACAAGCGTGCCGAGTATGCCATCGAGAACGTCTTCGATGTCTGTGCCATCCTGAACGCAGACCTCCGTCTCGGCGTCCCCGGCACCGATGAGGATATCCTCGAGAACCTCGTCCAACACGGGGTGCTCAGCCCCGGGATGCGGCAGAACCTGAAGGCAATGAAGGGGTTCCGGAACATCGTCGTGCACCGCTACGGAGCAATCGACGACGCACTTGCCTTTTCTATACTGAAGGAGCACATAGGGGATTTCTCGCTCTTCCGGCGGGAGATCGGGCGCTTCCTGCAATCGGCGGAGGGGCGGCAGGCCCCTTGAGCCGGGGTGCTCCTCCAGCCCGCTTTTGTCCCGCGAGGGAAGGTTGTTTATATCGCCCACCGAATTACAGATACTCTCTAAACTCTACCCCGGGAGCGACAGGGATGTCAGGGACGCGATCTATCTCCGGATGTTGTTCCGGGAGATGCTGGACGGCGATCTTTTGCGAACTGTTCACGGAGAGCCTGCGTGTCCGGGGGGAGACGTACAGAATTGGGGTTTGATCGCGAGAAGAACCGGGAGGAGAGGCTCGCATTTATCCGGAAATATGCTCTCCAGGTCATGCGGGTCCCAAACGAGGTCTGGAGCCGCGGGGAGGCTGATCATATCCAATGCGTTCCTTGAGGTTTCCCGGAATTACGCCCTCTCCCGCTCCCAGTATCTCCGAATGCACCGGGCTCCCGCGAGCCGGCGCCGCCCCGGATCGGGGCACGGCAAACCAGCAGGCGTAAGCCCTGCATCTTTGTGAGGGGTGGCTCCACCGGACACTAAAGAAACTTATTTGTATACGCACCAAGTAGTATATCATATCACACCGGAGGGTGTCAACCCGGTATGACAGTAGAGAACGAGAGAGCATCCCCCATGATCTGAGGGAAGAATCCGGAGGGAATTATGGCAAAACCGATTGAACTCGGGCTTGTCCTGGAGGGGGAAGATGCTGAGAGGTTCCAGCACTATCTGGACAACCCCACCGACACGGATGCCGGCAGGGAGCTTATCCGCGAAGCCGCCATCCTCGCCCGCGAGATGCGATTGTGATCGCGAGAATACCCAATTCATAATCTATCCTTTTCTCTTCTCAACGAAGATCTCGATATTTCATCGTTCCGGTGCAGGGAACCGGATCTGACGGAATTCCTGATCGAGGACGCACTCGGAAATCAGGCCGCACGGCTATCCGTCACGCGCATCGTTTCTGTTGAGGGACGAATCGCCGGTTTTTTCACGCTCACGAACGACTGTATCATTAGAAAAGGTATCAACGACGGCGACGGGGAAGAATGGTATCCGTATCCGCATTACCCGGCGGTCAAGATCGCACGACTGGCAACGCACCAGGACTATGAAGGCCGGGGCATCGGACGCGCCATGCTGGTAAAGACAGTGGCCATCGCCATGAGGCTCTCCCGGTACGTCGGGTGCCGGATGATCACGGTCGACTCAAAGCCGGACTCCGAAGGGTTCTACATGAAATATGGTTTTCAGAGAGCCCTGATGGAAAGGAAGAAAGATACAGTCCCCCTCTATCGTGACTTCTATCGATCCTACCAGGAAGCAGAGCAGGATATGAGCCGGCCCCTGTCCGCGTTCGATAAAAGCCAGTGATTGAGGCTACTTCTCTTCGCAACTTTCAACGGCGCGGAAGGATAACCCACTGCGTGATGGGTGCTGGACCACCACACGAAGGAATGATTCTAGAATGGTGTACATTCTGTAAGGGGACGCTACATGAAGGAAAAGTCGAGGTTATCGCACGGGTCAGGGACGGGATCATCGTCATCAAAGAAGTCCCGGCCTTCATCTGCGACCGTTGCGGCGAGGCATATTACCGTGCAGAGATCTCCCGGAAGATCGATACCGTAATGAAGGACGCCCACAGCGGCAGGCTCTGCTGCCGGCCTCTCGCGACAGGCGAGGTCGAGTTTACCGGATAAAGGGGAAGAGTCGGTGGCATTCGAGAACCAAGGGAGAGGAACCCCTGAAAACGGCGTATAACAGTCCGGGATAGAGGCAACCTTTTTCTTTTACCGGTTCAAATATGTTCCACGTGGAACAAAATGTGTCCATCAAGATCGTTGCTCTCCTGCTCAGGGGGGACTCGCATCCCCGCAAACTTGCAAAAGACCTGGGCGTCTCGCACACCACTGTACTACGGAAACTCAGGGGTCTTTTAGACGGGAATGTCGTCGACTTCAGGACAGAGGGAAAAAATAGAGTCTATTTCCTGAAAAAAACCCTTGAAGCGCGGGTGCATATCTACATGGCGGAGTGGTACGCGCTCGGAAACCTGATCGAAGAGTTCCCCCATCTCCGATCTGTCGTCAGGACAATTCAGGAGAGAGAGGACGTCTCGCTTGCCGTACTCTTCGGCAGCTACGCGAAGGGGACCGCCGACCAGAAGAGCGACATTGATGTCTATATCGAGACGGGCGACAGGGAAGTGAAACGGGAGCTGGAGCGATCTCACTCCAGGCTCAGCGTGAAGATCGGATCCTGGGACCCGGAGAATCTGCTGATCCAGGAGATTGCAAAGAATCACGTCATACTGAAGGGGGTCGAACGGTATTATGAAAGGACAAAATTTTTAGAGTAAACTCTGCCGGGAAGGCAAGATCCGGATCGTTGAGCCCAGTGATCAGGTCGGGGAGGCATACCGGAAGAAATCGGAAAGTTATCTCATTTCGGGGAAGATCCTGCTTGAAAACGGGCGGCTTGAAGAGACCGTATCGATGGCGTAACAGCATGTACTATATGGTGCTGGCCCTCCTTTTTAAAACCGGCGTTAAATGCGAGAACCACTCCGGTGCGATGATCCTCCTCGAGGGCCTGTACGGGATTGACAACTCCAGAATCGCCGCCGCCAAAAGAGATCGCATCGATAAACAGTACTACGTGGACTTCGCAGTTACGGCAGAAGACGTCCGTGATTCCATGGAAGAGGCGGAGGCGTTCAATGCAGAACTGTTGGATTTCATGGAGCGGCTGCATCAGGGAGATATCTCACGCCTCAGGGACAAAGCGGTGCGGCTCCTGGAAGGGCCGCACGAATAACTATCCGGGAAGGTGCCACATGGGTGAAGAGAGCAGGCTGTGCGGTTCGCAAGGACCCCGGAGCACCGCCGGGTTAGGATACGCCTAACCTCGTCTCATCCTCGCAGGTGACGGGTGCCCCCACTTCCCTGGAAACCCGGCCAAGGCCTCTTCTTCAAATCATATGCCTTTTAACCGCAGAGAACCCAAACTCTCGCACGGAACCGGAGGACTGCGGAAAGATGCGGATAACTGTCGTCGGCGGGGGATACGTCGGCCTGGTCACGGGAGCCTGCTTTGCCGAACTCGGGCATACCGTCGACATCGTCGAGATCGATGCGGGAAAGGCCAGGGCGATCAACGCCGGAAAGGCCCCGATCCACGAGCGGGGGCTCGATGAGATCCTCGCAAAGCACGCAGGCGAGCGACTCGGCGCGGGGACGGACTACGGCCCGGTTGCTAAGGGGCTCGCGAACGTCTGGGTCTGCGAGGCGATCTCCCGGG
>JAENYT010000013.1 GCA_016841665.1 Methanobacteriota archaeon
TCCCTCTCCCGGAAGCCGGAACACGCAGGGCGCCACACATGCAGCACCCCGCAGCTCCTATGTCCTCACAGGGGAACAATGTAGGTGTCGATCGATATTAAACCTTCCCCAGCTTCCGGAAACCGGCTGATATCTGCCGTTATATTATTGATTAGCATGCATATTTGATGCTTTATATCATTTTGGACCTCCTGCATGTTCTATGGAGGCATTCTGGCGTGATGAACGCTTGTTATCTCTTTCGGTTGTCCATCGCATTCCCTGTTTGCCGGTGATAATGAAGGCCGGTACCGTCCTGGTTCTAATCCGCTCATTCGCGTTCGGGCGCGAACATCGACGGAGCAGGAATCCCGGCCTCATTGTGGTGTACGTGGTCTCCCTGCAGGAATAGGTGCCCGCATTGTCGGGAAGGGCACGCTCATCCGCGTCGAAAGGCCAGCCATGATCTCCATGGGAGTCCCGCGCGCGTATATCCTGGTCCTGGAATGCGCGCCCCCTACAGATCGGTTCCGCGCACGTGCCCGGCGAAAAAAAAAATTGCAATCTGGCCTGTGGTGAACTGGCTGGTTCTGGTAGGAATCCTTTTGTTATCTTCTTCTCGATTCCAGTTCTTTGAAGACGTCATCCAGTTCGACATCAAGCGCTTTGAGCGCGATGAGTATATGGAAGAAGAGATCCGCGGTCTCAGAGACCGTTCTCTCGTATGATGGATTTTTTGCGGCAAGGAGAAATTCGGTACATTCTTCCCCTACCTTTTCCAGGGCCTTGTCCGCGCCCTTCCTGTGGGTGAGAACCCTGCTTACATACGACTCATCAGAAGGATTTGTTGCACGGTCGCCGATGACCTCCCAGAGTTCTTCAAGTATGCTGCACCTGCTCATTTCCCTCGTCTCTCCCCAATTCCTTTTCGACGATGATCTCCCCGATGTCTATCCCGAAAAATCGCTTGCTCAGTAATCTCGCCTTTTCGATATTTGCTCCGCCCTTTCCAATTGCAATGCCAAGATCGCCCTTTTTCCTGATAATGATGTCATATTTTCCTGTTGTTTCATCCTTTCTCAGTCCTCCCACTTCAACTGGTTTGAGGATGTGGGTGATGAAGGATGCTGGTTCGGGAGCTTCCTCAACCATCTCAATGCGCTTGCCGAGCACTCTTTGCATTTTTTTGATATTGTCTCCGTGTTTTCCGATGGCGATGCCCATATCGCCTTTTTTTATTACATATATCACACGGCCGAACTGGTCATCAATGATACAGTCTATTGCTGTTGATTTTGTGAGAATGCGCAATTCCTCAATATATCTCCGTTCTTTAAATCCAAGTGTGCGATGCATTGTCAGATTCATAAATGGTTTGATTCGATCTTCCATTAAAGCTATGGGTTGTGTAAGAGATTTCAAACGCTCCTTTGAAATTTGTCCATTGAAACCGTCAAATCAGGAAGTCCTCGCAATGCACATGGGGGGCTGATCACCAACACTTGCACCATGTGAAAATTCCTGAAAAATAATGAATAAAATATCATAAAATGAATAAAAAACGGCGAAATTATTTATTTTGCCTATACAGATAGTACGATGATAATCAATGTTCGGGAGACATGACTATTCGTTTCAGTACTCTAACGATCAAATAACCTTCGGACTTCAGCCGGATGGAGAATGTCACCGGTATTTCCGCGAAATGAAGGGCGGGAAGAGGATTGAAAAAAATGTCGTCTCTCAGCGGGGAAAGATTGTAGTCTGCCCCGTTGAACCGGTCAATCTTCCGGAACCAGTGGCCACCAACATGGAAATTGAGTTCGATCCCCTTTTTATGGAACCCTTCAGTAAAAAAACAATTTTTCTTACATTTCCCGTTGAAATCGGAGTATTTGTCGTGGCAAAAAAAGCGATCAAGGCGCTGGATATTTTTTCATTTGTTCCGCAGAAATATTCCCTGTACGGCCCTTCGAATGGAGGGGCGATTGCACGATGGGCATACAGCCCCATATATGAGGAAATACCCGGGGTCAATCCCCTCGAGTGCGGGGTAATCAAACTCACCGTACACAATACCACCAAAGAATGGGTTGAAGTTTCCTGTGCACTCTTTGATGCGTTCAGCATGAAGTTATACTACTCCAGTGAACTAGTCTCGATGACGGCGGTAATGCGGATCCTCTCCTCGAAGACGGCAGAAACCGAATTTTTCAAGGAAGCAGTGGTCGAAGGGATGAAAAAGTCCATCGAGTTCTACCTTGGCCGTGATATCCCTGTAGTCAAGCACAACGGCTTGATGGAGTGGGGGCTTGTATAATGGTGATCGTAGAACGACTGCAGGAACTGCTCCAGGCACCGCTTTTCGGGACCTCCATCACTTTTGGCAACCTGCTGTGGCTGGTGGTGATCCTCGCGCTCTCCGTGATCATCGCCCGCGTCACCGTGACCAATCTGCGGCGCGCGCTCGAACACAAGATGTCGAAAAATGAACTGGAAATTCTCCTCAAAGTCATATACTTCACCATCGTCATTCTTGGAGTCGTCATTGCGTTGCCGAATATCATCGCCGATCTCTCCGGGCTTCTCGTGGCAGGCGGAATCCTGGGTATCATCATCGGTTTTGCGAGCCAGAGTGTGGTGTCGAATTTCGTCTCCGGGCTTTTCCTGATGGTGGAACAGCCGGTAAAGATCGGTGACAACGTGAATGTGGGGGATATTTCCGGAAACGTGGAGGATATAAGCGTTCTCTCCACCACAGTGAAGACCTATGACGGCGTGTATGTGCGGATACCCAATGAGAAGGTGTTCAACTCCGAAATAACAAATTACTGGGCGAATGTAGCGAGACGCTTTGATTATGTGGTGGGGATCCGATACCAGGATGATGCCGAAAAAGCTATCGGTATCATCAAAACTGTCCTCAAGGGTCATCCATTTGTCCTGAAAAAACCCTCTCCAACCCTTTATGTCGAAGAACTTGGAGATAATGGCGTCAATATCAATGTAAAGGTCTGGTCGCCTGCCAAGGTATGGTGGGATGTAAAGATTGAGCTCCTCTGGAAGATCAAGGTAGCACTCGAGGCGGAGGGTATCGAGATCCCCTTCCCGCAGCGTACTATCTGGTTCCCGGAGGCCCTTCGCGTGGATACACGGTCTGGGGAAACAAACGGAAAGGAGCAATAAATCTCTTTTTGAAAAATCGATTGGCGGATGAGGGTTTCTGGACCGATCCTGCCTCCAGGCTTAAAGCGTGTGCACCTTTCCCGCCCCCCCGGGCACATAGGCATCGGGGTTCTTCTCGATGATTGCCTCCAACCCCCGAGTGCAGTGCGAGGCCGAGATATAGGAAAGGGAAGTGAGTGCTTCGATGTCATCTGCAGACACGGTGTGGAATCCTCCCATGGCTCCCCATACGTCTCCCTTCGATGAAGCATCACGCAGAATGGTTCCGATGTGCGGGTGTGCGCATCCGGTAATGATGAAAAGCCCTCTTCGAGATGTTATCGCAAGCGATTGCTCGATGATCGCATCCCCAAGCGGCCCGGTGGTTGCGATGGCATCGGTGATCTCTGTCCACCCCTCGACAAACACCGGCGTCGCATACCGATCCACGAGGCCAAGCGTCTCAGCTGAAAAAGCCCGCAAAACATACACCTTTGGCGATGCGCCCGCCTCAAAAAGGGCTGGTAATCCTCCATTGTGGTCCCAGTGATCATGAGAAAGCACAAGCACCTCCAGATCCCGGGGCTCGATCCCGAGTTTTTGCATGTTTGAGAGCAGTATCCGCCCATCACCACCGGTATCGAACAGCAATCTCGCATCTTCGATATAGCAGGAAAACCCCCATTCCGGCGTGAGTTCAGGATTATGGAGGAAGTTGTTATAGACCTCTGTCACCGTGACCATTGCTGATGTCGTCTCCTGTACCGGCATATGGCGCCGCGCCACCATGTACCTGTTGGATCACTGCAGGCGTGGCAGGATCTGTTCATGCCTCTCCCAAACCACCGAACGCAGACCCCAATCGTTTTGCGCCGTCAAAAAGTCGGCTGGAGATGCAGGACCGGAAAAATGTGGGGAGTGTGGTTCTACCCGATACGGTAGGTGATGCTCACGGTTGCTATGACATCGACATCTGTCGGCTCGATCGGCGTGGGCACCGCCTGGGCCGTATCATACGCATATGCGGCCTCTGCGTAACGGTAGGGGGGAACGGTTCCTCCTACCTGGATCTCCTTCACCCCGAGGATGGCAAGATCCATTGCGGTGGTGACAGCTTCAGCATCGCTGCGTGCATTCTGGACCGCCTTTGCAAGGGCTTCTGATCGGAGTTCGGCGGATTTCTCATCGCTGAGGCCGAAAGAGAGATAGTTCACCCGGTCTGCACCGGATGCGACGGCGAGATCGATGACCTCGCCGACCCTGTCGATCTCATCGAGGGAGACCAGAAGGGTGTTGCTCACGCGGTAGTATTTGACCTGGTTGCCCCAGGGCATGGAACTCGAGACTGGTTTGTCGTCGTACACAGGGTAAATCGAATATCCGGTTGTGCTCAGGTTGTCTGCAGGAATACCCGCTGCTTTGAGCGCATTCATTACCTCTGTCATGCGTGCGGCGTTTCCCCTTTGCGCCGTCTTCACGTCGGTGTGTTCCGTTTCCACGGCAAGGGATATTTCCGCCTGATCCGGGCTGGTGGTCACCGTTCCTGTCCCGCTGACATGGATGACCTGATCGTCACAAGGCTCCGCCTGGGCTGCACCCGGAGCGAAGACCGCGGTGCAGATCACCAGCAGCACGGCCATGAAAAGGGCAAGGTTCACTTTAATTGCCATGCGAATATGATTGGTTTTGCACATCAAAAGCCTACCTTTGACTGCGAATTTTTTCGTAATTATTGGTTATTTTTCCGCGATTGCAGGGATTCATGCGGTGTGTCCTGCAGTCGGTGCAATGAAACGTTGTGGCATGCATTTTCTCTTCGCGCTTCGCAATTCCCCCTCACCTGCTGAGCGAACTGACCAGGCGGGCGATCAGGACGGCGATATACAGCTGGCCTATCACCGCCTCAAACATGGCCATCGATTCCGTCACCGGGATAAGAGGTGTGATATCGCCGTAGCCAAGCGTGGTGAGCGTGACAAAACTGAAGTAGAGGTATGCCGTCTCACTGTGCACATTTTGAAGTGCGCCGGGAATGAGGGTGTCGACAAACTGGTAGGACAACGCCCAGGTTATGCCCAGGGTAAGGTAGATGCCAATCGCGCCGAATATCGTGTCTCTGGTGATCCTGCCCGTCCCCAGCACAGCTGAAAGGAGAAAGAGGCAGAGAAGTGAGAAAAAGAGCATTGAGAAGAGCAAAGTATACAATTCCGAGGAAATGGATGCAATGTCGCTGACGATCCAACGGGCGAGGATAGCCGGGATGCCAATGATCATCGCAAGCACGAGAATGCCCCGATTGCGCTGCATTGCATGGATGCCTGAAAAAATGACGAGCGTAAACGCCGGTCGCAGGACGGTTTCGCCCTGCGCCGCCTGATCGGCGAAGGGAAACGCGATGAGAAGGAGGATGATTGAGAGCAGGAAGAGTAAAAACCTGTTCTCATAGAGGATTTCATGCATTGTTATCCTCTTTCTGGGTTTTTCATGTCTCATGGAACCCTCATCCCGCTCCCGCCACGCGTGCATCTCACCTAATCAATCATTCTTTCCCCTTGCGGTGTGCGATTCGAATCATGGTTCGTGACGATTCACGTACGGCCAGTATCTGTTTAATATTATTTTGTGTAATTATATATTTCTGATATGGGAATCTTGCATGTATGATGTTCCACACCATTGACACATGCGAGGAAATGGCAGAATAGATGCGTCCGGATGTTGTCTTGATAGATAGCCGGGAATAGGCGGCGAGGATGAATCCTGTTCGCCCCTGTTCAAAGACGTGTCTGCGCCTGTTCCCGCATATAAGAGAGCAGATAGTAGGGGCCTCCCACCCCGCGCCCCGTGGACCCGCTTCCCTTCCAGCCGCCAAAAGGCTGGGCGCCCGGCCATGCACCGCTGGTCGAGCCCCCCTCACGGTTGGCGTAGGTGACGCCGAAATGTACGTGGTCAAAGAAATATTCCACCTCACGTGGATTTTCTGAAAAAATACCTGCGGTAAGGCCGTATTCGGTATTGTTTGCCTGGTGGAGCGCCTCTTCAAGTGTGGTGAAGGTATCGACGACGAGGAACGGCACGAAGAGCTCATCAGTGAAGAGGCGGTGTCCTCTCGGGATGCCGGTTACCACCGTCGGCGTGACATAGTAGCCTTTCGTGAACGCGCCTTCATTGAGGACTTTTCCACCGGTGATAATCGATCCGCCGTTTTTAATGTCATTTCTGGCCATTTCCACGGCATCCCTGTAGGTAGCCAATGCCGGTTCATTGATGAGGGGACCGATGAAGACATCCTTCTCTCGCGGGTCGCCGATCTCGAGCGCCTCAACACGCTCCTTCAGTGCATGGATGAACTGGGGGGCGACCTCGTTCTGGACATACACCCTCGATGTTGCACTGCATTTCTGCCCCCCGTATCCGAAGGCTGACCTGGTAATCCCTTCAACCGCCCTTGCCAGGTTCGCGCTTGACGTGACGATGGTGGGGTTCTTGCTTCCCATTTCTGAGACCACGGGCTTGGGGTAGGGTTGCCGCGAGATAAACTCGCGGTGAAGCCACATCCCTACCTCCCGCGACCCGGTGAAGGCGATTCCGTCCACATCCGGGTGTGCCACGATCACATCACCGAAGGGGCCGCCGGGCCCGGTCACGATGTTCAGGACGCCGGGAGGAATGCCACACTGGATCAGAATCTGGTAGAGTTTCAGCCCTGAAAAGGGGGCCACGCTGGTGGGTTTGAAGACCACGGTATTGCCTGTGAGGAGTGCCGCGGAGGCCATGTTCGCGGCGAGCGCGATGGGAAAGTTGAACGGTGATATAACAGCCCAGAGGCCGTACGGGCGAAGCACACTCTGGCATTTTTCTCTGGGGTAGTTCGAGGTCAGGGGGAGCACGTAGCCTTCGTGTTGTTCATAGACATCGCAGTAGTAACGGAGGAAATCGATGGCCTCGCTCACTTCAGCAATGGCTTCGTACCGGTTTTTTCCCACCTCAAAGGTGATGAGGGCGGCAAGGAGGAACCTCTTCTGTTCGAGGTGATCGGCGGCATCCCGGAGTATGCGCACCCGCTCCCGCCAGTCCGTCTTCATCCACTCTGGCTGGGCCCGTTTTGCCTCCTCGATGGCTTTTTTCGCATCATCTTCATGCCCTTTCTGAAAATATCCGATGAGGATGTCGGTATCAATCGGTGACCTGACCTCGAATTCCACATTGGAAAAAAGTCCCCTCTCCCCGATAAACATCGGATGGTGCTGGCCGAATTTTGCTGCTATCGATTCCAGTGCATCCTCATACTTCCCGTGGATGCTCTCATCTGCAAGAAGCGAGGTGTAGGTGATTTTTGTTCGCCCCGGCATGCATATTAACTCCCTGGCATATCTGCAGACAAAGCATCGGGAAGAGAGATGTGTTGAGTAATCCCTGTGCATATGCGGTGGTATGGTGCGTTACGGACGCGAAAGAACGCGTATTTTGCCTGTTTTCCGTCCTGATGCATGAAATCCCTTCGTTTCCGTGGTCTGCTGAAGGTTATTCTCATTTTATTGGTTTAAATATATATCTTTGGTCATATCCCCTCACACTTTGCAAAGGCCCTGTCCAGGATATCCAATCCCGTTGCGATGTCGTCCTTTTCTATGGTGAGAGGGGGGCAGAACCTGATGGTGGATGCGCCTGCCGGAAGAAGGGTGAGGCCCTGTTCGAATGCGTACCTGAGGATTCTCCCCCGTTCATCGCGGGCGGGCTCTTTGGTTTCCCGGTTGGTGACCAGCTCGATGCCGCACATAAGCCCGATCCCCCGGACATCTCCGATCAAATCGTGGCGTTCGTGCAGGCGGTGGAGTCCCTCGAGAAGATACCTGCCTTTATCAAGCACTTTTTCTCCGAATCCCTGCTCCTGGAGGATTTCAAGGACGGCGAGCCCGGCGGCGCACGAAAGATTGTTTCCCCCGAATGTGCTCGCGTGAGAGCCGGGGGGCCAGGTCATGATCTCGTCCCTCGCCACGGTGATGCCGAGCGGCAGCCCTCCCCCGATCGCCTTGGAAAGACAGACGATGTCGGCTTTCACTCCTGAGTGTTCAGAGGCAAGAAATGTGCCCGTGCGGAAACATCCTGACTGAACCTCGTCTGCCACGAGCAGGATGTCGTGTTCATCGCAGATTTCACGAAGCTGTTTGAGAAAGGTGAGCGGGGGCACGATATACCCGCCCTCCCCCTGAACGGGCTCGACTACAATTGCTGCAATCTCCTCAGGGGAGACTTCCGTCCCGAAGATCTGGTCTTTGATATAGTGGATGACATCCACATCGCAGGTCGCGGATTCCAAGCCGAACGGGCGGTAGGGATACGCGTACGGCGCGTGGATAACAGGTAAAAACGGCCCGAAATGCTTTCGCTGGATGACATTCGATGCGGTCAGGCTGAGGGCGCCATAGGTCCGGCCATGAAATCCGCCATAGAATGAAATGAAGTACTTTCGTTTTGTGTGGTAGCGGGCGAGTTTGAGTGCAGCTTCGACACACTCGGCACCGGAATTTGAAAAATACACCCTGTTATGTCCTTCGGGGAGAAATTCGGTCAGTTTTTCTGCAAATTTTACGGGAATTTCTGAACAAAAGTCGAGAAAGGCACCGTGAGAGAGGAGTTTTGCCTGTTCCTCAACGGCACGGACAACCCCGGGATTGTTCCATCCCACGTTCATGACAGCGATTCCGGCAGTGAAATCGAGATACCTGTTTCCGTCCACGTCCCACAGATTGACGTCGCTCGCATGATGGAGCACAAGGGGATATTCCCTGACCATGGACTGGGACACGACGCGGGAATCACGCTTCAGGATATCAACCGCCAGAGGTCCGGGAGGAGTTAATTTGATGTCGGGCTTCATGATGGAACAATAGGCCCGGTATTAGAAATATTTTCCTTGCAGTATATTTTTCTGCACAATGGTTTGATGGGCTGCATGCGGCCTCAGGACATCTGACCTGACCGGACTCGATGATAAACCATATGTTGATTTTTTGCCTTCTGCCCCGCGCACATGGTCGCGCTGGCTTGGACATACGCCACGATCCATGTGGTATCTGCGAGAAACATGCAAGAATGCGGGGTTAAAAGGGGAAAAGGAGGTTAGCCAGTTTTTACACCCTGGCGGCGGTTATTTGGGGATCAGGACCTTGTTTAATACGTGAATAATGCCGTTTGTCGCTTCAATGTCGGGTTGTATGACTCGTGCGTCCCCGATCATCACATTGTTTCCTTCTACCCTGACAGGAATCTCCTGACCGAGAAGCGTCTTGATCGAGCTCATGTTCCTGACATCTTCCGCTGTATAACTGCCGGATGCGACATGATATTTGAGTACGTTTGCGAGTCGATCGCGATCCCGCATCAGTTCATCCATCGTTCCCTTGGGTAACGCATCAAACGCGGCATCGTTTGGTGCACACACCGTGAACGGGCCCTTGCCGCTCAACACGTCCGCCAGACCGGCAGTCTGTACCGCTCTGATAAGCGTACTGAACGAACCTGCTTCCTGTGCTGTCTCAACAATATTCTTCATGAGTTCTCCTCCAGCCCGGAACGGGCCACAGTTCCATCTATGCAGATAATATAAATTAGTTTTTATAAAAAATGGGCGTGCGTGCGGTTTTCATGCGCTGTATTGCTTTTGGGCGGGTGCATCGATGCGTGTTATGCATTTGCCGTTTTTCATAGCGTGATCGCGCTATGTCAGGGGCGCACAACCAGGGTGGATATCGGGCTGTGCTCTACCACATACGAGCTGACACTTCCGAGGAGGATGCGGTCCAGCATGCTCCTGCCCACCGACCCGAGAACAATAAGGTCGGCACCGAGTTGCTGTGCGAGGCTGATGATTTCGCTGCGGGCGTCACCCCTCTGTAGGTGGATGGTTATGTCTGCTCCCATTTCGGCGGCGATATTCTTTATTCTGCGTTGTATGTGCTCGCTCTCTTCGTCAATGATCTTTGTCAGTACATCGTAGGTGGGATCAATCCTTGAGAACGCAGGTGAGGGTGGCGTGAGAGGGTAATTCTTCGGGGGGGCGACATAGAGGGCGTGTATATCGGCGTTCAGCTCTTTGCCGAGTAATATCGCCCCTCTGAGAGCTTTATCACCTGTAGCGGAGCCATCAACGGCGACGAGTAATCTGGCTACCATTAGATCGATTCTCTTGACAGGGCCGGTATTAATCATTTTCGAATGTCCCGGCGCACCTGCACGGCCCCTCAAAGCGTGCACGGTTTGAATTACATTAAATGTACCTTCGTTTGCTCATATTGGCTTGATAGGCTTTGCGTTGGGTTCCGGGGAACGCGCGGTGATTACTGAAATCATAATAATCCTCCTTCTTGTTCTTGCGAACGGGTTCTCTGCCCTCTCCGAATTCGCCGTGATATCAGCGAAGCGAGCCCTTCTGCACCAGCGGGCGGAAAAAGGTGATGTACGCTCTCGGATTGCGCTGGAGCTTGCGGAAGAGCCCACCCTGATTCTCTCGACGATTCAGGTGGGGATTACCTTCGTGGGCTTCCTCGTCGGTGCGTTCGGCGGCGCAACCATCGCCACAGAGATTGCCTGCAGCGTAGAAGCCATCCCCGCCCCGTGGGATCGCTTCGTGTAGGATGGATTGCAGTTCGAGGTCGTTGATATGGATGGGAACCGGGTGGATAAAGTGCTGGTCACCCAACTGCATAGGGTGCAGGGATGAGGATTCAATGTTCGACCAAGCATTCCGGGAATGTTCACATGCCGTTCAGGAATAGATCCATCCCGTTGTTATCGTACGCGTCCGCGAAGAGTTCTGCGAGATCAAACTCTGTTTCCGGCATGTAGGGGGCTGATTTCTTGGCAAGAATGCGCTGAATCCTTGCCCTGATCTCCGGGGGACGCTCCCTGACGATGCTTCGGAGCATGGCGTTGCTTTCGGGCAGGTTTTTTGTCGCATACCAGCACTGGGCACACATGACCACCACATGGCGCTCGTTGATCTCGCTGCCCTGGGGGTTCGCAATAATGCCACCACCAATCGTATGTATTTCAAGAATATATCGTGGATACTGCTGTCTGCAGCACTCACACCGGTTGTCGCAGGCCCTCATGATCTGTTTCTGCTGAATGGCGCTGAGAACCCGCCCCCCACCTTTCGGCGCATGGGATGATGGTTCCATGAGCACCTCTTACGACGGCATAATATTTTGGTTTTTTCCCATCACAGATGTTCAGTTTCTAGATGAAAAAAAGGGATTTTTTTCATTCCGGTGACGGTTGTCCGCCGGAGTCGTTTTCATGTATCTCTGAAAGGCCGGTCACCTGATCAAAGCGGTAATTACCACGCTTTCCGGTGTATGCAGGATCTTCGAGCATTTTGATCAGTTCGTCCATGAAAGCATTGACCCGATTGATCATGGGGATCGCGAGCAGGCGACGATCACGCACGGTGTTGAGAATTTCCGGGATGTCGTCCATTCCCACATTGTAGTCCGCAACCTGCTTCAGGGGCTCGGGGAGCCGGTCATAGAAGTGCTCCGTGCCGTATCCTGCCAGCCAGATGCGCCCTATTCGTTCGCCGAATTTTTCGGCAATTTCATCGAAAAAGTCTTCAAAAATCTCATTTCTTCCTGCCCTGTCATGGCGCAGGTACCCGATGAGTGCCACCCTGTCGTCCGTCTGGCCGAGTATAAAGGAGAGCATGTGGATGAATGAGATGGGATCGTTGATCTTGCTGGCATTAAAGTAGTTGATTGATGCTTCATTGGTTTTGATGGTTAATTTCTGGCGTATTCTCCGCAAAAAGCTGCCCACGTCCACGGGAAAGCCAAAATTGTGCTTCATAAAATACGTGCAGATGCAGACGTTTTCAATGCCCGGCAACCTTCGGTACGGGCGGGGGACTTCGATATCATGGAGGCGTACGAGATCATCGTGGTTCTCCGCGAATTCCTCCAGAACAGGGTAGACCGTGTCATGGGCCTTGGGAATCGGTTCGGTGTAGTAAACCTCCTTTCGGTCCGGGGTGACAAGCAGGTTTTTGGTGAAATTTTCCGTTATCCCGATAAGGTCGTCACCCAATCCTTCGATATGATCGATGCGGATGTTGGGGATTATCACATGGCGGGGCTGGATGATCTGGTGCACATACCGCATGGTGTAGGGGGTGATTGCCTGGTTTTCGATGATGAGCGCATCGACATCGTAGTGCAGAATCGAGGGTATGTTGTCATAATCGAGCAGGATTGTATCATGCTCCCGAAAAATCGATATTATTTCGCCATTGTAGATGAGTTCGGGATCTTCCCCGGTGGTCTTCGCAAGAGTGGTGTACCCGGCGTTCCTTATACATTCTTCAAGCATGCGCACGGTAGATGATTTCCCCCTCGTCCCCTCCACGATAATCCGGTGTGATATATGGGATATTTTGCGGTTATACGCCTCAATGTCCTGTATATGATGCAATTCCGGCTTGAAGAGCGTCATGCGAATCCCCCGGCGAGCATCAGCAGGGATTGTGCGAAGAGATAGACGACCATGAAGTATACGATGACGAGGAACACGCTCTCTGCAGCGCTGTTGAGGTCGTAGCTCTCTTTGCTGATGTTGTAGGCGATAATTCCCGGGAATATGGTGAATACGACCATCTCCTGCACCAGAGGATCAATCAAATGTGAGGTCACTGCGATGATGATGCTGGTGCCGATGATGGAGATTGCGAGGAAACAGTAGAGCAGTCTGCGTCCGTAAAGGAGCGTTTTTTCTGCGATTATGCGGGCAATAACAAGGCAGGCAATGGCGGATATGACGAATATGGGAAGAATAACCATGTCCTGCAGGGAGTAGATGACAAGGATGGGGATGGCGATCACCCCACCCACTTTGAACCGTTTTACTTCGTACAGGTAAAAGCCAATAATAAACCCGAATAGCAGAGTGAGGAGCATTAGCGTTGTATTCATCATAATATGGTTTATTTCGAGAAGTATATGTGTTATGAACTGTAATTATGTGAAAATAACCTCGAACCTCGCATAATCGTGCTGATTATTCGTTTTTCCACCCGAGGGTTCCTTCGAAACGGCTCTATTGCCCTTTCGAGGGCATACCGTCTCTCATCTTACCCCTCCTGATGAATCCATTGCCAGTAGTCGATGCCGATCAACAGAATCAGGAAGAATAACCCTCCCAGAAGAACCGGAAATACCGCGCTCTCGCGGAAGGTCACATTTACCGCAAGAACGACTGTGCCAAGCGCAATGCCGGTAAATACCGCAATCGCAATCATCACCGGTTGTATCCCTGTTCTCGTCACGTTGTCACCCCGAATTCGATGTACATGCCCTCAATGCCGTTGATACAGGTGCTGCGGTTCTTGAATCGAGGTTCGGCATGGTTGCCTAGCGGTTCTTTTTGTAGTAGATCTTCACCGGGCAATGCATGTTGTCATGGTCCCGCAAGGGGCAATAATATGCACAGGAAACTTGCATGCGTCGGGATGGCGACAGAGCGGGAGGATGGATCGCCGGATGTACTCAAACGTAAAGTAGGCACGACCGGTAAAACGTCCGCAGTCCCGATATGTCACTTCATCCTGCACCGGAGATGAAATATTTTCGATTTTAGGACCTCTTTTGGCATGACTCACCATCTACATCAACATCTGGGGAAGACTACCTCCGGCGGGCAGAAGAACCGGAGCAAGGCGAACGCATCTGATGGTCACCACTGGGAGGCATTAAGATGCCGATATGTATTGAATATATCCCGGGAAAATAAGCATGATAACCCTGCAAAAGGTCATTCCAAGGAAATTTTGCAGATTTTATGAAGATTGCAGTGATCACCGGGTCTCTTCTTTCACCATCCGATGGCCACAAAAATGCCTGCCATCCGGCGCGGATCAAATGCAGGGGGCCGGGGCAGCGGCGGTATTGCGGCATGCAGTTTGATATGCTCCAGCGCTGCGTGCTGGGAGATGACAACATTGTCCGTTACGTCAAGGACCAGATCGGTGTTCCCCTTGATCGGGAGGTCGAGGTCGGCAAGCCGATGGATGAGGAATGGCTCAAGGCACACTCCACGATCTTCCACTCGCTCGTCGGAACTTCCCTGCGTGAGGATCCGGAATACATCGAATACCTGCAGCGCATTCACACGCTGAGGACCAAATACGGCTTTATGCCGAAAGAGGAGTGATTTCTCAATGGCAAAAATTGAGCGAGCACAGAAACTCTTCCTTGACTCCCTGAAGGAGAAGTTCCAGGGTGAGAACCCTGAATCCGAGAGGACCACCTTCTACCGCTTTGATGGTGTCCGCCAGTCGCCACGCAAGCGGGAGTTCATGAAAGCCACTGAGGCAATCGAGAAAGAACGCGGTATCTCCATGTACGACCCCGAGCGCTGCCACCTCGGCGGTATCCCGATGGGCCAGCGTCAGCTGATGACCTATCAGGTCAGCCAGTCCGGCGTCTTCGTGGAGGGCGACGATCTGCACTTCGTCAACAACGCCGCCATGCAGCAGTTCTGGGACGACATCCGCAGGACGGTCATCGTCGGCATGGACATGGCCCACGCGACCCTGCAGAAGCGCCTTGGAAAAGAGGTCACCCCCGAGACCATCAACGAGTACCTGCATATCCTCAACCACGCCATGCCCGGTGCGGCTGTCGTGCAGGAGCACATGGTGGAGACCCACCCCGGGATTGTCGACGACTGTTTCGTCAAGGTCTTTACCGGCGATGCGGAGATGGCCGACGACATTGAGTCCCGGTTCCTCATCGACGTCGAAAAGCTCTTCCCGGCAGAGCAGGCCGAAGAGCTCAAAGCCGATATCGGCAAGTCCCTCTATCAGGCAATCCACATCCCGACCATCGTGTCTAGGACCTGTGATGGTGGTACCACCAGCCGCTGGTCTGCCATGCAGATCGGTATGTCCTACATTGCCGCGTACCGCATGTGTGCCGGAGAGGCAGCCGTCGCCGATCTTTCCTACGCCGCAAAGCACGCTGGTGTCGTGCAGATGGCCTCCCTTCTGCCCGCACGCCGCGCCCGCGGTCCGAACGAGCCCGGTGGCATCAAGTTCGGAGTTTTCGGCGATATCGTCCAGGCCAACCGCAAGTATCCCAACGACCCTGCCCGCGCCTCCCTCGAGGTCGTCGGTGCCGGTGTGATGCTCTTCGACCAGATCTGGCTCGGATCCTACATGTCCGGCGGTGTCGGGTTCACGCAGTATGCAACCGCAGCCTACACTGACAACATTCTGGACGAGTTCACCTACTATGGTATGGACTACCTCAAGGAGAAGTACGGCTTCGATTACACCAGCCCGGCCCCCGAGCAGGTCATCAAGCCGACCCAGGAGGTCGTCAACGATCTCGCCACCGAGGTCACCATCAACGCGCTCGAGCAGTACGAGCAGTTCCCCACCCTGATGGAGGACCACTTCGGCGGCTCCCAGCGTGCCGGCGTCATCGCCGTAGCGTCCGGTCTTACCTGTTCGATCGGTACCGGCAACTCCAACGCCGGTCTGAATGGATGGTACCTCTCCATGATCGTCCACAAGGACGCATGGTCACGTCTCGGCTTCTTCGGCTACGACCTGCAGGACCAGTGCGGTTCGGCAAACTCGCTCTCCATGGAGCCCGACCGCGGTGCAATGGGAGAACTGCGCGGACCGAACTATCCGAACTACGCGATGAACGTCGGCCACCAGGGAGAGTACGCCGCAATCATTGCCGGCGCTCACTACGGGCGCAACGACGCGTACTGCTTTGAGCCCCTCGTGAAGGTCACCTTTGCCGATCCCTCCCTCAAGTTCGACTTTGCCGAGCCGCGCCGTGAATTCGCACGCGGTGCAGTTCGTGAGTTCATGCCAGCCGGTGAGCGGTCCCTGATCATCCCGGTGAGGTAAAATCAATCCACCATCATTTTTTGCACGTTTCCGCTTAATTCATACAAAAAAGGTCGATATATCCCCATCAACCAGGGATATCTTTTTTGGGCGAGGTGAATTCGTACCTCATCCTGCAATGATCCGGCCCAGGGGAGGTCCCATATCCCTTGAGCAGGGCGGCTATCCATAGCCAATTGGTACTCACGCCGTCCGTGGCTTAATTCTTTCGAATTCTCTCTCGAATGGAAATGGTCAGGATAATCTCGCTGATTGCTAAAATAGCACCATTCACACAATTGACCTGTTCGCCTCCCTGTCAGACGTCCCCCTTGAAAAATTCATCAATCGTGGCCTGCCGTGCTGCGTTCTGGTCGAACCGTGCGAGGCGTATCCCGATAAGGCGGATTTTCTGGTCATCGAGGAATTCCCGGACCAGCATCCTGGCGATGCGCTGTATGCTTGTGAGATCATCGGTGAAGTGGTCGGCGGTGTAGGATTTCGTGTATGTGGCAAATCCTGCGTATCTGACTTTTATGGTGAGATTCCTGAACCGCAAGCCCTGTTTTTTCAGGGTTGCGTGCACATCCCCCGCAAGTGCGTCCAGTCTCGAAAGAATCATGTCATTATCGTTTGTATCCTCTGCGAATGTCATCTCCCTGCCGATGGATTTCCTCCCCCCCCGTTCCCTGACCTCGCGGCGGTCGATTCCCCGGGCGAGTTCCTGCATTGCGATCCCCCACCTGCCGAACCGAGCGATCAATTCCTGCACGTCGGATGCGGCAAGCTGCCCGATGGTGATGATCCCCATGCCGTTCAAGACCGAGGCGGTCTTGTTCCCGATGCCCGGGATTTTTCCGACCGGCATCGGGGAGAGAAAGTCCGTCACCTCATCGGGCCTCACCACCGTCAGGCCATCCGGTTTCTGGTAATCGGATGCAATTTTTGCCACGGTTTTTCCCGGTCCGATGCCGATCGAACAGGTGATGCCTTCCGCGGCCCTGATCTCCTCCTTTATGACGCGCGCGCATTCCTCGGCGGCTTCGTAACTTCCGAGGCCGCTGACATCCAGGTATGCTTCGTCGATGCTCACCTGCTGGAACGATTCGGCGTACTTTCTGAGAATGCCCATGACTCTCGCCGATACCGTACGGTAGAGGGGAAAATTGACCGGCAGGAACACCGCATGCGGGCAGAGCTGGTAGGCTTTTGAGATGGGCATGGCCGAATGTATGCCATACTTCCGTGCTTCATACGAGCAGGTGCTCACCACCCCGCGCCCCTGACCCTGTTGTGGATCCGCTCCCACCACCACCGGTTTACCCTTTAGTTCCGGATGCTCCCGCATTTCGACCGAGGCGAAGAAACTGTCCATATCAACATGCAGAATGATTCTGCCCGGTGGAGGGGTATCGTGTTCGTTGAGTTCTTCCATGCGGTCCGGCATCGCTTCATGGTAATTGAGCTCTGGTGTGCCTTTATGTATTTCTGCATGCGGTGAATGTGGAGTGCGGGAACCACCCCCGGCGGAAGATGCCTGACGTGCGGTCTATGCACGCGACAGCGCGAGTTCGACGAGGGAGAACCAGCCCTCTTCATCGGAAAACCAGCGCGAAATTTCGAGTCCTGCATTCGAACATACTACCCTGGCACTTTCCGGGGTGAATTTCCTGCTGATCTCCGTGTGGATTGTCTCCCCCGCCGCAAGTTCGACGCAGAGATCAATATCGGCAATGGTCGCCGTCACCGGCTCTCGCGCCTGCAGGTGCATCTCAACCTGCTCCTTCTCCTTGTCATAGAATGCCAGGTGGTCGAATAGTGCGGGATTGAAGTCTGCATGCAGGTGGCGGTTGACCACATTGAGGATGTTCTTATTGAACGCGCTCGTGACGCCCTGGGTATCATTATACGCTGCATTGAGACGGTATGCTGGTTTGACCATATCGAACCCCAGCAGAAAGCGGTCGCCGGGCGCCATAATCTCCTGCACATTCCTGAGCAGGCGCACCGCTTCCGGCTCGGGGAAATTTCCAATCGTGCTTCCGAAGAGAAGGAATAGTCTCCGGTTTCCTCCCGGGAGCAAATGAAGGTGAATGGTGAAATCTGCCACGTAACCCACGATAGCCAATTGGGGAAATTGCCCCATGAGTTCTCTGGATGCCTTGACAAGTGCGTCTTTGCTCACATCAAAGGGGACATACCTGAGATGCGCACCCCCGGTTCCGTTCGCTGCCTGAAGGAGGCGGCAGATCTTCCAGTGCGAACCCGATCCCATCTCGACGAGATCCCCGCGTGCGAAGGACGCCATGATCGTTTGTGCGTGCTCCTCGAGGATCTTCATCTCCGTACGGGTGAGGTAGTATTCCGGGAGGGTGCAAATCCGGTCAAATAGACGTGACCCTCGTGCGTCGTAGAAATATTTTGAGGGAAGGTGTTTCTGTCCGGCGTTCAGACCTTCACGCACATCCCGGGCCAGACTTTCGGTGAACTCCACCGTCAGGTGGTTGTGCAGCTCAATCTGTGAATGAAATTCGCTCGGGTGAAGCATCATCTCTAACATATTGCTCCTATTATATTAACGACAGACAGAAAACTGTATTAACACCTTCTGGTTGTTCACCACATCATCGAACAGACGAAGGGCCTGCTCGATCTCCTCTTCGGTGGTGTGCATCCCGAGAGAGATCCGTATTGAGCAGTGCACCTCCTCTTCGGTCAGTCCCATGGCGAGGAGTACATGCGAGGGGGCGGGAGAACCGGAATGGCAGGCGGATCCGGAGGAGATGGAGAGGCCTTTCTGGTCGAGGGCGAGCACCACCGATTCGCCACGAAGATCCGGCAGGGTCATGTTGACGGTATTCGGCAGCCGCTCTGTCGCATGGCCGTTGATGCGGGCGTCCGGAACAATCTCAAGAATTCCGGCCTCTATCCGATCCCGAAGCGATCGTATCCGTTCCGCATCACCAAGATGCTGCCGTGCGAGTTCTGTCGCCCTGCCGAGCCCCACGATGCCGATGAGGTTTTCAGTGCCCGCCCTGAGATGGCGTTCTTGCTCCCCTCCATGGATGAGCGGGTCGATTGCAATGCCCTTTCCCATGTACAGGGCGCCGATCCCTTTCGGCCCGTAGATTTTATGGCCTGATAGCGTGAGAAAATCCACTCCCAGCGCTTCTACATCTATGGGCAGCTTTCCAATGGCCTGGGTGGCATCGGTGTGGAAATAGGCGCCGTGCGATCGGGCAATGCCAGCGAGCTCCGGAATGGGCTGGATCGATCCGGTCTCATTGTTCGCGTACATGATGCTGACCAGCAGTGTCTCGGGGGTTATCGCCGCCTCGAGATCTTCGGGGCGTACCCGCCCTTCACGGTCGACCGGGAGGTAGGTCACCTGAAAGCCCGCGGTTTCCAGCCATTTGCACGGTTCGATGACCGACGAGTGTTCAATGGAGGAGGTGATAATGTGCGGTCTTTCCTCCCGGTGTGCAAACGCCAGGCCCTTGATCACGAAGTTGTTCGCCTCCGTGCAGCACCCGGTGAAGGTGATCCGCTTTGCGGTGCAGTTGAGCAGCTGGGCGATGCTCCGGCGCGCACCTTCCATGGTGGTTTTAGCCTCCCTGCCCTCCCGGTAGATGCTGGAGGGATTCCCGAACTTTCCCTCCATCCATGGCATCATCGCCTGTGCGACCTCGGGAGCGATGGGAGTGGTGGCATTGTGGTCGAGATAGATTCGCCGGAAGGGTTGCTCGAATTCTCCGGAGATGCCGGCAGTCGCATGCGCAGACGACCCCTCACCGCTGCCGATCGCCACGCGGGCGTCGCCGTCTCCGGCCTTTCGCACATCACAGAGCAGTGCCTTGTAGACGGGGAATCCAGATATTGGATCGTAGCGATCGAGGTCGGTCAACTCGTTGACGTTGCCCTCCCGCCATGCTTTCGGTGCCTGGTGGCAGCCCCCCCCCATGTTCGCCTCGATCATTCCCTGCATGAGGTCATCGGTGACAATCGCCCGGAGAGGTACCTGGCCGCGTGCCGATATGACCACCACACGGTCCCCGTGCCGGATGCCCCGCGCTTCTGCATCCTGCGTGTTGATGCTCACCGTGGGTTCAGGGCGCTCTTTTATGAAGCTCTTGATGCTGTGGTGCTGGGCATGGAAGTCGGTCGTCACCCGTGCCCCTGAATTGAAGATCAACGGGAACGTTTCCGCAAGATCGGGGCGCGATCGCGGGCTTTCCTGCGGTTCCGTGTACACTGGAAGGGGATCGTAGCCGTACTCCTCGAGTATGGTGGAATAGATCTCGAATTTTCCCGTGGGGGTGTCGAATCCGGGGGCCCCATCGGGCCGCAAAAGGCCCTTTTCCCATTTCCTGTACTGCATCATCTCCACCGGCGATTGCACCCGCCCGCCCGCCGCTCTCACCTCTTCGAGGGAAATGCCGGATCCCTTCAGGACATGGCGGAGCATCTCCTCCTCGTTCTGGGGAAAGAGGTGGCCGTATCCAAGCCTTCGCGCGAGTTCTCCCATGATGGAGACATCAGGGCGGGATTCTCCCCGGGGTTCGATCACGCGTTCTCGAATCCGGAAGACGGGCCCGTAGGTCATGTACGATTCGGTCTCAAAGAGCGTGGATGCCGGCAGCACGATGTCGGCATAGGCTGCATCGGCGGTGAGGTGACGGTCCACACAGACCATAAAATCAATGTTGTTGAGCGTTTCCCGCCAAATTGGCGTTTGCGGCCAGGAAGTCAGCAGCGATCCGGCCTGCACGATGAGGGCCCGTATTTTGTAGGGTTTTCCTTCGAGCACCGATTCGGGGAGGGCGATTGCATGCGATTCTTTGCGGTAATGGGTGTAAACAGGAAAGCGGTCGGTGCCGAGCGCCTTCTTCATGTCCGGATTGGCAAGGTACTCGGCGCGGTTGATGGGAAATTGGTATCCTGGCATGGTGAAACAGCGCCCGCCCGGCACGTCCAGCTGGCCTGCGAGCGCCCAGAGGACGATGGTGGCCCGTATTGCCTGGACACCGCTGTCACTGTATTCCAGGCCGCTGTACATGGCGGTGGTTGCGCCATCCGCCGATGCAATGCGTCGTGCGAGCGATACAACGGTATCTGTGGGGACGCCGGTGATATGTCCAACGATCTCGGGCCGGTAGTGCTGCACATAGTTGGAAAACTCCTCGAACCCGTGGGTCCAGTCCCTGACAAAGTCCTCGTCGTAAAGCTCTTCCTCGATAAGGACGTTGCAGAGCCCCAGCGCCAGTGCTCCGTCCGTTCCCGGGCGAATGGGGACCCATTCCGCATCGCAGAGATCGACGGTCTTGGTTTTTCGTGGATCGATGACCACGACCTCCGCACCCCGGGCTTTGGCCTCCAGTATCCTGCGAAGCGTGATGGGGGGAAAGTCGGTGGCAGGATTGGTGCCCCAGACCAGAATAAGGTCGGCATGTTCGTAATCGGAATAGGTATTGATGTGCATGCGCCCCATGGTGACGTGCGGGGCGATCATGGCGAAGGATACATAGCAGAGTGCCCCGACGCCCATGGTGTTGGGAGAACCGAACGGAAACAGCACGCTCGATGCGGAAGAGACGGCGACATCCTTCGGCTGGTAAATATCGCAAAACGAGAGCTCAAAACTGCCAGAACCCGTATAGATCGCCACCGCTTCCGGGCCGTACCGCTCCTTGATGTCGTTGAGCTTCGATACGATGATGTCATAGGCTTCGTCCCAGGAGATGCGCTCGAATGCGAATGTTCCTTTCGGCCCGGTCCTTTTTAACGGGTAGAGCACCCGGTCCTCGGAATAGACTATCTCGGCCGAGTGCTCGCCGAGGTAGCAGACAATGCCAAGGTCGGCATCCTCATCCGCACGCACCCGCACGATTCTGCCCTCATCGTCATACGTCACGATAATCCCGCATCCTGCCGAACATATCCCGCAGAGTGCACGACGCTCTCGTGTTCCAGACCCTGTCTCCTCTTCTCTTTCGTTCACGTCAACCACATGCCCTCGGGGTTTCAGGATACCAAAAATAAACTGCATTTTATAAAAATGTCCCCGCACGATGCAGGGAAGGATTCGCGCATACCTGTCCCGGGTCGCCGCATCTTCGGTGAGGGGGGTGCAATCTTCCTGCGGATCGCTATGCGCGGGGATGCCTGGATCGGTCTTTCCTTTCTGACAGGGATGCCTGGTGCCCGCAAACCGCCGTTAACAGCCTACGACCCCTTGCAAACAGGCAGGTTCATCCTTTTTACACGGAGTTGCCGTACTTCCTTCGCAACGAGGAGAAATCCGCAAAGGTGCTTCACAACGCTCATGGGGTGCCCCGGAGAATGGTACATGCAGTACCATGATGGCCATTGTTCCCTACGACGAGAAGTATACAGATGATTTTTCGCATCTCGTGGCAGCATTCAGGGAGTTCAATACGTACGGATTCTGCGAACCCTTCAGGCCGGACATCGCTCATCGGGGAACACAGTGAGCGCATCGAGCGTTTGCGCATCGATGAAACCTGCGAACTCCTGTTGCTCCTCGACGGAGACCGTGCGGTGGGATTCCTCCAGCTGGCCGTGCTCGATCATTCCCCCTTCAGGACGCCGGTGAAGAAAAAGGTGGGAAGCATCGATGCCGTCTTTCTTCTGCCGGGGGTACCGGGGACGGGGATGGGGTAAGAGACTCTTTGAGGAGGGCGAACGCCGCCTCATCGATCGGGGAATCAGCCATATCGATCTCGATGTGACGGTGTTCAACCATGGCGCCCATGCCTGGTACGAGCGGATGGGATACGAGGTGCAGCACCTCAAGATGTCAAAAAAGGTAAGATAGCGTGCATTTATCTCGCGAGAAACGAACTTTTTTCACGCAATGGGTGGATGGGAGCGTGGCACTGTTCCCACCGCTCGCCATGGTAGGGACACATGGATATCATCGTGCTTTCGTTGTTGATTGGAATCGGGCTTGCAATGGATTGTTTTGCCGTTTCTCTCTCCGCAGGTGCGGCATACCCGGCCGAACACCTCAAAATCGCTCTCGTCTACGCCCTCACATTCGGGTTTTTTCAGGGTGCCATGTGCCTTCTCGGGTGGGCTCTCAGCGTGGGATTCGCCTCGCTCATTTCGGCCTACGACCACTGGATCGCGTTTTTTCTGCTCCTGTTAGTCGGCATGAAGATGCTGCGGGAGGGGCTTGAGGATGAGCCGCCGGAGCCCGGGAAGCAGGCGCTTGCTGCACTGACCTTGCTGAGTCTCGCAGTTGCCACGAGCATTGATGCACTTGCCGTGGGCATCAGTTTCGCGGTGCTCGATCTCTCTCCGTATATCCCTGCAGTGATCATAGCCCTCGTATCCCTTATTTTTTCATTTGCAGGCGTTATGTCCGGCAAGCAGCTGGCACGACTGATCGGCAGCAAGGCGGATATTCTCGGCGGTATCATCCTCATCCTGCTGGGCGCGAGAGTGCTTGCCGAACACACGGCAATTCTCTGAATCCTTGATCAGGGAACGAGGATTCAGTCCACACGGCCATTTTTCAATCGGTCCGTAATATTCATGTGGGCAGGGATACATCCCCCACCATGGTGCACGTCCATGCCGCAGGCCGGAGCGAGAAGAATATCCGGGCGGCATTCCTCCTCAATCTCCTCTTCACCGTGATCGAGGTCGCGGGGGGGCTCTATACAGGGAGCCTGGCCATCACTGCGGATGCCCTCCACGATCTGGGCGACTCGTTCTCCCTGGGTCTGGCGTGGTTTTTCGAGCGAATCGCGCAGAAAAAACCTTCGCCGCTCTTCTCCTATGGCTACCGGCGTTTCTCGCTCCTGGCAGCACTCATCAACGCCCTGGTGCTGATCGGCGGGTCGATCCTCATCCTCTCTGCAGCAGTTCCGCGGCTGTTTTATCCCGTGACCCCCGATGCCCGGGGAATGCTCCTGCTCTCGCTCCTGGGCATCACGGTTAATGGTGTTGCTACGTACCGGATGCGGGGCGGGAAAACCCTCAACGAGCAGGTGGTTGCCTGGCACCTCCTGGAGGACGTGCTGGGCTGGGCGGCCGTGCTGGTGGTGAGCATCGTCCTGCTGTTCAGGGACATCCCATGGCTGGACCCCGTATTATCAATCATGATCACGCTGTTCGTGCTCGGGAATGTGCTCCGGAACCTGCGCCGGATGCTGGTGATCTTTCTGCAGGGCGTACCCCCGTCCATTTCCATCGATGCGGTGGAAGAGGCACTCACCGCGCTTCCTGGCGTCTGCGAGCTGCACGACACCCACATCTGGTCGCTCGACGGCGAGCACAACATCCTCACCGCCCACGTGGTAATCGATGCGGAGAGCTCCCCGGAGGCTATCCGGGAGATCCGGTGCAGGGTGAAGGAGCGTGCGGCGAGCCTCGGGATCAGCCACGCCACCATCGAGATCGAACTTCAAGGGGAGGCCTGCGTGCTGCCGGAGGAGTTCTGAGGCCTTTCTTTGCGGGAGCACTCAGGGGATGATCTCGCAGCTGGTGAATTTCTCGTGCGCGAAGTCCTGTAGCGTGATCGTATTGCATCCGATGAGCCGCTGCACCTCCGGCAGTGCGTCCTTCAGGGTCCGGTGGAGGTGTGCGATGCTGCTGCAGACCAGTTTTCTCCCCTCCTCCGGCCAGGGCTTGACGATGCTGGCGTAGAGGCACCGCCCGCCGCAGAAATCCCGCAGGGTGCATCCGGTGCAGGGTCCACCGACATCCACGCGGGGGAGGCTGCAGGGATCGGCGGTGGCGATGTGGCCAACGCAGTAGTCCTTCATGCCGACCATGATGGGGCAGGGCAGGATGCTGCCGTCGGTCATGATGCTGTAATCCGAGTGGCCGCAGCCGCAGCGAAGCAGGCTGGGCCGCTGCAGGAGCATGTCCTGCATGGTGTCGAGGAAGGGGTAGATGCGCCCTACTTTCCCTTCCACCCGCATCGTCTCGACCCATTCTGCTACGAGCCGGGTGATCCCCGGGTTGTAGTTCTCCGCCAGCCGCTGCCCGAAATCCCGCCGGTTATAGTCGTACCAGAAGTTTGCGTCGAGCTGCCAGTGGATTGATGCGAACGAGAAATGATCGTTGTCTGCGAGGAAGTGGACGGCACCTACTATGTCCGTCTCCTCGGTCACGGTCATCCTGGCGATGATCTCGCCTGAAAACCCGTCATCCCTGATCTTTTTGAGATTTTCCGTGACCTGTGCAAACGTCCCCGTACCCCGGTGCCGGTCGGTGAGCGCCTCAGGGCCGTCGATGGAGACGAGGATCGAGGAAAAGCGATCGATCACCTCCGGATCAATGGTGTGCAGGAGGGTGCCGTTGGTATGGATGCCGAGCCCGTTTACCGGCGCATTGACGGCGATCTCGGCGACGAGGTCGCTGCGCATCAGAGGTTCGCCGCCGTAGAAGGTGAGGGAAGCGTCCGGGTCTTTTGCCAGGAAGGCGTACAGGACGTCGAGATCGACCTCCATGTCGACGGGTAGACCGGGATCGACGGCGATCTCCGGAGTTACCTGTTCCGGTTCGGGAACTTCGAACATCCGTCCCCTGCAATACGAGCAGCAGAGATTGCAATTGTCGGTGACAACGAGGTGAAAGTGCACGATAATCTTCGGAAATGTTCGAAAACCGAGACGATAAAGTGTGATGATCTGTGTATCGAACAAGCGGCAAATCTGGAGAATTCAGCCATTCGATAACCAATGGGGCGCTTCCCGGAGACGGGGGAGCGCCGGAAAAAATAATTGGTACTATTTCAGCCTTTGAGCTTTCCGATCTCTTCCTCGACCTCCTCGTAGCCCTCCTGGTAGAAGCCCTCCTCGTCGGGGGCGAGCTCCTTGAGGAGCCTGAGGAATTCACCTGCGTGGACCTTCTCCTCGTCGGCGATGTCGTTGAGCACTTCCTTCGCCAGCTTGTTGTCGGTGGACTCGGCGAGCTGCACATAGAGCTGGATGGCCTCATACTCTGCGGCGACCATGTAGCGAATCGCACGGATAAGCTCTTCATGGGTCAGTTTCCTGTCGCTGGCCAATCCGGAAAACGGAGATGCAAATTCTGGCATTGTCTAACACTCCTGGTAATATGGATCTGGATTCGGTCGTGGGGTATAAATTGGTGTTGGTTGTTGGGGGTTGCATGACGGTGTGCGGGTTTATGCTAAGTGAAATGGAAAACGAGAGGGATATGGGATACTGTGATGCTATTCTGTATAGATGAAATGAACGGATGAAAAATGAATGCTGATATGGGGATTCGAACCCCAGTCGCAGGAGTGAGAGTCCTGCATGATTGGCCGGACTACACTATATCAGCAAGGATTTGTGCCTTACAATATTGGCCGCGCTGCTACATAAACCTGATGGTTTTGCGTCCTTTCCGGGCCCGATCGGGCGCTCCGAAGAGCATTCCGGCAGAGGAAGGGGCGCAAAGAGTGTGGTATGTGAGGTGGCGGAGGGGGAATATGGTGGCATATGACGCGGTGGGGTTGTGGCTGCCGCTTGCTCGCCGGTGCAGAATACCGCGGCCCCATTGCGGTTGCCGAAGTTGGCGGCGCTGTGCCAGACGTCACAGCATCGCACAGCGCCGCTTATCCCTGCGGTATGACCGCTACAGTCATGCATAAGTAGCCCCCCGCCCCACGTATATAACCAAACCATGAGCAGCATCGAGGATCAGATACGGGAGATCGAGGACGAGATCAAGAATACTCCCTACAATAAGGCGACATCAAAGCATATCGGGCGGCTGAAGGCGAAGCTCGCCAAAATCAAGGACGATGCCGTGGCGCGTGCGATGGCCTCGTGCGGCGGCGGTGAAGGCTATTCGGTGCGCAAGTCGGGCGACGGGACGGTGGTGCTGGTCGGGTTTCCCTCGGTCGGAAAGAGTACGCTGCTCAACCAGCTCACCAACCAGGAGAGCGAAACCGCGGCCTACGCCTTCACCACCGTCACCGTGGTTCCCGGCGCCATGGAGCACCGCGGGGCCAACATCCAGATCCTCGATATCCCCGGGCTGATCGCCGGTGCGGCGATGGGCAAGGGACGGGGAAAGGAGGTCATCGCCGTGGTGCGCGGCGCCGACATGATCCTCATCCTTGCCGACGTCTTCAGCCAGGAGCACGTCGACGTCCTGATCAAGGAGCTCTATGATGCGGGAATCCGCATCAACAGGGAAAGGCCCGACATCACCATCAAGAAATCCGGCATGGGTGGAGTCCGTGCCAATTCGGTGGGGAAAAGCGGCCTTGATGATGATGAAATCCGCTCCATCCTCGCAGAGAACAAGATCATGAACGCCGACGTGCTCATTCGCGGCAAGGTGACCCAGGAGGACTTCATCGATGCCATGTTCGGCAACCGTATTTACGTCCCGGCGTTCATCGCGGTCAATAAGGTGGACCTCGTCGATGGGGAGACGAGGAGAGCCATCGAAAAGGATCTGGCTGACCGCTATGGCACGGCACCCATTATGGTCTCAGCGGTGAGCGGCTACCACATCGAGGAGTTGAAAGACACCATCTATGAGCAGCTTGACTTCATTCGCATCTTTCTCAAACCCGCTGGGGGAAAGGCGGATCTGGAAGAACCGCTCATCGTGCGCACTCCGGCAACCGTGGAGGGGGTGTGCAACAAGCTGCACCGCGAATTCGTGGAAAAATTCCGCTACGCCAAGGTCTGGGGCAGCTCGGTCAAGCACGACGCACAAAGGGTGGGCCTGCCCCACACGCTGCACGACGGCGATATCCTGAGCATTGTCACCCGTGCGTGAGGGTGAGCACCTCTTTTATCACACCGATCGGCGCATCGGTTTTGAATCCCGTCCCCGCGTGATGGGTCCGGGATGCGGCAAACCCCCTCTCCTGCAGTCGCTGGAGAAGGGTGGCGATATCCGGCGGGGAGACACGCCACTGCTTTGTCAGGCGGTGGTAGTCGTAGAAACTCGCCGTATCGAGTTCGTGTTCACAGGTCTCGATCAGGCGTTGGAGCTGTGCTTTTTTCCCGAGCTCCTTCCCGTTCAGGTGGTCCTTCATAGAGGCGAGCAGGGGGCGGTCGCTGACCGTACCGAGCCAGAGGGGGCCGATAGGCTGGAGCACTGATGCACACTCGGGGCATATGTGGGTGCGGGCCACGAGCCCGTGCTCTTCGATCCGGTTGGGACATTTCGGGCACTGGTGCACGAACCCGATGCGGGCGAGAGTGCGGTCGGCGGCCTCGGCGCCATTGCTGAGGCGGAGATGCAGCCTGACAAAATGCTCCCGTGCAAAGCAGAAGAGGGGCTCGACCCCCCGATCGTACTTCATCACCTCGCGGGCGGCGAAAGCCAGCAGGATGCGGAGCCCGACCTCACTGTGGTATTCGGTGTTCATGGGCCGGGCGAAGTAGCGGCGCATGCCCGCCCTGAGGTGCGCCCCGCAGAGCGGTGCCGTGTCGGTGGCGGTGATGAAGAGGTAGCGTGACGCACTGCGGGCGGCGGCATCGACGAAATACGCGGGTGTCCCGAAGGGGTCGATGTCCACTGCATCGAAGCGCCTTCCCGAGAGCAGGACATTGACATCGGCCTGGGTGATCTGCACCAGCTCTCCATATTCCTCCGCGTTCTGCTCGATCAGGTCGACTGCATCCGAATTCCGGTCGTTGATGGTCACCGGCACGCCGCATTCGTGGGCGATGCGCAGGCCCCGGACGCCCGTGGCCCCCATGGCATCGAGGTAGCGGTCCGGTTTGAGGATTGAGACGAGAAGCACGGTCGCATCCCGGTTGAGCTCCATCCGCGTATTGAAGAATACTGCGGTACTCGCGGGGGGAAACGTGTGGGTCGGATCCTGACGCGGTGCAAAAAATGAAGTCGTTCCTTCCCGTATTCGTTCAAGATCCATTGCACCATTGAGATGTATGTTCGACAACCTTATACCTTATCCTGTGGAAAATTATTAGCACCTTTGAGGGCTTGTGGCCTAGTCAGGATAGGGCGTTAGCCTCCTAAGCTAATGGTCGGGGGTTCAAATCCCCCCAAGCCCGTCTCTTATGTATCCTTTCCTGCATCCTGCCTATTTCCGAACGATGACGCCTCTTTTCCGTGACCTGCAGGTACGTGGATGAGCGTTTGTATGTGGTTTGTGGAGCTGTGGTGGCCACCGGGGCTGAAGGAATACTGTGCCCGGTTCCGGGAAATTCACGAAAGAAATAAAAAATGTTTATAATAATATATTAATAAATTATATATTTTATCCCTGCAACGAACTGCTGGTGAGAGGATACCTGTGATACCCCCTTCGGTGCAGTGCCCCCGTTCAGTAGCTGCGATGTTCGCCCGATTCTGTTCATTTCTGGATAGTGATCTGATGATGAAGGGTGGAACCGCGACCGGGATTCTCGTTGTGCGCTGCATCACTGAAGGGTATGCCGGACTCTCTCATGTGAATATGGAGGAGTGATGATGGGGAGTCTTCGAACCAGTGTATCGATGGTCGTCGTTGCGGCGTTCATTCTGTCAGGTCTTGTAACCGGCCCCGTGTCCGGTACAGAGTTTTCCTTCCTGTTTCCCCTATGCGACAGGGGGGAATCCTCTTCGCTGGGCCGGTTCCTGATCCTTGAAGAAGGGCCGCTTGTCGGGAACGACACGATCGAGCCGACGATTGCAGAGGAGCCTGTGGAGCCAACAGAATCGCCCGAACCTGTGCAGACTACGGATACCACCGGGCCTGCTGGACCGACTGAAACGCCGGAACCCACTCGGGCCGACGTTCCGGCTGCCGGGCCTGATTTTGCCGTTTCCAATCTTCATGTGCCTGCATCGGTCAATGAGCAATCGCCCTATGAGGTCTCCTTCGACGTAGAAAACCTGGGAGATTCCTATGACGGGGATATCCGCTGGGAGGTCCGGTATCGCGGGGCTATTCTTGACGTATTCGAGTATGGAGCAATTGAAGGGCTTGATCGAGGCCAGAAAGTGTCAATACCCGTGGAACTGATGGCGGATGTGCTTGTGGATGCACGGGATGAGGGATCGGTGAGCGTTGTGGTGGATCCCGATGAGTCCACAGGCGATGCGGATTATGGCAACAATGCAGCGCAGGAAGTCTGTGTGATTATCGGAGGGCCCGAGTTTTCGCTGACGAATCTTTTCGCTCCGGTGGATGTGATTGAGGGAGGGGTGGTGGAGATCGACTTTATCATCGGCAATTATGGATCGGCCTGTGAGGGTGATGTCGAGTGGGAATTGGTCATTCAATCCAATGATAATACGAGAGATGACGTGGTATTGACCGGTGCCCTGAGCGGCCTTGGGGAAGATGAAGAGCAGCGGGTCATCGCATCATGGAATACAGAATCGCGTGATGCAGGCGAGTATGTGATCTCTGCGGTTGTCACGGCCCCTGACGACGAATCCGATGACAATGAAGAAATTCTCGACCTCAGGGTGGTGGCGGACGGCGATCTTCCGGACTTCGTGCTGGTCGATCCCCGTATCCCCGAGACATTGCAGCCGGGCGCAGAGTTCCCCGTGGAATTCACTGTCGAGAACCTCGGTGCGGACTATGCTGAGGATATTCGATATGACATCGTGTACTACGATGAGCGAACGGGCGAGGATATCTGGCATGGTGACGTGATCCAGGGGCTTGCCAAAGGAGGGTCGGTGCAGATCACCGATTATTGGACGGAGTATCATGAGGGTGATTACTGGATTGACATCTGGCTCGACGAAAGTGGCCGGATCGAAGAACTGACAAAAGATAACAACGGGGGTAGGATAGTGTACCACCTCCCGCCGGGCACTCCTTGGTTATACGCGTATGGAGGCAAGGTGCCGGCCACAACTCCTGTTGTTGCGGGGGATACGGTCCCGATATCCTTTTCCGTATTTAATGTCGGTGAGGACCATGATGGTGTGATCGATTGGAGCATTCGGTTCTACAACGACAATTCTGATGAAGATGAGATTGTGGGGACGATTGAGGGGATCAAATGCGACGAAACAAAAGATGTCGATACCTCATGGGAAGTTCCACAGGGATGGGAAGGGGAGTACCATACGGTTCTGGATCTCAATCCCAATGAAAGGCCCGAGTACGTGTTTGAACCCTGGCAAAATACGGGTACGGTTACCATAATCAGAGCCGATCCTGGGGATTCTGAAGATTCTGAGATCCAATCGGACCTCTCTTCGACGGAGAAAAGCATCGCCACCACCGATACCGAGGTGTGCACCAGCTGCGCTGCAAAAGGTGAGGACGATTCTGAAAATGCAGATCAGGAATCTTCTGTTGATAATGGTGAGTCTTCCGCCGGCGGATCCTCCACTGAGGTGACTGCTTCAGGGGATTCAGATGACGCGGCTGCTCAGGATACCGGCGGTAACGGGGAGGCTGCATCATCAGGCCATTCATCCCACCTTGTGGAAGCGGAAATGCCAGATGTTCAAGGCAATATGTCGGGAGTGGAGCCGGAAGGCGATGGGATGTCTCCAGCCCCGGACAATATCACCGCTGACCCGCTGGATCCTGAGTCCAATACATCCTCAAACTCATCGATTCTCGAAGGAAACGCGAGCGGGATGTCCGCAGATGTTGCCGAGGCCGATGCATGGGCTGGTATGTGGAACGCGCTCGCTGAGGGCGACATCTGGTCGTTCATATCGAACCTCTACGATCTGCTTATGAACGGCACCGTTTCCTGCGCTGCGCCGATCGGTAGATAATAACCCTTTTTATTCTCAACCAATCAAGCATATAGAAAGACGCAATGCGCTATCAGGAATCCCTATTCATTGTACCGCGAAAAATGGCCCGTTTGTATATGTCAGGGACAGGACAACGACAATCATGAAGCAATAACCATGCAACCCGCCGGCTTTTTCAACATCATCCGCCCGCTCAATTCATTTGTGGCCGGATTCGCGGTCCTCCTCGGATATCTGATTGCCGCAGGGACCATTGCGTCGGAGGCATTCATTCTCGTTCCGATCGTGTTCTTTGCCACCGCCGGAGGGAACGTGATCAATGACTACTATGACCGTGAGATCGACCGCATCAATCGCCCGGGCCGCCCCATCCCCTCGGGTGCGGTCACGCCGAGTGCGGCGCTCGTCTACAGTGGTGTCCTTTTCCTTGCCGCCATCGGCCTGAGCACGCGCACTAACACGCTCTGTTTTGCACTGGCGGTGTTCAACTCGCTGCTTCTCTGGGCCTATGCAGCATCGCTCAAGAAGGTCCCTCTCGTGGGCAACCTTGCCGTCTCGTATCTTGCCGCGAGCATCTTTCTCTTCGGCGGGGCTCTGGCCGGCATCGACGGCCTTTTCCAGAACGTGCCTCTCGCGGGGATCGTGGTGCTCGCCATGCTCTCGCGGGAACTCCTGAAGGATGCGGAGGATGTAGAGGGGGACGCCGAGGGAGGAGCGCGCACCCTGCCGATGATCGTCGGCATCCGCAGGACCGCTGCGATTGCCCTCGCCGTCGCTCTCGGCGCAGTGATCATGAGCTATCTGCCGCTCATGCGCTGGTGGGGCGTTCCCTATCTCGCGGCCATCACCGTTGCGGATCTGGCCATCCTCGCCGGGGCGCTCCGTGGATTCCGGTGTGATACCCCGGCATGCATTCGCTCCTCTTCTGCCACCGGACTGATAAAAGGGGGGATGTTTGCCGCGCTCGCGGTATTCATCGCTGCAGCCGTTCTGATCTGAGTGCCCGTGATGCATGCGAGCCCTCCGCGGTGTGATGTTGAAACTTTAATATGCGACAGAGTGCGAGATTTATAGAATGAAAATATATCGGCATGGGGATACCTGCATCGCGCCGAAAGGCTCATTTTTTGATGGCAATGTGAAAATCGAGGGCAATTTGATTTTGCCTCCCGAGACTCATGTGTGGGGGCGCCTCGATGTGGGGGGGACGCTCGAATTGGGGCCCTATTCCACAGTGGGGGGAGGCGTCACCTGCCAGAATGCGGTCATCGGCAAAGGCGCCAAAATCAAAGGTGGCGTTCACGCCCTTGAAAACATCACCGTCTGCGACGAGGTACGCGTCCGCAGCCTGATCGCCGGGGGAGATATCACCCTGCGTCCCGGCGTGACCGTTGGCGAGGTGAAAAGCGACGAGACCATCTTTGTGTACGGAAAAATCAAAAGCGGGAAATTAACCGGACGAAACGTCAAGGTGCTCGGCAACTAAAGGTTCCTCAATCCCTATGCCGGCAACCTCGAGGACATCGTGCCAGTCTACGAGGGTTTCCACGCACCCGTCTTTTAAGGTGACCACGCCCATCGCCACCAGCCCGATGCGGTCGGTCATCTCAAACCCCTCTTTTACCTCCATCAGGCAACCAATCCCGATGATCCCCTCGGGCCGGTATTTTTTCACGATGCGTTTGATGAAGGTGGAACCCGGCACGATGAAGACCCGGTAGCCCATCGATTCCAGATTGTCGATCGAATTCCCTATTCCGCATTGTCCGCAGCGCCTGCATACCAGCCCTTCCGGGGTGAGGTGGGCGGGGCACTGGGCTGAACGCAGGCATTGCGGGAAGAATATTGCCCTTTTTTCGGTGGGGATATCCCCGAAGGCCTTCATGTTCATGGTATTGTGGAGGCGGATGAAAAACAGGGTGAGTTCTTTGTCGTCAAGTCCGCAAAATTTGCAGATCGCCTTGACCGTCCCCTCCATCATCACGAGTCCGGATGCCATGAGGCGGGGGAAATAAAACCTGCCGTTTTTGATGGAAAAAAGGGCCACCGTGACAATAATCGACGCAAAAAGGAGCGCTCCGATGGCGAGAAAAATCGTCAGTTCCCCGATAACCACCATCAACTGGTTCCAGAGGATCGAATCAAAAACCATTCTTGGTTAGTCCATTCGGTGTGAAGCGTTAAATAGTTCGCCGTATCCCGCGCATGTTTTCGAGGGCGAGCGGAGGGTGAAACACGCCCCGCTCGGTGATTACTGCACTCACCAGTTCGAGGGGGGTGGCATCGAATGCATAGTTGCCGGCCTCCACACCATCGGGCAGCAGCTGCCGGTCGCCGCACCATGCAAGCTCCTCGCGCGCGCGCAGCTCGATGACCACGTCTTCCTCCGAGGATACCGCGTCGATGGTGGAGTAGGGCGCGGCAACATAGAAGGGGATGCCATGGTGGCGGGCGCAGACGGCATGCATGTAGGTGCCGATTTTGTTGAACACCGCATCGCGTGTCACCCGGTCTGCACCGACCACCGCTGCATCGATCCGCCCTCTTCGCATGAGGTGGGCTGCCGCGGAGTCCGGGATCACACGGACATCGATCCCCTCCTGCGCAAGTTCCCATGCGGTGAGCCTCGAGCCCTGAAAGAGGGGGCGCGTCTCGCAGGCGATCACCGAGACCTGCTTTCCCGATGCCACCGCTGACCGGATCACGCCGAGCGCCGTTCCCCACCGTACGCAGGCGAGCGCCCCCGCGTTGCAGTGGGTGAGCACAGTGCAGGTATCGGGGAGCAGGGCGGCACCGTGCTCCCCGATCTTTTTGCAGAGATCCACGTCCTCTGCGGCGATCGCAATAGCCTCACGTACTGCCGTTTCTCTCGCCTGTTCGGGTGAGGAGGAAGCCATGATGCAGGAGAGAACCCGATCGATCCCCCAGGCGAGGTTGACGGCGGTGGGCCGGGTCTGTGTGAGGAGCGCTGCGGCGCGGGAGGCTTCCTGCTGCAGTGCGGAGAGATCCTGCACAGTGCTCCTGTGCACGGCGAGTGCCACCCCGAAGGCGCCCGCAACGCCCAGTGCCGGCGCACCGCGAATCTCCAGCCTGCGGATCGCCTGCGCAAGCCGTTCGATATTCTCGCACCGGACCACCCTGCATTCCCCGGGGAGCAGGGTCTGGTCGATAAACTCGACGGTGCCGGTCTCCCGGTCCCATGTGATGGTATCGCGGAGCATTGCGTTCACGCCGAATGAACCGCGTCGGTGAATGCGCGCATGGCAGCCGCCTCTCCCTGGGCAACGCTGTCGGGGATGTCTTTGGGGGCGTTCGCCGCTCCGGCAACGTAGATGCCCGGTTTGATGGTCGCCACCGGGTCGAGCCTGCGATCTGATCCGCCCAAAAATCCATTGTCGTCACGTTCAATTCCCAGGCCCAGGGCAAGCGCTTCGAAGTCCGCCGGCGGTTCCAGGCCGACGGAGAGAACCACCAGGTCGGGGTGAAGCAGGTGTATTTTGCCGGTTTCCGTATCTTCCACCGGGAGATCGAGACCATCCTGGCCTTCCCGCACCTCCCCGGGCAGCCCGCGGAGGAAGGTGACGCCCATCGCCTCTGCACGGTCGTAGAATTCCTGGTATCCCTTGCCGTAGGCGCGGATGTCCATGTAGCAGATGGTGACGTCGATCAAGGGGTCTTTTTCCTTGATGAGGATGGCGTTTTTGATGGCGTACATGCAGCAGACGCAGGAGCACCACGGGCGGTCAAGAGAGGTGTCCCGTGATCCCACGCACTGGATGAATACCACGCTGCGGGGCTTTTTTCCGTTGCTGAGGCGGCTGAGCGTACCTGCAGTCGGACCGCTGGCGTTGATCATGCGCTCGAATTCGAGGCTGGTGATCACATCCGGAACGGTCAGATAACTGAGCTGGGGTTTGCCGCATGCGTTGAAGACGTCGTAGCCGGCGGTCACCACAATGCTGGCCACGTTGAGCGTCAGGGGTGTTTCCTTCTCTTCTCTCAGGATTGCGTCCCTGCCGCAGACATCATAGCAGAGACCGCAGTCGATACAGTGAACGTCATCCCGGACCACCACGTCGGGGACCACCTGCGGGTGTGTCTTGTAGATCGCTTTTCTGACCCCTATCCCCGCATCGAACCGGTTGTAGACCTCCACAGGACAGATCTCGATGCAGTCGCCGCACCCGTTGCAGAGTTCCTCGTCCACGAAACGGGGTTTTTTGACCATATGCACGGTGAAATTCCCGACCTCGCCCTCGATGCATTCCACCTCGCTCATCGTATGGATGGTGATCAGGGGGTGCCGGGAGACCTCCACCATCTTCGGGCTGAGGATGCACATCGAACAGTCATTGGTGGGAAAGGTCTTGTCCAGCTGCGCCATGTGCCCGCCGATGGTGGGTTCACGTTCGATGAGATGCACATGCACCCCATGATCGGCCAGGTCGAGTGCGGCCTGAATTCCGGCGACACCCGCCCCGATGACCGCCACGTCCTTCACGTCCGGTATCCTCCAGCAAGTTCGATGTAGCTCAATGCGTTCTTCTCAATCTGTTCATCCTGCTCATTCGTGGTATTCCGTACCACCTTTGCCGGTACCCCCAGCACCACCGAATGTGGGGGAATACTCGCGTGCTCGGTCACCACCGCCCCGGCGCCGATGATGGAATGATGGCCCACCTGCGCCCCGTTCATGACGATGGCACCCATGCCCACGAGCACACGGTCCTCAACGGTGCACCCGTGGAGAATCGCGCCGTGGCCCACCGAGACATAGCTCCCAATATGCACCGGATACCCGGTGGTGGTATGCACGACCGCATTGTCCTGGATATTGCTTCCCCTGCCGATATGGATCCGGTCTTTGTCCGCCCTGACGACCGCACCGAACCAGATGCTGACGTCGCCGCCGAGCGCCACATCGCCCGTGATCGTGGCATTGGGGGCAAGAAAAAGGGGGGATGGGGGAGTTTCACCGGCATTCATAATAGTATATGAGTTTAATCTCTCCATCCAATGAAAGTTATGGTAGGGGGCACCTTTGATCCCCTTCATGATGGGCATAAAAAATTGATCGACCGTTCATTCTCCCTCGCCGGCGAGGAGGGGACAGTGATCGTCGGCCTGACCACCGATGCATTCGCGGGAAAAAAGAGCCATGCCATCACTCCCTACGAGCAGCGGCGGGAAGAGCTGGTCACCTACATCAAATCCTCGAATTTTTCTGCGGGCTGGGTCATCGAGCCCCTCAACGACCGCTACGGATCCTCCCTCGATGCGGACTTCGACGCGCTGGTGGTCAGCGAGGAAACCCTTCCCGTGGCGCTGGATATCAACAGAAAACGCGCAGAACGAGGGAAAAAGAAGGTGGATATCCACCAAGTGTCCTGCGTGCTGGCCGATGACGGCCGCTGGATCTCGAGCACGCGGATCTACCGCGGCGAGATCGACCGCCACGGCCACCTGATCAGATAATGTGGCGGGCGATGTCCCGCGTGATAAGGTTGTCGCAGTAATAGCAGCGAAGGCCCTTCTCGACCACCTCAAACCGGCTCTCGATGGGCTCGTCGGTGTTGGAGATGCACCCGGGATTGGGGCACCGCACCACGCCGATGAGGACTGAGGGGATTTCCACCCCTTTCTTCTCCACCACGCGGTACTCCCTGATGATATTGATGGTTGCCCGGGGGGCGATGAGGGCGATGCGGTCGACCTCTTCCGTCATCAGCTCCCGGTTCTCGATCTTCACGATGTCTTTTCGGCGCATGTCCCTGCTCACCACATTCGTGGCGATAGAGAGGCGTTCGCTCGTCGTTCCGGTAATACCCAGGATTTTCAGCACGTTCAGGGCTTCTCCTGCGGTGATGTGGTCGATCACCGTCCCGTTTTTGATGGGGCTGACGAGCAGCTGGCGGGGAGGTGCCTCGTTCACTGCATCACCTCCCTGAGCATGGCCATCCTCACCGGGATGCCGTTGCGCGCCTGTTCGAAGTACCGGGCATAGGGGAGGCTGTCCACGGCAGGGTCGATCTCGCCCGCACGGGGCAGGGGGTGGAGCACGATCAGGTGGTCTTTCACTCCGGAGAGGAGCTGGGGCGTCACCTTATAGGATTGCTGCACGTTGACATAGGTGGCGGAGTCGGGGAACCGCTCCCGCTGCAGGCGGGTGACGTAGAGCACATCGAGATCGCGGATCACGTCCTGAACCTCCGCACACTCGCATATATCTGTTCCCATGTCGCGCAACTCGAGCTGGATGGTTTCCGGCAGTTCGAGCCCGTTGGGGGCGATGGTGAAGAGGTTGACATGGTAGTGGGAGAGCGCCTGGGCGAGTGAATGCGCCGTGCGGCCATAGCGCAGGTCGCCGATCAGGCCCACGTTGATCCCCTCGAGGGGCATCGACTGGCGGATGGTGTAGAGGTCGAGCAGCGTCTGCGAGGGATGCTGGCCCGCCCCGTCCCCCGCGTTGATGACCGGGACCGTGGCGAACTCGCTCGCGAGCCGGGCCGCCCCCTCCTTTGGGTGGCGGAGGACGATGGCGTCCACGTAACCGCTCACCACCCGCACCGTATCGGCGAGTGTCTCGCCCTTGATGATCGAACTCCCCTCCACGCTGTCCACGCAGATGGTGGTGCCGCCGAGGCGCGAGACCGCAGAGGCAAATGACATGCGGGTGCGGGTGCTCGGCTCAAAGAAGAGAAGTGCTACCTGTTTACCCTCGAGGCTCCTCTCAATTTCAATATGCTTGTCGATTTTTCTCGCTTTTTCCAGCAGGGCATCGATCTGCTCGCGGGAAAAATCCAGGATCGAAATGATGTGGTACATGGTCCCCCTTCTAGGGAATTGTTCCACCGCAGAAGTAAAAAATAATCCGCCTCAGCCGCTCTCTCCCGCTCAAGCGGGCAATCGTTCTCCACCGTTTCGGGAGGCGTTGTAAAAATGCCGTTGTTCAGTGGTGCACCTTTCGTGCGATGGTGATATAGCCGGAATGACAGACGCGGGTGGAGGGGCGGGTTCCCCGCTGCGATCGTGTCATTTCCCGCTCGATGACCTCGTAAGTATGGACCTCGGAAAAGAGGTCCCGGGCACTGTCCATGACCAGATAGGTCTGTTCAAGAAACGGCGTGTAGGTGGCGAGATAACCGCCGTAACGCAGGAGCGCATGTGCTCGGCGGACATGCTCCTCTCTTATCTGCATGTCGAGGTGGACCACATCGAATTCGCCCTCCGCATCCATGACGTCCGCACAGACCGCCTCGACGGATGTGAGTCCGGCATCGGCGATATTAGATGCGGCGAGCCGCGCAAACTCCTCGCGCTGCTCGCAGGTGACCACATTTTTAGCAATCCCCCCGAAAAAGATGGCGGCAATGCCGCTGCCTGTGCCGGCATCGAGGACCGTGTCGCGTTTGTTCATGCCGGTGTAGGCGATGGTCATACCGATGTCCTTGGGGAGCATGGGTGCGCCGCTCCTGCGTGCATGCACAAAAAAATCGGTGGCACGGGGTATGCGCACGACAAACGCCGTTCCCAGGTGTGTGTGGATCTCGTCGCCGGGCATGCAGCCCACGAGTGCGGAGAGATCGATCATCCCCTTATCGGTGCTCAAGCGGTGTGCACCCGCCCGCACCCAGTATTCGCGCCCCTCGCCGGAGAGGACGACGCGGTCGTTCTCCCCGATCATTCCCCGGTCAGCTTGAGTATTGCTTCCGCAATGTCGCCGTTGCATTCTTTGAGTGCGGCACGCGCATCCTCGGGTGATGCTCCAGTCTGTTCGGCGACCATGATGACGTCTTCTTCGGGGATCTGGACCTCTGCCGGCTGGAACTCCGGCTGCCCGCTGACCTGGTAGGTGGTCATGCCCTGCATGGTGGTAGAGACCACCTCCGGCTGTTCGAAGACGTAGTTGCCCCTGTCCGTGTAGATGACCACCTGCCGGACATCCTCCAGCTGGTCCATGGTCATGCCGAGCTGCTTCATCATCTGTTTCATCTTTTTTGGATTCATTCCGGGCATCATGACGTATCCCTTCCTTTTCGTACGTTTACCGCTACTCCATAATTAAATGCCAGCATCTCCTCGCCTGAAAGCGCTGCGCTGCCTGTTGCCACGAGATCGTCCGCGGGGGTGACCACCAGCACCTCGTCGCCTGCCCGGATCTCCGCATCGGCGGCGGTGACGTGCTTTGCCATAGCGTTCTTGCCCTTCTCCACGAATTCGACCACGCTCTCGTCGATCACCACGCGCAAGATCGGGGCGTTCAGCGCCGCCTTGAGCCGGTGCGCCCCTTTAAAGCTCAGGGTGAGTCGGCCGTCGCCAGCGCGGACCGTGGCGAGCCGATCCCCCCCGATGAGCACGTAGCGAATCCGTCCCGTCCTGGAGAAGCCGAACTCGCATTCGTCCGGGAAGAGGGCCTCTCCGGCCCCCGCCCCGAACTGGTAATCCGCAATGGTCCGCACGCGTCTAAGCGCACTGGTTTTTGAGTAATTCATTGACACGATATGCAAACTCCTTTTCCGCCGCGCGGGGGATGAATGCACCCGCCGCAATCCTGTGCCCGCCGCCGGCACCGCCCAGCTCTTCCGAGGCGGTGAGCAGCGCTTTTTGCAGGTCGATGCCCCTCGACACCATCCGTTCGTTGGTCCTCATCGATGCCTTGACCAGTTCGGGATCGTCGGGGGGATAGCACATGATGAGAATGGGCTTCTGCCAGTTGAGCTTGGAGAGGGCGATCCCCGCACCGATGCCGACAATGGTGTCGGGAAACCTGTCGCCCACGTGGATATGCTGGAGGTGGGAGAGTTCCTCGATGCCGGTATCGTGGATATAGGAGACGAGATCCCGGATGATACTCCGGTGATGCCTGAGCATGTGTTCGGCCTCCCGGTAGCCGACGCCCCGGTCCCCGCGGCACACCGCCCCCCCTACTGGTGCCCTGGCCCACCGCCCGCAGGCATTGAGGAGGGTGGCGAACTCCGACGCATTGCGAAGCGGCGTCTGCGATGGTTCGGCGGGGAAGAGGTAGGCCTCTCCAAAGAGACGGTCCACGGGCTCGTTATGTGCGATCAGCTGCTGTACAAGAGCGCTCATGACGGTGCGCTTCTCCTCGACATCGAGCTCTTCCCAGACGCGCCACCGGCCGTCAGGGTGGCGCAGTTCGACGGTGCGCAGGTTTTTCAAGAACCTCAGTGATCCGTCGGCAGAGTTGCTCAGTCCGGGGATGTGGGGGTCGTCATTGTAGGAGAGGCAGATATGGATGGGGCGCGTGGAGATGCCGTAGCAGTTGAGGTCCTGCGTGATTGCTTCGATCTCCCCGCAGGCAACGCCGTCGTCGACGATCCTGCGGGCGGGGCCGATGAGCCCGCAGTGCTCTCTGGCCATCATGTCGCCCACATTGCCCACCACCGCCAGTTTGGCAAGGTCGGTATTGGTCTCGTCCATGCTTCTTGCGACAAAATAGCCAAGACCGGCGGCACTCAGTTTTTCATGCCCGTGATCGAGGCTGTTGAGCTGGAGGTATTGCGTTTCTGCGTCCTGCCGGACATGGTGATCGATGATGATCACCTCCTCCTCTCCAAGACCGTGCTCAACAAGCAGATTTTGCTGCCCCGCACCGAGATCGATGAACACTTTCAGCGAGTCGTCATGGGGGACATGGCGCATCGACAGCGGCTCCAGCTGCCTGACGAATACGGTTTCGACGTGAATGCCCGCCCTGGCTACCGCCTGGGCGAGAATTGCCTCGCTCGTGATTCCGTCCGCATCGATATGCGAAATCACCGTTACTCTGTCGGCGTCGAGTATTTTCTCGGCGACAGCGCAGATATCGGCATCGAAACCCATCGTGTACACTATGGCATCGTATATCAATAAATCATGCCAAAGGGTGAATATGGAAGGGAATAGCGCTGCAGAGAACCGCCGGCCAATCAGGGACGCGGACCATTGCAGGCATGTCCCGCGGGAAGGGGTGTCGCATGCAGTATGAGGGCATAAAGGAATTTTGCGAGAGCGGGCCCGTCAGCCCGGAACGGATGCGGGCGATCGACAGGAACGCCGCCCATCTGGGGGTGCTGCCGCTGCAGCTGATGGAGAGTGCAGGCAGGTCCCTTGCGCAGATGGCCCTAACCATGCATCCCTCACGGGTGCTCGTGCTCTGCGGGAAGGGGAACAACGGAGGAGACGGCCTGGTTGCCGCACGGTACCTGCAGCAGTGCGAGAGGGTTGATGTCATCATCCCGGCGGAAGGAATGGCCGGCGTTGAGGCACAGGCGCAGCTGCGGGCGCTTGGTGCGTCACCGGCAAGGATTCACCGGGTCGGCTGCCGGGAGGATGCAGACCGGCTCCTTGATCTCTTCTCTTCGGCCGATGTCATCATCGATGCCCTGCTCGGCATCGGCGTGTCGGGCGAACCGAGGGAGCCCATCGCCGCGTGCGTGGCGATAGCCAACGGGAGCGCCGCGCATATCATCGCCGCGGACGTGCCGACACCCGGCATCCGTGCGCACCGTATCTGTGCATT
>JAENYT010000014.1 GCA_016841665.1 Methanobacteriota archaeon
AGAATTGACATCGTTTCATTGTTTATATTGTCTCTATTTTCCCACCGTCCGTATCCTGGAGCATACGCATCGCCGATCTTGCAGGGACAACTCCCTTATAGGATGATGGGGATGTCCTGTAACGGTGGTAACCATGGTTGCACCACGGCAGATCTCCCGGATCATGAAAGCCGTACCCACGCTCGAAGGGGCGGGCGTTCGCCTGAAACGGGCCTTCGGGTTTCACCAGGTCCCACAGATGGATCCGTTCCTTCTGCTTGATGACTTTCACTCAGACAATCCTGATGACTATCGTGCGGGCTTCCCCTGGCATCCTCACCGGGGGATCGAGACCATCACCTATGTGCTGCACGGCGAGGTGGAGCATGCCGACAGTATAGGCAACCGGGGCGTCATCGGCGAGGGTGATGTCCAGTGGATGACCGCAGGGAGCGGGGTCATCCACCAGGAGATGCCGAAGGGTGATCCTGATGGGCGTCTGTGGGGCTTTCAGCTCTGGGCGAATCTTCCCGCATCCCACAAGATGATGGATCCCCGGTACCGTGGGATCGAAAGCACACAGATCCCGGAGATCGAACTCGACAGTGGGGGCAGAGTTAAAATCATCTGCGGGAGCGTAAATGGCATATCAGGGCCCGTGCGCGGTATCATCACCGAACCGGAGTATCTCGATGTGAGCATTCCCCCGGAGGGATTGTTCTTCCGGACCGTGCCCGAGAGCGATACCCTGTTTGCCTACGTCATCGAGGGGGGAGGCTACTTCGATAAAGAGCGTGAACCCCTTGCCCACGATATGAAAGGGGCAAATTACTTTGATTTTGATGCTGTGTACCCTGTGGGGCCCGAACACCTGATCCTGTTCGCCGAAGGCGATCGCCTCGAGGTGGTTGCGGGAGACCGCGGCGTTCGGTTCCTGCTCGTTTCGGGTCGCCCGATCAGGGAACCGGTGGCATGGTACGGCCCCATTGTGATGAACACGCAGGAGGAACTGCGATTGGCCTTCGAGGAATTCAGGCGGGGAACGTTTGTAAAAAGCGGGGAAGGGCGTATCGCGAGTGTTCCTGCAAACAGATGATAATCTCTTCATTTTTCACAAAAACAAGTATTCACAGAGATCGGGGCTGAATCAATATCATTGCTATTGTATTCCCCCGATGAATGGCGAAAAGGACATCCATGGAGACCCTGCCCCTCGAACAGGTCCTGGGCATCTACAACGGTACCTTTGTCAACTGGAACGAAGTTGGGGAAAAAGACCTCGAGATCGGTGTGGTGGGACGTGACAGCGCGTCCGGTACGTGCGCCGCCTTCGACAAAATGGTGATGGAGGAAGAATCGGTGCTCGCAACGATGCTCGAGAAAAACTCGAACGGCGGCCTCCAGCAGACCATTGCCGGCTCACCAGGATCCGTCGGGTAAATCAGTCTCGAGTACGTGGATGAGATGGTGAAGGCGTGAGCATCGATGGCGATGGCACTGCGGTCCCCCCTCGATTGAGACCCAGCTCTCCGGAGAGTATCCCGTCTCAAGGATCCTCTACATGATCACCAACGGCGAACCCCAGGGCCTGGCGCTCGACTACATCGCCTTTGTGCTGAGCGATGAGGGGCAGATGATCGTCGAAGAAGAGGGCTTTGTGCCGCTCACCGCAGGAAACATGACTGCGGATTCAGGCATGGCCGAAAAGAACCCGATGGCGGCGGCCTGAGGCCCCTGATTGGAGCAGCCACATCTGCTCCATTACCAATTTTACCCTTCTGCCGCGCTCACATGGGATCAGGGCCCGCCGCCTGATGAGCCGTATCCGGACGGTGCGCTGGGGGGCTCCCGTGTCTCCCGAAAACGATGCGGATTACTCGATCCGGATAAAACCGGCGATGCGAAGCTTACCGCCGTCGAGGTAGTGCAGCACCGCCCTGTCACCGGGCAGGTAGACCAGTTCTTTTTCCAGCGATAGGGAAAGGACCGGCGTTCTCCAGTCGCCCTCGGCATGCACGGATTCGACGCGTGCGGGGACGAACTGCATCCAGTGGCCTACATGCAGCACCATCCCCTCGCGGAGCGGTTCCTGCCAGTACCGGACCAGCTGCGCTTTACCCCGGATCGTTTCTGACGTAACGACCTCTTTGCTGCGCGTGAGTACGTACCCGCGGTCCAGCTCTTCTGCATCGATGTTCTTCAGCGCCAGCCCCACCCGGTCGCCGCCATACGCTTCGTCGCAATCGTCATCATGCTTCTGGATGGAGCGGATCTGTGCGGTCTTCTGACCGGGGAGGACATTGAGGATATCGTGCTTTCTGATGGTACCCCGCTCGACGCTTCCCAGTACCACGGTCCCTATCCCTTTGACGTTGAAATGGTGGTCCACGAAGACCACGCCTTCCCGCGCATCGCCTTCCCCGGATTCCTTTGCAGACGCTTCGTTGAGGAGGCGCTCCCGCAGCTCGATGGCGTTGTCCTCAAGGAACTCGTAGTTCGCCACCACGGTCCCCTGAACCAGCGGGACGATCTGGGAGGGATCGAGGTAATTTTGAAGTATGATGTACCCCTTCTGTATCCCCATCACATCGAGCATGACCACCATCTCCCCGAAGGACGGGGTAATTTCGTTGATGACCAGCATCGCCGCATCAGAGAGTGAAACAGCATAGAACAGGGGCGCGAGGCGTTCGGGATAGCGGGTCGGTTCAATCAGGGTGACGGTATCGTCGCCTCTTTTGAGGTTGAAAAAGGTGATGTCCGACGCAGTACCTGCCTTTCCCATCTCTTTCGCATAACCGGGCTGCCCGAGTATTGCGATATCGATATTTGCCATGGTTCTTTACAGGTTTGAACTGCGTGATTATCAGCGTTGTTGTCACTCAAGGTTAGCGGTACCTGTAGAGATCCCGCTCCAGGCAGCGTACGGGATGTTGCCCGGAGGCAAAGGATGAGATGGCTGGAGTGCAAACCTGCTTGTGAATGACGAACCTGATCCTGCGGGGAAGTCGTATTCACTTCAGCGATTCATTATGCATACCAGATAACCATAAAGAATAGAACAACATTTCAGATCAGGACCGCACCATGATGAAACCCTCAGGTATCTTTCTGGCATACTTAATGCAGGCGCTCATCCTCCTGAATGTCGCCTACAGTGTCTTTGTCGGAAACTGGTTTCTGGCGATTCCCGGGATGTTTGCATTCTTCCTCACCATCGTTCCCCATATTGTGGAACGGAGGGTGCATATCACCCTGCCGTGGGAGATCAACTTTCTCATCGCACTCTCCCTCTATCTCCATGTTGCAGGTCATATCAGCGGATTCTACGACACCTTTTCCCCCCTGTACGACAAGATCGCCCACTTCATCTCGGCGATAACCATCGCCATCCTGGGATTCGTGCTCGTCTTTCTCCTGGAGCAGTTCAGCGAACAGCGGTGCACACGATTCATGATCGTCTACTTTATCATCATGTTCACCATGGGGCTCGGGGCGATCTGGGAGATCTATGAGTTTGTGCTGGACATGCTCTTCGGGTTGCAGTTACAGCACGGCCTGGAGGATACCATGTGGGATCTCATCTTTGATCTTGCCGGTGCGCTGATCATTGCCTCGGGGGCCAATTTCTACCTTGGAAAGATCACCAAGGAAGACATCAAGAGCCTTCTCTTTGGCATAAAATATAGAATAAAAGAGTGAAATCGGTCAACGGTGGGCAAAATACGCCGTGACCAGGTCGACGGCAACCGAATCAATCCTCGAAAAGCCCACGCGTTCGAACTGGACCACGCGGTTCAATTCCCTGGATGCAGCCTCTTCGCAGTATCCTTCGATATCGCCCTCAGGTGTCTTCAGGGTGCAGTCCCGCGCCTGTCCGGGCGGGAGCCACTGAATGATCGGTGCATGGGCTTTGCGCGCCTCCTCGAGCGACTCCCCCGCATAGGTCAGGGCGGGCCGTTCTCCCTCCCATGCGACATTCACGTTGAAGAGATCCTTGAGGCGCACCATGGTTCTTCCCTCTATCTCCCCCTTCGGCAGGATGACCGATCCCTCGAAGAGAAGCCTGCGCACTCCCCGTTCCGGTTCGTTCGGGTGGAGTGCCGCCTCGGCAATATGAGCAGGCGCATCCGCCACCGGGAGCATGACCGCGTCCGGCACGAAGAAATAGCGGTTCGCCTTCGGGTCGACAATCGCCTTGTTCTGTGCAAAGAGGTTCTCCCACGAAAAGGTGATATCGGTCTCCCCCATACCGATATCGATCATTGCCTTTCGCACCGCATCCGGTTCAATGCCCCGCCGGGCGATGGCTTTCAGCGTCCCGAGATGAATATCGTCCCAGCCGGTGTATGCACCCGAGACAATGCCCTCCTTGATGGCGGACGTCGAGAGGACCACGCCGCCGATGGACAGCCTGCCGTAGTGTTTGAAGACCGGGGGGTTCCAGCTGAAATACTCATATATGTAGCGCTGCCGGCGCGTATTGGCAATATGGTCCTTGCCCCTGATCACATGGGTAATGCCCAGCAGGTGGTCATCTACCACCACGGAGAAATTATACATAGGGTAGACCCGTGCATCAACCCGGGGATGGGGGGGCGCGTCAACGATCCGGAAGATGGAGAAATCGCGCATGGCCGGATCCGGGTGCTCGAGATCGGTCTTGACACGCACGGTGATCATCCCCTCGCAAAACTCCCCCTCGAGCATCCTGTCCCAGAGATCGAGGTTCTCTTCGATGGTCTGGTTGCGGCAGGGGCACGCCTTCTTTTCCAGTTTCAGGTCCCGGAAATACGCGGCATCGCACATGCAGGCATATGCCCCCCCGAGTTCGATCAGGCGTCTGCAGTGCTCGTAATAGATATCCATCCGGTCGCTCTGATAGACGATCTCTCCCACCTTCAGGCCCAACCAGTCGATATCATCGAGAAGCAGCCCGTAATTTTCCGGCTCGACACGACGGGGGTCAGTATCTTCGATGCGGATCACGTAGTGTCCGTCATAGCGGCGGACATAATAGTCATTCAGGTACGCCGCACGGGCGTGACCGAGATGGAGCGGACCGCTGGGATTGGGAGCAAACCGCATCACCACCCCTTCTTCCGTGTGCTCGAGGGCGTGAAGTACCCTCTCAGCCTCCTGTTTCGGTTTTTCCGCCCGCAGGAGGTCGGGAGCAAGCACCTGCAACCGCGCCTCCCTCTCATCAGTGGAGAGCGCTGCCACCTCTGCCAGCACCTCCTTGAGCACAGCCGCCACCTCACCTGTCCTGCTCCTGAACTCAGCATGCCTTCCCATCAGCGCCCCCATGACCGCACCGGGCTTGGGCACGCTTTTGTGCTTCACGGCATTTTCAAGGGCATATATGAGGAGGATTTCCCGGAGTCCATCCGCCATTCAGAACCCTCTGCTGACGAAATAATCGGTGATTTCGCTTAAATAACGTCTCGCCTGCGATTCGGGGAGGTTGGCCAGCGACTTCTTGGCAATGTTCACCCGGTTTGCTGCGGTCTCCCGAACCTCGCGGATCACCCCTGCCCCTTCCAGCGCGGCGATTGCCTCATCGATTTCCGCGTCGGTGAGATTTTCCTTTCGGTACCCGGAAAGATCTATGCCGTGCTCACGGGCCTTGATGGCAATTAACGTCTGTTTACCTTCCCTGAGGTCGGATGCGCGGTCTTTACCGCTCTTTTCTGCAGTAGCAACCAGATCGATGAGATCATCCTGGATCTGGAACGCAATCCCGCTGTTCAAGCCCCAGTCGAAGAGCGCTTTTGTCTGCGCCGCGTTCCCTCCGGCGAGAATGCCGCCGATGGATGCCGCTGCAGCATAGAGGGCACCGGTTTTTTTGCTCACCATTTCGATGTACTCAACTTCCGTGACATCGTTGCGGGAAGCAAATGAAATGTCCTGGTGCTGGCCCTGGCAGATCTCAACGCAGGTACGTGCGAGCATCGCCACCGCCCGCACCTTTTCCAGGTCTCCTGCATCTGATTTGCAGAGCAATTCGAAGGCTTGTGCATAGAGCACGTCCCCGGCCAGGATGGCGGTGGCCTCATCCCATTGTGCATGGACCGTGGCAACGCCCCTTCTTGCCTCGTCGCCATCCATGATGTCATCATGGATGAGCGTGAAGGTGTGCGTTACCTCGAGGGCGATTGCTGCGGGAATGATATTTCTCGATCGACCCCTCTGGATCGCGTCGGCAGCAAGCATAACCACCGCGGGGCGAAGGCGCTTTCCTCCTGCAATAAGCAGGTGAGCGCTCGCCCGGTCAAGTTCGCCGGTCACATTTCCATAGGTCCGGAAGAGCGATTTGTCCACATCTTCCGCTGTCTTGTCCAGGTACTCCCGCAACTCCATCCCGCATCACCTAACGCTCGATCTTGATCCTCTGCCCGTTGCGCAGAATATGCACATCCTTGTTGTTCTGATACCCGCATTCCTCGGCAAACTTGACGTACTCGCCCGTCATGTCGATATCGCCGTGAGAGGGAATGATATGCTGCGGGTTAAGGAGGTGGATCAGCTCATAGTGGTCTTCACGATATGCGTGTCCACTGACATGAAGATTGTCAAATATTCTCACCCCCCGCATCCGCAGCCGCGTCTCCTGGTTGTGACGCTGGCCGAAGTTCATCGGGTTGGGGATGACATCGGCGCTGTAGAGCACCTTGTCCCCTTTTTCAAACTTAAAGGGCGTATCTCCGGCCGCCATGCGCGTGAGGATTGCCCCGGGTTCGCCCTGGTTGCCGGTCACGATAGGGACGAAATTCTCACGGCCCGACTTCAAGATGCGCTTGAATGTGCGGTCCACCGTCCTGCGGTTGCCGAACATGCTGAGCGTCTGCGGAAAGCCGACCAGTTTCATCTGCTCTGCAGCGGCTGAGTACTTCTCCATGGAACGGCCGAGCAGAACGGGCTTTTTGCCCATCTCGTGGGCGCACTCGGCGATGGCCTTGACCCGGGATATGTGGGACGCAAACGTACTCACAACGATGCCGTGCTTGTCGTCCTCGAAGCTGGTCATGACATCCCTGACCAGGTTGCCAGCCACCCGTTCGCTGGGGCACTTCCCGCTCTGGCTCACGTTGACGCTCTCGGAGATGAGGGCAATGCACCCCTCTTTACCGATCTCCCGCAGGCGTGCAAAGTCGGGCGGCGCACCGATGGTGGGTGTCCGGTCAAGCTTGAAATCGTTGGCATAGATCACGGCCCCTTCCCGCGTATGTAGCACCGCCATGACCGTGTCGATGATACTGTGCTGCACGTTTACGAACTCGAGCGTGACGTTCTGGGAGAGGGTGTATTTCTGGCCTGCCCGCAGGCTGAATATCTTATTATTCACCCCGAATTTCTGCTCGCCTGCGATCTGCTGACGTATGAGCTCCGCCGTATAGGGTGTGCCGATGATAGGGGCGTTGTACCGGTGAGCTAGCTTGGGGATGGCCCCGATATGATCCAGGTGGCCGTGTGTGCACACGATCGCCTTGACGCTGCCTTCCACCGTATTCATGATGGTGTCGTCGGGGATGGCCTTCATCTCGATCAGGTCGAGCGAGTGCATATTCTCGATCTCGGCATCCTCATGAATCATGATCTGGTCCAGGCGAAGCCCCATATCAAATATTACAATCTCTTTTCCGCAGCGGACAGCGGTCATGTTTCGTCCGACTTCATCATAACCGCCCACTGCTGTAATTTCAATATCCACTGTTATTCCTCCGTGTGAAGTATCTGTCCTGTCGTTCCGGTGATGTAGGTCCGTGCGCGCCCCAGTTCGGTGAGCGTCTTCGAGCCCGTACAAAACATCGCTACCCGAAGCTGTGCGTGCAATTCCTCGATCGTATGGATGAGCGCTTCATCGCCCTGCATTGCACCCTTCAGGAGAGGGAGGGCCATTCCGCAGAGTTCGGCCCCCAGGGCAATTGCTTTTGCCATATCGGTCCCCGACCGCAATCCGCCTGTGGCGATGATCGGCCCTCCGGTCCGAACCACCTCCACCAGGCTCACCGCGGTGGGGATGCCCCACTCGAGGAAATGCTCCCCGAGCCTGACTTGTTCCCCGGTCTTCGCCCGTTCGCGCTCCACCGCAGCCCAGTTCGTTCCCCCGAATCCACCAATGTCGATAGCCGCAACACCGGCTGACCAGAGCTTCCGGGCAGTTTCTGCCGAGATCCCGCTTCCTGTCTCTTTTGCGATCACGGGGTAGCGGCACCCGTCGCAGAGGTGTGCGAGTGCATCGAGGCATCCGTCGAGATTGCGATCTCCCTCGGGCTGGATCGCTTCCTGAAGGGGATTAAGGTGCACGCAGAGCGCCTGCGCATCGATCATCTCCACCGCGCGGTCCGCCCACTCTGGCCCGTGTTCCCGCAGCTGGATGATGCCCAGGTTGGCACAGACAAATGCAGAAGGCGCGTGCTCCCGTACCACAGTGAAGCTGTCCTCGAGATCCGGATTTTCGAGCGCAGCGCGCTGGGAACCGACACCGATACCAATGCCGAACCGCTCTGCGGCGCATGCGAGACGCCGATTGACCTCGGTGGTGTCCGGGTGTCCGCCGGTCATCGCCGCGATAAACAGCGGTGATTTCAGCGGGTGCCCGAGAAACCTTGCGGAGGTATCGATCGTGTTGAGATTGCACTCCGGAAGCGCGTTGTGGACGAGCCTGATATCATTGAACCCGCTCGTTCCGTATTCAACCGCGTTATCGCAGCAGATGAGGAGATGATCCTTTTTTCGTGATGATGTACGTTTTCTATCCTCTATAGTGATTCCCCCTGAACGTTGGGGGTTACCGGGGTGTCGCTCATACCCCGTTTCCCTGTTGTGCATCCGATTTCGGGTTAGTCCTGGTCTGACGGGCAAACGACGGTGCCGCCATGATCGCGTGCGGCGAGGAAATCGCCCAGGCGGGATACATGAAAGATGTGCGACGCGATTCCATTGTCGGCCAGCGCAAGCAGTTCCTCTATCTTGCCCTTCATGCCTCCCGTGACGTCGGTGTTCCCTGATGTGCCGATATTCAGTGCACAGGCAGAAGCACGGTCGATCCGTGGAACAACCGCCATATTCCCGTCAAGAACACCCGGGACGTCGGTTGCCAGTCCAATCCTGTCAATCTGCATTACCTGCGGCAGATACCTCACCAGCTGATCGCCTGAAATAATACATGCTCCGCGCGACCTATCCATTCCCACGTCGCCGTGAAGGACCGGTATTATTCCATGCTGAACCAGAAGTTCAACAGCACCGCATTCGAACGAGATGATTCGTCCGTTGTTTGCTACACACGCATCAAGCGGGTGTATCCCGATCGCCTCCGCGCCCCCGGCGCGAAGAGCACTGACCACCGCATCATTCAGTGTGCGCACTGCATGATGGGTGACATATATCCCTTCTTTATTATGTTGGTCTAGACCTATATCAAGGTGATGACGTTTCGCCTCCGGATGGCCGCACGATCCCGCACCATGGACGAGGATCAATCCATTTTCGTTCCGTGCACAGATGGCCTGTGCTATAGCCGAGAGGCGATCATGGCTGATCTCGCAGGTGCCTGACTTGTCAGTGATGATGCTGCCGCCCAGTTTTACGAGGACCCTTTCTTTCATGCTCTCTTCGAACCCCTTCTGTATCGATGGATGTGATGACTGCGCGGGCGTCGCAGGATTCAATTGCCCCCGCAATCCGGCTTTTATGACGTTTTGGGCAAAGGGCGATCATGCATCCTCCTCCGCCTGCTCCGGTAATTTTGGCGCCATACGCCCCCGCTGCTCTCGAGGCGAGCACAAGGCGGGAAAGTGCGGGATGGCCCACGCCGAGGGCATCGAGGAGGGCGTGGTTGATGTCCATATAGCGACCGAGGAGTTTCGGATCGTTGAGGCAGTGGAGTGCTCTGATGCAGGTTGCCTCGATGGAATCGAGGATCGGATCGACGATCTGCGGATCCTTTTTCCTGAACGCACTCACCTGTTCAACCATCTTTGAAGTGCTGTGGGAGACCAGGCTGTTGCCTATCACGAGGTGCATCGTCTGGGGTGGAAGGCGACGTTTGGATCCTCCCTTGATGAGTACGATCCCGCCAAATGTGGACACGTACGTGTCGGTCGGGCTTGCCCTTCCTTGCTGCACTTTTTTCTCTATCCCAAACGCGATGTCGGCGATATCGGCCTGATTAAGGTTGAGATCGAATTCTTCGTTGATCGCAGCAAGTGTGCTCACCACCACCGCCGCCGAAGAACCGAGCCCGGAAGAGCTCGGCAGCTGGGAATGGACGTATACGCTCCCGTTTACCCCCAATTCCCTGAAACAATGTTCGATATAGGGAGATTTCACCTTCGGGGGGTGGCGCGCCTTGCGTACTGTTACAAAGACACGCGGTTTGATTGCCATTGCAAGCCCGGGCTTGCCGTATACCACAGCGTGTTCACCGAACAGGAACACCTTGCCGGGGGCACTCCACATCGCCACCCTAGATCACCGCAATTGCTGCATATCCTACGACCTGCGAATAATCTCCTGACACTTCTGCACTTGTCCCGTAGCGGACGAGGCGCCCTTTCATTGCACCTGATGCCCTGCACGCGGTCACCATCGAGGCGATCGGCCCGTACCCGCAGGCCGACACCCCTTCCTCCCAGATTCTCCGGTAGAATTCCTCGACATCAAGGGTTTCCAGCGCCTCGATGGCATAGAGATCCTGGGTTCTCGCCACTTCGTCGGGGATGTAGTGGGAGAAGTCGCTCGAGGCGACGATGCGAATGGGAATGCCCGATTTTTCCTCGGCATTCGCGATCTTATCGGCGAGGTGGAGGGCGCTGGCAAGGCTCTGCTCACCCATCATGATCGGGGCAATCTTTGCCCCGGGAAAGAGGTACTGGATGAACGGTACCTGCACTTCCACAGAATGCTCGTCACGATGGGAGAATTCGTCCACGGTAATATCGAGGTAGCGGATGAAGTCGTCATCGACGGGTGCAGTGCCGAGGGGCGTCTCCCACGGGACGGCGGAGACGCAGGTCGAAAACCCTGAATGACTCGGGCCGATGATCACAAACGTGCCGTCAAAATCGCTCGAAAAAGAGGAATACGCGTACGCGGCAATCTGGCCGGAATATGCGTATCCGGCATGGGGGGAGACTACCCCCAGAGCATTGTCGCCAGCTTTCCCGGTCCGGGCAAAAAACCCCGCCATCATCTCTCTCAGCGAGGCGGGATCTGCCGGATAAAACATGCCGGCGACTCTGGGTCTGCGGTTCATCATCAACCCCCCATTGGGCCTACGATTACAATTCTGTTTCGAAGTCCTCGATGGTGAGTGAGGTGGCGATGCCGCGGTGGCGTAGGACCTCGCGGGTAAGCAGATAGTACACCATGCTCAGGGCTTTTCTTCCTTTGTTGTTGGTGGGGATTACCAGATCGACAAAACTGGTCATATTGTTGGTATCGCAGAACGCAATGATGGGGAGACCCACCTGGACCGCCTCTTTGACAGCCTGGGAGTCGCCGATCGGGTCGGTCACCACGAGAACCTCAGGTTCCAGGTACCGGTCGAGACGCTGGTTGGTGAGCATGCCCGGAATAAACCGGCCGACGACTGCAACGCCCCCGATGGTCTCCGCAAACTTCCGGGCGGGGTACTGGCCGTACTGCCTTGAGGTGACCACGAGGACCCTGGACGGGTCGACGCGGGCGAGAAATGCGGCGGCCTTCTTGATGCGCTCATCGGTCTCCTTGATGTCAAGGATGTACAGGCCGTCGCCACGGACCCGGTAGATGAATTTCATCATGTCTTTGCTCTTCTGCTGTGTCCCGATATGTACCCCTGCGGCAAGGTATTCCTCGACCGGAACAAGCGGTTCGTTCAGTTCGATCTCTATTTCATTGGAATTCACTAAATCAGCTCCTCTATTCGAATCAGTTCATTCAATTTGGCAATGCGCTCTCCACCTACCACACCTGTTTTAAGATAGATGCACCCGAATGCGGTTGCGAGGTGGGCGATCGTCGTATCGGTGGTCTCACCCGACCGGTGGCTCATCACTGTCTCCATCCCATGTGCCTGCGCCAGACGGATCGCCTCGTAGGTTTCAGTGAGCGTTCCGATCTGGTTTGGCTTGATGAGCACCGAGTTCGCCGATCCCTTCTCGATTCCTTCCTCTATGCGGTCGACGTTGGTCACGAACAGGTCATCACCGCAGACGAGACAGCGGTTCCCCACCTGTTCGGTCAGGTCGGCAAATCCGTCGAAGTCCTCTTCCTGCAGGGGGTCTTCCACGTAGACCAGGTCAAACCGGTCGACGAGTTCGGCGATGTAGGCAACCTGGTCCTCCTGTGTCCGCCGGGCATCCTTGTAGACGTAAACGTCGTCCTTCCACAGTTCGCTCGCGGCCACATCGATGCCCATGTCGATCTCCACCATGATCTCGTCGGACACCGCAGAGATGGCCTCGCGGATCAGTTCGAACGCTTCAACATCTTCAATCTGTGGCGCCCAGGCCCCCTCATCGCCTTTGCCGCATCCCTTCCCGCGTTCGATCAGGAGTTGCTTGATCTGCTTGTGCACGAGAGCATTTGCGAATACCGCCTCTTCGGCGTCCACGGCACCCGTGGGCACGATGAGAAACTCCTGGATGTCGGTGGCGTTTGCGGCATGCGCACCGCCTCCGATGACGTTGCCAAGAGGCAGAGGCATATCGGCCGCATAGACTCCTCCAAGGTAGCGGAAGAGATCCTGATCGAACGAACAGGCCGCTGCCTTTGCATGCGCAAGCGACAGTGCGACCGACACGTTGGCGCCGATGGCACTGAAGTTCGGCGTCCCGTCGATTTCTCGCAGAAGCATGTCAAAGCCGACCTGATCGGCGGTATCTCTCCCTAGCAGCTGCGGGATCACTGATTTTTCAGCATTCTCGATGGCCTCCCTCGGGGGGATGACCTTCGCCTCGTACATGCCTGTGCTTGCCCCGCTTGGGGCAGCTGCTCTCCCGAACCCATTTTCCGTGAAAATGTCCGCTTCAACCGTTGGATTGCCGCGACTGTCGAGGATTGATCTTAAAATAATACGGCTAATCGATGTCATCCAATCACTTCGTTCTTTTCACCGTGATAGGAATTACATTTTTTTCAAACTCTTCGATTGCAATCTCAAGCGGATCAATAAATGAAGTCCTGATCAGGAGAGGAGCACCCATCGATATCTGAAGAGCGCGAGCTCCGATTATTCGTGCTCTTTCATACCGAGTATACGAATCCATCATGTGTCCTCAAAATACGTGATCGATAATAAATGGGGTCGCTGAGATTTGAACTCAGGTTACGGCATCCCGAACGCCGTAGGATTCCAGGCTACCCCACGACCCCTCATTGATACGGTATGAGATCATCTATAATCTCTTTGTGCGTCAGTAGCATGCGCCTGCAGCAGTAGCGTTCAATACCGAGATCGTCGAGGATCGTTTTGGGATCCTCGCCTGCATCTCGCCGCTGCTTGAATTCCACCCATGCTGTGGAAATTACTTTTCCGCATGTAAAACATCGAACTGGAATCATAGAACGATCTCTCTCTATAAGTAACTCATTTCAACGATAAGACTTTTGGAACTTCTTTCGTGCACCGCGGCCGTGCGGCTTCTTCGTTTCCTTCTGCCGGGAGTCATTGACCAGCAAGGTACGGTCGTATCCCAGGTAGAGATCCTTGATCTGCGGATCATTGTGCCATTTCAGGATCCCGCGCGCAAGTGCGGTGCGCACAGCCTCGGCCTGCCCCATCACACCGCCGCCCCGCACATCGATGGCGACATCAACGCCCGTCACGCCATCCGGATAGAGCAGGAGCGGTTCGGAGATTTTCATCCTGATCAGTTCGGTCCCGTAAATCTCGAGAGGGACCGAATTTATCCTGACCCTGCCCTTGCCTTGCTTCAGGGTTGCCCTTGCAACAGCTGTTTTTCGCTTTCCACTTGTATTGATTGTTTTCGCCATTCCACCACCCTAGTACCTGGCTCCAAGTTTCGTACTGATCGAACCCAGTGTGACATACCGGGGACTGCTGAGGCGGTCCACCTGGGCTTCCACCACGGTTTCGGTTTCGGCATCCGTAAGTGCTACAGGAACACCCACATAGACTCGAACGCGCTTGAGGGCGTCAGCGCCGCGCTGCCGTTTGTAGGGCAGCATCCCACGAATGCTTCGCTTCATGATGTGGTCGGGGCGCCGCGGGAAGAATGGACCTCCTTCACGAGACCCTCGCTTCCGCTTTTTGTCGTAACTGGCATATACAAACGCCCTGGATCCCGAGACGATGGCATTCTCCGCATTCACGATGGCGATCTCCTCGCCGTCAAGGGTGCGTTTCGCCACCACGCTTGCCAGCCTTCCCAGGAGAAGCCCGTCTGCATCGATAACTGTCACCATTCCTCTCACCTCAGAATCCTCACACGGCTTCCCGTAGGGTTGTTCTTGACCAGGTCCTCGATCGACATGCATGTTCCTTTGGCTTTTTCGATCTTGCTGGTCGCCGACTCGCTGAAGTTCAGTGCGGCAACATTAACCGCACGGTCGAGCGCACCGCTCCCGAGTACCTTCCCGGGCACGAGAATCGTCTCGCCGTCATTTGCGTAACGGTTAATTTTGCCGATATTGACTTCAGCGTAATTCCTGTTCGGTGCTTCGAGCCTCCGTGCGATCTCTCGCCAGACATTCGCTTCATTGCTGCGCGATGTTTCCTTCAACATCGCAACGAGATACTGAAGGCGCGGATTCGTTTTGTTAGCTGCTCGCTTCATGTACCGTCCCACCAGATATGTCATTCAGGATATCCACCAGGTCTTCTGACTTTTTCTTGATACACAGCAGGGCATGTTCCATGATCTCCCTGACCGGAAGCGATCCGTCGCTCTCCACAACAAAGAGGTAGCGCGTGTCATCCTGGTTGATGTGGATCGCAGGGCTTTCGCCGATACCGCCGGCGAGACAGGCCTTTTCGCAGAGCTTGCAGAGGGAACAGTCCTCGAGTTTTCCCTCGACAACCTCGACCGACCTGCTTCCCAGTGCCAGTACGCCGCGGGGGCATTCATCGACGCACATACCGCATGCATCGCAGCGGTCGTCGATGGTGATAACCGGGTAACTCTTGTAGCCGCAGGCGAGTGTGGGCTGCCACTTCGCATGCTGTGTACCGGTATTGAGCACCGCACGCGCCTCCAGCACAATCTTCTGGTCCTCGACCAGTTTCACGATTGGAATGTTGTCGTGCACCGGAGCGGTGTCGGGGTCCTGCGGGATCAGGTCGCTTGAATAGACGATCCTGGGGCCCTCCACGCTCAGTGTGTAGGTTGCGCAGCAGCTCGGGCACCCTTCGCCGCCGCAGGAGCACTCTTCCATGCTCACATAGGTTCCCAGGTCCGTCTTCAGGGGTATCAGGCCGAGACGGTGTGCCAGAACCTCATCGAAGAGGGCGCTATTATTGTCATATATGCGCACATCCTCGATGGCAAGCGTGGGCACTTCACCGATCATGGTCCTGCGGAACGCATTGGCAAATGCGGGTGACGAATCACTCAGGGTAAATCGTGCTATCGTGTCATCCAGCCTGCTGAATGAGATGTTCATTAGACTCTCCTGCCTCGCTTCCCGCCTTTGGTACGGATCCCATCGTGGGGTACCGGCGTCACATCCTCGATCCGGCCGATGCGCATTCCGGCGCGGGCCAGTGCGCGGATGGCGGCCTGGGCGCCCGGGCCCGGGCTGCGCTGTTTGCCGCGGCCGGGGGCGCGCACCTTCACGTGGACGCCGACGATGCCCTTGTCCATTGCGTTGTGCGCAACGTTGGTTGCCATCTGCATCGCTGCGTAAGGAGAACTCTCGTTGCGGGCCTGTTTGACCACCATGCCGCCGCTGCTCTTGGTAACCGTCTCGGCGCCGGAGAGATCGGTGACGGTGATGATGGTGTTGTTGAAGGAGGCAAAGATGTGTGCAATGCCCCACCTTTCGTTTTCCGCTGCCATGCGTTATCGACCTCCGGCTTTGGTGATCCGCGTCCGCTCGGGGTGCACCTCGTTGGTGAGGGGCGATCCGCCGTAGTAGCGTATGGTGCCCTCATCTGCCCGCGCAACGCGGTATCCGGGGATGTTGACCTTTCTACCGCCGACCGCAATGTGCCCGTGCACGATGAGCTGGCGGGCCTGCTTGGGGGATCGGGCAAAACCCCTGCGGTACACCTGCGTCTGCAGGCGGCGCTCGAGCTCGGCCCCTACCTTCATGGCCAGCACGTCATCGATACCAGAATCTTCTCTCAGCATGCCGTAACGGTTCAGCGTTCCGAGCAGCTCGTTCTTTTTCCGGTCCACGAGTCGTTCATCCGCGGCCCCGGACATCAGTGCAAGAAGGTCCCGTGCTGCGCGCCGGTACCCGCGCAGTGTGCTCTGCGCCTTCCACAGTTCGCGCTTGTTTCGAAGGCCGTACTCCATGAGAAGCTTGTTCTCCTCTTCAATACGGCCCTTTTCAAACCTCCGCTTGGGAGTTTCATACCGCTTATGGTTCTTTCCAGGATAGCCCATTCAATCACCGATCACTTCTTCTTTCTCTTCACGCCGACGGTCGTTCCAGTCCTGCCCGTGGACTTGGTGCGCTGACCGCGCGCTTTCTGGCCGGTTTCATGGCGGATGCCACGGTAACAGCGGATCTTTCTCATGCGGTTGATGTCATCCTCAATGGCAAGGCGAAGATCGGTTCCCAGCAGCTGTTTCGGCTCGCCGGTATAGACATCCTTCTGCCTGTTGAGCATCCATGTCGGCACATGTTCGGCGTAATTCTCTACGACATTGCGAAGACGCTCGACGGAATCGTCATCCAGTTTACCAAGTGTTGCGCGCGGATCCACTTCCGCGAGCCTGGCGACGATACCCGACGTGTGCATGCCGATACCCGCAATTCCGGTAAGGGCGATGTACACCGTTTTTGTTCCGTCGAGATCGGTGTTTTTAATCCTGACAAAGTATTTTATCTCTTCTTCTTCCATTCGACCGCCTCACACTGTGATTGGATCTGGAGCGCTGAGGGAGGGATTTGAACCCTCGAGTCCCAAGGGGACACGGGATTAGCAATCCCGCGCCATACCTGGCTAGGCTACCTCAACAGAGATAATCTCGCATCTTACGACACTCGCAGCGCAAGTGCTGCTCCATGAAGTGTGTTTCAACATATTGGTGCGAAAATGGTTTAATAGTTATGGTCACAGGCCCATATCAGGGACAGAACGGCGCTGCAGGCTTTTCCCTACCAGACCGGACGTGATGAGGGGAAGAGCGATGGTCGCATCACAGAAACACTGGACGTTGGGACAGAACGGCGCCTCTTTTCCCCAGCTGATCGCCTCTTCAAAGGTGCATCCAGAAAGTCCGCCCCAGTGGGGCGCATCGGTGGTATACTGGATGGCATAGGCATGACCACCGCAGTTCTGGTCATGAATGGATGCGATAACCTGCGTCTGCTGGATGAAGTTCTTCGGAACGCCGCCCCCGATGTAGATGACTCCTGTCTTCGGCGCGCACTCCACCATGCGCGTGATTTCGTCCGTGTCCGCGATCTGGTCGACGTTCACCTCGATTCCTTTCCTGCGCGCCATTACCAGGCCAATTCCTATCGAGGAATCACAGAGCGCCGGAATAAAGAGCGGGACCTCCTGGCGCGCGCATTCGGCGATGAGGGATTCTTTCCCGGGCGCCGCCTCGATGAGGTAGGCGCCGAGCTTCCGGATAAATGCACGTGAAGATCCGTCAAACGGGGCGATGCGGCGCGAAAAATCAGCAATATACGCGTCGATTTCCCGGAACTGCTCTTCGAAGGCGAACACGTCGTAAATACGGTCAATGCCGTGCTCGAAAAGGTGCCGGTCGTCAACGTGGTGGTGCCCCAGGTAATGGCGGACACCGAGATGCTCGCACGTATCATGGAAGACATTTGCTCCTGTCGACACAATGATGTCAACATAGCGCCGCCTGACCAGCTCGATGAGGCACTGCTGCATGCCGGCCGGGATCATCGCGCCGGAGAGGCCGAGCATGATAGTGCACCCGTCATCCTCGATCATCCTCGACCAGACATCAAGTGATTCTCCCAGTTTTCTACCCTGAAATCCTGTCCTGCTCATCCCTTCAAGAAGCCGGGAAATATCCGCTTCCGGGCGCACAGGTTGCACGGGATGTGTCGGTTTCATTACGATTCGCATACTGGTTGTGGATGCAGGGTAATAAGGGGTTGCGTTTGGCCACCCTTACCGGCATATCCTGTTGCGGCAGGAGGACGGCAAAAAATAGCGGGAAGATGCCCGAACCCGTCAGATTCGGCGTTCAGAGCGCACTGATCAGTGCCTGCTGGTTGATCAGCCCGATGAGTTTACCGTCTTCAACGACTGGAACGGCACTGATGTTTTTGCTGACCAGGAGGTCCACCACGTCCGCGATCTCCGCATTGCGCGAGACCGAGAGTACGGGTGTGGACATGATATCCTTCACCAGGAGGTTGCGGATGCGCGCGTCCTGGTGCTTATCGTCCACGACCGTCCGGAAGGCCTTCATCGCCCTCGCCACGTCGGTCTCCGTCACGATTCCGAGGACGTTCCCGTCGTCTGCAACCACGAACTTGGCTATGCCGTCGTCGATCATTCGCCTGCGAAGGTGGACGACGCGCTCGTCGGAACGGATGGTGAAGGCGGTCTGGATGATATGCTCCATGATGGTGTTGGGCACCATGGTTTTCAGGAGATCCTTCGGGCACACCTGGCCGACGAGTTTGTGCTCCTGGTCGAGCACGACCACGAGGTTGTACTCCTGCAGCAAGGGGATCAGGATGTCCGCACGTTCATCGGGGTATGCTGAGGTAAAATCCTCATCAATCTTCTTTGCTACGTGTATCTGTGTGGGGGCCAGTCCGTTCGGCCGCTTGAGATCCATCTTGCTGGATCCGAGCGTCTCTGCGATGGACTTGCGGGAGATGGTTCCCACGACCGTACCATTGTTGGTAACGATGAGGGGATCGCGCTCTTCGTCGAGCATTTTGTCAAGGGCTTCGGTAATGACAGCAGATTTAGCGATGGTCACTGGTTTTGACATTATATCTTTGATCAGTAATTCGGAGCTCATTTTGCCACTTCCTTAATGATATCATCCCTTTTTACGATACCTTTGAGGTCATTATCTATTGCGACAACGACACTGTTGATCGTATGCTCATTCATGAGCGTTACCACTTCGCTGATTTGGGCATCCGGAGCAATGGTGATAACCGGACGGCTCATCACGTCTTCTGTGATGGCCGAGACTTCCGTGACATCTCTCAACATTTTTCTTCCCGCGATCTCCTCGCTGCGGAGCATCTGTACGTGCTTTTCGGGAAGTCGTCTTCGTTTGTCCATATAGGTGAAGAACGCGATATTGCTCTCCGTGATAATCCCTGCGAGTGTACCATTATTATTGACGACCACGATTTTATCGTTATGCGTTGCCATCATATCGAGCACATGGTCGAGCGAATGGTACCGGCTTATCGTTTCCACCGGCTTCATCAGGCGGGAAATGTCCCCGGAAAGGTCCTGTACCGTCTTCGAGTTCATAATGTCCGATTTGGTCACAATACCGACGATTTCATCTTTCTCCTTCACCGGAAGGCCACTGATATCATGTTCGATCATCAGGGATGCGATTGCATTCACCCTCAGCCCCGGCTTGATGGTAATCGGATCAGGGGTCATCATCAGTTCAACCGGTATCCTGTCAATCGGGCGCCGCCGCCAGATTGGTTCTAACTGATGCAATCCGCGCGCCAGGTCTTTTTTTGTCACGATTCCTTTGAGCACGGTTCCTTCAAGAACCGGGCACCTCGAGATCCTGTGCTTGATCATCAGGTTGCGCACGTACGCCATATGGTCGGCGGGCGCTACGACGTACACCGGCGAGGTCATGATATCGGATGCTTTCATGGTTCACCTCTCTACCAAAGCCTTCACGCAGTCAAATTCTGTTACAAGCCCGATAAGCCGCGAATTTTCGATTACCGGCAACGCTCCCACGTTTTTATCGAGCATTTCTTGGGCCACCCTGTTGATCCCCTCTTCAGGGATTGTGGTATGCATGGAGCCGTCGATCAGCTCGCGGACCGGAAGGTTCATGATATCGGCGACGTCTCCTGTGAGGAGATTATCGAATGCTCCGCCGCCGCCAATAAATTTCATGATATCGGACGCGGTGATGATCCCGATGAGTACATCATCGCTCACCACCGGCAGGCGCCGGATCTGGTGAGTGACCATCTCCTTTGTCGCCGTCCCGAGGGGCGACTCGGGAGAGGTAACGTAAAGCGACGTGCTCATGATATCCTCAACATGGAGATCGCTCATCTCATGCGTGAGAATGCGAAGCACGTCCCGCTCCGTGATAATACCCTGCAGCACATCGTCCTCGTCGACGATAGGAAGGCCGCCGATGCCGGTCTCGATGATCGTTGCGACAACCTTGGTCACCGGGTCATATACGCCTGCAGTGGTCAGATCCTGCGTCATGATCTCCCTGACGCTCTCGTTGATCGCTGCGATGAGGTTTCCTTTGTGTTTCACCTGGACGAGGTTGTACCTGCTTCCACCGCCCATGAAATCGATGATGTCGCCCGCGGTGACAATCCCCTTGATCTTTTTTGTCCCCGGATCGCACACGGGAAGCCTCCGGAACCCGTGCGTGGTCATCATTCCGATTGCACCGAGAATGGTGGTGGTGGGCGGAACTGAGATGACATCCCTGCTTCCCAGGGCGAGGATGTTCGATTCCTTTTCCGCAATTCTGGATTTGAAATCAACGGGACCCCGATCGAGTTTTCCGGGCATTTTCAGCAATTTGTCTCCCTGTTTTTCATAACGGTTGTTTCTGTGCATGCCCCTTCACTCCTGGACCTTCAATGCGTTGAGCACATCATGTCGGTCAAGAATTCCCACCATTTCTCCCCCGGCAACGACAGGCAGACGGCTGATATCGTGCCTGGCGAGGAGCTGCGCGGCGGTATCGATTCGTTCATCCGGCGCAATCGTAAGAGCTGGTGTGGTCATCACGCTTTCGACGGTCATATCGGTGTGGGGGTTGTTGATCGCCCTCCTCAGCGTACCCTTGCGTAAAAGGTCGCTGCGGGAGATAATGCCCACCAGGCTGCCTTTCTTCATGACCGGGAGCGCGTCGAACGTACTCTCCACGATCTTCGAATAGATTTTCTGGAGGCTGTCGTCAATTCCGCAGGACACCACATTCCGCGACATGCAGTCCTCCACGCGTCCCCTGAGTTCATGCCTGGACACGAGAACGGGAAAAATCTTGGAGAGCCATATTGCTCCTTTCAGTGTTCTTCCGTCCTCAACAACAGCCGCGCTTCCCGTACCGGCGCGCGCAATGGTGCTGGCGGCAGCTTCAAGCATGTCGTCGGGCGACACCGCCGGCGCGTCCTTGATGTACCCGCTGATGGTGACATTTGATTTCGTATCCGTTACCCTGAGCACATCGGTGATATCGATGTAGCCGACGAGCACCTTGTGCTCGTCCTGAACATAGGCTTCCCTGAACACATAATCCCGGAGTATCTGCCGTGCCCGGGTAATATACTCAGTATCAGAAAGCACGGGGATTTCTACCGGAAATACAACCATTAGGTCTTGTACAACCTTCATCGAAGGCGGACCTCCTCACGACAGTCCGGGCAGAGCATCATGCCGTCGATCTGTGCGAGGTCATCAGACATCGCGCCGCACGCATCGCACACTCCCAGGATCATCTCATCGTCGCGATTGATATCGATGAGATCAGACATGATCTCGTTGATTTCGTTGGCAACGGAGAGAATGTCCCGGACCGTCACAATTCCCACTACGTTTAATCCTTCAATGACAGGCAACCGCCGTACCTTGTGTCTGACCATCATATGCGCGGCATCGCCAATGGTGGAATCTGCGTCGACAGTGATAAGCGGCGTGCTCATGACCTGGCTTACGCTGATGGATCCAGGTTTGATATCTTTGGCCACTACTTTGCAGTTGATGTCCTGCTCAGTGATGATGCCTATTGGCGCATTGTTCCGCAGCACAATACAACTTCCCACTTCGTCGCGGCACATGATTTCTGCTGCTCGCGCAACGCTTGTCTCGCACTCGATTGTGGTGGGATTGTACTTCATAACCTCCCTGAGTGGGACGCGCGTTTCGAAGTGGATTGCTTCGCTTCTGTTGTTGTTCACATGATCACCACAAAGCTCAGCTTGGATCTGTTCGCTGAAAGATGGGTTCAATGAGTAAATATGATTTTTACTATAAAAGGATATGGACGCGCTTTTTCACATTTTCTCTCTTTTAAAAGGTTATTCCCTCTAAACGAAAAAGAAGATATTATTAATTTGTGATAGCTATAGCTTTAATTAAAAATTCCCATTAGCGCACATCAGAGGGGTCCTATGGATTTTTTGTTCAGAGCTAGGAAGAAAATATCAAAATTTTTGAAGGCTTTTTTCTCGAAGCGTCAATCACGGATCGGCATTTATGGCCCGCCAAACGCAGGAAAAACCACACTGGCAAACAGGATCGTCCGTGATTGGACGGGTGACGCGCTGGGACCGGTCAGTGAGGTCCCCCATGAGACGCGACGCGCCCGGAGAAAAGAGGGTATCGTGATAACCGGGAACAACGGGGGTTCAATCACCATTGACATCGTGGACACGCCCGGGGTGACCACGAAGATCGATTACAAGGAATTCCTGGAGTATGGTCTGGAAAAAGACGAGGCGGTCAAACGCGCACGTGAAGCGACCGAAGGTGTGGCGGAGGCCATGCACTGGCTCCGTGAAGATATCAACGGCGTCATCTACATGCTGGACTCCACGCTCGACCCATTCCTGCAGGTCAACATCATGATGGTCGGCATCATCGAGAGCAGAAGCCTGCCGGTTATCATCGTCGCAAACAAGATCGATCTCCCCGATGCCGCTCCACAGCGTATCAAGAGCGCTTTCCCGCAGCACCCTGTGATCTCCATCTCAGGACTTGAGGGGAGCAATGTCGAAGAACTCTACGAAAAAATGGTGGAATACTTCGGGTGAGTGCCATGATACAGGGTGTACAGATCGATCTGATTTCCGCAGAGCGTCTTGATAAAATGACAATGATGGAGAAAATCCGCCTCATTCTCGATGACGTTATGGAAGGAAACATTGTGGTGCTTGAAAAGGGGCTCGCCCCTGAAGAGCAGAGCAAGCTCATCGAGCTAACCATGCGGGAGATCACGCCCGACGGCTTTGCAGGCATAGAGATGGAGACGTACCCTGCAAAGGAGAAACCCGGATTCCTCGATCGCCTGCTCGGGAAAACCGCCCAGGCGCGTCTTACCGTGATCGGACCGGCGGACCAGATGAAAACCATTAAAAAGGAAAAAGATTTCATCACCGCCTGGGTTTCTTCAAGGTGAGAACGAAGATGGCACATAAGTGCACAAAGTGCGGTCGAGAATTCAGGGACGGATCCACGGAGATCCTCAAGGGATGTCCCAGTTGTGGAGGGAAAAAATTTCTCTACATCCGGGAGAGCGAGCGGCACAAGGACGTACTCGAAGAAAAGAGTATCGAGGAAATTGTCGAGGAGACACATGAGGTAGTCCTTGAGGTGAAAGAGGAAAAGCCTCGGAAAATCGACGCGTTTGATCGCATCGAGAGTATTCGTGTACTTCAACCGGGATCCTACGAGCTGAATATCGAAAAACTGGCCCACAGCGATGAGGTTGTCGTCCGCATCGGGAACGAAGAGAAATATATGGTTGATATCCTCTCCATGGCCAAATCGAAGAAAAAGAAACAAGAGAAATAATATATTCTCTTATTTTTTCGTAGAGGCATACCTCTGTTTATGGCGCCGTGCAACCAAAAATGGCAAAAAAAATGTCCTGGGGAAAAAACAAACTTTTAAATAAATTTATTCCCTAACCAAAATAAATAAATAAATCCTCACTGAAGAGATATTGAGGGCGAGCGCTTCAGTAGCGAATAATCTTTTCGAAACAATGTGGTTGCACATTTGCACCCGTTTTTGCCCTTAAGATGTGAAAAAACGTGGAGCTTGCCATGAATCCAAAGTACGTTACCGATATTAAAGATGTGGCCGGTTTAACGGCAGATGAACAGATCTCTTTAACAACGGTGACGCGGTGGTTTGCGTTCCGCGCAAATGACTATTACCTGCAGCTGATCAACTGGAACGATCCCGATGACCCCATACGCAGGCTCATCATCCCGGATAACGGTGAACTGCTCACATGGGGCGCCCTTGACCCTTCCTCGGAGGAACGCTACACCGTCGCACCTGGTGTGCAGCATAAATATCGCCAGACAGCCCTCATGCTGGTGAGCGATATATGCGGCGGTTTTTGCCGATTTTGCTTCAGGAAGCGACTTTTTGTAGATGACGAGTCCGAAGTTGCGTTTGACCTGGCAGAAGGACTTGACTATATCCGCGATCATCCTGAAATTAGCAATGTGCTCATTTCGGGCGGCGATCCGCTCATGCTCCCCACGCCGAAACTTGAAGAGATCCTCTCCGCGCTGCGCACGATCGATCATATCCGCATCATCCGCATCGGCAGCAAGCTTCCCGCGTACAACCCCTACAGGATAACAGGGGACCCCTCCCTCCTCCGGATGATCGCCCGCTACAGTACACCCGATAAGCGCATCTACATCATGACACATTTCAATCATCCCCGGGAGATAACGGAGGTTGCGCGAACGGCTATTGCCCAGCTCCAGCAGAGCGGGGCCATTTTGATGAACCAGACCCCGTTGATCCGGGGGGTGAACGATAATCCGGTCGTACTCGCTGAGCTCTTCAACGAGTTATCATATGCCGGCATCTCTCCGTACTACGTATTCCAGTGCAGGCCCTCGGTCGGGAACAAAATCTACACCGTTCCGATCGAAGAAGCGTATCGTATTTTTGAGATGGCACGCTCCCACTGTTCAGGCCTTGCCAAGTGTGCACGGTTTGTGATGTCCCACGCAAGCGGCAAGATCGAGGTTGCCGGGAAAACCGCACAAGAGATTGTCTTTCGGTATAACCAGGCCGCAAAACCGGATAATATTGGCAGGGTTTTGGTGTATGCACGCAATCCGCGAGCGTACTGGTTTGACGACTACACCGATTGCATCACCTCATACCGCGTGTCTCCGTGAACCTCACAACACCCCGGACATCATTGTGTTTGCGATCCTCGCAGGTTTCGTTTCATCTCCTCTCCTCTCGCAGGTGCGATAGCCCGATTACGTGGGCATGACCTACAGATTGTTAACGAAGGACGATCAACCCTTAGGGCAATGCAGACAGCATGGTGGTTGTGGTGAGTGAAAAAATTCACTGGGCTGATGTCTATGCAGCAAAGGTAGACCCAAACATCGGCCACCGGGTAGCGACAGGGATCACGCCCTCCGGCCCGATCCATATCGGCAATATGCGCGAGGTGGTCACCGGCGACCTCGTATACAAAGCGATGCGGGACCGGGGTCTTGATGTCGAACTGATCTATATTGCAGATGATTTTGACCCGCTCAGGAAAGTCTACCCGTTTCTCCCCGAGGATTACGCACAGTATATCGGGCGCCCCCTCTGTGACATACCCTGCCCCTGCGGCGAATGCGAGAACTATGCAGAGCATTATCTCGCACCATTCCTGGCTGCACTCGATGAAATGGATGTGCACCCCCGCGTGATCAGGGCGAGCAGGGAATACCGCTCGGGATCATATACCGAAGAAATCAGCCGTGTCATCGAGAAGCGGGAAGAGATCAAGGAAATTCTTGAGAGGGTGTCACATCGCGCCCTTCCCGACTCATGGTCGCCATTCTACCCTATCTGCGAGCAATGCAGGAGGATAAGCAACGCAGAAATCCTCGCCTTCGATCCGGATGCACATAAGGTCGCCTACCGTTGCGAATGCGGGCAGATAGGCGAGGCCGACTATGCGAAAGGCGAGGGAAAGCTCGTCTGGCGGGTTGACTGGCCCATGCGCTGGGCACACTTTAAGGTGACCGTGGAGCCGTTCGGCAAAGACCATGCTGCGGCCGGAGGCTCCTACGACACGGGCAAGGAGATTGCAGAAACGATCTTCGGGTACGAGGCGCCGTTCCCGGTGATGTACGAGTGGATCAGCCTCAAGGGGAAGGGGGCCATGGCCTCTTCCACGGGCGTTGCGGTGACCATCAACTCGATGCTGGAAATCGTCGCCCCCGACGTTCTGCGCTACCTGATTGCCCGGACGAAACCGGGAAAAGCGATCGATTTCGACCCCGGGATGGGGCTGCTCTCGCTCATCGACGAGTTCGATCGCGTGGCGCAGGCAGGAAGCAGCAGGGAATACGAGCTCTCCTCTATCACCGGCATCAAACCCGGCATCCCCTTCCGCCATATGGTAACCGTCGTGCAGATCGCCCGTGACGATCAAGGGGTGCTGGAGATACTCGAACGGAGCGGCTATGAGATCGGTACCCGGGAAGCCGTCCTCGCTGCCGCACACCGGGCGCGGGTCTGGATTGAGCGATACGCACCCGAAATCGTGAAATTCGAGGTGCAGGAGGCCCTCCCGCCCGCCGCGCTCGAGCTGGGCGAACACGAACGGTATGCACTCGGCGCGCTCGCAAGCCGCTATATGGCACTCGACGTCTGGTCGGCAGAGCACCTGCACAATGCCGTCTACGAGATGGGTAAGGAGACGAACGCAGACCCGAAAACTCTTTTCACCGCGGTCTACATCTCCATTCTCGGGCAGAAACGCGGCCCGAGGCTGGGGTGGTTCCTCGAGGCGCTGGGCAGAGAATTTGTGGTTGCACGACTGATGGAAGCGGTCAATGCAGGAACTGAGTGAAGGATGCGTCCTGTGCCACCAGGGTGCAAAGATGGTGCTCTTCCTCACGGGGAGATGCCCGAGGAGCTGCTGGTACTGCCCCATTTCGGGAGAGCGGCGCGGCAGGGATGTGGCATACGCCAATGACCGCCGGATCGAGTCCGATGCCGACCTGATCGAGGAAGGGCGGATCATGAGCGCCCTGGGCACCGGTGTCACCGGGGGTGAGCCTCTCATTGTCATGGATCTGCTGGTTCACTACTGCTCATTGCTCAAATCCGAGTTTGGAGAGGAACACCACATCCACCTCTATACCGGGAAAGTGCCGTCACCCGAAGAACTGCAGCAGCTTCAGGGTCTCGTGGATGAGATCCGACTGCATCCGCCCCACGAGTGCTGGCCTGAGATCATGCACTCGGCATATATTCCTGCCATTCGTGCTGCGAAGGAACTTGGATTTGTCGTCGGGATAGAGGTCCCCTCCCTTCCGGGCCTTGAAGATCTCATCCCTGTGCTCCCTCTGCTCGATTTCCTCAATATCAACGAACTTGAATGGAGCGAAACCAATGCGCAATCGATGCGATCACTCGGGTACGATCTCGAGGACAGCTACCATAACGCCGTCGGGGGTGCCCGCGCATGGGCGGATGCGATCCTCGCCTTTGATCGTGTCCACTGGTGCTCTTCGGTGTTCAAGGACTCGGTGCAGCTGCGGGAGCGGCTAAAACGCATTGCCCGCAACACTGCCCGCGACTTTGACGAGATCACCGAAGACGGGACGGTGGTGTATGGGGTTTGGGAGCCCTCCGGTCAGGACATACCTCTCGATCAAGACCTTTATGAAGAAGTAGGGGATCAACTCCACATGGCATGGTGGCTTCTGGCCGAGCATGCAGAACGCCTTCAGGGAACAAAATATGTGGTGGAGCGGTATCCCAACGGGGGCATGGTGGTGGAGGTAACTCCTCTATGAATGTGCGGGTTCTGATTGAAGCAGGCTATGAAAAATACCTTCTGAAACGAATATCCTACGTTCCCAACCATATTGCCGTGATCCAGGACGGAAACCGCCGGTACGCGCGCCTCTCCGGCATGGGGACGACCCTTGGACACCGCGCAGGTGCCGGGACCACAGAAAAAATGCTTGATTGGGCAAGGGAGATGGGCATCCGCCATATTACCCTCTATTCATTTTCCACGGAAAATTTTTCCCGCGACCGGGAAGAGATCGAATCGCTCTTTGCCCTTTTCAAGGAAATGTTTCGGCGCGTGCTGGAGGACGAAAGGACGCATAGATATAAAATGCGGGTTCGGATGGTGGGCGATCGCACCCTCCTCCCCCCCGACCTGCTCGCATGCATCAGGGAAGTGGAGCAGGCGACCGCAGCATACGGCAATTTCTTTGTCAATGTGGCCCTTGCGTACGGAGGGAGAAACGAGATCGTTCATGCCGCCCGATCAATCCTGCACGATGTCGGGCAGGGCACCCTCTCTCCTGAGGCGATCGATCCGGGGGTGGTCGAGGCGCACCTCCACAACGGTATGAACCTCCCCCCGGTCGATCTGATTGTAAGGACGGGCGATGAGAGGAGGACCTCAAATTTTCTTCCGTGGTCGGCGAACGGAAACGAGTCTGCAGTGTATTTTTGTGCCCCCTACTGGCCGGTGTTCAGGAAACTTGATCTCCTTCGGGCCATCAGGGTCTACGACCAGCGGATGAAATTGAACGGTTATATCCCGAAACGTCGCGTGCGGAATTGATAATCACGAAGAGCACGCAGGAAATCTGTTTTTCTGAATAATTTCCAGTTTACATCCGAAAAAAAGAGCTCAGAGTACACGGACTGCCAGATCAGAAAGTCGGTGAGATGGCTCTCGCCGGTCTTGATGACCAGGTCGGGTTCACATTTGAACGTGAGGTGTGCTTCGATGAGCTGTTCATCCACATCCTCCGGCGCAACCCCTGTCTTTGCAAGCTCCCTGATACAGGCGCAAATCTCTTCACGGCCGCTCTTCCCGATGGCAACGAACACAGGCATGCCGCTGCCCGAAACCTCCGTAGTATTGCCGCAGTGGAGATGCAGCAGTGCAATGCTCCCGATCTTTTGGATGCCCGGCATAGACGATGCCATCGAGGAGATATCCGGGGTGCTGATATGGACGGTCACCCCGCCGATACCCAGCTCCCTGCACCACGACACCACGTCGACGATCTTCTCCGGGCAGGCTGCCAGATCATGATCTGCAATCATGAAACAGATATGCCGGGGGAAGATCTCCAGTTTCCTCCTCAGCTGATACTCGTACAGCCAGTGGATCATTGTATGAACTCCAGCAATTCGTTCAGGGATTTTGTATTGAGGATATCGTTCCTCCCGCACCATCCCCTGCGTGCAATGGCCACGCCGTAGCGCATGTTGGCGAAATCATCTTTCCGGTGCGCATCGGTGCTGATTGCCATGCGTACTCCATGCTCTTTTGCCTGCCGAACATGGATATCGTCGATATCGAGCCGATGGGGGGAGGCGTTGATCTCCATTGCCGTACCTGTTTCTGCTGCCGCCTCGATAATACGTGCCATGTCGACTTCGAACGCAGGGCGCCGTCCCAGCAGCCTTCCTGTGGGATGACCCAGGATGTCCACATGCTCGTTGTGGAGAGCCGAAATGATGCGGCGGGTCATGATGTCCTGTTCCTGCTTTAACCCTGAATGGACCGAAGCCACCACGATATCAAGGTCCTGCAGCACCGAGTCGGGAAGCCCGAGTCTGCCGTCGCCGAGAATGTCCACTTCGATGCCGGCGAGAAGATGGCAGCCGCGGTCCCGGTTCGCCACCTCAATTTCATGCAACTGTCGCCGGACTGCGTGCGCATCCAGTCCGCCGGCAACGCCGAGGCTGGCCGAGTGGTCCGTGACAAGGATGTACTCGTAACCCCGCTGCTCCCCAATGCGTGCCAGATCCCTGATGCCGAGCACCCCGTCACTCCCTGTGCTGTGCACATGCAGATCGCCCCTGATATGGCCCGGTTCCACGAGAGAGGGGAGAGTATGTTGTTGTGCGCATTCGATCTCACCGGTATCCTCCCTGAGTTCGGGAGGGATGGGATCCATGCCGAGATGGTGAAACATCGCCTCTTCATCCGCGAAGGTGAATGGTTCCCCGGTATTAAGGTGTTCGATACCATATTCGTTCAGCTTGCACCCCTGCTCCTGTGCTATATTCCTGAGGTGTATATTGAACAGTTTGGAACCGGTCAGGTACATGAGCATCGATCCGAAATGCGCACGATCGGTGAACCGGACATCGACCCGCCTGGCGCCCACGCGGATCGAAGTGCGCCGTTCCCCTTCGTCGATCACCTCATCGGCAACCGAGGAGAGGAGGGGATTCATGGTAAAAGGAGATGCAACAGAGACGATATCGATATCACCCACCGTACTTTTTCCCCGCCTGAAACTTCCTGCAACGGTATATGAACCCGGGGGGAGCACCGCGGTGACGGTATCGATAACCTGTTCCGCCTGATCCCTTCTCATCCGCCCGCTCCGGTGTCGGTGGTGTGCAATTGAACGGATAATTTCAGCTTCTTTCTTCTCCCCAAATCCTCTCATGCTACGCAGGCGGTGCCCTCGGGCAGCAGCTTCCAGTTCGTCCACATTCACGATTCCAAACTTTTTCCACAGTTTATGTACGGTCTTGGGCCCAACACCGTCGAGCTCAAGGAGTTCGACCAGACCCGCGGGGATACTCTCCCTGAGGTTTTCATATTCCCTTATCCTGCCAGTCTCGTGCAATTCCACGATCTTGGCAGCAATATTTTTCCCGATGCCCGGCAACCGGCTCATTTCCGCAGCGGTCTTTTCTGCAAGCGGTTTTTCCTGCCGCAGAATTGTTTCGGCCGCACGATAGTATGCACGTACTTTGAAACTCTCCTCACCCAGGATTTCAAGTAATTGCCCCATATGACGAATGGTTTCCGCGATCTGCCGGTTGCTGAGAGCCATACTGTCCCTCCCTTCTTTTTATGCATACACCTTGAAACTGATTGCGCAGGGGGAGCGCGCGGCGCTGGGTTCCGGAAAGATCGTATACCCGCGGGTACCCTGTATGCACTGCGTACGATACAAATGGATAAGAGAGTGAAAGAACAAACGTGTTTCATGCGTCTCTCCCAGAGAGAAGACTGTCTCGAGGCACTCTATACCATTGCGTCTGAGAGCGAGAAGGCGGTGAGGTTGGCCGACCTGAGCAGGGAACTCCAGATGAGCGATGAGGAGATCCAGGCCATACTCGACGAACTGGAGCAGCAAGGCCATATCGCACGCCTGGCCGGCGGAGACGTCGTGCTGACCGATACGGGACGGGAACTTGGAGAGGGAGTCTTTCGAAAACACCGTACATTGGAGTGTTTTCTGACCGAAATGCTGGGTATGGATGCCGACAAGGCTTCTCAGGAGGCGTGCCGCCTGGAACACGACGTTTCTGATGAAACCATCGATCGGCTCTCCCTGTATATCTGCGACAGCTGTCCGGGAGCATACCGGTGGGGGAGGAAAAGGGAACAGAAACCCGCTCAAGAGGGCATGCAGTCTCTTCTTGATTTCTCTGAAGGAGATGAACTTAGCGTGGTGTCTGTGTGCGGGCCCGGATGGAGACGCCGCTTGATCGATCTCGGCATCGTGCCGGGGCAGAGTATCTCTCTCAAGCGGAAATTGCGCAACCGGTCGATCGTGATCAGGGTGAAACACTGCGATGTTGCCCTCAGCCCCGAAATCGCCCGTTCGATTTTTGTGGAGAAACGCACATGAAGGTTGCGTTAATCGGGAATCCCAGTGTGGGGAAATCTCTGATTTTCAATCAGCTCACCGGTATCGGTGTCGAGGTGAGCAATTATCCGGGCACGACCGTCGAGTTGAAGGGGGGGAGCACCTGCTACCAGCGGGAAATGATCGATATCGTCGATCTCCCCGGCATCTATTCCTTGGACGGCACGTCTGAGGAAGAGGAGCTCGTGCGCACCTTCCTTCTGGAAGGCAAGGCCGATGCGGTGATTGTGGTCATGGACGCAACCAGGCTGGAGCGCAACCTCTACCTGCTCCTTCAGGTGGCAGAATTCGGCATCCCCATGATCGCCGTACTCAACATGATCGACGAGATGGAGAAAGCGGGACTCGAGATCGACACTACGGCGCTTGAATACCAGCTGGGAATAGAGGTTTTGCAGACAGCAGCATCTAAAGGCAGGAATATCGAGAAGATCATTCCCCTGGTGCGGAGCTCTGCGCGGCCGGCAACGCTGACCGTCCCGTACGACAGATCCGTGGAGGCAGCGGTCAGGACCCTGGAAAAAACGCTTGGTGCCGGACGTACGGAGAGCCTCTGGGCTCTGCAGGGAATAAAGAAGGATTTTGCCCTTTTTGAGGCAGCGTCCGCAATCACCGAGCAGATCGAAGCCCGGCACCGCATGACCATTCAGCAGATCATTGCCGCGAACCGCCACAACTATGCCCGCACCATCGCAGACCGGGTAATCAAAAAACGGGAGGCGCGCAAGAGATTCGACCTCGACCAGCTGCTGACGGGCACCATCCCCGGGATTCCCATCCTCATTCTGGTACTGCTTTCGACCCTCCTGTTTGTATTCATCGTGGGAGCATTCCTCGAGGAGACTATCGTCGAAGCCTTCCAGATTCTGCTCATCGATCCGCTGCTCGGCCTCGGTCTCCCTCCCCTGGTGGAAACCATCGCTCTCTCCCTCGCAATCGCCCTTCAAGCGGGACTGGGAATCGCCTTCCCCTTCGTCTTTATCTTCTACATCCTGCTCTCCATTCTGGAGGACACCGGTTATATGACGCGAGCGGCATTTCTCGCCGATAATGCCATGCACAGGGTCGGCATGCACGGCGGCGCAATCATCCCCCTCATACTTGGTCTGGGATGCAATGTGCCGGCTGTGATGGGGCTTCGCAACCTGACCAGCAGGCGTGAGAAAATCATCGGGGCCTTTCTCATCACCATGGTGCCGTGTTCCGCGCGCACCGTCATCATCCTTGGAATCGTGGCCGCGTTCGTCGGAATACTTCCGGCGCTGACCATCTACCTCATCGTGTTCCTCCTCATTACTGCCACGGGGCTCCTGCTCTCCCGGTTCACGCCAGGAGAGCAGTACGGGATGATCCTGGAGATGGCACCCCTCCGGCTCCCGCAGGCCGAGCTCGTGATCAAAAAATCATGGATGAGGATGCAGGAATTCCTCTTCATTGCCATGCCGATGCTCCTGGTGGGGAGCATCTTTCTGGGGCTCTTTGAGTTCTTCGGGATTACTGCAATGTTTGAGGAACTTATCGCTCCTTTCTCGGAAGGAGTGCTGGGTATTCCCTCCTATGCCGCCACCGCACTGCTCTTCGGGATCCTGCGAAAGGAGATGGCCTTCGAAATGCTGGCAATACTCGGGGGGACCGCCAATCTTTCTGCCATGATGACCTCGCTCCAACTCTATATCTTCGCCCTGGTCAGCGTGCTCTTCGTTCCCTGCGTGTCGACCATTGCCGTACTATTCAGGGAAATGGGAGGGCGTATCACTGCAGCGGTCACGTTCTATACCGTGGGCCTGGGGATCATCATCGGGGCACTCGTCAACCTGCTCTTCGGATAGGGGGACGGAACGGTTTTGCCACCAAACAGAGACCTTTTCAGGTTTTTCTGCAATGACTACATGATAACAATCCCGGAGTGTGTGCTGATTCATGCTGACGTTCGTTGGTCTCGGCCTGTTTGATGAACAGGATATTTCCCTCAAGGGTCTGGAGTGCATTCGCCGTGCGGACCGCATATACCTTGAATCGTATACGTCGGTTCTCATGGGCGCCGATATCACCGCCCTCGAACGGCTTTACGGAAAAGCGCTGGTAATACTTGGCAGGGAGGATGTGGAACAGAATCCTGAACCGATTCTCGAACAGGCGAAATCAAGTGAGGTGGTCTTCCTCACCGGCGGCGACCCGATGGTCTCCACCACGCATGCCGATCTGCGCATCCGGGCGGCACAGGAGCACATTCCCACCCGCATCATCCACGGGGCATCGATCGCCAGTGCGGTCTGCGGCCTGACCGGGCTGCAGAACTACCGCTTTGGGAAGTCGTGTTCGCTGCCGTTTCCCGCCCGCGGATGGTTCCCGACCACTCCGCTGGAGACGATACGGCAGAACCAGGATCTAAACCTGCACACACTTGCCTACCTTGATATCCAGAAAAGCCGCTACATGCAGGTAGGCGAGGGGATAGAGGCGATAGAGGGGATGGCCAGAGTCGTCGGAATACCTCCTCCGGCGCTCTATGTAGGGGTTGCCCGGGCGGGATCTTCAGAGCCTGTCGTTGCCGCCGGTGATGCCGAGACCCTCAAAAACATTGATTTCGGCCCTCCCTTGCACATCCTCGTGATCCCGGCAAAACTGCATGTTATTGAGAAGGAATACCTGGAAATGTTTGCGGGCCTATGAAGATCGAGGAATTCGGGGAGCAGATGGGGGCTGATCTCGCCGCCGCTGAAATCGTTGCCGTGGAGGGGACCTACCTGCACCGGACGGCATGGGAGGTCTGGGAGATGGCGGCCGCATATCGCAACGACGGAAGGGTATTTCTGGAGGCCGGCGATCTCGTGAACGCACACGCCTCGTTCACGTACGGGAGAGGATGGTTTGCTGCGGGCTGCCTGATCGGCCTCCTTGTCCCGGCCCGGCAACCGGAAACGCTGCCCTTCTTCGCCGATGCGATTCCCCTGCACCTTTACGATCACCTCTGCGAAAAGACCGGTCGCTATGCACGGATGCTCGAGGAGGCGTATGATGCGGTGGACTGTGCCCCGGACCGGGAAAGCCCTCTTCATGAGGCTGCACGGGCAATGCAGCAGAATGCTTCCGTTTCACTGATGGGGGGGAGGGAATGGAGAACAAGAGGCGCCCTGATCAATGCACTGGGATGGTTCAGCTATGGCTACGGCTTTCTCGATGCCGGTATCAGGGCAGGCCTGCTTCGGATCACCGAAAAGCGACACCTCTTCACGGTTTGAACCATTAAAAGGTTTATACTATAAATTACAACCTCATATGCGTGTTTTTATCGATAAATCCAAAGATTTGAAGTTTTCCGGGTGACGTCAGGACATGGAAAGAAAGCAGTGGAAATGGCTGGCCGTTTCGATCGGATTTAGCCTGATCGTGCTTGCGATCGTGCTCTATTTTACGATCGACGAGGACACGATCGCGTACCTTGCCCGGCTTGACCCGGCGTTTCTTCTCCTCGCAATCGGCGTTCACCTCACATCTCTCTGTTTCTGGGCGCTGCGGATCAAAATGATGTCGAAATCCCTCGGTTACAGGGTGAGGTTCAGCCACTGCCTCAACATGGTCTTTGCCAATATGCTGGTCGCCGCCATCACCCCCTCCCAGATGGGCGGTGAACCGGTGAGAATTCACGAGCTCTACCGTGCCGGGGTCAGGGTCGGGGATGCCACCGCCGTGGTGATCATGGAGCGTGTCATCGACGGAATCGTGCTCGGGGCCATCGCGGCAATAGCCATGCTTCTGCTGAGCAGCCACTGGAGCACGCTTGAGGTGAACTTTGCCACGCCGCTGTTTATCTCCTGGATTATCGTCAGCATCGCCGTTCTTCTCTTTGCCTATTCTGTCCGAAACCCTGATTTTCTCAAGGGGATCCTCAGAAGGGTGTCTCTCTGGGTTGCACGGAGATGGCACAGCAAAAAGATCGACCGGTTTATCGACGCCATCGATCACGAAGTGGATAATTTCAACGGCAGTCTGTCCCGCTTTGTCGGGGGAGGCAAAATAGGTCTGATCTGGGGGTTTCTGTTCACCACCCTCTACTGGATTTTTGAGTTTGCCATTGCCTCCCTGATCCTGATGGGCCTTGGGGAGGAGCCGTTTCTCTTTGAGTCGTTCATCGTGCAGCTGATCATTGCCATTTTCATGATGGTCCCCCTCACCCCTGGCGGGTCTGGCATTGCCGAACTGAGCGCCACATCGCTCTACGGGCTTTTTATCCCCTCTTCTATCGTGGGGATATTCGTCGTGCTATGGCGGTTTATTCTCTACTACATCAATATCATCATCGGTATATTGGCGAGCATCTTCATCGTGCGGCGGGAAATGTTTTTCAAAAGAATTGGGTTGAAATGAAAACATGAATCCACCGCTCCCTGATAACGGTCGTCCTTCCGGTACATGCGGGATCCGGAGGTGTGGTTCGGTGTCGGCCCACGCGAAACATTAATTATGGTACAGAGAGTTTTGGAAACACATCTATGAGTTTCATTTCTTGCGGTGTGCTCGGTGTGTTCATGGCCATGACCGAGCGCGGCGGGGCGCCCACGGTGGTCATAGAAACTGAAAACGACAAGTGTGTTATCATTTATGTGGGTCTATTTGAAGCACTTTCCATTTCTCACGCCCTGAAAGGAGAGATTCTTCCCCGCCCAATCACCCATGATCTCTTCATAGATCTCCTGGAGAAATTCTCTATCTCGGTCCTCTCCCTCCACATCGATTCCCTGGACGATGGGGTGTTCTATTCAAAACTCACCTGCACGGATGATAACGAAAAACAGACCATCGACTGCCGCCCGAGTGACGGGATCGCGATCGCCCTTCGGGCCGATGCCCCTATTCTCATCGACAGGGGCGTGGTAGACTCCGCGGGTGTTGCACGAGAGGAAATAGGAGATCTGAAGGATATATCAAATTTTATGTAGCCGCATTGCCCGCCACACCTCCAACTGCGTATGCCTGTGGTCTGGTGGGGAGGCAAGTGCTGTGCATAGCATTATAAACGTACCGGTCTATGCCTTCAGCGCATCCGTCAATGGGTGCGTGGGAGGAGGAGCGTGGTACCATCATGAATATTCTGGGGGCACAGAGGCTATTTGATGGCACATCCTGCGTTCAGCCCTCCTGCCCGGAATTCCATCCGGCTGTGAGGCTTACGCGGCTTTACTTATAGGCTGTATTGTATCGGTTGGGCTGAGGCAGGACATTCCTTCTCCCTCAACATGTCACGGGTCATGGTCGCTGAATGAGCGTGGTGATGCGTGATACGGTTTTTAGAAGATTACCCTGTCTCGAATGTACGGGCTGGCGTGCGGGCATCGAATGCATGCCGATACGCAGGGAAACGCCAAAAACGCTTGAAATGCCGGAAAATAAGCCCCGGATGCTCTGGATGGAGCCTTGTGAAGAAACGTTCTTCCAAACGATATTCAATTCGAATACTGGGTACTTTTCCTGAGTAATAGACTGCAGCCCGCCATCGATGTTCCTGGTTATCAACGAGGGACGTATTTGAGCAACTGCACTATCCTTGATGCACAAATATGAAAACCGATCTTG
>JAENYT010000015.1 GCA_016841665.1 Methanobacteriota archaeon
GCTGCTCTACCGCTTGGCCGGCGCCGAGGTCACCTTCGCCAGCGCCGCGGGCGAGCTGGCACTCCGGAAGGCGGCCGAAGGCGGCTTCATCACCTACCATGCAGGTGACGGGGACTTTTCCATCAATGAGGACACAAAACTCACCGAGGCGCAGAAGGCGGGCCTCGAGGCAGTGCGCGCCGTCATGCGCCGATGGGGAGGGACCGGCGTCCAGCAGGCGATCGACACTGCGGTGTATGATCTTCTCGATATGATCGTGGTCTACCCGGTGGAGGACGAGCACAAGTTCTGTGACGGGCAGGGGCGGGTGCTTCCGGATGCGTTTCTCATGAAACGGGGCAGCACACCCCACGATCTCGCCTACCAGGTGCACACCGATATCGGGGAGGGGTTCCTCTACGCGGTGGATGCCCGGAAAAAAATGCGGATCAAAGAGGACCATGTACTGGAGAACGGCGATATCATCAAGATCGTCTCCACCCGGAGGTGATCTGCGGAGGGGTGGCGGAACAAAAGCACAACGTTTTTAACCCGTTGGGCAAACCATTTTTTTATCATGAGTGGCGAGGTGTACCAGGCCCAGGTCCTCAAGAACTTCTTCGACTGCATTACCGGGCCGGATCGCAATCTCACCAGGATCTACATGTGCGTGGTCAGCCTCGCCAAGCTGCGCATGGAGCCGCCCGACAAAATCTCATTTCTGCTCGACCAGATGAAGAAGAGCAAGCAGCGCCGCGAGCTCTCCATCGATATTCTCGATTACATGTGCGATGCGGCCGTGGATCTGAATATCTCCACCGTGCAGACGGCATTCGGCGTGGCGGAGATCAAGGAAATGGCCGACGAATTCGGCTCGATCAGCCTGGATTCCCTCTGACCGGGCATCCACCCTTCAATTATTTTCTCCCGGGATTTCTCGGTTGGGATAGGTATCGGTGCAAAAACGTGATTTTTTTCGTCTGCTCAGGCGGTGCTGAACCGTTTCTCCAGCCGTAGGGCGAGTATGCTGATTGATATGGCGAACAGCCACAGGGTGACATCGGTCGGTGCATTCTCCAGCCCGTAGAAGATGATCACCGCATAGACCGGGGCAAAGAGCGAGACGATATCCCTTCTCGGCTTCAGATATGCCAGCGCGGCGATAATGAACGATCCGAGCACGCATCCGGCGATGCCGGCCAGAAATGAGTCGGCGAGATACCGGAGCGCGATTCCCCCGAACGATGTGGCCGGGACAAGGAGCCAGGCGTACCTGTTCTGTGCAAACTTCTGCAATTCCTCGCGATGCATGAATCCTCAATAAGAATGGTCGGTCCTGTGTTAATTACGTGATGATCCGCATCTTATGATTCCGGGGACATGATTTCGCCGGAGAACGGCAGTCCCCGCAGTTCGAGACGCGTGGTTTCCCCGAAGATTGTTGCAATCCGGTCTTTGAGATCTTCGCCGAGCTGGGGAATACTGGCCATGATCGCGTCTATCTCCTCCTCATACGCCTCCATCCGGCCGATATCCCCCTGGTGCTTCTCCTGGATGGTCTCTTTACGCTGCTTCAGGTCTTCCATGGCGGAGCGCGATTCGGAGTGCGCAATTTGAGCGTTCGAGACATTGATCTCGTCCCTGGCTTTTGCATACCTGTCGCAGATGTTGCCCAGTTCCTCGATCAGGCTGGAGTCGCCGGAAAAAAGATGTAATTCACTTTTATTTTTCAGTACAATGGAATTTTCATCGACCATCGCCTCGATCTCGGGCAGGATGGCATCGACGGAGCGGATGAGGATGTCTCCTCCGTGGTTCATCGGCTGATCCAGCATCTGCATGACCTTCTGGATGCGGCGCGCAGACTCCTGGTTTCCCTGCCGTTCCGCGGCATATGCGGCCCTGCGCAGCACCCCGCCGGTGGTGGAAACGAGGGTGTGGTACAGGTCGCGCAGGACCATCTGCTCTTTTTCGAGGGCATTGACCCGGGTCTGCAGCTCCTCGACCGCACGGTAGCTCTCCTCACTCTCGATCTCGGAGATCTTCCCGGAGATGGTTTTGAGGCGGGTTTCGTCATTTGCGATGTCCTTCCAGATCAGCTCCCACTGCTCCTGCTTGGCGCGGTGTTCACCCGCCGCTTCTTCGAGCGCCCGGTATGCGGCCCTGGCGTCCCCCAGTTGGCCCATGATGCGCTCCGAACGGGAGATCTCCTTGGTCATGGTGTTGACCTCCGTCCCGATGACGCCGATGGACTCGCGGATTTCCTTCATCTCACCGGGGAGCACGGCGGCGATGTACTTCCCCTGCCCCTTCATGTGCTTCATGCACCCCTTGAGCACTTCTACGGCGTCATTGTAGAATTCAATCGGGTCGGAGGAGAAATGGCGGGAGAGGGTGATATCCATCGCCCGTACAAAGGGCTGCAGGGACGTCTCCACCACCCGTTTCAGCTTCGGTGGCGTCTGTTCATCGATCTCCACTGATCGCAGCTGGTTGACCCTGTCTCTGGCCTCGTCGACCGAGTGTGCGATGGCGGCGCGCGGGGCCGCAGTCTGCCCGATCAGTTCGTTGCGCACTTCGATCTGCTGTCGGTCCAGCCACTGCGGAACTTCCGCGTACTCGAGCACCAGCACCGGTTCTTCGGGCTTCCTCCCGAGCAGCCGGTCCAGAAAACTTCCCATGTATCTCCCCCCTTTCTGTACGATCTTCAATCGCTCCGTGCAATATTCCTGAGTCTCTCAACCCCGCGGATTTCCTGGATGACCTCCGCGACGGAGAGGGGCACCAGGTGCTCCCAGGCCTCGCCGTTGAGCATCCTCCGCCTGATCTCGGTTCCGCTGTGCGTATGGCGCTCATACATGTCGGGCGAGACGACGTTGATCCCTGTTTCGGCAAACAGCTGCACCACCAGCGGGTTGTTCGTATAGACGGTGGAGAAGGGCGGGGACATCGAGCGGACGTGGGAGACCCAGAGGGCATTGCGCTGGATGTCCTCGATGGGGATGACGTAGATGCGGCGGTCCAATGCTTCGAGGGCGCGGGTGATCATGAGCACCCGCTCGCCGGCGGTGAAGGGGTTGTCGACCTCGTGGCTCAGCTGGGCACTCCCCACCCCGATGACGATCTCGTCGACGCATGCGGCGATATGCTCGAGCACCGACTGGTGTCCGCAGTGGTAAGGCTGGAATCTCCCGATATAAAACCCTCTACTCATGGTCGACCACCATCTGTGCGATGCGTGCGGCAAAGGCGCCCGCGGTGAACCCGGCATCGATGTTCACGACGGCAAGTACGGCGCAGGACTGGAGCAGGCTGGCAAGCGCGGCCTCCCCCTTTCCCATATACCCGTAGCCGGTGCTCACCGGGACGCCGATCACCGGGCGGTCGACCAGCCCTGCCACCACCGCCGGAAGGGTGCCCTCCCTACCCGCTGCCACGATGAAGACGTGGGCGTCCGTGAGCTCCTTGAGGGCCGGGAAGAGGCGGTGGATGCCCGCCGCTCCCACGTCGTAGGCGGTGCGCACCGTGCACCCCATCTCCTCGGCGATGACCCGCGCCTCTTCGGCCACCCTGATGTCCGAGGTTCCGGCGGTGATCACCCCCACGATGCCCCCGTGCCGGACCGGCTGTGTGCCGTCGGAGAGCACCACCATCTGTGCGAGCTCGTAGTGGGTGCAGGTGAACCCGAGATCGTCGCAGAGGGACTGGAAGCGTGTCGCCATGTCGGGGGCGACGCGTGTGACCACGCAGCGCCCGGTGATCTCCACGTAGCGGCGGGCAATCTGCAGCAGCTGGTCGGGATCCTTGCCCTCGCCGAGGATGACCTCCGGCATCCCGCAGCGCACGCTCCTCCCCATGTCCAGCCGGGCGCACTCTCCCACCATCTCGATGCGCATGCCGGCGATCAGCTCCTCTGCTGCCGCCATGGAGATCTCGCCCTGCTGAAAGGCCCGCAGTACATCTTTTAACGAAGCGTAGGATGCCATAGTCTGGTTATAAAACTATGGAGGGGGATATCATAATAAGTATCGCGCCATGGCTCTGGGTATTCTCTTCTTTGTTGCAGTGTTCGGCACGCTCACGGTGGCCTTTCTCTGGCTCCGCGATGCCCGCATTTTTGCCCGGACCGGATTTTCGGGGTATCGCCGTGCTTCCTACCGCGGGGTGCTCTACACCGCACTCTCCCTTGCAGGGCTCGCCGCTGCCTATTTTGGGTCCGAGTTCGTGGGGGTCGGGCTGGTGCTTCTCGCCCTCTACCTGCAGGGCGAAGCGCCCCGGGAAAAGAACATCTGGGCTGGTGAGACTGCCATGGAGCGTTTTTTCGGCAAAGTCCGGCGCAGGACTGATAAGGCTTCACAATAAATATATTGGCAGGAGATTTGTCAATGCTTCAGAAACCGCGGGGAACACGAGATTTTTTACCGGAGGAAATGGAGCGGCGGAGAATCATTGAACAGCGCATGCGCAATACGGCGATGCGCTGGGGGTACCGTGAGGTCTGCACCCCCACCTTCGAAACCCTCGAACTCTTCACCATGCGTTCGGGCGAGGGGATCATCCAGGAGATGTACACCTTTGAGGACAAGGGCGGCCGGGAGCTCGCTCTCCGGCCCGAGGTCACCGCGCCGGTGCTGCGCATGTACGTCAACGAGGGGAAGGTGCTGCCCAAACCCCTGCGCTGGTGCTATTTCGCGGACTGCTTCCGGTACGAGCGGCCGCAGAAAGGGCGCTACCGGCAGTTCTGGCAGTTCGGCATCGAGCTGATCGGGGCGGACTCGGCGAGCGCCGAGGCGGAGGTCATCCTCGCCGGCCACGAGATCCTCAGCAATGCCGGTGTGCAGTTCACCCTGCACATCGGCCACCTCTCCCCCATGCGCACCATGCTCGCCGCAATCGACGCACCCGTTGCAAAGACGGTCATGGGGCTGCTGGACAAGCGCGACTTCGAGGGGCTCGAGCAGTGCCTCACCGACCTCCGGCACCACGAGCTGCTGGAGTCGCTCACCGGGCTGGTGCAGAGCAAAACCATCGATGAAGCGTTTGCGATCTGCGGCGATATCCCCGAGCGGGAGCGGATCGAGGAGACGTTCGCCATCCTCGACGGCCTCGACTTGCCCTACACCCTGAACATGGGCATCGTGCGCGGGCTCGACTACTATACCGGGACGGTGTTCGAGGCGTTCGCGGAGAACCTGGGGGCCGAGAACCAGATCATGGGCGGCGGGGTCTACCGGCTTGCCCACCTCTTCGGCGGCGACGACGTGGCCTCGTGCGGGTTCGCCATCGGGTTCGACCGGGTGATGGTCTCCCTCGGGGAGACGGAGCTCGTCCGGCCGCCGGTGGTGGCGGTGCTCTCCACGAACGAGGCCCGCCCCCGGTCCTTCGAGGTCGCCGGCGCGTTCAGGGAGGCGGGAATCTGCGCCGAGCTGAACCTCATGGACCGCGGGATCGGCGCCCAGATGAAGCACGCCGCAAAGTCTTCGGACTTCGCCGCCATCATTGGCGAGCGCGAACTCGCACGCGGCACGGTCACCCTCAAGAACCTGCAGTCCGGCACACAGCACGAGTGCGGGCTGGACGAGGCGATTGCCGAGGTGAAGGGCGTTGGTGCTTGCTGAGGATCTGGCAAAGCAGCAGCGCAGCATCAGTGTCGCGGAATTTTTCGAGAAGAACAAGCACCTTCTTGGCTTCGACTCGCCTACCCGCGGCATCATCACCACCATCAAGGAGGCGGTGGACAACTCGCTCGACGCCTGCGAGGAGGCGCAGGTGCTCCCCGATATTTATGTTGCGGTCGCCCGCCTTGAAAAAGACGTCTTTCGCATCGTGGTCGAGGACAATGGTCCGGGGATCGTCCCGGAGAATGTGCCGTTCGTCTTCGGAAAACTTCTCTACGGGTCCCGGTTCCACCAGATCCGCCAGAGCCGCGGCCAGCAGGGCATCGGGATCTCGGCGGCGGTGCTTTACGCCCAGCTGACCACCGGCGTGCCCACCAGGATCATCTCCCGCACCGGTGCCCGCACACCCGCCCACTACTTCGAGCTGATGATCAAGACCGAGACCAACGATCCCGATGTCAGGGTGCACCGGGAGATCGAGTGGGACCGTATGCACGGCACAAGGGTGGAGATCGAGTTCAAGGCCACCCTCGCGGCAAAGAAGCGTCTGCTCGACTACCTGCGGTATACGGCGGTGGTCAACCCCCACGCCCGCATCAGGGGGGAGATCGACGGCGAGCCCTACACCTTCGAGCGGGTGAGCGACGAGGTACCCCCCTGCCCGAAGGCCATCGCCCCCCACCCGCACGGCATCGAGTTCGGGCTCTTAAAAAGGATGGCGGAGGCGAGCAATGCCAGACTGGAGGACTTTCTGGTGGAGGGGTTCTCCCGAGTGGGCAAGAAGAGTGCGGAGGAGATCCTGGGCGTCGCCGGGCTGAAAGGGTCGAAAAAGGCCTCCGCTCTCTCCTCGCAGGAGCTCAAAGTCCTCCTCGACGCCATGCAGGCAGTGCAGGTCCCCCCGCCGCCCGCCTCCCTGTGTCTCTCCCCCATCGGCGAGGAGCTGATCGTGCAGGGGATCGAGAAGGAGTACCAGGTGGACTTCATCAAGGCGAGGACGAGAAAAAGCAGCGTGCACTCCGGCCACCCCTTCATCGTGGAGGCGGCGCTCGGCTTCGGGGGCAAGCTGCCCGCCGAGGGACAGGCGCAGATTTTGCGCTTCGCCAACCGCGTCCCTCTCCTCTATCAGCAGGGGGCCTGCGCCATCACCAATGCTGTCTCCGGGGTGAACTGGAAGGCCTACAACCTCTCCCAGCAGGGCCTGCCTACCGGTGCGGTCATGGTGCTGGTGCACGTGGCCTCCACGAACGTCCCCTTCACCAGCGAGAGCAAGGACGCCGTGGCGGCCATCCCCGAGATCGAGAAGGAGGTCACCCTCGCCCTGCAGGAGCTGGGACGGGAGCTGAAGACCTACCTCAACCGCCGGGACCGCTCCCGGCAGCAGGAGGACCGCGCCCGTGCGATCTGCTCCATCATCCCCGACATCGCCGCCAAGGTGTGCGAGATCGTGGAGCAGCCCCCCGTGGACACCGCACCACTGGAGGGGCGGATCATGCGCAGGCTGGTGGCCAAGAAGCGGACCCTGGACGGCCAGGTCGAGCTCGCGGTGCACAACTACACCGCAAAGCCGGTGGCCCTCACCCTCTACCTCTTCTCGCCGGATGCGGCGGAGGACGCGGACCCGAAACCTGAGTTCGTGGACCGGTTGGGGGACGACTACACCAAGGTCTGGAAATGTGCGCTCGAGCCGGAGACGTCGTGGACGGCCCGGTATGCGGGCGTGGGCGGGGGGACGCTCGACGTGCGGGGCGTGGATGACAAGGTGAAAGTGGTGGTGGATCTAGATGTCTAGAAAAAAAACCGATGCGCTCGCTGAGCGGCAGCTGGTGGGGATCGCCCGGTTCTGGTACGACCAGATGAGGGGCGGGGAGCTGCCCTCCATCAGCATGCCCACCCGGACCAAGCAGAACATCGCCTACGATGACGAGAGCGGGGTCTGGAAGTACGGCGACCGGGAGAGCACCCGGTCGGCGGGATCGGCCAAGAGCGCCCTGCACATCCTCAAAATGGCCTATGTCATCGGCTTTTTAAAGCAGCAGCTGCGGGAGAACCGCTCCTCGACCTTGAGGGAGCTCTACTACATCTCCGAGGGCTGGAAGCGGGCCAAGTTCGCCGCGCAGGACGAGAGCAACCTGCTTATCGAGGACATGGAGATCCTCACCGAGCTCTCCCGCGAGGCCTTCCACCTGCGGCCCGAAGAGGACGGCGCCTCCATCTACGGCCCCCTGAAGCTCCGGGAACAGACCCGGCGGGGGGAGCGGGAGATCCACTGCCAGGAGGACGTGGGGGAGGCCGGCTACCCCATCCCCAACAACGTGGAGAACGTCGAGTTCCTCGACCACGACGCGCAGTTCGTCATCGCCATCGAGACCGGCGGTATGTACGCCCGCCTGATGGAGAACGGGTTCGACGAGGAGTACGGGGCGGTCCTCGTCCACCTCAAGGGCCAGCCCGCCCGCTCCACCCGCCGCGCCCTGAAGCGGATGAACGAGGACCTGGGGCTGCCCCTGGTGGTCTTCACCGACGGCGACCCGTGGTCCTACCGGATCTTCGGCAGCATCGCCTATGGCTCGATCAAGGCGGCCCACATGTCCGAGCTGCTGGTCACGCCGGGGGCGCAGTTCGTGGGGGTGCAGCCCTCCGATATCAGCGACTACAACCTGCCCTCCGACGTCCTCACCGAGGGCGATATCGCCGCCCTGAAGGCCGAGCTCACCGACCCGCGCTTCGACACCGAGTACTGGAAGAAGCAGATCAATTTGCAACTGCAGATGAAGCTCAAGTCAGAACAGCAGGCCTTCGCCAGCCGGGGCCTTGATTTCGTGACGAAGGAGTATCTGCCCACCCGGCTTTCTGAGATGGGGATCCTGTAAGCTGTGGGGCCGTTGCGGGCGAAGGTCTTCCCCGCGAATGGAGCCTGCACCGCTTCATCTTCACCCTGCACTATTTTTTCACATTACCCTGATCCCACCACTACGTTACATCCGATCACCAAACGGGCTATTTCTGATACATATCTCCCCCTGCGTCGGCATCTATTTATCAAATAAATATACTGTAAATTATATTATTGGTAATATGGATGCGCAGCACCTCGCCCCCGATCCATGGCTCTCGGTCGTCATCTGCACCTACAACCGCGCGGATATCCTCCGCGGCTCCATCGAGAGCCTGCTGAACCAGACCGGCGCGACCGGAACGTTCGAGATTCTCGTGGTGGACAACAATTCTACTGACGACACGGCCGCCGTCGCACGAAGGTACGCCACCGATCACGGGATCAGGTACATCTTCGAACCCGCGCAGGGCCTCGCCCACGCGAGAAACCGCGGGTATGCGGAGGCGCGGGGCGAGTACGTCGCCTACCTCGACGACGACGCACGCGCTGATCCTGTCTGGATTGCCGGGATCCACAAAATCATCCAGCAATCGGACAGGCGGCCAATCGGCATCGGAGGGCCGATCTACCCCTACTACCTCTCCGAGAAGCCCGACTGGTTTCTCGATGAGTACGAGATCCGGACGTGGGGTGATGCACCGCGCTTTCTGGAAAAGGGCGAATTCTTCTCAGGCTCGAACATGGTCTTTTCACGGGAGGTGCTGGCACGGTTCGGGGGATTCGACACCGATCTCGGGGTGAAGGGCGACACCCTGAACCTCGGCGAGGAGACGCGGCTGTTTAACAAGATCTGGGACGGGTTTCTCGAGCACGAGCTCTTCTACTACTCGCCCGCCCTGAAGGTCTACCACCTCGTGCCGGCCGACAAGATGAACCTACACTATTTCTTCAAGCGGCGGTTCATGGTCGGGCAGTCGAGCCTCCACAGCATCTTTTCCCCCCTGGACGGCTACAAAAAAGTCAACCTGACGGTGGGGTTTTCCGCATTCATCCTCTACAAATCCCTCGTGGCAGTGCTCAAGCTGCCCCTCTATCGGAGCTTCCACACCTGGGTGATCGAGTGCATGAATCCCGTCATCGTGGGGCTGGGGCTGGTCTGCGCCTGCCTCGGCATCCGCTGCTCCTTCGGCCAGTTCAAAATCGCGGAGAGTGAGCGGTGAACTCGCCGGAGATCACCGTCCTGATGACGGTCTACAACGAGGAGCGGTTTCTGCGCCAAGCGATCGACAGCATCCTCGCCCAGACCTATCCCCACTTCGAGCTTTTAGTGGTCGACGATGCCTCCACCGATGCCAGCCCCGCAATCCTGGCGAGCTATGCGGACCCGATGGTGCGGGTGGTGACCAACGAGGAGAACATTGGCTGCCCCCGCTCCTCCAACCGGGGGCTCGCTCTCGCCCGGGGCCGGTACATCGCCCGGATGGACGCCGACGACATCGCCTACCCCCACCGCCTCGAGGTGCAGCACGCGTTCATGGAGCGCCACCCGGAGATCGATCTGGTGGGGTCGTCCAACGAGGTGATCGACGAGCAGGGGGAGGTCATCGGCGCCTGGCATGGGCGGTTTGGCCCGGAGACGGTCTACTACCTCCTCAACTTCCGAAACTGCCTCACCCACTCGACGGTCATGTTCAGAAAGGAGTTCGCAGAATCGATCGGCGGCTACAACGAGGGGGTGAAATGGGCGCTCGACTACGACTTCTACCACCGGGCCTCGAAGGCAGGGAAGCTCTTTCGCATGGACGAGGTGCTGGTCCAGTGGCGCTCCATGCCGGCCAAATCGGAGGAAAAATCCCGTGGGCAGAAGGAGACGGTCTACGCCGTTCTGCGGGAGAATTTTTCCCGCCTGAAGGTGGGGGAGGTGGATGAGGCCACGCTCGCCATTCTCAATGATCACAAGATCCTGAATGAAGGATCATTCAGCCAGAAAGAAGTCGAGCAGGCTTTTTCAACACTACTAGGGTCGAATATGGCCATCATGAAAACTGCCCCGGCGTTTTATAGCAAGTTCTCCATGCTGGGCGTCATGACGGCATACTCCCTTTCTTTCATGCACCGGATCCTCACCTCCCGCGGGATGGTCCCCTTCGTGCAGACCTGCTGCGCGGTGCTGGGCGGGAACGCATCCCCCTCCGACTGAATGCTCACCCCTTTCTGCCGTCTATCGCAGTTGCGTATATTGCCACAAGGTCCCGGTTCAACTTCAGTATATCATACTTCTGTGCCACAAACTCCCTTCCTGTCTTTCCCATGTCCGCCCATTGTTCCGGGTGTCCGATCAAATAGAGCAGTGTATCGCGCAAGGCCCCTACATCCCATTCCTGCACGAGAAACCCGGACCGCTCATGGAGCACTCCTTCCGGAATGCCGTTATGGAACGTGGAGATCACCGGCATGCCGGTCGCCTGCGCCTCCTGGAGGACAAGGGCCTGTCCCTCCTTGTCGCCGTTGGGTGCGGTGACGCTGGTGAGCGCAAACAGGTGGCATTCCCGGTAGAGTTTCAGCAGCTCATCATCGGAGACACTGGTGAGAAACATCACATGGTCCGTTAACTCCCATGCTTCAACCAATCCCTTGAGGTGCTCTTCCAGCGGGCCGTTTCCCACAATAATGTATTCCACGTCATCTCGTTCTCGCAGTACTTCCCGCAGGGCGCGCAGCATGAACTCATGCCCCTTTTTCTCCACCAGCCGGCCCACCGTCAGGATCCTGACCCTGCCTTCTTCCGGGTAGTTCCTCTCCCTGTAAGGATACTTTTCAAGGTCCAGGCCAACGGGGAGTATCCGGATTCTTTCTTCATCGCAGCCCAGCGCGGCCGCCTGCGATTTCGTATACTCCGTATTGCAGGTGAACAGGTCCCCTGCGGCGAAGAGGTCTTCATAGACCTCCTTTCCGTGCACCCGCGTGTAGCTGTGCACGTCGTACCCGTGGAACGAGGTGACAAACGCGCCCCTGAACCCGATATCCTTCAGTGGCAGGAGTTTGGCGCCATTCGGGCCGAAATGGCAGTGAAAGATGTCGAAATCGTATCCATAAAAGGGGAGGGCGAGGTAGAACAATTGCAGTGAACGTGCCCGTTTGCCGAATTTCAGGAGATTGATCGAATTGATGATGGGTACGGGATCCCGGTTGATATTCCTGCAGATCCAGGCACAGGCGTTGAGGTATTTTTCGCGTCGGTCCGCGGGCACGGAAGGGTAATGGACCCGGTCCATGATCCTGTAGCGTTCGATATCCGGGTGGACGGTCGGCTCGTCCGGGTGTGATCGCGCGAAGATTTGCACGTCGTGCCCAAGGTCCAGCAGGCCTGTTATCTGGTGGAGAATGAACGTCTCGGAGGTCTTGGGAAATTCCGAGACAATCACGGCGATTTTCACGGTTTTTCCCCTTTGATGACGATTTCAAATCCGTATTTGTGCTGGAACGGCGCCGAGTCCCTGAGGATATCCGGAATTTTTCCTAAGTAACGGTATACCCGGCGCACGCCCTTTCCCAAGAGGCGATACAGCCCGTGGGCACTGTAAAACCCTGAAAATTCCAGGTTTTGCAGCCCGAACTGTACAAAGAGTTCTTGCAATTCCTCGCGGGTGAACGATTTTTCATACCCGTACCGAAATGGCCTGTCCAGCTTCGCCAGCGCCCACTTGTACAGGGTATGGGGGTAGTTGTGCCAGTTGGGAACGGCAACCACGACCTTGCCCCCTGGTTTCGTTACCCGCAGCATTTCCGCCACGGCATCCTCGTAGCTGGGGCCGGCCCCAAGCCTGAAATGTTCAATAACCCCCTCGTTGAAGACGACATCAAAGGTGTTGTCCGGAAACGGGAGGCGGAAGAGGTCGCCGTGCACGAACGCGACATTGGTGAGCTGGTTGATGGTTTTCAAATTGCGGGCGATGGCCAGCGCCTGCGGCGAGATGTCGAGACCGATGATCTCGCTTTCCGCGAGATCGGAAGCCAGCCGGCAGCAGAACCTCCCCGTCCCGCATCCTGCCTCGAGAATGCGCCCGTCCCCGCTGCCGATGAACTCCCGCAGTGCCCCGTACGCCTCGTCGGCAAACCGGTTGTAGAGAATCGCTTCGGGTGATGAGCGCACCTGTTGCCAGTTCTGCTCCCAGATGCTTTCTATGGTTTTCATCACTCACCGCCTAGTCAATGAAGTGCATCACCATCTTCAGTGCGCTGGTCGACTTCCCCTCGATGAGGCGATCGGCAATCAGGTAGAGGATGCAACCGGCGATTGCCACTGCCAGGAATATTGGGATCGAATCGATCGCGACAAATTGCATGAACAACCCGATCACCAGCAGCGTCGAGGCCGTCGAGAGCGTGGCGGGGAGCATCGAGGACTGGAACTGCGCGAGCCCGGCCTCAAGGATCTCTGCGACGGCGACGGCCGCAAGTATCTGCGTGACGAGGTTGGGGAGAATGATCGCAACGGTGGTGCCGATCAGCCCGTAGTACACCGTGAGGGGGTAGATAATCACGGCCATGAGCACCAGCTGGAGGAATGCCAGTCTGGTAAGGATGTGTGGTTTAAAGACGCCCTGAAAGATCGGGCCGGTGGTGGCCCCGAACGACCTGACCAATCCGTAGACCGCCAGCAACTGCAAAACCGGGATCATGTCGGCCCATTTCTCCCCCAGGAACAGGATGGTGAAGGCGGGCCCGAGAAGAAAGATGAAGCCCGCGATGGGAACAGAGAGGAACATGGTCACCTTCAGCGTCGTGAAATACGCCTCCCGGAGTTTGGGGATAGTATCCTGCAGCTTGGCGTACACGGGAAAGGACACCTGGGAGATGACGTGGGTGATTTCGGTGGCCGGCATATTCGAGAAGCGGTAGGCGAGCTGGTACAGCCCCAGTGCGGTGACGCCGAGGACCTTTCCCACCAGGATGTCGTCCCCCTGTGTGATCAGGAAGATCAGGACGGTCGACCCGAACACCCATTTGCCGAACCCGGAAAGTTCCCGGGCCTTTGTCACGTCCAGCCTGAATTTCGGGCGGTAAGGGTGCACAAGGTAACTTGCGACCATATTCACCGCGCTCCCTGCCAGAAGGCCGATCACCAGCGCCCACACGTTCTGCAGGATGATCGCCGCTGCGACGGTGGCGACAAACTCGATGATGGTCCCGGCGAACTGGAAGGCAAACTGCCGTTTGAATTCCAGCTCCTTCTGGAAGTACACCGTCCCGATGTTGGTGAATGCCTGGAAGACCGCGGACAGTCCGATGACCTGCACGATGGGCTCTGCCTCAGGGACCCCGAAGAAGACGGCGACGTAGGGTGCGAGTACGTAGAGGATGCCGAAGAGGGCGAGGCCCCGCAGGATCAAAAACGTCCAGGTGGTATCGAGGTAGGGCCCGATATTCTCCTTCTTCTGCACCAGCGCCGGCTTGAACCCGGTCTGCGAAAAGGTCTCCAGCGTGGCCAGGGTGAGCAGCGCGATGCCCATGAGCCCGAAATCCCCCGGCACCAGGATGCGCGCGAGGATGACAAGCCGGGCGAACCTGAACGCCTGCTGGCCGATCCTCAGGGAGAAGACCCAGAACCCGCTGATCAAGGCCTTCTGGGAGAGATTTTCGCCGGAGGTGTTCAGCAGGGTGTGGAGCTTTTTTCGCATAGTATTTGTCCGGATTCGTTTCCGGGACCTCTGATCTGTATTGCGTATTGATACCGTAATTCCAGGCATATCAGATCATAGCCTGCCCAACTCAAATTTTTCAGCAACGCTTGAGGTTCTTTGTATCAGCGATCGTTCTTTTTTTGCCCTCCGAAACATACCTCAAGCGGGTAGTTATCATCCCTGAATCATGGGGGAATCTCATGTCTGATTATATTCACCTCTTTATATAACACTTATTCAGATGTTTCATTTCAGGCTTTCTTCGCTCGGAAGGTTCCGTCCTTCTGAGAGTCCCTCCCATGATAACATTCCGAAGAATGGCTCTTGATTCAATTCATTCCTCGTATTTTCAGGACTTCCTATTGCGCAGTAGTTTTTGAATTTCTTTTTCAACTTCTTTTTCAACTTCTTTTTCAAATGGTAATCTGAAAAAGCCGTGGAAAACCAATTAGAAATTATTTTATTTGCACTTGATGAATGAAATTTGGATAAAATGGCGAATTTACAAAAAATTAAAAAAATTATAAAGAATATTTTATCCTTTTTTTATACAATAAAAGCAAAAATGGAGGTAAAGTCGTATAGCCCTCCGTTTAAAGTAAATGGTTTATGCTGGTTCACAAAAAACACAATTCTGGGAAAAAATACACATTTTAATGGAATAGAAATTCTTGGGGATGGGGAGGTAATAATTGGAGATAATTTCCACTCGGGAAAAGAGTGTATGATTATCACTCATGTTCATAATTATGATCATGGTAAAAAAATCCCTTATGATGACACATATATCTATAAATCTGTAAATATCGGGGATAATGTCTGGATTGGCCATAGGGTGATTATTCTGGGAGGAGTAACCATTGAGGAGGGTGCAATTGTCCAGGCAGGATCCGTTGTTGTGTCGGATATCCCTAGGTGCGCGATAGCTGGAGGCCACCCGGCGAGGGTATTTAAATATCGCGATATTTCGCACTACGAAGAATTAAAAGAAAACCGTGCTTTTAATTAATTTGCTGTAATTTATGCTCATTTGGCACAACGTATAAATAAACAGTGAAATATCAGACCTATGAACCTGATTAAGATTATCAGGTACGATGATCAGGTTTGATATATTTTTATTTTAAATTGGTACTAAATGCATGAAGATATTCGATTGATAAATAATTTTATATCCCATAAATTAAGTTGCGGAAAAAATCTAATTGAATTAACGCAATATTCGGATTTTTCAATGTGGTGGGCTCTTGATTTTGAGTTTTATAAATTTTTATCAAAGATCACAGGTGATGAAAAGAAAAATACTTCAAAAACGGCGATTCGGCAAAAGATCCAGTGGCTTCCTTTTTCGCAGTTCGTTTTTTATGATTTCATATACAGTTGTCTCTCAAAATATTTTATTAAATTTATTTTATCTGCCCATGACGTTCAAAAAGATACAGCAATGCATGAAAATTTGCATGGCATCATATTGATTGTATCTTCAAATCGATGGTGGCAAAAAAATGGGCATAACGAATATCATGAGGATTATTTCTTTGATCCGATTATTAAAAACATAAAAAATAAGTATGAATTGATTGGTACGTATCGAATTGATATCCGTCCTTTAAATGAAATTAAGCATTATTTTTCAAGATTGGCTGAATGGAGAATACCATTTTTACCGTATAATTATTTTTGGTCCGTCGATATCTGGAGAAAAGAATTAAATGAATCAAAAAAATTTGAAAAAGTATTTAAAATAATTAAAAATGATGAAAATTTCAGGAAATTGTGTATTATTGGCAATAAGGATTATTATCAGGAAATAATCAATGAATTTGAATTTTATTTTAGAATTTTACTTCCATACGCAATTAAGACGTATGAATCATTTCGAGGGATGATTCAAACGACAAGACCAAATGCAATTTTGATATCGAGTGAATATGCATGGGCAGAGCGTAGTTTAATTTATGCTGCGAAGCAGGAGGGCGTTCCTGTTGTTGCGATTCAACACGGCAATATTACTCCCGATCATAGGGGGTATATTTACGGATGTTCCGAAATTTCAGAACATGGAAGTTTCAAGTATCCTTTCTGCCCAATTGCGGATAAAACCGCCGTTTTCGGAGAGTATTATCGAGAGATGCTCACCAAAGCAAGCAATTATCCCGGGGATTCGGTGGTTATAACCGGTCAACCAAGATTTGATGAAATAAATAATCTTAAAAAAAGATATAACCGGGAAGTAATACTGGAGAAATTTGGTATTGTGGCGGGGAAAAAGTGTATTTTATGGACAACTCAATGCCATGGAATGAGTGATGATGAAAATAATAGAAATTTTGAGGCTGTATTCACTGCAATGAAAGAAATTCCGGATTCATATCTAATAATAAAGCAACATCCGAGAGAAGGTCCGAAGTATTCAGAAATAGTCAATAAATTTAAGAAAAAATATCCTGGGATAAATGTGGTGTCCCCCCATAAAAAAACTGATATTTATGAGTTGTTGGTAATTTGTGATGTAATAATTACCAAATTCTCTACAACCGCTTCAGAAGCAATCTTTTTTGATAAACCTCTGATCATATTAAATTTAAGTGGAAAACCGGATAAGGCTGGATATGTTGAAGAGGGTGTTGCAGAGGGAGTGTATTCTGCCGAAGAATTGCAATCAAGCATTATAAATATGCTTGAAAATGGCTCCACGCTTGCAGATAATCGCAAAAAATATATTGAGCGATATTTGAACAATCTTGATGGCACATCAACCGAAAGAATATCTTCATTAATAGACTCGGTAATTACAAGTAATTAATCCAAATTTCTCCTTTAAATCTATATGCAGTGTATAAATCAGTTCAAATTTGTTTTTTCGATTTCATCATAGCAATGATAATATTGCTCGCAGATGATATCCCAATCAAATTTTTTTGCATAGTCCATAATTTCATTCCGATCCCAGCTCCTATTTATCGCAGATATCATTGTATTTGCAGTTTGATCATCTGTCCTTTCAGGAATCAATTCAAAATAATCTTCATGATAGATGTCCGTAATGCCTTCCATATCTTTAAATGTAATCACCGGCAAACCGGCGGCAAGAGCTTCAATAAATACAAGTGGCAATCCTTCTGATGTGGATGGGAGAATGAAAAAATCAGAAGCATGGTATAATTCTATCAATTCATCGTCGGATGCATCGTCGATAAGCAGCGCCTCTGCACTGAGATTATTCCTTTCAATAAAGGACTCCAATTCGTTCTTTTCCGGACCTTTCCCGACGATCAAGTAAAAAATGTTACACCTATCCTCAGGCATCATCTCCAATAATGCCTCTAAAATTTGGATATGATTTTTTCTTTTGATCAAGGAACCAACCTGTACAAACACTTTCCTATCTTCGGGAATGTGAAATTTTTCTCTTATTGTATTTATTGGAAGTTTGCAGGAAGAGTATCTTGCACTATTAACTCCATTATTAATTACTCTGATCTCCTTGTCGTGTAATCCATGGAAGTTTGCAAGCATATCATCCTTTGTACGTTGTGAAACCGCTGTGATTATTTGATTCCTGGCTGCACTTTCTTCAAAAATTCTCCTTTCAATTGATTTTTTGTAATGCGTGGATACATTTTCATCCAGTGAATAAATTCCATGTGCAGTAATGACAAATGGTGTATTGCTATCCAGGCATGCTTTGATAATGGGAAAATAGTCGATCGTTGCGCCATGAATATGGACGATATCCGGGTTGATGGAGTGTAAAATTTCCTTGAAAAACACTCGGAAATAAAGTGTTACACCAAAATAACCAAGATTGTTTATTGATATATTCAAGAACGGGCCGATTAAATGAGTCCAATCAAAAAAATTGGATATCCCTTTAAATAGTAAATTTCCTGAAAAATATTTTTTAATTACCCTAATATTGGCTTTTTTCTCTAGAAAATTATCATCACCTATCAACGGATACATTGAGAATAAATATAATTGATTCTTGTTTGCCATGGTTTCAGACAGACTTAATATTGCGTTTGTGCGCCCCGTTGTTTGGGAAAAATTTGTACCCACCATCAATATTTTTCTCATCTTTATTCCGTTTTCTATTGAATTTTATATTTAAATAAACCACGCTGGTTGTATATTTAAGAAAACGTTATTATCTTTCACAAAAGATTGTTTGATTATAAAATTCTTGGATAAAGTTGATTTTATGAAGATACTTTGTATTTCGCTTCATTTTTTCGATTACACAATACAAATGGCAAATGCCCTTTCGCAAAAAGGGGAAGTCCTGTTGATGTTACCTGAAACGATTTCTCCTGAAGATATTCAACGAGTCGGAAAAAACGTTCAAATAATTCTGTTTCCGTTTTCAAAACGTGTTTATCATCCGGATCTCATAGTATCATACATTACGATCCGAAAAAATGTGTATATGTTCAAACCAGATGTGATCCACGTTCAAGTGCAGGGTTTGTTTTTGTGTTATTTACTGCCAATTCTGAAAAGATATCCGCTTGTCGCAACGTTCCACGATATCGTACCACATCCCGGAGAAGAGAAATTACTGCACAAAATAACCCTTTTTTGTTTTAGAAAAAATGCAGACAAAATACTCGTACATGGTAATAATTTAAAATCGCTGATGATCGACTTGTTTGATATGAAGCCCGACAAGATTTATTCCATTCCTATAGGGGAACATGAGGTGGCACCATTCAAGCAATATGAACGGGGTGATATCAATGAAGATGTAAATAACGTACTATTTTTCGGTAGAATCCGGAAATATAAAGGTCTGGAATATTTAATCAGAGCTGAGCCGTTGATTACCCAAGAACTACCTAATACAAAATTTGTGATTGCTGGTGCCGGTGAAGACTTGGATTACTACAAAGGCATGATGTCAAATCCTGATAATTTCATCTGCTATCATTATCATATTCCCTACAAACAGGGAGCAGAATTGATTCAGCGTAGCAGTATCATTGTCCTTCCCTATATTGAAGCATCCCAGAGCGGTGTGATTCCAACCGCCTATGGATTTAATAAACCTGTTATTGTGACCGATGTCGGCAGCCTCTCCGAAATTGTTGATGACGGAGAAACGGGTCTGGTTATTCCACCAAAAGATGTTGAGAAATTAGCTGAATCAATAATATATTTACTGAAAAACGATGAAATACGGCGAAAAATGGGTGAAGCCGGATATCGAAAATTGAAGACAGATTTATCCTGGGATGTCATCTCAGAGACTATTTTTCAGGCATATCGGGAATCTATCAACTGAAAATTATTGGCTCTGTAGAATTCCTCAACAAGAACTACAAAGAATGATTTTTTCATCACCATCCTGAGGTTATAGAGAATCAGTTTGATCTTGATCTCCTTGACCTGATACCAGTATCTGCGTGCTTTCAGGTTCTCCCCGAATCTCCTTTTAAGGACTGAGAAGACTGTTTCGACGAGATTTCTCTGGTGATAGACATCTTCATCGAACTCGGCCATATTCTGTCTTCGATATCTCCCTGAGATCCGTTTCCTCTTTCTTTCTCGTGCCGGTATCATCGATCGAGATTGCAGTTCTTCCCTGATCTGCCGGTGGATCGATTCTGCGTCGTATCCCTTGTCCATGACATATACGCTGGCCTTCCTGGCCCGGTGAGACTGTCTCAGTACTGTGATTGCATGCTGTGAATCGTGGACAGGGTTCTGGGATATCTTCCATCCCAAGATGACCTGGTTCTCGGTATCAACTGCAATCGACGTCTTCAGGAACCTCTTTCTGGCCTTTCCCGTCCTCCAGGAGTAATAGTGACTGGCATACGAACTGGTGAATCCCGACGAATCGATGGCTGTTATCGGGATTGTCTCCCCCCATAAGTAGAACCGGGCAATCACCCTATTGAGGATTCTGTTGAGTATGATTGAGCCGATCCTCGTGGTGAATTTGTGCAACGTCGTATAATGCGGGACAGTATGTAGATCAAGTTGTTCTCTAACAGAATCCATTATGGCGAGTAATTCAACTGTATCCCGGTAATCCTCCTGCAGATACTCTTTGAACAGGATGAGCACCATCAACTGGTGCTGATTGTAGGTCTTTTTGGAGAATCTGGAAGAATAGAGAGGTATCCTTGATGCCTTCACTGCATCCAGAGCCGCATCAATAAAACTGATATACTTATTCGTCGATCCATGTACCGGCTCCTTGTTTGATATAGGCATATTGAATGAAGGAGCCTCCGTACCTTTGATCTTGTGGTCGATTTTTAATTCCGGCTCAAGATAGCATTTCTACAGAGCCAAATTATTATAATTTAATATTAGTCTGATCATTTAGATGATGTAATTAATAACTATCCAGTGGATCTCAATGATATTTTTGCAGATATTCATCTAGGGAGTAATATCAATTTTCGTTTTTTTGAGATTATCATTATAATAAAATAAATTTATAGCTAATTTAATCAATGCAATTTAGAATACTTACCAAGATCCTTACTGGATCAATCTAAAAATTTTAATTTTATGCATCATACACATTATATGAATAATTTGTTTTTAAAAATAATGATTCCTTGGACAATATATCCCGATTTTGACAAAATATCGCACTTATTTTTAAAAATTTGATTTTCATTTGAAGAGCAAAGAAGTAATAAATATACATGAAAAAGCAGTAATCTAATCAAAACTAAAAAATTAATAAAAATATTTAATATAATACTTATAAATGATGTCCCATTATCAATTAATTGTGTAATGTTTGATTTTCCTTGCCAATAATATCTCTGAGAAAACCAATTTTTTTTCGTTCTTTCCTCAGTAACATGGTGGAGTGCGATAATTTTTGGATTGTAGAATATTTTGAGCCCATGCTTCCGCATTCTGAAAAAATAATCATTCTCATCATTTGATAGTAAATTTGAGCCTTTTCGACCTAGGTTGGTATTAAAATAGCCGATTAATTCTGGAATGTTCTTTTTAAAAGCCATATTCCCTCCTCCGATATTGCGATTGCTGCGTTCGAGGAAAAATGGCTTATTGCCGTAATCGAAATGTCCCAAAGGTTTTAACATCGAATCTGCAATCCATTGTGGACGGCTAGCCTCCCAGACAAGTTCAATCTTCCCACCACATGCGTCGGGGGATTGGGATGTCTTTTCAAATGTATTGATTATTTCCTCAAGCCAATTTTTAGAAGCCAAACCATCGTCATCTAAAAACGCAATATATTCACCCTTTGCGTTTTGCCAACCTGTATTGCGGGCTTGGGAAAGACCTTTTATGGGATCATATAAATATTTAATGTTCCTTTTTGATGAATACTTTATTGAGACATCTTTGGTATTATCTGTTGAGCCATTATCAACAATAATTATCTCATATTGTTCGTCTGGAAGCGATTGGTTGATTAGACTTAATAATGCTTTTTCCAAATAATGTGCTCTATTTAATGTACAGATTATCGCAGAGATTTTTATATCCATCCCATCCACATCCGTTTAGTGTATTAATATCTTGATTTCTTGAAAGTCAGTATTGATTTCGCAACTCGATTACTGGATTTTCCGTCAAATGGGGCTAATTCTTTTTGAATCAACTCTTTCTGAGCGGTCCAGATTTTTTCCAGTTTACTTTCATCTGTATGAATTTGCAATATTGCACTCACCAATGCATCAACCGTACGAATATTTATTGAGATATTTGGTATTGTATCCCAAATCGCAGGATATTTATTGATATCTCTGACCGTCACGATAGGTCTTCCGAGGATTGCGGCTTCAAATGCAGCAGTTGAAAAAACGGTGACGATGGCGCTCGAATTTAATATCTGGCTATAAAGATCTCCGTTAGATGATAAAACGTTCAAATGAGTGCATATCTCGTTCCACCAACTTGAGTAATCCTCTATTGATTCGTTTGGATGAAGTCGAATATTAAATTTATATTCCGGGCTAAGTCTTTTCGCCGAATCGTTGAATACTTTTAGTAAGTTTCTGTAATCTTCCTCCTCCCAGATACCATATTCGCAGTATCTCGTCAGGGGTTGTGATAATATTAAGATCTCTTTTTTTTTGATGAATTGGACGTTTTTGTCTGATTCTCTTATTCTGAATAATTTATCAAAGCGTGGTTGTCCTGTCACAACGATTGAATTTGAGTTAATACCGGCTTTTTCCCACAAATGACGGTAATATTCTGACATAACAGCGAAAACCGTGGCATTTCCATGACCATAGCCATTTGAATGTGGTAATGGAGAAAGTACTGATTTTATGCGTTTTTTTAAATTTTTTTTATCATTTCTTTCTTGTCGAGGATCGACATGATTCAAAATAATCGAAGGGTTGAATGGCCCCTCTTGTACCAAAATAGAGGGAATTTTTTTCCTTTTTGATTCTTCAATCATCGCAACTTGCAATGGAGGATGATCATCTCCTAATAGTAATATATCTGGATTAAAATTTTTTAGAATTGAACGGAACTGGAATATAAATTGAAAATAATCTTGAATGTTGAAGTCTTTTGGTTTTTTTCGGATTCTTTTTAATATACATAATGGCCACTCCAAATTTTTGATATAGTCATCAGGGCCATATCCATAATAATTTCGTAAGCTCAAGGCAACTATTTCGTTTTTTTCAATTTTATTTAGTTCTTCAATGATCGCTTCAGCTGCTTGGGCGTGTGACTGTGTAGAACATTGAATCAATATTTTCATATTATTCCGCAAAGATCTAATTTTTTCGCAATTTATTGATTACAGGAATTTCACTTTCATAAATTCTTTTTTGCCCATCTCCCATTGCCTTTTCAATCACGCGGATATCCCTTACAAGGCGCCAGAGACCTCCTGGTTCCACCGACGCCGCCTGATCGCTTCCCCACATTGCCCGGTCAAGCGTAATATGCCGCTCAACAAAGCATGCTCCTAAAACGACTGCAGCAACTGTTGTTTGCAGTCCGACTTCATGGCCCGAGTACCCAATCGGGTTTTCAAATTCTTTTTGGAGGGTCTGAATCATTCTGAGATTGAGCTCTTCAGGTCTGCAGGGATAGCTGCTCGTGGTGTGGGCGATAAGAAGCCTCTCTGAATCGAGAAGAGAAACTGCATGCCTGATTTCTTCCATCGTAGACATGCCGGTGGAAAGAATCATTGGTCGACCTGTATCGTTTATCCGCATTAATAGGGCATCATCGGTGAGCGATGCGGATGCAATCTTGTGGCAAACTGGTTCGAATTGCTCGATGAAGTCAACAGATGGAATGTCCCAACAGGATGCAAACCAATCAATGCCTTTTGCTCTGCAATATTTATCGATTTCTTCGAATTCTTCCTTTTCAAATTCAACTTTACACTTATATTCGATATAGGGTATCAGCCCCCAGGGTGTTTCTCGAAGAATATTTCTCTGTTCTTGAGGAACGCAGAGGTCAGGGGTTCTTTTTTGGAATTTCACTGCATTGCATCCCGCAAGAGCTGCGGCATCAATTAATTTTTTTGCAATCTCAACAGAACCGTTGTGGTTTATTCCAATCTCGCCAATAATGTATGTTCCATTTCCGTTACCGATTGGTTGTCCACCGATTGTCACAAATTTTGGCATTTTATGTCACCTTTCCCCAAAAAATAATAAGCATAATTAACTTCTGGTTTGAGATATATTGCAATTGGTTTAAATCCGATCTCATTGGCAATATTCCAGAATTCTTCAATTTTATAAGAAGTAAAATTTACTGCATTTTGATAATAATCTCTCGTTTTTGGTGCGAATCGATTTGAACCATCATCATATCTAATCTGGATCAGTGCAATACTTTGATTTGATAGCAATTTGTATGCCAGTTTGGTTACTTTAATCCCGTATTCTTTACTAGGAAAATGCTGGTAAACTGCGGTAGACAGGAAAAAGTCGACATCAGGTTTGATTAAATCTACGCAGTCTTCTGGAGAATTTGCTGGAATTAGTACTTTATTGAATCCAAAATATTCATTTTCCATTAATTGACGTTCGCATTCATCTAAATTTGGTGAAGATATATCAATCCCATAAATTTTGTTCAATTCTTTTGAAAACCATATCAGATTTGCACCCCCTCCTGGTCCCCATTCGATCATGCTGCGTATCTGGCCTGTCATCTCTGTTAGGTCGCATAATTTTTTGTACATAAAAAAATGTTTTTTACCAATTTTGTTCCAAGATTCATCGTCACACCAGCGGCCGCTACCACGCCAATGTGACAGATCCTGAATTGTAGAATTTTCTTGACTTGAACTCCAATATTTTTTTGCATCATTAGAAATTTTATCCTCTTTCTCTGGAACTATCTCGATTATTTTGGAGAGTACTGATGATATTCTCATGCGATTATTGAATGTTGTATCAGTTTTTTTCTTTGTCATGCTGATCGTTGAAGTATAAGTTCGCATAATTCTCTTATCGCACCGCATCCTCCTTTGTTTTCAAGGATGATGTTGGCTGCATTTTTTACGGATGGATGTGCATCCTGAACGACAACGCCACACCCTACAGCCTGAAGGCACTCCAGATCATTCACATCATTTCCGATATATACCACATTTGAGGCATCTATATTCTCATTTTTTAGCCAATCATTCAATATCTCGATTTTTCGTTGAATATTCTGTTTGCAAGGTATATTCAATTTTCGACATCGAGCTGCGACTACAGGATTTTCTTCTTTGGAAATGACAAGAACCGGAATATTGAGTGATTTTAACCTCTCTATTCCCATCCCATCGCTTCTATTACAAAATACAGCTTCTTTGCCGTCATCGAAAACCAATACCCTGTTATCCGTGAATACGCCGTCGAAATCAAGGATCAATGCATCTATTCTTTCTGGAATGAGTTCTGATTTTTCTTGTTTCTGTTGTTCCCGCATAAGAGTCTCTGCAACCTTGAAATCAATCGGTTCGTCAATTTCAACACATCGTTCAACGGGCGTTACATGCATTACGGTTTTTCCAAAAAAACGGTGTTTGGCCTTGATAAAGCCCTCAGTACGCATCGCATATACAGCCCCGGTTTCAAGATATTGCAGGTCCTTCTCCTGGCGCATGAGGCGTATGCTTTCATTATGGTTAATTCCCGTTGCATTACCGCCCGATTCCTGTTTCCAGAGGAAATGATGAAACGGTGTTACCGCGAGTGCTGAATCTGCATCACCGTAAATCAGCATATCAACAGTCCCTTCAATATCTTCTGGGGATGTAAGAGGAGATGTACACTGGAGAAATACAATTATCTCAGGCAAATAATTTTCATTTTCCTTTAGATAATCAAGCGTGTGTAGCAGAGCAGCTTCGGAAGGTGCGAAATCTCCACTGATTTCATCAGGACGTAAGACCACTTCTGCACCATATTTTTTGGATACAGCGGCGATTTCAGAATCATCAGTTGATACTACAACTCTGTCAATATACTTCGCATTAAAAGCACATTCAATTGTGTGGGCGATAAGTGGTTTTCCGGCTATTGGACGGATATTTTTGCGGGGGATGCCTTTGGAGCCACCGCGGGCTGGGATGATTGCTAACAAATTCATGTTCAAATTTCCACTACCATATCATGTTGATCAGTTTTCTTAACATATTTCGAGTGCGTTTCACTGGAATAAGTGCTTTATTAAAAATGCTGGTGTATTTGAGAATATTCATTCGGCGGAAGATTTCTATGAAGTACAAATAAAATAATATTCTATAATACTCATTTTTCTGATTTTCATTTTCAATATTTTCTTTTGTCTTTTGAAACAAGGCACAAATTATTTGGTCTCCCATGATAATTTTGAAACCCGCTCGAGACATCAAGGATGATAGTGTAAAAAGAGTGAAATGATAAAGATGCGCATTTTGTAAAAATAGTAAAATATCTCCGTAAGTACGATGGATGTTAAAAATACCTGGAACTTCAATATATAGATATCCATCTTCATTAAGCAATTCTGAAATTTGATTAATACTTTCCAAGGGATGCGGGAAGTGTTCTAAAACATGACTGAGAATTACTAAATTTGCGGGACCATATCTGGATAGCGACGTAGCATCTCCATTTTCCAATATAAGTCCTTCTTCTCTTCCACGTTTAAGATAATCACTTCCTAAATCGCAGCCGAAGGTGAGCCATCCATTATTTTTAAAGGGTAAAAGGGTGCCCCCAGCACCACAACCAATGTCAAAAACTTTTAATTGAGAGTGGGATTCCGATTCAATATGCTTACAAATAAAATTGTATATTTTTTCTCCATGTTTTGTTTGCTCTCTGAAAAATGAATCTGGTGCTTGGGGACTTCCAACATATATTGGTCTGTAATCATTTTCATAAAATTTTTTAAGACTAGATTCATTCAATCGAGGGCTCGTCCACATTATTCCGCAACGATTACATAGATGTGTAGGAACTGAGAGACCGTATCTATCTCGCGTAGCAATAATCACACCTTCTTTTTCGCCACATAAACACGGGACTTTTTCAAATAAATAATCCCCATTTTTTATTTTTTGTTTAAATTTTTTTATTGCATTTAATTGCGGATTATTTAATTGCATTACTGATTTATTTTGGTTAAATAATCTTGATAATATCAAATGCTTCATAACTTAGCCTCATTTTTGACTTTATTATGGAATATAGTACCAAGGAGTATCGATTAATAGTAATCCTGCTCTTCTAGAGCCTTCTTTGGCCGTCCCAAAATCTCCTGTATCATGTTTTGTAAATGCTACTGCATCCTGACGATCGTATGTTTCGACTCCAGCAATGCCAATACCAACCGCCACGTTGTATGTTCCAGTATTGAGCCATTTTGTCGGCAATTTTACTCGGACACAATAGTTACCTGGGGGTCTTTCATCAAATAAATTAGGATTTAAATCTGTGTCTGCGGTTGAAAAAATATGATATCCATCTTGATTACTAATTATACAGGCTACGTGAAATCCTATTACTTTCTCATTCAATATGTATTTAATCTCAAGTGTCGGATCTATGTGACTTGGAAAGTCTGAAGTCACATTTCCTTCATCATCCATCAAAGCTACCTGAAAAATCTGACCTTTGTATTCATTATTAGGAGAAAATCTTTTTTGACTTGACTTTTGGGATAAATTATCTAAATATTGATTAATAATGTCATTTGGATGCCCAATTAATTGAATTTTTCCTGAATTTAATAAAATACACGATGTACAAAGTTTATTGACTGCACCCATATTATGACTCACAAACAGCACAGTCCTCCCGCCTTCAGCAACCTCTCCCATCTTCCCCAGACACTTCTTTTGAAACGCAGCATCCCCAACCGCAAGCACTTCATCCACAACCAATATTTCCGGGTCAAGGTTCGCCGCCACCGAGAAGGCCAGCCGCACCTGCATTCCGCTTGAATACCGCTTCACTGGGGTGTCCAGAAACTTCTCGACGCCCGAGAACTTCACAATCTCGTCGAACTTATCGTCGATCTCTTTCTTCTTCATGCCGAGGATGGCCCCGTTGAAGTAGATGTTCTCCCGGCCGGTGAGCTCGGGGTGGAAGCCGGTGCCGACCTCGAGGAGCGAGCCGACCCGGCCCTTGAGGCGGATCTCGCCTTCGGTGGGGGTGGTGATGCGGGAGAGGATCTTGAGGAGGGTGCTTTTGCCGGCGCCGTTTCTGCCGATGATGCCCACGACTTCGCCCTGTTCGACCTCGAAGTTGATGTCCTTCAGGGCCCAGAATGTATCCTGCTGGGATCGTATGCTGTTCAGGCTTTTGATGGGGGAGCGGATGGCGTTGGTAAAACTCTCCGAAAAGGTCTTGTAGGTCCGGTCCATCCCGATGTTGTACTGTTTCGAGATATTCTTGACCTGGATGATCGGTTCTTCGTTTCTCTTTGTTGCTGTCATTTACACCAGATCCGCGAGGTATTTCTCGGTTCGTTTCAGGTAGAGAATTCCTGTAATGAACAGTACGAGCGTGAGCGCGACGGCGATGCCGAGCCCGTGCCAGTCGATCGGCGTATATCCGAGCAGGCATGCACGGTGCGCATTGATAAGGCCGGTCAGGGGGTTTAAGTAGAGCAGCCATCGCAGGTTTTCGCCCACGATGGCCGCCGGGTAGATCACGGGGGAGACGAACAGCAGCAGCTGGATGAAGAACGGCAGGACGAATTTCACATCGCGGTATTTGACGCATATCGAGGAGAGCCAGAACCCGAGCCCGGATGCGAGCAGGAATGTCACGAACAGGATCGCCGGGAGCAGCAGGATGGTGAGGTTCGGGACGAACATGTAGTAGACCATCATGAGACCGAGGATGCTCAGGGCGATGAGATAGTCCACGATCCCTGCGATGCAGGGGGCGGTGGGGATGAAGAGCCGCGGCATGTAGACTTTTGAGAGGAGCGGCGCGTTGCCCACCAGACTGTTGCCCGACTGGGTGAGGGCGACGGAGAAGTAGGTCCACAGCAGCAGGCCCGAGTAGGAGAAGATCGGGTAGGGAATTCCTTCGGAAGGCATGCTCGCCAGCCCCCCGAAGATGAGGGTGAAGACGATCATGGTAAAGAACGGCTGCAGCACCGCCCAGCCGGCGCCCATAATCGTCTGCTTGTAGCGAATCTTGATCTCCCGGAGCGCGAGGAAAAACAGCAGCTCCCTGTACTCCAGCATCTCCTGCCAGTTGATATTGAGAAACCCGTAGCTTGGTTTGATGACCAGCTCGTAGTTGGATTGGGCGTCTGTCATGTGATATCGGTGGTTATGGTGGCGGTATGATGGTGAAGTGTCTCGAGATTTTCGAGGATATTACGTAATGTTTCTCTCAGAGCTTTCTATTATTTTTGTTTCCGGTGCTCGGGAATCCTCTCAGTGAGATGAAAGATGAATGGCGATGAATCCCGCGCAGCCGGTGACCAGCGCTCTCATCATTTCACCAGAGATTTCAGGTGTTCCAGAAGATTCTCGCGCAGTTCAGGATTATTCAGGGCAAACTCCACAATTGCCTGCACGTACCCGACCTGGTCGCCGGTATCGTATCGCCTCCCGTGGAATGAGAAGCCGTAGACCTTCTGGAAGCCCTTGAGCAGGCGGATGCCGTCGGTGAGCTGCACCTCGTTGCCCGCGCCGCGCTTGGTCTGCTTGATGCAGTCGAAGATCTCGGGGGTGAGGACGTAGCGGCCGATGGCGCCCATGTTGGAGGGGGCCTGCTCGAGGGGGGGTTTTTCCACGATGTCCTCCAGCGTGCAGAGGCCGTCTTCCACCGGCTTTCCCTTGATGATGCCGTAGCTGCTCACCTTGTGGTCCGGCACCTGCTCCACGGCGAGCACCGAGCACCGGTACTTCTGGAAGACGTTGATGAGCTGGCGGGTGCAGGGCACGTCGTTGACGATGATGTCGTCGCCGAGGAGTATGGCGAAGGGGTCGTCGCCGACGTGCTTCTCCGCCCGCAGGACCGCATCGCCGAGGCCCTTCGGCTCCTTCTGGCGGATATAGTGGATGTCCACCATGGAGGAGATGTCCTGGATCTGCTTGAGGAGGGCTTCCTTGTGGTGCTGCTGCAGGTGCATCTCCAGCTCGGGTGAGTTGTCGAAGTAGTCCTCGATGGCCCGCTTGCCCCGCCCGGTGATGATGAGGATGTCGTCGATGCCGGAGGCGATGGCCTCCTCGACGACGTACTGGATGACCGGGCGGTCGATCAGGGGGAGCATCTCCTTGGGCATCGATTTGGTGGCCGGCAAAAAGCGGGTGCCCAGGCCCGCCGCCGGGATGACTGCTTTTTTGACTTCCATTTTACCAGCACACTCCTTCGTAGACTGCTGCTTTCTTCTTTGCCTTCTCGATGTTCCTTCCGTCGATGACGATCCTGCCGGAATAGTCGAGGTCTTCGAACTCCTCCCATTCGGTGGCGATTATGGTGGCTTCCGCCTTCAGGGCTTCGGCTGCCGAATCGGCATACCCGATGGCCGGGAAGATGGCTTGTGTTGCGGTTTCTGCCAGCGGGTCGTAGGCGATGATGCGGGCGCCCTCGGCCAGCAGCGCGCCGATGATGGGGATGGCCCTGCTCTCCCTGATATCGTCGGTGTCCGGCTTGAAGGCGAGCCCCAGGATCCCGATGGTCTTTCCAGAGAGATCGGGAATATGCTTTTTGAGAAGCTGGATGGTCTTCAGCGGCTGGTGGTCGTTGACCCTGATGACCGATCGGAGAAGGTCCACCTCTTCTCCGGCGCGCTGTGCGTGGGCTATCAGGGCCTTCACGTCCTTGGGAAAGCACGATCCGCCGAAACCGATGCCCGATCGGAAGAATGCCGGATTAATCCGGGTATCAAGACCGACACCCTCGAAGACCTCTTCGGTATCGATTCCAAGATTCTTGCAGAGGTTGCCGATCTCGTTGGCGAAACTGATTTTGGTGGCGAGGAAGGCGTTGCTGGTGTACTTGATCATCTCTGCGGTTTTAATCGCCGTGGCAAGATTCGGGCAGGAAAAGGTCGTGTAGAGTTCTTCCAGTACGGCGCGTGTCTTCTCGTCGCCGGTCCCGTACACGATGCGATCGGGGTTCATGAAGTCCCGGACCGCAACCCCTTCGCGTAAAAATTCAGGGTTGGACCCGAGGCCGAAGTCTACAAACGCGCGCTTCTCCGAGGTTTCCTCGAGTATTGGCTTTACCACCTGCTCCGTGGTGCCGGGAAGCACGGTGCTCTTCACGATGACGGTGTGTCTCCCCTCCTTGCTCCGGAGTGCAGTCCCGAGATCGCTGCTCGCCGCACGGATGTACTTCAGGTCGATTGCCCCCTCGTCGTCGGAGGGGGTCCCCACGCAGAGGAAGGTTACATCGGTTGTGTGTATTGCCTCAAGATAGTCGGTGGTTGCGGCAATGCGTGATCGATTGCCGGCGAGCATATCCTCGAGGCCCAGTTCGTAGATGGGCGATCTTGCCTCATTGATAGCGGCAATTTTTTGCGCATCGATATCGAGAAAGGTGACCTCATTGCCCAGCTCGGCAAAACAGGTGCCCGTCACCATGCCCACGTAGCCGCTTCCGATTATGGAGATTTTCATGGTTTCACTCGATTTGGTGGATAGAGGGATCGACAGTGTGGTGATCGAGCATGACTTTGTATTCTTTCATATTTAGAGGTGCGCTCCATATGCGCCTGGTGAATGTATGCACATGACGTATTGATGGCGTCGTGATACGGGACACCGGTGAACTTCACGGTCTTCCATCTTTCAACCATCATGGCTCATTTCCGGTCGAAATCATCCTCAAACCGCACTACATCGTCCTCTCCCACGTACTCCCCGATCTGCACCTCGATGAGCTCGAGGGGGAGCATGCCCGGGTTCTCCAGCCGGTGCATCACGCCGGCGGGGACGTAGGTGCTCTCGCCGTTGTGGAGCAGGGTCTCCTGGCCGTCGATGGTCACCAGCGCCGTGCCTGCCACGACCACCCAGTGCTCGCTTCGGTGGTGGTGCATCTGCAGGCTGAGGCGCTTCTGTGGCGGGACGGAGATACGCTTGATCTTGTAGCGCTCTTCTGTCTCCAGGCAGGTGTAGGAGCCCCAGGGGCGGTAGACGGTGGTGTGCACGTGCGCCCGCTCGTCGCCGGCGTCTCTGAGCGCCTGGACGACCTGGCCCACGTTCTGCGACTCCTCCCGGGGGCAGATGAGGAGAGCGTCCTTGGTGTCGATGACGGCCATGTCGTGGACGCCGATCGTGGCCACCAGCCGGTCGCTGATGATCAGGTTGTCGGTCGAGGAGAGCCCGATGTACTCCCCCTGCACGGCATTCTCATCGTCGCCGTTCTTCATCACCTGGTAGAGGGAGTCGAAGCTGCCAAGATCGTTCCACGGGGCGTTCAAGGCCACCACCGCTGCTTTGTCGGTCTTCTCCATGATCCCGTAGTCGACGGAGATCTTCGGCACGCTCGCGAAGGCCTCGTCGACGGGGTGGGTGAAGGCCTCGACAATGTCAGGGGCGAATGTTTCGCATTCCCCGAAGAAAAGGTCCGAATTGAAGAGAAACATCCCGCTGTTCCAGAAGTATCCATCGTTCACGTAAGCGGCGGCGGTCTCGAAGTCGGGCTTCTCCACGAACTTTTCCACCGCAAACCCGTCCCCGAGATCCTTGCCGGGCTTGATGTAGCCGTAGCCGGTGTGGGGGTGGGTGGGGACGATCCCGAAGGTGATTAGGTGGCGCTCGGCGAGCCCATCTGCCCGCTCGATGGCGTTCAGGTACCCTTCAGTGGTGTCAACGAGGTGATCGGAGGGGAGCACGACCACGTTCGAGGGGCCGAACTTCTCGACGATCGCGGCGATGCCAAAGTAGATGGCGGGGAGGGTGTTTTTCCCCTCCGGCTCGACGAGGACCGTGCACGTCTCGCAGATGGTCTCCGTCTGGTCTTTGACCAGGAACCGGTGCTTTTCGTTGGTGACGATGAAGATGTCCTGCGGGGCGGAATGGAGGAGGGCGCGTTTGACCGTCTTTTGAAAGAGCGATTCGTTGTTGAAGAGCGGGATGAATTGTTTGGGAAAGAGCTCGCGGCTTAAGGGAAAGAGCCGCGTCCCGATCCCTCCGGCAAGAATCAGTGTTTTCATGAATATCTCCGGCATCGTGTGGTATTGCTCGGTATTGTGGTTGTATTGTGCGCGCGATGCTTACAGGCAATTGATTGGCCCGAAGGCATCTTATGCGCTTCGAAACGACCTGACGGTCTCCTCCAGCCCCTCCCGGATCGAATAGGACGGGCTGAAGCCCAGGCGATCCCTCGCCTTCGAGACATCCGCCATCGAGTGGCGCACATCGCCCGCCCGCGGCGCCTCGTAGACGATCCCCGCCTCGCTGCCAACGATGTCCACCAGTAATGAAGCCAGCTCGTTGAGGCTCGTCCGCTCGCCCCGGGCGATGTTGAACACCCCTTCGGCGTCGCCCTCCATCCCCCGGAGGTTTGCGGCCACCACGTCTTTCACGAAGATGAAGTCTCTCGTCTGCTTCCCGTCGCCGAAGATGGTGAGGGGTTTGCCGTCGAGCAGGCGGGAGATGAAGATGGGGATGACCGCCGCGTAGTCGGAGTGGGGGTCCTGCCGGGGGCCGAAGACGTTGAAAAAGCGCAGGCAGGCAGTCTTCACCCCGTAGAGGTCGGAGAAGATGCGGCAGTAGTACTCGCCGGTCAGCTTGGAGACCGCGTAGGGGGAGAGGGGCTCGGGGAGCATGGTCTCGGTCTTGGGAAAGGTGGGGTTGTTGCCGTAGAGCGCCGCTGTGGAGGCGAACACCACTTTGCGCACTGCGTGCTCGCGTGATGCCATCAGCAGATTGAGGGTCCCCCCGATGTTCACCTCGTGAGCACGGCGGGGCTCCTCCACCGATTGCTGTACCGAGGTGAGGGCGCCGAGATGGAAGATGCCGTCGATGCCCTCGCAGAGCGAGAGAACAAGATCTTCGTCGGTGAAGGTTCCCTCGACGAAGGTGCACCGATCGGTGTCGAGGAGGTGCTGGATATTGCGGAGAGTTCCGGAACTGAGATTGTCGAGGATGGTGATCTCGTGCGATCCGGCGAGGGCGTCGGCGAGGTGGGACCCGATGAACCCTGCGCCGCCGGTGATCAGGTAGTGCATGGTGTATAATGTGCGGGCCTGAATAACAATGTATCCGAAGAAGAGTATATTTCGGCCTGTACAGGGTATGTGCAGAGGAAACGGCGAACCCTAACGCTCGATATCCCTGATATGCGCTTTTGCCTTCTTGGCCATCTCCTCCTCGCCCTCCAGCGCGGCAACGTCCCGGATGGCCTCCAGCACGTGCACCGACTCCTCGAGAAAGCTCAGGATGTCGGCGGGGTAGAGATCGATGGCGTACTCCTCGAGCAGGTGCTCGCTGATCTGGCGGTGGTCGAGGCCCATCTGCCGCAGCTCGATGATCTCGACGGCGAACTTGCGCTCCGGGCACCCGCAGAGGGGCGCCTGCCGGCACTTGCAGTTCAGGAAGGTGCGGAAAAAATTGAGGAGCTGGGTGCGGAGATTGGGATCGAGGCGCTCGTAGTTGACCGCCCCGGAGACGGCCTCGAGGAAGGCGCCGTGAAAGGCAAAGTCAGGGATACGGAAACCGGCTGCCTTTTCCAGTTTTTTTGCGTATTTGAAGCGTGCTTTATCTGCGATCAAGATGCGTCTCCGGGTTCCTCGTCGAACTTCTTGAGTGATTTGAGGGCGTTGCCTATGCTGTCGATCTCGATCAGCCACTCATCAAAGAGGCTCGGGTTGTCCATATCGTCCCGCAGGTAGCGGCCGCAGCACGATCCCCCGTCGATGACCCGGGCGCCGATCGTCCCGGCGATGTCGAGGGCTTTCTCGATATCCTCATCGACGACGTCCCGACCCTGCTTGACCAGATCCTTGATCTCGCCCTCGTAACTATCGTTGAGATACTTTTTGCAGGCCATGAACAGCGCCAGCAGAGGGAGCTGGATCCCCTCGATGATCTCCTCGAGTTCTCCCTCGGGTGCCCTGCCCATGACGATCTCCTCGACTTCGTTGACCTTGTCGAGGGCCTCCTCGCAGGAAAACCGGTTGTTCTGGTAGAGGCGGATGATTTTGAGCACCTCGACGTTGATGTCCTCGGTGAAGTTGGCGAGTGCCTGCATGCCCTCCGGCATCTCGTCGCTCTCCGGGTCCTGCTCGAAGTTCATCTCCTTCAGGGTGGCGATCCAGTTGTCCCAGCGCTCCTGTGTGTAGAAGAGGTAGAACAGCTTCATCGGCTCGGTTTCCTTGCCTTTCTTCTTGCCTGCCATTGCAGTACACATTCTATCCACCCTGATAAAAGAATTGTGTAATATGACCGTTCTGCATGGAAAACCTCAAATAGAATGAAATAAGGCCCGGTTTTGCGGCAGGCTGGCGACGTGAGGACAGGCCCTGCAGCCGGTCTGCCAGGAGAACACTGGCCACGGCTCGGGTGTTTGCCATCGCTGCGCAGGGTCTGTTTCCCCGCCAGCAGATCGCAGGCGCCACGCATTGTCACGATGAAAATACTAAACGTGGAGAACCGGCTATAGACAGGTGAAGTGATACGTATGAAAATTGCGGTAGCGAGTTCTGGACCGGGAGGGCTTGATGATATAGTGTCCCCGGTGTTCGGGCGGTGCCCCACCTTCACCATCGTCGATGTGCAGGGGAATGAAATCGTCGGGACCAGCGTAATGGAGAATCCCGCCATGAACGCTCCGGGAGGGGCCGGGATCCAGATAGCGAATACGCTCATCAGGGAAGGTGTCAATGCGGTGATTGCCGGCAATTTCGGCCCCAATGCAACCCCGATATTCGTCAATCAAGGGGTCGACATGATCCCGCTGCAGAACATCTCTGTCCGGGACGCGGTGATGAAATACCTCAACAGGGAGATCACCTCCGTCCAGGCACCGCCCGGCGCAGGCCCTGCACCCGGCATGGGCCGCGGTCTGGGCCGGGGCATGGGCTCGGGAATAGGCATGGGCCGACGCTGGGGCGGCGGCGGAATGCGCCAGATGCCCGTGTACCCGCAGGGCGGAGAGGGACGGTTTGTGTGCCCCTCCTGCGGCT
>JAENYT010000016.1 GCA_016841665.1 Methanobacteriota archaeon
GTGATGGGGAACGCCCCCTCCGGCGGGGCGTACAGCAGGTTCTGCTGGGAGTGGGGGGTGAGGGTGTTGAGCTGGTCAATGAAGAGCACCCCCCCGTGGGCCTTGTGGATGGCGCCGGCTTCGACACGGTCGTGCGAGGGCGTCTCCAGCCCCCCGCTCTGGAAGGGATCGTGGCGCACGTCGCCGAGCAGGGCGCCGGCATGCGACCCGGTGCCGTCGAGGAACGGGGCCATCTCCTTTCCTTCGTTGGAGACGAGGAGTTTGGGCACTAGGGCCTCCTCCCTCGGGGTGGAGTAGCGCAGTGCCATGAACACGAAGGCCGCGGCGATGATGCCCATCAGCCACTGCATGCTGATGAAGGCGTAGCCGATGATCCCGATCATCAGCAGCATGATGAGGGTGTTGCGCATCTGGAGGCGTTTTCTCGCCTCGCCTTTGTGGGCGTTGACGATCTCCTTGCCCCGGCCCGCCTTCACCGTCCGTATGACGGGGGTGTTGGAATCCTCCACGTTGGGGTAGACCAGGATATCCTGCATCTCCTCCTTGGGGAGGAGCTCGGCCATCGCCTTGGCCAGCATTGATTTTCCGGTGCCGGGGGTCCCGATCATCATCACGTGGCGCCGCTGCACCGCCGCCTTCCTGATCACCTCGACGGCGTGCTCCTGGCCGATCACCTGATCGATCAGCCGGGAGGGCACATCGATGTCCGCCGAGGAGGTGACCTCGAGGCCGGCGAGGATGTCCTCATCCACCTCATGCTCCGTTCCGGATTCCGGTTCAAATTCAGTGGATTTGGGAACGATTTCTATATTTTCCATTGCGATAGTAACCTCTCTGCACCGATAGGGATTAAATAATTATTCTCGATAGTTTAAGTACTTTCAGCAAAGGGTAATCCCATGAAAGTCGTAACAACGGAAAAATCACAGGTTTTAGGGGTAAAAATCGCCAGAGCTCTCGATCTGGAAATCGTCGACACGCGGTTTTCACGGTTTCCCGACGGGGAGCTCTACCTGCGGACGGGCGATCTCGACGGCGAGACGATCATTGTGGGCAGCGTGACGGACACCGACTCGCTCGTCCAGCTGCTCCTCCTCATCGATGCCTGTGAGCAGTCCAAAAACACCCTTGTACTTCCCTACATGGGCTATGCACGACAGGACAAAAAGTTCCACCAGGGCGAGCCGATCAGCGCCCGGGCGATCGCACGGGTACTCTCCCCCGGCGTCGGCCAGATCATATGCGTGAACATTCACGAGGAATCGGTGCTCGATCACTTCCAAATTCCCGCCCTCAACATCTCGCTCGCCCCCTCCCTCGGGGAGTACATCGCCGCAATGCCCCTTTCGGACCCCCTCATCCTCGCCCCCGACGCCGGTGCCTCGGTATTCGCCGCAGCGGTTGCCCAAGTCGGGGGATGGGATTGTGATGAACTGCAGAAAACACGGATTTCAGGGGAAGAAGTGCGGATCACGCCCAAGACCATCGATGCCGCGGGGCGTGAGGTGGTCATCGTCGACGATATCATCTCCACAGGAGGCACCCTCGCCACGGCGGCATCGATGCTCTATGCGCAGGGTGCGGCAGGAGTGCACGCCGCGTGCGTTCACGGCGTCTTTACCGGAGGCGCCTACACCCGGCTCCGTCACGCGGGGGTGAAATCGATCGCTGCCAGCGATACCATCGAGGGAGGCGCAAGCCTTATCAGCGCAGCAGCCTGCATTGCATCGGCACTCAACCACACATGATCACCATCGACGGGTCCCGCCTCGAAGGAGGCGGCCAGCTGGTCCGGGCGGCGGTCGCCCTCTCCGCACTCTCCGGCGAGGGCGTGGAAATCCACAATATCCGTGCCCGGCGGAAGAACCCGGGCCTCAGGTCCCAGCATATTGCCGCGGTCAAGGCGGTCGCCGGCGTCTGCGGGGCCGAATGTGGGGGCCTTGCGCAGGGAAGCAGCAACGTGCGGTTTGTACCGGGCCCCTTGCGTGAGCGGAGGCTGCAGGTCGACGTGGGCACGGCGGGGAGCATCCCCCTGGTATTGCAGGCCTGGCTGCCCGCCGCCCTGGTCGCCGGAGGAAGCATCAGCGTTTCCGGCGGCACCGAGGTGGCCTGGAGCCCGACCATCGACTACGTGGACCATGTCTTTTTGCCTGTGCTCCGGGATGCCGGGGCGGCGGTCGACCTGCGCATCCTCCGCCGGGGCTACTTTCCCCGGGGCGGGGGGCTCGTGGAGGCGGCGGTGGCACCCTCCGATCTCTCCCCGCTCCATCCCGCCCCGGAAGGGCCGGGTGGCATCATCTCGTGCTCCTCCAATCTGCCCGCCCATGTGGCGGAGCGTCAGGCAGATGCCGCCGCAAAACGCCTTTTTTCCGTCACAGGCGAGCTGCCGGTCACCCTCGACCAGCGGGAGGAGCGGGAGACGGGGAGTTCCTGCACGGTCTGGCAGGCGGGAAAAGGCGCCTGCGCGCTGGGCCGCCGAGGCTATCCCGCGGAACGGGTAGGGGAGGATGCGGCGGACACCCTCCTCGCCGAACTGACGGCCCCCGCATTGGTGGACGTCCATCTCGCCGACCAGCTGGTCCTCTACCTGGCCCGCTACGGGGGGTCGTTTTCCGCCTCCTCGTTCTCCCTCCATGCCGCCACCATGTGCTGGCTGTGCGGGGAGTTCGGCTTCGAGGTGGCCCACCACACCACCCCTGAAGGGACCGTCGAGGTGCGTGCATGAACAAAGTACTCGATGCATCGGCCTTTTTTATCGATCTCCACCTCGAAGGATCGCTCTTCACCACCCCTGCTGTGGTGGACGAGCTCAAAGATCTCGCCGCAAAATGCCGCTATGATGCCTATGCTGCGGCGGGGCTCGCCGTAATGGAGGCCCCGGCGGACACCCGGGATCGTGTGGTGCGGGCGGCCGAGATGAGCGGCGATGCGCAGGTCATTTCTGATGCGGACGCGGGCATCCTAGCGCTCGCCCTCGACCTGCACGCCACCCTCGTCACCGACGACTTCGCGGTCCAGAACGTCGCCCACCGCCTGGGCATTGCCGTACAGCCCATCCGCCAGCGAAAAGCGAAATCCCGCGCCTGGAAGTTCCGCTGCTCCGGCTGCGGGCGGTATTTCGGGCATCCGGGCATCTGCGAGTACTGCGGTGCGGAGATCAGACGAAAACTTAAATAAATTGTGGCTGACCTCTTCTCATGTCATCGCTTGAGGATCTGATCGCAAAAGCGAGAACGCTGCACTCTGAAGGGCATAATCCGAGTCAGATCGCGGATGAACTGAACCTCTCCATGGAAACGGTGACCTGGCTGCTCACCCAGCAGAAAGGCGCCGAGGCGCCGCGGGATGTCGCCATCAACTGGACGCCGGTGAGCAGCCACGCGGACATGCTGCGTGACATCTCCGTGCTGATGCTCAAGCAGTTCTTCTACGCACAATGCGAGAAACCCCCGGGACGGGAGCCGGCGGAGCCCACGGTGGCCATCGGCATCGCCCAGTCGGGCATCCCCCTCGCCACGCTCATTGCCGCCGAGCGTGAAATCCGCCTGGCCATCTATCACCCCCGCAAGCACGCCAGCGGGGAAAACCCGGTCGGATCGCTCTCCGGTAACTTTGCCCAGATCGCCGGGGAACGCTGTATCATCGTCGATGATGTGATCACCAGCGGAAAAACGATGAAAGAGACGGTGGAGTACCTCCGCTCCCACGGCGCCCATCCAGTGGCGATCAGCGTCCTGTTCGACAAGCGGAGCATCAAGGAGATCGATGGCGTGCCCCTCTACTCACTCTTCCGCATCTCCCGGATCGACTGAACAGTTCACCCTCAAGCGCCCCCATTTTCGCACGATCGCGTCACGCGGCGCCGTTCGGCCGTCTCGGCAGGAGTGCGGCGGTGCAACCGGCGTGCGTGCGCCCGATCGCCCCGTACATCGATTGCTATATATAGAAGTTCAAATCCACCAATATGAGATAACGGAGGATTCACTACATGCTTGCAGGACAACCTGTCATAATATTAAGAGACAATGTTGACCGTTCACGCGGAAAAGAGGCGCAGAGGTCGAACATTATGGCAGCGAAGGCCATTGCCGGTGCGGTTCGCACCACGCTGGGCCCTCGCGGCATGGACAAGATGCTCGTTTCACCCGGCGGCAATGTCGTGATCACCAATGACGGGGCGACCATCCTGCACGAGATCTCGGTTCAGCACCCCGGAGCGAAGATGGTGGTCGAGGTGGCCGAGACGCAGGACGAGGAGGTCGGTGACGGCACCACCACCGCCTGCATCCTCGTGGGCGCCCTCATGGAGGAGGCCGAACGGATGCTCGACCAGAACATCCACCCCACCGTCATCGCCAACGGCTACCGCCTCGGCATGATGAAAGCGATGGAAATCCTGGACAGGCTGACCATCAGGGCCTCGGGCGAAGACCGCGATCTTCTGCTCAAGGTTGCCAACACCGCGGTGACCGGCAAGTCCATCGAGGCGGTCAAGGACCGGGTCAGCGGCATGGTCGTTGAGGCGGTCTGCACCGTCGCCGATCACAAGGAAGACGGCACCGTGGCCATCGATGAGGACGACATCTTCATCAAGACCATGATCGGCGACCACATGGAGGATGCGGAGCTGGTCAGGGGCTTTATCATCGACAAGACCCGTGTGGACAAGGCGATGCCCAAGAAAATGGAAAACGCAAGGATCGCCCTGCTCGCCCACGCCCTCGAGATCACCAAGACCCAGGTCAGTGCCAAGATCAAGATCACCTCCTCCGACCAGATGGAAGCCTTCGCGGAACAGGAGCGGGCAAGCCTCCGGGAGATGGCGGAGAAGATCGCCGCCACCGGCGCCACCGCCGTCTTCTGCCAGAAGGGCATCGCCGATGCGGTCCAGTACCACCTGGCCAAACAGGGGATCTTTGCCATCCAGGACTTCCCCGAAAAAGAGCTCAAGTTCGTCGCCCGGGCAACCGGCGCCACCATCGTCAATAAAGTGGAGGATCTCTCCGATGATGTGCTCGGCACTGCTGCACTCATCGAGGAGATGAAGGACGTGGTGCTCACCAAGATCACCGGATGCGAGAACCCGAAGACCGTGAGCATCCTCCTCAAGGGGTCAAGCCAGGTCTTCGTGGACGAACTCGAGCGGGCGGTCTATGATGCCAAGCGCGTGGTAATGGACGCCCTCGAGGACGGCACCTACATCGTCGGCGGCGCCTCGGTGGACACCGAGCTGCTGCTGGGCATCCGCGACTACGCAGCGAGCGTCGGCGGCAGGACCCAGCTTGCAATCGAAGCCTTTGCCAACGTCTTCGAGTCCATTCCCCGCACCCTTGCAGAGAACTCCGGCTACGATCCCATCGACAAGATCGTGGAGCTCAAGGCCGCCCACGCGGGCGGCCAGAAGTACGCCGGCCTGAACGTCTACACCGGCGAGATCGTGGACATGTTCGAGGAGGGCGTCATCGAGCCCCTCCGGGTCAAGAAGCAGGCCATCCAGAGTGCGGCCGAAGCGGCAAGCATGCTCATCCGTGTGGATGACATGATGATCACCCAGACCCACCGGCCCGGGCAATAATCCTCCCCGTTCTTTTTTCACCCTCTCGACGCAGTGGTCACGATGTCGACCTCGTCCTCTTCGATCGGTTTGTCCTCGGGAAGGCTCCTTCCGGCATGAAAAATGAGCACGGTATCGGGAAAGATGCAGAAGGAGAGGAGGGCGTCTGCGTAGGTGTCGCCGGGGCGCGCCTCGTAGATCTCGGAATGTCCTTCCCGCCTGAAGTGGAACCTGCACCGCATCGAATCTTCGATAGTATTTTGGCACCGGCGGCAAAATAGGTATGCTGCATTCATTGCCTGTTCTTGTGCCGAGGTAGTCTAGTCCGGCAAGGCGGGGGCCTCGAAAGCCTCTGGTGCTTGGCACCACGGGAGTTCAAATCTCCCCCTCGGCGTTTTAATCACGGTTAGATTATTGGTGAATAGCTGATTCGCCTCTGTTACCCTCCCTCTCATACATAGCGCAACCACTCCGGATGCAATGGACCGAGAATTTTGTTACATCACGGTGAGGGTGCGCATATCAAAAAAACGTAATTTCCAGAATTATGATGGGGAAAGATATACCCCCGGGTTCATCTGGCATTCCTGCTGTGTTAAGTTCATCGAAACCGAGAGGAAGATCAAGAATTGTAGGTGGCTATCAGCCTCTAGTTCAAGCCCACCAGGGAAGAGAGATGATGAGATGCCGGAGCAGACAAATGGCGAGTCTTTAGAACATACTGATTGATGAAAAGAAAAGGAACGAGGAGATTTAAATAGTTATCATGATATTCCTATAGTGTGTCCTCAGAATTTCAGTATAACATCTATCATTAGTCCAATTTTAAAATTATTTTTTAAACCAATAATAGAAAGGATTATATGTAGGACATCCCTCATTTTTCTAATTAGGGGTTCTATTGACCAGTGGTCTTAATGAAGATGCTATTGGATACGAATATTATTTTACATCGTGAAAGTAAAGATCCGATAAACCAAGAGATTGGAAGATTATTTTCATGGATAGATAAATTAGATTATAAAAAATGTATACATCAGGTCACTGTTGACGAGATATTAAAAATTCAAAATGAAAAGGTTCGTAAGGCATTTTCAATCAAAATAGATAGTTACCATCGTTTACCTACAATTGCCCCGCTTCACGATGATGTTAAAAAAATTTCAGAGAAGTACGATACAACCAAAAATGATTTAAAAGATACGACACTTTTAAACGAAGTTTATACTCGAAGAGTCGATTTATTACTGACGGAAGACAGGAAAATTCATTTAAAGGCTAAGGAACTCGGTATTGATGATAAAGTATTCACAATAGACTCTTTTTTAGAAAAAGCTACCATAGATAACCCAGAACTTATTGATTATAATATTTTATCAGTACGAAAAGAATACTTTGGAAATATTGATCTGAATGATGAATTCTTTCAAAGTCTAAAGGAAGATTATCCTGGTTTTGAAGATTGGTTTGCTAAAAAATCCGATGAAATGGCTTATATTTGCCTTTCAGAGGATAAAATTATAGCATTTCTTTATTTAAAATTGGAGGGCGAAAATGAGCCATATTCAGATATTAAACCAACTTTTCCTAAAAAGAAACGACTCAAAATCGGCACATTTAAAGTTCGATTGAATGGTTTCAAGCTTGGTGAGAGATTTTTAAAAATAATTTTTGATAATGCCTTGCAGTATGCAGTGGATGAAATATATGTAACAATATTCCCAAAAGGGATAGAGAAGCTTCGCTTAATTAATTTACTCGAAGATTTCGGTTTTGAGCTTTATGGAAAGAAACAATCCACTAATGGAGAAGAAGATGTCTATATTAAGGATTTTTCACGAAACGCACAGCTAGAATCACCCAAAACCACATATCCATATATTGACATAAATGCCAATAAATACCTAGTCCCAATATATCCCGAATATCACACAAGCCTATTCCCAGACTCTATTCTAAATACGGAATCACCTGAGGATTATTTTGATAACGAATCCCACAGAAATTCAATATCTAAAGTCTATATCTCACGATCAGTTAACCGAAATTTGAAAACTGGAGATATAATAATTTTTTATCGGACTGGTGGTTACTATAAAAGCGTAATAACTACACTCGGTATTGTTGAAAACATCCATACAGAGATCCAGAATGCAGAACAATTCATTAGTTTATGTCGAAAAAGAAGTGTTTTTTCCGCTGATGAACTGATGGTTCAGTGGAAAGAAAAGCCAAATAGCAAACCATTTGTTGTAAATTTTTTGTATACCTATTCATTTCCCCATAGAATTAATTTAAAGCGTCTCATTGAGTTAGGAATAATCCCAGATGTACAATCGGCTCCAAGAGGATTTGAACCGATATCCGACCAAAGTTTTCGAAAAATAATCACGGAGACGGGCACTAATGAGTATATTATTATCGATTAAACCGGAATTCTCAAAGAAAATTTTTTCCGGAGAGAAAAAATTCGAATTCCGAAGGCAAAAGCCAAAAAAAGATACGAAATTCGTTATTGTGTATGAAAGTAGCCCATCAAAATGTATCGTGGGCTATTTTTTTGTGGAAATGATCCATTCTGGATCACCAGAGGAGATCTGGAAGGAGTGTAAAAATTATGGAGGGATTGAAGAAGACAAATTTTTCCTCTACTGTCGTGGAAAAAAGGTGATACATGCCTTAGAAATCGGTGAGACCTTTAAATTGGATAAACCGGTAGATCCCTATGGCATTGATTCGTACTTTACACCCCCTCAAAATTTTTATTATATCAATAATTCAATCGCATTAAAATCTTGGAAGGAATGCACGGTAGTGGAAAATGTCAGAGTATAGGCTAGACAGAATTCTCCACGAAGAAGAAATTCTACAATTAGAAGGACTTTTAGTGCCAAAATTCACGAGTGAGTTCCCCAATTTTTCACAATGGCTTGAAAAAGCCCAAGAGGATATTGCAAAAGGTAATCGGTTCGCTATTGGAATGTGGAGAGAAAAATTAATTGCCACCTGCATTATCAAATTGACAGCGAGCGGAACTGCGGAATTAAAAAGTTTTTTTATAGATCCCAATTTTCAACATTCGGGCTACGGTAATGACCTTTACAATGAGACTGAAACACAATGCCGTAAAGCCGGGGTTAAGAGGATTATCTCATATATATACACAGACGAAACACCGATGATTGAATTTATGATCTCAAAAGGATTCTTGATATCGGGTAAAGAAGATCTATATGGAAACTCAAGAGAATCCTATATTCTTTCAAAAACGTTGAGTCCTGAATACTTTGGGGATCCATATGATTGGGAGGAATTGGGGGAGTGGTATCTCCAGACTCGATTAAAAGCAAACAAAATTATTGACCATCCTCTTGTTGATGACAGAAGGTTTGACAAGCACATGAGATTATGTATTGGAGACTACTCCATCGATGCATTAATTGAAATTAAAGATCAACGAGTGGATTTGGACTCCGTTTTGGTCCTTTATGAAAAATGCAATAGATCAAACTTCCACTTACCAATCTTTGTTGCTCGCGAGTTTACTGAGCGAGCTGAAAGATATGCACGGAACAATGCAGTGATTGTTTTTACTTCTAACGATATCGCTCAACACCTTGGTTGGAGACCCCCCGTCATTTGCGAGGGAACCCCAAAAGGTATGATCGTTTCCATCAAGCCTGATTACCAACAGAGACTATTGGATGGCGATTCTCCTTATTTTTATGTAAAAGGTGGATCATCAGGTAAATTCCTAACCGCCGGACAAATACTGGTTTTTTATACAACAGCTCCCGAACAATGCATACGAGCTTATGGAAAAATTCGATCGGTTAAAGTAGGAACCCCACATGAAATATGGGACGAATATAGCACTAGGCTAGTCCTATCTGAGGATGAATATTTCCGTTTTGCCTCCATAAAAAAGAGAATATTGATCATTGAATTGAGCGAAATTATTGATATAGATCCCATTAAAGAGGAGGAATTGAATACCATCATTTCAAAAAAGGATAGAAGTGGGTCGTATATAGATGAAGATACTTTAAATAAAATTTTAAAATGATTTCATTGATTTCAAGATAATTATTATTCCATTACATCTTCTTTAAATAATGAAAAAGATGAATTCTCTCGCGGGAGTACCACATTCAATTACCGAAATCAATAATACGAAGCACATCTGGTTTAAGCAGCAGGTTTGAGTGTTGATGAAAATTCTACTGTCCATTAAACCAAAACACGTTCAGAAAATTATCAGTGGTAAAAAGAAATACGAACTTCGCAAGGCAATATTCAAAGATCGGTCTATTCCTGATATATATATTTATTCATCATCACCTGTGAAGAAGATCATCGGTAAGTTTAAAGTTGGAAAAATTCTTGAGGATCATCCTGAGAATCTTTGGAAGCAGTTAAATCAATACTCTGGTCTGAACAAGAAAGACTTCTTTAAGTACTTCTCTGGAAAAAACAAAGGGTTCGCAATCGAAATTACCGATTTCGAATTGTTTAAAGAATCCATTGATCCTAAGAAGTTAAACTCAAACTTCATTGCGCCGCAATCATTCCAATATATTGATGATTCTTTTCTTCAGTTTCAATTAGAAGTCAACTTAGATCTCAACAATGCGAATTTCGGAGAACATGTTCAAGTAAGAGTATAAACACTCATCTTCAAGCACACAAAATTTCGATTCTTCATCCATATCAAATTAAGTATATTATTTGAAAAAGATCCAAAAAATGAATTGCCGTACAACAAAGAATATTGTTTGTTAAATACGTTTCATGTTCAAAACCACTTCTCCTCATTTCATAGATATTTGGTCGATGATATTACCAGCAGCCTCTCACCGCCTCGCTCGAAATAATCCGAAAACTCCAACCGCCCCCAACACCACCGCAGCCACACCCAGCCCCGCCTGCGTCGGTTCGGGAGAAGCCTCCGTCCCCGCCGCTACCGGGGTCGTCTCCTCCACGGCGATCGCCGTCTGCTCCTCTGCCACTTCTTCGACCAGCAAAAAGCCCGTCTGGAACGCAGAGCCGGTGTCCGGGTTCTCGATCGTGATCAGGTAGTAGCCCGGCGTCCAGCCTTCGGTGGAGAAGGTGAGGGCCCAGGTGCGGGGGGTTGTCGGCTGGATGATCGTTGACCCCGATGCGGCGGACGGCGCAGCGGTGCCCTCCTCCGGGGCCTGCTCGATCTGCAGCGGCTCGACGGTGTAGATCAGTTCATTGCCCGCGGCGAGGTTGGTGGTCCCCGAGATCGCGGCCTCCTCTCCCGCCCGCACGATCACGCCGTCAGGATCATCGGGAAGAAGCACGGGATTTTCCAGGACGAAGGCGGTCGAAAAGTAGGTATCGTCGATGGTCGGGGAATTGAGGAGGGTGATCAGTGCCCCTGCCGCCTGCGAGGAGGGCAGCGCCCCGGGCCCTTCGATGACAAACCCTCCGCCCCCGGTGCTCTCCACGCTCGTCTGGCCGATGCCGGGCGTAGCAGGAGCGAGGCCCACATCGAATTGCCCGTTGGCCATGGGGTGCTGGACGATGACCGTGTACATCCCCGGTGCAAGATCCCTCGTCTCCCCCCCGCCAATTTCGAAGACAAACGTATCACCCGATACGGAAACGGTCTCCCGCCTCCAGTAATTCTCTCCAAACACCCAGACCGCCACTCCAGCGTCGGGGCTTCCCGCGGCCGTGCCGGAAAGCACGAAGGGGTCGCCCCTGGCGATGGTGGTCAACCCTTGTGCTGCTGCCGGCGCGGTGCATACCGCGAGCAGAAGGAGAAAGATCAGCCCGAATGGACGATGGACGCGTGCTGCGCTCACATGTCGGCCCCCTGTGCGAGGGGGTATCGCCCACCGCCTATAAAAATCATCGCCTCCGGCGCCGGATCGGCAGGGGTTTATAGGAGCGATCATAATAGACCGATTAGTCAATCTACCCGGTGATTACATGCTCTACCGAACCGTCCCCAGAACCGGCGACAAACTCTCCATCCTCGGATTCGGCTGCATGAGGCTGCCCAAAAAGGGAGGGAAGATCGATGTGGAGCGGGCAACCCGGCAGGTTCGCTCGGCCATCGACCGCGGGGTCAACTATATCGATACCGCGGTACCCTACCACAACGGGGAGAGCGAACCCTTCCTCGGGCAGGCGCTCACCGACGGCTACCGGGAGAAGGTGTTTCTCGCCACCAAGCTGACTCCTTGGCAGGTGCACAGTGGTGAAGATATGGGCCGCATCCTCGACGCCCAGCTGGAGCGCCTTCGCACCGACCGTATCGACTACTATCTCGTCCACAGCCTCAACGGGAGGAGCTGGGAGAAGATGGACGGTCTCGGGGTGCGTGAATTCCTCGACAAGGCGAAAGCAGAGGGGAAGATCACCAACGCCGGCTTTTCCTTCCACGGGGATCTCGCGGCGTTCAAAGAGATCGTCGACGCATACCCCTGGGAGGTCTGCCAGATCCAGTACAACATCCTCGATGAGCACAACCAGGCCGGCACGGAAGGGCTCACGTTCGCCGCCGAGCGGGGCCTCGCCGTCATCATCATGGAGCCCCTCCGGGGCGGCCGCCTGGGAAGCCGTATCCCTGCCGCCGTCCGGGAGATCTACGAACAGGCCGAGTTTCGGCGCACTCCCGCCGGATGGGCGCTGCGCTGGGTGTGGGACCACCCCGAGGTGACGGTGGTCCTCTCCGGGATGAACGAGGAGGCGCACATCGACGAGAACCTGGCCACCGCTGATGCCGCTCTCCCGCAGTCGCTCACCGCCGGGGAGCACGCCCTGATCGACCGGGTAAAAGAGACCTACCGGACCCTGATGAAGGTCGACTGCACCGGCTGCAACTACTGCATGCCCTGCCCCTCAGGCGTCAACATCCCGGAATGCTTCAGCTTCTACAACAACTACCACATGTTCGAGAACAAAATCGAGACAAAGATCATGTACCTCGGAAGGCTCGGAGGGATCCTCGGCACCGAGGCCTATGCCGGGATGTGCAAAGCCTGCGGCAGGTGCGAGAAGGTCTGCCCCCAGCACCTGCCCGTCAGGGACCTCCTCGCCGATGTATCCCGCACCTTCGAGGGACCGGCGATGAAGATTAAAGTGCCCCTGCTGAAGGTGGGCTTCTCCCTCATGCAGCGGCGGATGATCCGCTGAACGACCACGGAACACGAGCCCATGACCGGACCACACACCGACAAACGGCAGGCGATTCTGGATACCGCCCTCGACCTCTTCTGCGAGCGGGGCTTTCACGGCACTCCCACCTCGATGATCACCAGGGAGGCGGGGGTGGCCACAGGAACGCTGTTTCACTATTTCCGCACCAAAGAAGCACTGATCGAGACCCTCTACCTGGATATCAAGGGGGAGATGCGGGAGGCGCTTTATGCGCATATCGAGACGAAGGATCCGATACGGGCACAGATCCAACGTATCTGCGCCAATTATATCCGCTGGGGCGCGGAAAATCCCAGAAAATTCCAGTTCATGGAGCAGTTCTGCAACGCGCCCCAGATTTCTGCACATGCCCATGAAGAGGGGATGGCGCAGTTTACCTTTGTCCACGATATCGTGCGGCGGGGCATCGACGAGGGCGTCCTCAAACCCCACCCCCTCGGCCTGCAGTTTGCGATGTTCGGCGCCTCCACTGCGGCCGTCGTCCGCCTGATCCTCTCCCGAGCCGGGAGGGAGGCGATCGATCCCCTCATGGACGAGGCCTTCGATCTCATCTGGGACGGCATTGCCGCTCCCGCCGCAGACCAATAACCCCATTCAGCCACGGTGATCTATCCATGCACACGGTCATATCCACCACAGATCTTTCCAAAACCTACGGCGATGTCACCGCCGCAAAAAGCATCGACCTGCACGTTGCAGAAGGAGAACTCTTCGGCCTGCTCGGGCCGAACGGCTCGGGGAAGAGCACCACGGTGAAACTGCTCACCGGACAGATCCGGCCCGATACAGGGAGCATGAGGGTGCTGGATACCGATGTCCTCGCCGACCCGGTGGGGGTGCGGGCGAAGGTGGGGATCATCCCCGAACAGGAGACACCACCATCGTTTCTCACCGCCGAGGAGTACCTGCAGTTCGCCGCCCACATACGCGGCCTCGAAAACGGGGTCGAGGAGCAGATCGCGTTCTGGTTCGATCTCCTCGAATTCGGGGAGACGCGGGACCAGCTCTGCAAGGACCTCTCCCGGGGCACCCGCCAGAAGCTGATGTTTGCCCAGGCGTTTCTCCACGAACCCCGCCTGGCCATCATCGACGAGCCGCTCATCAACCTCGACCCGGTGATGCAGAGGACGATCAAGGACTACCTGGCTGACTACGTGCAGGCGGGCAACACCGTCTTTCTCTCCACCCACATCCTCTCCATCGCCGAGGAGATCTGCTCGTCGGTGGGCATCCTCCACCGGGGCGCACTGCGCTACCAGGGCGGCATCGACGCCCTCCGGGAGGAGCACGCCTCCCTCGAGAAGGCATTCCTGGCCCTGGTGAGAACATCCGGCAGGGAGGAATGAGCGAATGGTCCTCTTCACACTCTTCGCTGCCATGCTGAAAGAGGAGTGGCGGGTCCACTCGGCGCTCTTCGGCCACATCGGCTTCGCTCTCATGCCCTTCACCCTCGTATTCTTCGCCGCACTCGGCGCCCTGATGCTGCCCGTCTTCACCCTTCATATCGCCACCGGCACGCTTGTTTCGGTCACCCACCTCGCCTTCGGGCTGATGGGGATGACCATCGGGGCGTTCGGGCTGATGGGCAGAGAGGCCATGAACCGGCGGTTCGGGCAGGCATCGATGATCGCCTACGCCTCGAGGACCCTGCCCGTCTCAAACCGCGCGATCATGGCAGGATTCTTTGCCAAGGAAACGCTCTACTACTTCTGTTTCTGGGTGCTCCCTCCGGTCGCGGGGTTCGGGATCGCCTCGATTGTGCTCGGAATCCCCCTGCACTGGACACCGATCTTTCTCATCTCCCTCGGCCTTTCTTTCCTGTTCGGCCTCTCGGCGGTATTTCTGCTCTCCACGATCTACGCCCATTCGCGCCGCACTCTGCTGGCGCTCATGGGCCTGATCGCCGCCGGTGCCATCGTCGCAATCGGCGTAGCCGGCATCCCGGTGCAGGCGCTCTTTCCCCCACTCGCCTTCTTTTTCGACCGCTCTGCCGGCTCACTGCTCCTCTCCTTGCTCGCAAGCGGGGCCATGGCCTTCGCCGGCATCTGGTTCGTAAAGGTGGAGTATGCGGGTGCCACCCAGCACTACCCCAATTCCTTTCGCCCCCTCATACGCACCCTCTCCCGGCTGCACAGCCCCCATTTCGTGGCCAAAGACCTCCTCGACCTGAAACGGAGCGAGGGCGGGCTCGGCAAGATCCTCTTCTCCTTTCTCTTCCCCATCGGCATCATCTGGCTGCTCCTTGAAGTGCTGCTCTTCATTCTTCCCGGGCTCAACGCCCTCGCCGTCTTCGCCATCCTGCTCGCCGCATTCTCCACCACCATCTACAACTGGCTGACCGAGTTCGACGACTTCGCTCCCTACGCCTTCTTCCCGGTCACCGCCGGCGACGTGATCCGGGCGAAGCTGCAGACCTACCTCCTGCTCAACCTCATCCCGGTGGCAACCCTGGTGATCGCCGCCGCCGGGTTCGGGCAGGTGGACCATCTGCTCCCCTCCCTGGTCGCCTTCGCCGGGCTCTCGGCCTACGCGGTGGCGGTGATCGTCTACTGCGCCGGGCTGCAGCCCAACATCCTGCTCTACAACACCCGCACCCTGCTCTCCTTTATCGGCATGGTCGCCCCCGCCATGCTCGTCCTGATCTTCGTCTCCCTGCCCGACCCCCGCCTTGTCGCCGCAGGATGCGTGCTGGTCCTGCCCGCGGCTCTCCTGCTCTCCCGGGGGGAGCGGCGATGGTCGGAAGAAGAGCAGCGGCTGTTCTGAAGCGTAGAAAACAACAGATATCACCTCTTTTTCCCATATCCCTGTACATGCCGCCCTTCATGCCCCGCCACCCGGACGTTGCAGCCCTCACCGCACATGAAGCAGGGCGCCAGAACGCCACCCTCACCCTCATCGCCTCGGAAAATTACGCCAGCACCGCCATCCTCGACGCAGCCGGATCCGCACTCACCAACAAGTACGCCAACGGCTACCCGGGTTTCCGCGACTACCCCGGGTGCGAGGTCTGCGATGCCATCGAAGACCTCGCCCAGGAACGTCTCTGCCGCCTTTTCGGGACCGACCATGCCAATGTCCAGCCCTATTCGGGTTCGGTGGCAAACCTCGCCGTCTACTGTGCCGTGCTCAACCCGGGGGATCGCATCCTCTCCATGCGGGTGCTCGCCGCCGCACTCACCGGAGAGGGATTTTCCCCGGTCACGGGGGGAACCGACACCCATCTCCTCATCCTCGACCTTGCCGGGGAGGGTATGTGCGGCATCGAGGCGGAAGAAGCGCTGTACCGCGCGGGGATCGCCGCAGACCGCTGCCCGGTGCCCGGGCGGGGGGAGGGGTATGATACGGCCGGCGGTATCCGTCTGGTCACCCCCGCGGCCACCACCCGGGGTATGGGAGAGGAGGAGATGAAAGCGCTGGCCTCCCTCATCGCCGATGTCCTCCGGAACACCGGCCGTGCGGACCGTATCGGGGTGCTGCGCCGGGAGGTGGATCTGCTTGCACGAACATTCCCCATATCGCCCTGAAAGGATGGTGCCCGGCGCAATTGCCGCACAGGAAACCTCCCGCGTGGCACAAAGCGAAATGATAAAAAGTGCTATTCCCCTTTTTTGTAACCAACACCCCCGGAGTGCATAACCTGCGATGATCGTTTCCATCATTCTGTTCGTCATCGGCCTCACCCTGCTCATCAAGGGCGCGGACTTATTCGTGGAGGGAGGCGGAGGGCTTGCCGCCCGCTATGGGGTCTCCACGACCACCATCGGCTTCACGGTGATCGCCTTCGGCACCTCACTGCCCGAGTTCGTGGTGAGCGTCAACGCCATCGCCACCGGAAACGCCGATATCGGGCTTGGCAACGTGGTGGGCAGCAATATTGCCAATATCGGGCTCGTGCTCGCCCTCTGCGCGCTCCTCAAGCCCGCGGTGGTCGGGGAGCGGCGCGGCCAGGCACCGTTGCGCCACGAGACCCTGCTCATGCTCGGTGCCACGGCGGTCTTCATCGCCCTCAGCTTCCGCGGCGTCCTCGACCTCTTCTCCGGGATCGTCTCCCTCGTCGTCTTTGCCTTCATCCTCAACTCCATGTGGAAATCAGGACGAACGGAGGATGAGCCTATCGTCAGCCACGGAAAAAGGGACTACCTGGAGACCATCGGCGGGCTGATCGCCGTGATCATCGGATCGCAGCTCGTGCTGGAGGGCGCGGTGAATATCGCCGCCATTTTCGGCATCCCCACCTACATCATCGGCCTGTCCATGGTAGCGGTGGGCACCTCGCTTCCGGAGCTGGTAACCTCGGTCGTGGCGATTTTAAAGGGTAGCGGGGGGATATCGGTCGGCAATATCCTCGGCAGCAACATCTTCAACCTGCTCTTCGTGATGGGCTGCGGCACGCTCATCCGTCCGGTGCCCATTCCCGATGCGGTGAACCTCGCCATCATGGGGGTATTCTCGCTTGCAGTTATTCCCCTGATCTGGGGCCATGGGCGCTTCATCAAAGGCTGGTCCGCACTCATGCTCATCGGCTATGCCGCCTACATCGGCATGCTCATTATCTAGGCCCCGGAGGAGCGCCGCCCGCCGCCGCCTCAAAGAGCACGGCCATCATGAGGAGGTCATGGAAGCCTTCCTTGTCAAGGAATGCACGCACTTTCTTCCTTCACGCCGGAACCCCTTCGTCTCGTAGAGCGCTACGGCACGCCGGTTCTCCTCGACCACACTGCATTCCACCCGCAGGAATCCACGGTCCTGCGCCTCGGCGAGGGCATATTCCACCACCCGGCCTCCGATGCCCCGCCCCCAGCAGGCCTGCTCGATATAGACAAAAAGCGTGGCTATATGGGCCAGCTTGGTGTCCGACTGCTCGGGGATAAGGCCGATGCTGCCGACGATGCGCCCTTCTGCCCGGATGCACCACCAGAGCGCATTGCGGCATCTGGCGAATTCGGCAAAATCGAGAGTTTTTTGCATGGGACAGGCGGGATCAGGGTGAGAAAGCGGGCGATCTCGGGCTGGTTGACCGGTTCGTTCAGTCAGGGGAGATCCTCCGCGAGAACAGGGGCGAACACCAGCCCTTCGGGTGTGCGCTGCCGGGAAGGGGTCATGAGGAAGAGATACGCAGTAAGAGGATTTGAACCCGGAAGGTGCTTCCCCATAACCAATAAACCCCGGAAGCCTACAGTACATCAATGCTGCGCTGCCCAAAATGCAGAAGCAAAGAAATCTATCCCGTAGCCGGCGGGTACGCCGGATGGCTCTACCGCTGCAAGAAATGCGGCTACCAGGGGGCACTTGTCCTGGAATACGACGAAAAAGAGTCCGGCGACGAGCGCCGCTGGTGAGGGGGGCCTCAGGACAGGGCCCGGATCACCCCTGCCAGCCGCTCCATCCCCTCCATGATCTCCTCCTCTTTTGAGCGGGAAAAATTGAGCCGGATACAGTGGTCGCCGCCCCCGTTGACGTAGAACGGTACCCCGGGCAGCACCGCCACCTTCCGGCGGACCCCCTCCTCGAAGACCCTCATTGCAGAGATCTGCTCCGGTAAAAATGCCATCAGGAACATCCCCCCCTCGGGCGTGGTGTGGGTCACCCCTGCCGTGAAGCGGTCGTCGAGAAGGTCGCACATCACCCGGCACCGCTCCCCGTAGATTGCCGCCACCCTTCGCACGTGAGCATCGAGGTCGAAGCCTGAGAGGTAGCGGTGCATGACCACCTGGCAGAGGTAGTTGGAGTGCAGATCCGCCGCCTGTTTTGCCACGTTGAACTGCTGCAGGACGGGTTCAGGGGCCAGCAGCCAGCCGATTCGCATGCCCGGAGCGACGATCTTCGAGAACGAGCCGCTGAGAATTCCCATGTCCGGGAGGTACTTCTTCACCGGCGGGCGCGGCCGCCCGTCGAAGAAGAGCTCCCCGAAGGCGTCGTCCTCGTAGAAGACCGTTTCCGTCCCCTCGAGCATGCGGGCGATCGAGCGCCTTGTCTCCTCCGCATAGGTCCTCCCCGAGGGGTTCTGCGAGTTGGGGATCCCGTAGAAGAACTTCAGGGGATGCTCTTCTGCGATCCGGGCGAACATCGCCAGATCGGGGCCGTTGTCGCAGAGATCGACGCCGTGGACGACCGGCTCGTAGAGGGAGAACGCCTCGATCGCCCCCAGGTACCCGGGCCGCTCCATGCCGATGTGATCGCCGGGGTTGCAGAATATCTTGGCCACGAGATCCAGGCACTGCTGCGAGCCGTTCACGATCTGGATCTCTCCCGCCGTTGCGGGGATGCCCAGTCTTTTGCGGTAGCGGGCGGCGATATACTCCCGAAGGGGACGGTAGCCGTCGGTGGTGGAGTACTGCAGGGCGGCGGCCCCCTCCTCCTCCAGCACCTCGCGGGCGGCCGCGGCGATGCCGGCCGCATCGATCAGGTTCGTGTCGGGAAGCCCCCCGGCGAACGAAATGGTTTCGGGGTCGCCCGAGACGCGGAAGAGTGCTTCGATGAACGATTCAGGGATGTTGCTCATGCGGTCGGCGAAGCGGTAGGACATAAACTCAAAAACCCTCCCGGCAATCCGGAAAGCCTTATATACGTTTTTGCGCCGCAGGCCGAAAAATGCTCTCCCGTGCACGCAGGATCCGGGAACCGCCCCTACCTGAACTCTTATGGTGACCGGGCAGCGTAACTAGAACAAAGGAGCGATACCCCTCATGACCGACTCCCTCCAGCTCACCCTCGGTGCGTTTGACCGCACGCTCCCTCCCCTGTGCAACGGCAGCCCGGACCGCAACGGGTTTCGCCGCCTCTGCTGGCGGTGCCCGCACGCGGTTCGTGAGAGGGGTGCGGTGTACTGCACGGTCCTTTGCCGCCCCATCACCGCCAGAGACAAGTACGGGCTGCGCGAGTGGAAGGCGGTGCGCACCTCGATCCTCGCGCGGGACCGGGACAGGTGCGCCGTCTGCGGTGCCGAAGGCCACCTCCACGTCCATCACATCGACCGGGATCCCACCAACGACGCCCCTGACAACCTGATCACCCTCTGCGAGACCTGCCATGCCCGGGCGCACCGCGCGCTCGCGCGGGATGGGGGCGCGGCGCGGGTGGCCGGGGTTTTTGCCGCATCTGATGATATCCGCAACACCTGAACACCCGGCGGGCTGCAGGTCACTCCGGTGTGAGGTCCATCTCATCGAACCGCAGGATCCGGAAGTCCCCGCAACGCTGCTCCCGGTCCAGGTCCACCACGATAAAGAGCTCCGCGTCCTTCTTCTCGAAGGTCACGTGGACGGGGTTGCCGCCCTTCTGGACGAACCCAAGGAATCCGAGGCGTTTTCTCGCACATGCCACCGGCAGCGCCCGGCACTGCTCAAGCGCTGATACGGCCTTCGTTTCCATCTCTTTTTGCACGGATCTCTCAACCATCGATTCGGCTCACCACCACGTCCGCCCCTTCTCCTGCGGCTCGATCAGGTCCGCGCCTTCGTTTTCAGGGTTGTTGACCTTCGTCGAGACCCGGTAGCCTGCCATCTCCTCCGCGGGGAAGGGAGCGAGGAGGTTCTCGAGCAGCCCGGGGTCGCTCTCCCCATCAAGCCACGCCTCCTCGTCCTCCCGGTGCAGGATGACCGGCATGCGGTCATGGATCTTCCCCACCAGCGCATTGGCATCGGTGGTGATGATGACAAAGGTCCGGCGTTCACCCCCGGCAGGGTCGTGCCAGGTGTCGAAGAGCCCGGCGAATGCAAAGTGCCCGCCGCCCTCGAGCCGGTAGTAGAAGGGGACCTTCTCCCCTTTCTCGCTCTTCCACTCGTAAAACCCGCTTGCAGGGACGAGACAGCGCTTTTTTGCGAACGACGCCCTGAAGGCCGGTTTTTCCGCGACCGTCTCCGCCCGTGCGTTGATCAGCTTCCTGCCGATCGATGGGTCGTGCGCCCAGAAGGGGACAAGCCCCCAGACCATGCATCCCATGCCCGGCTCTGCGCCGTCGTGCACCACCGGCATCTCCCGGCCCGGGGTGACATTGAACTGCGAACGCAGGCCGATGAGGGGGTCGTACACGCGAAACCTCGCCCCGAGATCATCGGTGACGATGAGAGAGTAGCGGCCGCACATTAGGGGAAGTAGGGCGCACCCCTATATCACCCTGTTCCTTTCGGGGAAACGTATTTGGCTCCGGTGCACCATTCCCCACCATGGCACTCAAGGCACTGTTTCTCAACTGCACCCTGAAGAAATCCCCCGAGATCTCCAATACCCGGGCGCTGATCGATAAGGCGGCAGCCCTTTACCGCGATCTCGGAGTGGAGACGGAGATCATACGCGTGGTGGACCACGACGTGTTCTTCGGTGTGGCGTCCGATATGGGGGAAGGGGATGCGTGGCCCGAAATTCTCGAGCGCGTCAAGGCATGCAACATCCTGGTCATCAGCTCGCCCATCTGGTTCGGGGTCCGCGGATCGGTCGCCCAGATGGTCATCGAGCGGCTGGACGGGACCTACGGTGAGGGCGATCCCGAAACCGGGCAGTACCCTCTCTACGACAAGGTTGCCGGCGTGATCATCACCGGCAACGAGGACGGAGCCCACAACGTCGCCGCCCACACCCTCTTCAACCTCACCCACCTCGGCTGCACCGTCCCTCCCAATGCTGACTGCTACTGGGTGGGCGATGCCGGGCCCGGCCCGAGCTACATCAAGGCCGGGGGCGACCGCCACCTCTACACCAACCGGACGGTGCGCTACATGGTCCACAACACCACCTTCATGGCCCGGCTTCTTTCCGAACACCCCATCCCCACGAACCTTGCCCGGCTGGATGAGGAGGCCCGGAAGGTCAGCCGGTGATCAGGCAAGGTCTTTTTGCTCAGGCAGCAGTGCCGATGGAGGGAGGCGCATGAGTGATCCCATCATCGAGGTCAGGGGCCTGTCCCACGCATACGGCCACGTGCTGGCCGTCGACAACATCAGCTTCTCCGTCGATAGGGGCGAGGTATTTGCGTTTCTCGGTCCGAACGGTGCAGGAAAAAGCACCGTGATCAACGTGTTGATCACGCTGCTCTCGATCCAGACAGGAGAAGTCAGCATCGCAGGACACGACGTGCGCACGGCCCCGGAGATGGTGCGCCGGTCGATCGGGATCGTCTTTCAGGAGGTAACCCTCGACCGGGACATGACCGTCTGGGAAATTCTCGAGTTTCACGGCCGGCTCTACAACCTCCCCCGGGAGGAGCGGAGGGCGCGTATCGAAGAACTTCTCGAACTGGTTGAACTGGATGAGAAACGCGATGCACGCACCAAGGAGCTCTCGGGGGGGATGAAACGGAGGCTCGAGATCGCCCGGGGCCTTATGACGCGGCCGCAGGTACTCTTCCTTGACGAACCCACCATCGGGCTCGATCCCCAGACCAGGATCCGGATGTGGGAATATCTCCGTGCGGTCAACCGTGCGGGTACCACCATTTTTCTCACCACCCATTACATGGACGAGGCCGACCATCTGAGCGATCGGATCAGCATTATCGATCATGGCAGCATCATGGTCACCGACACACCGATCGCACTGAAAAACGGCCTTGGAGAGGACGTCATGTACCTGGAAACCAGCGATATCGTCAGAACCGAAGAACTGCTCAGAACTCTTGGTTATGTGCGCGATGTCCGGAAAAAACGCACAGGGGTGGTATTTACCGTAACAGAGGACGGCACCCGGCTGCTTCCCCAGATTATGGATGACATCAGGGAACAGGGGATCGCGGTCACCGCGGTAAATTTGAAAAAACCCTCCATGGATGATGTATTTGTCCATTATACAGGGCGTGAGCTGCGGGACGAGGGGGCCCAGAAGTGGGGGGCGGGACGGGGGCGATCCCGATGAACCTCGGATTCATGACCGTATACTGGAGGGATATGATCAGGTTTTTCCGGTTTAAAACCCTGCTCATCTCCTCACTGGTCCAGCCCGCACTCTGGATGGCATTTTTCGGGGTGGCCATGTCGAGCAATTTTGATCGGTTGAGCGCAGGCATCGCACCGGTCGCCGGGATTGAGCAGATCGGCTACCTGACCTTCATGGGGGCCGGCGTCATCGCCATGACCACCCTGTTTACCAGCCTCTTCGGGGGGGTTGTCATCCTGTTCGACAAAAATTGGGGGCTGATGCGGGAAATATTCGCCAGCCCCCTCCCGAGAACACACGTCGTTCTCGGTATCGGCCTCTCGGGGGTGACAAAAGCGTGGATACAGTCGATCATCATCATGATCTTTGGTCTCATCATTGGCGTCCGGTTCTTCTCGGGGTATACGCCGATGGCCACCGCAACTGCCGTGCTCGGTATCATGATCTTTGTCGGGACATTTGCCCTCGGATTTCTCTTCCTCTCGGCAACGATTTCGGTGTCTATGGAGAGTCCGGAGGGCCTTCAGGGGATCATCACCCTGCTCACCCTCCCGATCTTTTTCACCAGCAACGCCCTCTACCCCACCACCGCCTTCCCCGGATTCCTGCAGGTCCTCGCATTGATCAATCCTCTCACCCACCTCATCAACGGCATCCGGTTTTTTGCCATTGGCAGCAGCTTTTCTGCTGTAGGCATAGAATTCATCTATACTCCCCTGATCATCCTCACATCCTACTTCTATCTGCTGGGCTTCTGTGTCAGTATGTTTCTTGTTGCCCGGTGGGCATTCAATCGGGCCACAGTGACGTGAACGCACACCAGAAACGAACATTTTTCGTGATACGCATGAATATCCAGGCATTTGCGGGGCAAACACTGTGGCGAGCGCTGTCTATGTCGCCGGGCTTCGGGCCCGCGGACCGGACGAGATCATTCTGCAGAGCCGGCAGCGGTGAAGAGGCGCTGCAAAACTGGTTGCGGAGGGTGACCGCACCGCGATCAAGCGGCACTTCGACGAAAAGGGGGCCACCACCCATCGTCCCCCCCATGTTCGGGGGACTGTCGCCGGCCGACAGGCAACACATTCAGGGGGGGTATGGCCCCATATCGAGGGCGGGAACCCGATCGTCCACGCCGAGTGCCCCGGCCTCGGCACGACAGACTACCGGCTCGAATACCTCTGAAGCGGATCATGCCGAAGGCTGCAGTCCGCACCATCGATAAAAAGGAGAGGGGATGCGTACCCCGCCCTGGGAGAGGCGTCAATTGCGCCTTGCGGGATACTTCGGGGTGGTGGTGTTAGTCGAGTTCGTCCCGCTCGTACATCATGGAGAGAAGGGAGGAATTCTCGATATTCATGTATGCCTGATAATCGATCGAGAAGGGTTTTTCGCCGATATCCAGAGGAATTTCGTCCCGTTCTTCCATATCATACATTTCCATGGGTTTCAGCACAAAGTGGGCATCCATTGCACTCATTTCCTTGAAATCCTACAAACAAGAGGTTTTTAGGAGGAGTTATATAGTTTGTGGTCGCGGCGGTCTCCGAAACGCTCCCCCGGCGTACCCGATTACCCGGAAATATCAAAAAATATGCCGTGATTCTGGGTATTAAGGGCAAAGGAGAGAGACCGGATCTGTCAACCGGGCTCCAACTCATTGAAACGGCAGAAAACCTTGATTTATCCACAATCATCCATACTATTTCTGCCACGGAATTTTTTTTTATTTTGAGGCATAAATACAGGCCCGCAATACGCGCACATCCAACGTGATTCGGGGGCGATTCTCGCCTCCCCTCCCTCGCTCAATCGTCCGCGCCCCACCGCACAAGAGGCCCCTCACTTCCAGATCCAGGCCAGAGTAAAAATGAGGATCACCATCAGGCCGTTTCGTATCGCGGCCCTGACCAGCAGATCATCCACCCACACGCACCTCCCATACCGGGCACATCACCATCCGTTCCTGCCTTTTATGCCTCCTTTTGAGGAGGCCGCGCATATATTTAAATACTCAGGGACGAAAGAACCATGTTGGTATTTACACTATGAATACCCGCACCTGCCCATTGGACCGCAAGACTTCATGCGGAATTGGCTTTTTTGCGTTCTTCTTTAGGTAGGGAACCGGCTCGACGCTGGGTTCCCGTGCATTGGATCCGGTTGTGAATACCGGGAGGTAGTTATAATGTTTGGAATTCTTGATCCTCAAATCTGGTTTGCATATCTGCTTGCCCTTGGCTTTACGCTCGCCTGCGTACTGTACGGTCTCCTGAACTGGAATGCCGGCGGAGATGAGATGCGTGGCGGTTAACACCCTCACCCTCGCCGCGATCACGCTCGTCTACCTCGCGGCCATCGTCGTTCTCGGCTGGCTCGGCTACCGGCAAACCAAAGAGCACGAGGACTACCTGGTGGCGGGACGCCGCATCCATCCGGTTATCCTGGCGCTCTCCTACGGGGCCACCTTCATCAGCACCTCAGCCATCGTCGGGTTCGGGGGCGTCGCCGCCCAGCTGGGCATGGGGCTTATCTGGCTGACCGTACTCAACATCGGGGTGGGAATCCTGCTGGCATTCGTCATCTTCGGCAAGAAGACCCGCGAGATCGGGCAGCGCCTCAAGGCAGTCACCTTTCCCGATCTCCTGGGAAAGCGCTATGAATCGCAGTTCATGCAGTACGCGGCCGGGCTGGTGATCGTCGTCGGCATGCCCCTGTACACCGCGGCAATCCTCATCGGCGGAGCGCGGTTCATCGAGACCACCCTCGTCATCCCCTACGACTCGGCGCTCCTCGGGTTCGCGGCTGTCGTGGCGTTGTATGTCGTTCTCGGCGGCCTGATTGCGGTGATGTACACGGACGCCATGCAGGGGGGGATCATGCTCATCGGCATGACGGTGCTCCTGGTGCTCACCTACGTCCACCTCGGCGGCGTGGTCGAGGCGCATAACGCCCTCGCCGGCCTCTCGTCCATGGTGCCTGAGGCGCTGGCTGCGGCGGGCCACACAGGGTGGACGTCCATGCCGGTGCTGGGAAGCCCCATCTGGCTGACGCTCGTGACCACCATCGTACTCGGGGTAGGGATCGGGGTGCTCGCCCAGCCCCAGCTCGTGGTGCGGTTTATGACCGTAAAAGACAGCAAGGCCATCCACCGGGCGGTCTTAATCGGCGGACCCTTCATCCTGATGATGACCGGGGTCGCCTTCACCGTGGGAGCCCTCACCAACGTCTACTTCGTCCAGAACAACGGCATGATCGCCCTGGAGGCAGCCGGTGGCAATGTCGATGCCATCATCCCCGCGTACATCAACGCCTCCATGCCCGACATCTTCATCATCGTGTTCATGCTCGCCCTCCTCGCCGCGGCCATGTCGACGCTCTCCTCGCTCATCCATACCATGGGCACCGCCCTCGGGCACGACATATGGCGGGGAATCATGAATGCGAAGCCCTCCCTGCGGGCAAGCCAGGCGGGATGCGCCCTTATGGTCGGGGTGAGCGTAGGCCTCGCCTATCTCATGCCGGTGAGCATCATTGCCAGGGCAACGGCGATGTTCATGGGCCTCTGCGCCTCTGCGTTCCTTCCTGCCTACGCGGCCGCCCTCTACGCACGCACTCCCTCAAAGAATGCCGCCATCGCCAGTCTCGTCGCCGGCGCATCCATGTGGTTTTTGTGGACGGCATTCGTGCACGTCAAGGAATCCTCGGTGCTCGGCCTCTCCCAGGCAATCTTCGGGACACCGGCGCTTCTCTCCAGCTTCTGGCAGGCCGTCGACCCCCTGATCATCGCCCTGCCCCTCGCCACCCTCGTGCTCCTCGGCGGTATGGCCGTCGAACGGACAATGCCGGAGACGGCCGAGAAATCGCAGGATACTGTCGAGGGCGAGGCCCTCAGATAACCTTTTTTCTCGACCGGTCAAACGCCTACCATGGAACTGGCCTCCATGACGTGCACCCCCAATGTCCAGGGCATCTGCCCGCTCACCAGAAAGGAGGTGTTCGATCTCAGGCGGGAGGTCCCCGGGTGGTCGCTCGCCGACGGACACCTGCTACGGCGGTTCTCCTTAAAGACCTTCCAGGAATGCATGAATTTTGTCGGGGAAATCGCCGAGCTTGCCGAAGGGCAGGGGCACTTCCCCGACATCGCCATCACCGAACAGCGGTACGTTGAGATCTCCTGGTACAGTTATGCCTGCGGCGGGCTGACGCTCAACGACTTCATCATGGCGGCGAAGATCAATGCACGTGAATTTTCACGAAGCGGGATGAAGATCTGACCGCCCTCATTCCCCGAACGCCCGCTGCATCCGCTGCCTGATCTGCTCCTTCGGGTAGGCGCCGGTGATGCGGTCGACCATCTGCCCGCGGGAGAAAAGGATCAGGGTCGGGATCGCGGCGATGGAGAAGTGCGCCGCCACGCGCGGGTTTTCATCGACATTGCACTTTGCGATGGTCACCCGTCCTCCAAACTCCGCGGCGAGCTCCTCGATCGCAGGGCCAACCGCACGGCACGGCCCGCACCATTCGGCCCAGAAATCGATGAGTACAAAGGGATGATCGCGGATCACGCCGGTAAAGGTCTGGTCGGTCACGTGGAGGACCGCCGCCGGTGCGTCGCGCCGGGACAATGCCTGCTCCATCTCCCGCAGGCGCCGCTTTCGCAGTTCCTGCAGTTCGTCATCGACAGGATCGTGCTGCTCCATGGATCAGAGGTAGGTCGCCGAACCACATGAGCGTGTGTGCCCCTCCGAAATTCCCCCGGTTTGTCGAACGGTGGCGTGATGAAAAACTATATCTTGCCCCGTATGCTATGTATATATCCACCCGAGCAGCGAGGTGGGGTAGTCAGGAAATCCCGACGGGCTCATAACCCGTAGACCGATGGTTCAAATCCATCCCTCGCTATTCTTCCTTTCTTAACGCATCATGACCCCGAGCGGGAGCGCTCATCGGCAAGGGCGGATTGTTACAAAAAGAGGATGAGTTTCAGGAATCCTGCGGCTCGCCTTCCTCGAACGTCTCCAGGTAGGACTGGTAACTGCCGCCCACGAAGTCCACGAAGCGCTCCGCACACTTCTCGTTCCTGATGGCCATGGGATAGCAGCCGGTGATGCAGCCGGTGCAGAGGTCCGCCTCATCGATGCCGATGGCGCGGATGAGGTTTTGCAGGGAGACATGGTGGAGGGAGGTTGCCCCGATGCTCTCCTTGACCGCCTCGCACTCCCTTCCGCTGGCGATCAGCTCCTCCCGCGTGGGCATATCCACGCCCAGGTAGCAGGGGAACCGGATGGCCGGCGAGCCGATACGCATGTGGACCGCAGCGGCGCCGGCCTCCATCATGATATTGATGATCCGCCGGGAGGTGGTCCCCCGCACGATGGAATCGTCGACGAGGACAACCGATCTGTCGGCGATGTGGCCCTTCACGGGATTGAGTTTCATGCGCACCGCGTTCTCCCGCGCCTCCTGGGTGGGCATGATAAAAGTGCGCCCCATGTAACGGTTCTTCATCAGGCCCTCGCGGTAGGGGATCCCCGAACTCTCATAGTAGCCGATGGCGTGGGCGATGCCTGAATCCGGAACCGGCGAGACGATATCTGCGTGGACGGGCTGCTCCTCGTAGAGGTACCTGCCGATTTTGCGCCGCACGCCGTAGACCAGTCGGCCGTCGAGCACCGAGTCGGCCCGGGAAAAATAGATGTACTCGAAGATGCAGTGCGCCCGGTGGCTGGCCTGCGCGATCTGCATGCTGCGGATCCCGGACTTGGTCATGCAGACCAGCTCGCCGGGGCGCACGTCCCGCACAAACCGCCCGTTGAGGGCATCGACGGCCACGCTCTCCGAAGCCACGATGTAGCCGCGGTCGGTCTCCCCGATGCAGAGCGGCCGGATGCCCAGGGGATCCCGGAAGGCGTAGATGGCGTCGTCTACCAGCAGCACGACAGAATAGGATCCCCGCAGCCGCTTCATGCAGAACAGGGCCGCATCGGCGATATCGCTTGATTTGCGCAGCTCGTCGGCGATGATATTGGCAATGACCTCCGTATCGGTGGTCGTGCAGAATATCTGGCCCCGCTGTGCGTAGTGCTCGCGGAGCTCTGCGGAATTGACGAGGTTGCCGTTATGGGCGATGGCGATGTTCCGGTCCCGGTAGGTGACATTGAAGGGCTGGATGTTCTCGGGGATCTTCGCACCCGTGGTGGGGTAGCGGACATGGCCGATCCCCACCGTGCCTTCCAGACCTTTCAGAATAGACTCATCGAACACCTCGGCGACGAGCCCCTGGCCTTTGTGCTTATGGAGCACCTCGCCGTCGTATGTGGAGATGCCAGCACTCTCCTGCCCCCTGTGCTGGAGCGCGTACAGGGCATAGTAGAGAGGGAAGGAAGCCCCGCCGACATCAAGGATGCCAACGATACCACACATAGCAGGACTCTAGTGGGTAGGAATCTTCGGTTTCTTGGTTACCCAGGAATATTTCCGTATTCGCTTGCTGCTCCCGAACCCGCATGACGCGCAGACCTTATGACGGGCGTGGTAGGATTTCCTGCCGCATCTTCTGCACACGATGTGCGTATTCTTCTGGCGTTTTCCCATTGAAGGCGTACCTTTGGACATTGTCAATCACCTGAATATTAATCAACGGACGGGGAGATGTAGATCACATTATCCCCGCGAATAATGAGCGTACCGTAACTCTGGAGCGATCCCTCAGCCTCCTCCTCCGCTTTGTCGAGGACGAGGTTCATATGCACATCATATCCCTGCAGGATACCCCGGATTTCCCGGCCCCCTTTGAGGCTTACGATGACGGGTTTTCGATTGAGGGCCTGATCTAAAATTTCCAACGGTCTTCTGGTCATAGAATTCCCTTAAATATTCGATGAGGAGTACTATAATTGCGAGAGGAAGATAGATAAATATAGCGCAGTCCGCCGAAAAACCATTTATTGTTGTCCGACAAATACATTTCCTCGATTTTATGCCGAAACTGAAAGTAAAGAAACGCCACGCCATGAAAAAGGCAAAAGCTGCGGAGGTCAGGGACCGTCTCGCCGCGGAGATCGGGGAGAGTGCAGCCCTCTTTTCATCCGAGATGATGGAGATGGCGGAGACGGACGGCGAGGTGACGTTTATCCTGGTGGACAAACAGCCGCTGCTGATGGAGATCGAGGGGCACATCTTCCCCACCCTCCACGGTGCGCTGAAGTGGCCCTTCCCGGAGCGGCGCGTGGTCGTCGATACGGGCGCGGTCAGGTTCATGGTCAACGGCGCTGACGTGATGCGCCCGGGCATCATCTCGGTCGCGGACGACGTGGTCGCAGGCGGTCCGGTGGTCATCGTCGAGGAGCGGTACGGCAAGCCGCTGGCCATCGGGATCGCCCTCTACGACGCGGCAGAAATTCAGCACCTGGAAAAGGGAAAAGCGGTCAGGAATATCCACTATGTCGGAGACGACATCTGGAATTTCGAGCTCTAAGAACCACAGAATGGATACTATTAAATAAAATTCATTGTACACTCTTTTTATGGCCAAATTCCTTGATTCTCTGTTGGGGAAAGGGACTCCTTCGAGCGAAATGGAGTATATGGAACTCGATCTGCAGTCCTACGAACCAGTGGGCGAAGACGCACCCGCCTCAATGTACATCAAGATCGCAAACATCAGCGACCTCAAGGACACACCGCGGATCAAGGACGAGATCTACAACGGAAATATCGTCATCGTCGACGTCTCCCGCCTGAAGATGGACAAGATCACCTACGAGCGGGTGCTCAAGGACCTGCGCGAGGTGGCAGCTGACGTCAACGGCGATATCGTGGGCATCGGCGAGGCGCGCTACGTGGTGGTTACGCCCATGTCGGTGAAGATCTCCCGCGAGAAGATCGGCGGAGGAATGTAGTGCGGCGCGTGGTTCCGGGTCCCTGTCCAGTATGTAATGCCGAGATCGAATACCTATACCAGACGGAAAACATCCCTTTTTTCTCCGATATCCTTCTCATGACCGCCTCGTGCGAGTGCGGATACCGTCTCGTGGACACCATCATTCTCGGTGCGGGTGACCCGTTGCGCTACACCCTCACCGTGGAGACGGAGGAGGATCTCGAGGCAAGGGTGGTCCGGAGCACCACGGGCACCATCAAGGTGCCGGAACTGGGGATCATGGTCGAGCCGGGACCCATCTGCGAGGCGTTCATCAGCAATGTGGAGGGGGTGCTCTACCGCTTCGAGAGCGTCATCGACCGGGTGCTCTCCTGGGCGGAGGGCGAGCAGCGGGAGAATGCCCTTGCGCTGAGGGCAAAGATCGATGACGCCCGCCATCTGGCCTTCCCCTTTACCGTCATCCTCGAGGATCCTGACGGCAATTCGGCAATCATCAGTCCGAATGCCACGCAGGAACCCCTGGAGCCGGAACAAAGAGGGGAATAGGCCCGCCACCGCTATCTTTTTATAGAGCCGATTGCCACTTACGCCCTACTTAAAGGTGTGATGCATAATGGCCTACCGTTGGTTCAAGAAAGTGGATGTGGATGAGGCGATCGTGGTGATCATGAATTCGCTGGATGAGCAGGATGAACTTCCCCAGTGGCTCGTCCGCACCATCCAGGCGTCGATCGAGGACTCCGACCCTGCAATGGTGAAATACTTCTACGAAGAGCTCGGAAAATATGCACCCAAAGCGATGATATCCTTCGAGGGAAGGGGCGGGGCCGACTGATCGTTCCCTTTTTTCCCCGCCACGGACCGGCATACACACCGGATTAAAAAAGCATCAGGTAATTGCGGTTCCTTCCAGCCACACGCCGGGCGCCGCCACGACCTCACCGACCACCCGGGCGTCGGGCACGATTCCGGTCACGGCATCAACCGTCTCCGTGGCCACGACGAAGACGTAGCCCATGCCCATGTTGAAGGTGCGGTACATCTCCTCCGCCGCCACCCCGCCCGCTTCTGCCATCCATGCAAAGATGGGCTGGGACGTCAGGGGATCGGTGATCGAGAACCCGACGCTGCCGAGCCGGTTCAGGTTGCGAAGGCCCCCGCCGGTGATATGGCACATCCCGTGCACCTCCACAGCGGCGGTGACTTCCAGTGCTTCGGCATAGATGCGGGTGGGGGTAAGCAGCTCCTCCCCGAAGGTCTTCCCCCCGGGAAGGCGCTCTTCCCAGCCTGCGTGCTCCTCCACGAGTTTCCGGGCCAGGGTGAGGCCGTTGCTGTGGATGCCGCTCGACGGCACCCCGACAATGCAATCACCCGGGGCGATCTGCTCCCCGGTAACGATGCGGTCTTTTTGCTGGACGCCGAGGCAGGTCCCGGCGAGGTCGAGGCCGTTGACGAGGCCGTTGAGCGTCGCCGTCTCCCCGCCGATGATGTTGAGGTTGGCCAGTTCCGCGCCCCGGTTGAGCCCGACCCCGATCTGGGCCATCTTCTCCACGGAGAGGGCGTCGGTGGCAATGTAGTCGACGAAGGCCACCGGTTCCATGTTCATCACGTAGAGGTCGTTGACGTTCATGGCGATGCAGTCGATGCCTACGCTGGTCCAGTTGTGCAGGTGGTCGGCGATGAGCATCTTGGTGCCCACCCCGTCCACGGCGAGCGCCAGCACCATCTCCCCGAACTCGATCAGCCCGGCGAAATGGCCCACGCCCCCGTGCATGGGAAACGACCCTTCCCGCCGGAAGGTCAGCTGCTCGACGAGGGCGTGCACCGCGGATGCCTCGAGGTCGATATCGACCCCCGCCTCCCGGTAGCTACGCGTCGTCATCGCAATCCTCCGAGAGCCTGAATTCGTCGTGGAGCACCCGCAGTGCGGCCGGGCCGTCTTCCCGCCTGACCACGAAGGAGACGTTGACCTCCGAGGAGCCCTGCGAGATCATCATCACGTTGATCCGTGCGCGGCCCATGGCGGTGAAGATGCGGCCGCTGATCCCGGGGGTGCCGGCCATCCCTGAGCCGACGACGGCGGCGGCGATCACGCCCCGGTCGTGGGTCACGTCGCGGATGAGACCCGCCTTCTGGACATCCCCGAGCGCCTCGAGCGCCCGGTCGAGGTGGTCATCGTCCACGATCAGGGAGATGTTGGCCTCCGAGGATCCCTGCGAGATCATCATGATATTGACGTCCCGGTCGGCGAGGGACGAGAAGATGGCCCTGGCCACCCCCGGTCGCCCGATCATCTGGGCGCCGGCGATGGTGATCAGGGAGACCCGCTCGATGTAGGAGATGGCCTTGACCACGCGGTGGTCGCGCTGCTCCCCCTGCACCACCAGGCTGCCGGGGTGGTTGGGGTTGAAGGTGTGCTTCACCCGCACCGGGATGTCCTTCTGCATGGCTGGCTCGATGGAGCGGGGGTGGAGCACCTTCGCTCCGAAGTAGGAGAGCTCCATGGCCTCCAGGTAAGAGACGGAGGGGAGCACCCGGGCATCGTGGATGATCCGGGGATCGGCGGTCATCACCCCGTCCACGTCGGTCCAGATCCAGATCTCGTCGGCATTGATGGCTGCCCCCACCACCGCCGCCGAGTAGTCGGACCCGCTCCGGCCCAGGGTGGTGAGGACGCCCTGTTTGGTGCAGCCCATGTACCCCATGACCACCGGCACGGTGTCGGGGAGTAGAGGCTCGATCCTGCTCCTGATGTGGGTGGCGCTCTCGGGGAGCACCTGCGATCCTCCGTGGATACTTGAGGTGACCATCCCCGCCTCGCAGCCGTCCATGGCGACCGAGCGGATGCCGCGTTCCCGGAGAGCCGCACTTACGATGATCGCCGAGAGCCGCTCGCCGAAGGAGATGACGTAGTCCCTTGAGCGAGGGGTCAGCTCCCGCAGGGTGTGGACAGCGTTGAGGATGTTTCTCAGGTTGTCCAGGCGCGTATCGATGAGTTCCCGGACCTCATCGGCATCGTCCCCCGCAACCTGGTCGAGCACCCGGAGGTGCCGGGTGCGCAGCGCCTCGATGAAGGTGTCCACAGGAGGTTCTCCGCGCGAGTCCACCACCTCTTCGGCGATGGCGTGGAGCTGGTCGGTGATCCCGGACATCGCGGAGACCACTACGGCCAGTTCGGCACCGGCGGAATGGTGGCCTTCGAGGATATCGACGACCTGGCGGATGCATTTTTCATCGGCAACGGACGTGCCGCCAAACTTCATTAAAAGCCTCATTTTTGGCTCACTCTGTCTCTTACCAATTTTTTATGTACATTTACATCTAACCGAATATAAGATGCATGCAGATGACGTGGTTCGCTGCCATGTGCTGGTCATCGGCAGCGGCGGCGCCGGCGCGCGTGCCGCGCTCGAGACGGCTCTCTACGGCGATACCGTAATGATCTCCAAGACACTCATCGGCAAGGGCGGGTGTACCACCATGGCTGAGGGGGGATACAACGCCGTGCTGCGCGAGCTTGACGGCTGCCCCATGCACGTGGAGGACACCCTCCGGGGCGGCGCCTACCTCAACGACCCCGCACTGGTGGACGCCCTCGTCGATGAAGCGCCGGCGCGGATGGCCGATCTCGTCCGCTGGGGGGCGGTCTTCGATGTCACCGATGACGGGCAGGTCGCCCAGC
>JAENYT010000049.1 GCA_016841665.1 Methanobacteriota archaeon
GCACCTTTGCGATCATCTCGATCTCGACCCTTGCCCCTTTCGGGAGGCCGGCGACCTGCACCGTCGCCCGTGCGGGATACGGCTCCTGTAAGTACTCCCCGTAGACGGCGTTGACCGCATCGAAGTCCGCGAGGTCTGTGAGGTAGATCCGGGTCTGGACAACGTCCGAGAAGTCGAGGCCGCCTTCGGCAAGTACGACCCGCAGGTTCTCCATCGCCTGCCTCGCTTCACCGGCGGCGGTGCCGGAGAGGTTGCCGGTGGCCGGGTCGAGACCGATCTGCCCCGACATAAAGAGGTAGTCCCCGGACTGCACGGCCTGGCTGTACGGCCCGATGGGCTCCGGTGCGTTAGCCGTGTAGAGAGCGATCTCTCCCGGGTCGGACGAGACGGTGGATACGATCGCGTATATGCCGAATCCCGCAAGGATACCGCATACGAAAACGAGAGCCAGGATTGTCGTGCTGCCGTCCATAACTTATCTATCCTGCCTGCCCGGGACCGGAGCGTCCATATGAGGTGTTCGATGCACCGATACGTATACCTTTGGAGGAAAAACGGCGGCGGGATGCTGCCGGGAGGCGGTTTCGGTTCCGGTGTCAGGCGGGCATTCGAAGACTGGCCCGAGATCGACTTTGCCGATGACCGGGACGGCTGCCTCTTCACCGTCACGGTTCACCGAAAGGAGGAGAAAAGTTCGGAGAAAATCCTCGCGCTCCTGAAGGCCGAACCCCGGCTGGCAGCCAGTGAGGTCGCAGAAAGGCTGGAAATCACGCAGAGAGCGGTTGAAAAGCAGATCGCCAAACTTCGTGAAGATGGTCGGCTCCGTCGCATCGGCCCTGCCCGGGGCGGCCACTGGGAGGTGCTGGAATGACCTTCACCGATGTAAGCCTTCATCCGGGAGAAGTGAATCGCCGGGAGGTAATCTTGATTACACAATTCCCGAAAATCCCCGGCACCCAATGCAGGGAATTAATGCAACGTACCGTTGCACAAATCCCATAACGCAGCAATATCGGCAGGCCGTCGATACCCTGAGGTAAATCAACGGTCCAAAAACCGGCCGGAGATTTACAAAAGGAGTTTCCTGGTATCGGCGGCTTCTTCCGTCTCCAATCTCTGGCCTATGAAGTCGTTCTTTGAGACATACGCCGGTTCCGAAAAACTCGCACCGGTGGTGCGAGAAAAGGCGTGCCGGAAAGGCCCCACTCAGTTCGCGTTCAAAAAGAGTGAGGCATACCTCTCTACAACCAGGGAATTGATCGTGGGTTTATCGTCGTTCAGCCATTCATAGAATCCCGACATATAGGGGGCGGGCGTCCGCTTACCCTGAAACACCAGATCCCCGGAGGTGTCCTGAATGACTTTCAGGTATTCTTCCTTTCCTTTCGATTTGAAATATATGACAGGCGTGTATGCGGGGATGTCAAACGCGATCACCACCCTGCTGAACCGTTGATTCACATCATCAGCGTAAAGGACAGCATCTTTTATCCTGATCCCTCTATCATGCAGTATCATTTCGACGCCGGACGCCTTCAATGTGCCCAGCATAATTTTCTTTGAAAGAGGATTGATAGTCGACGAGATGGTAGCAATTGCACCTTCTTTGCAGGAGTGCAGGATCCTGATGACCATATCTCTGTTGTTGTCATGGATCTCTTTGTAGTCGAAGGGATTCCTGAGGCGAACGTTGGTAAGGTCAATGAATTTCGGATGAGGGGCCTGTTTTTCCGGCCGTCTTCGCAATGACCCCTCATAGATCAGGTTTCGTATTTCCTCGACCGGGCTGGTGATCAGGACGAGACAATCAGGTTCTTGTGCAATTTTGAGAATGCCGGCATCCTGGGAAACGTCCACCGACGAAACCAGGACAAAAGGTACGGTCTTTTGCCCGAGCAGGGAGCCCAACAACCTTTTTTTATAGCGGATCTCCTCATGAAATGTCTTCAGGTCCATTGCCGAGGTGATCACCTCGACAAAGCCCATGTTCCCGTGGTTATCCACAAACAGGAGGTCCATCTCAGCGATGGTTTGCCCGTTTCCTCTGACAGTCAAGTCCCCTTTTTTCGAATAATAAAATCCGTTCTGATCGGGGCGCACCCCGACAGAGGGTGTCGGTGCATCGGCGCCCTTTTTCACGATAGAGTGTATTAAGTCAGTCTTTAAGGAGAGATCAAGCATAATCTCATATATAAGGAGTTCATACCAGCGCCCTTCAGACGTGCGCTGGAGCATATAGTCGTCAGAAAAAAGAGCATATTTTTCATCATACCTCAGATGGCGAAGGGCTCTTAGTGCAATTTTTTCATCGAAAAAATCTTGGGGAAAATTGTCCTTCAACCAGTCCAACGCCTTCATTCTTAGATGAGAGGGTAGTGCTATCGGCATATTACCGTTTCTGTTTGCCCGGAGGTCATCCCAATACTCGCCACAATATAATTATGCATACCAGATTCCTCGCCCCGAATAATTGTTTTCTGGGATATGGCATGCGACGTTGCGACGAACAAAGTTTGAACTCTGGAAAGTGTGACGGCCTGGATATAACTAGAAGGATTTAGCCCGCACAGATTATGTTAAGGCAAGTTCAAAGAAAATTCAGAAGAACAAACTACCGTCCCAAACGAGGACGGTAGCGAATATAACAGGCACACATATTGTCCAATCTCATAAGAGGTTTTTGGTGCCCAACAAATCCAGAATGGGCGTTATAGAAAAGTGAAAAAAATTAGACGTTCTCTCCGCCATCACTGCGCCGCCTTCTTCTCCTGCACCGGCGGATTCTTGATCGTAACATCGACCGACTTCG
>JAENYT010000017.1 GCA_016841665.1 Methanobacteriota archaeon
CGTCTGCCGCCTGATCAAGAAAAACTGGGAGACCCAGCGTGCAGTCAAGGAAATCAGCCGGGCGCTCGGGATCAGCCACCGCCGCATCAGCTGGGCCGGCACCAAGGACCGGCGGGCGGTGACCACCCAGTATGTGGCAATCTACCAGAGTTCCCCCGAAGACCTCGACCGGGTCACCCTCCGCGACCTGACGATCGAGGCAGTGGGCCGCTCCCAAAACCCTCTCAATCTCGGCAATCTGGAGGGCAACCGCTTTGCCATCAGCATCCGGGACTGTCGGGCGGATGATCTCGAGGCACAGGCAGAGGAGGTCTCAAAAACTGCAGCAATCGGCCTTCCCAACTATTTCGGCATCCAGCGGTTCGGGGGCCTGCGCCCGGTCACCCACAAGGTGGGCCTTCACATGCTGCGGGGCGAATTCGACGAAGCGGTGCGGGTGTACGTGGGAGAGGCGCACGCAATCGAACCGGAAGAGACGAGGACCGCACGAACCCTCTATGCGGAAACCATGGAGCCCCGCGAGGTGCTCAGGATCTTTCCCGTCCAGCTGAGCTATGAGCGGGCCGTCCTGCACCACCTGGTCGGCCACCCGGAGGACTACCGGGGAGCCCTGCAGACCCTCCCTCCCAGGCTGCTGTCCATGTTTGTGAGCGCCTACCAGTCCTACCTCTTCAACGAGACGCTCAGCAGGAGGATGGAGGAGGCATGGCCCATGGAGGAGCCCGTCCCAGGGGATGTGCTGCTCTTTGCAAACAGGCGGACAGACCTCGTCACCGAGCAGAACAGGAGGACCGCTGCCGTCCACCTCCGCCGCAAGAAGTGCGCCATCGCCCTCGGCATCCCGGGCGCGGAGGCGCCGGCGGCACGAGGGCGCATGGAGGCGTTCGCCGAGGGGATCATGGAGGACGATCGCGTCACAAGGGATGATTTCGGGAGGATCTACGACGTGGTGGGCGTGCGGTTCTCGGGTGCATACCGCCGCGCATTGATCAAAACAGAGATCGGCTTTGATGCGGCGGACCACACCCTCAGCCTCCGGTTCACCCTCCCGCCCGGAACCTACGCTACGACGGTATGCAGGGAATTCATGAAAGCGCCCCCGGAGGCGATGATATAGCGGTGCCGGCGAGCACCTGCGCACCCTCGATGGCATCGTAGAGGTTTCCAAGCCTGTCGACAAGACCGATGGCGAGGGCTTCCTCTCCCCGGAAGACGCGGGCGTCCTCGAGGAGGTCACGAGGGACATCTCTCTGGGCCACTACGTCCGCAACGAACGCTTCGAAACTCTCGTTGACGATCCCTTCGGCAAACGCACGCTCGTCATCGGTGAGGGGGCGATAGCCGGAGGTCATGTCCTTTTTCGAACCCGATTTTACCACATCGACGGCTACCCCCTCCTCATCGAGATAATCGCTGATGTCGTAGAAGATCCAGACCGAGCCGATGCTCCCGGTGATGGTGTCGGGGCTGGCATAGATGAGATCGGCATGGGAGCTGACATGGTAGGCGGCCGATGCCGCCATATCACCCATGGACACGACCACCGGCTTTCGCGCCCTCGCGTACTCAAGGTCCCTGATGATCTCCTGCGCGGCCGCCGGGGTCCCGCCCGGGCTGTTCACCCTGAGCACGATGGCTTCGACGAGGGGATCGTCGGCGGCATCCCGAAGCTCCATGCCGACGAACTCGCTTCCCGTATAGCCGTCACCGTAGAAATTGCCGGTGACCATCGTTCCCTCGAGCCTGATCACCGCGGTCTTTCGCTCCTCGGCATACGTGATCAGGAATCCGGCGATCACCACGGATATGACGATCACGAGCAGCAGCGCGAGTCCAAGAATCAGTTTTCCACGCTTTTTTCTCTTCGGCCGGGATTGTATACGCCGCACTTCATCATCGAGCCATGCCATCGGATTATTCCCCATAGAGGACGGTGTATTCTGTCACCAGGTTGCTGCCGCAGAGGTAGTGGTCGGTCAACCGGAGACGGTGCATCTCCTCCTCCGATGTGATGTGCGGTCCGCCCACCAGCGAGGGCGTATTCTCTCCGCCCACGATAAAGGGGAGGTGGATCAGGCGGACTGCATCCACAAGCCCGTTGTGTAGCATATGGTAGTTCAGGGTCGGGCCGCCTTCCACCATGAGCCTCCTGACGCCGTAGCGTTCGGCCAGGATCTGGAGCAGGAGCGGCAGATCGACCCGGGTTTCACCTGCCACCACTACATCGGCGCCTTTCTCCCGGATCGCCGTAACGCGATCGGAAGGCGCCTGTGCGCACACCGCAATCAATGTGGGGGCATCCCTGCTCAGGACATTGGCGTCGAGGGAAATGTCGGCCATGCTGTTCGGAATAACCCGCAGCGGCTGTGTCCCTTCGACGAGGCGCACGGTGAGATACGAGTTGTCGATGGCAATGGTGCGCGACCCGACCATGATGGCGTCATACTCGGCACGCGTCGCATGAAGGAGGATTTCGGTCTCATGATCCATATACTTCATGAGAATTTTACTGGATACGCCGCGTTGTAAAGTCAGCTTGCCGTCCACGGTGATTTCCGACATAATGAGAACGTACGGCCTCTTGCGCAATGACATGGAATCCCTTGCTTATGGGTATATTGTGTAGATTTAAAGAGGTTCTGCAGCGAAGTCGGGCGCACCGGCACCACTCTGCGCCCGGAATGTGCGAGGAGAGGAGAATAAAGCAATATTTAAAGGCATTTGCACTAATTTAAGCAATGAAGATGCATGAATATCACCACCCTCCGTCCCTACGCCATTGAGCGCCTGGAGCCGCTTGCCGGAGTCTTTGTCAGGTTCGGGGTAACCCCGAACCAGATCTCTCTCCTCTCCCTCTTCTTTGGCATCCTGTGCGCATTCCTATTTTCTCTCCAGGAATTCCTGGCAGGCAGCATCATGCTGTTCATCGCCGGGATCCTCGATCTCGTCGACGGGACGGTCGCCCGGAAGATGGACAGGGAAAGCGAATTCGGGGCGGTGTTCGACTGGATCGTGGACAAATACGTGGACAGTTTCGCGCTCCTCGGCATCGGCATCTCCGGGATGGCCAGTATCAGCCTCATCCTGCCCCTCGGCGCGACCGCGGATGCGGGGGTGGCGGCGATCGCCATCATCGGATCGATGATGAATACCTTCATCAAACCCGTCGTCTATGCGGAAGTAGGATATTCGGATCGAATACAGGGCAAAATCGACGATCCACTCGAAGGAGTGGGATTTTTTGGCCGCCCGGAAACGCTGGTCGTCCTCGTCCTCGGCGGGGTGGCAGGGCTGATGTGGATCGCCGTACTGGTCGTCGCCCTCTGCACCAACCTCTCCGCGATCCAGCGGATCATCTACCTCTACCGGCAACTCTCTTGAGCTCGTCGCGGTAGAGGCAGAGCAGATCGTCCGCAAAGGATCCCAGGCGGGGAATGATAAGGAAAAGGCCGTAGGCGATGGCAATAAGGGCCACAAGCGCCAGGAGTTCGCAGATGACATTGTGGGCCCAGAAAAAACTCTCGAACCCATATTCCCCGTTCGAGGCGAATTCCGGAAGATAGGGGAACCACTGGCCCGTGTAGGCGAGGATGACAAACACGTTGCGGGCCAGGTTGAGAAGGTAGATCACCGGGACAATAATGAGCAGGGCAAGCACCTTCTGTCTCAGGGTGGTGGGGACCGCCGCCGCCACGCCGAGCATGATAGCCATGCTCTGGATTCCCGTGCAGGCGAGGATGATCTCGACGCGGAACCCGTTGCTGGCGATCATGCGTTCGGATACCAGCATCGCAGGGTAGCCGATCAGCTCAAGCACCCACATCAACTGGCCGATGACCAGATCGATGAGGGCATCGCCGAGCGGCCCGAAAAAGGCAAACGGGGCATAGATGAGAAAGGCCACTGCCGCAGCCCGGCTCAGCTGGAACACCGCTGCATTCTCCCGCAAGAGCAGCCTTGCGGTGATGGCGAGAAATGGCACCGACAGCAGCGCAAGCGAGGGGTAGAGGAAATTGTTCTCGCTCAGGTAGTAGGGCACCTGCAGGAAAAGGACTGCAATGATGCTCGTCCATCCAAGGATCGCGCAGTACTTCCTGTACGCATGGGGGAGCAGGAATGCGAAAAACGCGATGCTGGAAAGAATGACGAGAAGTGTTTCCATCCATAAATCATTGATCCTGTGGAGAAAAAAGGGTTATGTGATGCACCTTCGCCGGTGGGGTCGGAAAGCACCATCCACGGTAACCGCTACAGTAGGGTTAATCAGCATCGTTATCCCATTAATACAGGATGATGTTCTGTCCACATTGCAAGAGCCTCATGGTGTCTTCCGGCGGTCAGCTGAAGTGCAGGAAATGCGGCCACATCCGCGATGCCAAAAGCGACGAACGGATGATGAAGAAATCCCGGCGCGTGGAAAAGGAGATCACCATCGTAGATGATACTGAGGAAATTCGGACCCTTCCCACCACCCGTGTGCGATGCCCCGAGTGCGGCCATGATACGGCTGAGTGGTGGATGCGCCAGCTGCGATCGGCTGATGAGAGCGAGGTTCGTTTCTTCCGTTGCGTGAAGTGCAAGCACACGTGGCGGGAGTATGATTAACATTCCGGCATATCCCTTTTCCTGTGGATCTTCGAACCCGGTTCACCATAGAGAAAAGCCAATGAACCAAAAAACTCATTGGTTCTGCATATTCACGCGAATGCAGGTCTGCCAGCCATTTTTTAAACTGAGAAAAGTTATTAATAATTAATCATTATAAATACTGGACGACATGGAGGTCGTAACAATTGCCTGAGGATTTTGAGGTCCCTATCGAAGAAGGAAAAATTTACCTGCCCGACCCGGAATACAGGGAAAAAGCGGAGGTGAAGGATTATACACTCGCGTACCAGGAGTTTCTCCATGACCAGGACGGCTTCTGGCACCGGATCGCCTCAGAGCTCGTGTGGCATGAACCCTGGGAGCACGTGAAAATCTGGGAATACCCGTTTGCCCAGTGGTTTACCGGCGCAAAGCTCAACATCACCTACAACTGCCTTGACCGGCATGTGAACGACAGCAGGCGAAATAAGGTTGCGCTTTTCTGGCGTGGTGAGAACAACAAGGAGCGGATTTTCACCTACGATCACCTCTACAAGGAGGTCATGAGGTTTGCAAACGGCCTGAAAAAACTCGGCGTCGGGAAGGGCGACACCGTGTGCATCTACATGCCCATCGTCCCCGAACAGGTCATCGCCATGCTGGCATGCGCACGGATTGGAGCTCTCCACAGCGTGGTGTTCGCCGGGTTCGGTGCTTCGGCGCTCAACCAGCGCATCAACGGGGCTCAGGCAAAGGTCGTGGTGACCGCCGACGTGTCCATGCGACGCGGCAAGAGCATTCCCCTGAAACCCACCGTTGAGGAAGCCCTCATCCATGCTCCCTCCGTGGATCATGTGATTGTGCTGCGCACCCAGGAAACGCCTGTGGAGCTCGTCTCCGACATCGAAGTTGACTATTATGAATTAATGGAAGATGTCGATGCTGAATGCAAACCAGAGATCATGGATGCGGAAGACCCCCTCTTTATCCTGTATACCTCAGGAACCACCGGTGCCCCGAAAGGCATCATCCACGCATGCGGCGGGTACATGGTGGGCGCATACTACACCACCAAGAAAATTTTCAATGTCACCGACAATGACATCTACTGGTGCACAGCGGATCCGGGTTGGATCACCGGGCATACCTATGTCGTATACGGCCCCCTTCTCGTCGGCGCGACGATATTTATCACAGAACACACGCCTGATTACCCGGACAACGGTATCTATTGGAAGCTGATCGAGGAGTACGGCATCAACATCTTCTACACTGCACCCACCGCCATACGCATGTTCATGAAGGTGGGCGAGGAATGGCCGGCAAAATACAACCTCAGTTCTCTCCGCATCCTCGGCTCGGTCGGCGAACCCCTCAACCCCGAAGCGTTTGAGTGGTTCTACGAGTATATCGGGGGGAAGCGGTGCCCCATACTCGACACATGGTGGCAGACTGAGACAGGGATGCAGATGATCACCACGCTCATCGGCGAGCCGATGAAGCCGGGCTATGCAGGCAAGGCAATCCCCGGCGTCGTGGTCGACATCGTGGACAAACAGGGCAATCCGGTTCCGCCGGGCAGGGGCGGATTTTTAGTGATCAAAGAGCCGTGGCCTTCGATGATGCGCATGGTATACCAGAATGAGGAGCGGTACAGAAAATACTGGAGCACCATCGAGAATGCGTACACTGCAGGAGACCTTGCGGTAAAGGACAATGACGGCTATATCATGCTCTTGGGGCGTTCAGACGATCTCATCCTCGTCGCAGGCCACAATATTGGCACTGCAGAGGTGGAAAGTGCACTCGTTTCCCACAAGGCGGTGGCAGAGGCCGCGGCAATCGGAAAACCAAACTCCATCAAAGGAAACATCATCAAAGCATTTGTAATGCTGGTTCAAGATGTGCAGCCCTCCGACCGGCTCACCCAGGAGCTCAAATACCACGTTCGCCAGACGCTCGGCCCCATTGCTGTCCCCGCCGAGCTCGAATATGTAGATACCCTTCCCAAGACGAGGAGCGGGAAAATCATGCGACGGGTACTCAAAGCGCAGGAAATGGGCACCGAACTGGGCGACATTTCCACGCTCGAGGACTGAATTACCCAACTCTTTATATACTTTTTAAGGCACTTATAAACATGGATGCTCAACCTGAGGAATCTCTCAAGATAGAAAATATTGTCGCCTCAGCGAAAGTAACCGATTCTTTGGATTTGCAGATGATTTCCTCCAAGATACCGGATGCAGAGTACAACAAGAAGCGGTTCCCGGGTGTCGTATTGCGAATGCAGGATCCGAAAATTGCCGCTCTCGTCTTTGGATCAGGAAAAGTCGTCCTGACCGGGGCAAAGAGCATCGACAGCCTCAGCAAGGGGCTGGAAATACTGGGCAGCAAACTGCGCTCCCTCGATGTGGATATCCCTGAAGAACTCACCTATAAAATCCAGAATATCGTGACCTCCGCGGACCTGGGAACCCCCATTAACCTCAATAAAATTGCGGTCGGGTTCAACCTCGACCGTATCGAATACGAACCGGAGCAGTTCCCCGGCCTGGTGTACAGGCTGGAGGAACCAAAAGTGGTGGTCCTCCTCTTTGGTTCCGGGAAATTAATCATCACCGGCGGGAAAAAACCGGAAGACGCGAAAAAGGCCGTCAGGAAGATCCTCGCGGATCTCTCAAATCTCGGTTTAATATAAATTATTTTATTTTTATATTAATCCACTATTTTACGTAACCCCATATTCTCGCCACCACGTCTTGTGCAGCGTGCAAAGCCGCATGTTTCTGCAAAACAAATAATATCATTTTTTATAAGAAGATACCAAATAGAAACTGAGAATGGAGTGATTGATTAACCAAACCCGATTCTCCTTCTGTTCCGAACCGACCCAAATAATAATACTTTTATAGTTTATTAAAAAATATATACTATACAATCAGGTGAAAGGATGAGATCAGAGAAAGTAATGTACTTCACTCCCAGAGAGGAGGAATTTGCACAGCTGCTCATGGACATCGGCTTGAAGAGGAATGTTGCAAAAGTCCTGATTTATCTGGCGAACACGACCGATGCAACCTCCCGCGACATCGAACGCGGCACCGACCTCCGGCAGCCCGAAGTGAGCATTGCCATGCGCACTCTGAAAGAGAACGGCTGGATTGAAAGCAGGGAGAGCAAAGCAGAGAGCAAGGGACGTCCCGTCAAAATCTACACGCTTTCCCGCCCCATCGAAGAGATCATGGACGTCATTGAAAAGGAAAAGCGCAAAGAGGTAGAAACCCAGCTCGACCTTATTCACAAAGTCCGCGACTATATCTCGGCATGAGGGTGCGGATACCCTCTTTTTCCCCTATTACAACCGTCGTTTTCTCCGCAAATTCGCAGAACAGCCCACAGCTGAGCACGCCCGGCAACGTATTGATCGCCGTCTCGAGTGCGTCGGGATCATCGATCGACGGAAACGTGCAGTCAATCACCCAGTTCCCGTTGTCGGTAATCACCGGGCCATCTTTGCTGACCCCCTCGCGAACGACCGGCGATCCACCCATTCCGGCAAGCCTGCTCGCCACGAGCGGTACCGCGAAGGAAATGACCTCCACCGGGACGGGGGCGGAAAACGAACCGACCACTTTGCGTTCATCGACCACGATCACCAGGCGGCGTGCCGCCTCGGCGATGCAGCGCTCACGCGTCTGGGCGGCGCCTCTTCCCTTGATGAGGCGGAGTGACGGGTCCACCTGGTCCGCTCCGTCGATGGCCAGATCCAGCTCGCAGCACTCCGCAAGGCTGGTCAGGGGTATCCCGAATGTCCTGGCCCGTAGTTCGGCCTGGTACGATGTCGGGACCCCACACAGGGAGAGCCCCTCGTTCATTCGCTCGGCAAGGCGCTCCATCGCAAAGAGCACAGTGGAACCGGTTCCCAGTCCAACAACCATTCCTTCCTCGACCAGGTCCGCCGCATAGCGTCCGGCAAGGCGTTTTCCCACATCCTGTAGCTGCTCGGTCATTTCAGGATCCCTCTTCATCTCCCTGTACGGGACGATCCATTCCACTCATTTTTCACCCTGTTCGATTATGTGCATTCTCATTCGGATCCCTCAGGTTCCGGTTCCTTCTTCGCGCGGCCGAGGTATCGATTGATATGCCGGAAATAGCGCCAGTGCAGGAGAATATGGACTGTCATGAGCAGGATGAAGGCCATCCCGAGATAATCGTGCACCGCTATTCAGTCATTCCGGGAGATGCCCAAAAATATATCGTTGTAGAGAGGATTTCTTCCGCCCTGAAACCCGCCATTGGGGAATATGAAGAATATCACGATTCCTGAAATTGCGACAGGGATAAATGACAGCAGACCAAGGAGATCAACCGCTGCATTCAGGCTTCGCCGGCTTGCCATGCGCAGTACATTTTCCCGTTTGTGCAAAAATGTTTGCACAGGAAGGATTGCCTATACGCTGATCGGTCCGGATCGTGGGCGGATCTCTCCTGCAAATCGGCTCAGCTGAAGAGATCCTTGAGGACGTCGTTGCCCCTGAAAGCGGTGCAGTCAAGGGTTATGGGAGTAACAGAGATATTTCCCTTGCGCACCGCGTGCACATCCGTTCCTTCCTCGGCATCACCGTAGAGCGGACCGTCGATCCAGTAGTAGGGCCTCCCCCGGGGATCCAGCCGCATCTCCACTCCCGTGTGGAAGAGCTTTTCGGCGAGCCGGGTGATCTCGTAGCCACCGTTCACCTTTGAGGGAATATTCACGTTGATCACATCGACATGTTCGGGGTAGCCCCGATCAAGCACCTTCTCGCAGACATCCCTGACGATGGATCCTGCTTCGCTGAAATCATAGGTGGCGAACTGGGGGTCATCAAACTTGTCGCCCTGGTCCTCGACCTGCAGGGAAAACGCAATCCCCGGCGTTCCCTGATTGGCCCCCTCAAGCGCGGCACCGACGGTTCCGGAGGTCATGATGGACTCGTAGGAGAGGTTTTCCCCGATATTGATGCCGCTCACCAAGATGTCCGGATTGAGCTTCAGCCCGTAGAGCCCGATAATGACCGAATCCGTCGGCTTCCCACCGACCGAATAGGCCTCGATCCCGTGCATCACGACCTTGTTTGCCCTGATGGGCTCGAAGATGGAGATCGACCTTCCCACCGCACTCTGCTGTGTGGAGGGGGCGACCACGGTGACATCGCCCAGCGACGCAAGGGCATCATAGGCCGCCCAGAGCCCTGCCGAGGTGATCCCGTCGTCATTGGTCAGGAGTATTTTCGGTGCCATTGTTACCCCAAGTAGATCGAATTAAAGGAAAAAGAATTCATCGATCGTCAGACTGATGTTTTCTGCAAAGAAACCTCATTAGCAATGAAGGCACTGCTTGCAGAATACTCGGTCTTCCACGACCCGGCGCTGGCACCTGAAGGAGAGGCAATGCTCAAGGTCCTCACGGAGAGCTTCGAGCGATGCGGGCACGAGGTGGTCTCGCCGCGGGCGGGTGACTTCGGGGAGGAACTGCGTGTGCTTGCACCGGAATGCGATGTCGGCCTCGTCATCGCCCCCGATCACCTGCTGGCACGGTTCACCAGGATTGTCGAAGAACAGACCCACAACATCGGGTGCGGGAGCATGAGTGTCGCCGTGTGCGCAAACAAACAGCGTACTGCCGCCATTCTCAAAGCACACGGCATCGCAGTGCCCGACGCGGTCACGAAGGGCAAGCGCGTGATCAAGGAGATCTGCGGGTGCGGCACCCAGAACATGCGGCTTTCCGACGAAGAACCCCTGAACGGAGAATTCGGGCAGCAGTTCATCGAGGGCGAGCACCTGAGCGTGAGTCTTATCGGGAGCCGCGTGGTGGGCGAGGCTTGCCTCTACTATTCGGGCGCACCCCCCCTCGTCCTCTCGCTCAACAGCCAGGATATCGAGATTGTCGAGGGCAGATTCTGCTATTGCGGAGGGGAGACCCCGGTGGATCACCCGAGGCACGCGGAGATCCTCGATGTTGCAACAAAGGCGGCAATGGTCCTCGGCTGCCAGGGATATGCGGGGGTGGACGTGGTGGTCGGAGACCAGACCTACGTGGTGGATGTCAACCCCCGCATCACCTCCAGCCTGGTCGGGATCGCGTCGGTGATGAACGAGGAGATCGCCGCCCTGCTCGTGGACGCATCATACGGCATTCTCCCCGATAGCGTCACCCTGACCGGCCATGTACGGTTCGACACCCACGGGAAGGTGGTACCCTCGTGATCGGGATAGACGTGGGCGGGGCGAACGTGAAGATTGCCACCGAGGACGCGGTCCATATTCACTACTGTCCGCTCTGGCAGCATGCCCCGCTCTCCGAGATCCTCGAGCCCTATGCGGGACAGCCTGCAGCCGTGGTGATGAGCGGAGAGCAGGCAGACAGCTTTGCATCAAAGGATGAGGGGATTGCGTTTATCGTCGATGCGGTCAGGGCGATCTTTCCGAAGGCACTCTTTTACGGCATGGACGGTGCATTCCACACCAGAGCCGACCCCCGGTTATCCGCCGCCAACTGGCTTGTTTCAGCCGATTTTCTCCGTACGCGCCACCCCGATGCAGTACTGGTGGACATGGGCAGCACCACCACGGACATCATCCCGCTCACGGACTTCGACCACCTCAGGGGAATGTCCGATCTCAGGCGGCTTCAGACCGGCTATCTCGTCTATTCAGGCCTCCTCAGGACGCCGGTTTCCTCCCTCGTCCGGAGTGTGGCGATCGAGGGGACAGAAACGCTGGTGAGCAGCGAACGATTCGCCATCACCGCCGACGCCCACCGTGCGCTCGGGCATATTACCGCAGACCAGTATACGGTACCGACGCCGGACAATGCGGAGAGGAGCGTGGACGCCTCGCTCCAGCGCCTCTCACGCATGGTCTGTGCAGACCTGTTGGAGATCGGACGGGATGCCGCATTCGGTATCGCCCGCCAGGTCTGGGAGGCGCAGAACACCCAGATTGCATTCCAGCTCAAGCGGGTGAGGGAGGAGCAGCGGGCATCTTCGGTGATCGCCGCCGGCATCGGATCAACCATAATCGAGGAGGCCATGGGCGGGACGGATCTTGGAGACGAACTCGGCATATGGAGCGATGCGCTTCCGGCATTTGCCGTACGGGAGGTGGCCTTACGAAGCGCTGGACGCTCACCCTGATCCTGCTTGCAGGATCCCTGTTCATCTCCCTGCTGGCCTTTCTAGCAGGGCTCCCGTTTTTCTTTTTTTTCCTGTTTATTCCGCTTATTCCCCTCTTCAAGCCCCCCAAGCAGGGAAAGAAGTGCCCGGTTTGCGGGTGGGAGACGACCGGAGCCGAACGGTATTGCCCCTATGACGGGACCCTCCTTACCGCTACTGAATGCGGATTCGATGAGGGAGAGAAGGGATAGGGGGATTCTCATCCCGTACATGTCCAGAAAGGGGACGTCCCCGAAGTGCCCTTTCGCGTAGTTCCGCACGCTGCCGCGATCCAGCAGGATATGCATGTGCTCGAGCAATTTGCTGACATGGTGATAGGGGAAGAGACGGGCATTCACCACACAGAAATCGATGATCGGCGATCCGAGGCGGGTCCCCGGATAGAAAGGCGACTTCGCGTAGCACAGCCTCCCGCAGACGGTGCAGTAGTAGCGATGCACAAATACGAATATTGTTCTCTGCTGCCGATTTTCGATCACCGTGGCAAACCGTTTCCTCCGGATATCATGCCCTTTCACCTCTCCTCCGCAGTACGGGCACGCATCAAGATCGGCATACACAGCACCATCCAACGATACCACCGCGCCGTACACCAGATCGCTGAGCATCGGCGGCACCCGAACCCGTGGCACGACCGCCTTTCACCTCCCCCCGATGAATTTTATCAATCACCAATACATTGCCTTTATATCATGTAAAGGAGCACCATGAATGCAATTTGGATCTGCGGATGCACGCGCCGCACCGCGTGGGTGAGATCACGGGCACCCCAGAGGCCGCGTCGGACGCGGGGTCGCGAGCGAAATGAGAACTCTTTTAACAACCACCTAATGTCAAATACATTTATATATCCCCTTCTCTTCACCTCTCACCAAAAAAACCATAATTCTCCTGTTTTCCACCAATGATCACCAGATAAGTTCCCATTGTGTGGATTCATTTAAATAATTTAACCAAGTGAACACTTCTTGTTCGAGGTTAGAACATGGACATTAAGTACGTACAGACAACCTGTCCCTACTGCGGGACAGGATGCACGTTAAACCTCGTGGTCAAAGACGGCAAGGTGGTCGGGACGGCCCCCTATCACCGCTCGCCCGTCAACGAGGGCAAGGTCTGCCCCAAGGGGACCTACGCCCACGAGTTCGTGAACCGCGAGGACCGCCTCAGCAAACCGCTCATCAAGAAGAATGGTGAGTTTGTGGAGGCAAGCTGGGATGAGGCTTACGCCCTCATCGCTGAGAAGTTCAAGGGATACAAGCCATCAGAAATGGCTGTGCTCTCATCAGCCCGTACCTCCAATGAGGAGAACTACGCGCTGATGAAATTCGCACGCGGTGTGCTCAAGACAAAGCACATCGACCACTGTGCGCGTCTCTGCCACGCGTCGACTGTCGCCGGCCTTGCAGCCGCTTTTGGATCCGGTGCGATGACCAACTCCATCGGCGACATCGCCGAGTCGAAGTGTGTGTTCATCATCGGGTCTAACACCTTCGAGCAGCACCCCCTCATCGGCCGTAGGGTCATGCAGGCAAAGAAGAACGGTGGAAAACTCATTGTATTCGACCCGCGCTACACCCCGACCGCAAAGCAGGCGGATCTCTATGCATCCTTCTACTCAGGAGCCGATGTTGCAATCTTCAACGGCCTGATGGGAGAGATCATCCGGAACGGCTGGGAGGCCAAGGATTGGATTGCAAAGCGGTGTGATCTTGAGCGCTACGAAGAACTCAAGGCAAAGGTTCTCGAGCCAGCGTACAGCCTTGAGAATGTCTCCAAGATCTCGGGCATCTCTGTCGAGGATCTCAAGACGGCGGCTGAATGGATCGGAACCGCTGAATCCGCAGCAGTCCTCTACTCAATGGGTATCACCCAGCACACTGTCGGTGTGGACAACGTCAAGTCGACCGCAAACCTGCAGATGCTCTGCGGCAACATCGGCATACCGGGCGGCGGTGTGAACGCCCTGCGTGGTCAGAACAACGTGCAGGGCGCCTGTGATATGGGTGCACTGCCCGTCGTGTTCACCGGGTACCAGAAGGTCACCGACCCGGCCGCCCACAAGAAGTTCGAGGACGCCTGGGGATTCCCTGACGGCATCTGCCCGCCTGAGAACGGCTATGAAGTCACTATCATGATCAACGTCCTCGCCGACAACCCCGGCGAACTGAAGGCCATGTACATCATGGGTGAGAACCCACTGCTGTCCGACCCCGATCTTACCCACGTGGAGAAGGCGTTTGCGAACCTCGAGTTCCTTGTCGTCCAGGACATCTTCCTGACCGAAACCGCGGAGCTCGCCGACGTCGTCCTGCCGGCAACCTGCTACGCAGAGAAGAATGGTACCCAGACCTCCACCGAGCGCCGTGTCCAGATGTGGCGCAAGGCACAGGAACCCCCCGGTGAGGCAAAGGTCGACTGGCAGATCATCTCCGAGATCGCCGCAAAGATGGGCTATGCGGCACAGTTCCCCTATCAGAGTGCAGAGGATATCTTCAATGAGATCGCCGAAGTGACGCCATCCTACCACGGCATGAACTACGAGCGCCTCAACAAGCCCGAGGCACTGCACTGGCCGTGCCCCGACGTTGATCACCCCGGAACGCCCATCCTTCACTGCGAGAAGTGCGCTCACCCCCACGGCAAGGGCATGTTCCACGCTCTCGAATGGAAACCGCCTGCAGAGGTGCCCGACGCCGAGTACCCGTACATCCTTACCACCGGACGCTGCATCTGGCACTGGCATACCGGTTCCATGACCCGCCGCTCAGAGACGCTTGACAACGAGGTCCCCACCGGCTGGATCGAGATCAACACCGAGGACGCAAAAGATCTCGGCATTGCGAACAAGGAGATGGTCAGGGCGATCACCCGTCGTGGCGAAGTCGAAGTGCCCGCCATGGTCACCGACGACATCAAGAAGGGCGAGATGTTCATGCCGTTCCACTTCAAGGAGTGTGCGGCAAACAGACTGACCAACAATGCGCTCGACCCGGGTGCCAAGATCCCGGAGTTCAAGGCATGTGCGATCAAGGTTGAGAAGATCCAGGAGGCTGAGTAACATGGTAGCAAAAGGCGACATGGTCTACGCATGGTCCACCGACGCCGATATCCTCAAAAAGGGTGAGCTCGGCGGTGCCGTCACCACGCTCCAGAAGTACGCCCTTGAATCCGGCATGGTCGACGCCGTGCTGGCGGTGAAGAAGGGCCAGGATCTCTACGACGCGGTTCCTGTGCTCATCACCGACCCGGCAGAACTCGCAGACACCGCCGGTTCACTCCACTGCGGTACCCTGCTCGTCACCAGGTTCATCAAGAAGTACCTGGATGGCGCCAAGAACATGAAGATCGGGGTCACCGTCAAGGGCTGCGACATGATGGCACTGCTCGAGCTCGCAAAGCGCGGAGCCGTCAACCTTGACAATATCCTGACCATCGGCCTCAATTGTGGTGGGTCGGTCAGCGCCGTCTCCGCACGGGAGATGATCGCCGACAAGTTCGAAGTTGACCCCGACGCGGTCCACAAGGAAGAGATCGACAAGGGCCAGTTCATCATCGAATATGGCGATGAGCACAAGGGCATCTCCATCGACGATCTCGAAGAAGAAGGCTACGGCAGGCGTTCCAACTGCCGCCGCTGCAAGTACAAGATCCCGCGCCAGGCCGACCTCGCCTGCGGCAACTGGGGTGTCATCGGCCCGAAAGCGGGCACGGTCACCTTCATCGAGGTCTGCAGCGAGAAGGGTGCCGACCTGCTGACAAAAGCGGTTGCGGCAGGCGCTCTCGCCACCGAAGCACCCATCCCCAAGGGTATCGAGATCCGCGGCAAAGTCGAGAACGCGATGTTCAAACTCGGTGACAAGTGGCGTAAAAACGATTTTGCAGCACTCAGCAAGGACCTCTGGGGAACCATCCAGAAGGAGACCTCACGCTGTATCAAGTGCTACTCCTGCGTGGAGAACTGCCCGGTCTGCTTCACGGTCGCGGATGAGCTCAAAGGCGAATCAAGGATGATCACATCCGGAGAGATACCGCCAAACCCGATGTTCCACCTGCGACGGTTTGCACACATAAGCGACACATGTGTCAACTGCGGCCAGTGCGAAGAGCTCTGCCCGATGGATATCCCACTCGCCCTCTTCTCTCACGCCATTCGGGCGGAAAGCGATGTGGCATATGAACCGAAGCTCGGGGAAGCTTCGTACAACAACAAATAAACTTTTTTTCATAGCTAACCGGTTTCCCAATTTCATTCTCCACCCCGGCACCTTCAAATCTCGCCGGACAGAGTCATTTCCACCAATAATCAACAAAAATTTGCGGTTAAACACTATTGTTAAATAATACAACATCGAACCCTGTTTGTTCGAGGTTAGAACATGGACATGAAGTACGTACAGACAACCTGTCCCTACTGCGGGACCGGATGCACGTTCAACCTCGTGGTCAAAGACGGCAAGGTGGTGGGTACTGCACCCTACCACCGCTCACCCGTCAATGAAGGTAAGGTCTGCCCCAAGGGGACCTACGCCCACGAGTTCGTGAACCGTGACGACCGCCTCAGCACGCCGCTCATCAAGAAGAACGGCGAGTTTGTTGAGGCAAGCTGGGATGAGGCATACGCCCTCATCGCTGAGAAATTCAAGGGATACAAACCCGACGAAATCGCAGTGCTCTCGTCAGCACGTACCTCCAACGAGGAGAACTACCTGCTGATGAAACTCGCACGCGGTGTATTCAAGACGAAGCACATCGATCACTGTGCCCGTCTCTGCCACTCATCAACCGTTGCAGGGCTCGCCGCATCCTTCGGATCCGGTGCGATGACCAACTCCATTCTTGACATCGCAGAGTCGAAGTGTGTGTTCATCATCGGCTCCAACACCTTCGAGCAGCACCCCCTCATCGGCCGCAAAGTTATGCAGGCAAAGATGAACGGCGGGAAACTCATTGTATTCGACCCGCGCTACACGCCGACCGCAAAGCAGGCGGATCTTTATGCATCCTTCTACTCCGGCACCGATGTGGCCATCTTCAACTGCCTGATGGGTGAGATCATCAGGAACGGATGGGAGGACAAGGAATGGGTCGGAACCCGGGCGAAGGGATTCGAGGAACTCAAAGAGATGGTGCTCAAGGACGCGTATCTCCCCGAGAACGTCGAAAAGATCTCCGGCATCGCCGCAGAGGATCTCAAGACCGCAGCAGAGTGGATCGGAACCGCCGAATCATCCGCACTCCTCTACTCGATGGGTATCACCCAGCACACCGTGGGTGTCGACAACGTCAAGTCGACCGCAAACATCCAGATGCTGACCGGTAACATCGGCAAGCGCGGTGGCGGCGTGAACGCACTCCGTGGCCAGAACAACGTGCAGGGCGCCTGCGACATGGGCGCACTGCCCGTCGTGTTCACCGGCTACCAGAAGGTCATCGACCCGGCAGCCCACAAGAAGTTCGAGGACGCCTGGGGCTTCCCCGACGGCATCTGTGCACCGGCGAACGGCTACGAGGTCACCACCATGATCAACGTCCTCGCCGACAACCCCGGCGAACTGAAAGGTATGTACATCATGGGCGAGAACCCGATGCTCTCCGATCCGGACCTGACCCACGCAGAGCACGCACTCAAGAACCTCGAGTTCCTTGTGGTCCAGGACATCTTCCTGACCGAGACCGCAGCGCTCGCCGACGTCGTCCTGCCCGCCACCTGCTACGCAGAGAAGGATGGTACCCAGACCTCCACCGAGCGCCGCGTCCAGATGTGGCGCACGGCACAGGACCCGCCCGGCGATGCAAAACTCGACTGGAAGATCATCTGCGAAGTGGCAGCCGCAATGGGATACGCGGACCAGTTCCCCTTCCAGAGTGCTGAGGAGATCTTCAACGAGATCGCCGAACTCACCCCGTCCTACCACGGCATGAACTACGAGCGGCTCAACAAGCCAGAAGCACTCCACTGGCCCTGCCCCACAGAGGACCACCCCGGCACGCCCATCCTGCACATCGGCAAGTGCGCACACCCCGACGGCATGGGCGTGATGCATGCACTCGAGTGGAAGCCGCCCGCAGAGGTGCCCGACGAGGAGTACCCGTACATCCTCACCACCGGACGCTGTATCTGGCACTGGCATACCGGTTCCATGACCCGCCGCTCGGAGACGCTCGACAACGAGGTCCCCACCGGCTGGATCGAGATCAACACCGAGGACGCAAAAGACCTCGGCGTGGCAAACAAGGAAATGGTCAGGGCAATCACCCGTCGTGGCGAAGTCGAAGTCGCAGCGAAAGTGACCGACGAGATCAAGAAGGGCGAGATGTTCATGCCGTTCCACTTCGCCGAGTGTGCAGCCAACAAACTGACCAACAACGCACTCGACCCCGTCTGTAAGATCCCGGAGTACAAGGCATGTTCTATAAAGGTTGAGAAGATCCAGGAGGCCTGAACATGGTAGCAAAAGGCGATATGGTATACGCATGGTCCACCGACGCCGACATCCTCGAGAAGGGTGAGTGCGGCGGTGCGGTGACCACGCTCCTGAAGTATGCGCTCGAATCCGGCATGGTCGATGCTGTCTTTGCCGTCAAGAAAGGGCAGGATCTCTATGACGCCGTGCCGGTTCTCATCACCGACCCGGCAGAGGTCATCGAGACCGCAGGATCCCTGCACACCGGAACGCTCCTGCTCTCAAAGCTCTTCAAGAAGTGGCTCAACGGCGCCCGCGACATGAAGATCGCCGTTCCCCTGAAGGGTTGCGACGTGATGGGCATGTACGAGCTGGCAAAGCGCGAGCAGATCAACCTCGACAACGTCATCATGATCGGCCTGAACTGCGGTGGATCGGTGAGTTCTATCACCGCCCGTAAGATGATCGCCGATAAATTCGGAGTCAACCCCGACGACGTCGTCAAGGAGGAGATCGACAAAGGCCAGTTCATCATCATCACCAAGGACGGCGAACACAAGGGCATCTCCATCGACGATCTTGAAGAGGAAGGCTACGGACGCCGGCCCAACTGCCGCCGCTGCAAGATGAAGATCCCGCGCCAGGCGGACCTCGCCTGCGGCAACTGGGGTGTCATCGGCGACAAGGCAGGCAAGGCGACCTTCATCGAGGTCTGCAGCGAGAAGGGAGCAAACCTGGTGAGTGGAGCCGAGAAAGCAGGCGCGCTTGCCACTGAAGCACCCATCCCCAAGGGCATCGAGATCCGCGGCAAAGTCGAGAAAGCCATGCTCAAACTCGGTGACCAGTGGCGCGAGAAGGACTTCGCGTCCCTCGGCGAGGGCACCGACAGGCTCAAGAAGATCATGGAGGAGACCTCCCGCTGTATCAAGTGCTACCAGTGCATTGAGCAGTGCCCGATCTGCTACTGTGTCGAGTGCAGCACCAAGAAGCCCTACCTCGTGGAACCCGGCCGCGTCCCGCCGCCCTTCATGTTCCACCTGATCAGGTTCTCCCACATCTCCGACTCCTGTATCAACTGCGGCCAGTGCCAGGAACTCTGCGCCATGGATATCCCCAACGCACTGTTCATGCACGCACTGCAGACCGAGATGGAGAAGATGTTCGGCTTCACCCCCGGTGTCAACATGGACCTGCCCGTCCTTGCGCTCGTCGAAGAGCCGACCGAGCGGAAGCGCCTGGCATCCACCGGAAGCGACCAGATCTTTGACATCTTCAAAGACTGATCAGACCAACTCTTTTTTTTTTGGCCGAACCGGGCCGAATTATTCAAAAAAATCTCGCGTATACCCGTCATCGCCAGCGGCCGCGGACGGTGCGGAGCGCCGCCACCCGGTGTGTATATGCCAGCATGATATCCGAGCGGGTGAGGAACCCGGCGAGGTGTGCGGATTCCGGGGGATCCATCACCGGCAGATGGTTGATATCATGCGTGATCATCAAACGCAGTGCCTCTTCCAGCGTGGTTTCCGGCCCGATGGTGACAAGATCCCGTACCATCACCTCGCCAAGGGGGTGATCGAGGGCATCGCGGGATTGCAGGTCCCTGATATCACCGATGGTAACGATGCCTGCAAGCTCACCCCCTTCCATCACGGGAAAGCCGGTATGTCCGGTGGTGTTGATCAGTGCAAGCACCTGTTCGCCCCGTTCTGCAGGCGTGAGCGTCACCACGTCTTCGGCACTGACCATCGCTTCCCTCGCGACAATTCGCTCGAGGATCACGATCTCGTATTCACCGCGGTGGGCGTCTGAAAAGGCTTTGTTTTTCACCTGCGACTTGAATATCGAGTGCTCCCCCGTGAGGAGCTGGGCGATGGCCACTGCACTCATTGCAGGAACGAGCAACGAGAGATCACCGGTCATCTCCACCCCCATGATCATCACCCCGAGCGGGGCATTGGCAATCGCCCCGAAGAGGGCGATCATGCCCACCACGGCAAAGGCGGAGATCGACGCGTGGGGGACAATCGAGGGCAGGAGGAGGTGCAGGCCCGTTCCGAGTGCCGCACCGGCGAATCCGCCCATGACGATGCCCGGCCCGAAAAGTCCGCCGCTTTCCCCCGAACCAATGGTGAGCGACGTGGTCACGATTTTGGCGAATGGCACGAGGATGAGCACGCTGAGGGGGAGCATGGAGTACATGGCGAGCTGGAGAAAGCCGTAGCCGGTGCCCAGCCCCGCCAGCCCCACCGTGCCGAGGTCAGGCGAGAGTGCGATGAGCATGGCGATGACCGCACCGCTGCAGAACGCCCCGAAGACCGGCTTGAGGATGGAGGGGATCTCAAGACGGCGGAATTCATTGTTCAGCGCCTTTCGTGTGGCATGGAAGGTCACGCTGTAGAGCAGGCCGAATCCCGCACAGACGACACCGAGCAGGATGAAGAGCGGGATCTGTACAACGCTCCACGCGATCGTTCCCAGATTGAAAATCGGTTCAAACCCTTCGAACGTACAGAAAATTGAGTAACTCACCACCGATGCGAGAAATGCGGAGATCACTGCTTCGGATTCGAAATCACGAATATACAGGACTTCGACCGCGAGAATCGCTCCTCCCAGGGGGGCTTTGAAGATCGCCCCCACACCGGCCCCAATGCCTGTGACCAGTGCGATTCGCCGTTCTTTTCCGGAGAGACCGGTGATGTCGGCAACGATCGATCCGAGCCCTGCGGCGATGTGGGCGGTGGGACCCTCCCTTCCCGCACTTCCGCCGGTGGCAATGACCAGTATGGTGGCCAAGGTCTTAAGGAACGGGACGCGTTTTCGGATCATTCCTTCATGGTGAAATGCATGGATGGCCGCATCCTTGCCCGCCCCCTCGATCTCCTCTGCACCGAAGTGCGCCAGCAGGGCTGATGCAAGGCCACCCAGACAGATAACCGGCACAATAAGCCACGGGTTTTCCGGGGGAGCCCATGCGGCCAGCTGAGTGATACTCGATCCTTCGACCGGGTACTGGTAGGCAAGAACCACCCCCATGAACAGTTCCGTTCCCAGCTGGAGCCCCCTGAAAAAGAGCAGCGATCCGAACCCGGAAAAGATTCCTATGAGAACCGCGATGCCCAGCAGTCTGCGATACGAACCTCCTCCTTCGTCCATGGAATTCTGAACCAATTATTGAGAATCCATACACCATATAGGTAGGTGGTACCCGCCCACCCGGGGTGCACATTTTCACCCCTGAATCAGGGGGTTATTTGCGCGCCTTCTCCCCAAGAGACGAACGATCCGCAGGTTATAAAAATAGAATTCTTGGTCACCGGCACTACTATATAAACGAATTGGTAGAAAATGTGCCGCTTTATCAAGAATCCTCGCATCACAACTAGGTACATTGCGAAGAAACCTCAATTTATTCTTAAATCGGGGAAACAAGTAGAAACCTTTTAATACCTTTTCAAGATACAATTAACTTGTCCTATACGGGTTTAATACGTTGTTGGTATAGGTAGGATAGTAAAGAGAGGTGTATTAAGTATGGTGTTTCATCCTCCAGTAGCAATTGTTGCAAAAGCTGGTGATGCCGGCAAGTACAAAGTCGGCATTCCCGCCTGGAACATGCTCCTTCGTGGGTTTATGGCAGGAGCATACATCGCAATCGGTGGTGCTCTCGCTACAACCTGTTTCACCGGGGTGGCTACGTTCCTCGGAGCCGGTATGGCAAAACTCATTCTCGGTAGCGTGTTCCCTGTTGGGCTTATTATCATCGTTCTTACCGGTGCTGAACTGTTTACCGGTGACGCGATGCTCGCTCCGATGGCAGCGTTCATTCATAAAGTCAGTTGGGCAAGCGTCCTGAACCTGTGGGTATGGGTATACATCGGCAACCTGATCGGTTCCATTGTCTACGCATACATCATGGCCTTCGGCCCCTATACCGGCTGGTCTGCAGCAGGTGTGGCAACCGTCAACGCGTTCGGTATCAGTGCGGTCAACATCGCAGTCGGCAAGGTCGGCTATGTCGGGGGTGCGGCAATGTGGTCGGCATTCCTCAAGGCAATCGGCTGTAACTGGCTCGTTAACCTGGCTGTTCTGCTCGGTATCTGTGCCGATGACCTGATTGGTAAGTTCTTCGGCATCTGGTTCCCGATCATGGCTTTCGTTTCCTCCGGATTCGAGCACTGTGTAGCAAACATGTACTTCATCCCGGCCGGTATCATGACCTCCGCATACCTCAGCCCTGAGCAGATTGCGACCATTGGAGCTGAAAAGCTTGCAAACCTGAGCTGGGTTACAATGTGGACCAACAACCTCATCGTCGTTACCATCGGTAATATTGTTGGAGGTCTCGTCTTCGTCGGTGTCATCTACTGGGTCGCATTCAGAGATGAGATCGCGGCACTGAAGTAAGAGAGACTCAATGAAAATCGGAAAGATAAATGTGAGGATCTCACCCGTCTCTCTGGCGGTGTTCGGGATCTTCACCCTTATTTTACTCATCTATGTGTATTTGAGCGGTGAGGTCGCGGTACTGTACTGGGCCCTTCCGTCAGCTCTGTTGCTCCTGATCATCCCGGCAGCGCTCAACTATATGAGCCAGGATCAGTATGCCCGCCTCGAACCCATCTATGAGAAAGAAGCAAAAAAGGTGGGGATCAAACAGATCAACCTGGGTATGCTCAGCCAGCCTGTGCGGGTCGAGGGTGTCGTCGAGCGTGTCTATTTCCGCTATCTTAACAGGCCACAGTATCTGGTTGCCGACAGGACCGGTGAGATCTCGGTGAAGATGTTTACCAGCCCACAAGAGGACATCAAAAAAGGAGATGTCGTGGAAGTGCTGGGTAACATTATGAAGCGGTATATCATCACCGGCGATGCGATCATCAACTGTGTGTCCATTAAAAAGATCGACAAGAGCCAGAAACCCTGAGCGGACTTTGGCTCTGCTGTTCTATGGAGACACCCTGATCATGCCTCGCTGCAGATCGGGGGCTGTTTTCATTCATTGAACCCGTGCAATCTAGAATGCAGGGTTCAGCCCGTCCCGTATGGCGTCGCCGCGTTCTGTGTTGAGCGCATCAAGATAGTCCTCAAACAGGTGGATGCGGGTGCTTACCGGGAAGGCGATGTCAGGAGTGCTGATGACCGCCTCACCGCGTTCAAGCGTCTGGATTTCGGTGTCCATATGGGAGATATCCTGTTTTGCGCTGCTGGCAACCGTCATGCGGTCGTTTCTGTCTCCGAGACCCATGATGATGAGAGTATTCAGCTGGGCGAGAATGCGGGCATCGATGTTCTTCGGCTGCTGGGTGATGACGCACAGGCCGACGCCGAATTTTCGGCCCTCCATAGCACACTCCCGGAAGATCTGGGTGCTCCCCGACGACGAGCCGAGCACCCGCTGAGCCTCCTCGATGGCGATGAGGACATGGTGCTGCTCTTCGCCGCGGTCGCCGTCCTCGCCCTGATGGGTACGAAGAATGCGCCGGGCAATCACGGAGAGCACAAAGAGCTCGCTCTGCTCACTCATTCCGGGAATATCGATCAGGACGACGCGGTTGTCATGGAGCATATGGATGATGTCGTTGATCGACGACCCGCTCCTTCTCAGGAATACGCGATTTTTCTTGAGCAGGCCGGTGATTCTCCGCTGTATCACATCGAGCGTGCTGGGCGAGAAATTGACGAGACGTCGTGCGATGTGGGGGTAGGGGCCCTCATAGAGGTCGGCTTCGAAGTCGGAAAAGGAGGTCTCCTGGAAAAACCCGATCACATCCGAGCCAGGAATATCCTCGAGCATCTCCACCAGCTCGCGCTGCGGCTGCGAGTGGTCGTAGAGGAGAAGCAGGTCCGGCGTCCTGAAATCGTCGTAGTCGAGATAGAGCCGGTTGAGGAGGTACTTCTTCCTGAACCTGTCCTCCCCCGTGGTGAAGACAGCAAGCCCTCCTTTCCCCCGCTGGTAGTGGATGAGGCCAAGCGTGTTCTCGCCCGTGGAGGAATGTCCCCCGGCGACGTACTCGCCGTGTGGATCGACGATCAACAGCCCGAATTTCTGGTTTTTCATGCAGGATGCGCAGAACGTCTTCATGAAATTGCTCTTCCCCATCCCGGTGGTCGCGAACACACCCATGTGCTGCGAGAGCACCCTGCTGTGCAGGCATACCGGGACGCCTTGCAGCACATCCATCCCGGTCCGCATATAGCCCACCTCGATGTCACCCATCATCTCCTTGAGAAAGGCAAAATCCTCGTCTTCGGGCCGGAGCACGCGTGAAAATTTGGTGGGCACCGTCTTGGCCTTTTTAAACTTCCCTCGCGCATCCTTGCAGCCAAGAGGCGATGCCTCCGCGAGGAGATAGACGTCCTCGCCCATGACAAAGAACTGGTCGGTATGGGGGCGGGTGTCCCACTTTGCGTCAGAAAAGTTGCTGTCATGGATCAGGTCGTTGACCCTGGCAAAGAAGGTGAGCTGCTTGTTTTCGTCGGCGATCTTTACGATGTCCCCGACATAGATCTCCTCGTCATGAGGCACGGGGAAGCGATAGTTGAGCACGCTGGTGCCGATCAGGCGGTACTTCGACGAATCGGTCATATCAATATCGTGCAAATTCTTCATGATAATCTCCAAATAACTGCCAGAAATCCTTGCTGTTCATCCCCAGGCGGTTCATGCCCTTGATGATATCGTAGGTGATCCCTTCGACCTCGTCTGCGCCGAGCACCACCGCACGGTGGGCATCGAGCAGGGGGTAGGGGTAGCCGGGTATCCTCCCGTCACCTGCATATGCCGCACAGGCGCTGCAGACCTCGATTGCGGTCCTCTCATCAGCGTAATCCGGCACCTCGATCTTAAACGCCGTCGCCCCTTTCCCATGGAGCCGCGCCACATACGGCACCCCGCGCTGCCATTGGGTGTGGGGCCTCTGATCGATCGCCTCTTCGGGAATCCGTACACACCATGGCGGCGTTACTCCCGCGGCCTTCGCGAACAGATCGACCGCCGGGACCAGCGGATAGCCCCCTCCCCACGTCGCCGAGGTGCGCTTGCTGATCCCGGCGACGCGGATGCCGGCGTTCCCCGCCCGAAAGAGCAGCTCCCGCAGCACGGGCAGGTGGCTCGCGTGGCCCACCCTGAGGCTTCCATCCAGAAGAAGGGTGTCGCCTGCCTCAAGACTCTCCAGCGCCTCCAGTGCGGCGGCAAATTCCAGCATCTCCCGCACCACCGCGACCGCACGGGCAGGATCGTCGGCCGCCAGGCCCTGCTGCGGCTCCTCCCCGAAATATTCCCGGTACAGCGAGGCAAACCGGGCAACAGACTCCTCCCGCACCTCGATTCTCACCAGCCGGGTGGAGGTCGAGCGCAGGAACGCCCGCCGGCCCTCTGCGAAGCACGACACCACCGCCCGCACCGCGGCGAGGGAAAAACTCCCTGACTCAAGCACCATAGCGTTGCTGCCGTCCACCGCGGCGAGACGGCCCCTGAACCCGGGGCTGCACTGCAAGAAATCGTCCCTTCCGATGCCGCTCTGTGCCTCGAACCTCTCTGCAAGGTCGGCGGGACAGATCTCCCGGATATGCTCGAGGGCTGCGATCACGTCTCCCAGGTAGGTGCGATCGGGGTTCATTACGAGATCTCCCGCACAGTGCTCGACGCATCGGCCACCATCTCCACGAGAAGGGTATTGGCAAACTCGCCCTGGATGTCCGGAATATGGGATATCAGGAATATCTGCGGGAAATGCGTCTCCTGGGTGCGCAATGCCTGGAGGAGGTTGTTGCGCCGTTCTTCGTCCTGGCTGCCGAAGATCTCGTCGAAGATCAAAAACGTGCTGTCATGGATCTGGTGCATCTCGGCGAGGTAGCGGCTTAACGCAATGCGCATGGCGATGGCGATGTCGTCCTGCTCGCCGCCGGAAAACCGGTTCACCGGATAGTTCTCCCCCATGTCATGGACCAGCACCCCGAAATTGTCATCGATGAGCACATGCTCGTACCTGCCGTCGGTGATCTGGCCCAGCACGCGCCCCACCTCGCCTTCGATCTGGTTTCTGACCACGTGGAGCAGGTGGGTGATGTACTCGCCGATCATCCGCCGGGTCAGGCGCAGGTGTGCCGCCTCTTCGCCGATCGCAGCCATCCGGCGCTCGAGTTCATCGATCTTTTCGCATTGCTGCGCAAGTTGCTGCCCCTCCCTTGCAAGATCCTCCACGTCACGCTCCTTCTCTCGCAGGATGTGCCCGCACTGATCCGCCTGCTCCCTGAGGGATTTCAGGTGCGCTTCGGCGGCATCGAGCTCCTGCGGTGCAAAGGCGAGATCTTCCAGGTGATCCTGGAGGGTGCGTAGCGATGCCGCGGCATCCTGCACCTCGAGTTCTCTCGCCCGTATGGTTTCGTCCACCTGGCCCGCCTCCTCGACCTTCGCCCGCACCTCGATGAACCGCCGGTATGCGCGTTCAGCGGCCTGGTATGCCGGTTTTGCTTCACGGTAGGCTTCGGTATCAAACCCTATCTCTGCCAGAAGCTCCTCGACCTCCCTGCGTCTCCCGGCAAGGGCGTCCCTCTCGTTCTCCGCACGCGAGAGACTGGCCTGGTACTCCTCCTGTGCCTTGAGGCGCTCATTCGCCTCGAGATAGGTCCGCCATTGCCCCTCAAGGGACCGTATCTGCACTTCGAGGTGACGTTTGTGGTCAGGATGATAGCCAAGATCCTGCATCCGTGCATCGACGGCGGCCTTTTGATGGAGGGCGTCTTCGGCTTCCCGCATGAGGGACGTGCGTTCTTCACGGAACGCAGCGACCCGGGAATGATACTCGCCAAGTTTCCGATGCTCGGCGGTAAGGGAGGCATGTTCGGCAAGCGCCTCCTCCCGTAGGCGGGCGATCCGCGCAATATGGGCCTTGAACTCCTCCTGCCGCTGCACCAGCGACCGGATTTTTTCTTCAAGCTCCCCGACCAGCGCATGGTAGTGGTCCCCGAGGGGGCGGTTGCAGGTGGGACAGGTTCCCCGCTCCCCCGCGTCCCTGATCTCGCGCAGCTGCGTTTCAAGCTCCTCGCGTTGCGTTCCGCAGCCCTGGGACGCGGCACGCATTTCACTCACCTCCCGCAGGAGACGTTCGGTCTCGGCGGCCCGCGCCTCGATCAGGCGTTCGAGTTCCGGTATTTCAGGGTACTGACCGATGGTTTCCTCGAGGTCTGCCATCTGCGCACGGAGAGCATGCACGCGCTGCTCGATTCCCTGGTACCGGGCTTCACTGTCCGCCTGCGCTTCCCACAGCTCCCGGTAGCGGGATTCCCGTGCATCGAGCTCTGCAACCTGGAGCCGCAATGCCTCCAGGTTCCGGATAGATGGCTCGAGATCCCTGATCGTGCGTGCATCTTTTTCGAGCCGGGTGATCCTCTCTCGGAACTGGTTGATCTGCGCTTCATGCCCGGCAATGAGGTCTCCCATCCGCTGCCGCTCGGCAATGCACCGTTCGTGCTGCTCCTTCTTTTCCGACAGCTCCTCGATGAGGGACGAAAGTCGGGTGTACTCGTTCTCCGCACCGGCAAGGTGCTTGAATTCCTCCCGGTACCCCCGCAGCGCGGTTATCTTCTGCTGCAACTGCGCCAGTTCGCCCTCCAGCCGGGCGAGACTGTTGATACGCGCCTGCTCCTGTTCCCGGAGCGCAATAAACCGCTCTTTTTTGCTGCGTAGCTGCTTCTGGGTTTGCTCGGCGGTGGCGCACTCCTGCTCAGCCTCCCCCTTACGGGCGCCAAGCTCCTGGATCTCGGCCTGCAGGCCCGCGAGCTCGCCCACGATCTCGCCTCTCCGCTGCAGCAGCGATTCCCGGTCATACTCTGCAATCAGGTGCTCGATCGCGCTCACTTCATGTTCTTTCTCCTCGATCTCCCCTTTCAGGAGCGCATCACTCTCTTTTTTCAGGTAATCGATCCCCAGCACCCGCATAAACCACTGTTTCCGGCCCCCGGGCGTTTCATCGAGCAGCGAGAGCAGGTCCTTCTGCCCCGCATAGATGGTGCTTTTAAAGTCGGCCGCACCCATGCCGATGGCCCGCGCCACCTCGCCCTCGACCGCACTCACACCCTCGGCGAGGAGATTGCCCCCCAGAAAGATCTGGGCGTCGTGCTGGGTGGAGCTTGCCGTGCGCCGGAATGTCCGCAGGACCACATACTGCTCGCCTCCTATCTGGAAGTCCAGGCGCACCTCGCACTTCTCCCGCGAGGAGGCATTCGAACTGACGATGTACTCCCCCGACAGCCCTGAACTCTTCACCCCGTAGAGGGCAAAGAGCACCGCTTCCACGATGGTGCTCTTTCCCGCACCGTTGTTTCCCACAATGCCGGTGATGCCGTCGCGAAAGAGTAACTCCGCCTCACCGAACCGCTTGAAGTTTTTCAGGGTCAGCTTATTGAGCAGCATCGCGCCCCTCCTGGTGGCGTTCGATCACCCTGCGCAATACTTCGGTTCCCTTACCGACCACGAATGATTGCACCGGCGCATCAAGGTGCTTCTGCACCACAAACGATTCGAATTCGGCGATATAGTCGACGGTGCGCAGATCCTTTTCGTCGAGCACATTCGCCTGCTCATCTGCCATCCGTATCCGCACCTTCAGGTCCAGCACCCTTCTTTTGAACTCCGCCAGCGTGCGCCGGTCGACCGCCCGGACCGTCTCCCGTGCGATGCCATCCAGGGTCAGCTGGCACATCGCCAGATCATGCCCCTCCGGAAACCGCTCGATTTTCCGGGCGATTGTCTCCGATACTTCCGTGCCGCTGAGGCCCTCGCAGCCGACCGTGCCCAGGTCCATCATGGGGGTGTGGGGAAGCTCGAGGTGCTCCACCCGGCCGGTCCCCGTGTCCACGACGAGCCCGCCCTTGACGTCGGACAGCTCGCCGTAGGTGCAGTACTCGAGAGAGCCCGCGTACCACGCGTTGTCCGCCACCTGGCGCTGGCCGTGGAAATGGCCGAGGGCGATGTAGTCGAAGTCGGACGAGAGCATGTCCGCGCTCAGCTCATGCTCAGCCACCGTGCGCAGCCTCCAGTCGTGCAGGGTGCTGACGAGTCCGTGCGTGACCAGGATGTTGCGGCGTTCCGGCGCCAGCACGATCTCATGGTATGCCTCGGCATAGTCCTGCGCACGCAGCATGTTGGGGATGAGGTGAAACACCGCATCCCCGAGCTCCACCGATTCATAGCGGTAGCGGAATGCGGCATGCACCTCCGCCTGGTGGTACTCGAGCACCTCGAGCGGTGACGAGGTGTAGCGTGTCTTGGGCATGCTGTGGTTTCCGGCGATCACCACGAAGGGGATCTCCTCCTCGCCGAGGCGCTCGAGGGCTTCCAGCACCGTGGTATACGCACGCGTCTTGGGCCTGACACGGTCGAAGAGATCGCCGGCATGGACGAGGGCTTCCGGGCGCTGGCGGATGATGACCTCGATCGTCTCCAGAAAATTGTCGTAGATCAGGTGTTCCCGCAGATTCATGCCGCTTTCGGGATCGATCTTATTAAAGGCGGCGAGCCCGAGGTGGGTGTCGGCGATATGAACAAAGCGCATACGTTATCTCCCCATCGATGGCGGTTCTTAATAGCCCCGCAGTATGCGGTGTGAAGGTGAACCGCGGGACGAGTCATTACTTATCTATAGATTGGGTCGATATAGGTATGGTGATTTTTTGTCCCAGAGGGCAGTAGACGCTGTTTTTCAGGCATTGTTCCTGTTGACCGATATCAGGGCGCTTCTCCGGGAGACCGCACCGGACCACCTGCTCGACGATGAGCAGAAACAGCAGGCAGCGCGGACCCTGGAGAAGGTACAGAAACAGATCTCCATTCTCGAAAAGGAGCTGGTCAGGTGAAGTGCAGCGGCGATATCGATGTGCGGGAGGTCGAGGAGCTCTCTATCAATATTGATCCCATCCAGGCCGGCGGGCGCCTCACCCCCGAGGCCATGAAGGCCTGTATCGCCTACGGAGACGGCTATTCGGTCTGCGATTACTGTCTCAAGCCCTTCCGCCTCGATTATATCAAGAAACCCCCCATCGCAGAGTTCCACCGCGACCTCGCGGAATGGCTGCACATGGACGAGGTCAGGGTCGTGCCCGGTGCGAGGAGAGGATTCCAGGCGGTCGCCAGCACCCTCGTGGAGAAGGGAGACCCGGTCATGCTCACCGCGCTCTCCCACTACACGGAGTTCGTCTCGGTGGAGCAGTCGGGCGGCATACCCCGGGAAATTCCCACGGACGAGCACAACCGCGTCACTGCCGATGCGGCTGGGATGCGAATCGAAGAGGTCATGCGCGAATTCGGGCGTCCTCCCAGCCTTCTCTTCGTCGAGCACGTCGACTACCAGTTCGGCAACATCCACGAGGTCAAAGAGATCGCCCGCGTGGCGCACAGTTACGATGTACCGGTGCTGCTCAACGGCGCCTACTCGGTGGGCATCATGGAGGTGGACGGGTCCGCCCTCGGCGTGGATTTCGTGGTGGGGTCCGGCCACAAGAGCATGGCGGCACCAGCGCCCTCAGGCCTCCTGGCGGCCACCAGCGAACGTGCGGAATCGGTCTTCCGGACGACGAAGGTGAAGGGCGATCTCACGGAGCGGACCTTCGGGATCAAGGAGGTGGAGCTGATGGGCTGCACGCTCATGGGCGTCACCATCGTGGGCATGATGGCCTCGTTTCCCGCGGTTCAAGAGCGGGTCAAACACTTCGACCGCGAAATCGCCCACAGCCGGCTGATCACCGACGCCCTCCTCTCCATCGAGGGCACCGAGGTGCAATCCGAGTACCCCCGCCGCCATTCGCTCACCCGCATCGACACCCGCGGCTCTTTCGACAAAGTGGCGGAAACGCACAAGAAACGGGGATTCTTCCTGCAATCAGAATTAAAGAAGCGCGGCATCACCGGCGTCATCCCCGGCTCCACGCGGGTCTGGAAGTACAATACCTACGGGCTGACCGATGCACAGGCGCAACATGTCGCCGACGCGTTCAGGGAGATCGCCGCAGAAAACGGGCTCAACGTCACCTGATCTCCTCCATCTCGCCGTTGAGTGCCCGGCATACCCGGATCGAGGAGCATGCCTCCTCGACCAGCCCCTCAATCCCCATCTCTTCTTCCTCCGCACGCACCGCCTCGAGGGTGGCGGCGAGGGCGGGATGTTTGGGGACCACCCCGCAGCCAAGATCCCCGGCAGCGTCCCGGAAGGTCCCGATGGTGCGCGCGAGTTCGACGGATTCCTGCTTGTCGAAGGTGATGAGGGGGCGCAGGATCGGGATCCCGGAGGTGTTCGCCTCCTCGATCACCCCCATATTGGCAAGGGTCTGGGATGCCACCTGGCCGAGCGAATCGCCGGTGACGATGGCGAGCGCCCCCTGGTCCCGGGCGATACGCCCTGCGACGCGCAGCATGAAGCGTTTGCAGATAATACAGCGGTTTTTGACCTCTTTTTCCTCGACAAGCCTGGCAAAGAACGGCTCGAGGGAGACCACCTGTAGGGTGAGGGGCTGGCCGAGGCACCACGCGGAGAGGCGGCGGTGGTTCTCAAAGGTACCCTCCCGCACATCCTTCCCCATCCAGCGGCCGCCGTCGAAGTGAAGATGGGTGACCGTACACCCTCGCCGCATCGCCAGCCAGGACGCCACCGGCGAATCGATGCCCGGGGAGAGCAGCGAGAGCACAGGGCCCTGCGTGCCGAGGGGCAGCCCCCCCGGCCCCTCCACTCGCTCGTCGTAGACGAGCCCCCCGATGTCCCGCGCCTCGACGAAGATCTCGTAGTCCGGGTGCCCGAGATCGACCTCCAGCCCATCCATCCCGGTGAAAATCTCCGATCCGATCCATCTGCCGAGCTCCTGGCTGGTGAACCCCGCAAGCCCCGCCCGGCGCGCCCTGACCGCATAGGACATCCCCGGCTTCAGGCGGGAGAGGGCTTGTTGTACCGCAGCTGCCATGATATCCCCGAGCTCGGGGGGGGTGCGGATGCACGGGCTTACGCTCACCACCCCGAAGATCCGGCACACCGCGGCGCAGATGCCCGCAAGGTCGTCCCCCTCGATCAGGATGCGCCCCCGGTACACCTCGATATGGTACTCATACCCCTTCGCGTCCAGGGCCCTTCGTATGTTGCGCAGCAGGATATCGATATACCGCCGCTTCACCGGCTCGCTCTTCAGGAACAGCTCCCCGTAGCGCACGAGCACTGCGTCCATTATCGCTCCCTCCCCTCGCCTGCCAGCCGGACCGAGGCAAATCCCAGCGCTTCGATCTCCTTCATTTTTCTTCTGATTGCCGGGTATTCGACGGCGTCCGCCTCGATGACCGCATGCCCGTCCATGTCCCGCACCCGCAGCCTCCCCCGCACATCCCCGCGGAGCAGGGCCTCGGCCTTCCGCACCCGCTCGATTCGCTCGGGAGAAAGCGGCGTATGCCCCAGAAATCGCGTCGCCATGCAGGACGACGAGGGGATCACCTCGATTCCCAATTCACCGGCCAACACCGAAATCTCCTCCTTTCCCATACGGCACCGCACAAACGGGCTCAACACCCCGAGCTCCTCAAGCGCCCGCATCCCGGGGCGGTCCGAAGGGTCATCGTCGGCATTGGTGCCGTCGGCCACCATCCCGAATCCATGGTCCGCCGCCCACCCGGCGATCGCCTCCATCATCGCCCGTTTGCATACATAGCAGCGCCGGGGGCTGTTGGTGCGCACCTCCTCAAGGGCCAGCATGTCAAGGTGCAGCACTTCAAAGGGGACCCTAAGAAGCATCGCAATGGCCCGGGCGCGTGCGAGCTCACCAGCGGGGTTCAGGCCGGTGTCCACGGCGACGGCGGCCACGCGTATGTTCGCCTTTCTGGCCGCAGCGAGCAGCACCATGCTGTCCGTCCCTCCGGAGAGCGCCACCACGAGCGGCGCATACCCTTTGAGGATACCGGAGAGGCAATCGGAGGGATTCATCCTTTGTACTTGCGGTTGTGCGGGTAAATGAATATTGGTGAGAAAAAGAGGGTGGATTACTCGAGCTGCATCTCAGCGCCGCAGTTCGGGCATTTCATAGT
>JAENYT010000050.1 GCA_016841665.1 Methanobacteriota archaeon
AAGGTTACCGAGGAGGTGAACCGCCGGTTCAACAAGACGGTGACGTATCAGGACAGGGAGTACGCATGGTGCTACGTCATCTTCCTCAAGGCCAGGGAGCTGGCGCACTACCTCGTCGGCAAGAAGAAGATGTCGGATTTCGTGACTCCTGTGTATACGGTTGAGCGGCAGGATTCGGACGAGATCCGGCAGAAGATCCTGAATATGTCATGTGCTGAGTGGAAGAAGATAGGGTTTTCCAAGGGAACGCTGCACTACATGAAGAAGAATGCGAAGAGCGGGAAGCCGTTTACGCTGAATAAACATGCGCGGGAACGGCTAGGACAATGGGAGGACTTGAAAGCGGGGGGAATACAACTCAAGAAGTAAATGTGGGGTGAGAGGTATCTCAGAAAAGTCGGACTCTGTTTAACCGGTAACTCATTTTGATGAACTTCTCTCAAGCCGTCCCCGCGCGACGGTATCTCACGAAGATCGAACCTGGTTAACAGGTAACCTATTTTAGTGAACTTCATGGAGTCGTTCTTCTGTGAGGGCTTGGTAGAAATCGCGCTCTTGTCAACTGGCAAGCACTTTCGTTAACTTACTCGGGTGATGACACTACACCGTCCGGTAGAGCTATTGTTATTACCCCTTATAGGAAACTCACTGGTACTGATTATTAAACTGGAGTCCCCAATCCCGATGTCAGCGCCCCCAGATACTCCACAGAAAAAATCCGATCCCACCAGACAGGACGAAGCAGTACGAGATGTCTCCGCCGAAGTCGAACGGCTCGTAATCGAGCGAACTGCCGAGCTCCAGAAAGAGAATAACGCTCTTCGGCGTGAGAATGCAGGCCTCACGCACGCCAGGGAGGCGCTGAGTAAGGTATATACCGAGCTCGAAGACCGGATGAAGGAATGGACAGCCGAACAGGCGTGTGCCAGTACCCAACTCCGGGTCGAGATCCAAGAGCACGAGCGAACTAATGTGGTTCTCCAAGAGAGCGAGTCCTGGTTCCGATCGCTTATCGAAAATGCTTCAGACATTATCGTAGTCCTCGATACGATGGGGCACTTCAAGTACGCGAGCCCTTCAGTGAAACGGGTTGGAGGATACAATCCGGAGCATCTCATTGGTAGAAATATCTTAGAACTGACGCATCCTGACGATGTACCAATAGTTGTAAAAGCAATGGCTACCGCAAGAGCTCAACCATTTGTGCGATTGAACTTTGAGGTCCGGATTAAGGATATCGAAGACAACTGGCATACACTCGGAGTGACAGGAGCAAATCTCCTGGAAGAGAAGGCTGTTCAGGGTTTTGTTGTGAATGCCCGGGATATAACCGAGCGTAAGCAGGCGGAAGAGGCCTTGCGGGAGAGCGAGGAACGGTTCCGGCGGACCGTTGAGGATGCGCCGATTCCGATCATCATGCACGCCGAGGATGGTGAAGTGCTCCAGATCAGCCACACCTGGACCGAGTCGACCGGCTATACGCTTCAGGACGTTCCGACATTCGACGCATGGCTCACCAGCGCCTATAGGGAAGGCGCAGATGCCGTGTGCGATCACATGCAGGCACTCTTCAAGGGTGACCAGCGAACGATAGAGATCGAATTCCCCATCCGCACCCGGGACGGTCAGACCCGGCACTGGAGTTTCTCCGCGTCCTCGCCGGGCACGCTTGCCGACGGCCGCCGCTTCATCGTCGGCATGGCCGTGGACATCACCAAGCGGAAGCTGGCGGAAGAAGCACTCCAGCGCCGCACCGACGACCTCGCCAGGCTCAACCGGGAGGTCGAGGCGGCTCGCGACGAGGCGAACATGTATCTCGACATCATGACCCATGACGTCCGGAACGCGAACAATGTCTCCGGTATGTACGCCGATCTCCTGGTCGAACTACTGGCGGGCGACCAGTGGCTCTATGCCCGCAAACTGCGGGATGCTATTCAACGAAGCAGTGAGATCCTCCGAAACGTCGCCACCATCCGGCGGCTTCAGCAGGAATCCGACCGCCTGGTGCCGGTGAACCTCGATGCGGTCGTCAAGGAGGAAACTGAGAACTTCCCGGAAGCATCGATCCGGTATGACAGCCGAAGGGTCGATGTGCTGGCGGATGGTCTCCTGCCGGTGATCTTCACGAATCTCCTCGGCAATGCTGTCAAGGTCGGCGGATCTGATGTCGAAATTGTCATCCGGGTCATGGAGCGGGATGGCGAAGTGCTGGTTTCTGTGGAAGATACCGGTCCGGGTGTGCCGGATGAGATGAAGGAGAAGCTCTTCCACCGTTTCGAACGAGGAACCCGGCAGGGTAAGGGTGAGGGGCTCGGGCTCTTCATAGTCCGGGCACTGGTGGAGAGATATGGCGGCAAGGCCTGGGTAGAGGATCGGGTGCCGGGCCATCAGGAGGAAGGGGCGGCGTTCAAATTTACGCTCAAAAGAGCCACGTAAAACCGCCGGGAAATTTCCGCGAACAACTAAAAATTTATTATTTTCTTTCAACAGCCGCCGTACCGGTTTTGTATGGGCTTGATATCCTCACCCCGCCGTATCCTACCCTTGATGCTCTTGAACACCCCTCGTTTCACACCCCTCTGTTCTGTCTCCTTCTGGGGCCTCTGCAGGATGCGTTATACGGCTTTTGCTTTATCAAAAGAAGTAAATGCGAGGGGAGCGATTCGAACGCTCGAACTCCTACGAGACCAGGCCCT
>JAENYT010000051.1 GCA_016841665.1 Methanobacteriota archaeon
TCGAGATCGTCCGAGAAGCGGTAGTTCTCGATGAAGACTTTCCGGATCCCTGTCCCACCTTTCAGCGCCATAGGAAGGGCGCTCAGATGAGCGAGGAGCCAGTTCTGTGCATAGTCCCGCTCGATAGTCGATGGGGGAATCCCGAAGGCACGGGCGGCCTCTTTGATCTCCACGATCGGTATCACTCGGAGTCCCCCTGATGGGTAATCTCGGCGTTGACGACCAGCCGCCACCTCGGATCGTTCTCTCCCTGGTGCGGCATCGTAGGATCGAGGAGGAGGTACCTCCTGGATGTCGGGAGAGGCAGATCCAGGGGAATTCCCATCTGTTCGCTCAGGTACCCGAGCCTCCGGACAACAGCGTTGTTCCCGAGCTGCTGGGCGTATCGACTCAGGGTCTCGCGATCCAGTGATGCGTCCTCCAGTGCCTTTGCGACCTCGACGATCCCTCCGGCGTATTCGGGTCTGTCGAGGCAGTCGATCACCGTCTTCTCCCTGTCGGTGACGGTGACCGGTGTCTCCTCGATCCATTCCTTCTTGAACCCGAAGAACTTCTCCGGCTTTACCCGCACGATCCGGTAGTCCACGCCGAACACCTCGAGCTGGTTCTTCTTCTTCCGCGCCGTCGTCTGGACAAAGACCGTTATCGGGATCTGTTCAGTCAGGCCGTGGTAGTGGAGAGCGCTCCAGTATGCAATCGCGGACGGCAGGACGAGGTGCGATGCAATCACGAACTCGTGGAGCGTGTACTTGCCCTTCTCGCTCTCAAGCGGGATGATCAGGTACTTTCCCCTCTCGATCCGCTCGACGAAGCCCCGATCTTCCCACCGGGAGAGCATCACCGAGAGTACGCTTTTTGGGATCTGTGTCTGCCGGTGCAGCTGCTCAAGCGTGAACACCTGCCCGTCGCGGGCGATGGACTTCAGGATCTCAATTGTCACTTGCTGTCTCCCGTATTCCTCATTTAGTACACCAACCTTATCATAATTGTTAATTTCGGTGTACATTAGGGTGATCGCATTTGACGTTACAACGCAGACGTGCGATTGTACCGTATCCCTCCCGGATCGGGATCAGCGAGGAGCACCCGCCCTTCCGGTCTATTCGTGGGCATGTGACGGAGAAAGATCTCGTCACACTTCACACCAGACCACCTCACTCTCCACATCCTGCCGGATGACAGGGTCGAGGCCCGCCGACGGCGAGCAGGTCGACCTTCCGCCAGTACAGCCCCTCCAGGAAATCTGCGAGCGCTGAAAAGTTCCGGAACGTGAGGTGGTCCGGCAACAGCTCGACCAGCACATCTACATCGCTCTCCGGCAGGTCTTCGCCCCGTGCGATAGACCCGATGATGCCGATCTTCGCGACGCCGAAACGCTCCCGAATCTCAGGGAGCACTGCTTCGAGCTTCGCGACGAACTCGCTCCTCCCGGTGCGTCCGGACAGCCATATGAGTTCTCTCCTCCTCCCGATCGTGCCCGGGGGTGAGGAGATGGTGAATGTTGTCGTTCGCGGGAGGAGGCTGCCTGCTCGGCCCAAAGGCAGACGACCATCCGAACACTTCGGTCAGGATTATCACCCCGAAGGGAGATGCTATTCTATCGGTGAGATCATGAGGACGTTCACGGCCGTACTCTACAGGGAAGAGGATATGTATGTAGCGGAGTGCCCGGAGGTCGGCACCGTCAGCCAGGGCAGGACGGTGGAGGAGGCGGTGGCCAACCTCAAGGAGGCCACTGAGTTGTATTTAGAGGAAGCCCCACCCCTCCGGCGTGAGGCTCGTGCACCCGTCACCGGATGCACAGATTTCCCGCTGGAAGACGGAAGAAGGCCGATCATCACGACGTTTGAGGTGCCCGAGGGTGCCCGGGCATAATGAGGTCATTTGACCATCAGCTTCTCCTTGGAGGATAGACTTCCGGGAGACGTTCCAGAAACCGTCATCGGCCCCCAATTGCCTTGATGCAGCTTTCTATCGCAAATATCTGATATTTTCAGAATGACCTCAACCATTACACCAATCCATTAACGAAAGCCTTATTTTGCGACGAGGAAAAGACAAGGTCAGATGGTGCAGGAATGTCGAACAGAGATGAATTCACTGCAGAGGAAATAGAACGAGCATTTGCCAGAGCTAAGGGCAGGTGCGAATGTTGTGGAAAGTAACTTGTTTGGTTGAGTAGTCGAGCAAATGGTGGAGGACGTGGTCAGTGGGAAGCCCACCACGGCAGCCGATCTACGCCAGTCATCCTGTGTACTGGCGGACGCGAGAACTGTCACTTAAACTGTGGGCATAACGGTGATTGGCGGAATCCTGGAATCACACCTCGCACTCACAAGGGTAAATAGCCTAGTGAGTGTCTCGCATCTCCCTCCGGTTAGGCGAGCAAGAGGGTGGACGGTCACCTTCACTTCCCACGCCACACTCTGGCAGCCATATGGGTTCTTTTCCCAATCCTACCTAGGGATGAGAGACGATGAATGTCGTTTTCCCTGACCTGCAGTAGGGTGTCGATCTGCGAAACATAAGGAGGAGGACCCGGATTCAGGAAGCCGATACCGTAATGTTAGACTCAGGCAGACTAGACTTTCGCTTCGGTGTATGTCAGCGCGAATATAGCGTCGGACAACCA
>JAENYT010000002.1 GCA_016841665.1 Methanobacteriota archaeon
GAGCGCCTCGCGGTAGCGGGCCGGCCAGCCCTGCGCCCGGGGGTGAGGGCGGAGCATGATTGCAGGATCGAGCCCGATCCCGCAGACGTAGTCCACGAGCTCCCTGCGTTCCTGGCTGCCCCATTCCCTGACTTCCAGATCTCGGATATGGATATGGTAGCCGCGCCCCCCGGAAAACGCCAGTTCCATGGTTTTTTCTGAAAATCCCAGCTCTCCAGAGAGCATGCCCACCAGTTTTTGCGTCTCCTCCTTGACCCGCTCGAGCATCACGTCGTAGGCAACGCCCCTGACGATATGGTCGGCGTCGAGATCGAAGATGAGATCCGCACCGGTCCACTCCTTGTCGTTCATGGTGGCAGCGGCGGGGTAGGCATAGTAGGCGGTCGAATAGTAGGCATGGGCGGGGACCATCGAACGGATATAATCGCTGAGCTCCTGGCGTGACGAAAACGACATGTGCCGGCGCATATGCACCTCGGCCGAGGGGTCGAAGAAGACAAACCCCCATTCGCGCTGCTCGAGTGCGGGGGGTATCCTGCGGGTGCTGGTGCGGTAGTAGGTGGAAAACCGCTGTTTGACAAATGCCAGCGTCGCTGCGTTCATGTCAGTCTCTTCACCATATATGGTCCTTTACGCTCATAGCCGTGCCTGCGGTAGTACGGGCGGACGCCGATCCCGCTCATCACCGCCATCGCTGCAAACCCATCCGCGCGGGCGGTCTCCTCCGCCTCGGAGAGCAGCCGGTTGCCGTACCTCCTGTGCTGCCACTCGCGGGTTTCTGGAGTCTTTCCGAGAGAGACGAGGCTGCCGTAGACGTGCAGTTCCCGCAGGAGGGCGGCGCCTTCGAGTTCCTGCCTCCATGGAGAGGCGGGGAATCGCATCCGGGCAAAGCCGATGAGAGCATTGTCGTCTCCCGCAGAGATAAAGTGCTCAGTTCCACCACAGCACTCGTAGGCCGTCATCCGGATCTCGGGCTCTTCGGTGAGCCGGGCCCTGCCCACCTCCCTGCAGCGGATGCACCGGCACTGCTTTCCCTGCGAAGTGAGGCGCTCCTGCGCCAGCTGCCGGAAATTGCTGTGCCGCGACCCCGCCACGATGAGCTTTGCCGGGATATCGCGCTGGACGCGCTGGAGGCGCACGTATTCGGGGAGCAGGCTTTTGCCGTAGGCGATGAGATCGATGAGTTCATCCTCGCTATATACGCAAAACTCCCCCCGTTCCCAGAGCGCCTCGATCTCTGAGCCCGGGGTCACCAGGGTGGGGTAGATCTTGATGAAGTCCGGTTTGAACCGGGGGTCGGAAAAGAGGGTCTCGAAGAGGCTGCGGTCTTCTTCGATGCTCGATGCAGGGAGATTGGGCATGACATGGAAGCCCACCTTCAGCCCGGCGTCGCGTAAAAGCCGGTTCGCCTCGGCGCTCTCCTCCACGGTGTGCCCCCGCCGGTTGTAGGCGAGGATGCGGTCGTCGACATGCTGCACCCCCACCTCCACCTTGGTCACCCCGAGGGAGAGCATGCGATCGATGTGCTCGCGCCGGCACCAGTCCGGGCGCGTCTCGAAGGTGACGGCGATGCAGCGTACGTGAGCCCGTTCATTCGCCGCACAGAGTTCTTCGAAGGAGCGGTCATCGCTCCCCGGCTCCTGCCCGAATTCGTTCATCGCCCGGATGCACGCACGCATAAATTCGTCCTGGTAGGCAGGATCGCGGGCGGTCATGGTCCCGCCCATGACGATCAGCTCCACCTTGTCGATATCGTGGCCGAGCTCGGTGAACTGCTGCAGGCGGACCCGCACCTGTGCGTAGGGGTCATAGGCGTTCTGGCGCCCCCGAAGGGCTGCCGGTTCCTCACCCGTGTAGCTCTGGGGCGAGTGGAAGGGATGATCCGGTCCGCCGGGGCAGGGGAGGCACGTGCCGTGCGGGCAGGGGTGGGGAGAGGTCATCACCGCCACCGGCGCCACCCCGGAGAGCGTCCGGGTCGGTTTCACCTGCAGAAGGCGACGCAGGTATTCCCGCTCCGCATCATTCGCCGCGGCGAGGATCGCGGAGTTTTTCGGGATGGAGGCAAGACCGTGGCTGCGGGAGACGGCAATCTTGATCCGCTGGACATCCGCGGGGGAACTATCCTCAGAAGTAAGCCGGGAGATGATCTCCCTCAAAATTGAGTGGTTTTCCATGGGTTACTGTTCAACAGCGACCTTTTCTTTTGTAGAGAATTCCACCATGGGAGGCTGCTGCTGCCGCAGGTGCTGGACAATCTCCTCACCCAGGGTAAGGATTGCCTTCTTGTGACAGATCTTATTCTTGTGAATGTGCACCGGAGAGATGCCGAGTTCATCATAACTGGCGGTGGCGATCTCCTCCCCCCTCGATTTCTCATGGAATTTTTTCACATGAACCAGAAGCATATGCAAATGGAGCAATTCTTCTTTCTGCACGTTCTCACCAATCCTCAAAAAATACTACATTTCCCAGACTGATATAATTTATTGGTGATCTTTATATTGAACTTCGTCAATGCAGCGGGAGTGATTATCGGACTTGCGATCGGCGACGCAATGGGCGCGCCCCTCGAGGGGCTCCCTGTGCCCCCTCGCCCGGTCCGATCCTTCGAGGGAGGAGGGCTCCACGGCATCCAAGCGGGCCATTTCACCGACGACACCCTTCAGGCGATGGCGATCGCAGAATCGCTCGTATTTTGCGCAGGTTTTTCCCCGGAAGATATTCTCAGGCGGTTTGTACAGGACTTTGCGCAATCCCCGCAATTCTACGGCCCCACGTCCTCTGCAGTCTTCGAGCTGATCCGGGAGGGGGCACTTCCCCGGGAAGCGGCACAGCGGGTGTACGACGCCTCAGGCGGGGGGCGGAGCAATGGCGGTGTCATGCGCGGGGCGCCCATCGGGGTCTATTATCCTCCCCGGGCGGTGCGCGAGGTGAGTATCGAGTGCGCCCGTCTCACCCACCTTCATCCGGTCGCCGCCGAATGTTCGGCCTTCGTCAACCGGATGGTGAGCGGTCTTTGCCGCGGGGAGGACCGGTCACGCGCCCATTACCGCGCCCTGCGCGCCTGCGCGAGCGATGAGGTATGCGGGATGCTGGCGGATCCGCTCCGTTTCCCCCTTTCCCCCTCCCTCGACGCGCTTGAAACGACGCACTGTGCGGTATCGATCTTTATGGATTCATCGTCGTTTGAGGATGCGGTGGTCGGCGCGATCAATCTCGGCGGCGATGCAGATACGATCGGGGCCATTTGCGGCGCGCTGGCAGGTGCCGACTATGGAATCGGGGCAATCCCTTTCGACTGGCTGGCCGGCCTTCACCGCGCCGGTGAACTGCTCGACCTCTCATGGAGGCTGTTTCTGGGTGCCCGCCGCTGACGCTCACACCGGGCGCAGTTCAACCAGTTTCAGGGCCCTGCCCCGCTCGCATTCGACAGGCGGGTTGCCGAGGACCTCCCCGACGAGGTAGTAATCACCCGACACCGCTCCCTCGGGGTTGCAGAGGTCGCAGCCCTTGCAGGACTCCTGCCTGCACCCGGGCTCGAAGAGTATCTTTGAATTGACGATGGCCTTTTCCGCGGGAATAAGGGCCAGAACAGGGGATTCAATCACCTCCACTGCGCAGGCCTCTCCTCCTGCGTGAACACTGCATTCATGCCGGGTGGAGTTGCGCACGGTGACGATCCGGTACCGCTTCTTTGGCTGGAGGTTGTTGCACACCTTGTTCAGCTTGCAACCCTTGCACTCGGGCAGCGCGCCCTCGTACACGAACTCCAGATCCGGGCGTGCGAGGTGCCTCCCGATCAGCGTGACCTTGGTCTTTGTATCCTGCATGCGTAGCTACTCTTTATAGAGCATTTTTATTAAGTCTCTGGCCCTTTCAGGTGTCAGCCCCATGTCCAGGATGGTAAAACGTTCGGGGCGGATGTTTTTTGCCTCGAGGAGTGCCTGTACGGCGATTTCATCGTCGATACCCACTTCCTTTGGGGTAACCGGAGCGCCAATTTTTCGCAGTGACGCCCTGATGCTCCGCCAGTCCCCTCCATGCAGGTACATGGTGATGATGGCGCCGATGCCGCACTGCTCTCCGTGCAGCCCCTTTCCCGGGGCCAGGCGGTCGAGTGCGTGGCTGAACTTGTGCTCCCCCCCGCTTGCCGGGCGCGAGGATCCTGCAATACTCATGGCCACCCCCGAGGAGACGAGCGCTTTCGTCACCATCCAGGCACTCTCTTCGGTGTTTGGTTTGAGCAGATCGGCGTTCTTCACCAGGATTTCCGCGGTCATACGCGAGAGTGACGCGGCATATTCGGAGAACGCTTCTCCCCGCAGGCGCTGGGAGAGCTCCCAGTCGAGGACGGCGGTGTAGTTGGAGATGATATCGGCGCATCCGGACGCGAGCAGCCGGTGCGGGGCGGAAGCGATGATGCCGGTATCGGCGATGATGGCCATGGGGGGGTGCGCTTCGAGAGATGCGCTCCCCCCCTCCACGGGAACCGAGGCTCGGGCGGAGCCGATCCCGTCGTGCGAGGCGGCGGTGGGCACGCTGATGAACGGGCGGTCGAGGTTGAAGGATGCGATCTTTGCGGTGTCGATCACCGTCCCCCCGCCGACCCCGACGAGAAAATCCGCCTCTCCTGCTTTTCCCTCGATTTCCTGGATGGTTTCGATGGAGATGGAATGGATGATCGCCGTCTCCACCGATTTCGATTCGGCGAGCAGGTCCACGACCTTCCTTCCGGCAACCTCCATGGTGCGGGGCCCGGCGATCACATACGCGGACCCCCCCAGTTTCAGGTCTTCACAGACGGCGGGCAGCTGGACGAGAGCATCGTGGCCGATGACCACATCACGCGGCAGCTGCATCCACTTCGATTTGTCAAAAACCTGTTTTTTAAGTACGTTTATACCGTCCGCGCTCATTACTATCATAAATGATTGGGGAATTTATATCTAAATATTACGTCGATCCCATCATTCAAGGCCAGCCCTATACGATTGTCGACACCCTGACCTACGCCGCGCTCCTCATCATCGCCGTCTTCCTGGTCTACCTGTGGCTCAGGCGCACCGGGATTTCCATCGATCACGACTTCGCCCTCTCCCTCATTCCGTACGTAGTGCTGGGAGGACTGCTGCGGGTGGTCGAGGATTCCGGCATGATCCCGTCTCCCTACCACGTGCTCCTGGTCACCCCGATCATATTTTTTGTCATCTTCGCCTACACCGTGAGCGCGCTGGTCATCGCCCGCGCTCTGGAGGCACGGGGGACGATCTCACAGTACTCGAAGGGTTTTGCGGCCGCAGGTATCGGGGCGTGTATACTCGTCGGGTTCATCCTCCTGCTCTTCGGCCTCGGCGTCATCCCAGTTGCGGGTTATACTCCCACCCTCGATATCGGGGTGGCTGTAATCATTCTCACCATGGCACTCTCCACGAGCCTCGTGATCTGGGCGGCGCTCCGTTACCTTGCGGGGTGGAGTTACGTCACGGACATCTTCTATAAACTCCTGATATTCGGGCATATGCTCGATGCCAGCGCCACGAGCTTCGGCATCGACCTGCACACTATCCCCTACGTCGAGCAGCACGTGGTGGGGTCGGCCCTCATCGACGCCACAGGGACGGCATTTTCCATGTTCGCCCTCAAAGTGGCGGTGATTGTCCCGGCCATCTACATCCTGGAGCTCTACCGGAAAGAGGGGAACCCCGCGCTCTGGTACCTGATCATCCTGGCAATGATCATGGTGGGGATGGCGCCGGGCATACGCGATATGGTGAGAATGGTGCTGTATGTCTGAGGTGCGGCTTCTTCCTGCAATACTCGCCTCGCTGGCCATCTTCGGCCTGTGCGTCGGCATTGGTGTCGTTGCTGTCTGGCAGTCCCCCTCGCTCGGCGAGCAGGTGCTGGAGATGCTCGACGAGGAACTCTTCGGGGAGATTCTCGACGACAGTCCGGCAATGATCAGCCTGAAACTCTTCCTCAACAACCTCGAAGCATGCATTTTCCTTTTCCTGGGCGGTGCGTCCGCAGGACTGCTGACTGTGGCTATTCTGAGCGTCAATGGGGTGATCATCGGCGTGGTGATGGAACTGGTCCGGCAGGAGCAGGGGCTGCTCTTTGTAGCGGCATCCCTCATCCCTCACGGCATTTTTGAAATTCCTGCATTTATCACGGCAAGCGCCCTCGGGCTGATGCTCGGTCAGGCACTTCTCCTGGAGCTGCGGGGCGGGGGCGATGCGGCGCGAAGAGCCTCGGAACTTGGATCCGCGTTCTTACGTATCGTGATTCCTCTATTGGCGATTGCAGCGGTTGTAGAGGCTTTTATTACGCCCGCAATCATACCATTAGTAGCTTGAGGTGTCAATTCAATGGAGGATGAGGCCGGTTCACTTCCCGCAAAATCGGATTTCAGTGCATGGTATAACGATATTCTCTGGCGAGCGGAGATCATGGACGTGCGCTACCCGGTTAAGGGGATTTACGTGTGGTTTCCGCACGGATTTGCCCTGAGACGGAATGTGTACCAGCGTCTTCGCGACCTGCTCGATGCGGATCACCAGGAAACCCTCTTTCCCCTCCTCATCCCGAAGCATGAGTTCATGAAGGAGGCGGAGCATATCAAGGGGTTCGAGGAGGAGGTCTACTGGGTCACCCACGGCGGTACCTCAGAACTCGACGTCCCCCTCGCCCTCCGCCCCACCAGCGAGACGGCGATCTACCCCATGTATGCGCTCTGGATCCGCTCGCACGCGGATCTTCCCCTGAAACTCTACCAGGTGGTCAATACCTTCCGCTATGAGACCAAGCATACCCGCCCCCTGATCCGGCTGCGCGAGATCACATCGTTTAAGGAGGCGCACACCGTACATGCCACCTGGGAGGACGCCGAGCGGCAGGTGGAGGAGGCGGTCGGCCTCTACCGGACCTTCTATGAACAGCTCTGTGTCCCGGTGATCATCTCCCGGCGGCCTGACTGGGACAAGTTCCCCGGGGCGGACTACACCATCGCCGCCGACACCATCATGCCCGACGGGCGCACCCTGCAGATCGGGACCGTGCACCACCTGGGGGACCACTTCTCGCGTACCTTTGACATCACCTACGAGGATGCGTCCGGCGAGCAGCAGTTTGCCCACCAGACCTGCTACGGCATCTCTGAGCGGTCGATCGCCGCGGTGGTGAGCGTGCACGGGGACGACCGCGGGCTGGTGCTCCCGCCGGCTGTCGCTCCCGTGCAGGTCGCCATCGTCCCTATCATCGTCGGCAAACGGGAGGAAGAGGTGCTGGCGCATGCGGCGGCACTCGAGGCAGAGCTCAAAGGTGCGGGGTACCGGACGACGGTCGATACACGTGCCATCCGGCCCGGGGCGAAGTACTACTACTGGGAGATGCGCGGCGTACCCCTGCGGCTGGAGGTGGGCCCTCGCGATATCGACGCCGGCACTGTGATGGCGGTCAACCGGCTTGGCGACAAGACTGCCGTGAACCGGACGGCGATCGTCGAGGAGGTGCAGGCACAGATGGAGCAGTTCAGGGATCGCCTGCGCACCCGCGCCGAGGAGGAGATGGCGCACAAGATCACTGCAGCGTCTGCGATGGAGGAGATTCCCGCGGCGGTGCGGGCGGGGGTTGCCGTTGTCAACTGGTGCGGCAGCGAGGAGTGTGCTGAGCGCATCGAAAAAGAGACCGGTGCTGCCCTGCTGGGCAGCGATATCCGCTCACGGTATGTTGAAAAGAAAGGGGGCCCGTGCGTTGCCTGCGGCGGGGCGGGAAGGCCGGCCTTGGTGGGCAGGAGCTACTGACCGCAGGACGGGCAGAAAAAGGCGAATTGAAAATCGTTCAGCCTTATATTGCCGCAAATTTTCTTTTTCCCGCCACGCAAAAACCTCTTTTTACACTCGTGGCAGGTTTTCAGACGGAGATGGTCGATGATGGACATGGAAATGTCTAACATGATCTCGGATGGCTCGTCCTCCTCGTTTCCGGAAGCGAGCTGCTCTTCATACCTGCTCACGAGCTGCATGATCTGCAGTGGGTTTGCGCCGAGGTTCTCCAGCCGCTTGTAGAGGAAATACTGGAATACCAGCCAGGAGAGATCCGATCGCTCGAGGAGATCGTCAAAGAGTTCTGACTGCTCTTCGGCTCCCTCAAGCGACTGTCCGCAAAGCGGGCAGCGGCCACCCACCAGTTCATCGAGGTAGACCTCTTCTTTGCAGTGCGGGCAGGTGGTGTGGGGGGAATGGATCCGCGATGTCATATGAGTGGTGTGGGGTGTTCGGGGTGTCTGCCTCACTCTACTCCATCAAAAAGATGGCTGCAGCGAGCACGGTGGTCCATTCACCTTCATCGCCGACCACGGCGGTTTCGGTGACGTTGAGGGTTTTCTTGGGGATTTTGTCGGTGATGCTGTGATACATATCATACGCCAGTTTTTCCGCATATTTTCCTGCCTGCTCCTTGCTCTGGCCAAAGGAATGGTGTTCTGCAAAGTATCCCCACTGGGTTTCCATCTCTTCGGGGATGGCAACCCCTATCGACGTGGAAATGCGCCGGTGGGGCTCGTTGGAGGAGAGCCGGGACATAACGGTGAAAATCACGCTGCCTGCCTCCATCTGCCTGAGCCCCTCATCCTTCGGAAGTATCTGGCATCTGGGGGGCAGAATCGAACTCACCGTGACAAGATTGTAACATTCGATGGACGCCTCCCTCAACGCCATTTCAAAGGACGCGAGGCGTTCGGGATCCCTCCCTGTTCCGCAGGTGAAAAAGACCTTTTTCGGCACAAAAAATCCTGTCATAGTAACTATCTCCCGGTCAGTAATGTGCCTCTACGTTGGATGCATCCACTAATAAATCTATATGTTGTTACACGCGTTTTACAACGTTTTTATCCAATTTGGACCGTTTTATTCATTTCTAGTCCAAATTTGTTCGTTTTAAATCATCTAAATTCAAATTTGCCGTTTTTTCGTGGTCAAAATCAAAAACTATCGGCGTAATGAAGAGGCAATATCGTCGCTCCCTCCCCTGAATCGTCCTTCAGAAATTGTCGTTCACCCAACCCTGACAGCAGCGGTGTTCATCGTGTGCAGGCGGCCGGGCCCTGTTACGTTCGCGCTGGCTCCCGCAGCTGTTCCGCGCCGTCCGGTGCGGGAGCCCTCTCTTCCTCCTGCGCAAAGCAGCGGGGAGAATCCAGCTCATGTGACATACATTATTTTTATCGTGCGTGGTGTATACGACCTCCAATGAAACTCCTTTCTCTCTGCTGCATGGTTGCCCTTCTGGTGATGGCGGCAGCGTGTACGGAGCAGCAACCTCAGGATGCGCCGCCCACAGCAGATCCCACATCGGTGACGACTCCCTCTCCCTCCCCCGGTGGAGGTGCCGAACCGGCCGCGACGCTGATGCCCTCTACGTGGGTTGCCGACGGCGTCATCTCCGGGGGAGAATATGCCAGCAGCAAGGAGGTGGGGCCGGGCTACACGGTGCACTGGAACAACGATGCGGAGCTGCTGACCATGGGGCTGGAGGCGCAGGTGGAGGGCTGGGTGGCCATCGGCTTCGATCCCACCAGCAGAATGAACGAGGCCGATATGGTGCTGGGATGGGTTGAGGGCGGCCAGGCGATCCTGCAGGACCAGTTTTCCATCGGCCCGACCGGGCCGCACCCCCCCGACACCGATCTCGGGGGGACCGATGATCTTCTGGAGCGTGCCGGGAACGAGCAGGACGGTACCACGGTTATTGAATTTTCCCGGAGGCTCGACACCGGCGATGCGTACGACAGAGTCCTCGTCCCCGGCCAGACCGTCCACATCATCTGGGCCCTCTCTTCGAACGACGATCCGACGCCGATGCATGACGTCGGCCGGGGAAGTGCGGAGATCACGCTTGCGACGGCGTGATCGCCCTCCCGTTCACGCATCCGTTAAAATTGGATCTCCCGGGGTAAAAAAGGAAAAGGATAATGTTACGGTGATTTCTCTGTCGCAGGCGGGGTGAAGACCCGTGCCTGCAGCTCCTTGTCCAGCATGTAGAGCATCCCGCTGCCGCCGCCCTCCTCGATCATCCTGAGATTGTCGAGGATCTCTGTGGCGTTTGCTTCCTCCTCCACCTGTTCGTTGACAAACCACTGCAACATGTTGTAGGTGGCGTGGTCTTTTTCCTCGATGGCGAGGTTGACGAGATTGTTGATCTTGGAGGTCACGAGCTGCTCGTGCTCGAGCTGGTGCTCGAAACCCCTTCGCGGGGACTCCCATTCGGCCTGGGGAGCATCCACCTGCTGGAGGATGACGCGGCCGCCGCGTGCGATGACGTAGTCGAGGAATTTCAGGGCATGCGCCTGCTCTTCCTGGAACTGCACCCTCTCCCAGTTGGCGAACCCGCGCAGGCCGAGGGATTCGTACCAGGTGCTCATGGAGAGATAGAGGTATGCGGAGTAGAACTCCCACTTGATCTGGTCATTGATCGCTTCTTCAATTCTCGCATTCAACATGGTTACCACTTCCTTGGACTATGCGCTCTTGTTGAAGAGGGGGCTATATAATTGTTCTGAACCTCTGGCCCCGCTCCTCTAGACGAATATGTTCCGAATATCCCACCCCCCGGTAGGATAGGCCCAGTTGATCCCCCGGAATACCTCGGCCGGGAGATGCTCCTTCATCGCCAGTGCGAAGAGATTGATCTGCTCATCGGCGCCGTAGCCGAGCAGGTGCGCACCCAGAAGAAAGCCGTCATCGTCGACCAGGATCTTGTATCCTGAAGTGGAGAGGCCGACACGCCGCGATGCGTACCATGAGGAGGTATCTTCGAAGTGGCGCACATAGCGAAGGTTTTTGGACTGCGCCTCCTCCTCGGTCATGCCGACCATGGCCAGGGGTGGGTAGGTGAACACGACGGCCGGGAAGAGGGAGTAGTCCGCCCGTACCGAATTGCCCTGGAGAAGGTTGTGGGCCACGGTCTCCCCGTCCGCGGTCGCCACGGAGGTGAGTTGGGGGCCGGCGGAATTGGCGTCGCCTGCGACATAGATGTCGGGATTGGTGGTGCTCTGGAGGAATTCGTTGACCTGGATCCGTCCACGGCTCACCGCCACACCGGCAGCCTCCAACTCGAGGTCTTCGACGGACGACACCCTCCCCGCCCCGTGGAGTGCCATATCCGCACCAAACTCCTGCCCCTCGTCCTCGCCGCCGACCACCACCAGTTCATCGCCGGTCTTTCGTATCGCCTTCACCGGCGCGTTCATGACAATCCTGATCCCTGCCTTTCGGGACTCCTCCGCCAGCATGTCGACCAGATCATGATCAAATCCCCGGAGAAGGCGGGCACTCCGGTTGAGGATGGTCACCTCCGCGCCTGCACGGGCGGCGATATGCGCGAATTCAAACGAAATGAATCCTCCTCCCACGCATACGATCCGCCCCGGGAGCGCTTCGGCCGAGAGGAACTGATCGCTGGTGGTCAGGTGCTCTTCGCCTGGAATGTCCAGCGGTCGGGGGTGCGCACCAGAGGCGATGACCACCTTCTGTCCTCTCACCTCTTCTTCCCCGATACGAAGTGTGTTCGGGCCGGAAAACCTTGCATGCCCCCGAAAGATCCGCATCCCCGCATCATCCATCGCACTTTTCATCGCCTCTGGAAGAGGCTCCGTGAAGGTGGTCTTGAACGCCACAAGATCCCCCCAGTCGATGGCCGGGGCATCGGTAATTCCCTTGTGCTCCAGCCCTTTCGCCCGGGCGACGACCTCGGCGGCGCCGGCAAGCACCTTCTTTGCATCGCATCCCCGCAGGGCGCAGGTCCCCCCGACGGGTCTCTCTTCGGCGACGGCCACCGACCATCCGGCATCCGCACATTCAAAGGCTACCGTTCTCCCTGCAGTACCGGTGCCGATGATCACCAGATCAAACTCCGCTGTCATTGCAATCCCCTTCAACGCGCAAAGGTTTTTTAGTTGTTGTGCCCCCCCGATCGAAGGGGCACGTGGCACGGTGAACCCGTACACACCCTTCTGCTGCTATACACGCTGGTCCAGCAATGCGGCGATGGCCCCTTTCCGCTCCTCATCGCCCTGGCGCCCCTTGCTGAACTCCTCATCGAAGGTGGGTGCGCTGGTCCGGTAGAAGGTGCCGAGGGCGATTGCCGCATCACTGGAGTAGTCCCATTCCCGCATTTTTGCGCATGCGGCATTGAAGTCTGCGGGATCGTGGTCCTCCAGTTCATAGACCCGTGCATTGTAAGACTCGGTCATGTTGTAGTAGGTTGCGCATATCTGCAGCACGTCCACGAAAGAGAATCCCCGGTGATCTATCGCCTCCCGTAGCGTCGAGCGGAGGTGATCGAGCTTGCGGGTGTAGGCGCGGGCAATGAAGGTCGACCCGCTCACCAGTGCCAGTTCCAGCGGATTGAAGGGCTTTTCAAGGCTGCCCGCGGGGGTCGACCGGCCGTGGAAATTGAGCGGCGAGGTGGGGGTGTACTGCCCGGTGGTCAGGCCGTACACCCTGTTGTCATGGACGATCAGGGTGATGTCAATGTTGCGCTTGGCGGCGAAGATCATGTGGGTGAGCCCTTCGGCATAGGCGTCGCCATCGCCCGCGCAGCAGATGACAGAAAGATCGGGGTTGGCGATCTTGATCCCGGTGGCAACAGGAATGGTCCTCCCGTGGATGGCGTAGAAACTGTTGATATTCAGGTAGTCCGCCATTTTGCCGTGGCAGCCGATCCCGGTTACCAGCACCACATTGTCCAGTGACCTGCCCTCCTCTTCCATCCCGGCAAGCACGTCCTTGAGGGTGTGCTGGATGGAGAAGTTGCCGCATCCCGGACACCAGGTGTTCTTGGCATCGGTGATGAGCCGGCGGCTCATGCGATCACCTCCTCCACATGCTCACGCAGTTCTTCGAGGCTGAACGGGCGGCCGTCGTAGCGAAGGATAGCGTCATCGACACAGCATCCGAGCCCCTCCACGAGCCGGGTCAGCTGCCCGGTCAGGTTGTCCTCCACCGCAACGAGGGTGGTGACGTCCTCGAGCGCAGCATTGAACGCCTGCACCGGAAACGGAGAGAGGACAAGCGGTTGAATCACCCGCAATCCTGCCTCCTCCGCGACCTCGGTACAGACGCCGATGTTCGATCCCCAGCAGAGCAATGCGGTTTCCGCGGACCGCTTCCCGGCGGTGACCACCGGGGACAGGGTTTCGATCTGATCAAGCATGGCCTCTTCTTTTCGCATATGCTTTTCATTCAGCCAGGCGACGAGTACGGGGTCTTCGATGGTGGTGCCGTGTTCGTCGTGGTGGTAACTGTTCACCTTGATCACCTCCCCCCCGAGGGGGACGGTAGCGAGAGGCGATACCCCCGATTCTGTGTCCGCATACCGGTGGTAGGGGGATCCCCCCTCCCATCGGGGTTCCCCCTCACGTCCGACCGGTTCGGGAATCTCCCGGTCAAAGGAGTAGGTTCCCTCGGCAAGCGTCTTGTCCACCAAGATAAAAGAGGGCGCCTGGTACTTCCAGGAGAGGTTGAGCGCCCGTGCCGACCATTCATAAGCCTGCTCGGCATTCCCCGGGGAGATGACAAACCGCGGGAACTCCCCCTGGCCGGCATTGAGGATAAAATGCAGATCGCCCTGGGCAGTATAGGTGGGGATCCCCGTGCTGGGCCCTCCCCGCTGTCCCATCACGATCACCACCGGCACTTCGGTCATTCCCGCCATGGAGAGCCCCTCGGACATCAGGCAGAACCCGCCGCCCGAGGTTCCCACGGCGGTTCGTGCACCGGCATAGGCGCATCCCTGGGCCATGAGCATCACGGCGATCTCGTTTTCGGGATGTATTACCTTGATCCCGAAGTCCCCGGCGGACCCGGCCAGGAAATGGAGGAGGCTTGAGGAGGGGGTCATGGGGTACGCCACGTAGGCCTCGAGCCCGGCTTCGAGCAATCCGAGCCCTATCGCCTCGTTTCCCGTCAGAATGGGATGCGTCGTTTTTTCCTGGGGCGGGATGGGGTTCTGCTCTTCCACCGTATCGTACCCGCGGCGTGCAATGCGCAGGTTTGTCTCGATCTTTTTCGGGATCTCGAGGGTGAGCACCGCTTCCATGGTATCCCAGGGAATGCCTGCTGCCCTGCCGAATGCCCCGATAAGGCCGGTGTTCACCATGACAGAACTCCCTCCCTCTTCATCGACAATGTCCTCGATGGGAATTCCCATGCCCTCGGCCTCGACTTTGTTGGCGTTGAACAGCACCACCGTCTCTGCATCACACCGCCACCGGTGGGTATCGACGGTGTTCTGGTCGAGCGCGAGGAGAAAATCAATCGCGTTGCGATGGGTGCCGATCCTGCGTGTGGATGCCCTGACGATGGCGAAATTGTGCCCGCCCCGGATCAGGGACGGGTAATCGTAGTACATGTACTGGAAATAGCCCAGGTGGGAGAGGATCCTGGCGATCACGGATCCCGCCTTGTTGATGCCCTCTCCTGCTTTCCCCCCAATCAATATCGAATAATCGTTCATCGAATACCGCTTCCTGACACTCCGTTCATTCAGACGAAACTATAAAAGGATATCGAACGCAGTGGCGGCAGGAACGGGCGCAAGATCGCAGTATATGGGCGAAGAGACGGCGCACCGGGAGATCCCGGCGCTTCAGAGTCCCCGCACCACCGGCGTTGCGGTCTCGTCGAAGGGATTGGTGCGCATCGCCAGCGAGAAGAGATAGGGATAGTTGCGTTTCATATATGCCATGTACTCAAGCCACTGGCAGACGAGGAGACCGTAGACGCGGTTGATGTCGCCGGCGAGGTGCTGGCGATCGCTCTCGGGGAGCCCGGTGAGGGCCGGACGGTGTTCGAGCTCCTCGGCGAGGTGAAAGGTCGCCCGCAGCACTTCGGTGAAAGATTCGTGCTCCAGCATGACCGGATTTTCCAGCATCCGCAAAAGAAAATCTCTCTTCTGTTTGAGAAAGTCCCGGAGCGCCACCAGGTCGATCTCGTCGACATCGACGGCGCAACGGTAGGTTCTGAGCTTTGCATCCACACGATCAAACTCCTCCGGTTCCCAGTCGCTGGTCACCACGAGGTCGTTTTTGATCGCACCAATGCCCGGATCGTGATTGGAGAACAGGGTGAGCAGGGCGGTCCCCACCTCTGAGAAGAACGTGCCGATGACCACGCTCAGTTTCTCAAGTTTCTCCCGGCGTGCGCGAACGGAGAGCAGCGAGTTGAGCACGATGGTGACCAGGAGGACGTTGACGGGGAGAAATCCCAGGGAGTTGAAGATGTAGTTCTCGGTACTTTCCAGGTTGTTCAGCACTGTCAGTTTAATGGCGTAGATGGTGATCGAGGTGAGGACAAGGAAGATGCCGAGTTTGATCTCCCAGCGGAGGGGTGTGTGCGTCATGATAAGCAATGACCACGCGGGACGGTAAAAACGCAATGGTTTTTACCTTCGTTTTTCCTGGAGAAGGCTGGAAGGCAGGGGGATGCTTTAGCGGCTCCGGGCAGGCAGGGATGGCATCCGGGGAGGTGATCGTGGTTCTGGCCTCATTCCCGCGCCCGCCTTCGTGAACGGGCCCATCCGGACGATCTCGGAAGGCCGAATGGGGAGTGTGGGGCCGCTCCTCGATCACCGCTCATAGCTCCTCCCCGTCTCTCCCCCTCTTCTTTCGCCCTGAAAACGCCCATACGCTCACCGATTGCACGGTGTCCAGCCCGGTGGCATCGTCAAAGTACACAATCCTCATATAGCTTGCATTCAGAATTTTGGCTATGCAGTACAAACTCCTTGGACTGGTTCTCATCGCCGCAGTGCTCATGGCCTTTTCCTGTGCATGCACGGAAGAAGCAACAGAGGTGCAGACACCTGCCCCCACCACGGCAGCAACCCCCCTGCCGGCCACCCCTTCTCCAGAACCCACGGAAGAATTCTCACTGGAACCGTCTCCCACCGATGAAGTTCCTGTGTATAAGCAGGTGACCATTTCGGTGCATCGAAATGAGATTCCGGTGTATCCCTACCTCGCAATAAGGTTTGACGGCGGAAGAGGGCAGCCTGCCGTCACGGACCTTGATGTCACCGTGTATCTTGAAACCGGCGAAATTAAAAAGGCAAAACTGGAGAATAAAGTGGGAAGTGAAGTCCAGATTGATGGTTCTCTGGGAACCGACCGCGTCGTTGTCGTCGCCACCTACACGGATGGATCCCGGGCAAAAGTCTATGATAAAATTCATGAATTTGGAAAACGAGTACCTTAATCCTTTTTTTATAGGTCCAGTCGCGCTCGGATCCCGATTGATTCCGTTATAGTACCTTACAGGTTTTCGGACCGAAACCGGTATTCGCGTGCACACCCGTAGTAGCTCTCCGGGGGTGCCCCCCTCCACACAGGAGTATCTTCTGTCCGGTGCACCTGCTGAAATTGGCGGGAAGGCCTCCTCTCTCCGGCGAGGGAGATGGCGGGACCGTCCCCTCCAACAACGGGTCTTCCCGCACGATCCCCTGACGATATTTGCGAGCCTGGGGCCCCGTGAAGACGCGGGGCTGCCGCCTCCGCTTTGCTGTTCTTGCTCATCTTCCGGCACGACCGCCCGCGGTCGGGGGGCTTTTATTGTCCGCAAACGCGCCGCAGGCGAGCAGCGAGAGGAAGGGCAACACCAGTATCCAGTAGTGCAGGTACTGGCGCACAAAGATGGTCAGGAAGAATATGGCTGCAAAGAGAGCGATAGCCCGCTCTTCACGTGTGTTGAGCCCGTTCCTGGCGATCGCCGCGATGGCGAACACCGCCACCGGGAGCACGAACATACAGGACAGCAGGAGGTTGGCGGCAAAGGAGAGCAGGTTGGTCGGCTGGTAGGCGGGGAGATCGGCAACACCGCCGGAGAGGTAGAAAGGGGTGATGCCGAAGGTCCAGGCGAGCGCCGCTTCGAAGGTCTCGGGGCCGTAGGCCGTGTAGAGGAGGAAGAAGGGGAGGGCGACAATTGCGATGAACGCAACAAAAAACGGCCATAATGCTTTGCGGTCCCTCGTCCCCATCAGGTAGAGGAGCGGGATCATCCCCAGCACCGCATACTGCTTGAACCCCATGGCGAGACCGGCAAGCAAACCCGCGGCAGCTCCGTGGCCGCGGCGGGCGGCAATGTAGGCCCCGAGAAGAAACACGACGCAGAATTGTTCACTGAACAGAAAATATCCTTCCACAAACACCGCAGCGACCAGGTATATCAGCCCTGCGGTCACCCCGGACACCCACCCGTACACCTCCCTGCCGATGAAAAACATGAGAGCCGCTGCTGCAATGTTCAGGCCGGTCATGAGGGGAATATCCAGCGTCCCTGCCGGGGCGAGTGCGTCCATGGCCGCCACCGTGAAGAAGAGCAGAGGGGGCTTCGGATCGATATAGGCGATATACGGGGAGAGCCCCGAGAGAATCGCCTCTGCCATGGCATGAAACCGCTGTGCGTCGTAGCTGATCCAGGCGCAGCCGGTGCCGCCGAGGAGAGCCATGATCATGCCGATGCACCCCGCAATCAGGGTATAGCCCCCGATCACGACGGCAGGGTGGCGCAGCACTTCCCTGTTCAGGGTGACCGGGCGACCTTCCACCGCAGGAGCACCCCTTCATCCATCTGTTCTGCCGAAACCAGGGACAGGCGGGGGAACTCATCTTCGGCGACGAAGCCTGCACCGTCCGCCGGCGTTGGGGCATCGGCTCCCCCGATGACCATGTTCCCCACGAAGGTGCAGAACTCGTCCACCAGATCTTGTGCGAAGAGCGAGCCGATCAGGATCCCCCCGCCCTCGACCATCAGCCTGCGGATCCCCTTTGCGTAGAGCCGCTCCATGAGCGCCGTGAGATCGACCTGCCGGTCTCCGGTACTGATGATGTCGGCGACGAACTCGAGTTCCCTCACCTTCTCCGGCGGAGCCCTTGCCGACACGGCGATGATCCGTTTCCCCCGCCCTTTGTGGAGGATTTCTGCATTGGGGGGGATGCGGGCGGCACTGTCCACCACGATCCGGACCGGGTTTTCGTCGCCGCCCCGGGCTCGCCGTCTCTCCCTGAGCTCGTCGGATTTTACGGTCAGAGAGGGGTTGTCCGCGAGGACGGTGCCGATCCCCACCATGATGGCATCGCTCTCCGCCTTGATCCGGTCGACACGCAGAAAATCATTGTTTCCAGAAATCTTGACCTGACGCCGCTCTTTCGTGGAGAGCTTTCCGTCGGCACTCATGGCGCAGTTCACGAGGACAAACGGCCGCATAGGTAAAGACTGGGCACCCCTCGCTCATCAATGTTGTGAGTTCCGACTGCAAGGATGTAATTTCCCCTTTGTGGAGAGGGAGGAGGCCTTCGTGTGCGCGGTTCCAGAACGCGACATGCCAAAAACAGGCCGGCGGGTGGCTGTGGTTGCACGATTCACGTATGTCTGACGTCGGACCGACAGAACGCCTCCCGGGAACACTGTGGTTTGATGAAACAGGGGCGATTTCGCTGCAAAACCAAAACACTTTATATAATTAACGGAACACAGTTAGTCATTAAATATGCCTTCTGAGGGGTTCTATTTCTTTAACGACAACCGTGGGGGTCTGAGTGAACAGGATCTCATCCGTATTTGGGTGATCGCCTCGTTCGTGCTCATCTCTGTTCTGGTTACCATCTATGCATTTTCCGTGCCCCTTGGCGACATATATGCCCCCCTGATGTTTCTTTTCCCCCAGCTGTACTACATCCCCATCGTGCTGGTCTCCATCTGGTACCCGCGCTACGGGCTTCAGTGCACGGTCCTGCTGGTGGCGGCGTTTCTGGCCATCACCGCCTACTACACCTATCTTGGTTCGGCGTTCGATCCCTTCGTCACGGGCGTGAACGCGGCCATGTACCTCTGGGTGGTCGCTGCAACCACCCTGATGGCCAAAGAGGGCGGGCTGCTCAATATCAAATACTGGAACATCTTTCGCAATGCCGATGCGGGCATGTTCCTCTGTGATCCTGAAAGCGGGGAAATTCTGGATGCGAACCCGAAACTGGCCGGGATACTGGGATATTCGGTGGATGAGCTGAAAGGAATGCCAGCTCAGGCGCTCTGGGAGCGGGGAGAGGACGGGTCCGCCCTCCTCGGGGAGTGCCTGGATGGCGGTGCGGTGGCCGAACGGAAGACGAGGTTTCTCGGGAAATCCGGCACGGTGGTGACGACACAGCTCACCTGCACGAAGAACGCCGATGAACCCATTATCGAATGCACAGTCATCGATATCAGCGGCCAGGAAAAGGAGAAAGCGACGTTGGAAGCATCGAAGGACCGCCTGCAGAACCTTGTCAATTCCTCCCTGGACCTCATTTTCATGCAGGATCCCGAGGGGCGCTTCCTGCAGTTCCACTGGGCAAAGGCCCGGGAGTTCGATATTGATGCGGAAGCCATGGTTGGCAGGACGACCTTCGACCTCTTCCCCGCCGCAGTGGCAGAAGAGCTGAAACTGCATGCCGAGGGTGTGATGCAGGGCGGCAGTACCGTCACCACCACGTTCAAGGCTGCCATGGGCGGATCGGAACGCCTTTTTTCCCTTATCCTCGGTCCGGTGTTCGATGCCGACGGTGGGACGCTGGGGGTCATCGGCACCATGCGAGATGTCACCGGTATGACACTCGAGGAGAGGAACCTGATTCAGATGGAGCGGGAACTGGACCGGTGGCGCAATTTCATCAATACCGCGGCGCACGAGCTCCGAACCCCTCTCCAGCCTATTCTTGGGTACCTGCATATGATTCTTGAGGACCCATCGAGTTTCGCCCTTGACAGTGAAACGACAAAACTGCTCAACCTCTGCCTGGAAAATGTGGAGCGGGAGCGGCGGGTCGTCGACCGTATGCTCGAACTGGGGATCATGGACTCCTGCAAGGTACACCTTAACATCTCCGACATCGATCTCCGGCAGCTGGTCACCACCCTGATACGGATCGGCGGCTACGACACGAAGGCCGAGCTGATCCTGGAGATCTCGCCCGATGTGAGCATCGCCGGTGACCGGGACCGCATGTTCCACGTGATCGACGGGCTGATCGCCAACGCCATCCAGTACAACAGCGACCCCAAGAAGGTCTGGATCACCTATGAGGAAAACGGGGAGAACCACTATGTACGGGTGCGGGACAACGGCATCGGCATCGTCCCCGGGGCGCTCGGGTCAATCTTTGAACCGTTTTACCTTGCCGACATGGACAACCTGAGCCGGCAGTACGGACGCATGGGGCTCGGTCTCTCTATCGCCCAGCGGTATATGGAGATGCACGGGGGCAGGATCACCGTCTCCAGCGAGGTGGGTGTCGGGTCGGTCTTTACCATTCGCATCCCCAAGGAGGTGTCGCATGAAGCCTAAGATCATGCTGATCGACGACGATATTCCCACCCTCGAGGTCATGAAGTACGTGCTGCCCCGGCTGGGATGGGATCCGATCGTGGTCGATAACGGGCAGGATGCGCTGGATCTGCTCGAGCATGAGCGCCCCGCGGTGATCCTCCTGGACATCATGATGTCGCCGATGAACGGATGGGAGTTTCTCGACCGCCTGAGGGATAAACGCCACCTGGAAGGCATCCCGGTTATCCTCTTCACCGCCAAGCACATCTGGCCGGAGGAGTACCACCGCTACGCGGACCGCGTGGAACGCGTGCTGGAAAAGCCGGTGCTCCCTGCGGAGCTGAAAAAGGCGCTGGAAAAATACAGCTGTGCGGCTGAGGCAAATCCCACTGCCTGATCCCCCACGCGCCTCACCTCACCCCGCATGCCATCCCGCGGCATCCGGGATACTGCTATATAGGGGCTGCAGCACATCACGCCGGCGGCGTAGGACTCGTGCAGGAACCGGCGGGGAGTGGCACGCTCCCCGCTCACGTTTTCTGCTCCATGTACGGACATCCCCGGTGGAGCAGGAGTTCAGTGTATCCCGGGCCATCCGTGGGAGAGGGGCGTCATCCCGGTGACGTTTCCCGGGACCGTGGCATTCTGCCCAAAAAAAGAGGTACCATATTCAGCGGGGTCCGGTTTCGGCGATCCCCCATCGGTCCCCTCTACAAACTCGCCTCCCTGCTCTCCTCCTCGAGGATGTTGGCGATGCAGCTCAGCTCCTCGACGAGCAGGCGGAGGATGTCGTCCACAGTGATGATGCCCCGTAGCATCCCGTTCTCGTCGACCACCGGCATCCGACGCACGCCCTTACCCCGCATGAACTCCATGGCCTCGAAGAGCCCCATACCCGATTCGAGGACGATCGGGTCGTGGCTCATGATCTCGCTGACATGCGTGGTCTCCGGGTTCATCTGGTTGACAAACGCCCGCAGGGCGAGATCACGATCGGTGACGATGCCCACCGGTTTTTCCTCCTCGACCACCACCACGCTGCCCACGTTCTCCTCCTCCATCAGGGTGGTGATCGTGCGCAGCGACGTCTCCGGTCCGACGGTGACCACATCGGTTCGACAACATGCATACACGGTCATGAGAGTTCCTCCAGATGATCGGTAGGATTGGGGGGGCAGTACTTAAAGGTGGTGGTGGGAGAACCGCATCCCGGCACAACCATTAATTATCGGCGGGGGAATGGTGCATGCATCCTGCAGAGAAGAGTGGTGGACATGAGAAAGGTCATCCTGCTTGTGGCGGTTGTCGTGCTGTGCATCCTTCCCGGCTGCATCGATTCGGGCGGGGCAGCAGATGAAGAGCAGTTAGACGGGGATATGGTGGAGATCGAAAGCGGAGGCCTGACCTATCCCGCATACATCGCCTATCCCGCGGAAGAGGGGAAGTACCCGGCAATTGTGCTGATCCATTCCTTCAATGGGCTTGAACCGGGTTATATGGATATGGCGGATCGCGTTGCTGCGGAGGGATTCGTGGTCGTTGCACCCGAGTGGCAGACCCACGAGCAGTCCCCGCCGGACGCGACGGTGGAAGCGCTCATCAGCGATTCCCTCACCTACCTGGATACCAGAACCGACGTCGATCCTTCCCGGTTCGGGCTGACGGGGTTCTGTGCGGGAGGGCGGTACACCATGCTCTTTCTGCCGCAAATGCCAGAATTCGGATCGGGCGTCGCATGGTACGGTTTTCCCTATTCCGGCGGATTCAACAATGAGACCATTCCTGCCGATGTAATCGAATGGCTGGAGGCTCCCCTGCTGATTATCCACGGCACCCGCGACGAGGCAAGCCCTGTCGGGGATATCTACCGGTATGCCACCGATCTCGATGCGGCCGGGAAATACTTCGAACTCAAGGTCTACCAGGGAGAACCGCACGGGTTCGTGATCGAAGACGGCGGGCTCTCGGGGAGTTTCGTCGCAAATGATGCTTATGAGGAGATGGTCACCTTTTTCCAGAAGACGCTGGATTGATACCGCCTTCGGCTCAATCCCGCCCCACTTTATAATAATCATTATATAATTTGTAGAGGAAGGTTATGCCCTGTCCGCGTTCCGCCCATAGATTGATTCCCTGCGAGCCCTGAGACCGATCGGCTTCGCCATCCGCCGGTACGGCGTATTGCCGCGCCCCGAAATGTTCCTGTCCGCAGGATCGCTGAGGAGAGATGTTTGGGGATTGAGACGCCCGGCGATAGATATCTCGCGAACACGCTGCGCCGGCGGAACGCAACGCAGACCTCGCAGAACGGCGGTTCCACCTCAGAACGGCGGTTCCGCACCGCAGTTGCGAGGGATCGCATATGAGGTGGATCATGCCGAACGTAACGACAACTGGCCTGATGGTTCTGGGAATGCTGCTGTTGATAAGCGCTGTTACGGCGGTGGGAGGGGCCGACATCTCAGTCAAGCCCCTCTCACCCCAGCATGACAAACTGATAACGAGCCCCCGGGAACTTCCGAATGAATCCCTCATTCTCATCACCGAGGTGAACCTGACGCCGGGGACATTTGTCCCGAACGGCCTTGAGAATGTGAGCGTCGATAACCTTACGCCCCTCGGGGCGGTGCATGTAGCGGCGGAACAGGGTGTGCTGACCTACAATGCGGGAGAGTACGCCTATGATAACGGCACCATATTCTATGCGGTCAACCAGATCAACGATATCGCCGACAATACCAGTGCGTTCCCCCCGATATTCTGGGGGTGGGGAAATTCTACCCTGATTTCTGATGACTTTTCCACCATCCAACTGACCGACGGCGATGAAATTGCGCTGCTCTACTACCCCTACGTTGAGACCTTCAACGAGAGTGTTGTGGAAGCATGGGTGGGAATTACCGTGAATATCGAGGGGCAATCCGATGCCGACATGGCGAACGTCACCGCGAGCTTTTCCGCGGACACCACAACGGGGCACGCTCCCTTCACGGTGCAGTTCACCGATACCAGCACTGTTGCCAACATCACCGGGTGGGGGTGGGACTTCGGCAACGGGTTTGTGGCATTTACCCGGAACCCGCGCTTTACCTACCATGAGCCCGGAACCTATACTGTCGAGTTGACCGTGACCGATGAATTTGGCGTACCCTACAGAATGGTGGCAGAGGATTATATCCGGGTGACCTGAATTTCCCCGGGGATGCACCGGAGTGCTTTCGGGCTCTGTTCGTCGAGTCACGAGTTCAATGAGCGCAGTCTCGTTCAGGATTCAAGCGAAAACCACTGGTAACAACCATGGGAAAAAAAATATACAGGCGCCGCGTTGCCGCAGCCATTGTGCTCGTAACGCTCGGAGCTTGCCTGCTTGCGGGAGGAGCGTGTGCTTGGATAGCATCGCCTGCGTTTCAGGACAGGGCGACAGGATTTGAGGGTGCGAAACCTGTGTTCCCTGCCGAAATATCCGCGAAGGCTGTTTCCGAGACGATAGCAAAAGCCCGCATAATCGGGGAACCCGAGACGTTTCACTTCGATGGTGCGTCATTCAATACCACCTGCGTGCAGGTCGGCAGCCATTGCGTGATCTTTCTTGAAGAGGGAGTTTTTGTGGATCCTGCGGAGATCAACCGGCTGCAAAGGGAGTTTGACGAGATCATCTACCCCCTCGATACCGGGATATTCGGTGCGGAAACCGATGTTGACGGCGAGGAGAGAGTGTATATTGCGGTGGTATCAGGCCACGGCAATTGGGCGGGAGTGTTCGATCCTTTCAGCCTGCTCTCCGCCAACCAAAAGGACGTATTTTACCTGGATATCAGCGGCGCGGATTCTGCAGGCCTTGACGCGACTGCGGCACATGAATTCCAGCATCTCATCCATTGCGGACACGATTTTGATGAAGGGTATATGGTAGACGAGGGGTGCGCCATCTATGCAGAGCTGCTCTATGCGAATTTTTCCACCGAGAACCTCCCTGAATTCGAATCATTCCGGGAACACCCTATGGTGAGCCTTCAGTGGACCGCAGAGGAGTATGCGCGGGGAGAGTACCAGGGGGTGCACTACGGTTCGAGCGGGTTGTGGATCCTCTACCTCTCGGAGAACTACGGTGACCTCTCGGGAAACCCCGATCATGCGCATTTCATCCGTGACCTGGTCGAGGAGGACGAAAACGGATTTGCGGGCGTCGACGCAGTTCTCGCCCGGCACGGCTACGAGGAGCGGTCCGAGGATGTCTTCAAGACCTGGGTGGTTGCCAACTATCTGGACAATACGGTCGGCAACCCGCTCTACGGCTACGAATCGATCGATTTCGACACAACGATGCGCAGGGAGGCCTCGGTAGAACTCAGCGACCTCGACCTGACGAATGGCACCTATTCATTCCCTGCAGTCACCCTCCCCGCCTGGTCTGCCGGCTACTACACCATCAGCAGCGATGACCCCGTGAACCTGTCATTTTCCTGCGAGGGCGAATGCTGGTGGCATCGCATTGACGAGGGGAACCGATCGGTGACGGTGGTGGTATCACCGCTCAATGCATCGGGGGACGTGACGCTCATCGCGCACGCCGACAAGGTCCGGGAGTCCGTGAGGCAAAAGCATCCCCCGCCCGGATAACCATGGCACGGGGGTTGCCACCGCACGTCCGCGGGCATCCTGACAGTGCAACCCCGGCGAGAACCATTTCAGGCTCCGGGGTATCCGCCTCACCATGAACGTCACGTGCAAAATAGGGGAGCAGGTGAGGGACGCACCGGGACCTCCCGGAATGATCATCCCGGCATCTACATCATGGGGGGCATGCCCATGCCGCCCATGCCCGCGGCCTGAGGCGGGAGTTCTCCGGGGCTCGGGGCGGCAGCGGCGATCACGTCATCGATGCGCAGGATCATAATCGCTGCTTCCGCCGCACTGGCAATCGCCTGGGTCTTCACGCGGAGGGGGTCGACGATGCCCTGCGCAACCATGTCCGCCGACTTGCCGGTGGCGACATCGATCCCTGCGGTGGATTCACCCCTCTCGTGTGCGGTGCGGAGATCCATGAGCGTATCGATGGGGTCAAAGCCAGCATTTTCCGCCAATGTGAGCGGGATGCGTTCGAATGCCCGGGCAAAGGCTTCGACAGCGAGCTGGGATCTGCCCCCTATCCGGCCCGCGTAGTCGCGTAGCCCCACAGAGAGCTCGATTTCCGGTGCGCCGCCACCGGGCACCACACGCTGGTCCTCGAATGTCGTGGCCACCACGTGCAGTGCGTCGTCCACCGCACGCTGCAGCTCGAAGGCCACCGTTTCCGTGCCCCCGTGTACAAGGATGGTTCCCGCCTTCGGGTTTTTGCAGTCGGTGACAAAAATGAACCTCTTGCCGGCAACACTCTTTTCTTCCACCAGGCCTGCAAAGCCCGTCTCATCACTGCTGATGGCGTCCAGGCTGCTGATGACGGAAGCGCCGGTAGCGCGGGAGAGGCGCTCCATATCGGATTTCTTCACCCTGCGGACAGCCATGATGCCTGCTTTCGCAAGGAAGTGCTCTGCCATATCATCGATGCCCTTCTGGCAGAAGAGCACCTTTGCTCCGGTTTCGACGATGCGGTCCACCACTGCCTTTATCATCCGCTCCTCCTCATCGAGGAATGCCTGCAGCTGTGCGGTGCTGGTGATGCTGATCTCCGCATCCATCTCCGTCTTTTTATACTCGATCGGCGCATTCAGGAGCAGGACACTGGCCTCCTTCGCCGATGCGGGCATGCTCGCGTTCACCCGTTCCTTGTCGATGACCACCCCTTCGATCAGCTTGGATTCTGCGGCACTCCCCCCGGTGAGACGCTCGATGGTGATAAAATCGGTGTCCACGGTGCCGTCCTCTTCGGCGATCAACTTGATCGCCTTGACGGCAATATCGCAGAAGATCTCCTTTTCCGCCTCCGCACCCTTGCCGGTGATCGCGGTGGCGGCAACCTGCCACAGCACCTCGTCATTCTTGCCGACGTCGATGGCGATGCTGTTCAGCAGCTCCTGTGCTTTGTTCTCGGCAAGGCGGTACCCCTTGGCGATGGTGCTGGGATGCACATCCTGCTCGAGGAGTTCCTCGGCATACCTGAGCAGCTCGGCTGCCATCACCACGGCAGACGTGGTACCGTCACCCACCTCGTCATTCTGGGTTTTCGCCACCTCCACCATCATCTTTGCCGCGGGGTGCTGGATCTCCAGTTCTTCGAGGATGGCGATACCGTCGTTGGTGATTACCACGCTTCCGATGGTATCGACCAGCATTTTATCCATGCCCCGCGGCCCGAGCGTCGTCCTGACCGCCTCGGCGACCGCGCGTGCAGCAGCGATATTCTCTCGCTGGGCTTCGTAGCCCTGTTTTCGCTCGGTGCCTTCTTTGAGTATTATAACCGGTTGCTGCGTCTGTTCTCTCATGGTTGCCAGAAACTGGCAATGCCGTTCTATATAAAGGTATTCATATCTGCCCTGCCAGGGGGCCTGCGCCCGGTCCGCATAGATCTTTCCTATTGCGGATATTTTTACGATTAATCGCTAATTTGCCAACATATTGCCGATTGCGTTGCGCACCGTGAGGGAGAGTGGAATAGCAGGGTATATGGCACAAGGTTCATACATTCAGGTGATATACAGGAGATAAGATTTTGAATATATGGGCGCTAAAATGAAAAATGTCCCTTAAAATGCCGTATCTTAATCTTTAATATACGATGCCCTAAAAAGTATATTCGTTAACCGACCCGGGGATACTTCGCAAAAGAACCGGGCGATATTTTTAATTGGTTGTGTTATTGTGAATGGAAAAGGAATGAAAACATTCCTCATTATTGGATGTTGTATCGCTGCCAGTCTCCTGGTTGCAGGGTGCACCGATCAGGGTGCAGCCGTGCAGGGCGGAGAGGACGCAGTGCAGAAGAAGGTGGTGCTCGTCAGCACCCCGTATGATACCGAATTGTCAAGTGCAAATGTTCTGAAACTGGTATACGAGCAGGCTGGGTACGATCTCGAGATCAAGATCGTCGACGTCGGCCTGGCATTCCAGGCGGTTGCCGGCGGATCGGTCGACTGTTTTGTCGGTGCCTGGCTGCCCACCTGCCACGGCAATTACCTTGCCAGCTACGAGGACCAGATGGAGTTCGTGCGGGTGAACATGCAGGGCACGCGCTGCGGCCTTGTGGTGCCCGGCTACGTGGACATCAATTCGATTGAGGAGCTGAATGCGGTGAAGGACCAGTTCGACGGCGAGATCATCGGCATTGAGCCGGGTGCCGGGATCATGAAGGGCAGCGAGGATGCCATCGAGACCTATGGCCTTGAGTACGACCTGCTCACCGGCAGTGAAGCCAGCATGGTGGCATCGCTCAAATCAGCAATCGACGATGACGAATGGGTTGTGGTGACCGGCTGGTCTCCCCACTGGAAGTTCGTGCGATGGGATCTCAAGTACCTCGACGACCCTGAAAACATCTACGGCGGCGAGGAGTACATCTCTACCTATACCCGCCAGGGTTTCAAAGAGGACATGCCTGAAGCATATGCCATTCTCGAGCGGTTCTCCTGGGACGCATCGGACATGGAGTCCATCATGCTCGACATGGAGGAGGGAATGTCCGAGGAGGAGGCTGCCGCCGTGTGGGTGGACGCTCACCCCGAGAAGGTAGCCGAGTGGCTGGGTGAGGCCTGATCCGCGGTTCGCGGGATCCGGGGTGATCCTGCCTTTTTCTCTCATTTTTTGTATCCCTCCCAGATTCTTCGGTGCGCGGTGCACGTAGTCCTGTTCTCCGGCAATCACAGGTTTAATCCTGGTCTTCTGTCGTTCACCCCGAAAACGAGAGCCTGGTGGCTGGAGCGACCACAAACCCTCTATGCAACGGTTTGCATCATACCTGGATAATGGAACAATCGTTTATCGTTGAGCTCCACGAGGATCTCCCGCGACAGGGCCCGACAGTGATGCCTGCACCGAAACGGCATTCAACATGATTCCCGGACTGCCAAAAGATGCGAAGATCCTTGATATCGGGTGCGGTTCGGGCATGCAGACGCTCGCCCTTGCCCGGCTCTGCCCCCGCTGCTCCCGGCCGTTGATGTCCACCAGCCCTATCTCGACGACCTCATACGCCGCGTGGCATCGGCAAGGTGTGCGGACCGGATTTCGACTCTCTGTGCCTCCATGGACGACCTGCCCTTTAAGGAAGGTCAGTTCGACCTGATCTGGGCCGAGGGCTCCATTTTTATCATAGGGTTTGAGCAGGGGCTCTCGTACTGGAAGCGGTTTCTCAAGAAAGGCGGGTATATCGCGCTCACCGAGGCTGCATGGTTCACCGACACTCCCTCGGAAGAAGCCCGTGCATTCTGGCAGGAGTGCTACCCGGCAATAAAGGCGGTTGCGGAGCTTGAGGCTGCGGTGATCCGTGCAGGATTTCAGGTGATCGGGCGGTTCGCGCTCCCCGCCTCGGCATGGTGGGATGACTACTACCGCCCCCTCGAACGAAAGCTCGACGCTCTTGAGGTGCGCAAGAAGGACGATGCCGATGCGATGTCCCTGATCGAGATGACGAGAACGGAGATGGCGATCCACCGGGACCACCATGAAGAGTACGGGTACGTCTTTTTTGTAGGTTACTACCCCTGAGGGCGGGATGCGCCCCCTTGCGCACTGTGTATCCGGGAACCTGCGCCTCCCGGATCGCGTTTTTATAGTTCTTTTTCCCATGTTGCCAGTATAGGTGAATCTATGCCGAGCGATTATTTTGAACTGCTGCTGACGACCCTGAACCTCACGCCCGAGGAGCGGGAAATGGTCATCGAACGGAGGAAAACGCGTTGCATCTGTGATATCTGCCCCACCTACCGGCTGTGCGCCGGTGAGGAGGGGGAGGAGCGGGCGTTTTGCACGGTGGGCCTGAGTGCGTGTATCGATACCGAAGATGAATGCCTCTGCTCGACCTGCCCTCTCTCCCGTGAGATGGGCCTTCGCTACTCCTTCTACTGCACCCGCGGTTCCGAAAACCAGCAGCATATCAGGGACATTATTGGAATACGATAGGGGGCATGAGGGGAGGGAACAAAGTGTTTATGGGATTGCTTCCATCATTGCGCCATGAGCCCGTTGCACGAGCACATGAAGAAGGCGGAACATGCGACTGATGCACAGGTACTTGCACACCTCCAACCGGTCTGGTCCGGGAACCTCTCTCTCGGGCTGGTGAACGTACCGGTCAAAGCGCTCCCCCTCACGCAGGATCGCCAGATCCACTTCCGGATGATCCACAGGACGTGCGATACCCCCATCCATTACCAAAAGGTCTGTGAAGAGGGGCATGAGGTGCCCGATGGGGAGATCTCCTTCGGGTACGAGCTCGCCGGAGGTGAACATGTCCTCCTTGAGAAGGAGGAGATACGGGACGCAAGACCCCGTTCAAGCGAAGAAATCCGCCTGGACTCATTTATCAGCGTATTTGAGGTTGATGCACACTATTTTGAAAAGACCTACCTGCTGGTTCCCGAAGGGTCCGAAGCGGCGTATGCCCTGCTCAGGAGGGTGATGCAACGCTCGGGAAAGGCAGCGATTGGAAAGGTAACCCTGCATTCCCGGGAACGGGTGGTGCTGGTTCACCACTACCGGAATGCGATTGTGGCCACCACGCTGCGCTACCACGACGAATTGCTCGATCCCTCGGATGCCCCCATGCTTGAGGGCCTCCCCGAGCCGGGGGACGAGGAGATCGATCTGGCACAGCGGATCGTGGAAAAGCTCTCCGCCCCGTTTGACCTTTCCGCCTATGAGGACAGCTATCGAACGCGTCTTGAGGCGCTGATCCGGGCGAAGATCGAGGGCAAAGCCATCATTCTAAAAGAAGAGGGCCGGGAGGTAACGGCAAAATCGCTCATGGAGGCGCTCCGGGAGACCGCGCTGTCCCTCGAGCGATAGCGCGGCACTCATTTCTGCGTGCCGGCGGGAGTTTGCGTCATGCGGAGTATCTTGCCCGCGAGAGAGGCGGCGACGATGATCACGCCGCCGATGAACAGGACCTTGATGTCGAGCTCGAAGAGAAAGAGCACACAGGTGAGGATCCCCAGCAACGGCAGTACGGGCAGGCGGCCGATGGACAGGGGCACCCTGAACGGACGGGGCCGGTCCGGCATGCGGAAGCGCAGCAGGATAACCGCGGCATTGATCACGGCGAAGGTGATATACAGGGTGAAATTCGCCACCATCGCCACATCGCTGATATTGCCGAGCGAGAGGAAGGCGAGCGAGAAGAGCAGTGCGACGACGATGGCCACCGCCGGCGTCTGGGTGGCGGGATGGATGTAGCAGAACGGACGGGGTAGCGTCCCGGCGCGTGCCATCCCATAGACGATGCGGGAGGAGGCCAGCAGCATGAGAAGAGCGGTGTTGGCGGTGGCAAAGAGGGCGATGACAGTGAAGATCAGGAAGGCTTCGGTACCGAACGCCTGTCCGGCAATCACTGCGAAGGGTGCGGGGGACCCGGCGATACCCTGCCATCCGGCGACGCTCACCGCGGCCAGCGAGACCAGCATGTAAAGAAGAATGGTCGCAGCAAGGGCGATGAGCAGGCTTTTCGGGATGGTGGACTCCGGGTTCACGGTCTCTTCGGAGAGCTTGACGATCTCCTCGAATCCCTGGTAGGCGAAGAAGAGGAGGGCGGCGGCAGAGAGCACCCCTCCGATGCCTGCGGGGGCTTCGAAATAGTCAACCGACCCCAGGTAGGGAAGGCCGATGGCAATGACCCCCAGCAGTCCGCCCGCCTCGATAAGGGTGAAGGTGATCACGAACGCGGCCGACTGCTTGATGCCGGCGAAGATGATGGCGGAAGTGAGGATCAGGAGCAGTGCGGCAGTGAGCACGAGGGGCATGTCCATGAGGCCCTGAAAATACCCGGCAAACCCCAGGGCAACGGTGGCCGCGCCGATAATTCCCGAGAGGATCACCAGGATTCCCACTACAAAGGCCAGCACGTGTCCGAAGGAACGGGAGGTATACTCGTACTCGGCACTGGCAAGGGGGAACATGGAGGAGAGTTCGGCATAGCTCAGCCCGGTGAAGGCGGCGATGGTCGCGGAGAGGAGGAAGGCGAGCCAGAGGGCGTTTCCCGCCGTGAGCGCCGCCTCCCCGATGAGGGCATAGATGCCCGCCCCCAGGATCACCCCGATCCCCGAGAGTATCACCTCAGGGGTCGTGAGGGCCCGCTTCAATGTAGTCTGCTCTGCCATCGTGCCTTCTCCAAACCACTCCCCGTGGGGGAGGGCCGTCGATCGGGATTACATTCTGCCGTAGTGGACAAAAATGCTGCTATGCGCTCCGGGAGGGGGGCCGCATGCACCCGGTCCTGCGTCACCTCCCCCTCCGGCATGCGCACTCCCGGTAGACCCGATCGGTCTGCCCGGCGATACCCTGCCAGTCGTACGCTGTAGCGAGGCGGTAGTTGTGTGCTCCCATGGCGGCCAGGTCCGCGTCCAGCGCATGCCGCATCGCAGCCTCCAACGCACCCGGATCCCCGCTGTCGTAGAGAAACGCACCCCGGTCATCCAGCAGTTCCATGACGCACCCCAGGCGGGGGATGATCACCGGACGGCCGAAGGACATGGCCAGCAGGGCATTTCCCGAGGTGAGGATGTCCCGGTAGGGGAGCACCACCACATCGGCGGCGTTCATGCAGGTCTGGATCTCGTCGTCGGGGATAAACCGTATGATGCTTCGGAGGCGTTCGTCACCCGAGCAGGCGTGCGTTTGGATCCTCGCGGCGCCCGAACGCCTCGATCAGTGCAAAAATCCCCCTTGTACGGGCGGATGAGCCCGAAATGGAGGAACACGGTCTTCTCGTCGCCAAAGTCGAGCGAGATCCGTGCCTGCACTCTGGAGACGGTGTTCGGGTAGATCCCGATATAGTTGCCGTGGGGTGTCTGGACCGCGCCCTCGCTCTGGAGGATGCCGTCGTCTGGAGCTACCGGGGCTCGGTGCTCGGCGAGCTCGGCCGCTACGACGAGGCGGTGGCGAACTGCGATTGTGTGCTAGCCTTCGATCCCGCCGACGAGACGGCCCGGCAGTGCCGGGACTTTATGTGCGGGCAGGTGGCGGCGAACCAGCAACAATGAGCGTCCTGGAGCAATTCCGGGCGGTCAGGTCCGCCTGAACGCCCGTCCCGGCACGAGGATCTCGAACCGTGCCCCCGTGCCCGCCGTTCCGGTCTCCCTGATGCCTATCCCGGTGATGGCGAGAATTTCCCTGGTGAGAAAGAGACCCAGGCCGGTGTTTTTGCCGTATTTTCTCAGGAATATCTTCTCTTTTTCGGTCTCGGGGATGCCCATCCCGTCGTCTTCGACAGTGATCACGAGCATGCCCTCCCTTTCGGCTGCGTTGAGCGAAATGGTCGATATACCGTTGCCATGGCGCAGTGCATTGTCAAAGAGGTTGTAGAAGACCTTTTCAAGGAGAGGATCGGCATAGATCTCAATCCTCTCGAGACGAATGTCCGCGCGGATTCCGTTGAAATGGAACTTGCCTGTAGCAGTGCTGGCAACCAGCTGCACATTCTGCCAGGTTGGCGATGCGGTACCGATATCCGGGTAAATACTGGTAAAATTGATGAGATCCTCAATCCGGTCTATCGCCTCCCTCTCCCGTCCTAGTGGTAAAAGCAACTCATAATCCTCTATTTTTTCCCGTACAAGCTCATTGGATGCGCGAAGGACCATCACCATATTGAGGACATCGTGGCGGGTGATGCTGGAGAGCAGCTGCAGTTTTTCATTTGTCGCCCTGAGGGCGTCTTCTGCCCGTTTCTTTTCGGTGACGTCCCTGCACACGATACGGTACCCGCAGAATGCGCCGTTATCGGCAATAGGTGTCCTGTTGATCTGGAGAATGACCTCGTGTCCGTCCCTGTGCAGATATGGGTGTTCGATGAGGGCAAACGACTCCCGCGACGGTGGCTGTTCCTGCCATGTTCCTTGCATCAGCGGTGAGGGATCTCCGGAAGAAAACTCGGCAAACGATCTCCCGCTCATTTCTTCCGGTGTATACCCCAGCAGTTCCCTGATTTTGGGACTGACGTAGGTGAAGTGTCCTCTCTCGTCGATTTCACAGACTGCTTCAGGGATATTTTCGATAAGGGTGCGATACTTATCCTCGCTCTTTCTGAGTTTCTCCTCCCTCTCTGCTGCCCTGTTCAGATCGTCTTTGAAGGTGCGATAGGCAATGGAAAACCCGAATACGATGATGGACAGCCCTGCAATGATGATGAAACCCTCGATCTGTGTGTTGATCAGGTCCGGTTCCTTCGTGAGTTCGTCCAGGAAATCGATCAGAAGGCCGAAAACGAACAGCCCGAAACCCAGCTCGATCCAGTGGTTGGCAAACCGCATCACATACAGGTATGCAGCGATTACCGCACCGAGGATGAGCCCTTCGATGACGACATCCTGCAGATCGAAGGGTGGTTTCAGGGGGAATTGCCAGAACCAGAGGGCGAGTAATATGAGTGATGCGCCCAGCAATGCCCATTTGAAATGAATCTGGTGCTTTTTCAGGAGTTCCATGGTAGTATATATAAAAACTTTTTTTTTGGCGAAATAAAGGTTGTTTTTTTATGTGGGAGAGGGGTGCCTTTCCATCCATTCTCCCCTATTTTTGGGTGAATACTCCTGGTGCAACTGCCCGGTGCTTCCATGCACTTCTCACTCCGGTTTCCCTTGCTCTTCTGATCGGATCGGGGGGAGGAGGAAATCCGGGGCATGCCTCATGGTTTCTCGTTATGATCGAATGTCCTGCTGCCGGCCTGCGCCGGTGTATGATGCCTCCGTGTTGAATAGTGATCTTTTTACAATAATAGAAGGAAATATCCTTCCATCCATTAATAAAAGGGTGGGATGAAAATCATGATTAAGCGATCACAATTAACGATGTTGATGGTTCTCATCTTCCTGGCAATGTTCGTCAGTCCGGTATGGGCTGGCGATCCTTCCGGGGAGGCGACCCTCGCTGAGTATCCTGATGCACCTCTGGATTTTATCTGGGTACTGATGTGCGGATTCCTCGTGATGTTCATGCAGCCCGGCTTCGCCATGCTTGAGAGCGGGTTCACGCGGGTGAAGAATGCGGCGAATATCATGATGAAAAACCTCATGGACTTCTCCATCGGGGCGCTCTCCTACTGGGCAATCGGATTCGCCATCATGTACGGCACCATGGAGGGGCTCAACTGGCTGATGGGCTGGTCGGGATTCTTCCTGATGGGAGATGCCTACGATGTGGTCACCATCCAGTCGTGGTTTTTCCAGATGGTGTTCGCCGCAACCGCAGCCACCATCGTTTCGGGGTGCGTTGCCGAGCGGTGCAAATTCAGCACCTATATCCTCGTGAGCATCGTCACCACGGCGCTCATCTATCCCATCTACGGGCACTGGATCTGGGGAGGCGGATGGCTCTCCGGGATGGGGGCGCTTGATTTCGCCGGCTCCGGCGTGGTGCATGCGCTCGGCGGGTGGATCGGTCTGGCCGGCGCCCTCGTGCTCGGCCCGAGGTTCGGCAAGTACCGGAAAGACGGCACGCCGAATGCCATTTCCGGTCACAGTATCACGATGGCAACGCCGGGTGTCTTCATCCTGTGGTTCGGGTGGTTCGGGTTCAACTGCGGTTCGACCCTCATCGGCACCGATCTGCGCACATCGATCATCGCTACCAACACCACGCTCGCGGCCGCCGCCGGCCTGGTGATGGCGATGATCATCACCTGGAAGTGGCATGGCAAGCCTGATGTGGGCATGGCCGGAAACGGCGCCATCGCCGGTCTCGTGGGCATCACCGCGCCCTGTGCGTGGGTCACGCCGCTCTCGTCCGTCGTGATCGGCGCTGTCGCCGGCGTGCTCGTGGTCGCCGGGGTATGGTTCTTCGACTGGGTCCTGCACATCGATGACCCGGTGGGTGCGGTCAGCGTGCACGGTATCAACGGCGCATGGGGATTGCTCGCCCTGGGCATCTTCGCCGACGGCACCTACGGAGGCGTGACCGGATTGCTCTATGGCGATTCCGGTTTCTTCGCCGTACAGGCGCTCAGTGTGGCGGTCAACTTCGTCTGGGCATTCGGGCTCGGTTTCATCGTGTTCTGGGTGCTCAAGAAGACCTTAGGGATCCGTGTCTCCCCCGAAGAGGAGCTGGAAGGCTTGGACATCGGCGAACACGGCATGTCGGCCTACCCCAACTATGTGATGACCGAAGCCTTTGTGGAGGTGGACTGAATGCAGAAGATTGAGGCCATTATCCGGCCCAGCAGGGTCGATGAGGTGAAGCGGGCACTCGAGGCCATCGGCAAGGTCTCGCTCACCCTCACCGATGTGAAAGGACGCTGCCAGCAGAAGGGAATCAAGCGGCAGTGGCGTGGGGCGGAGTATGTCCTCGACCTCCTCCCCAAGGTCAAGATCGAGGTCGTGGTGGCTGACGGTGATGTCGATGCCGTGGTCACCGCAATCTGTGAGGCGGCACGCACCGGCCAGTTGGGCGACGGGAAGATATTCGTCGTTCCGGTCGGCCGGACGATCCGGGTGCGGACCGGAGAGGAGGGGGACGCGGTGCTCTAGGAGGAGGTTTCTCTCCTTCTCCACCGAGCGAAACTGAGGCTAATCTCTCATGGAAAGGACCATTCAGGCTCGTCCGAAGCGCAGAAACATTGGTTGGAGGTGTCTGGTATGTAAATGAATGATGGAGATTTGTGCCGACGCGAGCTCCCAACGCCCGGCGCTTGTTGCGTGTGGAATAGATCCCACAATCATGGACCTTTGTGTCGCACTCCATATGTGTCAGGAGGGGCGTATCCCCCTCCCTGCCGCTCATCCTATCATGAACCATGATTCGAAACCTTGCCGACGATCTCTATCAGGTTAAACTCGGGTCGAACTCAAGCAACTGCTACCTCATCACCGGGGATATCACGATCCTGATCGATACAGGAACGGTACTGAGGATTCCCGAGATGGCAAACACGCTCTCTGAAATTGGATATTCTACTCCAGACATCGATTTGGTGATCAATACCCACGAGCATTCCGATCATATCGGCGGAAATGTCCTTTTCCAGAAGACGGCACTCATTGCTGCCCATCGGAATGCCGCGGTGAAGATCATTTCGGGTGATGACGAGGTCATGCACTGCCGGGCACACGCCCAGAAGTTCGAGGGGTATCACGTCCACGCATGGCTTTCCAATACTGATGTGATCGATGCGGACAGCTGGTTCCTGAAAGTGCTTCATACACCCGGGCATACCTCCGGGTGTATCTCGCTCTACGATCCCCGGCGAAGGGTGTTATTCTCGGGAGATGCCCTCTTTGCAAGTGGCACGCTCTCCACAATCTATGAATCGGGAAGCCTCGGTGAGTATTTCAACTCGCTGCGCAGGTTGGGGACAATGAAGATCGATCTCCTCTTTCCGGGGCATGGCCGGGAATCGAACAATGTTGACGGCGATCTTGAGCTTACCATCAGGAATGCCATCGCGCAATTCCCCGGTGCAGCCCGCCTTGCAGCGATGTTCGTGCCCGTTATCGCCGGCCTCTGCCTCTTCGAGACGATTAGCAGCATTGACAATGCCATCATCAACGCCGAGGTGCTGGCCACCATGGACCGGTGGGCCCAGCGCTGGTTTCTCATCTGGGGGCTGCTCATCGCCGTCGCGGGCATCCGGTTCCTCCTCCCCTGGGTGATCGTCTGGGCGACGGTGCCCGAACTGGGCCCCATCGAGGCCATCACCGCAACGTTCAGCGATGACCCGGCGGTCATCGAGGCGATCGAACGGTCCGCTCCCGTGCTGTTGATGTTCGGGGGCACGTTCCTCGTCTTCCTCTTCTTCCACTGGCTCTTCCTCGAGGACAAGCACTACGGGCTGCGGGGGGAGCGCTACATACGCACCAGGGGGGTCTGGTTTTTTGCGGTGGTCTCCATCCTGCTCTCCCCCATCGTCACCTTCATGATTGTGGGTTATTTCTTAGCCCTTTCCGTCCGGTCGCCGCCGGGCGGAGGTTCTCGGGCATAAGGGCAGGACGCGTTCGATGAAGGGGATAGGCGGGATCCCTGCGGTGCAGGAAGGCTCCGGTATGCTGCCAGGGATACCCGGGCGGACCTCACCATACCGGGGTGCACCGGGGGCGGTATCGCATACCGCAACGATGCGAAAGCAGCGCTACGTTTCAGCCGTTTTTGCCTGTTTCTGCCGATAATCCTCGATTGCCTTGTGAAGTGCGTCGGCAGCAAGGTTCGAGCAGTGCATCTTGATCGGCGGCAGCCCCTCCAGTTCGTCAGCGACATCCTGGCGGGTAATTTCGAGCGCTTCATCGAGGGATTTCCCCTCGGCCAGCTCGGTCACCATGCTTGCCGTGGCGATGGCAGACCCGCACCCGAACGTCTTGAACTTGATCTCGGTGATGATCTCGTCCTCAACCCGGATGGAGACCTGCATGAGATCGCCGCACACGGGATTTCCCACGATACCTATACCGTCTGCATCTTCCACCTCACCTACGTTCCGCGGGTTGAGGAAATGGTCCATCACCTTCTTTGAATACCCGATCTGTGGTTTCTCCTCCATTGATATTCCTCCCTTCCTTCACTCGATCAGAGTGCCGTAATCGCCCGCAGCCTCTGCACGGTTTTCTCCATCGCATCGACAACCACGGGAATGTCCGCATCGGTGTTCGACCGCCCGAGTGTCATGACGACCGATCCATGCGCCTCCTCGTGTTTCAGGCCGATTGCAAGGAGCACATGGGATGGTTCGAGCGTTTGTGAGGTGCAGGCCGACCCTGTGGCAACCTGAATGTCGTGGACAGTATCCAGATTCAACAGGATGCTCTCACCCTCGATCCTGCCGAACCGGAAACTGGCATGATTCGGCAGCCGCTGTGCGGGGTGCCCCGTGAGATACGCGTCCTCAATTGCCAGTATCTCCCCGATCAGGGCGTCACGCACCGTGGTGAGGCGCCGGCTTTCATGGTGCATCTCCTCGGCTGCAAGATGCGCCGCTTCACCAAATGCCGCCACGGCGAAGATGTTTTCGGTCCCCGACCTCAACCCCCGCTCCTGACCGCCGCCGGGAAGGACGGGTTGCAAGCGTACGCCCTTTTTGATGTACAGTGCAGCGGCTCCGCGAGGGCCGTAGAGCTCATTAGATGAGAGAGTGAGAAGATCGATCCCTTCTGCCTGCACATCGATGGGAATGGTGCCTGCCGCTGCCGTTGCGTTCACATGGAGGTAATTGCCGTTTTCGTGGACGATTTCGCTGATCTCGTGTATGGGTTCGATGGTACCAATCTCATCATTGGCATAATTGATTGATGACAGGACGGTATCGGCCCTGACAATCCGGCCGAGTGCGTCCAGATCAATGATGCCATAAGAGTTCACGGGGACGATGGAGAGTTCAAAACCCTGTTTTTGCAATTGTTTCATGGGATTGATGACCGAAATGTGGTCGATTGCACTGGTCACCACATGTGTCCCCATTTTACGGTTTCTGAGTGCTCCCCCCACAAGTGCGAGATTGTTCGCTTCAGTGGCGGTCGCAGTGAACACGATGCACGAAGGCGTCTCCGCACCGATGAGCCGGGCCACCTTCACGCGGGCCTCCTCAAGCGCTGTCCTGGCGGTGAGTCCGCGGGAATAGAGGGTTGACGGATTGCCAAAGTCCTCCCTCAGGTATCGCCCGGCGAATGCGAGCACGCGGGGATCGACCGGCCTCGATGATGCATGATCAAGGTATACCATGCCGCTGTACCATTCAAAAGGTAATGACCCTGTCTGCATCAAGGGCGAGATCGTTGAGTGTCGCACCCCCGGCGATGATCCCCTCCGGGATGAAGTCTCCCCTCGGGATGCCAAGCAGCTGGGTGCTCTGCTCGCAGATATAGATCTTCACGCCCGCATCGATCGCCTGCTGCATAATCTCCTTGAGCGTCGGGAATTCCCCGAGCTGAATTTTTTCAGCTTCCCCTTTCTTGACGACCGTGATTCCCTTGATCATGAAGAACAGCACGGCCTCGACACCCATCGCTGCTGCGGTCATGCCAAGTACAAACGGGGCATACAGACGCTCTGGCGTGTCGGTCCCGCTCGTCTGAATATAGAGAATTTTCGCCATTTTCCACCTCATGTTCTCCTTTTGATGTAGAAGGTGAGAATTCCCCCTTCGTGTTCAAATTTCAGGATCTCCTGGCCGGTGCGTTTCGCCCACCGCAGGATATCTTCTTCTGCTGCCGGATCGTCGGCTTCTACACGCAGAACCTGCCCGATTTCGATCTTCTCGATCTCTGTTTTCGTGAGAGAGATCGGCATGGGGCAGAAGAGCCCCACACAGTCAAGTTCGCGGTCGGGGACAATGGTCTCGGTCATACAACACCCACAATAGGTATCCGTGCATTGTGAAACGGAGGTAAATATATTTGTGGCAAAATAATTGTTGTGCAGGGAAACCGCGCGGAGAAACCAGTGAGGATAGGCTGATCAGGAGAACTCCTCCTATCATGGGTACGATAGAGGGTGGTGGCAGAGTGCTTCAGCTCTCCGTGGTGACGTGAAAAAGAACAAGTGCCCCCGCCCGGATTTGAACCGGGGACAACCAGATCTTCAGTCTGGCGCTCTCCCAGACTGAGCTACAGGGGCTTGGGATAACACTATTGGACATCCTAGATAATAAAGAATTTGATTGCCGTTTCCCCGGGCTCCAGCGAAAATCTCCGGCCATTTGGTCGCAGGGGAGGAACCTGACTTTTTATCATCCCTGCAGGTGAACTGGTATGCAATGAGGAGCGACGGAAAGGAACGATCTGTGGAATCCGGAAATTTTATGAAGGCGCTTTCCGAGCGAAGCCAGCATGTGGTCCACCTCACCCACAACGACCTCGATGCCGCCGGTGGGGATGCCATCCACCGCCTGTGCTACGGGGAGGTGTTCACCATCTGGAGCTCGGTGGGCAAATTCTCCTCGCTCTTCAATGCCGTTGCAGGTTCGCCTGGCAGAGGCGATCTCCTCTCCATCTCCGATCTGGGCTGCCAGAACGGGTATGTGGAGAAGATCAAGAAGGCGAAATCCAACGGATGGCGGGTCGAGTGGCGAGACCATCACCGCTGGCGCCCCGAGGAGATTGCCGCCGTCGAGAATCTTATCGACGTACTGCACGTCGATCCGTCTGTCTGTGCCACGGCGATCGTGGCCCGCGATCTTTTGCCCGGTGATGGGACGGCGGCGGAGATCGCCAGGGTGGTCTGCGACTACGATCTCTGGAAGCACGAGGACCCCCGCTCGCGGGTGCTCGGCATGGTGGTGATGCGGAAAGGAAACCGCGACTATGTCCGGGACCGCCTGGCCGAAGGGGTATTCACCGATCCGCATATCGAGAAGGTGTACACGGACATCACCCGGGAGATGCATGAGAAGATCCAAAAGAGCATCCGCCATACGAAGATTTACGGCACAAAATACCGGGTCGCCTTTGCACCCCTCTATGGCTACCCGAGCGAGACCGCCCATGCCATCAGGGACGAGATGGGCACCGACATCGAGGTGGTGGTCTCGGCGGGGGGAAAATTCTCCATTCGCTCCGTTCCCGGCATAAGCCACCTGATCGCCCGTGAATTCGGCGGCGGAGGCCACCCGAACGCCGCGGGAGGCAATTTCCCGTTCGGCCTCCTGGATAAAATCGCGTTTTTACTGCTGAAAAGAACCCGCCATTTCGCACGGCTCGTCGAGGTTGCCGAGAGTTTGTGAGGGGGGAAAAAACCCTCTATTGGGTCTGCGTCTACCGCGTGGCGGTTGAGGCGACCTGCTCTTCCCGCTTGTACTGGGCGATGGCATAGCCGCCATACTGCAGCATATGCCCCTCCATCGCCCGCTCGAGATCGCTTTTTGTTGCAGTGGACGGAAGGTCCAGTTTGGCATCCAGGCCGTACACGTTGAAGAAGATGCGGTGGGTCTCTCCTTTCGGTGGGCAGGGACCACGGTAACCGATTGTGCCGTACGTGTTTGTTCCCTGGACGCACGAGATGGGTGAGGTCGGGGCGGGATCGTTGGGGATGCCCTCCGGAATGAGATCGGTCGCCTCGATATTCCAGGCCACCCAGTGGTTGAAGGCGCGCCCGGGTGCGTCCGGGTCGTTGACGATGATTGCCAGGTAAGGTGCGTGCACTCTTTTAAGCACGATTTCGGGTGAGATATTCTCGCCGTCGCAGGTATGCCTGGGCGCGAACTCCGTAAATCCGATCTCCACGATGAGGTTTTCCATACTCTATTTCCTCCGGTTGGGGAGAATACTGGTGGCAGGTATAAATAATTTTGTGAGGGCAGCAATTGCAGCAATCCGTGAGGATATAATAAAAAAGAGGGCCTGATCCTCACAGGAGGAGGTGAGCGGCGGCTGCAAGGCTCTCCCAGTAGCGGTCGCAGGACCCCGTGCAGTAGCCGCCGGCAGCAAGATTCCCCGGATCAAAGTGCTCCAGTGCGGCCTCGAAGTGCTCGGGGTCGGGGTCGACGATCACCAGCTGCCGGACGTCGTACTCACCGATCAGATCGAGCAGGGAGGAGAGATCCCTGCCGAAGACGGCGATGCGGTCCTGTTCCTCGAGGATCGCCGCAAGGGTATCCGGCGTCTGGTGCGTGGCAAAGAGAAAGAATCTCCTGCCCGTAAGGGCCTCTATCTCCACCGGGTCGAATGCCCCGGCGATCAGCACGTGGCCCCGGACTCCTGCATCCCGCATCTCCCGGGCAAGGCGCCGGTAGACATCTGCGAGCGCAGCGTAGTACTCGTCCTCGCCTGCAAAGTAGGCGTTCTTGATGGCGAGCATGGAGGGTGCCGGTGCGGCGACCCATGCCTTCTTGCGCATGGATGCGATACGCTGTGCATCTTCGATGAGCGATCCCGCCTTCGGTTCGGGATCGGCAATCAGCCGCCCGTCCTCCACCCCGGCGACGGCTTCCTCCCAGCGGCTGCGGTAGAAGAGCCCCCCGGCACAGGGGACGTCGATTTCGCGCTGGGGCTCGAGGGAGCGGTCGAGCTGGCAGGAGAGGAGATCGCCCGGGCGGCCATGCTGGTGGCCGATCCAGGCGGCAAGCTCACCTGCGTCGGGCGGCTCGACCTCAGCGCCGAGCGCCCGAACCGGGATGTTCTGACGTCTCTTCATGGGATATCATGATATTTATAGCATCAATCGCAAAAAACATAGGGATGAGTGACAGACCCCTGCTGGTTACCTGCGGACTCCCCTATACCAATGGTCCGTGTCATATCGGGCACCTGCGGACCTATGTGCCCGCCGATTTTTATGTGCGCTACATGCGGCGTGCAGGAGAGGATGTTGTCTTTATCTGCGGATCCGACAACCACGGCACCCCGATCGTGATCAGTGCCGAGCAGGAGGGGATCACCCCCCGTGAGCTCTCCGAGCGGTACCATCGCCACTTCGACGAGACCTTCAGGCGGATGCACATCCGCTTCAACCACTTCGGGATGACCGACGATCCCACCAACCATGCCCGAACCAGATCCATCGTCCAGCGGCTTATCGACGGGGGGTACGTGTACGAGCAGACGGTCTGCCAGAGCTACTGCCCCGCGTGCGAGCGGTTCCTCCCCGACCGCTACGTGGAGGGCATCTGCCCCTACTGCGGAGCCCCGGCCCGCGGCGACGAGTGCGACCAGGGCTGTGGCAAACACCTCGAGCCGGGAGAGATCAAAGAACCGATCTGCAAGGTCTGCGGCGGCAAGGCCGAACTTCGCGACCAGGAGCACTTTTTCTTCAGGCTCGGCGAGTTCTCGGACTTCCTGCTCGACTACCTTCCCCGTCTCGGCGGCACGACCAACGCACGCAACTACGCCCTGGGGTGGGTCAGGGAGGGACTGCACGACTGGTGCATCACCCGGACCCTCGACTGGGGGGTGAAGTTTCCCGCCCACGAGGACCTTGTGGTCTACGTGTGGGTGGACGCCCCCATCGGCTATATCTCCTTTACCGAGGAGTGGGGAGAGAAGAGTGGCAATGACTGGACGCAGCTGTGGTGCGGCGATGCGAGAATCACGCACTTCATCGGCCAGGATATCATCTACCACCACTGTGTCTTCTGGCCTGCCCTCCTCAGGGGTGCCGGCTATGGGCTTCCCTCCGATGTAGTGGCCAGCGGGATGGTCAAGATCGATGACAAGACATTTTCCAAGACACGCGGCTACGTGGTCTGGACCAACGACGACTATCTCGACCAGGGACTGCCCGCCGACTATCTGCGCTACTACCTGCTGGCGTATACCAGCCACACCAAGGAGCTGAACTTCTCCTGGAAGGTCTTCTCCGAGCGGGTGAACAATGAACTCGTGGACACGCTCGGGAATTTCATGTACCGCACATTGCACTTTACGGTCAGAAAGTTGGGGGGCATTCCTGACCTGGATACCGATCCCGAAATTATCGCCGAGATCGAGGCAACCCTTGCCGCGGTCGATACCGCGATGCGTGACTACGAGTTCAAGAATGCGATCGACTCCATGATGGCGCTCGCCTCGTTCGGCAATTCCTACATCCAGAAAAACGCCCCCTGGAAACTGATCAAGGAGGACGAGCGTGCCGCGGCACAGATCATCCGCAACTGCTGCCAGATCGTCAAGGCACTTGTCCTGCTATTCGAGCCGGTCATCCCTGTAAAGGGGCAGGAGGCGTGGGAGATGCTCGGGTACACCGATGAGATTGGGGCCCACGGGCTCGGCGAAGCCCTCACCGGGTTTGCGGGACGCGATCTGCCCGCCCCGGCGCCGCTCTTTGAAAAGATCGATGAAGACACGCTTGCACGGCTTGAAGAGATCCTGCACATGCGGGTGGAGCACGCGACCATGAAAGAACAGAAAGACGAAACCCTACTATCCATCGACGAGTTCGCCGCCGTTGACCTGCGTGTGGCAACGATTGTCGAGGCAGAGAAGATCGAAGGCTCGGACAAGCTCTACAAACTGATCGTGGACCTTGGAGAAGAAACACGCCAGGTGGTCTCCGGCATCGCCCGGTTCTACACCCCCGAAGAACTCATCGGCACTGATGTAATCCTGGTGGCCAACCTCAAACCGGCAAAGCTCTTCGGCGTGGAGAGCAACGGCATGATCCTCGCCGCAGGAGAGGATGCATCGCTTCTCGTGCCGCTCCGCAAGGTAGATCCCGGCACCAGGATACTCTAGGCCTCAGCTTTTTTTATCGCAGACGCGGCTGAACAGGCGAATATTTGCGACGTTCCTGGTGCAAGAGAAAAACGACGAGCGGGCCTGGAGGGATTCGAACCCCCGCCATCCGGGTTAGAAGCCCGGCGCTATGTCCTGGCTAAGCCACAGGCCCTGAAGATCCCTTTGATATTGGTGCTGCGTAATAATATACCCTTGGATAGGCGATTGCACACCGTCTGGTGCACAGGCCGAAAAGAAGTGTGCGTTATCCTGCATGGTAGCAGGATGATTTGACCACCTCGACAATGGTGGGTTTGGTCCAGTCCCGGCCCTCCACGCCCTTGGCCATGATGCTGTCCAGGTACTTCACCTTGATCCGGGCGCTCATCCGCTCCCGTTCTTCGTAGAAGAAGGGCGTGATGGCCTCCACCATCCTCTTCATGTTGATAGTGATGGAGACGATGTCGACGATGATCCCAGAATCGCCTATCGCGAGGTCGTCGAGGTCGACCGGGGTCAGGAAGACACAGTCCCCCGGATTGACACTGGTGAGGGTGATGATGTTGTGAGCGCTCTGCAGCTCGAGGGTGCGGGCTTTTCCTTTTTTGAGCTCGCTGATCACCGAGGGGGATATTCCTGTTAATGCGGCACATTTCATTGCGATCACCCGTACATTGGAAGCTGCTCTTTCTTGGGCATCTGTTCCGTCTTCTCCACCTGCTCGGCCATCTTCTGCATCGCCGCCTCGATCTCCGAGGCCTGCTCGAGCAGGGGTTCGATGTCCACATTGAGGTCGTACATGTCGTTGATCACCGAGAGGGTCGCTGCCGCGGCACGCGGGTCGGGCGTGTTCACCGTTTCACCGAGGAGGCCGACCGCAGGGATGTCCCTGACCTTGCACTCCGTCAGCAGGCTGCCGGCGATGCCTGATATGCTGCCCATGGGCAGGATGACGGTCCGATCCTCGATCATGCTGAGGTTCTCCTCGCTTGTCGTCACGCCGAAAACCCGTTTTTCGACCTCGTTGGTGATGATGCCGGCAATGGTAAGCACCTCCCTGACGCCGAACTGGGTGATCCAGTCGATCAGGCCGTTCGCCACTTCGTAGCAGATCATGGGGTGAATGGGGATGTCTGCGACGATGACCATGAGGGAATCCTTCTCGTAGAACCGCACCGGGACGTTGATGACGCCCTTTGTCATCATTGCCAGTGGAGGGAAGTATTTGCTGGTGACATTCCCGATATGCTCGAACTCCATCTGTTCCACGAGATATTGGAGCGCGATGCTTCCCACAAGACCGCTGCCTGGAAATCCTATGAGGATAGTGGTCTCCGGCCCGCTCAGGGGTTTGGATATGATCTTAATATCTTCCATGGTATCACACACAGGCGCTTCACATTACATTAACATATGTTCATCACTAAAAAATGGTATGCAAGAATACCCCATCAAGAGAGGATTTACCAAGGGTTTTGAGGTGCGCATGGTCGATGGGCTCGAAACATACTTCAAAACGCAGCCTGAAGAATCGGGCGACCGCTATCGCATCTCCTACGGGGCACTCAAACGTCTCGAGGTCTCTAGGGGGGAGAAGGGAAAGACGCTCGTGGTGGACACCGAATCAGACCGGAGCATCGAGGACGACGAGGTGATCCTGGATACCAACCGGCGGTTCCGGGACTACCTCCAGCATGTCACCGGGTACACCGCCAAAGAGCGGGCAAAGAAGATGCAAAAGAAAGGTGATTGATTTTTTCGTAGTTACTCGATCACGATGGCAGGCTTGAAGGGGAGGGCCGATGCCGCCTTGGGGTGCGTGCTCTCCCCTGCCCCGAGGATCGTGACCTGAACGCCGAATTCCCGCTCCAGGAACTCTTTTGCCTCTTCGAACACTGCGGTCTCGTCGACGGGTAAGATCGCCAGCTGCTCGACCAGCTGGGGCGGGAGGCGGTGGATGAGGTTGGTGATCTGCTTTGCGGCATCGGTTGCCGCCCTGCCCCGGTTCCGCATCTCCTCGTCCTTCATGATCTCCCTGATCACCTGCGTCCGGTCGGAGGATGCCGCGATGGTGGCAAATACCTGCTGCTTCCAGGCAGGCGCCGTGAAGAGGGTGATGCCTTCCGGCTCGATCTGGATGAGTTTCATGATGGATTCTATGTCCTCCGCGGTGCGGGCCAGCAGTTCCTCGGCGAGCTCGACGCCCGGGTCGATGAGGGCATCGTCTGCCTCGGGCCAGGGGGCGTAGGCGACCGGCCCCTCTCCGCCGAGGTCTGCCCAGAGCTGCTCGCAGGTGTGGGGTATGAAAGGAGCGAGCAGACGCACCCAGGTCGTGGCAAGGCTCTCGAGCAACGCCGAACCCCGCACTCCCTCGGGCAGGCGCCTGCGGTACCACTTGAGGTCTGCCTCGATGCCGAAGTAGGACTCCTGCAGCGCCTGGCGGGTCTGGAACGATTGAAGGGCACCGGTGGTCTGTTCAATCCGGTGCTGGATGCGGCTCTGCAGCCACCGTTCGATGGGATAGGTGCCTTCCGCGGTGGCAGCGTCGGTCACGGTATTCCAGAACCGCTCGATCTGTTTCCTGGTCGAGGTGACAAACTCATTCCGCCAGTCGAAGTCCTGCCAGGGCTCGGCACTGCCTACCAGGAACATGCGCACCGTGTCCGCGCCAAACTCTTCGAGGGCGTCCTCGAGAAGGATTACGTTGCCCTTGGACGAGGACATCTTGGCCCCGTCGAGCAGGCCCATGCCGAAGACCACCATGCCCTCGGGCTGCAGGGCCGGCGGGAAGAGGGCTACATGGTGGAAGAGCTGGAAGGTCAGGTGGTTGGAGATGAGGTCCTTTGCCGAGAAGCGGTAGTCGTAGGGGTACCAGTACAGGAATTCCGACCGGAGAGAATCGAGTGTCTCCTGCGGCAGGGTATCAGGGCTGCCGGTGCCGAGGAAGATGTAGTCGAAGACCTCAGGGGTAAGCCGGCCGGGATCGATCTCCCGCAGCTTGTGGGCGATGGTGTAGTAGGCCATGTAGATCGTGGAATCGCTCAGCGGCTCCACGAGCCATTCCTTATCCCACGGCAGCCTGGTGCCGAGGCCGATGCGCCTGGTGCATGCCCAGTCTTTGAGCCAGTCGACGGTGCGGTCGAATTCGGCTTTGATCTCGGAAGGGACGAGGGATATTGCGTTGAGTTCCTCGTGCACCTTCTCTTTCCACTCCGGATCGCTGTACTGGAGGAACCACTGGTCGTGGAGGATGCGGACGTAGACGCGGCTTCCGCACCGGCAGATGACAGAGCGCGTGTCGAAATCGTACATCACCGCCGATCCGTAGCGCTCGAGCATGATGGCCGCAACCTCGTCCCGGGCCTCCCTGACCGGCTTTCCGCCGTAGGCGGGAAGCATTCTGCCCCTGGAGAACTCGGCATTGTAGACCTCCTGGGTGAGAACCTCCATGGCGGGATCGTTCTGATCCTCCACCCCCGCCTTCTCCACGGCATCTTTGGCCGGCACTTCTCCGTAGCCTTCCACCGCAATGAGGGGAACGGGGGTAATGCCGGTGTACTGCCCGGCCTGCTGGAGATCGCGCAGGGCGATGTAGTCGAAGGGGGCGTGGGCGGGAACGCTCATCACGATGCCGGTCGCCATGTCGGGGTCGACGAAGGTGGCGGGAAGGATGGGTACGTCACCGCTGAAGGGGTGGGAGACCGTCTGCCCGATAAGATCGCTGCCGTTGATCCTGCCCTCTATTGCCACCTCGTGGTCCTGCAGGCGGATCTTTTCGGCCGCCTCAAGGGAGAGTATCCATTTCTGGCCGTCCACCAAAACTTTGACGTATTCCACTTCTGGATTGACCCAGAGATTGGTCACCCCGTAAGTGGTCTCCGGCCGCAGGGTTGCGCAGGGGAGGCGGTACTCGCCCCATGAAAACATGACCAGGACGAACTTGATGATCTCCGCCTTGTCCCCTTCGAGCAGATCGTGATCGCCAACGGGGTTGTCGCACATGGGGCAGTACTTGACCGGGTGGGCGCCTCGCACCACGTGGTTCTGCTCGTGGAGGTGAAGGTACTGCCACTCGATGAATTTGCTATACTGCGGATCGACCGTGGTGAACCTGCGCCTCCAGTCGATGGAGAGGCCGCAGCGGCGCATCACCCGTTCGTACTCCTGGGAGAAATAACGGACGATCTCCATCGGCTCTTCGAAACGGGCCAGCACATCTGCCGGAACCCTGTAGAGATCGGTATAGAGCCGGATGGTCTTTTCATCGTTCTGTGCGATACGGCGGGATATCCCGATGACCGGCGTGCCGGTGACATGGAAGGCCATGGGGTAGAGCACCTGCTTGCCGGTCATCCGCCAGAACCGGGCAATGACGTCTGGCACAATGTAGGTGCGCCCGTGGCCCACGTGCATGGCTCCGCTCGGGTAGGGGTAGGCCACTGTCAGGTAGAGCTTGTCACCCTGAACCGGGTCCGCGTCAAACATATGCTCCCAGCGTTCATTGCACTCCCGCTCACTTTTTTTCATGTCAAATCTGCTCAATGCCTTTTTCCTCCGTGATGGTCGCAAAATTCCGGTATCTACACCGGTCTCAGTTTGATAATCTCCCCCTCGTCGTACCGGCGCAGCATCTCCTGGGAGATACTGCTGTTCTTGGCGAGGTGGATCTCGCCGTGGTCATCGACCGTGGCGGTGAAGAGGTATTCCTTTCCTCCGAAGACATCGACGATCTTGCCACGCTGGTCCGGTGCGACGATGACGAGCTGCCGGTTGTCGATCCTGATCCGGACGCCGCCTTCAAGCTGGATATCCTCCTCCCTGGACGGGGCGGGTTCGACCTTCTGGCGCTCCAGTTCGCTCCTCGGGCGGATGTCGATGCCGATGCTGAGTTTGTTGACGATGCTGGCCACGTTCTTGCCGCCTTTGCCGATGGCTGCAGGGATGTCCCTGTCGTCGATATAGACCACGGCCTTGTTGTCCGTCTGCATCCGCACTTCCACGTATCCGTCCGTGAAACGTCCCAGTTCACGCTGTATTTCGCGTTCGGCAAGTTTCCAGGAGATTTTTTCCTCGGGTTCCGCCTTTGCAGCGGCAGGGATCTCCCTGGCCGCGGGCAGCACGATGATCTCGCCCTCGTATTTGAAGATCTCGAATTCGGTTGCCCCTGTTTCGTGTTCGGTGATGGTGATCACCGGTTTTTGGGTCGTTTCCGCGGGCATGCCTTCTGGGCGCTTGATGGAGAAGCCGACGTCGTAAACCCTGCTGATCTCCCCTTCGGTGACGAAGATGATGGTGTTGATGATCTGGGGAAGGGTGCCGAAGTCCACCCGCTCGAGGAAGCGCTGCAATGCATCCTGCACCCGTGTGGCATGCACCACGCCGACCATGCCCAGACCGGCAAGCCGCATGTCGCCGAATGTTTTGAAATCTTCATTCTTGCGCAGCTCATCGAAGATGACGTAATCGGGGCGGAACAGCAGGAGCACCTCGGCGGTATTTCCCATGCTCCCGTCGAGAGAGGTATACTGGGTGATGTTGTCAGGGACCTGCAGGTCCCGCGGCGCCTCCATCGTCTTGATCACGAATCCGTGTTCTGCAAGGAACGTGGCGATGCTCTGGGCGAGGGTTGTCTTCCCGGCGCCGGGAGGCCCGGCAACGAGCAGCCCGCGCTGGTCGCCCAGGATGCGTTTCTTGATCAGCTCCGCCTTGCTGTACTCATTGAGGCTGATGTCCACGATCGGGCGGACCGCCGAGATCTCCATGCCGTCGGAAAACGGCCTGCGTGCGATGGAGATTCTCAGTGACCCGATCTGTACCACCGTGATGCCCCTCTTCTCGATCTCGATGAACCCATCAGGGTCGCGTTTCGCACGTTCGACAATTTCCTGGGCCATCGTCCGGAGCTCGTGCTCTGTCAGGGGGACTTCGCGCAGGGTGACCAGCCGCATCTCCTTGAGCGTGCCTTTCTTGGCAACCGGCGGCACACGTTCCTTGAGATAGACTGCGGTGGTCTTTTCATCGAAGTACTGATCGATGGAGAGTGGGGAAAAATCGCCTATCTGAGGCCGCAGATAGAGTACTTCAAGCCCTTTTGCCTTGGCCACCTCGGCCTGGACGATGTCGCTGGTGATAAAATTTGCCTCATAGTCGCTGGCAACGTTGCGGATCAATGCATCTATCTCGCCGCCGCTGGCAAGTTTCACCTGGTCGAGAGTGGGACGGTTCCCCACAAATTTCAGCTCGATAATGCCTTCATTTGCCATTTTGCAGAGCTGCTGGAGCTCGTTGAGGCCGCTGAATCCAATCTCGCGTCCCTGGTTGGCCTGTGATTCGAGTTCTGCGATAACAGCCTCGGCGATGATTATTGTTGCCCCTTTATATTCACCCGATTTTATCATTGAGGTGATGCGTCCGTCTATGACGACGCTGGTATCTGGTACTAATTTCATAAAAAATCACCATTTTTCTCGCACTTATTGTACAGTAGTATTGTATACCTTTTCAGGCTCAAATACCTTTTCAGCAATGATTTCACCGTCAATGGTGCGGTAAAAACAGCTTTTGTAGCCTGTATGGCAGGCAGCTCCATGCTGTTTCACCTGGTAAATGAGGGTGTCCTCGTCGCAATCGGTGAGGATCCGGACAACCCTCTGGGTGTGTCCGCTCTCTTCCCCTTTTTTCCAGAGTTTCTGCCTGCTCCTGCTGAAATAGTGTGCGAATCCCGTGGTCCTGGTGAGCTCTACTGCCTCTTCGTTTGCGTAGGCCACCATCAGAATATCTTTTGTCTGCACGTCCTGTGCGACGACAGGTATCAATCCATCGGTAAAGTTCAGTGGTATCATGGTATTTACACTCCGTATATCGCGGTCATCGCCGCGTATATGAGATCCCCGAAAAACACCGCCGTGAGAAATCCGGCAGTGATCGGCACAATGAAAGGAACGCCGTATGAGATCCATACTTTTCCTGCGTTTCGGTAATGAGCGAGCTCCTGCGTATATTGTTCGGGGTTGCGCTTGAGATCTCTCGTATACATTCGCCTCTCACCGGCAATCATCCGGCGTAGGGCTCCCCGGAAGGTGATAAACTGCCTGGTAAGCTTGCCGTCCTGCTCATCGAACTCCTCCATGATAAACCCGAATGTGTCTTCGATGCCGTTTCCGTCCACAGGAAATCCGACAAACATGTAGTGGAGAGGTGCACGGTTGCCCCTGATGATATTCATGACAAAGATTCCGAGGGGGGTTGCAATATTGAGGAGTACGGCATTCAGAAATACCACAAGAGGAAAGAAGAATAATGGGGGATAGCCGAACAGAGGCTCGATCGGGAAGAGTGGAATGCAGGCGGTGATAAATATCATCGCCCAGGCGTCCGCACCGCCGAACAGGTGAACATAGGCTGCGAGAAAGTAGAACAGCCCGCAGAATATCGCTGCCGCGCTGATGATTCCCAGTGCCAGCTGCGTGTCTGAAATGATTAGAGCGAGGTATGTCCATGCGGCCATCGGCACCGCGATTGCCAGCATGGGGTACCACGTCCTGAACGGAACCCTCCGCTCCCGAAGGTCGAGGAGGGAGGCGTACCCCAGGGTGAAGGCAACAGCCATTGAGGCGATGACCAGTTGCGGGATCATCTGGGGCAGAATCATGGGCCTTTAAATATTTGTTCCCGGAGCCATTTATGTGTGGCGATTCCCGGCATGCGTGCACCTGAAGCAGCCATACCGTGGGTCTTCCGGACCTCAGGTCCCCTGCTGGGAATTCCGCAGCGCCAGTTCCTGGAGAATTCCCCGTATCTGGCCCAGATGTGTCGTTGGTGAAGTGAGGAAACAGATATGGGTGTCACGGTACGGCGCGATGATCACATTCTTTCCCTTCATCTGGAGGGTCATCTGGACAAAGGCGCCCATTCCCATTGCCGCTGCAATGCTCTCCGCCGCTCTGAGTGCATCTTCGGCAATCGCCGCCACCGCTTCGAAATCGGCATCGCCGAGTGCAACGACGGAGAACCCGTCACTGAACACTGATGCGGCAAGCACGCCGTTTCTCCGGAGAATCCATCCCATGTCGGCAACTTCCGAATCTTCGACCGGGAATGTGCGCGGCCCGGGAGAGGTCGTGAACGGTTCCGTATCCCGTGCCCCGTCTTCTCTCTGTTCCGGTGCGCGTTGCGGTTCTGCGGAAGCGGCGGCGGGTGCGATCGGCCGGTCTTCCGTCTCCGTTTCTTCGAGCAATTCTGCCCTGTCTTCAGGGAGTTCCTGGGCATCATCGTCCTCTTCGCTCTCCGTCACGTCGGATATCGAGTCGCTGAAATCAAGGGAATTCTCTGCAGATTCAAGAATTTTGCGGACATCGGGGACGAATTCTTGTGATTCTTGTGATGTTGTGTCGTTGCCTTCCTCGGGATCAAATCCGGGGTACACGGCCGTTTTCTCGATCGGTTTGGCCTGGGCGGGCGGCCGGGATGATTCTGGAGCAGGTTTGACTGAAATGGCGGGAATATCCACGTCCAGGGGTGCAGGGGTCAGTTCCGAACCCTGTTCACCATTATAGAGTGCGGATGCTTTCCGGTATTCTACCGCGTTGTACTTTTGCAGGCGGAAGGTGAGCAGGTCATACGTGCTGAAATAATCGAATGCCGGCTTCCCTCGCAGGACTTTTGAGCCGTGCTGGAAATAATAGGCTTCAGGCGTTCCCTTTTTGATCAGGATAAACCCTTCCCCGTCGCCGATCGTAATCACGACCGCCCCGATAAACCGCATGGTATGGGTCAAAATCCATTGCAGCGAGGCCTGCATGGCGCCGATACTCTTTCCTTTCGGCAGATCGTTGATCATAATGCGGCGGTAATGGTGTCCCTGTTCTTTTTCAGTTCATATCGTATTCTGCCAATATTAGTATTATTTTTTGTCATGATTGCCAGAATATGGTCATCATCGAGCGATGTTGCCAGAAGCGTGCCCTCTTTTAGCTCCACGAAGATCATGGTCAGTTCATCGCGGCTGAGCTCGTAAGCCATCGAGCTCGATGCGATCAGCCCCTGGTGCACTCGCTGCCCCAGTTCCTCGAGGTCCATAGTCACCCGGCCGGCCTTTTCAAGGACGGTGCCGCCGTCTTCTACGACACATGCCGCAAGGACACCTTCCAGAATCAAAAATTTTTTCAACGCCTGCTTCAACATATGATGATAAATAGTAGTATCCGTGGACTATAAATATTTCAGGATTTTTTTGGATATCATCCGAGTCCCTGGATACTGGTTTTCAATTTTTCTGCTGCCGGCTGCCCGAGGCTCATGAGAACCGTCTCATAAAAACTCTCCGAGAGGGGCTGGATGTCCTGGACGGTGAGGTCGACGGCTTTTTTCCCGAGATTCTTGCTGCAGCAGCGGTCGAGGAGAATGGGTGCGGCGGGGCCGACCTCATCCTTGAGTATGGCGATGATCTGTTCACGAAGGTGCATGGGTATTCCTCTCATTCGAAGTCTTCACGCGCAAGGGTATCGAGAATATGGTAGGAGTTCAGCATCCGGTTGAACGATTGTGCGAGGTCCCCGATCTCATCGTTGCTCATGATATCGATCTGCGATGATTTGAGGTCCCCCCTGCTCACCCTGTCGGCAACCCTCGAGAGGTTTTCGATCGGGCTTGTAATGCTTCTCGCCAGGAAAAAACTCCACATCACCACGATGGTGAGAGTGATCAGGGTGAGTACGAAAATGCTGTTTTGAAGGCCGATCATCGAAATGATGCTCTCCGTATTGCCCGCGGACACGATTCCCAGGAGTGCGACGGGAATGACGGCGACAAAGAGCATGCTCACCATCAGCTTATAGAAGATGGGGATCTGGAGGGCCTTGGTCCCGCCATTCATGGGTGCGTTCAAACATTCGCTCATTGTGATACTCTCCAGTGTGGCATCAGTACGTAGACGTAGACTTTAATCAATATATAAAAATTGCGTTTAATGATTATCGGTATGGATATAGAATATGATATATCAAATGGATAATCTCCAACAAGAAGGTTCTTGTGACATGAAAAAAAAGTATCCTTGATGACACGGTTGGCCTGGCGGTCGCCATTGCGCCTTCCCGTGGAGATCCGTCCGGTGGGATGAGTATGATTGAGATTCGTGTCGATGAGGAGGCCTGCAACGGATGCGGGCTTTGCGTCAAGGACTGCCCGATGGGTGTATTTGAACTGAAGAGCAGTGTATCTTCTCCGGTACATCCGGAGAACTGCATGGGGTGCCTCTCCTGCCACGAGATCTGCCCGGCACAGGCGCTTGAACATCGCGGCGTGGTGCCATGCAGGCGTATGTATGTCAGCATGAAGGTCTGCCGCATGCTCAACCGGGTGATCTGATGAGCGAGAGTTTCATCAACGAGGCCAAGCAGAAGTTCACGACCGACCTCGTGTTTCGGGCCGAGGACGTACCCATGCGGTGCGATCCCCCCGCAGAGGAACTCGAACAGACACTGCACGGGTTGATGCAGCTGAACGGTTATATCATCAAATCGCTCGAGGAGATTGCCGGAAGGGGGGCGAACGCCGTGACCTACCGGGCCGGGAAAAAATTCGGCCATGAGGTCGCCAAATATTTCGAAAAAAAGAGCGACGTGGAGGATGCCCTCCGTGAACTCTCCTATATCCTGCACGGCCAGTACACCTTCGAACCCTGGAAACCCTCGGACCGGGATGAGTATATCGTCGAGGAAAACGGGAGCACGTTCATCTATCTTGTGTTCCACGACTGCATCGTCCGCCAGTCCTGCCGCCGCATCGGCCAGGAGCAGGGAGGTCCGCTCTGCCAGACGCTCTGCGGGTACGTGGTCGGCGCTGTCGAAGAGATCACCGGAAGGCGGGGCAAGCTTGAGATCATCCATACCGGGCCCAATGCCTGCTTGAAGAAGCTGATCCTGAAGTGAGGGCATGGAATGAAGATTGCTATAGAAGAACTGGCAGGCTGCTCGGGGTGCACCATCGCCGTCCTTGACCTCCACGAGATGATACTCGATGTGATCGAGCAGGCGGAAATCGTCTACTCCCCGGTAATCATGGACGTCAAAGAGCCTCCCGAGGGCATCGATATCGCCTTTGTGACCGGTGCGGTCAGGAACGCGGAAAACGAAGAACGCCTCAAAACGATCCGGGCGCGTGCGAACACTCTCGTGGCGCTCGGCACCTGTGCGGTCTATGGGGGTATTTCGGGGCTTTCCATGCTCAGCAGCCGGGAGGATCTCTTCAATTACGTCTACCGGGAAGTGGACACCGTACCCCCTGACGGCACCATTCCCACCGATGTGCCCCCGTTCCTCTACCGTGCGTTTGCCGTGGGCGACAAGGTAAAGGTCGATTACTTCATTCCCGGGTGCCCGCCCAAGGAAAACCGCCTGCGGCAGATCCTGCCTGCCATGATGGCCGGCGACCGCGTCTCCCTCTCCCGCAAATCGGTCTGCTCTGAGTGCGACCGGATCATGGGGCCCATCGAGAACTGGACGCTGAAACGGCGCTTCGAGGGTGAACCTGATCGCGAGTATTGCCTGCTCGGCCAGGGCTACCTCTGTCTCGGCCCGGTGACCTTCTGCGGGTGCGAGGCTGCATGCCCTGCGAAAAATGTCCCCTGCCACGGGTGCAACGGCCCCTCCCTCGACATCCTGCGAGAGCCCTGCAGGGATATCTTCAATATGACGGTGCGGCGGATCTCCGATCTCACCGACCGGCCCGAAAAAGAGGTTGCGGCGGAGCTCTACGACGTCGCCCATACGATGTACCCGTTTACCATGGGCAGCCAGGTGATGGAGGACAAGGAGATCTCGAAAATCCGTGAACTGATCAAGGAGGGAAACAGATGACGCAGATCACCATCAACCCGGTGACGAGGATCGAAGGACACGCCCAGGTGCGGATCAACCTCGATGAGGCCGGGGAAGTGGAGAGCGCTCATTTCAACGTGGTAGAACTGCGCGGCTTTGAGAAATTCCTCATCGGCGCCGCAGTGGAAGAGGCGCCCCGGATCACCCCGCGGATCTGCGGCATCTGCCCGACCTCGCACCACATCGCCTCTGCAAAGGCCTGCGACCAGATTTTCGGCGCTGAACCCCCGGCAACGGGAAAACGCCTCCGGGAGCTGATGATGCATGGGCAGTTTGTCCATTCCCATGCCCTGCACTTTTTCATGCTCGCGGCGCCCGACTTTCTCATCGGGCATGAGGCACCCGCTGCCGAACGCAACCTTGTCGGGCTCGTGCGAAAAGACCCGGATCTCGCGAAAAAAGCCATCGAGGTGCGGAAATTCGGCCAGCGCCTCACGGAGGCGATCGGCGGAAAGCCCATCCACCCCTCGACCGCGATCCCCGGGGGCGTTTCGGCACCCCTCGGGGAGCAGACGCGCACTGAACTACTGGAGATGGCCAGGCGGACGCTCTCAATCGCACAGGAAGGCTGGACGATGGCCCGCAGCATTCTCGGGGAAACCGATCTCTCCTTTGGCGCTGTGGATTCGGCCTTTGTGGGCCTGACCGACCAGGGCCGCCACAGCCTCACTGACGGAAAGGCGGAGATCGTGGGAAGCGACGGCAACACAATCGGCGCATTCAGCGGGGCAGACTATCTGGATTACATCGAAGAGTACTCCGAGTCGTGGTCCTATCTCAAGTTCGCCCGTCTGAAGAGCGGCCAGTACTACCGGGTCGGCCCGCTCGCCCGCCTGAACCTTGCCCGGGAGATGGGCACGGAGGCTGCCGATGCAGCACTGGAGGAATACCGCGAGAACTTCGGTAGATTTGTCCAGACGACGCTCGCCTACAACATCGCACGGTATGTGGAGTTCATCGCCTCGTGCGAGCGTGCGGTCGAACTGCTCTCCGATCCCGGCATCACCGGCACCGATGTCCGTGCGCGGGTCGACGGGGTGGCCAACGCTCGGGGGGTGGGGATCATCGAAGCACCGCGGGGGACGCTCATTCACGACTACACCGTGGACGAGGACGGGTTCATCCAGCGCTGCAACCTGATCGTGGCAACCTGCCAGAACAACTGGGGCATGGACCGCGGGGTCGAGGATGTCGCCCGCAAAGTGGTACAGAACGGCGCGCTCTCCGAGGACGCGGCCAACCGCATCGAGATGGTGATCCGCGCCTACGATCCCTGCATCTCCTGTGCGACGCATGCCATCGGTCGCATGCCGGTGAAAATCAAGCTCATACCAAAAAGAAAGTTTGAATACGCTCAACAAGAGAGATTTTCGAAACCATGCGAATGGAATCCAGGTGAATCCAATGCTCAAGCAAATCCTGAGTGAATTTTTGAAGCTCGATGGTGTATCCGCCGCCGTCGTCGTGGGGAGGGACGGCTTTGTTATCGAAAGCGCAGAGACCGGGGAGATCGACACCGAGGCCCTTGGTGCGATGGCATCAACCGGGATGGGTACCTCGGAAGCCATGGGTGCCGAGCTCGGCAAGGGCGAGATGCACCAGATGCTGGTGGAGCTGGAACACGGCCCCATCCTGCTCTCGCCCCTTTCGGATGACGAGCTGATCGCGATTGTTGGAGAAAAGGACGTTAATATCGGGCGCATCAGATACGAACTGAAGAAAAACAAGGAACGCATCATCGCCGCACTGTAAGAGCCATGTTGCCTGAATGGAGATCCCTGGCACATATGCAGTGCCCGCTGAGTGAATTGCTTGAGTTTGCCGTTCAGTTGACCGTAGGAGCGAAAATTTCCGGATTCGGCGGCGTAGGGTACCTGCTCGTGGATAAAGGGACGCCAATCGGGGCACATTTTAGCGATGATTTTCGGCAGCTCGAGGGCGATGAGGCGCTTGAATACATCCAGGAACGCCCCCTCCTGGAATACGAAATCAAGATCTACAACGCCGATGAAATGAACCTGGCAATCAATCACTGTGCAGCACAGGGATGGATGATACCCGATTCATCCACGCGTCGCGAACCTGCGGATACGGAAACGCTGGTGACCGAGGAAACATTACTCAGTATCGCCAAACAACGCGGGGTAATCGTCGTTTCAGCATTTTTTGAGGGATTTCCCGTCCAATCGGTGGGGATCGGCGATTTCGAGTACGAGGCGGCGATCGCCGAGGACCTGCTCAGGGCAGGAAAGAAAATCTCCGATGATCTGGGAATCGGCCCGCTCGACCAGATGATCATCGAGACCCCGAAGGGCAAGTACCTGATTGCACCCTATCATGATCTCTCCTTATTTGTGCATGCAACGCCCGATGCGCACCTGGGCATGATCCGGCTTGCCCTCAAGGGCATCCAGTAATCCCTGCAGTGTCGGGTTCACCGTTTGCACCTCTGTCACTTCTCTATCGTTGGTTGGTGTAGTGTGATATGCCCCCTGGATATCCGCATGACTGACAAGCTAGTATATGAATGTTGTCAGTTTGAATTATCACTAAGGTCATGATCCATCGATAATCATTAGGGGTAATGCTCATTAATGGCATGAGGCCCTGCCTGCGGTGACATTTGTCCCTTCAAAGCTCCAGATTCAGGAATCGGCCACCAGGAAGCCATACTTCGGCATCCTCATCACACTCGAAGCAGAAAGGGAAATTTCAAATGGTATGCCTCCCAAGTGAACCCTAAGAGAATCTATGGATGCCATTTGTACAGAGGTCTGTCGATGAAGGTATCGGACACTTTCGATAGTACATCTGGTAGCTGTATGGGTTGGTCGTGATGCAGATAGCGGATCTCTTTGACAAAGTTATCAGCAATTCCAAATATGAGGGCAATTATGCCTTCGATGATCTCATCGAGCACATGAGTGTCTCAAAACAGAGTGGTCTTGCGATTGCGGAAGAGGGAACAAGAAATATCATTTTAATTTTTGTGAGGGGGGAGCCAGAAGGAGCGACGTTGATCGAGGATAGCGGCGTGCTGTTTGGGAATAAGGCACTGTATCTGTTGCAGCACAATGAAATATTCAAGGTATTCCTGACAGAGCACCTATTTAGCGAATCGCTCGCAGCAAGGTGCAGGGTTCACGACAAAATTCACTTAAAAAAACGTCTTTCCGACGACCTTCCCACTATCGGTGGCTCAACGCAATCTCTGGGAAAACTCTGCATCATCATCAAGCGTGGCGGTGCACTGCAATCGGGCATGCGGGTTACCATACGCAAGGGTCGTCAGGTCCTTTCAAGCGACATCACCGCAATTGACGGCAAAGTGTGCTTCAAACTCCAGAATGGGACGTACGATTGTGTGGTGGTGGATAAGACCCACAATCTGCACCGATTTATGCTCGATTTCAGGGAGCGGTTTGGTGAGACGGTTATCGATTTAGGGGGAGCGTGAATATGGCAGGAGAAGAAAAAAGCAAGAGTAAATTGAGTGATGTAATCAAACGGATAAAAATGGGCAATTCGCAGGAATCTGCGAATGAGCCTGTTCCTGACGAAAAACCGGCGGGTGCAGGAGAAGGCGACTCCGCAGAGCTGGGAGGATTATTAGACAGGATCAACCAGTTCGATTCGTCGTTTACATCGCCTGGCGGAAAAAAGGAGGAAAAGGAGGGGGCAGACGAGATCGATTCGCTCGCCGCCATGGTTGAGTCTGCTGATGAAGGTGAAGAAAAGGGGGAGCATCCTGAGGCTGCAGGGGTTCAGGGTGAAGCATCCCCGGCATCGGACCATGCCCCCGGAGGGGCGGATCAGGATGCTCACAAGAAACTGAGCAGCCTTATCCACAAAATCCGGCAGTTTGAAGAGGAGGGATCGGATACGGTATCTGAGCCCGTTGCGCCGCCGGGAACGAACCCGGTCCCCGAAACATCCGTGGACGAGACCGTCGAGCCCCTCACCGGAGACAGTGTTGCGGATGAAGAGCGCAGTCCGGAAGATGCTTCCCCCGAAAAAGAATCGGGAGGCGACCTCCGCGCCCTCATCGACGACATCGTGAAATCCCATGACAATTCGATGGAGGTCAAGCCTGAAAAGCAGGGTTCGTTCTCCATATCACCGGTTGACCTCAATGATGAGTCTCCCGGGCAGCCTGCAGACACTCCATCCGATGCCCATGCCATGGCGAAAGGCGAGGCCAAAAAGACCAAGTGGTCCGGTGAGGGCGACGAGGGGCCGAGGAGCATCGTGAATGTGGAGGAGATCGGTGACTTTTCCGATATGATCCTTCCCCAGGGTGCGACATTCGAGGTTGAAGACCTGCATCTGGGAACCAGTTCAAGTGCGTTTGACCTTGCTGATATGGGAACCGTCCTCTCCGAGATCGACGAGATCTGGAAACCCGGGTTTCCCACCATTCCCTTCGGGGCCGAGGAGCTCTCCCAGCTGTCCACTGAAAAGGAAAAAGCCGAAGGGGAGGCAGACCGGCGTGGCTTCATGCAAAAGATAGGTCTCTTCAAGGCAGCCGCGGGGAAGACTGAAGAGTACGACCCGCGCATCCACGGACCCCTCGTCGATCTCACCATGAAGCTGGTACAGGGTCAGGAAGAGGTGGAGCTCTACCCGGTCAACGAGCCTTTTGCCTACATCCGCATCATCTACGATAACAGCACCCACGAGCACGTCTATCAGATCATCGAGCCTGAACTGAATCCTGCCGAAAGTGAGCTTCTCGAGGAGCTGGAGATGCGGCTGTTCGAGACGCTCGATGTCAATACCAAGGATATTACCTACGAGACTGCCAGAAAAGCCCTTCGTGATGCGGTGGACGAGATCGTCTATGATTACGGCATCAAGCTCACCCCCGTTTCCCGGGAGAAGATCCTCTACAATATCGAGAAGCGATTCCTCGGGGACGGCCGGATTGACCCGATCATGCATGACAAGTATATCGAGGATATCTCCTGTGACGGTCTCGGTAGCCCAATCTTCGTCTACCATACCGGCTACGAGTCAATCCAGACTAGTGCCTCCTACACCGACTCCGTCGAGCTGGACTCCTTTGTGACCAAACTGGCCCAGCGTTCGGGGAAATATATCTCCATTGCGGAACCGATGCTCGATGCGACCATGAGCGACGGGTCCCGTATCCAGATGACGCTGGGCACGGAGGTCACCGCACACGGCTCGACCTTCACCATTCGTAAGTTCAGGGATGAGCCGATCACGCCCACGGATCTCATCGAATGGCAGACCTTCTCTCCGCTCTCCATCGCATTCTTCTGGCTCGCCGTGGAAAACGGCAAATCCTGCATTTTCTGTGGGGGTACAGCATCAGGGAAGACGACGTCGCTCAACGCCATCTCCCTGTTCATCCCTCCGCTGGCAAAGATCGTCACCCTGGAGGACACCCGCGAGCTGAAACTTCCCCACCCCAACTGGATCCCGAGCATCACCAGGGAATCGTTCGACGCGGACGGCAAGGGAACCATTGACATGTACGAACTGCTGAGGGCTGCACTCCGACAGCGCCCCGAGTATATCCTGGTCGGTGAGGTCCGCGGTCAGGAAGCCCTCACCCTCTTCCAGGCGATGAGTACGGGCCACGTCACCTACGCCACCATGCACGCCGATTCAGTGGCAAGTGCCGTCCACCGTCTCGAAAACCCGCCGCTGAACGTTCCGCGCAACATGCTCAATGCCCTCGACCTCGTGTCGGTGCAGGTGCAGGCCCGTATCGGCGGGCAGCGTATCAGGCGCACCAAGCAGCTGATCGAGATCCTGGACATCGACCCGCGCACCAACGAACTCATCACCAACGAGGTTTTCCGGTGGCATCCTGTGACCGATGAAATCCGCTATTCCGGGAAATCCTACATCCTCGAGGAGATCATGGAAGAACGCGGGTGGAGTGAGGCCCGGATGAGGGAGGAGCTCAAACGGCGTCAGGAAATTCTGGAATGGATGCGGCTGAAGAAGCTCAGGCATTTCAAGGATGTCGCCAAGGTGCTGATCTCCTACTTCAGAGATCCCGAGGCGGTAATGGACATCGTGCGGAGTGACCTGTATGAATAGCTACGAGAGATTCTGCTTCAACCTGCTCGGCCAAAGAATGAAGAAAAAGCGGGCTGACCATCTCAACCTGCGCAATGATATGCTGGGTGCGAGGATGAAAACCCCCTTTGAAGCATATCTCTCGACAGCGTACGTCTCCTCGGTGATCGTCGGGCTTCTCTTCGCCCTCATCATCGGTCTGGTCAGCTGGATCCTTCGCATCCCCGAGATGATCACCTATAAGGGAGCCCTCCCCGCGAGCATCGTGGCGCTTTCCGACTACCGTCTTGCCGTCGGGACACTGGCGCTCACCATCTTCTCCCTCCTTGTATTCGGGGGCATCACCTACGCCATCTTTTTGATCTATCCGGGTATTCTGGCCGGCGAACGCCGAAGAAATATCGATGCTACGCTTCCCTATGCGATCAATTATGTGACTGCCATGTCGACTGCGGGCATCACCCCTGCCGAGGTATTCCGCCTGCTGGGCCAGAGCAGCATTTACGGTGAGAGCGCCGTGGAGGCTCGATTTATCTCCCGGGAAATCGATATTTTTGGAAAAGATCTCATTGAAGCGCTGAGAATCGTCGGCACCTACACGCCGAGTTTGCGGATGAAGGATTTCCTGCAGGGGGCGATGGCAAGCATCTCCAGCGGCAGTAATCTCACCAAGTACTTCAGGACCAAGGCTGAGCAGTACTCTCTGGAAAACCGGCAGATGCAGAAGACGTTCCTTGAAACGCTCGGCCTTATCGCAGAGTCCTACGTGACCGCACTGGTGGCGGGAACCCTCTTTCTGATCATTCTCCAGTCGATCATGTCCTCCATCAGTTCGTCAGGCGGCGATCCGATGCTCCTCTATGCGGTGATCTACGGTATCGTGCCGCTGGGGAGTGTCATGTTCATCATCCTGATCAGCTCCATGACCCCGGAGGTGTGAAATGAAGTCAGGGAAAATTTTCGGTGATTTTCTGAACCGCAGTGGGTATCGCAGAGACGATATCGACGTGGCTCAGCTGGACGCGTATGAAAAGAAACAGAAAGACATCCTCGACAAGATCGAGCATCAGCGCAAGAACCGCATCGGGGTGAACCGGTTGAAAGCACATCCCGTCGAGGTGCTCACCGAGCAGCCCGTCAACATCCTCATCGCCTCGCTCCCTCTTGCATTCCTGATCCTTATCCTGGGATTCTTCTTTTTGATCACCCAGTACGGGGTGCAGGTCCTGTTTTCGTCGACGCTCTTCGACGACGTCTTCCTGCTGGCGATCCTCGTGGGCGTAGTTCCGCTGGCGTTTCTGGATCTCAAGGAATCAAGACGGAGAAAGAGCATCGAGCAGTCGTTGCCGAACTTCTTCCGCGACGTTGCAGGGATGAACGAGAGTGGTATGACGCTCCCCAATGCCATTTCCATCGTCTCGCAGGGCGAGTACGGCACCCTGACGCCATATATCAAGCAGCTCAACAACGAGATGTCGTGGAATGTCCCCTTTGTCGATGCAATGTACCGTTTCGGGAGCCGCATCAACACCCACCTCGCCGAACGCAGCGTTGACCTCATATCCAAGGCCAGCAAGGCAGGTGGTGACGTCAGCGAGGTGCTCAGGGCCGCGGCAAACGATGCATACGAATTCCTCGCCCTCGATACCGAACGCCGCAACAACATGCTGATCTACGTGATCATCGTGATCATCTCGTTCTTCGTGTTCCTGTTCGTGATCGCGGTAATGACCGGGACGTTCCTGGCCACCATGGCCGAGGCCGGTGCGGCGGTCGCCGAAACAGGACAGGGTGCGGGACAGTTCGGCGGCCGTATCGATCTCTTCTTCTACAACCGCCTCTTCTCCCATGCCGCCATGATACAGGGCTTCTTTTCCGGGCTCGTGGCGGGGCAGATGGGTGAAAGCAACGCCATATCCGGACTGAAATACTCCGTTATCATGGTGGTCATCGCCTGGATCGCCTTCAGGTTCTTTATCTGAAGGCATCCTTTTACCCTATCCCCCGCCGTCCAAACAGCCGTGATGATGCGGGCGGATGTGGAAGGCCTTTTTTACATCAGGGTGCCGCGCCCATCGTTCGGAACGATCATAAAAATGCGTACAGGCGGCGCGGCGTCCTCAGTCATTTTTTAAAAATAGATGTACTCGGGAAGCCGGGATATCATGAGATATTATCCAGTTTATATCCCTTTTCTGAGAGGAGCTTTTTCACCCGCTCACGATGGTTGCCCTGGAGCTCGATGGAATTCCCCTTGACCGTTCCCCCGCAGGCAAGTTTGCCCTTCAGGAACTTCTGGAGCTCCTCGAGATCGATATCATAGGGGTCAAGTCCATCGATCACGGTGACCTCTTTGCCATACCGCCTTCTATTGATGTGCACGTTGATACGCTGTTGTTCCTTCGCAACCTCTTCACAGATACACAATTCTTTTGGTAGTCCACATTTTGGACAGATACCACCGTTCATTACTCAGTACCTTCAAGTTCTCTTTATATATTTGTTGGCATGTTCTTCATTCCACGACGCATACTTCGCACCCTCTGGATAATACCTGGTCTGATCTGCTGTTTTCCCGATACACGGTGATCCCCTTGCAGCCAAGCGAGCGGGCGAGTCTGAAAATATCCTTTATATCCTCCACAGAGGCTGATTCGGGCATATTGACCGTTTTTGAGACAGCGTTGTCGGTGTGTCGCTGGAATGCCGCCTGCATCTGCACATGGTGCTCGGGGGCAATCTCATCAGCGGCCCTGAACAGCTCCTTGATATGCTCGTCGATGGGCAGATGCTGGATGCTCCCTGTCTTTCTCACCGCATCGAGGATCAACTGGCCATCCGCCCTCTTTTCCGCCAAAACGGTTACGAGCCGGTTGACCGTGTTGACGGTGCGGTGGGCGATGGTCCGGTGGTAGGCGAGCGAAAAGAGCGGCTCGATGCCGCTCGAGGTGTCGGCAATAATATGCAGCGATCCTGTGGGGGCGATAGTGGTGACCGTGGCGTTGCGCATCGGCCCTGAGAAGATACTCCTGTCGATGGCCGGAAAGGATCCCCTCCACTCTCCCAGTTCTGCCGAACGCGCCCGCGCTTCCCGGTGGACATGGTCCATCACCTCCCCGGCGAGGGCGATCGCTTCCTGCGATGCATAGGGGATGCCGAGCAGGATGAGCATTTCGGCAAACCCCATCACGCCAAGCCCGATTTTTCGTGTTGCACGTGTCTGCTCCTCGATTGGTTTCAGGGGGAACCTGTTGACGTCGATCACCGTATCGAGGAAGTCGACGGCAGTGCGGATGGTATAGGTGAGCAGGTCGAGATTGATGTCGTTGTGTTTCACGCAGCGGGAGAGGTTGATACTGCCGAGGTTGCAGCTCTCGAAAGGAAGAAGCGGCTGTTCCCCGCAGGGGTTCGTCGCCTCGATCATCCCGTATCCCGGCACGGTGTTCTTCCGGTTGATCTCATCCAGAAAGAGCACTCCCGGGTCGCCGCACGCCCATGCCGCCTCTGCGCAGGCCCGCCAGATCTCCTGCGGGTCGATCTCGGCCCATGTCTCCCCGTCACGGGGATTGACAAGAGGATACGGCATCCCTGCGTCCCGGCACTGGAAATAGTGCGCGTCGAATCCCACGGAGAGGTTGAAGTTTGACAATCCCCCGCCGGTTTTTGCGCGGATAAAGTCCATGATATCGGGGTGCGAACTTGCGAGCACGCCCATATTGGCCCCCCTCCGTTTTCCTCCCTGCTTGACCGCAGCTGTTGCGGCATCGAAGACCCTGATAAACGAGAGCGGTCCGCTGGCAATTCCGCTCGTTTGTTCGACCATATCCCCGCGGGGGCGGATCCGGCTGAAGGAAAACCCTGTCCCTCCCCCGCTCTTGTGAATGAGGGCCATGTGGCCGAGCGTCAGAAAGATGTGTTCGAGGGAGTCTTCCACGGGCAGGACAAAGCAGGCGGAAAGCTGCCCCAGCGGTGTTCCCGCGTTCATGAGGGTGGGAGAGTTGGGGAGGAAGAGGAGGTGTTCCATCACAAACGTGAAATCCTTTGCCTTTGCGCCGTCCACCGCTCGGGCCACGCGTGACCAGAGCTGCTCCGGCGATTCGCCATCGAGGAGATAACGGTCCTGTAATAGAAGACGGGCAGGGGCAGAAAGGTGCATTGTATGGTGATAGACCATCGCCATTTATTAAATCATCCCGCAGAGTGTTTGTATTCTCATGTCGCTGATGGTGCTCGGAACCGCTTCGCACGTCGGAAAGAGCGTGACGGTAGCGGCGATATGCAGGAGCCTTGTTCGCCGGAATATCAGTGTGGCTCCGTTCAAATCCCAGAATATGAGCAATAATTCCTACGTCACCGCCGCGGGCCGGGAGATCGGCATGGCACAGGCGATGCAGGCGCACGCGGCCTGCACTGAGCCGCATGCCGACATGAACCCGGTGCTCCTCAAGCCGAAAGGGGATCGCACCTCGCAGGTGGTGCTGCTCGGAAGGCCGTACCGCGATGTGTACATCGGGGACTACTATAAGGAGACGGGGATGCTGCTCGAGGAGGCGGTTTTGGCCTTCCGTCGCCTCGAGGAGCGGTACGGGCAGGTGGTCGTCGAGGGTGCAGGCGGTGCCGCCGAACTGAACCTCTACGACCGGGATATCGCCAACATCCTTCTCGCCCGGCGCCTGCAGCTCCCGATCATTCTTGTGGGGGATATCGAGCGTGGGGGTATTTTTGCCCAGATCTACGGAACCATTGCTCTTTTGCCCGATGATGTGCGCCCGCTCGTCGCCGGGGTTATCGTCAACAAGTTCAGGGGCGATCCCTCCCTGTTCGAGGAGGGCATCGCCCGGATCGAGGCAATCTGCGGTGTACCCGTGATAGGCGTCGTTCCCTATGCAGACATGCGACTCCCCAGCGAAGATTCGCTCTCTATCGATGACAAGCGGCACAAGGACTCGCCGGTGCAAATCGCAATCCTTCGCCTGCCCCGGATCTCCAACTTCACCGATTTCGAACTGCTCGAACAACGTGCGGCGGTGGAGTATGTCGATCCGGGCACCTCTCTCGAGGCGTACGACTGCATTATCATCCCCGGCACCAAGAACACGGTCGAGGACCTCGCCGTCCTGCGCCGTTGCGGAACCGGTGAGGAGTTGTCCCGCGCACGAATGCGCAATATCCCCATCATCGGCATCTGCGGCGGCTACCAGATGCTCGGCAGGGAGATCACTGATACGGGGATTGAGGGAGGCAACGGTGAATTTTCAGGTTTCGGGCTGCTGGACGTCACCACACGGTTCGATGGGTACCATAAGACCACGGTTCAGGTGGAACGGGAGGCGGCCCCCGTTTCTCCGATCCTCAGTGAAATGGGGCGTGTACGGGGGTATGAGATTCACATGGGTGAGACGCTCGCAGACGGCGTCTGCCAGGCGTTCGAAGGGGAGGGTGCGGTCAGCGACGACGGCCTGGTCTTCGGGACCTATATGCACGGTCTCTTCGTCAACGAAAACGCCATTGATGCGCTGCTCTCCTATCTCTACCGGAAAAAAGGGCTTGTATACTCCTGCGATGCGGACGGGCCCTGCGAAGGGCAGGATTGTTCCCCGTACGACGCCCTCGCCGATCACTACGAACGCCACTGCGATATGGATTATATTGTATCATTTTTCAAGCATGAGGGAGATACCTGTGAGTAGACAGGGACGTTGTATACGTTTCTTCTGAGGTGTGCCATGGTCATGCGGTTATCTTTCACTCTCGATCCCGAGCTGGTGGACATGATCGACCAGTATGCGGGCGGTCGATCCATCAAGAGGGACAAGGCGATCCTCGAGCTGATTGAAGCGGGGATCACCCATATCAGGGAAGGCGGGTCCATCAAGATCGAGCAATGCCGTTCCTTTGAGGAGTTCGAAATCCTACGGAAGACCATCGATGAACTGAGAGCGGAGATCGTCGAGATGCAGCGTGAGCTGCGGAGTATCCGCCACACCGTCGAGCGTGAGCGGGACGAAGAAGCAGGGGTGGTCCCGTTCCAATCCCGAAAATGGTGGAAATTCTGGTAGCATGCGGCTGGATCTCAACTGATCAGGCTCATGATACTCCTAAAACCCTCCCCTGTGCGGTCGTCGCAGCGCACCATTACGACGTCGCAAAGATCGACCTCTTCGGTAGATCGTCGTACCTGGCAGTAGGCGCGTGCGGGCGAGCCCACCCAGCGCCCCTTCACCATGAAATGGGTTGAATGAACACAAAACCGGCATTTCACCAGTTCTTCACGCTTCGTGGTCGTGCACTGCACGCGTCCCCCCTCCACGGGCAGCTCCCGCACCGGACCTCTACTCATAGACCTCGAGGCGATAGCCTTCCGATTCGATGATTTCGGCGGCCTGTGCTTTCCAGTCCACATCGTTGCGGGCGATGAGCGGTTTTATTCGCTCATTCCAGAGTGCGTTGAGCCGGTCATCGGATGAGACCAGGTTGAAGTGTCCCTTTACCCTGCCTGATTCCACCCCGTCCTGCGTATAGATGCGCATGGTGGCGCAGACAAAGTCCCTGCAGAATTTGGGGCGTGTTGCATGGATGATGCAGACGAAAGTCCCCTCATGTTCGCCTTTCTGGAGGAAGGGGCACCACTCCTTCGGGGTGTCACGTTCATCCGGATCAAAAGTGTTCCGATAGGGTTTCTCGACGGTTGCGTACACGGTCTCCTTGCCCAATTCGTGCACGCAGATCACCCTGGGCGGTCCCGTCGATCCGACGATGTTCACATACCTCCCCATGCCCATGCAGCACCGCCCGCAGAGCGTGCATACGAATTCGGCCATGATCAACTAGTCTCTCCGGGCAGTCAATAATGCTACGGTCGGGGTTGAATCGTCGCCCACAAAACACTAAAAAAGGTAACAATCCACATAGTATCCATGAAAGTCTGCATCATGTGCGGAGGCGAGGGGACCCGCCTGCGGCCCCTCACCTTCGAGCGCCCCAAGCCATGCATTCCCATCGTCAACAAACCTTCCATTCAGCACCTTGTCGCCCATCTCTCCCACCTCGGGTTCACGGAAGTGATCGTGACGGTGGGCTACAAGGGGAATGCCGTGCAGGAGGCGCTGGGGGACGGTTCCCTCTTCGGTGTGGAGGTGACCTATGTGCCCGAAAAGATTAAGCTCGGCACTGCCGGAAGCGTGAAAAATGCCCAGGAGTACCTGGGGGACACGCCTTTTCTGGTGGTGGGGGGAGATCATGTAACCGATATCGACCTCCTTGCATTCTATCGTGATCACCTGCGCAGCGACGCTATCGCCTCTATCGCCCTGCTCTCCATCGACGAGCCCTGCGAGTTCGGCATCGCGGAGATCGATATACACTACCACATCAAGCGGTTCAAGGAAAAACCGTCACCGGGCGAAATCTTCTCCAACCTGGCGAGTACGGGCATGTACGTGTGCAATCCAGACATTTTCGACTACATCCCTCCGCAGACGCAGTATGATTTTGCCAAAAACCTCTTCCCCATGCTCATGGACCAGAGGCAGGTGCTGAAAGGCTGGCTCGCCCGGGGAAACTGGACGGATGTGGGCAGCCCCCGGTCGCTCAGGCAGGCCGAACAGTGGGAGCTCAATGACATCGGGTATACGCAGATTAAAGGCGATCTGACGGTGAAAGGGGCAAATATCGTCGGTCCGGTGGATCTCGGGCATTCCATTTCGGTCGGTGAGAATTCGCAGATCATCGGCCCCGTATCCATCGGCTCAGGCGTCGTGATCCGCGAAAACGTCCTCATCGGTCCCTATACGAGCATCGGTGACCGGTGCGTGATCGGGCCGGACACAAAAATCTTCTCCTCGTCACTCTATAACGGCATCACGGTGGGGAGATCGACGACCATCAGCGGGAGCATCATCGACAATGATGTGGTGATCGGCGATGCGTGCAACATCGAGAATGAAACCGTGATCGGGCCGAGAACGGTGATCAAAAACAATGTGGTGATCCATGCCGGGACGAGGGTCTGGCCGGAAGTGATCATTCCCGACCACAGCGTGGTCAAGGAGCACCTGCTCAACGAAGCGTTTGAGACCCAATGCAATGGGTCCTAACCGTGCCGCACGAGGCGGTGGGTGAGGGCGACGAGAGGGTGGCGGGCATAATCAAGGACCTTGATGTCGTCGAGGGTTTTGAGGTTCATCGCCCTCGCCGTTTTTTCCATACCGAGCTCCAGATCCTCCTCGATCTCGATGATATACGCATCGAGGTGTTTGAGCCCAAGGCGCTTTGCAGCGATGGTCCGATGGTGGCCGTCGACGAGGATGAGGCGTCCCGGTCGCCTGACGACGATCAGCGGCTCGGCAAGCCCTTTTTTGATCTCGTATATTCTCCCTTCCAGCTCGTCCTCGTAGATCTTTGACTGGGTGGGGAGGAGTTCATCGATCGGCACGCTCCCCCTCTTGAGTGTGGGCTCGACTCCATGCAGGGTTTTCAGCGTTTCGATGAACTTGAAGACCTTTTCCGGGGAAACGTGCTCGATCTGGGACCTGATGACATCGGCATTCGAGATGATTCCGATGAGCTTGTTGTCCTCGTCGACGACGGGCAGTTTCTGGATCCCTGACCTGAATATGACCCGTGCCGCGTCGTTGATGCTCATTTCGGGGTCGGCCACGATGAGTTGCTTTGACATAATCCGGTCGACCGGTGTTTCAGGATGGGTAAACAGCAGGTCTCTGGCTGAGACGTAGCCCACCACCTCCTGGTCCCTGACGACAGGAAATCCGTCGTGTTTGGTTTTTTTAATAGTTTCAATGACGTCTTTTGCCGTGCCTTTCATTTCGACGGTGACGACATCGTAGGTCATATAATTCTTGACCTTTTTCTTGTCCATCTGCACATTGTTTACCTCTCACTCCACATCAATGAATCGATACCGGGAAAAATAGGGGGTGGAATTCCCGCGATCTGTGTGCGGTGCAGATGCGAGATCCGGTGGATGTGCGCGTTCATTCGATGGGAATGTGAGTGCCTTCCTCTCTGACGAGCTTTTTGAGGCGCACTTCCAGCACGCCGTTCTTGAAACTGGCGTTCGCGCCCTCCTCGGTGACGTCGGCCGGAAGCGTAACAGTGCGGCTCATTGAGCCGTACATCCGCTCCCTCATGTAGTACCCTTCTTTCTCGCCTGTCTCCTCGGTCTCTGTGCGCCGCTCGGTCTTGATGAGAAGGAGGTTCGGGTCGACAAGCCTGAGCTGCACCCCCTCCTTTTCTACGCCGGGGAGATCGGCAACCACGATTACCTCGTCTTCGTGATCCCGCACGTCAACGCGGAATTCTCCCCTGAGGGCCGGAAGCACCCGGGACCCCACCTCGGAGGGCATGGGAAGGTTCGTCCCCTGGAACATCCGCTGGAATCGGTCTTCCATCTCCGCCATCATCTGATCGAATTCATCCCATAACGGGCGCATCGGATATCTGCGTCTCCAAGCCATTTTTATACCTCGTATATTCTGCATCGATGGCCACGGGGAACCCCGTTTGGCCTAACCTTGAGGTAGTAATATTATCTAATAAGGTTTGCGGTGTTGCAGCCCACACCCATGCCCCGTGATCACCATTTATCAGGGTAGAGAGAGGATATATGTGGGATGAAAAAACAGGGGAGTAATAAGAACAAGGGGTTATCGGACCGCCTCTCAAAAGTGGCCATCCTGGGTGTTCTCCTCGTCTGCGTGGTTGGGTTCACGCTGAATATGGGCTTTTTTTCATTTTTCAAAACTGCACAGCCCGGGTCGATCTGTCAGGTCGACTACACGCTCTACGACGCACAGGGAATGCCGCTCATCACCTCGAATGAGGGGGTCTTTCAGGCAGAGTACGAAAAAGGCAACCTTGCCCTGCTTTCAGAGCCGCTCGTCCTGACGGTGGGTGAGGAGTATTCGGAGACGTTCATCCCCATCACGCTCCGGTATCCGGAGGGAGCGTCCAATACCATGCTGTCCGGCGAGCTCGCGCAGATCAATGCCGCCCTGCAGGGGATGCGGCAAAATGAGCAGAAGACGGTGGAGATCGCCGGTGCAGAGACGATGATGACCGCGATGACCACAGAGGAGTTCGACAGCATTGTGCAAGGCTACGGCACGAATTTCAATTTCAGCTCTGCAGAAACGGGAGACTGGGTACCGCTCGGGGTATCGGCCACCCCAATCATCGAGATGGACAATGCCACCCCCGAAATCTATGTCCGCTATGGGAAGGTGGCCCAGAAATCCACCGACGAGATCACCGTCGCCTACGGGTACCCGACCGCTTCAATCACTCTCGAATACATCGGCAATTGACGTGCTTGACGGGAAAGCATAGAATTTTATATCCCTGTTCCCTTTTCTCTTCCATGGCTGTGAAAGTGATCTGTTTTAACCAGGAGGGGTGCTTGGGGTGTGAAGAGCAGATTCCGATCAACCAGGAGGTCGAAAAGTCGCTGGGCATCGAGATCGAGGAGATCGATGCGGTAAGCAATCCTGAATACATTCAGCTGTTCAGCCTCCGCGTCACGCCGACCATCGTCATCCTTCAGGACGATGAGCTCAAAGAGCGGTTTGAAGGAGTGGTTCACCGGGAAGAACTCGAATCGGCCATCAAGAAATATCTATAGCCGGACGCCGTACATCCTTTTAATTTTTCTTGCAACGGTTTTCCAGCCCTCTTTGCGCAAGACCTGCCCTTCCCGCATTTTTATCTGGGTAATCCTGAACCTGATCCCATTGAAGTCCACCACCTCCCCCACCGAGAATTCGTCTTCGCCGTCGGCCCGTGCGTAGACTGGGATGGTCTTCCTGCCGTCGTGCACCGACGCCCTGACTACCACCTCATCGATAAGGCGTGTCCACAGGGTGCTGATCTCATCGGCCCGGGCTCTCATCGGTCGCTTTTCGCCTGCCTCTATCCCGGTCACCTCGACGCCCATTACCTCGTCGCCGCACTCCGCCACGAGAAGGTCGCCTTCGCTGCACTCCTCGTCGGAGAGCAGCTCGATGCTGCACACCCGGGATTCGGTCTCCCTGCTCACCACCGCCTTGACCTCGATGACCGCCGGGCGGGATGGCCGCTCCGTGCGATGCACATGACCGCACTCGGTGCACCTCACCAGGAGGCTCCCGTTTTCCTTGAGCACTTCGTGCTCCTGCTCCTCTTCACACACCGGACACTGCACAAGGAGATTCATCGCATACATGTATGCACCCTGGTGCCATATACCCTGCCGCCGGCAAGCCTTTCATAACCTTGATGACCATTGTCTGCTTCACCTCAATGCAGATGAGGGCGCGTGAAGTGGTGGTCTGCAGGGGGCATCCGAATATCTCGGGGACCCACCGGAGCACCTTTGAGGTGACCAGGGACGCGCACCTGTCCCCGAGCGGTCACTGCATCATCGGGGTGGGTGCCGACAAAGGGGCAGCCGACCTCTCCGAGGAGTTCCGGCGCACGCTCGCCGATGCGCGGGCGGTGCTGTACACCACGCTGACTGCTGAGGAGTATTCGGTGTGCATCCGCGCACGCGGGCACGAAACCATGACTCTGGATCATCCCGCCGATCTGGTGTGGAGAAAAAGCGGATTTGTCTGCGGGCGCACGGTGGGCATCCACGCCGATCACGCGGCCGCGACCCTTCCCCGCGACCTCATTGCAGCACTCCAGGGGGGCGCGGAGCTGGTGGTCGAGATGGCGGCGGTTATTCGCGCACCAGTTCGGTGATCTTGAGTTCCGCGTCCTCAAGCAGCCGTTCACACTGCTGTACCAGTTCCGATCCCCGTTCAAAAAGGCGTATGCTCTCGTCGAGCCCGATATTGCCCTCTTCGATCGTGGATACGATCTGTTTGAGTTCGCTGATCAGATCTTCATAGGTGGTTGTCATGGTGTACCTCTTCAATGCGTGCCGATGCGCTCCCGTCACCCATGCGGAGGATCACGCCGTCCCCGGGGGTGAGCGTCTCTGCGGATGAGACCACAGAGCCGTTCTTTTCCACCACAGAGTAGCCCCGGGCGAGAGGGGCGAGGGGGTCGAGTGCGCCGAGCGTGGCGGAGAGCTGCCGGAGCACCATACGCTGCCGTTCGATGAGTGAGATTTCCGCCCTGCCCAGCCGCTCATCGAGATCCACGAGCCTCTGCATCTCCTCGTCGAGCCTTCGCTGGAACCGTCGCGGCTGCAGGCGGAGCCGCAGATCCTCGAGCATCTCCCATCCCCGCTCCACGCGGGCGACGAGGCCCGATCGCAGCTGCTGCCTGAGGCGCCCGAGTTCGCCGGCCATCTCTTTTCGGTCGGGCACAACGAGCTCGGCGGCGGCGGAGGGTGTGGGAGCCCGCAAATCCGCGGCATAATCGGCGAGAGTGTGGTCGATCTCGTGGCCAACCGCACTGACCACGGGCGTGGTGCAGGCAGCGATCGCCCGCACCACCAGCGGGTGGTTGAAGGCGAAGAGGTCCTCAAAGCTCCCCCCTCCCCTCCCCACGATCATCACGTCCACCAGCCCGTCGATTCGCCTGATGGCCGCTGCGATCTCTGCAGGGGCGGTCTCCCCCTGTACCGCGGCGGGGGAGAGCACGATCTCGACCGGGAACCGGCGGGCGATGACCTGCTCGATGTCGCGCCGGGCTGCTCCCGTGGCCGAGGTGACCACCCCCACCCTCCCCGGAACGCGGGGAAGCGGCTGTTTTCTACCTGCGTCAAAAAGGCCTTCACGGGCAAGCTCCTCCTTCCAGCGCTGTACAAGAAGGTGTTTTTCCCCCTCCCCCACCCGGGCCAGGTCCCTGACGATGAACTGGTATTTGCCGTGCGGCTCATAGACCTCCACCGAGCCCCAGGCCAGCACACGCATTCCGTCGCCGGGTTTGAAGGAAAGTTCCCGCGCGTAACTGCGCCACATGGCACAATGAATTACGTACGTCCTGCCGCCCTGCTGTTCTGAGAGAGAAAAGTAGCAGTGTCCTTTCGCAGAGGAGGAATAATTCCTCACCTCCCCCTCAACCCATATCCCCTGCAGGCGCTGGTCTTCGAGCAGGTGGTGGATGAGGTGCGAGATCTCGGCGATAGTTTTAATTTCCGCGCCACCTTCATCTGCAAAAAGCCCGGGCGTGCCCCCGTCCATCACATCAAAGTAGGGGGAGAGAAAATATCAATTGATAGCATGGTTCAGTTTGCCGTCTCGAGCATGTTCTTTCACGAGTATCCCACCGACCAGATCTTCGATTTTGTGGAGGAGGCGGGCCTTACGGGCATCGAGTTCTGGATTGAAACCCCGCATTTCTGGGTCAGGGATATGCCACTCGATGAGATCGCGGATTGCATACGGGCCCATCCCCGCCTCGCTCCCATTACGGTGCATGCGCCGGTACTCGACCTGAATCCGTGTTCCATCAACCCCCGTATCGCCGCGGTATCGGTGCAATATGCCCTCCACGCCGTGGAAATGGCAGAGGTGCTGGGGGCGCGGACCGTCACCCTGCACCCCGGACGGCGCACTGCCAAGAGGGTGCCGAGCGATGCGGACTATCGAAGATTTGAGCACTATATCGATGAGCTGCAGGGGGTTGCGCAGGGCAAATCCGTCCACGTGGCGATAGAGAATATGGAGCGGAAGGTGAATTCGCTCCTCTGCACGCCGGAAGACGTGCGTGAACTGCTCGAACGGGAACCGTGGCTTTTCTTCACTCTCGACGTGGCCCATGCGTTGAGGCGGTCGGTAGAGGAAGTGGAAGCCTACATTACGGCATGCGGTGACCGCATCGCAAACGTGCACGTGAGCGGGGTGGCATCAAAAGCCGTACACCTTCCGGTGACGGGAAATGATGACATTGCGGGCATCATCTCGCTCCTGAAGCAGCAGGGCTACGCGGATAACCTTACCCTTGAGATAGAGGATCGGAACTTTGCTGCCGAACTGTGCTCCGAGGAGAAGATTACCCTTCTTGCGGGTGAGATGGCATTCCTGCAGGACTGTTGGGACGATGCGTGAACAGGGGTTGGCCTGCACCGGCAGGGGAACTCCCCTCCGGATGATATGGGGCGCTCTGCAACGATTAATAGGCGAAATCTCTTCTTGAAATGTGTATTCCCCGTTTCGGAATAACGCTGGTTTTATTAGTTCTCAACTCAATAGTGAGATAGTTTTGTCGCATATGAACGAAGATGAGCATAGAGCCGTGATCGCGGCGTGGATGCGATGATATCGGAAAGCGCGAAATTCCTGCTATTTGCTCTTTGCATCGTGTTTTCTGCGTTTTTTTCTGGATCCGAGGTCGCTCTCATATCCATCAATGAGGCAAAGGTCCGGACATTGATCGACCAGAACGTACGGGGAGCGCTGGCGCTCGAGAAGCTGAAGCGGAACACCGATCACCTTCTCATCACCATCCTCATCGGCAACAACGTCGTGAATGTTGCTGCGGCGGCGATTGCCACCTCCATCGCCATCGAACGCTACGGGGATGTCGGTGTGGGGATCGCGACCGGTGTGGTAACCTTCATCATGCTGGTGCTGGGGGAAATCGGCCCGAAGACCTACGCCGCGCGTTCAACGGAGAAATTCGCTCTCCTCTCTTCAGGGCCCATTCTCTTTCTCTGTTACGTGTTCACCCCCATTCTTTGGCTGTATGACGGGATCAAGCGGATGTTCTCCATCAGTGCGGAGATAACCAGGCCTGCGGTCACCGAGGAGGAGATCAAGCAGTGGATCGATGTGGGCGAAGAGGCGGGCACCATCGAGGAGGAGGAGCATGAGATGCTGTACCGCGTCTTCCGCTTCACGGACACCACTGTTCGCGAGATCATGACGCCGCGAGCTGATGCGGTGATGATCGAGGAGATGGTGACCCTTGAAGAATCCATCAATACCTTCAACGAAACCGGGTTCTCCCGCATCCCCGTCTACCATAACCAGATGGACAACATCACCGGCATCCTCAATGTCAAGGATGTCTTTGGCGCCCTGTATTCGGGAAGGAAAGTGGCCTCGATCAAGGACCTGGTCTACGAGCCGTGTTTCGTCCCGGAGAGCAAACGCATCGACGAGCTCCTCAACGAGCTGCAGGTCCGCAAGCTGCACATGGCGATCGTGCTGGACGAGTACGGGACATTCGCTGGCATCGTCACGGTGGAGGACATCCTTGAGGAGCTGGTGGGGGAGATCCTGGACGAATTCGATGAGGAAGCCCCCCCTGTGCAGGAGGTGGAACCGGGCGTCTACGTCGTCGACGCCCGTGCATGGGTGGACCGCATCAATGAAACCCTGGAGATTGCGTTGCCCCTCGACGAGAGCTACGAGACCATCGGCGGCCTGTTGATCGACCGTCTCGGCCACATCCCCCGCCGGGGAGAGGTGGTAGTGATCCCCGAAACCGGCATCAGGCTCATAGTCATGAAGATGCGGGGAAAACGCATCCTCGAGGTTAAAATGATCCTCCCCCGGGAGCGTGGCCCTGACGTGGAGAATGATTAAATGGGCCCTGTGCCGAATCAATGGGTATGAAACGCATTGCTGTCCTTGCTTCGGGACGGGGATCCAATTTTCAGGCAATCATCGACAGGATAGAAGACGGAAATCTTCCTGCGCAGTGTGCAGGGCTCGTCACCGATAATCCGCAGGCGTACGCCATTACACGGGCAAAGCGGGCGGAGATTCCTGTGTTCGTGGTCGATTACTCCCGGTATGCCGACAAAGGGGAGTATGAAGCCGCCCTCCTCGAAGCGATGGACCAATGCAATGCAGATCTCTTTATACTCGCCGGATACATGCGCATCCTTGGCAGGGGCATCGTATCCCATTTCAAGGGGAGGATGATCAATATTCATCCCGCCCTGCTTCCCAGTTTTGCCGGTCTCCACGCACAGCGCCAGGCAATCGACTATGGGGTGAAGTATTCGGGCTGCACCGTGCATTTCGTGGACGAGGGGATGGATACCGGCCCCATCATCATACAGCGCCCTGTCCCCGTCTGCGACGGGGATGATGGGGATTCGCTCGCCGCCCGCATCCTCATCGAGGAGCACATCGCCCTTCCCGAAGCGGTGAAGCTCTTCTGCGAGGAGCGGCTCATGGTATGCGGGCGCACCGTCCGCATCCTGCCCCCGTGAGTATCAGCGGCGGTTCCAGGGTTCCCTGAGGGTGGCCGGGCAGCGGTGCCGGAGGGGGCACGCACCGCAGTCCCGCGGATGGGTGGGGCAGCCCGCACTCTGCACGTACGCCGCAGCAAGTGCCGCCTCCTCGCATCCCGCATACCTCGGCGTGAGTGTTGTTCTTTTTTCCTCGATTTCCGCAGGCATAGCATCCGGGTAGTAGCCGCTCCAGGCGACGTCATGCAAGCCCTGTTCCCTGCACTCCCCGGCAAGACGCTCCATGTCCTCCAAGCTGGGCCCGGGATGGTAGTAGAGGATGAAGTTCGGGCGAAAGCCGATGAGGCGGTAGGGGATATCAGGGTTGAGATCCGCGATGTAGGCGGCAATGGCAGGGATTTGGCGATCGGTGATGCCGGGAATGGCGACGGTGCGAAAGACCCTGATCTTTTCAGGGGCGCACTGTGCAAGGTACGCAGCGTTGCGGAGCACCGGCCCTGCGGGTGCTCCGGTGAGAGCGCGGTGCACGTGATCGTCGAATGCCTTGATCTCTAAGGTGATGCTGGAACAGAGGAAGGCGATCCGCTCCATCGCTTCGGGGGTGGAAAAGCCTCCTGTGGCGATGCCGATGCCAAGCGGGAGGTCCCGCTCCCTGACGACGTCCGCAACGTCTTCGATGAAGGGGAGGTGGATTGCCGGATCGCCTCCCGTGAAGCTGATCTTGTCCACGCGGATTCCCTTCACCTCCTTGAGGTGGCAGAGGATCTCGTCCACGAGTTCCCCGGGAGTGAGGCTTCTTCCGTACCACCAGAGAGGATCGGGGTACTGGGAGATCCGGTAGGCGTTGCAGTGCAGGCAGCGGTAGCAGCACCCGAGCAGGGTGACCGACATGCTGCGCAGTGTCTCGGAACAGCTGATCGACGCCACTTCGGCAGCGCCCACGCGGCACACCCCGCGCGTGCCTGCGAGCCGGTCGACCCCGCATCGCCATTCACAGAGTTCGCAATGGGTATAGGATGCGCGCATTACCCTGTGCTATATTATCTAGGAGGAAAAATGTATTGAGTTGTTACCCGGGTTGACAGAACAAAACAATGGCAGCGAAATCAAAGCACCCGAACAGGCGAAGAATCGCAATGGAACGCATCGAGCTGCTCTTTGCCGAGGCAGAGCGCGTGCATGCAGAGCACCCCGAGTGGAGCGACCGCTACGTGGAGCGTGCATTAAAGATCGCAATGCGCACGCGCGTGAGGGTTCCCCGGGCACTGCGGCGCAGGTACTGCCGGCGGTGCCATGCATATCTGGTTTTCGGGGTGAACGCGCGGGTGCGGATACATGGCGGAAAGGTGGTGGTCACCTGTCTTGCCTGCGGGTACCAGCGGCGCTATCAGGTGGTGAAGCCGGATCATGAAGGGTGATTCCTTTCACACACTGAAACCAACGGTCTGGATCGGGAAGCAGGGGTGCACCGGTGCCCTCATCGAGGAGATCCGCGTGCAGCTGAAAACCCGCTCCCCTGTGAAGATCAAGTGGCTCAGGAACTGCGAGATCGACCCTGAAGACGTCGCCCTGCGTGCGGGAGCGCGTCTCCTCCAGGTACGGGGGCGGACCATGATCCTTGGCGAAGCACGCCCGAAACCATAAGGGCGGTCCGCTCGAAATAATTAAAAGGACATTGTACAAATATGTAAAGACTGCTACTAGATACATTGATAGTGAGGATACTACATGACAACGGTATTTGACATACCCCCCGCCGTGCTCATCAACAAAACGGCAGAGGAGCTCAAAGCACTTGAGCCGATCATGCCGCCTGAGTGGGCATCGTTTGCCAAGACGGGGGTTCACAAACAGGCGCCGCCGAACCAGGAGGACTGGTGGTATATCCGGACAGCCTCCATTCTGCGCCGCGTCTATATCGACGGACCGGTAGGTGTACAGCGTATGAGAACATTCTATGGCGGGAACCGTGACCGCGGGTCTAACCCCTACCAGTTCAGGAGGGGAAGCGGTTCCGTGCTCCGCAAGGCGCTCCAGCAGCTCGAAGAAGCAGGGCTGATCGAGCGTGTGGGCACGGGAAGGATCGTGTCCGCAAAAGGTCGCTCGTTTATCGACAGGATCGCGAACGACCTCAAGATGGGTGTGGCCGAGACGGTCCCCGATCTGGCCAAATATTAAATGAGTGATATTCATGGGCGATGATGAGCTGGCGGAACTTCGTCGACGAAGACTTGAGCAGCTCCAGCGTCAGCAGGCGGAACAGGGTGCGATGGAAGAGGAGATCGAGAGGCAGAAACATCTGGATGCACAGATCCAGCTGATTTTGAAGCAGGTGCTCGAACCTCAGGCCCGCGAGCGCCTCAACACCATCAAACTCACCCGCCCAGAGTTTGCCCGGGCGATCGAACAGCAACTTGTCGTGCTTGCCCAGAGCGGAAGAATACGCGAGCGGCTCACCGACGAGCAGTTGAAAGCGCTCTTGCAGCAGATTATCCCTGGAAAACGGGATTTCACTATCAAACGAAAATGAAAGCCGGGGTTCTCTTCAGTGGTGGAAAGGACAGTGCTCTCGCCGCGGTCATGCTATCCCGCGACTACGAGGTGGAACTCAATACCTTCGTGTTCCGCCCCGGGCAGGATATTGCAGCCGTGAAGGATGCGGCGCAAGCGCTGGGATTTCCCCATTTCACGAGGGTGCTCGGTGATGCACTGCTGCAGGAGGCATGTGACATGGTGGTGGGATGCGGATACCCGAACGATGCCATCAACCTCGTGCATCGCCATGCCATTTCCCGCCTTGCCGCGCTGTACCCGGTTGTGGGTGACGGAACAAGGTTCAACGATCGTGTTCCCATGCTCTCCACCGGTGAGGTGCAGAGCATTGAAGCACGACTGGGGTGCAGTTATGTCCGCCCCTTGCTCGGGTTCGGCACCAGCGAGGTCAAACGCCTTGCCGAGCGGCACCTGGTGGTTCGCTTCGGTGAGACTGGAGAGATCGAGAACGGTGATTACGAGCACGAGATCAGGGGAGCACTCCGCGACCGCGGGTGCGATCTTGCATCGCTCTTCCCTGCACGCCACCGGCAGTCGCTCGTCGTGAGCGTCATCTGCGGGTAACAATCTTATGTGGTGAATACTATGAGCAAAGTGACGAAAGGTCGAAAGATCAGGCTGGCGAAAGCATGTGAGCAGAACCGCCGCGTGCCGGCCTGGGTGATGATCAGGACGAAAAGAAACGTGAGTTCGCATCCGCGCCGCCGCAGCTGGCGCCGCAGCTCTCTGAAGGTGTAAGCGCATGGTCGACGTACTGAAAGAACAGATCTATGTGATCCCTCTCCGCGACGTAAAAAGGGCTCCCCGGTGGAAGCGGAGCAACAAAGCGGTCAAAGACATCCGCGCATTTCTCGTCAAGCACATGAAGAGCGAGGACGTCAAGATCGACCGCAGCATCAACGAGAAAGTGTGGGATCGGGGCAGTGAAAAACCCCCGAGGAAGATACGCGTCCGCGCCATGAAATTCGAGGACGGGCAGGTTCAGGCCGAGCTCGCCGAGGAGTGAGATGACCGACACGATCGATTTTGCCGGCGATCAGCACATCGGAGTGTTCTCAAGGGTATTCGAGGATATCGCAGTCCTCCCTCCATCGGCACCCGAACCGTTCACTGCAGCGGTGAAAGACGAACTCGACGTCGAGATAGTCACCACCACCATCCAGGGAAGTTCGATCGTCGGGTCGCTGCTTGCCGGGAATACCCACGGGCTGGTGGTCAGCGGGCTCGCGACCCCGGAGGAGCGGGCGGTGCTGGAGGAGTACCGGGACGTGATGCTGCTCGAGCGTGTCATGAACGCTGCAGGCAACGTGATTCTGGCGAATGATCTGTTTGCCGTGGTGCATCCCGGAATGCCCGAAGGTCTGGCAGAGGAGATCGGTTCATTTCTCAAAGTACCGGTGCTCATGAGCACGCTCGGGGGACTGCCCACCGTGGGCATGGCGGCGGTGAGCACAAATCGCGGGGTGCTTGTCCATGCCCGTGCGACAGCCCAGGAGATCGCCCATCTCGAGGCTATGGCCGACCTTCCCATCGGGACGGGTTCGGTGAACATGGGGAGCGGGCTGATCGGCACCGGGCTGGTCGCCAACAGCAGGGGGTTCCTTGCGGGGCAGTATACGAGCGGGTTCGAGCTGGGAAGAATAGAGGAAGTTTTCGGATTTTTGGAGTGATGGTATGGCACAGTATGAAGTGACAGGAACGTTTAAAATCGGCAGCGAGTGGAAGACCTACACCAAGACGATCGACGCCCTGAACGAAACACAGGCACAAGAACGAATTTTTACGGATCTGGGGAGCAAACACCGGCTCAAGAGAAATTATATCACCGTTTCTGGCGTAACCCTTGTTGATGGTGAATAACGTGGAGAACGTGCAGGGGCGCGAAATGGAGATGCTCCAGGAGTATCTCAATGAGTTCGGCCAGCAGATAGAAATTCTCTCCCGCCAGGTGCAGATGATCGAGCAGCGACGGTTCGAGTCGTTCGCCGCCATCGATACGCTCAAAGAACTGGGCGAGAACGGCAGCGATGTGGTGCTGCTCCAGCTCGGCGGAGGGGCAAGCCTGCGGGTGAAGATTGTCGATCCCGACAGGGTTCTGCTCAATATCGGGTCCGATGTCATTGTTGAGCGCCGGAATGCCGAGGCTATCGACTTTCTCCAGGATCGCAACCGGGAAATGGAAGCGATGATCAAGAAACTCTCCGCAAATATCAATGAGATCCGCACCCAGGCCAACGAAGTGGCTAAACGGATCGAGATGACCTACAGGAAGGCCCAGTCGTCCCAGGCAGGTCAATAATTCATGTTCGGTTCACTGAAAGACAAACTCCGCGGCGTCAAAGACAAGCTTGGGCTCAGCATCGAGTCCGCGGCTGAGGCGGCACCGGAGGAGCCCCTTCCCGTTGAGATGGAGGAATCGCCCGCTCCCGTGCCCGCGGAAGGACCGGGAGAAGAGGCACCGGCTCCTGAACAAAAGACTGCGAAGAAGAAATCGACTCTTGCCGAGCGCGTCAGGGTGCTGGTCACCGAACGTGAGGTGATGCTTGACGAGAAGGATGTCGCCGAACCGCTGCAGGATCTGGAGATCGTGCTTCTGGAAAATGACGTGGCGCTGCCGGTGGCGGATGCCATCGTCGAGCATATACGTTCCGATCTCGTGGGAAGGCGCAGAAAGATCGGTGCATCGGTGGACACCCTCGTGATGGATACGCTGAAAGGCGCGCTCCTCAATGTACTCGGGGAGGGCTTCTCCCTCACCGGGTACATCGATTCTCACGAACGCCCCGTCAAGGTGCTCTTCACCGGAGTGAACGGCACGGGGAAAACGACCAGCATCGCCAAGATCGCAAGTTACCTGAAAAAACAGGGCTATTCGGTGGTCATCGGCTCGGGCGACACCTTCAGGGCAGGCGCCAACGAGCAGATGAAGACGCATGCCGATCGCGTCGGAGTGAAGGTGATACGCCACCAGGAAGGCGCCGACCCTTCCGCGGTGCTCTTTGATGCGGTGCAGTATGCCACCGCCCACAACATCGACGTCGTGCTTGCGGATACCGCCGGGCGGTTCCACAACCGCGCCAACCTCATGAACCAGCTGGAAAAGATCCGCCGTGTGATGAAACCCGACCTCGTGGTCTATGTCGACGAAGCGGTGGCGGGCAACGACGCGGTCATCCGCGCGGAGGAGTTCAACAATGCGGTGGGCACCGACGCCGTGGTCCTGACCAAGGCGGACATGGATCCCCGGGGAGGGGCGGCCATCTCCATCGCTCATACCATAGGAAAGCCGGTCATGTTTCTCGGCGTGGGGCAGAGTTACGACGATGTTGTTCCCTTCCGCCCCGAAGACGTGGTGGACGAGCTCCTGCGTGAGGAGGACTAAAAAATGCTCGACCGGCTGGGAAGCGGACTCAAGGACGCACTGAAGAAACTGGCAGGCAAAACGGTCATCGACAAGGCGGCGGTTGATGAGCTGGTCCGGGATCTCCAGCGCGCCCTCATCGGTGCGGATGTCAATGTCAAGCTGGTGATGCAGCTCTCCCAGGCGATAAAACAGCGAGCCCTCGAGGAGGAACCGCCGAAGGGAATGAGCGTGCGGGAGCACGTGCTGCGCATCGTCTACCAGGAACTGGTCAACCTGATGGGGCACGGTGCGGAGGTGCAGCTGGGCCCGCAGACCATCCTCATGGCCGGGCTGCAGGGGAGCGGAAAGACCACCACAACGGCTAAGCTCGCCCGCTACTTCCAGCGCAAAGGCCTCAGGGTGGGCGTGGTCTGTGCCGACGTCTTCCGTCCGGGAGCCCACGCCCAGCTGAACACCCTGTGTACGAAGATCAACGTCCCCTGTTATGGCGAGGCCGAGGAGAAGGACGCCGTGGCGATCGTCCGGCGCGGGCTGGGGGAACTCAAACATGCCGAGGTCGTCATCATCGATACCCAGGGGAGGCACGCACTGGAAGACGACCTCATCGACGAGATCGTCAGGATCAACGAGCTCACCCATGCAACCCACCGGTGGCTGGTCATCGATGCGGCACTGGGCCAGCAGGCGCGTGACCAGGCACGCCGCTTCCACGACGCCATCAACATCGACGGCGTGATCATCACCAAGATGGACGGAACGGCCAAGGGCGGCGGTGCGCTCTCGGCGGTCTCCGAGACACAGAGCGGCATCGTGTTCATCGGGAGCGGGGAGACCATCGACGATCTCGAGCGGTTCGATCCCGACGGCTTCATCTCCCGCCTGCTGGGCATGGGCGACCTGCGGGCTCTCGTGGAACGTGCAGAAGAGGTCATCGGCGAGGATGACGTGGACATGAACGCCCTCCTGAAGGGCAAGTTCACCCTCCGCGACATGTACAAGCAGATGGAAGCCCTCAAAAAGATGGGGCCGCTCAAGCAGGTCATGAGCATGCTCCCCCTCGGCGGCATGGACATCCCGCAGGACGCCTATGACGTGACCGGACAGAAGATGGAGCGCTACCGAGTCATCATGGACTCAATGACCGATGCCGAACTGGAAACCCCCTCGGTGATCGGGGGATCGCGCATCCACCGCATCGCCATGGGTGCGGGCTCCTCACCCGACGAGGTGCGCGAGCTCCTCAAGTACTACAAGACCATGCAGCGCGCCCTCAAGCTCTTCCGCGGGGGCGGGGGCGGCAAATTCAACATGCAGCGCATGATGAAGAAGTTCGGCGGGATGTAACACCAATGGTGCGGTTTGCGGTGGTGGGCCACAGGGCCCGGACGACCGGTGATTTCTCGCTCAACGACCTTCCGGGAGGCGCGGGGCGCATGGACGTGCTCTGCAGGTGCGTGAATTCGGCCTTTTTTCTCTCCCACGATATCAGGCGGGATGTGGAGTGTATCCTCGTCCTTCTCGGCGAGCCGGACCCCCCGAAGACGATCCTCTTCCGGGGAGACGAGCTGCGCTACCTCAGTCCTGACGAGCGCAGCGCCGCATCGCTCATCAAAAAGGCGCTCAACATCCCCTGCGGTTCTGAATACCGCGAATCGACGAAAGGCGTGTATGTCAGGAAAGGGGGTCTGGCAGAGCTGCTCGGCGAGCATGAGTTCGTGCAACTCGACGAGGGCGGCGCGGATGTCAGGGAGCTGGAGGCGCTTCCGGACGCCTGGCTGCTGAGCGACCATATGGACTTTACCGCGGAAGAGGCGGAACTGGCGGCCGATCTTGCGCGCATATCGGTCGGCCCGAGGATACTGCATGCCGACCACACCATCACGGTGGTACTCAATGAAATCGATCGGAGCGAATGCTGATGGAACTTCTCGATTGTGTGGCCTCAATTCTTGAATACGGGCCGATATGCGACCACTGTCTCGGCAGGATGTTCGGGAAGCGGTCGCACAGCCTGGGCAATGACGAGCGAGGGCGCGCACTTCGCATCACCGGAGCGATAGCCCGGGATGTGCCATTTGCACCGGAAACCGAGATATGCTGGATATGCAGCGGGCTCTTTGAGGAGCTCGACTCATGGGCCGACCGGGTTGCAGCGGCGCTGGAGGGCATCGAATTCGACACCCTGCTCATCGGCTGCAGGGTGCCGCCGCTCATCACCGAGAGCGAGGAGATGGTCTGGACCGACCTTTCGCTCACCCACCCCGAACCCCTGAAAGCAGAGTTCAACCGCGAGGTGGGCAAACGGGTATCCGCGCGCACGGGGCACGAGGTGGATTTCAAGCAGCCCGACGTGGTGGCCATCGCCGACCTTGCCAGGGGTGGCGTGGAGGTGCAGATCAGCCCCCTCTTCATCTACGGGCGGTACTGGAAGTACGAGCGGGGCATTCCCCAGACCCGCTGGCACTGCAGGGTGTGCAGGGGGAAAGGGTGCGAACGGTGCGGTTTCACCGGCAAGATGTATGCCGACTCGGTGGAAGAGCTCATCGCCCGGCCGCTGATTGCGGCATTTTCGGCAGAGGATGCCGTGCTGCACGGTGCGGGGCGCGAGGACATCGATGCCCGGATGCTGGGCACGGGCCGTCCCTTTGTGATCGAGGTGGTGGCACCCACGACCCGCCACCATGACCTCTCCGCACTCCAGGAAGCCGTCAACCGGAGCGCCGGGGGAAGGGTTGCGGTCATGCTCGACCACATAAGCGACCGCCGTGAAGTGGAAACTATTAAATCCGAAAAAGCGCATAAAAAATACAGCATTCTGGTTGAAATCGAAGGTGCTTTCTCGAAAGAGGAGGTTCAAACCGCCCTGAAAACCCTCGAGGGGGTGACAATACACCAGCGCACCCCGGCGAGAGTATCGCATCGCAGATCGGACAGGGTGAGAAAGCGCCACGTCAAGGAGATAGAGTGCGTTGGAGTCCAGGACGGCAAATTTTTGATAGAAGTCCTCGGCGAGGCGGGACTCTACATCAAAGAGCTGATTTCGGGGGATGGCGGAAGAACCACGCCGAGTCTCACTGAAATCCTGGGTGCTGCGGCACGGGTGACCAGCCTGGATGTGGTGATGGTAGAAGCGGTCGTCCCCGAAACGCGACCCCCCCAACAGATGAATACGGAGTAGGTGAATATGGCACATCATAATGGTCCACGAAAAAAGACACGGTATAAATTCAAGAAGGCACTGCGAAGGAGAGGTATTGCACCGGCAACCACGGTGATCCAGAAGTTCGATGTCGGACAGAGGGTCCATCTCGTGATCGATCCGAGCGTCCACGCCGGTATGCCGCACCGCCGCTTCCACGGAAAGACCGGAACGGTGGTCGGGCAGCGGGGACGCGCCTGGGTTGTCGAGATCAGGGACGGCAATGCGACAAAAACGGTCATTGCCCGATCGCAACATCTAAAGCCACAAAAAATATAATTCCCATCGATTGTGATTGGCATGAAAGTGAAGGGTATCAGTAGCGAAGAGAGGGTAACACTTCCGGAGGTTCGGGAGACCCTGCTCTCGATCGAGGCGATACGCCTTGATGAGGGCGAAGAGATGTCCTATGAACTTCGAAAGAGCATCGAACATGCCAATCTTCTTGCGAAAACCAGCGCCGAAAACGCACGAAACCTCGTGGAAGAGTTGGTGAAGCTCGAAAAAATGAAGCCTGACATTGCGTTTCGCATCGCCAATGTCATGCCCCGGACGCGTGATGAACTTCGGGCAATCTACGCAAAGGAACGATTTACACTTTCGGGTGAGGAACTCGACGAAATAATCGACCTCGTGATGGCCCACTTCTGAGGGGTTGGGATGAGGACCGAGAAGAAGGAAATCCATGCAGTAGTGATCGATATCCTTCCGCGCGGGCATGCAAATGATCCGCGCCCGCAGTTCCGGAGGGAGCCGCTGCTGCAGGCGGTGGGCATCGACCAGTTCAAACTGCTTGAGCTGGTGCCCAAGGCAGACGAAGTCCAGCTCCATGACATGGTGTACATCGGTGACAAGGAGCGGGATAAGATCGAGCGGGTGAAGCGGCGGATCGGCTACGAGGACCTCACGCCCACCGCGAAGCTCGAGCTGCCCTTTGCCGTGGAACGCATCGTCAAGGAGCACGAGGATCGGTTTGTCGAGTTCTTTAACAAGGCCATTTCGGTAACCCCGAAACTGCATATGCTGCACCTGCTCCCCGGGATCGGCAAAAAGCTGATGTGGGAGATTCTCGAAGAACGGGAGAAGGCGCCGTTTACGAGTTTCGCAGATATAAGTGAACGCATCAAAGCCATTCCCCATCCCGAAAAGATGGTCCTCAACCGGATCATGGGGGAACTCGAAGATCCTCACGTAAAATACCACCTCTTTACCTCAAAATGAAACCCAGGCACGATCAGCACTTCCTCATCGACAGAAACGCCGTGTCAAAAATTGTCGGGGCGGTCGATGTGCAGGGCAGGCGTGTGCTGGAGATAGGCCCCGGTGAGGGGATTCTCACCCGAGCCCTGCTCGAACACGACGCAAAGGTCATCGCCGTCGAACTCGATCCGGCACTCTGCGAGAACCTTGCCCTGCGTTTTTCCGAGGAGATCTCAACCGGGCAGCTCACGCTCATTCACGGCGATGCGGTAAAATGCGACCTGCCTCCCTTCGATCTCGTCGTAGCGAACCTCCCCTACTCGGCCTCCTCGAAGATCATGTTCCGGCTGCTCGACATAGGGTTCGAGACCGCGGTGCTGATGTTCCAGAAAGAGTTCGGGCAGCGGATGGTTGCCCTCCCGGGAACACCGGAGTGCGGCCGGCTTTCGGTGATGGTACAGACGTATGCCCGCGTAAAACCGATTCTCGAGCTCCCGCCGAATGCGTTTCGGCCCAAACCGCAGGTGCGGTCATGGGTGATGAAGATCACGCCGCGGGAGCCCCCCTACCCCATCAATGACCGCCAGTTGTATGCGGATATCGTGCGGGCTCTCTTCTCGCACCGCCGGAAAACGGTGCGCAAGGCCCTCAAGGCCTCGACGAATATGCTGGGCGATGCACGCGTGGAGGCCATGGTGCGGGTTCTGCCTGCGGACATCCTGCGGGCCCGCCCGGAGGCCCTCTCCCTCAAGGAGTTAGCCCTGATCGCAAACGCGGTGTCGTAACCCGTCATCAGACGGAGGCATTACCTATACGCATACCCGATGCAGAAATGGTTAAATAGGGGGCTCGCCATGTTGCAGGTGAGGGAATGGTATGGATATTCAGGCATATCAGCAGATGATGGAGGCACTCTCTCTCTCAAAGCGGGAGAGACTATTGATCGTCGAGAAGCGGGAACAACAGTGCATCTGCCCGCAGTGCCCCAATTATAAGGAATGCAACGTTGAGGAAAACGAACTCGCCTTCTGCACCACGGGAAAGAGCGTGTGCATCACCAAGGAAAAACAGTGTATCTGCCCCACCTGCCCCCTTGCTGCGGAACTGGGGTTGAACAACACCTTCTACTGCACCCGCGGTTCGGAAACGCAGCAGATGCTCCTGGAAACCCTGCAGGTGCGGAAAAGCTGGGTGAAGTAGGCACCAGGCCCCCTTTTTTGTTCTTCGGGGAGAAGCCCGCGTCCCGGGTGAAAAACCGGGGGAATCTTCATCCCTGTCCCCCAACCTCATACCGATCCATGAACAGGAAGCGCAGTCTCAAAAAGGGGGTGGGCGACTATCATCGCGATCAGGTCTATTCCCCCGAACAGGACACCTACCTCCTGCTGGGCGCAGCGTTGCGGGAGCTATCGCCCGAAGATCGCGTGCTCGAGGTGGGATGCGGGAGCGGCGAGATCGCGGCTCGCCTCTCGGCGATCGCTCGGGTCATCGCCACCGATATCAACCCCCATGCGGCGGTTGCCACCGCCATGCGGGGGGTGGAGGTGGTGCGGGCCGATCTCTTCGCGGGCATCTGCGGTGAATTCGATCTGGTCCTCTTCAATCCGCCTTACCTTCCCACGCGCGATGAAGAGCGTCTCGACGACTGGCTTGAATACGCCCTCGACGGCGGCGGAAGCGGGCGGGAGGTGATTGCCCGGTTTATCGCCGGGGTGCACCGCGTCCTTTCTCCCCGCGGCCGGATATTGGTCCTCGTCTCCTCGCTTACCGGGCTCGAGGAGGTGCAGCAGATCTTTGCCCGTCATGGCTTTCTCGTATTTATTGTTGCTTCAGAGCAGGCGGAAGACGAAACGCTCTATGTGCTCCGGGGCACGGCCGACCTATGCCGCTGCAGGACATAATCCTCTTCCCCTGCCATAGCAGCGATACCGTTTTATCCCCCGCCGACCATTCACCAAAAGAACAGTCCTGCCGGACGGCAGGGCGCATGGAATCGTGATCCCGTGAACCTGATCGGCATGGTCCTGCAATCGCCCCTAAACCCCCTCGCCCCGCTCTTCCGCATTCTTTCCCTTTTTACCATGGTGTCTCTCCTATGGCACCGCCGCTGGGTTTCCCTTGGCATGATGGCGGCATCGTTGCTGATCGTTCCTCTCCTCTTCATACTCGCCAGAGTCCTGCTGTCCGGTGCGGTGCGGATGGTCATACAGGATCTCAAACGGCGCGCACACCTCGTATAAGCCTCTCGGTGTATGGTGCCGCTTGCGCACCAGGATGATGCGCCCCTTCTCGGGGTGAACTGGTACTACGTAGCGTCCGAGGGGTGGGTATGCGGAGACGGCAGCCATGTTGCCCATCTTATGGAAGGACCGAAGGGTGAGGGGCGGTTTCGGGTATACCGCCCGGAAATCTATGTTCACCTGCGGGAGATCGTCGTTTGGGGGCCGCAGTGCGTGGCAGAGATCGAACGGCGGGGCGCGCTTCCCGTAGGGACGCATTTTTTCTCCGAACCCCCTCCCGATCGAGCGAACGCGCCATGAAATACGCGTTCAGTGACAAAATCGCGGAATATTTTGGTTCAGGCAGCACGGTGGTGGTCTACAACCACCGCGACAGACGCTCCGCAGGGGTGTACGTCCAAAAAAATCAAACAGCTCGCCTTCTGCCTTTGCCCCGGCGATTGTATACGGGTGCTCCGGTTCCGGCGATTTTCGGTACGGGACTCCGTGGTTCTCGTGCAGAATAAGCACAGAGGATTGGTGGATGCGGCGATCGCCCTGCTTTCCGGGGATCCGTATTCAGATCTCTTTGCGAATCCGGGGCTTTATTTCCAGTGATAGAACACCCACCGCCCGTTTTCCACCTCGACGACCTTCTCCTCCACATATCCCTCATCGATGAGATCCTGCAGGAAGCATGCTCCCTTCCACGACTCGGCAGAACCGCTGTTATCCCCGAAGACCAGCTCCCGAATCTCATCCAGCGTGTAGGCATATCCCTTGTTTTTTGCAAGCACTTCGATGATCCTTGACTTCATCTCTGACGGGGTGGCTCCCTGTTCAAAATCCTTCCTTGGAATGGGCATGATATTCACCGGTAGGCAGAAATGTTGCTGATCATTCATCAATCTTTCCCGCCGAAAATCCCCGAACGAGATGCGGGTGGGAAGTATGCTGTGGTGTGCATGGAGCCCATCTTTTATGACCGGGCCGTTTTCAGGGTTTTTGCGGGCTGGTCTCCCTTCGGCATCGTCCCCGGGCTCGTGGTGCGCGACAGGACGGCAGCGCAGGCACCCGGCTGATCAGCTCCTCCGAAACATTCTGTCGAGCCGTTCCCGTGAGAACGACACCATGGTGGGCCGGCCGTGGGGGCAGGTGTAGGGGTTGTCCGTGAGGAAGAGCTGGGCAAGAAGGCGTTCCATCTGCTCGAGCGTCATGTGCGCCCCCGCCTTGATCGCACCCCGGCAGGCGATGATGCAGGTGACGGCCTCTTTTTTGTCCGCGGCCGACCGCAGGTCATCCCCGATGACATCTGCGATGAGATCCTCGATCACCTCCGGCTCAACCTGTTTGCCAAGCACCACCGGCACCGTCCGCACCGCAAAGGAATCCTTCCCGAACTCTTCGAGCACGAAACCCTCTGCGAGCAGGAGGTGAAGCGCTTCCCGCACCGCAACAGCCTCTTTGGGGCGAAGGGTGAGGATCACGGGTACCAGGAGCTCCTGGGATCGCAACCCCTGCTCCCGCGTCGCCCGCACCTGTTCGTAGAGCACGCGTTCATGGGCGGCATGCTGGTCGATGAGCACCAGCTCCTCGTGGCTGCCGGACGCGGAGGTAACCATGATATAGGCGGCATCGAGCTGGCCGATGACTTCCATGCCAGGCAGCAGCGCATCCCGTGCGGCCCCCGGCACCTCCTTCTCCGTGAGCCGCAGCTGGGTGTCGGTTGCGCTCTGCTCCCGGTGCACCGGATGGTAGGCGCGTACCGGTGCCTCCACCCGCCATGCCCCCGGCGACGGGGTGTAGCCGCTTTCGGGCATACGGGGGTGACGCGGGATCGGAGGGGGGGATGCCTGCGGGATGAGGCGGGCGGACCTGAGCGATTCCCGGATGATCGATGCAATTTCACGGACCAGTTCGCCCTCTCTCGAGATCCGCACCTCTCTTTTCGTGGGGTGGACATTGACGTCCACGAGGCTGGTATCGACGGTCAGGGAGAGGAACGCTACCGGAAAACGATCTTTTGGCAGCAGGGTGCCGTACCCCTCTCTGACCGCCCGTGCGATCGGTGCCGAGGAGACCTGGCGGTGGTTGATCGATGTGAGGATCTGAGCGGTATTGGGGCGGTTGTGGGCGGGAGCGGAGATCAGCCCCTCCACCTGCATGTACGCCGTCCTGCCCCTGACCGGGATGAGATCGCGGGCGAGGTCACTGCCGTAGAGGGCGCTGATGGCGTCGAGCAGCGTGCCTTTCTTCTGGGTGGCGATCTTCTCCCTGCCGTTGTGTAGCAGGCGGAACGAGATGTCGGGGTGGGCAAGGGCCATCTGCTCCACTATCGTGTATATATGGCGCAATTCGGTCTGCGCACTCTTGAGGAATTTTTTCCTGGCGGGGGTGTTGAAGAAGAGGTCCTCCACCGCAACACTCGTTCCGTCGGGAGCGCCGGTCTCCCCTTCTTCGACGACCTCGCCCCCGCTGATCACAAGAAGCGTGGCCGGAACGGCTCCCGAGCCCCGGGGCTTGGTCACCACCTCCACCCGGGCGACCGCGGCGATGCTCGCCAGCGCCTCCCCCCGGAACCCCATCGACCGGATGCGGTGCAGGTCGTCGATCGCCTGCAGTTTGCTCGTCGCATGCCGCATGAACGCAAGGCGGACATTCTCCCTGCTCATCCCCATGCCGTCGTCGACGACGCGGATGCGGTCGATGCCGCCGCTCCCCGAAATTTCGATGCGAACCGTCTCCGCTCCCGCATCGACGGCATTCTCCACCAGCTCCTTGACCACCGAGGCGGGGCGTTCCACCACCTCGCCTGCGGCAATCTGGTTGATGGTCTCCTCGTCGAGGATGCGGATGCGGGGGTCCGGGTGTGCGGGCTCCATGGTTGATCACTTCTCCCCGTGCGCCTTTCGCTGCAGTGCATGCAGCGCGGTAAGGGCGTCGACCGGCGTCATGGTATTGATATCCAGTGCCCTGAGCTCCTCGATGAGCGCCTGGTCGGCGCTCTGCACCTCGGGTGAATCGATGAGCAGCATCTGCGTGTAGCGGGGCGGCTTTTTGCCTGCCGGCCGGTATTCCTCCTCGATGGTCTTCCTCAGCAGGTCTTCGGCGCGCGCGGTCACGTGGCCCGGGATGCCGGCAAGCCTGGCCACATGGATCCCGTAACTCCTGTCAGTTGCACCGGGAATGATCTTTCTGAGGAAGACGACCGATTTACCGGTATCCTTGACTGCGAAATGGTAGTTTTTGACCCGTTTGAGCTCGCCCTCCATCTCGATGAGTTCGTGGAAGTGGGTCGCGAACAGGGTCCGGGGCCCCTCCGAGCCCTTGCCGTGCAGGTACTCGAGGACTGCTCTTGCGATGGAAAGCCCGTCCAGCGTGCTCGTGCCGCGCCCGATCTCATCGAGGATAACCAGGCTGCGGGTGGAGACGTTGTTGAGGATGTTGGCCAGCTCCAGCATCTCCACCATAAACGTGCTCTGTCCGCTGGCAAGATCGTCGAATGCACCTACCCTGGTGAATACGCGGTCCACAATGCCCACACTGGCGTAATCGGCGGGGACAAAACTGCCCGTCTGCGCCATGATGCAGATGAGCGCAACACCACGCATGTATGTCGACTTCCCCGCCATGTTGGCGCCGGTGAGGATCAGGATCTGATCCTTGCGGCTTTCCAGCACCGTGTCGTTGGGGACGAATCCGTGTGCAAGGCTCCGCTCCACCACCGGATGGCGCCCCTCCCGGATGACCAGCGCTGTATCAGCCGTGATCTCCGGCCGGGTGTAGCCGTGCTTCTGGGCGACCTCCGCCAGACCGGCAAAGACATCGATGGTTCCCAGGCCGCGCGCCGTGGCCTGAAGGTCGGGGACCCAGCCCCGCAGCCGGTCGATGAGCCGGTCATAGAGCTCGGCCTCGAGTGCCCCCAGGCGCTCTTCCGCATTGGCAATCAGCGATTCCTTCTCCTGAAGCGCCGGAAGGGTGTAGCGTTCGCCGTTTGCGGTGGTCTGCTTGCGCTGGTACTCCGGCGGCACCAGGCGCAGGTTCGCCTTCGTAACCTCGATGTAGTAGCCAAATACCTTGTTGTATCCGACTTTCAGGGACTTTATCCCTGTTCGTTCACGTTCATCTGACTGGAATCCGGCGATCCATGACTTTCCCCCGGTGGCCGTGGAGCGCAGTTCATCGAGCGTTGCATCGTAGCCTTTCCGGATCACCCCGCCGTGCTTGACCAGCGCCGGCGGGTCGTCGACGATGGCCCGTTCGATGAGTGCACGCAGCTCGCCGAGATCGGCGATATGCTCCAGCGCCTCCGTGATCCGCGCAGGCGGTGCGGCATCGCCGTCCCGGCAGTACGCCACGAGCTGAGGTATTCTTTCCAGAGAGGCGTTCAGGACGCTGAGATCCCTGGGCCCAGCGTTGCCGTAGCTGATCCTCCCGGCGATGCGCTCCACGTCGGCGAAGCGGTGGAGCAGCGACCGCACGCCGTTGCGGATGAGGGGATTTTCGGCGAAAAACGCCACCGCATCGAGCCGGGCATCGATCGCCCCGGGATCGATGAGAGGGGAGGTGACCCATGTCCGCAGAAGCCTTCCCCCCATGGGCGTCATGGTATCATCGAGCACCCGGATCAGGGTGGTTTCGTCCCCGCTTTTCCTGATATTCTGGCATATCTCCAGGTTCCTCAGGGTGATGCCATCGAGCGCCATGGTCTGTGTTGCGATCCGTGTTTGCAGGCGGTTGATATGGCCGAGATCGGTCATCTGCGTCTCTTGTGCATATGCCAGACAGGCTCCCGCCGCAGCGATTGCCGCATGCATTCCCTCACACCCGAACCCCTCCAACGAGGAGACGGAGAAGTGTTCGATGAGGAGCGATGTTGCCGTCTGCTCATCGAAGGCATCGTGCCTGAACGTGGTCACAAGGACACCGGATCCCTCCATACGCTGCACGAGATCTCCGGGAAATCCCGGCGGAATGATGCACTCGGACGGACGGTTGCGCATGATCTCCGTGAACACCTCGACCGCGCCATTGCCGGCACCGGTCTCCTCGACAAAGAAATCTCCCGTGGAAATATCCAGAAACGCCATGCCGATCGATCCGTTCCGTCGGTCAAATGCCGCCGCCATGAGATAGGTATTATGTGACGAGCCGATCATGCCTGAATCGATCACCGTCCCGGGCGTCACCACCCGCACCACGTCACGCCTGACCACTCCCTTCGCGGTCTTCGGATCCTCGACCTGATCGCAGACCGCGACACGGTAACCCTTCTGGACCATCCGGGAGATGTAGGTGTCGCCTGCGTGAATGGGGACTCCCGCGAGCGGCATACGTTCGCCATTCGCATTCTTGCCCCGCGCGGTAAGGGTGATATCCAGTTCCCGGGACACCAGCTCGGCATCCTCGCCAAAGGTCTCGTAGAAGTCCCCCATCTGGAAAAAGAGAATGCAGTCCGGATATCGCGATTTCATCTCGTAAAACTGTTTCATCGCAGGGGTGGGTCCTTTGCTCATCGCTGCGATAGACGTTGTACCCCGGAGGGCATATATGTTACATCCCTTGCATTTCCCCCAAATTAGATGAAGTCCAACGACGTATGCCTCTATGATCGTTAATGGCGGCAACGACAGTGGAAGCGATCTTTTCCCGCACCTGCGGAAAGGACGTCCATGCAGGTGATGTCATGATGGTTCCGGTCGACGGAGCGATGATCCATGACATCACCGGACCCCTCGCCATCCGCGTCTTTCAGCAGATGGGAGGAGAGCGGGTCTTCGATCCCGGGCGGGTGATCATGCTCTTTGACCACCAGGTCCCGGCCGATTCGATTCCTGCAGCAGAGAACCAGGCGTACATGCGGCAATTCGCCCGTGAGCAGGGAATTCACAACTACGACCTCCATGAGGGCGTCTGCCACCAGGTGGTCATGGAGAAGGGGCGGGCGGGACCTGGCGAGATCGTCGTGGGCACGGACTCACATACCTGCACCTACGGGGCGGCGGGAGCCTTTGCCACCGGCATCGGGTCCACCGACATGGGATTCGTGCTCCGGTTCGGCGCCCTCTACTTCAGGGTCCCCGAGACCATTCGTATCGAGGTGAGCGGGGAATTCTCCCCCTTCGTGGGGCCAAAAGACCTGATCCTTGCCATTACGGGCGATATCGGTGCTGACGGCGCCACATACAGGGCGCTGGAATTCGGGGGGGAGACGATTGCAGGCATGTCCATGGCAGGGAGGATGACCTGCTGCAACATGGCCATTGAAATGGGCGCGAAAACGGGCATCGTCCCGCCCGATGCGCTCACCTGGAAGTATATGGAGGAGCGCCGTGCCATATCCCCCTTCCGTCTTGAGAGCGATGCCGATGCCGCATTCTGCGAGGTGCGGGAGTACGATGCCGCGGATCTGGTGCCGAAAGTGGCGGTGCCCCACAATGTCGACCATGTGGTGGATGTCACGGAGGTCGCCGGCACCCGCGTAGACCAGGTATTTCTCGGGTCCTGCACGAACGGGCGGTTCGAGGATTTCCTGGAGGCCGCGGAGATCCTCGGTGACCGCTCGTTCTCACCCGACGTGCGAGTACTGATCATCCCTGCATCGCGCGAGGAATACCTGAAGGTGCTTCGCGCAGGACTGATCGAGCGGTTCGTGGAAGCAGGAGCACTTGTGGAGGCACCCTGCTGCGGCCCCTGCATGGGCGGATCGTTCGGCCTGCTGGCCCCGGGCGAGGTGTCGCTCTCCACCTCGAACAGGAACTTCCGCGGCAGGCAGGGGAGCACCGGGGCAGAGGTCTACCTCTCTTCGCCGGCAACAGCGGCTGCAAGTGCTATTGCGGGCGAGATCACCGACCCGAGGGAGGTGAGTTGATGCGGGTGTGGAAGTTCGGCGATGACATCGACACCGATGCCATCATCCCGGGACGATTTCTGACCATCTACGACCCCCAAGAGCTGGCCCGCCATGCCTTTGAGGGCACGCGGGAGGATTTTGCCGCACAGGTGGAACCGGGCGACATGATCGTCGCCGGCAGGAATTTCGGGTGCGGGTCGTCGCGCGAGCACGCCCCCCTCGCCCTGAAGGGGGCGGGAATCGACATGGTGATCGCACGGTCGTTCGCCCGCATCTTTTACCGCAATGCCATCAACACGGGCCTGCTTCCCCTGATATGCGAACAGGCGGACGCAATCGATGAGGGAAGCACAATCCGCGTCGACCTCGAAGAACACGTGGTCGAGGCCGCAGGAAAGCGCTATCCGCTTGAGCCGGTGCCCGGCTTCTTCCGTGAGATTGCTGATGCGGGCGGGCTGGTCGCCTGGGCGCGTACGCTGGAGGAGGTGGAGCTGTGCACCGGGTCGCGGTCATAGGCGGTGACGGGATCGGCCCGGAGATTATCGAGGCGGGAACCCGCGTCCTCGATGCTGCCGGTGAACGCTACGGATTCGATATCAGCTGGCAGCGGTTCGATATCGGCGCCGAACGCTACCTGGAGACAGGTATGCTGCTCACCGAAGACGATCTCGCAGAACTGGCCCGCTATCCGGCGATCTACTTCGGTGCGATCGGTGATGACCGGGTGAAACCGGGAATCCTCGAAAAAGGCATCCTTCTGGCGCTTCGCTTTGCCTTCGACCAGTACATCAACCTGCGCCCCATCCGGCTGCTGCGCGGGGTGCAGACACCGCTCGCAGGCAAAGGGCCGGAAGACATAGACTTCTTGGTCGTGCGGGAGAATACCGAGGATTTCTATGTAGGGATCGGATCCCGCCTGCAGGGCAGGGAGGCAAAAGAGCTCGAGGTAATACGCGATCTCTACTCCATCCGGTTCGATCTCGATGTGGAGAGCGATGCCGACGAGATCGCCTACCAGATCGGGGTGGTCTCCAGGGAAGGGTCCGAGCGTGCCATCCGCTACGCCTTCGATCTGGCCATGCGGCGCCGTAAAAAGGTGACCTCGGTGGATAAGGCGAATGTCCTCACCGATATCTATGGCCTCTGGAGGGACGTATTCGGCCAGGTCGCCGCCGGGTATCCTGACGTGGAAAGCGAATTCAATTTTGTCGATGCGGTGACGATGTGGTTTGTGAAAAATCCGGAGTGGTTCGATGTCGTGGTCACGCCCAACATGTTCGGTGACATCATCACCGATCTGGGAGCGATGATCCAGGGGGGCCTCGGCCTCGCCCCCGGCGGCAACATCAACCCCGGAGGTACCTCCATGTTCGAGCCCATCCACGGATCAGCCCCAAAGTACCGCGGGCTGGGGGTGGCCAACCCGGTGGCGACCATCTGGGCGGGATCAATGCTCCTCGATCACCTCGGCGAGCATGAGGCCGCCGATGCCGTGCTTTCAGCGATCGAGGCGAGCATTGCACAGGGTGTAGTCACGAAGGATATGGGCGGATCGGTGGGAACCATGGCCGTGGCAGAGCATATCGCCGCCACGATTCTCACCTCCTGATTCTTTTTTTACCGTTTACCGGAGATTGTCCGGCGTATTTCATAATGTATATGTAGTCCCGCACGGGAAAACAATAATTATCCGCGCTTGGCCCGGCATCCGGGTGTTTTTGTGATTTTCACCTCTGTGCAGGATGTAGGATGCCATTTGGATCTGTCGGTAGGTTCGGCTGGGGGATAACGATGTGAAGATCTACCAAAAAACCGGTGTGATCATTCTGGCGACGCTGCTCGGTCTGTTGATCGTGCTCTATGCGGCATCGACCACCATCCTGCTTGGCGGGTTCGCCCAGATAGAAGCGGAAATCGCCATGAAGGACTGCGATCGCATGGTGTACGCTTTAGTCGACGACATCAATATGCTCGACGCAATGGTCTACGAGTGGGCATCTCGAGGCGAGACGCGTTCCTACGTGAGCGGGTATTCGTCCACGGGAGAGTCCATTGACCTCAGCGACCAGATCTTCGAACGGCTGGGCATCAATGTCGTCCTCGTCGTCAACGATCGCGGCCGGATTCTCGACAACATGGGCTATGACCTCGGAGCGCGTGCACCCGTTGCCGTGCCCGAAAGCCTGAAAGCGCATATCGGTGCAGGGCTCCCCCTCAGCACGCATACGGGTCCATATTCGGCGCTCAACGGGATTGTCATGCTCCCCGAAGGCCCCCTGCTGGTGGCATCCCGCCCGGTGCTGGTCCCCGGTTCTGATGAGGTGGCCGGATCGTTTGTCATGGGGCGCTTTCTCGACGGCGCGGAGGTCACCCGCATCTCCACCATGGTCTCCCTGCCGGTGGAGATCATCACCCCGCAGGTAGTGCTCGAGCACCCGGAATACGATGATATCTTCCAGCGCAGTGATCTCTCTCCCGAGCAGTTTGTCAGCAGGGATGAAGGCGACCATGTTGTGGTTGACGCCCCGGTGAAGATTCAGTCCCTCGACGAGAATCACCTGGCAGGCTACAGCCTGATCAAGGATATTTATGGCTCGCCTGCGCTGATGATGCGGGCAGTCCTCCCCCGCGATATCTACGCGCAGGGGAAGATGAGTACGCTCTATTTCCTCCTGTTCCTCCTTGCCGGGGGGCTTATCTTCGCGGTGCTCGTCATCCTGTCGCTGGAACGTTCGGTCCTCTCGCGCCTCTCATTTCTCAGCGCCCGTGTCCATGCGATCGGTTCGCGGAAGGATTTCTCCGACCGCGTCTCGTTCGAAGGAGATGACGAGGTTTCCACGCTCGCATCGGCCATCAACGACATGCTCGCCGAGCTCGAGACCACCCAGCTCACCCTCCACGACCGCCTGAATGCCACCGAAGAGCGGTACCGGGTATTTTTCAATACCGGCACGGATGCCCTGCTCGTCCACGGCATCAGGCGCAACGGAACGCCGGACACCTTTATCGAGGCCAATGAGGCAGCCTGCAGCCAGCTGGGCTACTACCGCCACGAGATGCTCGAAATCACCCCTTTAGAGCTCCTCGGCCCCGGTGAAGAGGAGAAATACCCGCATATCATGCGGGATCTGCTCGATCACGAGCACAGCCTTTACGAAACCGTCTACAAGACCTATGACGGGGCATTCGTGCCGCTGGAGGTCAATGCCCATCTCTTCGAACATAATGGCAATGCCGCGGTTCTCCTGGTTGCCAGGAATATCAGCGAGCGCAAGGAAACGGAGAGACTCAAACTCGAGGCGTTCAAGCAGATAGAGAAGAACATGGAGCAGTTTGCCATCCTCAACGACCACCTGAGAAACCCTCTCCAGGTGATCGTCGGCCTCACCATCCTCCAGGGAGAAAATGAAGTGATATCGGAGAAAATTCTCGGCCAGGTTGGAATCATCAACGATATCGTCCACCAGATCGACCAGGGATGGATCGAATCGGAAAAGATCCGCGACTGGCTGAAAAAATACTACGAATTCGAGTGAGCTCCTGCCCCTCCTTTACGGCTTTCTTTTCGTGTCCATACAGGCATTGAGCACCGATTCCATGATCCCGAGCGCCCCCTCCGTTCCCGCGAGAGGGCGGTGGGCGAGGATGATCCTTCCTCGTATGGGCAGCGTGAGCGGGACGAAGGACGCACGCCCGGCGACCGTCTCTTCATAGGCCGACCCGATGACCAGATCCGGTGCGTGGTGCACGATCAGGTCGGTGATCTGATCGAGATCGCGGGTCTCGGCCACCGGAAAGGGCGACGTTCCGGGCCGGTTCCGCGACCCGATCACCACGATCTCCGCATCCAGGTAGTCCCGCAGCATGGTTGCTACCGCTTCCGCCTGACCGAATCCTGCAAAGATGGCGGTTGCAGGCGGATCGAAGCGGCGGAGATGACGGTCGCAGGCATGGATGATCCGCTCTTCCGCCTCATCGATCAGATCCATGACAGGATCGATGTCCGCGTCGGTGCAGAGTGCGGCGATCCTTGAAAAGCAGGATTTGAGAGGCCTGATGCCCATAAGCGACCCCGCGTCCGTTCCCACTCCGGTGCGGAAATCGGGGTTTGCGGCAACTGTGACCGGCGCGGCCCGATATGCTTTATGCAGGGTGTCGGCACAAAACCGCGTTGCGGGTGCGAGCCCCGCCATGGCCAGGAGGCGTTCCGCCTCCATCCTGTTGCCGGAGTAGAAGGGATCGGCGGAAAAAAGCCCGTCGATATTGATGCCCGCCCGCTGCTCGTCGACCTCTGGTTCGAGGGTGTCGATGGCCTTGCGCCAGCCGTCTTCCAGGTGCCCTGAAAACCCGGGCGCATCGACGATCATCACGTCGTAATCCTCCAGAAACAGGTGCATGTCCTCTCCAATAACCGAAGGCACGCATGTGTTGACGATGGCGAGCTTCTGATACAGTGAGGCAAGATCTCCCACCACCTCCTGCAGCCGCCGTTCCGCGCCGAAGATGACCTCCTCTTCGACCAGGAAGGTGGAGTGGACGGGCACGGGAACGAGCGTTTCTGTGTAGTAGTAGCAGCCGCTCGAGCCGTGCACGATCACGCCGAGATCCGAAAATCCTGCCAGGCAGGCCACCGCCCCGGTCATGGCGCAGGGCCAGAGGGGGTTGATGCAGCCCTGTTCACGCATGGAGAAACCGCCTCCACTGGTGCAGCATCCGCCTGATTCCCGCCGTTCCCACCGGCGTCCCGAAAGGAACCGGGATCTCCGTTCCCTCCGGCGCGATACGCAGGCCGATCGCACCGGCAACCTCCGAGAGAAGGAAGAACTCGGGGCACTGGAACCCGAACGGGGAAAGATTGATCACCTCCCCCCGGAGATCCGCAAAATCAGCCGCAACTTCTTCCTGCAGGGCCTTTTCTGCGGCGATGGCCTCGTTCGCCTTAATTCCGCAGGCATCCCCGATCGCCTGGAGAAATGCTCTCGTCCCCTGCAGCCCGACCGGAAAGCCGGATAGATAGGGCTGGCCGAACTGCTCATGGAAGTGCCTCCCGATCGGATCCAGCGCACCTTCACGCAGGATGTTTATGCTTCCTTCGGAAAAACGGGATATGTCGTCCACCCTCGTATTGCGCACGAACCGCACGTTGACTTCCAAATCCAGCAGCCCCAGAAGCCGTGCGACCTCCTCGTAGTTCTCCTCCACCTCGAACTCCAGGTTCTTCTCCCCGACGATGTTGATGCCGCCGTCGTGCGCCTCTGCCGGGGATACCAGGGTACCGATCCCCTTCAGGGCATTGACAAATCCCTCATTGAAGGACCCGCCCAAAAATCCCGCACTGTGAAGATGGATCACCGGCACTCCCCACTCGCGGCCGCAGACGGCGTCCGTATCGTCACCGATGGTCTCGGTGATGCAGGTGCTGATCACACATACCGCCCGGGGTTTTCGCTGCAGCACCTGCTCGATGGTCCGCTCCAGTGCCTCCTCACCCCCGAAGATGATGTCCTGTTCGCCAAGACTGGTGGCGTAGACCCGGGGGAGAGGGAGCCGGTCTTGTTGGAGCAGCGTGGCGTGCAGGAGCGAGAGGTTGTGGTGAGCGCACCCGGTAGGGCCGTGCACTACCGTCGGTGCATCGGGTATGAATGCACTGACGGCGAGTGCGCCGGTGATGGTGCAGCCCTCGTATCTAGACAAATTCAAGGGCAAGGGATTCGAGTTCATCCATATCAAGTGGAGTGGGTATGGTCATGGTGGTATTTTCAAGCACGCTGCCCGCAAGGGCCCGATACACCCCCGCCTGCGCGGCCTCCGGCGCGTACTCGATGACCGTCTGCTTGTTGATCTCTGCCACCTGCACGATCCTGTCCCTGGGGACGTAGGCGATCAGCCGGGAGTTGATTCTGCGGGCGAACTCTTCCACGAGTGTCTTTTCATCGGTAATGTTTGCCGAATTGCAGATCACGCCGCCGAGGGCGCACTTGCTTCGCACTCTCCGGGAAAGGCGCGCGATCGCTTTGCAGATGTTGTTGGCCGCATACAGCGACATGAGTTCACCCGACGTGACCAGGTAGATCTCCTGCGCATAGCCCTCCCGCATGGGCATGGCAAATCCGCCGCAGACGACATCGCCGAGCACATCGTAGACGATGACATCGCCGCGGAGGGCATCGAGCCGCTCGAGCAGCTGGAAGGTGGCGATGATCCCCCGTCCCGCGCACCCGACGCCGGGTTCCGGACCGCCTGCTTCCACGCAGCGGATGCCGCGATACCCCTCGAATACCACCTGATCTGCAGAAATGCCTTCATCCCCCTGCTCCCTGACCTGGTCGAGGACGGTCGGTATCCACGTCCCGTGCATGAGCATCCGCGTGCTGTCATGTTTGGGATCGCAGCCGATCTGCATGATATCCAGACCCCTATCCGCGAGCGCGGCGGAGAGGTTTGCCGATGTGGTTGACTTGCCTATGCCACCCTTGCCGTAGAGGGCAATCTGCTTCATTGTATACAGGTACGATCTGCATCAATATTATTTCATTGATATAAACGCAATTTTTGTGGTGTTAGAGAAGTTCTAAAAAGGAATGCATGATACTGTTTACTATCTCCTGAATACCCCGGAAATCAGTGCAATCACCGGAACGACCTCGAGCCTGCCCACCCACATCGTGATGATGAAACACATTTTTACCGAGTCTACCATGGCCGGAGAAGTGAATCCTGTGCTGATCCCTACATTGCTCATCGCCGACACGATTTCAAATAGGATCGTGCTTGTATCAAACATCTGCGATTGAAAATGCAGGACGAGGATGAGTATGACAAATATGAAAAAATTGTAGAGAAGTATGATCAGCATATTTTTGGAGACCTCCAGTTCGGCGATTCTCTTTGGTATGACCTTTCCTCCATAGCGGAAGGGGATGAGAGCGTGTTTGCTAATAAAAATGCGCCGGAACCACCAGATTTGACCCTGTATTCCCAGAACCACACGGGAGAGTTTGATGCCTCCGGCCGTACTTCCTGAGGAACCTCCAATCATCATGAGAAATGTTAAAAAAAACACCGTAGGCTTTGCCCAGAGATAAGGGGACGTGATCTGAAATCCGCAACAGGTGATTCCTGCGACGGTCATAAAAAGACTCTGGCGCAGGGCAGATACGGGTTCGAGACGGTTGAGTGTAGAGAGGTCATAGAAGACCACGAACGTCCCGACCATGATCAGGAAAAAAAGGAGCCATGCCTGTTCATCCCCAAAAAAGCTTATTTTCTTTTTTCTTACCATCAGGTAATATAGTTTGAAGGGGAGCGCTCCGGCGATCATGATTGGAATGACCAGCATCTCCAGCAGTCCGTTATGATAGTACGTGATTCCCTCGGTATGAATCGAAAATCCACCCGTGGAGATGGCGGTCATGGCGATATTTGTTGCATCCCATACCGTGATACCGGAAATCAGGAGGAGTCCTGTGGAGAGCACGGTCAGGGTGATATAGATCTTCCACATCTGAAGGCCGGTGGCAACCACACTGGGCATCAATGCTTCGGTCCTTCCCTCAAAGCGATAGAGCCTGAACCGGGTCAAGTCTGACCTATGGGCGAGTGCGATGGTGAAGGCGACGATTCCGATGCCACCGAGCCACTGCATATAGGTTCGCCAGAACAGCAGGGTATAGGGTAGTGCATCAACTGAAGGGACGAGGGAGAGGCCTGTCGATGTCCATCCCGACATTGCCTCAAACACGGCATCAATGTAGGGCATTCCGGTCGCAATCGTGAAAGGGAACGCACCGATAAGTGCGCAGGCAAGCCAGATGACGGCGATTGCACCAAATGCCGTAAATGTACTCTCTTCCCCCTCCCGACGAGGCTTGAGGGTGAGAGTTCTCCCGAGGATCTGGAGGGTGAAGGGAACGGTTGCCATGGGGATGAGCAAATGCCATTCTTGAAATAGAATCGAAACCACGAGGGGCAGACCGGTGGCAAAGCTCAGGGTTATGAAGATGGTGCCGACATCATGAGCGACGATCAGGAACTGATCGATCCTGTGCATTGAGGACTGATATCCTATATATGTATTTTATTTTTCTTCTCCAGGAAGGATTCGTCCTGATCAGCGCATAGCTGCCGAAATTATCCTTTATTCGGAGCAAGCCGGGTGGATTGCGAAGTTATCGGCTAAAACCCCGAATCAGTCCTGTGAAGAAGACGATGACCGCCATCACCTCGAGCCTGCCGATCCACATCACGAGGATGAAGGCGATCTTGGTGACCGCCGTCATATCCGGGTTGACGTAGCCTGTGGAAATCCCGTTGTTGCACATGGCCGAGACGATCTCGAAGATCACGTTGCTCGAGTCAAAGGGGCTGGGATCGAAGTGCATCACCACGATATTGGTGATGAAGATGACCAGCAAAAAGAGCATGATGATGAGCATGTTCTTGGAGACTTCCAGTTCGGCGATGTTTTTGGGGATGACCTTCCCTTCGTACTTGAAGGGAACGAGCACCTTGCCGGAGACAAAGACGCGGCGGAACCACCACTTCAGGCCCCGGTACCCGAGCGCAACGCGGGAAAGCTTGATTCCTCCGGCGGTGCTCCCCGACGAGCCCCCGATCAGCATCAGGAGGATCAAAAAGAGGACGGTGACGTTGGCCCAGGTGTGCGGGGAGGTGACCTGAAACCCGGTGCTCGTGACGGCGGCGACGGTCATGAAGATCCCATGGCGGACCGCGGTGAACAGATCGAGCTGGTTGATGGTGACCAGGTCAAAGGTCAGCACGCAGAACCCGATAAAAATGAGGACGAACAGCAGCCGCGCCTGCTCATCCACGAACAGACTGGGCCATTTCCTGCGCCATGAGAGGTAGTAGAGCTTGAAGGGCAGAGCGCCGGCGATCATGACCGGGATGATGAGCATCTCGAGCAGGGGATTGTTATAGTAGGGTATGCCCTCGGCGTGCACGGAGAAGCCCCCCGTGGCGATGGCCACCAGCGCGATATTCACTGCATCCCAGAGAGAGATGCCGGAGAGTTTGAGGAGCAGGACAGAGCAGATGGTGAGGATGACATAGATCTTCCACATCTGGAACCCGGTGGCGACCACGCTGGGCATGAAGGCCTCGGTCCTGCCTTCAGAGCGGTAGAGCCTCGAGGAGGTGAGTCCCGAACGGGTGGCCATGGCGATGGTGAAGGCCACGATCCCGATCCCCCCCAGCCACTGCATGAGCGATCGCCAGATGAGGAGGGTACGTGGCATTTCATCGATCGAGGGGCTGAGTGTCAGCCCGGTGTCCGTCCACCCCGACATCGCCTCAAACACGCTGTCGAGATAGGGCATTCCCCAGCCGAGGGTGAACGGGAGGGCTCCCACGAGCGCGCAGATCAGCCAGATGAGGGCGACGGCAAAGAGCGCCTGGCTGAGGCGGGCCTCTTTTCCGTTGGAGGGGATCATCACCAGCAGGGTTCCCAGCACGAAGAGGGTGACCGGCACCGTTGCCATGGGAACGAAAATCTCCCATTCCCCGTAGAGAATGGTGATAATGAGAGGGAGGCAGGTGCCAATGCTGATGAACCTGAGGATATTCCCTATATCATCGGCAATGATCGAGAACTGCTCGATCCTATCCATTATTACTCAATGCACTGCGCCGCTATTATGATTTTTTCATTGGTGCCATCTCCCGAAGGGTGATGTGACGTATGATTTTTTTTCATTGGTACCATCTTCAGAAGGGTGATGGGACTCAGAAGGGATCGCAGACAAATGCGGTGGAAGAGATGGTATCGCCGAGCCCTGCGGTTTTCCTGACCGGGACAGAGAGCAATGCCGGAACGATCATGACCATGCGTCCCCCTTCGTCGTATATCCCAGGCATCACCGGAGCGGAGAGCGATCGTGCGGCATTCCGGAGGATATCGCCAATCCCGGGGAGCAGGACTCTCCGGTCGCCGCCCGCCCGGTCACATGCGGCGCGTGCCGCGCCCATCAGCGCATCACGCGAGCCTTCCGGGTCATGGATTGGGCGGGTGTGGACGAGCACCGAGATGCCGTAAGTGTGGAGATGGAGGCGCTGCACCCCCAGGCAGCGGTGAACGGTCAGGACGGCCTCCACGAGGCCTGCAGGGTCGAGCTGGCCTCCTCCGGGGGGAGGAGGCAATTCTTTACCGAGCGATTTGAGGATAAGTCTGAGTTCCTGCTCGTTGCAGCCTACGCTGTCGGCTTCAGGGAGCACCCATCGTGTAAGCATTGCCAGAATCTCCTCGTGATCGATGGTGACGCATTCGACGTGGCTTCGAAATGACGGGGAGGCGCGGCGCATGGCATGCAGCTGGCGACGTGCCTCCAGGAATTCCTCTTCTGTGGTGAGGTACTGGTAGCCGGAGAGAAATCCGCGCGTACAGCGGGTAATCAGTGAGGGGAGCCTATCAAGGGCATGTGCATCAAACAATGGCTTTCCGGGATGCGTCTTGGGGGAAGCGATAAAGCGGTTGGCCCTTGTCGTCGCATCGATGCGCTCTCCTTTCCCCCCATATTCAAATACCAGGTGGGTATGCCGTTCATCGCAGGGAGGAGAAACCGTCCCGTCGAGCGGGACGACTCCCCGGTTCTGCAGCATTGTGGCGCACTCCCGGCAGATTCCCGGGACAAAGCAGCGGACATTGGGAACGCCCATGCCGGCGAGGTGGACTGCGGCGATCCCCGCCTGTCCGCCGATCTCGGTATGGCCGTGCGCGTTGAATGCATCGACGGCTCTCCGGTAGAATGCGGGGTCATCCACGAACCATTCCTGTGCAGCCCGGTGTTCGATAGATTTGTCCAGCCGCCGGCGCAGTTCGTCGCCGCCCGGAAAGGAGAATGTATCGGGAGGGAGATCGTCGACCCTGATGATCCGATCGATGTTGGCGTTGAATCCGACGAACACGCATTCCGGCAGGGATGCGCTGGTGTGCTCGTAGAGGGTGCGCCATATCTGCTCTTCTTTGGTGTTCATGGCCCCTTCACGGTCATTCATCTCCCGTTTCACCCCCCGCTGAAATGTAGATGCGCTTGTTGATGATTCTCCACGCGAGAATGAGCTGGATGACATCGGACGCGGAGACATACGATCTCCCGGCGAAGATGGAGATCGGGTGGACGCCGGTCTGCTCTTCAACAGTGCGCTCCAGCCGGCGTATCACTCCGGACTGCAGTTCCCCGTCGAAGGTAATTGCCCCCATTCTCCTGCCGTCGAGTAATTGCTCATGGAATTCGAGAAGAAAATTCCGGTCCGAGAGCGAGCACATGGAGAAGAGATCGAAGGTGAGGCTGATATTGTCGATGGTCCGGTCCTGTTTTCCCTGCAACAGGGTCACGGAATAGATATTGTCCTCTTCCCCCTTCTCCTGGCCGTACCGGGAAAATTCGATGGAGATGATAGCATCGGCCAACCGGCGCTGGGGGGCGACATATGCCCTGTAGTCCGGCAGCCGGACCTCCATCTCCTCCAGCACTTCCTCTTTTACATAGCCGCGCCGTCTCATGTCCCGGGTGAGTTTCCATGACGCCTTCACCTCGTCCGCAGGATCCACGAAGATGGTGAAGTCGAGGAGCTCGCGAAGGGCCGGTGTGGCGAATGCATGGAGGCCTTCGAGAATGAGAATTTTTGTGGGGGTAAAGGGGACCGGCGGCTCGATGGTGCCGGTTGTGTGGTTGTAGACCGGTTTTTCTATGATCTTTCCCTGTTTGAGATCGGCAAGGTGCTCTGCAAGAAGGGCGAAGTTGTTTGCCTCCGGCGAGAGGGGGGTAATGTTTCGTTCCCGTCGCTGGGTGCGGTCATAGATATGGTAGTCATCCATGGAGATGGTCGAGGTAAGGTCTTCCCCGAAGATCTCCCTGATCGCCCTCGTGAAGGTTGTCTTGCCCGAGCCGCTATCCCCGGCGACCCCTATTGCGAAGATCACCGGCGAGGTTGCGATGACATTCTTGAAGTTTGATTGACCGGTCATGGTTTGCGGCGATGGTTCGGTATATGCGGTTGTTCAATACGGCCGACCCGGGAGCATGCCCCTGCCGGCTCCCTGCCCTCTCGGGAGCGGTGCAGCATAAGGGGGTGGCAGGACGGACGATCGGGTGTATATGCGGCAGATTTTTGATTGGTCCACACGCTGTGCACCTCGTCCTGAATCGGCGGTTTACCATCCATCCTGTCGACGGGGCAGAGGACCTGGATAAATAAAATGCCTCCCGAGGATCACCGAAATCCACCAGATGCGGTGCTCAGTTCGCGTCGGTTGCCTGACCGAACCCGCCTGACCCTGATGCCCCCTGCGGTGTGTGCACTGACCGGGATATGCTTCCCGGCCGCTCCCTCTTCGGTGGTGTGTTCCTCGATTGTGTCCCTGTTGGCTTTGCAGCAGCCCGGTTGGCCTTCGCATGTATGGGGTAAGATGGCAATATTGCCGCATTCAGAGCATTTGCAGAATTCGAGGTTTTATTCATGATTTTCCTGTGCTTCAGACGATGTTGTACTCCTTATGCTTTTTAAGAATTTCGTCGGCGAGATGCTCAAGCTGGCGCAGGTCCTCTTCGATTGCCTGCCCCTTGATATACACCGGGTCGAGCATATCGGCCTTGATGTTGGGAAGCATGTCCACGATCGCCTGGACGGTCTTGCCGCCCCACCCAAACGAGCCGATGATGCTCATGCACCGTGTCTTGGGCTTGAGCATATTGATCAGGAATGTCGCATATACGACCTTCGGGTGCGGGCCGAACAGGACGGTGGGGGAGGCGATGACCACGGTTGCCGCGTCGACGAGCGCCATGGCGATACTGCCGGTGTCTGCAGAGGCGAGGTTGAAGGGGTGTACGTGAACACCCCTTTCGATCAGCGCCTCGGTGAGGTGTTCGACCATTTGTTTCGTGCTCCCGTGCATCGAGACGAACGGGATGACCACCTCGTTTTTCACCTCATCAGAAATCCAGGATCGGTACAGGTCAAGGATGCGCGGGGGGCTGTCATGGATGGGTCCGTGGCTGGGAGCGATCAGGGAGAGGTCGAGGCGTTCGACCCGTTCGATGTACTTGCCGATAACGTGGCGAAACGGCATCATGATCTCGGCGAAATACCGTTTCGCCGATTGTTCGATGGCCTGGTCGTCCTGCACGTAAAGATCGCTCGTGGCGAGATGCGACCCGAAGAGATCACAGGAAAAGAGGATGCCGTCTTCCCGCAGGTAGGTGAGCATGGTGTCCGGCCAGTGCACCCATGGTGTGTGCAGGAATTCGAGTGTCCTGTCACCGAGCGAAATGGTGGCCCCGTCTTCCACCGCCTGCACCCGCGCCTCGGGAATCAGAAGGAGACTGCTGATGAGCTCCTTGCCTTTTTCGGTGGCGATCACCGTTGCCATGGGAAAGAGCTCGAGGAGTATGGGGAGCGACCCTGAGTGGTCCTGCTCGGCATGATTGATGACAACGTAATCGATGGTGCCTACACCCAGGCGGGCAAGATTGGTGATAAATTCCTCTTCCTTCGACGGATCGACCGTATCGATAAGGGCGGTCTTCTCGCTGCCCTGCACCACGTAGGCGTTGTAGGACGTCCCTTCGGGTGTGGGGATGAGTTCATCGAACATCTGCCGGTCCCAGTCGATGGCCCCTACGGCGTGGACATTGCCGGTGAGTTCCCTTGCCGCCATATTACACCACCCGCTTGAACTGTGACCTGTCTGCGCCGCAGATCGGGCGTACCCAGGAATCGGGCAGTTCCTCAAACGGCGTTCCCCCGGGGCCATTCACCTCCCCGCATCCATGGTCGCGGATGGAGCCGCAGATCAGGTCCCACATCTTCGCGTGACTGTTCATGCCTCTTCAATCTCCATCTTCTTAAACCGCCGTTTCGACACCCCGCAACGGGGACAGACCCATGATTCGGGAAGATCCTCAAACGCGGTCCCTTTCGGGACGCCGGATGAAGGATCGCCGATCTTTGCATCGTAGATATACCCACACTTCTCGCATTTCCAGACTTCCATACTTCACCTCGAATGGTTCCTTTCACTCCCGACGGCACGGCTGCGCGGATCGGGAGGGATACACCCGCTTCTCCGTCAATCCGGAGAGATGGCTTGCCGCACCCGCAGAGGATGCATTGCGGAAAAATAGGTATCGTTATATATATGTATTGGGGTTGGTTATTCGTCGATTGTGGAGGTATCTCTCTCATTATTCCGCTGGAGAAAGTAGTGGCAGAACTGTTCCGACTCTCCCGAATTGATGAGACTCTGTTTTTCCTTCATGAGGGCTTCGATCTCCTCATAGAGTTCCAGAATATCCTCTTTTGCCAGTTCCATCCGCCGTTCAACCTCGTCGAGCCTGGTCACGCAGTCATCAAAATACTGGTCATCGTACACCGTTTTCTTCACAGTTTCACCCGAATCTTTCCGCAATCGTCGTTAATATCAGGAAAACACCGGTTCACCTCTTTTCCCGGGTGCCGTATGTCGACGTGTAAGGTTCTCCTGTCTGCGTTTGTTCGCAGTGAATAATGAATGTACTGCAGCCGCAGTGCCCGGGGCATATCGCCCGGGCGCATTCGGTCATGTCCATCCTGTACCCAGCCTGAAGCCCGTGATGCCAATCAGCCTGCAGTATTCCCTTTTTCGGGAAGAATGGTGCATGCTGCCCGGCACCCCCTGATCCCGGCCTATACACAACCCCGGTACTCCATGGCTTTGACAACCCGTTCGACGGCAATCGTGTAGGCTGCCTGTCGCATGGGCACCGCATAGGTGCGGGAGAAGTCTTTGACCGCACGGTAGGCAGTGGTGATCTTTTCGTCAAGCCGGCGGTAGACCTCGGCTTCGGGCCAGTGATCCATGGTGAAATTCTGGACCATCTCGAAATAGGAGACGATCACCCCGCCGCCGTTGCAGAGAAAATCGGGAATGATGTGGATCTGGTGGTCGTAGAGAATTTCATCTGCTTCGGTCGTCGTCGGGCCGTTGGCGAGTTCTGCAACGATTCTAGCCCGGATACGGTCGGCGTTTTGCATGGTGATGGCATTCTCCAGTGCTGCCGGGATCAGGATATCGACATCGAGCTCGAGGAGCTCCTCGTTGGAGATCGTCTCCGCGCCCTCAAACCGGATGACCGAACCGGTCTCGTTTTTGTGGGCGAGCACCGCTTCAGGGTCGAGCCCGTCGGGCCGGGATATCGCACCCCTGCTGTCGCTCACCGCCACGATCTTCGCTCCGTAGTGTGCCGTCCCCAGAAATGCAGCATGATACCCTGCATTGCCGAATCCCTGGACGGCCACCGTCGCCCCGGCAAGGTCCATTTCCAGGTCTGCGGCCGCTTCCCTGATGGCCATCCATCCGCCCCGCGCCGTGGCATCGTGGCGCCCTTCCGATCCCCCGAGGCTGACCGGTTTTCCGGTGATTACCCCGAAGGCGGTATTGCCCGTGACGTTTGCGTATTCGTCCATCATCCATGCCATAACCGTCGGGTTGGTGTAGACGTCCGGTGCCGGGATGTCGCGGTCCGGACCGATGAACCGGCATATGGACTGCATATATGCCCTGCTCAGCCGTTCGAGTTCGGCCTCCGAGAATTCCTTGGGGTTGCAGATCACCCCGCCCTTCGCCCCGCCGAGCGGAAGGTCGTGCAGCGCGCATTTCCAGGTCATGATGGCGGCCAGCCCGCGGATGGTATTGATCGTCTCGTCGGGGTGAAACCTGATGCCCCCCTTGGTCGGGCCCCTGGCGTTGTTGTACTGCACCCGGAATCCCTGAAATGTCCTGATCGAACCGTCATCCATCCTGACCGGGATCGACATGTGCAGCTCCCGCATGGGCATCTTCAGGATGCCCTCCACATCTGGGCTCAGGTTCAGTCCGAGGGAGCAGTTGCAGATCTGTCGCTTCACCACGCCAAAGAAATCCATCGCCTCGTCCATGCTCCTGCCTTCAATGCAACTACTTGAGGGGGGCACATAAACCAACCGGTGCCGGGCTGCATGCCACATTTCCCCGATACAATATGCTATATAGCCACTTCTCCCACCTCTGATGCAGCAGTGCCGCCCGTTGTGGCGACATTACGGAGCACTCTCATGCACAAACCCCTCCCCGAACTTCTCGCGCCGGCAGGTTCATTCGATGTCCTCCACACCGCGGTTGCCGCAGGCGCCGATGCGGTGTACCTGAGCGGAAAGAGGTTCGGTGCCCGCCGGTATGCGGCAAATTTTGACGACGATGATCTGCGCCGTGCGATCGCGTACTGCCATCTCTGGGGGGTTCGGGTCTATGTCACCCTCAATGTGCTCGTCCGGGACGACGAGCTTGCGGAGGTGGCGCAACGCCTCCTCTGGCTCTATAGTCTCGGGGTGGATGCGGTACTCGTGCAGGATGCAGGGGTGGCCGCCCTCGCCCGCCACATTGTGCCGGACCTGCCGGTGCATGCCTCCACCCAGATGACCGTCCACTCCCGGGAGGGGGCGCTCTGGGCGGCGGAGAGGGGCATGAGGCGGGTGGTGCTCGCCCGCGAGCTCCCCCTCGAGGAGATCGAGGATATCGCCGCCCACATCCCCATAGACCGGACGGGTCTCGAGATCTTCGTGCACGGCGCCCTTTGCTATAGTTACTCCGGCCAGTGCCTCTTCTCCTCAATGGTCGGGGGGAGGAGCGGCAACCGGGGCATGTGCGCCCAGCCATGCAGGAAACCCTACCGCCTGGTATGTGGAGCGACCGATGCGTATGGACGACCGGTCCATCTCCGTACGATCAGGACACAGGGCCCCTATCTTCTCTCTCCACGGGATCTTGCGGTCTACCCCGAGCTCGAGCGGGTGGTCCGTGCACCGGTGGAATCGCTGAAAATCGAGGGGAGGATGCGATCGGAAGGTTATGTGGCAACAGTGGTCGATGTCTACCGGCGGGCGCTCGATGCCATCGGGCAGGGTGCATGGACTGCTTGCAAAGACGACGAACTTGCCCTGCTCCTTGCCTTCAACCGGGGCTTTACCTGTGGCTACCTGCTCGGCGACCGGGGCGGTGCACTGATGGGGCCGGCCCGCCCTGACAACCGGGGCGTGCGCATCGGCACGGTGATCGAGTATGATGGGCGACAGCGCAGGGCTCTTGTCAGGATCGAGGGGGAGGTCGCCTTGGAGCCGGGGGACGGTATCGTGATCGAGGAGAGGGATGGCGCGAGAGAGGTGGGCATGATCGTGCGCAGATCGCAGGATGCCGGAGAAGGCCTCGTTGCCCTGCAGGTCCCGACTGCCGTGCAGGCAGGATCGGCAGTCTCCCTCACCCGGCGCGAGTCCCTTACCCGGCGTATCCCGGCCCCCCGCCCCCCGCTCCCGATCGATCTCTCGTTCTCGCTTTGCGACCGGCTGCCGGTGGTCGAAGCGCGGGGTCTGACGCCCGGGGGAAGGGAGGTGGTCGTGCGCACCGGGGGTGCGATCCCGATGGAGCCGGCCCGGACACACCCGCTCTCCGCGGACCGCATTGAGGAACTGTTCAGGCGGACCGGCGACTCCCCGTTTGTGGTGCGGGAGGTGGCCATGGACTATTTCGGCGGCCTTTTCACGCCGATCAGCGAGATTACCGCATTGCGGCGTGCGGTATTGAAGGACCTGGAGGCCGCGATCGTCAAGGCCTGGCAACCCGGCGCGGCCGCCCTCGCGGGGGCAGAGGAGCGGTGCAGAGAGTGCCTGGAAGGTCTTAAGAAGCCGGTTGCGCAACCTGCATCGCGCCGGAAGGCGCCCCTGCTCTCTGTATACGTGGATAGTATCGACGCGCTCCGCGGTGGGGTGGAGGGCGGCTGCATGCGCGTGTACTTCGAGCCCGCCCTGCAGGGGGGCGGTTGCGCCCCCCTCTCCTCGCCTGATTCGTTTTTCGCGATGATGGCCGACGCGGGGGAGATATGCCGCTCCGGGGGTGCGGAGCTGGTGTGGAAATGGCCGCGCATCTGCCGCCGCGCATTTCTCGACCGCGCACTCCCGCTGCTTGAGGCGGCCGGTGAAGCGGGTGCATCAGCGCTCATGGTGGAGGACGCCGGCGCAGCGACGGCGATACGGTTGGCCGGGTGCACCCTTCCCATCCACAGTTCGGTGGGCCTGAATGTCTGGAACCATCTCGCCGCAGGGATGTATTGTGGACTGTTCTCCACCCTCACCCTCTCCCCCGAGCTCGACCGGGCCCACCTCGACGCCCTCGTGCGCCGGGTACGGGCTGCAGGACCGCATCCGGCACTCGAGTACATGGTGCAGGGCCCGGCGGAGCTCATGGTGACGGAGGATGCCCTGATCAGGAGTGCGACGGGCCGGAATGAGGAGGATTGGATGCGGGACGGTGACCTGTGGTGGGGCGTGCAGGACGAGCGAGGCTTCACCTTCCCCGTGCGCACCGACTGCGAGGGCAGGACCCATATCTTCAATGCGGTGGAAACCTGCCTGGTGGATCATGTGCCTGCCCTGCTCGATATCGGCTTTGATGCCCTCGCCCTTGACGTTCGCGGCAGGACGTATGCGTATGCCCGTGATGTGGCGTCTCTCTATGCAGATGCGATCGATATGGTCCTTGAAAGAGGGGATGCGGCTGCTGGCCGTCTCAACAGTCTGAAAAAGCGTATCCGTGAGTGGGCAGTGGGCGGGATCACCACCGGCCACTTCCTCAAAGGTCCCCTCGATGAATGAGCCCTTTTTGCCCGTTCAGCGCACCTTTTTCCCGCGGGTTCTGAGGTTTTCGATCTCTTCACCCCCCCTGACCCTCAGGAGAAATGTCCCGTGGCAGGGTTTGGTGAACGGAAAGATGATATCTTCCCCCTCGATGCCCACGAGGATAGGCGGTACCCCGATGATGTGGACGTCAAAGATCTTGAACCCCGGGGGAACCTCATAGCATTCGGGGGTATGTTGCCTGATATACTCTGCCGCCTCCCGGAACGAGCAGTGGCGGAGGAGAACTTCGTAGTTCATTTTCTCGACGCAACCCATGCGACCACCTCCTTGAGGATCCGCTTCATAGGACGGGGATTGTGCCCACCTCGGATAATACGTCGTTCGCACCTGATGCCTTCCAGCCCCGACGCCAGCTCATCGGCGTTCTCTCCGAAGATGAGAGCGATCGTCACCCCTTTCGAGATCGAGGCGAGGGTCGCCGTGTAGGAGACCCCGGCATCGTTGTGAATGAAGACAAAGGAAACATCGTAATCCTGTTTCCCTTCGGCAATTGCGGCGATGCACTCGTCGATGTCCATGTTTCCTGCAAGGTAATGCCCCCGGGGATCGGCAACCTCCAGGTGCGCACGTGCTGACGATGTTCCCGCCACCATGGTATCGAGGCCCTGGGTTGCCAGTTCGTTGAGCAGAAAGAGCGCCCCGCTTGTCTGCGCGCAGAGCTGCGGGCAGCCGAGCATCACCAGCGCCGTTTTGCGTGATTGTTTTCCTTCAGACGTATCCGCCATGTATATCTCCTCTTCTCATGGTCCCCGCGCTGCACGGACGATACCCTCGATCCGCTGCGGGTTGGTGTAGATGGTGAAGCGGTTCTGCCGGGAAAAGCAGATAAGGGTGATCCCGGTCTGTTCCGCGGTCAGGATTCCCGCGTCGGTGGAGGCGGCCCGGGATACAATGATGGGAATGCCGGCGTTGGCGCACTTCGCCACCATGCCTGCAGGCTGCCTCCCGGTACAGCCGATGAAGCACTTTGCCCGGTCGATTCCGTGCAGTTCGGTAAAGCCCACCACCTTGTCCACCGTGTTGTGCCGCCCGATATCGCAGCTCTTGGTCACCAGTCCCGTGGTTGAGAAGAGTACCGAGCAGTGCACCCCACCGGTCTTCTTCCAGGTCTCCGACTCGATCTCCCGGGTGATCCGGCGGACCTGCTCCGGACTGATGGAGAGGGACGAGTGCACCGGTTTCGGCACCCCGCGAATGCCGCACCCCCCGCCTGACCGGAACTCGCGTTCGATCCCGCCCCGGCTCTCCGCTTCGACCCAGATCTCGGTGCCTTCTGCGCTCACCCTCTCCACATGCTCAACGAGCCCTTCGCAGATGACAAACCCCGCTCCCAGCTCCTCCCGCTGGTCGGGACTGGCGATCTGTTCGGTGAGAAGCTGGTTGTTCAGGTAGATCAGGTACCGCTCCTCGCGGATCACATGGTCCGTGATCCGCACTGCCTCGTCCCCCTCAACCCGGATTGCCGGGAGCATATCCATGACCATGCACGTCCTCCTCCTTCCTCGATGATATGGTTTCCGGAGGCTCATAAATAAGGCGGGCGTACGGGTCCCTGCGCGCGTTCGTGTGTGATATTAATGAGAGTGCGGGGGCAATAGATCACCAATGTACGCCAGACGACTTGACCATCTTCCACCCTATCTTTTCGCACGCATCGATGAACTGAAGGCGGAGAAGCAGCGCCAGGGAGTCGACGTCATCGACTTCGGCGTGGGGGACCCCGACCTGCCCACGCCCGCCCACATTGTCGAATCCCTCTGCGAGGCGGCGCGCGACCCTGCCACGCACCACTACCCGAGCTACACGGGGATGCTTCCCTATCGGCAGGCGGTGGCCGACTGGTACGCGTCCCGGTTTGGCGTCTCCCTCGACCCGGTCTCCGAAGTGCTCGCCCTCATCGGGTCGAAGGAGGGCATCGCCCATATCCCCGAGGCGTTTGTCAATCCCGGCGACTACGTGCTCGCCACTGATCCCGGCTACCCGGTCTACAAGACGTCCACCCTCTTTGCCGAAGGGAAGGTGCACGAGATGCCGCTCCGGGAGGAGCATGATTTTCTGCCGGTTTTTGACGAGATCCCCGCAGGGGTTCTTGAGCGGGCGAAGCTGATGTTTCTGGGCTACCCCAACAACCCTACCGGCGCAGTGGCCCCCCGGTCGTTCTTTGAAGATGTGGTCGAGTTCGCACGGGAGCACGATATCGTGGTCGTCCACGACAACGCGTACTCGGAGATCGCCTTCGATGGCTACCGCCCCCTCTCCTTTCTGGAGGTGGACGGGTCGATGGAGGTGGGCGTCGAGATGCACTCGCTCTCGAAGACCTATAACATGACCGGCTGGCGCATCGGGATGGCGTGCGGGAACCCGGAAGTCATTGCCGGCCTGGGACGGATCAAGACCAACGTGGACTCGGGCGCCTTCGATGCCATCCAGCGTGCAGCCATCACGGCGCTCTCGGGCCCGCAGGACTGCGTGGAGGAGGCGTGCCTGGTCTACCAGGGGCGGCGTGATGTCCTCGTCGCCGGGCTGCGGGATCTCGGCTTCGAGGTGGCCCCGCCGAAGGCCACCTTCTATGTCTGGCTCAAGGTGGACGACAGCATGGCGTTTGCCACAACAATGCTCAACGAGGCGGGTATCGTCGTCACCCCCGGCGTCGGGTTCGGGACGAACGGCGATGGCTTTGTTCGGTTCGCCATCACCCGGTCGGTGACGCGGATCGAAGAAGCGATCGAGCGCATGAGGGGGCTGTCCCTGTGAATCTCCCCTCCCACATGGGCGCCCGCGGCGGCCACCTGTATCTCGGTGCGCACGACTGTGTGAGCCTTGCCGCCGAGTTCGGCACACCGGTGTTCGTCACCGACGAGGACCGGATACGCGAGAACTTCCGCCGGTTTCGTGCCGCGCTCACCCGGCACTCCCCCGCTGTGCGCATTCTCTACGCAGCCAAGGCCAACGGCAACCTCTCCGTCCTGCAGACGCTGGCGCGGGAGGGCGCGGGAGCCGACGTATTCTCCGCAGGCGAGGTCAACCTGGCCCTCCTCGCGGGGATGCAGCCCGAACACCTCCTCTTCAACGGAAGTTCAAAGAGCCGCGCCGATCTCGCACTCGCCGTGGAGAAGAACATCCGCGTCTCGGTCGACTCCTTTGACGAACTCCGGCAGCTGGACACGGTCGCCGGTGACGCGGGAGCCGAGGTGGAGATCTCCTTCCGCGTGAACCCCGCGCTCGAGGTGCCCACCCACCCCAAGATCGCCACCGGCCTTTCTACCAGCAAGTTCGGCATTCCTGCAGGGCAGATCCTCGATGCCTACCGGGAAGCCCTTGCGTGTACGCATGTGCGGCCCGTGGGGATGCACTGTCATATCGGATCCCAGATCCTCGATGTGGAGCCGTTCGCCCGAGCAGCCGAGGTGATGGTGCAGGTGGCAGGCGAAGTCACCGATATTGGGGTGGACCTTGCGTTCCTTGATATCGGCGGGGGCCTGGGCATCCCCTACCGCAGGGGCGAGGATGTCGCGCCGGGGCCTGAAGCGTATGCCGATGTGGTCATGCCGGTTGTGCTCGAAGGCCTTGCACAGCTGGGTATTTCGCCCGAGCTGTGGGTCGAGCCGGGGCGCTCCCTCGTCGGGGACTCCACGGTGCTGCTCACCGGCGTCAACTCGGTCAAATCGGCCCATAAGAGGTTTGTCAACGTGGATGCGGGGTTCAACCTCCTCGTCCGCCCGGCGATGTACGATTCCTACCACGAGGTGGTCGTGGCGAACAGGGCAGATGCCCCGCCGGTGCAGGAGTATACCGTCACCGGCCCCATATGCGAGACCGGGGACATCCTCGCCGCGGACCGCATGCTCCCTGTTGTCGAGGAGGGCGACGTGATCGCCGTGCTCGATACCGGCGCCTACGGGTTTTCCATGTCCTCCCAGTACAACAGCAGGCCCCGGTGCCCTGAAGTGATGGTCAGCGGCGAGAGAAAAGCGCTGATGCGCAGGGCGGAGACCGTCGGCGACCTCCTCGCCACCATGGAACCCCTCCCCTGGCACTAGGTGACGCCCGAGGTACCGAACACATGCGGATGCACTATGCCCTCGTAGACGACCTCTTCTCCCCCGAAGAGTTCGAGCGGCGGGTGGCGGAGACCATTGCGAATGCCGGCGATCTCCTCGACGAGCATACGGCGGCCATGATGGTAGTCCGTGGGGCGGGCCGCCAGCACGTGAAGATCAGGGAGGTTCCGGCACGCGCCACCCTGACCTGTTTTTTCGGCAAAATCCTGAGCAAGGAGGGGCCGAAACGATTCGATCGCGAGGATGGAAGCTGCGGGCAGGTCTCTTCTCTCTGGGTGGGCGACGACTCCGGCGAGATCCGGGCGGTTCTCTGGGACGATGCGGCGGGTGCGGTGGACGAGCTCGAGGTCGGGGAAGTACTCGAGATCTTCGGTCGCCCCAAACAGTCCGGTGCCGCCGAGGTGCACGTGCTCGATATGCGCAAGACGCCCTGCGACATCACCACACGCGAAGGGGGCTCGAGGGTGCGGGATTCCGGGGAGACTGCCCCCGAGACGCTGGAGCTCAGGGTCGTCAGCATCACAGAGCCGCGGCGTTTCGTACGCAGGGACGGAAGCGAGGGGGAGATGATCGAAGCGGTGGTGGGCAACGAGGAGGGGACGGCGCGGCTTGTCTGCTGGTACCCGCCGCTGCTCGAGGGAGTCCTCCCGGGAAGCAGCCTGAAGATCGAGGGTGCACGCCCGAACACCCGCGCCCGGCAGCGAGAGTACACCGTGGGGGAAAGGGGTGCCATCAGTCCGGCAGAACGGGAGATCACCATCCCGTTCTCCGCTCTCGCCGAAGTGGAGGAGGGCTGCATCTGTGCAGTCTGCGGGGAGGTGGCGGCGGTCGATCCTCCCCGCCGCTTCACCACGCGCAAAGGGGAGGAGTCGTGGGTGAGAAACGGCATGCTGGAAGATGCATCGGGAACTCTCCGGGTGGTGTTCTGGGGTGATCTGGCGAAGGAGAACCTCGTTTCTCGGGAGCGTGTGGAGCTCTACCACGCAGAAGGAAAACGGGGGAGGAGCGGTGAGCTGGAGCTGCACGCGGGGTGGGGAAGCGCGCTGGTGGTTGCCTCGCCGGAACCCGAAGAGATCTCTGTGCAGGGAACAGTGATCGATACAGCGTTCGGGCGGTGCATCGACGACGGCAGAGTCTGCTATCTCCTCGACGGCGATCTTATGCTGGGAGCGGAGGTGCGGATCCGGGGCACGCTCGCCGGTCGGCGTCTTCGCCCTATCGCGTGCGAACCGGTGACCCCGGATGCGGATACTCTCAAGAAGCGTGCAGAACACCTGATCCGCCATCACCGGCCATAGCATCCCCTCTCCAGGGATTCCCGGTGGTGCGGGGGGTCCGATCAGAGGTGCGGGCGTAAAAATCCCCGTTTCTGGAGATAGCGCTGGTGGTACTCTTCTGCGGGATAGAAGGTGGAAGCCGGCACGATCTCGGTGACGATGGGACGCCTGTACTGTTTTGATCGTTCCAGCCATTCTTTTGACGTCTCTGCCGCCTCTCTCTGCTGTTCATTGTGGTAGAAGATCACCGAGCGGTACTGGGAGCCGATATCAGGCCCCTGCCGGTTGCGTGTGGTCGGGTCGTGCATCTCCCAGAAGACATCGAGCAGTTCCTCGTAGGTCACTACCGAGGGGTCGAAGGTCACCTCCACCGATTCTGCATGGCCGGTCCTTCCGGTGGAAACCTCTTTATAATCGGGATTTTCTGTCTTGCCGCCCGTATAGCCGACGGTGGTCGACACCACGCCCTTGACGCTGCGAAATGCCTCTTCCACGCCCCAGAAACACCCTGCAGCAAAGGTCGCCTTCTCATAGGATCTCTGGTTTTCTGATTTAGATGGTTTAGCCATCGCATCCTTCCTCCGCCTTGTGAGACAACAGGACAGGTGTTCTCCCATAAATTAGTTGTGGTCTTTTCCCCCCGGCCGATGCCGCTTAAAGGTTCATGTAGGTTGGGCGCATACCTCCTGTCCAGATGATGGCCATGGATTTTCACTTTTTGCGTTATGAACGCAACGAGGAAAAATGCCGGACCGAAATCGATTTCGTGGCGAAGTATACCGGCCCCGTCCCCTCGAGAAATGAACTTCTCGGGCAGCTGTCCATCTATTACAGTTTTCCCGAGGATGCTGCCGTGCTCGACAGGCTGCAGAGCCGTGTCGGCAGGGGCGAAGTGCGGGGGAGCCTGCGGGTGTACAAAGATGCAGAAAGCCTGAAGCGGTTCGAACGAACGGAGAGAAAGAGGCGCCGATGAGCATTGCCCCCGGATTCACTTTCACCCTGCGCGCCATCTGTTCCTATATGCCTGTTTGGAAAGTGATATGTAATCCCATAGAAAGAGGTACATGATTATGTCAGAACTGGATCTCGAGGACATCCCCGGCGTTGGACCGACAACGGCCGATAAATTGCGCGATGCGGGGTATGCCACGATTGAGAGCATCGCTACCGCCTCCCCTTCAGATCTTGCCGAGGCAGCGGAAATCGGCGAAGCTTCTGCGAAAAAAATGGTGAAGGCAGCCCGTGCGATGGCCGACATCGGCGGGTTCAAGACGGGAAAGGTTGTGCTGGAGGAGCGAAAGGAGGTCCGCAAGCTCACGACGCTCGTTCCCGAGTTCGACGAACTGCTGGGCGGTGGCCTGGAGACCAAATCGATCACCGAGTTCTACGGGGAGTTCGGGTCTGGAAAGAGCCAGATCGCCCACCAGATGGCGGTGAACGTCCAGCTGCCCGAGGAGTATGGCGGGCTGAATGGGTCCGCCGTCTACATCGACACGGAAAACACCTTCCGTCCCGAGCGTATCGACCAGATGGTCAGGGGGCTGGACCTCGATCTCGATCTCCCGGACACCGAAACCTTCCTCGAGCAGATCCACGTGGCAAAGGGGTACACCTCCGACCACCAGATGCTCCTCATCGACAGTGCCCGGGAGCTCGCCGCGGAGCTCAAGGAATCCGGCAAACCGGTGAAGCTCTTTGTGATCGACTCGCTGACCGCGCACTTCAGGGCGGAGTACGCAGGCAGGGGGACGCTCTCCGTGCGGCAGCAGAAGCTGAATAAGCACATGTACGACATCGCCAAGCTCGCCGAGGAGCACAATGCCGTGGCGCTCGTCACCAACCAGGTACAGTCTAACCCTGCGGTGTTCTTCGGCGATCCCACCAAACCGGTTGGGGGCAACATCGTCGGCCACGCCTCCAAATTCCGCGTCTACCTGCGAAAGAGCAAGGGAGGAAAGAGGCTCGCCAAACTTGTCGATAGCCCCAGCCTTCCCGAGGGCGAGGCGCCGTTCCTCGTGGAAGAGAGCGGCCTCAAATCGGTCTGACACGGGATTGGCCGATGTCTCCCCGCCCCACCTTTTCACCGAGCGGTCTGGTGTGCGATGTCGACGGCACCATCACCGATGAGCGCCGCCGGATCAATCTCGAGGCGGTGTGCGTTTTGCGGACGCTCATCGATGCCGGGATTCCCGTAATCCTTGCAAGCGGCAACACGGTCTGCTCCATGGATATTCTCTGCAAGATGATCGGGACCGACGGGACGATTATCTCCGAAAACGGTGGGGTTTACCGGGCGACGTACCAGGGCGAGCGGCATGTCTGCGCCGACCGGACGCTCGCATGGGATGCATATCATGCCCTCGAGCGACATTTCGCGCAGGAGGGAGTGCCGCTTGAGCTCTATTCCCCAGAATACCGGTTTGCCGATGTCGCATTCGCCCGCAATGTGGATCTGGAGGAGGTGCGCACGTTGCTGAACGACAGCCCTGTGCGGGTGCTGGATACGCAGTTTGCGGTCCACCTGCTGGCGAAAGACGTAAACAAAGGGACCGCTTTTCGCCATCTTGCAGGGAAGATGGGCCGTTCGCCTGCCGAGTTTATGGCGATCGGGGACTCGGAAAATGATGTGGAGCTGATACGCGCCGCCGGGGTCGGCGTAGCCGTCGGAAACGGGTGCCCTGCCACAAAGGCTGCGGCGGACTGGGTTGCGCAAAAAATGTATGGGGATGGCTTTGTAGAAGCGATACAGACCTTTTTTCCCTATTTCTTTGAAAGGTAGCGGTCGACCACGATATAGTCCTTGATGTCCTTGACGGCCTCAAAGGGAACGAACATCCGCTCTCCTTCTATCGCATATCCTGCCGTTTCAAAGCTCTGGTCAGGCTTGACGACGAGATCGATAACCTGCCCCGTGTGCAGATCAAAGGTGATGTTTTTTATCGTTCCCATGACCATGCCGTCGGTACTCATAATCTGTTTTCGAGAGAGAGCACGAGCAAAGGTTTTTTTCATAAAAAAAAGGAGTTCATGATAGTATTTAAATTGTTCCAAATCCGTAAAAACCGATGTATCCCCTGAATTTCCCCCCGTTATTCCATGCATCCGGCGGGCAGTTTGGCAACCCCGCAGGCACGTTCGCCAGTGGGGCGATGTCAGAGCGAGGGGAACACGCGGATGATGTCGGATTGGGTGATGATACCGACCGGCTTTCCGTTTTCGATGATCACAAGCCGTCCGATTTCTCGCTCTTTGAACCTGCTGATAACCTCATAGAGTTTGATATGTGCCGGGGCGATAACCACGTCGCTGGTCATGACCTCCACGACGTGCGTCTCGGTGGAAAGCCCCTTATCGAGGGCCCGGGCGACATCGCTCAGCGTGATGATGCCCTGCAGCCGTTCATCTTCCACCACCGGTGCACCGTGGATGTGGTGTATGGAAAAAAGCCGTATCGCATCCGCAACCGCGTCATCGGGGCTGAGCGTGTACAGCGGGGTGCTCATGTAGTCCCTGATCGGTTTTTTGGGAAGGGACGTCATCTCCGAGATCGTGATGAGTAACGCCTGCTGCACCTCATCTTTCCCGTAGATCTCCCCTTTAATCACCAGTTTGTTGACCGGGGTCGGACCGACGGTGATCATCTCGCCAACCTCGAAGGATTTGACGCTTCCGATAAGCTTTATCACTGCATGGCAGAGATCCGGGTGGCAGAGCGTGGTGAAGTCGATCTCCTGGACGCTGACTCCCTTCAACGGTCTCCCGTCCCTGCTGATAGGAACGACAGATTCATGCTCCGATATCGTCAGGTTGAGCTCATTATAGGCCTGGGCGGTGGGGTGGTACCCTCCCTTCGGGCCGGGAATGCCGTCGACGAGGCCGAGGGCTTTGAGGGCCTGCATCTGGTTGCGGACCGTCCCCGGGTTGCGCCGCAACACCTGGGCAATCTCCTCTCCCTTGATGGCTTGGGAATGCTGGTGATAGAGGCTGATGAGGGTGATGAGGATATCTTTCTGGATGAGCGAGAGATCCATAATGATTAATCATAAGGATTTAAATAAATATATTTGGTTGTACAGACGTGGAATTTGAAACAATACCAACCATTCCTACTGCGGACGAGATTATGGACCGATCGCTGAGAAGAGCGGCGAAGGCCATGCGGGAGAAGAGGAACCGGGACCGTGCAAATGAGGAGTTCGTGCGTGCCATCGCCAGTTCAGTGTACGACAAGCTCAATGATCTGGTGACTAAATTCCCTTCATTCGATTCTCTGCCCCCTTTTTATCGTGAAACGGTGCAGATCCTCTTCAATGTCGACCGCATGAAGAAATCGCTCGGCGCACTCTCCTGGGCGGCATCGCAGTCCCGCGAGGTGGGCTACGAGTACGCCCGTGAGATGCGGCATGCCCCTGATTCTGCGAGTATGCGCAAACAGGCCACCGCCAGGATCTCCTCGATCGTCCACCAGGTTGATGGGGATTTGCGCTTCCTCAACGAAGCCCGCAATGTGCTGCGCAAATTGCCCCATATCGGCGATGAGTTTACGGTGGTGGTAGCAGGATATCCCAACGTCGGCAAATCCTCCTTTATCAGGCTCGCGTCCTCCGCCGAACCCGAGGTGGCCGGGTATCCCTTTACCACCAAGCAGATTGTGGTGGGCCACCGGGAGATCGAAAGAAGGGAGCGTATGCAGTTCGTTGATACGCCGGGAATTCTTGACCGCCCGGAGGAGGAGCGCAATCCCATCGAGCAGCAGGCAATTGCCGCCATCGTCAATGTCGCCGATGTGGTGCTCTTCATTATCGATGCGAGCGAGGCCTGTGGGTATATCCTGGCGGATCAGCTCTGCCTCCTTGAGGAGATCCGGGAAACAATGGCCTCGGTGCCGGTGGAGGTTGCCGTGAACAAGGCAGACCTCCAGTCTCTTGGGGGGTACGCGAATATGTCCACGGTAACAGGGGAGGGTGTTGAGGAGGTCGTCGCATGCCTTCTCAGACACCGGGAACCCAGCTCCACGCCCCGGTGAGGGCACAGGCGATCAAAAATCCTGTTATCGCCCCTCCGTTGAGCGCAGGGAGCCCTGCCTGCGGATTGCCCCGGTTCACGAAGTACATGAGCACGCCGAGCCCACCGAAGGTCCCGATCATCGCGCCGAGAGCCGGAGCGCTTGCAAATCCTGCAATAAGGGGGGCTTCGATGAATGCATGGGCCGAAACCGCCAGAATGGTGGGCATGATCAGGTCACCGAGCCCCATCACGAATGCGCCCCGCTCCCCGCCTTCCAGGGAGATTCCCTCCCTGATATAGGAGTAGGACCGTGTTTTCGGGATAATGACGAGGATGGGAGTCTTGAGTTCGATGATGCCTTCTGCGAGGGAGATCATGTGTTTGGTCTTGTACACCGAGATCGCATCGTATATGGCGAGAAGAACGAGCAGGATGATCACCGGAATAATTTCAAGAGAGATGCCGAATATCGAGGCCACTCCTGCAGCGATCAGCACGCCGATGACATCGATGACGTACCATTCCGGGTACAGATAGAGGAATACGGTTGCGAGCACCGCGCCGGCGAGTGTTGCCCCAGCCGCGATGAGCGTGAACCCGAAGAGGTAGGAGCTGATCGCCGAAAAGATGTAGATCAGGCTGAAGAATATTGAAACGGCGATGATTGCCCCGATGAGGCGTTTGACCCCCCGCCTGATCAAAAAAAGCATAATAAGGGTGAATACGAGCAAAATCCCCAGGAAAATAATTGGATTTGCCGGGGACGAGGGGTCCTCGAATGCCGCCACTCCCGCCTCCTGCATCCGCGGGGAGAGGAGGATCGCCCCCACCTGAACGAGGAGCAGCATCAACGGCATCCCGACGAATGGTGCGCTATTTCTGAGATCCATGATCGTTCTCCATGAATTATAGGTAGATTAATTAATGGTTCGTTATTATGTAAAAGCATGGATATTCGGGATTACCTGGTTGATATTATTCTTACCTTCGTTCTCGTGGTATCAACCCTCGTGCTGGTCATGCGGCTGTGGCAGGATTTGATCATTGCGTTTTCCGCAACGCTGATGATGCTTGCATTCGGCGGCCTGTTCATCTCCCTTGCCATAAAGATCCGGCATCTCGATGAGAGTGTCATTTCCCGCGAACATACGATGCGGGTCAATCTGGAGGAAATTTCGAACCGGATGAGCCAGAAATACGACAAAACGGTTTTGCACATCGACGAAGTGGTCAATGAACTCTCCCGGCGGATGTACCGCTGAGGGTTCACCATCCCTGTTGCATTTTTAGTGCGTACCTCTCATATGCGACCGGTCGTAATCCTGTGCGAATGCCGGTCAAAAAACCTTTGTTCTCTGAATGATGTAATAGAGTGATCCGCATGGGCGTTGCGATACGTGATATCCTGGCCGATTTCAAATCGACGGTGGAGTGGGAGTCGCTGACGGGTGTGGCGGCGGTCGATGCCCACAATGCCCTCTACCAGTTCCTGAGCATCATCCGCCAGCCCGACGGCACCCCGCTTATGGACCGGGAAGGCCGGGTGACATCCCACCTCTCCGGCCTTTTCTTCCGGACAGTCAATTTCATCGAGAAGGGTATTCGCCCGGTGTATATCTTCGACGGTGCACCGCCGGAGTTTAAGACCGCCACCATCGAGCAACGAAGGGAATCAAGGCGTGTGGCCGGGGAAAAATGGCAGGAAGCGCTTGAAGCAGGCGATATCGAGGAAGCCTACAAGCAGGCCCGTTCATCGTCCCGCGTGGACTTGGCGGTGATCGAGAGCGCAAAATCCCTGCTCGATCTTATGGGCATTCCCGCCGTGGACGCACCGAGTGAAGGGGAGGCGCAGGCCGCGTTCATGGCAGCCCGCGGCGATGTCTCCTACCCGGTGTCACAGGATTATGATTCGCTGCTCTTCGGTGCTCCGGTGCTGGTACGGAACCTGACTGTGAGCGGAAAACGGAAGTTCCGGAACAGGACACTGACCATCAGGCCCGAGAGGGTCGTGCTCAAAGAGGTTCTCGAGGGACTCGAAATCTCGCGGGAACAGCTCGTCGAGATCGGTATCCTGATCGGCACCGACTTCAACGAGGGCATCAGGGGGGTGGGTGCGAGGACCGCCCTGAAACTGGTGCAGCAGGATGCGTTCGCCGCAACCTTAGAAGAGAAGATGGCCGGCTTTGACGCCGCCCCGGTCAAGGAGTTCTTCCTTCACCCGCCGGTGACCACCGGGTACGATCTCACCTGGACGCCTCCCGATGAGGAGGGCATCCTCGAGCTTTTGTGTGAGGGTTATGATTTCTCCCCCGATCGGGTCTCAGGCTCTCTGGCAAAGATCGTGACAAAGAGCGGCCAGAAGACGCTCGACCAGTGGTTCTGACCATCTTCGGCCGGGGTGATGGAGGTGCATCATGCACAGACCCGCGTCACGCTCATCGGGATCGCCGGGCCGAGCTGCGCCGTGAAGTCGACAGTTACTGAACACCATAGAAACCGTGTTTCCTTCTCTCTTGTCCCGCGGGACCATTTTTTCCGGAAAACTCCCGCGGGCTTCGCGCATGGCGTTGCCAACCGGGAGATCGCGGAAGCGCTGATGCTCGACCGGCTGGCAACGTGCCTTGCGGAGCTGAAGCGGGGCAAACCCGTGCTGATCTCGCGAGGCCCCCGAATCCGGGACTTTTCGCCGCTGGTGGAGGGATTTCTTCTCTTTGTCTGGATGAGATCAGCGTTCTCCTTGATTGCAGCGTGTTTCTCGCTATCACGGGGAGGAGCAGCTGCGAAGGCGATGTATGCGTGATCGGGATCCTGGCCCCGGGTATATCGAAAAGGTCGTGATACCCTCTTATCGACGCTATCGCCCGTGTATCCTCCGCAACAGCGATGTAGTGATCGACGGGACGCGTCCCGCTCGAGGAGGTGGTGGACGCGGCGATATACGCGATAGGCGAGTGCACCCGCTCAGGTGCACCCGCCGGTCAATGAGCGAACGCGCTCCTGCTGCAATGAATCCTGTGCCGCACGCCTTGTTCGGTGATCTGCCGACGACGCCGCCCGCAGCACCGCATCCTTTGCCCCGGCGGTGCCGATCAGCAGGAGCGCCTCTGCGGCGCGATACCGCACATCGTCTTCCTGGTCTTCCCCGAGCACCCGTTCAAGCGCGGGAATCGCCGCGGGATCGCGTATGCGCCCCAGCGATCCTGCTGCGCGGATGCGGACATATTTGGCTTCGTCACCGAGCGCCTCGAGAAGATGACCGGTCACCGCATCGCTCCCCAGCCTTCCCAATGATTTTGCACCCTCCCCACGCACATAGGGATTTTCGTCATGCAGGAGGCGGACAAATTCGGGCGCCAGTTCCTCTCCTCCGATGATCCGCAGTGCGATCACCGCCCCCAGCCGCACGTGCCAGTCCTCATCGTCGAGATTGGCACGCAGCCGCGGCGTTGCCGGTGTGCCGATGCTGGCCAGCGCCTGGGACGCCGCCTCTCGGACCCGCCTGTTTTCATCTTTCAATGCCCCAATGAGGGGCTCTATTCCCCTGATATCCCCGATAGTGCCGAGTGTCCTCGCTGCCGCATCCCTCGTGATCGAACTCTCGTCGTTCAGCGTATCAATGAGCGGTTGGACCGCCGGTTCCCCGATTGCATTCAATACCTGCATTGCCCGCTCCCGTTCCTTGCTGTCCGGCGAATGGAATGCATTGATGATCCCGCGGATGTAGTCCCGCGATTTCTTGATGATCTGCTGTTCTCGGATCCTGGTTCCGTACGCAACTGCAACATCGCCCTGAGGACGGACATCGCAGACACCCACGGCGGCAGGGGGTGTTGCAATGCGCTTGTTCCCCAGTGCCATAGACGTGGCGGCGACCACCCAGAGGTACATGGCGGCGGTAAATGCGGACGAAACAAAATCGACGGCCACGCCGCTCATCGTAAAATAGGTCATGAAGAGGAGGTAGACGGACATGATAAGGACCGAGAAGAGTAGCGTTCGACGGGGGTACCAGATGGTCATCAGCACGATAGGAATGTAGTAGAGGTGCGGGCTGAATGACGCCAGCGAGGGAAATGCCTCTTGGTTCGACGGTTCGAACGAGTAGATGGAAATGAGGAGGGAGACCACGAAAAATGCCGCGATCACCCAGATTTTCACGATATCGCTCTCGTCGAACCTCGGAAGATGGCATGACGGAAGGTGCATCGAGGACGGCATTGGGATCACACAACTTTCAATGCTTCACCCACTTATACCTTCCTTTCACCGCCCCGTTTTGCGCAGAATAGTCGAGAATTTCTTATATTTTTCGTTTATCCTTATTGTGACAACCCGTCATCAGAATGGATACGATCGGCGTTTATTCCCGTGGGCTGCTCAGGGGCGTTCCTGCCCGGATTCGATCTCGTCGATATGCTTCCAGACGTAGATGAACCGCTGGATGGCGGTATAATTCCCCAGTACCCCGAAAATCACCAGGAGCCACCCGAGGTACGGCATCCCCAGCACCCCGCCCGGGATGAGAACATCCAGCATGCCGCCGATAAGGATCAGCAGCAGCCTGTCCGCCCGGCCCATGATCCCCCCGTAAAACCGTCCCACGCCCACCGCCTGCGCCTGTGTTCCCAGGTAGGAGGACATCAGGACGCCGATGAGCGCAAAGACGCCCACCTCCCATGAGGCGGCGCCCCCGGCGAAGATGCCGGTGATAATGAAGATGTCCGCATAGCGGTCGAGCACATGGTCAAGAAAATCTCCCTTTTTACTGGCAATACCCAGTTCCCTGGCGATCGCTCCGTCAATTGCGTCAAATACCGCATTTGCCGCGACCAGCAGCACTCCGAGCAGGGTCTCGCCAAGATAGAAGGCAACCCCTGCACCAAGGGCTCCCACCAGCGAGATGACGGAACTGGCGTTGGGGGTCAGCCCCGCACGAAGGCAAACCCTGACAAGGGGCTGGAAGAGCTGTTTCGTGTGGGGGCGAAGCCGGTCGAGTGTCATACCAGATGTTCCAGAAATTCTGACCAATCAATGGTTCCATGAGAGGGTGGAATTTTTTCGTGAATAAAATCCACGATCCGGTCCGCGATCTCCGAGACCGAGCGGTACGTGCTATCCAGTTCGAGAACATGGTCTGGGGGGTGCTCCTCGATCGTCTCGATGAGAATGACGTCCAGCGCCTCGGCTTCGAGATTCTCACGGATTTTTGCTTCGGGGTAATGGCGTTTGCCGAGCCTCCGGGCAAGCACATCAGGCCTGCACCGGAGCACCACCACCCGGTCACAGGGCAGGAGGTGTGCAAGGTGCCCTTCCACGAACCCCTCGAAAGGGGAAAATCCCGCAACCCACTGTTCTTCATCGATGATGGTTGTCTGTCGCGCGGGATCCTCTTCAATGGTGTAGGCCCCGGTCGTTTCGGAGAGGTGGAGGGTGGGGTAGCCACGAGCCGCCAGTTCACCCGCAACCGATGATTTTCCCGTGCCGGGCGTCCCCGTAATCCCCCACATCATAGGCTGCCTGTCTCCTGTAAAAATCGCTCATTTTCCCAATCATCACCTATACTTACCCTTATATAATGGTCGCCGAGCTGGGGGAACCCTGCCGCCGATCGCACCACCACCCCTCGCCGGGCCAGTGCCTCCACGGCTTCGTCTCCCTTCATAGGAGCGACGTCGATGAGCACGAAGTTGGCGTCGCTCGGCAGGACGGGGAAAGGGATCTCTTCGGCGAACCGCTTGCGCCATGCCGTCACGTGGTCCACGATGCGACGGACGTGATCGGTGTCGGCAAGAGCGCCCATCGCAGCCGCCGCAGAGACGGCATTCAATGCAAAGGGTGTTTGCGCCCGCCGAAAGACGGGCTCAAACCACGCAGGCACGCACGCAAAGCCGACCCTGAGCCCGGCGAGTGCGTAGGCCTTGGAGAATGTCCGGCCGATGATGAGGTTGTCGAACCTGCGCACAAGCGGCATATAGTCAATCCCCGAAAATTCCACGTAGGCATTGTCCAGAAAGAGCATCCCTTCGATCTCTTCGCAAATTTCCTCGATCACCCCGGGAGGCGTGGCGTTCCCGGTGGGATTGTTCGGTGTGCAGAGAAAGGTGATCTTTGCGTCGCGGCTTTCCTCGACGATCCGGCTGCCATCGATGGTAAAGTCGGCGTTTCTCGGTACGGGGTGCAGGATTCCCCCCTGGGCGCGCGTGGCGATGCCGTAAAATGAGAAGGTGGGCGTGCTGATCGCAACCCTATCCCCGTGATCGATGAGTGCCCGGATCACCGTTTCGATGATGCCGTCCATCCCTGCACCGGTGACGAAAGCGTAGTCGCCGAATGCTCCCTCCAGTGCTTCCACCAGCGACCCCATGCGCTCGTCCGGATAGCGGTTTGCCGATGCGAGCGCTTCGGTCGCCCTGGCGAAGGCGAGGGGCGAGGGAGGGTAGGGATTTTCATTGCTGCCCAGGCGGGCCACGCGTTCCCACCCGCAGGCGCGGGCGATGTCGAAGGCACCGGTGGCAAACCGGTATCCTTCGCCCCGAAAGCAGCCCCTAACCAAGTGTTGCATGGAGAACCTCGATTGCCCGGTCGATTTCCTCCTCGGTGATGGTGAGCGGCGGGACAAGCCTCAGGTTGCCGTGCGCTGCGCAGTTGACCAGCACCCCCTGGTCGGCACAGGCTTTCTGGACCTCCGGGCAGCGATCGCCTATCGTGATGCCGACCATCAGGCCGATGATACGGGGGTTGTATGCTGCAAGGCCTTCTGCAAATCGTTTCCCTTTTTCCGCGACATCGGGGAGCACCTCTTCAATCACCCCTATGGTGGCGAGGGCGGCCGCCGAGGCGAGGGGACCGCCTGCAAACGTGCTCCCGTGCTGGCCTGCGGTGAATGCAAGCCCTTCACGGGCGACGATGGCGCCGATGGGAAATCCGCTCGCCATCCCTTTGGCAAGACTGACGATATCGGGCATCACCCCGTACTGGTGCATGGCGAGCCATGTGCCGGTTCTGCCCATTCCCGTCTGGACTTCGTCGGCTATCATGAGCGCTCCACACTCATCACAGATCTCCCGGACTTCCCGGAGGAATCCCTCGGGGGGCAGAATCACTCCCGCCTCACCCTGGACCGCCTCCACGAATATCCCCGCGGTGTTCTCATCGACCGCATTTCGGAGCGCATCGGCATCTCCGTAGTCGACGAAGGTGCACTTCGGTTCGAGCGGCTCGAACGGCTCCCTGATGGCCGGTTTATGAGTGACGGCCAGTGATCCCATGGTGCGCCCGTGGAAGCAGTCCCTGAAGGCAACAAAGTTCTTTCGTCCTGTGGCTATCCGCGCCAGCTTGATTGCCGCTTCGTTTGCTTCTGCACCTGAATTGACGAGGAATGCCCTGGAAAGTCCGGTGATCTCTACCAGTTTTCGGGCGAGTTCTGCCTGGTGGGGGACATAGTAGAGATTCGAGCAGTGGATGAGCTCCTGCGCCTGCTCGCAGATGGCTTTCACCACTGCCGGGTGGCAATGCCCCGTGCTGCAGACGGCAATTCCCGCCACACAGTCAATATATTCGTTTCCCTCCGCGTCCCACACCTTCGTCCCGGCGCCTTTCACGATCTGCATCGTCCGGGAAAAGGCCGGCATATAGTACCGGGCATCAAGTTCCCGGTAATCTCCATCTTCCGCCATACGTTCCTTTCCTGAAAACCTATTCGTATTCGATCGTTGCCGGGGGCTTGGGGGTGATGTCGTACACCACCCGGGCCACCCCGGGAATCTCCGCGGTGATCCGCGATGCGATTGCATGGAGGGTCTCCCAGGGAAGTTCGATCGGGTCTGCAGTCATGGCATCCCGGGAATGGACCGCCCTCACCGCGATGATCCAGCCGTGGAGGCGCACATCGCCCTTCACCCCCGTCCCCAAGCCCAGCAGGGCGGCGAAGCACTGCCAGGGGCCGAACGCCTCGACCAGTTCCTCCTCGGCGATGGTGTTTGCTTCCCGGACGATGGCGATCTTTTCCGGGGTCACCTCCCCAAGGCAGCGTACGGCGAGGCCCGGCCCGGGGAAGGGCATTCTGTGCTGGATCTCGGGGGGCAGGTCCAGCCCGGCAGCAACCTGCCTCACCTCATCCTTGTAGAGATCCTCGAGGGGCTCGATGATAGTCTCGAACTCCATGTGGAGCGGCATGCCCCCCACGTTGTGGTGGCTTTTAATGCCCCCTTCGCTCTCGATACGATCGGGGTAGATCGTCCCCTGGAGCAGGTGTTTTGCGCCGGTCTTTTTCGCCTCACGCTCGAATATCCTGATGAACTTCTCGCCGATTACCTTGCGCTTCTCCTCGGGGTCGGTGTTCCCCTGGAGCGCCTCAAAGAACTCATCTGCGGCATCGACCATCGTGAGATTGTAGTGGCAGAAGAGCTCGCAGATCCGCTCGCTCTCCCCTTTTCGCATGAGCCCCGTATCCACGTAGATGGGCTTGAGGCGGTCGCCGATGGCCCGGTGGGCGAGTTCTGCACAGACCGAGCTGTCGACGCCGCCGGAGAGGGCCATGACCACGGCATCGTCACCTGCTTTTTCCTGTATACTCGCAATCGCTGTTTCAATAAACCGTTCAACATTCACCATTGTGTATCACCGAGATCTAACTCTCTCTGTTTCTCTCCTCTCTGCATGCCGTCACGAAACCCATGTAGGGCGGCGAGGCCCTGGTGGGCCGCGAGGTGAACTCCGGATGGAACTGGGTGGCTAGGAAGAACGGGTGATCGGACAGCTCGCACACCTCCATCCTGTTCCCGCACCTTCCTGAAAAGACCAGTCCTGCCTCCTCGAGGTCGGCGATCATCGCGGGGTTGACCTCGTAGCGATGCCGGTGCCGCTCGGTGATTCCGTTGTGGCCATAGAGCCGTTCGATCAGGGTATTCTCCTTGAGATCGATGGCGCATTCTCCCAGCCGCATCGTGCCCCCCAGATCCTCAACCTCTTCCTGTTCGGGAAGGATGGCAATGACATGAAGGCCCGGCCCCATCTCTTCGCTCGTGGCGTCTGCCCATCGGAGTACATTTTTCGCGTACTCGATGACCGCAAGCTGGAACCCGAGGCAGAGACCCAGGTAAGGCTTTTTGTGCTCGCGGGCGAATTGAATTGCCTGCAGTTTTCCCTCAATGCCCCGCTTGCCGAACCCTCCCGGGACAAGGATGCCATCGACGTCCGCCAGTTCCGCGGGATCGAAGGTCTCGGCATCCAGCCACCTGATATCGACTTCGGTGGAGAGTGCACGCCCGGCATGTTTCAGGGCTTCCTTGATGCTGATGTAGACATCCTCAATACCGTACTTGCTCACGATAGCGACCGTGACCCTGCTCGTGTACTCCCTGCTGACCAGGTGGTACCACTCAGTATCGGGGGTGCGTTTTTCAAGGTCGAGGTACTCCGAGACCACGTCGGCGAGCCCCTCTTTTTCCATCTCCATTGGAACGTGGTAGATATCAGGTACGGTCGCCATGCTGATCACCGCTCTCGGGGGCACGTCGCAAAACGCGGATATCTTCTTCTTTGTTCCGCCCAAAATGACGCACTCGCTCCTCCCCACGATGATATCGGGATGCAGCCCCAGTTCGCGGAGCGCTTTGACCGAGTGCTGGGTGGGTTTCGTCTTGTGGTCTCCCATGTTGTCGACCGGCACAAGGGTTACGTGCACGAGCACCATGTCATGATCTTCCAGTTCCCCGTGCATCTGCCGCACTGCCTCCAGAAAAGGCATGCTTTCAATGTCGCCGACCGTGCCTCCCACTTCGACAAGGCAGACGTCGGCATGCGTGTTTTCTTCGAGTTCCTCCGCGGCAGCGTGCCGGATACATGCCTTGATCTGGTCGGTGATATGGGGAATGATCTGGACGGTCCCGCCGAGGAAATCCCCGCGGCGTTCTTTTTCGATCACCGTTTGATAGACCTTTCCGGTGGTGATATTGTGGTCCGAACTCAGGTTGATATCCAAAAATCGTTCGTAGTTCCCGAGGTCGAGATCAACCTCGCCTCCATCGCGGAGCACGAACACCTCCCCGTGCTGTGCCGGGTTCATTGTGCCGGCATCGATATTGAGATAGGGATCGATTTTCACGGCGGTGACACGGTACCCGCGGTTTTTCAGGAGCCGGCCGATGGAAGCGGTGGTGATCCCCTTCCCAAGACCGCTCATTACGCCTCCAGTGACAACAATAAACTTCAAATTGCCCTCTCCTGCTGCTGATCAGATTGTTCTGTTATCCATATTATATGTACCACTCTAGCATTATCCTTGGGTCTTCGCAACGCCTGCAGGGCAGAGGATGCCGCACCCTGAGAAAGGGGGCCGGGTGCACCATCTTCAGGTGCTCCTGATGACCGCGAAGGATGCGGTGGTCTGGGTGAGGAGGGGAGCGTCCTCACCCTGCGCTCGCACCTCGCCCTCGGTGAAGGCGACACGCCGCCCTTTCCTGATCACCCGGCCCCGGGCGATGATGGTCCCCTCCCGTACGCCCCGGAGAAACGAGGTGGACTCCGAGATGGTGGCGATAGATTCCCCCTCCTCGAGGACGGTGCAGAGCGCAAGCGCCATGGCCTCATCGCAGAGGGCGGTAAAGACTCCTCCCTGCAGCCAGCCGTCACCGTTGAGCATATCGGGGTGTACCGTCATGGAGAGCTCGGCGCTCCCGTAGCCGTAGTCCCCCACATTGATATCCATCAGGCGAAAGAACGGGTTCGCGTCCCGGCCCCGCGTGCGGAGCTCCTCGAGATACCTGATCGTCATGCGATCAACGCATACGGGTCGCGGATAATTAGCCCTTGCGCCATCGAGGCGTCCTGGATGCGGACTCAGGGAACTCAGTCAAACCGAAAGAGCAATGGGCGCTCCTCTCCCCCAACTCTGGTATGCATGCTGATGAAGAACTCCGGCAGATGCTCAGGGATCTCCTCTGGCTGAACTCGCTCATCGCCACCGAACTCATCCAGATCACCGAAAACACCTCGGCAATCCTCCGGGAAGGGAATATCCCCGAGAGCTGCCTTACGGAGCACGCACACCTCCGGGCCGTGGCGCTCGATATCGCCGACCGCTACCTGCCGGGAACGGAGCTCCGCAAGCACGTGGAGAAGCACGGATGAGGTAAGACCCAGCATCGCTCACCCGTCATTCCGTGAGGATGAAACGGTGTCTCCAATATACCCGAATTGGTCTATGCCCTAGAAAAGGTGGAATGTGTCGGACCGCAGGCATGAATTCTCTCATTTCCGAGAGAAAAGACCTGCTGTCCGTTGTCGGAGCGTTTTTACGTTCGTTTTTATCTCCGTTTTGAACCTAAATGCATCCTCCATTCACCGGTCCATCGGGCTCGCTGTTTCCATCTCCACGCATCTCCTTCTCCTATGGTGTCATATTTTCTGCAGGCGTCTCCCCCTCTTCCGGCGTCATCTCTTCAGCCTGTGTTTCCTCCTCTCCGGGGGTGATTTCTTCTTCGGGTGTCTCCTCTTCTTCCGCTGTCACATTCTCTTCGGGTGTCATCTCCTCTGTCGGTGTCTCTTCCTCCTCTATTGGAGGCCCTGTCCAGTATGCCACATCGGTGTCGGTCACCACGGTGCCCTCAGCATCCTGTGCGGTGACCGTGGCGGTGTTCATGTGCTCACCATTCCCCGAATCGGGTTGCTCCACCATCGGCACCTCGTAATCCCATGTTTCTCCCGGACTCAGGACGCCGTCGCCATCGTCGTCGGTCGGGCCGGTCACCGTGAGATAGTCGTCGTTAAGCACGACGTTAGAGAGGACCGCGGAGCCGGTATTGGTGACGGTAAAGGTGTGAATAACCGCCGCATCATCTGTATCGAAAACCACTCCCGGCGGCTGGTCCGCGTCCTCACCGTTGGCGTACTTCTCAAGATCGATGGCAGCCACTCCGGCCGGCTCCGGCCCTGTCAGCTCCGGCCCGGTCCAGTATGCCACATCGGTGTCGGTCACTATGGTGCCCTCAACATCCTGACCAGACGCATAGGCGCGGTCAGAATTTAATCCGGGCTCCGCTACTGGTGCATCCTCCGGCGGCAGGCGGTAATTCCACGTTTCTCCCGGACTCAGGATGCCGTCGCCATCGTCGCCGGTTGGATCGGTGACCCGTTGATAGTCCTCAAGCCACACCTCAACGAGTGCAAGGGCGCCCGTGTTGGTCACGGTGTAGGTGATGTTGACTTTTTCATAAGCATTTTCGAGGATGACCCCCGGTGGCTCGTCTGCATCCTCACCGTTGACGTACTTCTCCAGATCGATGGCGGCACACGGAACGGGAGTATAGTATACCGAGTCGAAGTCGGTCACCTCATTGCCTTCCGGGTCCTGTGCGGTGACCCGGTCCGTAATTCCTCTCGGTTCGGTGCCACAACCGGGATCGGGTTCATCTTGCGCAGGCATGTCGTATTCCCATGTCTCTCCCGGACTCAGGATGCCATCATTTCCAATGTCTCCTGTGGGGCCGCAATCGTCCGGGGTGCCAGCGTACGGAGCACAAATATCGACGAGACCTTCGATTTCCACATTGATGAGGTCAACGTCGCCGGTGTTGGTCACGGTGTAGGTGAGATCCATCTCTGCGTCAGCGCTGTCGAAGATGACCCCCGGCGGTGTGTCCGCATCATCCCCGTTGAGGTAATTATTCAGTTCGATGGCAGCTGGTCCACCCGGTCCCGGCCCTGTCCAGTATGCCACATCAGTGTCGTTTACATCGAAGCTGCCGGTAGAATACCAACTTCCCTGTGCGGTCACCGTAGCGGTGTTCATGTGCTCACCGGTCCCCGCTGTCGGTTCATCTCCCGGCCGCACGCGGTAACTCCATGTTTCAACTTCTCCCAGTATGCCATCGCCATCATCATCGAGGGGGCCCTCGACGGTAACCATGGGATCGGTGAGTACTACATTCTCGAGTGGAGCGACGCCCGTGTTTTCCACGGTATAGGTGATGTTGACCGTGTCATTCGCATTTTCGAAGATGAAACCCGGCGGTTCGTCCGCATCCACACCGTTTACATACTTCTCCAGATCGATGGCTCCACACGCAACCAGGGTGTAGTATGCCACATCGGTGTCGGTGACCTCATTGCCTGCCGGGTCCTGTGCGGTTACATTGGATGTGAACGAATGCAATCTATCTTCCTGTTGACATAAAGCAGCAAGTTCCTCAGGAAACGTGTAGTCCCATTTTTCTCCCGGACTCAGGATTCTATCATTTCCGATGTCTCCAGAGGGGGCACCACACACCTCATGATTGGGATTATATACACAATAATCGACGATATCGTCGATTCCCACATTAATGAGGTCAACGTTGCCGGTGTTGGTCACGGAATAGGCCAGGCTGATTCCCGCGTCCTCATTCTCGAATACGACTCCCGGGGGGTCGTCGGCTTCGATATAGCTGTGGGACGCAGGGTCATACATGTACATTTCAAGCTCTATCCTCGCCTCGAATGCCCCGGTGCCGTTGTAGTGGCTCGGGTCCGAGTCCTCCACTTGTGCCGTGGAGAAGGTGCCGCTCGCCGTGGCGAGGTTTTCGTAACCCCCCGCTTCGGCGGTGCCGTTGGCCTCGTAGACCCACGTCTCTCCCGATTCGAGAACGCCGTCGGCGTCATCACCCATCGACGGCCCGCTAACGGCACCGAGTATGTCATCGTTCAGGGTGACCTCGAAGAGCGGGACGGACCCGGTGTTGGTGACATTGTAGGTCCAGTTCACCGTGGCATTGACGGGAATCGACGGTCCGGGCGCCTCGTCGGCATCCTCACCGTTCGTCGCCTTCTCCACGTCGATCCCGATGGTCGAGATATTCACCAGGCCCGCGTCCCAATTGGGGTCCTTCTCGTTCTCGGCGAGATCGATGGGTCCTGCATTCCCTGTGTCGATGTTCGCGTCGCTGTCGAGGGCCGGGTTTGTGCCCTGCTCCTCGAGCGTGAACACGTACCCTTCCGGTCGGACGAACCGGAGCGAATAGGTGCCCGCTTTCAGGCTGCAGAAGCAGTAGTGGCCCTCAGAATCCGTGGTTCTCGACCTGAGCTGGACCCCCTCGCTGTCGTAGAGGATGACTTTGACCCCCTTGATACCGGGCTCTCCGCTATCCTGGATACCGTTGCCGTTGCGGTCCTCCCATACCCTGTCACCGATCTTGGCCTTGGGAATTGGTTTTGGCACCGGCGTGGGTTTGGGCGTCGGTACAGGCGCAGGTCCGGGCGCAGGCGAGGGTGCCGGTTCGATCACCTCGTCCAGCCTGACCGCCCAAGCATCCGGGTAAGGCGGCTGCTCCTCGGGCGTCACATTGAACACGCCGGCGAAGACATAGGACGTCTCGGAGATCCGAATGATCGATTGGGCGAGATCCTGCAACGGCCCTCCCAGTGCACCGTTCCACTCCTCTTCGCCGCTCGCATCAAGTTTGATCAGCCAGGCGTCGACATTGCCCGACCCGTAGTCCTCGATGCTCCCTGCCACCAGGCGGCCTCCGTCGGGCGTCTCCACTGCCGAGTGTGCCGTGGCATTGACATCAGCCCCTCCATAGGTTACTTCCAGCAGGGGCGCTCCTGTGGCATTGAACCGCAGGTACCATGCATCGGTGTCGGTGCGGTTCTCGCCGGTGATGAAGGTGGTCGTGCCGACAAACGAGAAGTTCTGCGCATTCTCCTCGAATATGTCCCGTGCCGTGTCATTTCCTGCCCCGCCGAAGGTAGCATTCCAGAGTTCAAGACCATCATTGTCGGTCTTCACGACCCAGCCATCGGCTTCTTCGGCCTCGAACGACTCCGTGGAGCCGGCAAACAGGAAATTCCCCTCTTCGTCTTCGATCACCGAATAGGCGGACTCGTTTTGGTCCCCGCCGAATCGGCTGTTCCACTCCTCCTCGCCGGAGGCATTGATCTTCACCAACCACGCGTCGGTGTTTCCGGATGCGTATCCCTCGGTGCTCCCCGCGACGAGGTACCCGCCGTCGGTGGTCTGGATGATCGAGTACGCCGAGGCATTGACCTCGGGCCCGCCGAAGGTCCGGTTCAGCTCCTCATCTCCTGTGGCGTTGATCCCGACTACCCATGCATCGGCGTGATACAGGTCTTCCTCGAGTGGAAGCGTGATGGTGCCCGCAAAGACTATCCCGCCGTCATCTGCCTGGATAACGTCAAATGCGGTGTCATTCAGTAGCGTTCCATACGCCGCGTCCGAGAGAAGCGCGCCGTCCTCTTCGTCGAGCAGCACCAGCCAGGCGTCCGCAAACCCGGCGCCTTTTGCGTCCGTATCCCCCGCAAAGATCAGGCTCGCATTCTCCATTTGAATGATTGAGTACGCCGATTCGCTTGTCTCCACACCGCCGTAGGTATTGTTCCATACGACCGAGAGTTCGAATGCCGAGGCCGTCCCTGCGCCGAGACAAAACAGGGCAAGGACGACGAGACACATCCCCTTCATTATTCGTTGCATTACTTCATACACCCCTCATAGTCTGTGCACCCCCCTTTCGCCTCGAATGTGCTGGTTGCAGTAATAGGTGTGTGCCCTAGCGCAGCTGACTCCTTCAGGCCAAATGGTGGTGATATCGGCTGCAATGCATGGACCCGGGTCACCGGTGCGACGTTTTCCGGTTTATCTCTGGTGAATGGGGACAGGGGGAGATTACCTGCATATGAATATAAATATATTTGTTGTGTAATACAACAAATCTCTTAAGAAATTTCCGGTTATTCAATAGTTTGGCACCATGATCTTCTCCTATTCCCGGGATAATTGGAAACGCGTTCCTGTACCACAATACCGCGGTTACGTTCTATACCAGCGGAAAAATCGATATGTTGTATCGGACAGCAGGCATGGATCCCTCTCATTTCCGAGAGAAGACCTGCTGAACGTCATCGGAGCCTTTCACGTTTGATTTTCTCTCCCTTTTTTGTTTACGGTATTCCTCCCCCGAATCCGCTACCCTTGATCTTGAGGATCCCCCGCTGTCATAGAGGATGACCCTGAAGCTCTTGATGCTCGGTTCCCCTTCATCCAAGGAGAGCGCGACGGTTATTATTGTCCTCCCGGCTGAGATTGTCCCCTTCACTGATATTGTCTCCTTCGCTGAGATTGTCCCCTTCGCTGATATTGTCTCCTTCGCTAATGTTTTCCACGTCCAGCCTGACCACCCAGGCATCCCAGAAGGGCGGCTGCTCTTTCTGCGTTGCATCGAACACGCCGGCAAACACGTAGGACGTCTCGGAGATGCGGATGATTGATCGGGCAACGTCATCAGACACACCTCCCAGGATACCGTTCCACTCCATCTCGGTGTTCGTGTCCAGTTTGATCAGCCACGCGTCGCTGTTGCCCGATCCGTAGTCCTCGATGCTCCCTGCGATCAGGCGGCCCCCGTCGGGAGTATCCACAGCGGAGTGTGCAGTGGCGTTGACGTCAGCCCCACCGAAGGTTTTCTCCAGCAGTTGGGCTCCGGTGGCATTGAACCGAAGGTACCAGGCGTCAGTGTCGATCCTGTCCTCGTCGGTAATAAAGGTGGTCGTTCCTACAAAGGCAAAATTCTGCTCATTTTCCTGGAATAGCTCCCATGCCGTGTCGTTTCCTGCCCCGCCGAAGGTCGCATTCCAGAGTTCGAGGCCCTCGCTGTCCGTCTTCACGACCCAGCCATCCGTTTCTTCGGCCTCGAACGACTCCGTGTAGCCGGCAAACAGGAAATCACCCTCTGTATCTTCGATCACCGAATAGGCGGACTCGTTCTGTTCCCCGCCGAAGCGGCCGCTCCACTGCTCGTCTCCGGTGGCATTGATCTTCACCATCAATGCATCGGTGTTTTCGGATGCGTAGCTCTCGATGCTGCCCACGAAGAGGTACCCGCCGTCGGTGGTCTGGATGATCGAGTTGGCGGTCGCATTCACCTCTGGCCCGCCGAAGGTCTGGTTCAGCTCCTCCTCGCCTGAGGCGTTGGTTTTTACCACCCATGCATCGGAATGATACTGATCTGCTTCGAGCGGCAGGGCTATGCTGCCCGCAAAAACAATCCCGCCGTCATTGGCCTGGATGACATCAAATGCCGTGTCATTGAACGCGGATCCATATGTTGTATCTGAGAGAAGGGCTCCCTCTTCTTCATTGAGAAGCACGAGCCATGCGTCGGCCAATCCGGCACCCTGTGCGTCAGTCTCCCCTGCGAAGATCAGGCTTGCATTCTCCGTTTGAATGATCGAATACGCCGATTCGTTTGTCTCCACACCGCCGTAGGTGTTGTTCCAGACGATCGAGAGATCGAATGCCGTTGCGGTCCCTGCTCCGAGACACAACAGGGCAAGGGTGATGAAGCATAACAGTCGTAATGTTCGTTGCATTCCTCAAAATACCTCCTATAATCCGTTCAATCCCTGTTCGCACAGTAAATTGGCAGTCTACGGCGATATCCATGCGCTTATGTGTGCAACTAGCTCAATAGCATCTGATTATGGCGATATCCGGGCTGCGATGCGAAGTGTCTGATCGTCTATGCATCGCGATCTCATTGGTTCTGGCGAATGGGACTGGAGGACGAGATTACTATTCGAAGATATATATATTTATCTCAGCATATTTTTGGGTGTGGCAGCTATCTCGGAGGAGGACTGGTTCGTTACTCCGCTCCTCCCCAATGCCCGGGATAATTGGGGGTGGAGTAGCATAACCTCGATCGGGAAGGAGGCTGCGAAACCATGTGGAGGAATATGGATACTTGAACACCTGCACTATTCATCAGTCAAATTCAAAGGGTGAGGGAATGCTCACGCTACAAACGTATTGTTCCATGCTCGTGAAAAAATCAGTGGAAATTGTCGAGCAGCAGGCATGAAGTCTCTCATTTCTGAGAGAAAATCTGCAGCGGGCATCAAAGACTTCCACATTCGATTTTCTTTCCGTTTTTATGCCTACACCATCTCTCCATTTACCTGATCAACAGCCTCCCCGTTACCATCTCCGGGTGTCTCCTCCTCTTCCGGTGTCATTTCTTCTTCAGGGGTCATCTCCTCTGTCGGGGTTTCCTCTGCCACCACCCCGGTATAGTAGAACGTCACGCTGTCACTCACCTCATTGCCTTCCGAATCCAATGCGGTTGCTATGGCGTCGATCTGCTGTTCCCCTTCGAGTGCCTCGATCGAGGTCTCGTATCCCCACGTTTCACCGGCATCGAGGACATCGTTCCCATCATCACCCTCGCCGGTGCCCGAAGCAACGAAGCCGTCAGCGCTGAGTGCCACATTGGTGAGGGGGACCTCGCCGGTATTCGTGACATAGAAGAACAGTGAAACCGGCCCGCCTGCTGGCACACCCGGCCCTGGCGGTGCAGGATCAGTTTCGTTTTCAACCTGGACTTGGAGCTCGAGTGCGGCAGCCCCATCCGCGGGCCTCGACTGGTAGTACGCGGTGACACTGGCGGTCACCAGGTTGCCCTCGGGATCCTCGGCGGTCACTGTTGCGGTATTGTCACGCAGTCCTGGCATCGCTTCCACGGGATCCAGGTCGCTATAGGCCCACGTCTCACCCGGATCGAGGATGCTGTTGCCGTCATCCCCGCTGTTCGGTGCGTCCAGCTCCACCCCCAGATCCTCATCGGTGACCGACACATTCGAAAGTGGTGCATCGCCGGCGTTGGTGACGTTCAGGGTGTATTCAATACTGGAGCCCACCTCCACCTCAACCGGTGCGGATGGCTCCTGCCCAAGCTCACCGTTGATCCGTTTTTCAATCTCGATCATCGCCGCAATTTCCGCGGTGCCATTGTAGTGGCTACGGTCCGAGTCCTTCACCACGACCGTGGAGAAGGTGGCGCTCACCGTGGCGTTGTTTGCGTACTGCCCCGCTTCGGCGGTGTCGTTTGCCTCGTACACCCACATCTCTCCCGGTTGGAGGATACCATCGGTGTCATCGCCGCTCGCCGGCCCGCTGACGGCACCGAGTATGTCATCGATCAGGGTGACCTCGAAGAGCGGGATGAGCCCGGTATTGGTGACATTATAGGTCCAGTTCACCGTCGCACCGGCAGGTATCGACGGGCCGGGCGGGTTGTCGGCATCCGCCCCGTTCGTCGCCTTCTCCACGTCAATCCCGATGGTCGAGGCGTTCACCAGGCCTGCATCCCATGTGCGGTCCTTTTCGTTCTCGGCGATATCGATCGGTCCGGCACGTCCGGTGGTGATGGCCGCGTCGCTGTCAAGCGCCGGATCGCCCTGCTTCTCGAGCGTGAACACATATCCCTCCGGTCGGATGAATCGAAGCGAATAGGTGCCCGGTTTCAGGTTACAGAAGCAGTAGTGCCCCGTCGAATCCGTATACCTCGACCTGAGCTGGACTCCCTCGCTGTCGTAGAGAATGACTTTGACATCTTCTATGCCGGGTTCTCCTTCATCCTGGATGCCGTTGCCGTTCAGGTCCTCCCAGACAAAGTCGCCGATCTTGCCCTTGGGAATTGGTTTCGGCACGGGTTTTGGGGGCGTTGGTCCGGGCGCAGGCGAGGGTGCCGGTTCGATCACCTCATCCAGCCTGACCGCCCAGGCGTCCGGGTAGGGCGGCTGCTCCTCGGGCGTTATATTGAACATGCCGGCGAACACGTAGGACGTCTCGGAGATGCGGATGACCGATCGGGCGAGATCCTGATACGGGCCTCCCAGTGCCCCGTTCCACTCCTCTTCGCCGCTGGTGTCAAGTTTGATCAGCCACGCGTCGACATTGCCTGACCCGTAGTCCTCGATGCTCCCCGCGACCAGGCGGCCCCCGTCCGGTGTCTCCACAGCGGAGTGAGCCGTGGCATTGACGTCAGCCCCGCCGTAGGTCTCCTCCCGCAGGGAGGCTCCCGTGGCATTGAACCGCTGGTACCATGCATCGGTGTCGGTGCGGTTCTCGCCGCTGAAGAAGGTGGTCGTGCCGACAAACGAGAAGTTCTGGGCATTTTCCTGGAAGACCTCCCGTGCCGTGTCGTTTCCTTCCCCGCCGAAGGTCGCGTTCCAGAGTTCCGTGCCCGTGCTGTTCGTCTTCACGACCCAGCCATCGGCTTCCTCGGCCTCGAACGACTCTGTGGAGCCGGCAAACAGGAAATTACCCTCTTCATCTTCGATTACCGAATAGGCGGACTCGTTCCGCTCCCCGCCGAAGCGGCTATTCCACTCCTCTTCGCCGGAGGCATTGGTCTTCACCATCCACGCATCGGTGTTTTCGGATGCATAGCCCTCGATGCTTCCCGCGAAGAGATACCCGCCGTCGGTGGTCTGGATGATCGAGTATGCCGTCGCATTCACCTCGGGCCCGCCGAAGGTCTGGTTCAGCACCTCCTCTCCTGTGGCGTTGATCCCGACGACCCATGCATCAGTGTGATACAGGTCTTCCTCGAGCGGCAGGACTGTGCTTCCTACGAAGACGATGGTACCGTCATCGCTCTGGATTACGTCAAATGCGGTGTCATTCAGTAGAGTTCCATATGCCGCATCCGAGAGAAGCGTCCCCTCTTCTTCATCGAGCAGCACCAGCCATGCATCCGCAAACCCGGCGCCTTTTGCGTCCGAATCCCCCGCAAAGATCAGGCTCGCATTCTCTGTTTGAATGATCGAATAGGCCGATTCATTTGTCTCTTCATCGCCGTAGGTGGTGTTCCAGGCGATCGAGAGATCGAACGCCGCAGCGGTACCCGCTCCGAGGCACATCACCGCGAGGATCATGAGGATAATTCCTCTCGTTGACCGTTGCATCCTTGCATCTTCCCCCTGTAAATTTTACAATCCCTTTCGCGCAGCAGGTGTGTGCCCGGTGGCATCGCCGCATCCATGGATACGGCAAGCTCAGAAGTACGGGCATGGCGATATCGGCCTGCGATGCACGAATGTGATGGATGCTGTGCATCACAGCCTCGTGGTCTCAGGCGAATGGGGACTGGGGGCGTAGTATTAATATACCGGCTTAAATATTTTTGTATTAATATATAATTTGATCAGGAATGCATGATCCCGGAGTGACGTCCTGCCCCCTTCTTCTCTGGTGCCCCGGATAAGAGCGGTAGAGTTTTTGTACCCTGCATCCACACTGTTGCATGAAACTGCTGCTGGTCATCGCGCCGGAGAACTTCAGGGACGAGGAACTGGAAGTGCCTCGTTCCGTATTTGACCGCCACGGGATCGCGTACGATATCGCGTCCAACAAGACCGGGACCTGTTCGGGGATGCTGGGCGCAACCGCCGAAGCCACTCTTGCACTGGACGACGTGGTGCCGGAGGAGTATGTGGGCATTGTGATCGTGGGGGGCATAGGAGCGCAGGACCATCTCTGGGGCAACGCCAGGTTGCAGGACCTGGTCAGGACCTTCTTTGAATCCGGTTGCGTGGTCGCTGCGATCTGCCTCTCCCCGGTTGTACTCGCAAGGGCCGGAGTGCTCAGGGGGCGGGAGGCGACGGTGTTTCGGAGTCCTGCCTCCGTGCAGGAAATGGAGAAGGGCGGCGCAGTGCTCGTCGACATTCCGGTGGTTGCCGACATGGACCTGATTACCGCAGCGGGACCTTCGGTTGCAGAAGCGTTTGCTGAAGAGATCGTGGACAAACTGGTCTGCTGAACGTCTGGGTAAGGAGCGTCCGTGGCCAGTTGGGATCAGTGCACCATCGTCGTCCCCGCCTACAATGAAGCGGAGCGTATCGACCGTCTCCTGAAAGATCTGGGAGATTTCAAAGGGTATCTCGTGTTTGTTTGCGATGGGAACGATGCCACCGCCGAAAAAATCCGCAGGTTCGCCGATCGCCATCCCGGACTCTCTCTTCGCTGCATGGAGTTCGGGCATCGTCTTGGAAAGGGCGGGGGCGTTCTGGAAGGCATGAAAGCGGCGGACACTCCGTTCGTGGGGTTCATGGATGCCGACGGCTCAACGCCGCTTCAGGAGATGATGAAGCTCTTTGCCCGGCTCGACGGGGCGGACGGGGCCATCGGTTCACGCTGGCTGGAAGGCTCGGAGATCGTGATCGCCCAGGGGTGGTGGCGGCGCCTGCAGAGCAGGATGTTCAACACGCTCGTGAGGGTGCTCTTCGGGCTGCGTTTCCGGGACACCCAGTGCGGGGCGAAAGCGTTTCGCAAAGGTGCCCTCGATGAGGTTCTTCCTTCCATGGTCTCAAGAGGTTTTGAATTCGATGTGGAACTCCTCTGGCGCCTGCAGAATGCAGGCTGCAGGATCGAGGAGGTGCCCATTCGGTGGATAAACCGGGGCGAGTCGCGTGTGGGGGGTGCCGATGGCCTTGGCATGTTCATTGCGCTCGTCCGCCTGCGATACGGCCGATCAAGCGTTTCGGGGTAATGCCAGGATGGAAAAACCGGCAGCAAGATTCAAGGACCACCATTCCCGCGGGGCCTCGACGAACACATCCTGGAGGTCACACGGTTCGCCTGCGCCTACGCCGATCACGTGCCCTCGCCGGGCCTCGACCGGGACATCAAGCTCGCCGGCGCTCTCCTCCACGACATCGGGAAAACGCTCGGCTTCAAATCTGCCGGTCCCGGATTTTCCAGCACCCCCGAGTACAGCCTGATAGGCCAGATCTCGCCCGGGCTTGCCCAGCTCTCCGCCTACCGCGGCGCACTCCCCCTTGAGTGCCACCTCAACCTCGTGTACATTATCCAGTCGCACCACGGCCCCCACGGGCAGATCCTCCCCCATACCGCAGAGGCGTGGGCAATCCACTCTGCCGACTTGGCGAGCGCCCGGCTGCGCATGGAGGCGACGATGTGCAGAAGTGCAGTCCGGGTGAGATGCCGAAAAAAGGGGCGAGAACCGGGATTCCGGTATACCGGTTCCCGGAGTAATCTGTTACTCCGGGTAATTGCGTCTGATGCGCACCGATTCGGCATGGGCGTGCAGCCCCTCCGCTTCGGCGAGCGCCTCGACCACATCGCCGATGGCCTCAAGCCCGGTTCTGTCGATGATCTGGACGGTCGATGTTTTGCAGAAGTGGCGCACATCAAGCCCCGAGTAGAGCGCGGCGTAGCCGGCGGTGGGAAGGACGTGGTTGGTCCCCGATGCATAGTCGCCGCAGGCCACCGGCGCGAACGGGCCGACGAAGATCGATCCCGCATTGCGCACCCTGGTCAGGACGCCGAGGGTCTCTGCCACCTGAATGGAGAGGTGTTCGGGGGCGATGCGGTCGATCGCCTCCACGCCGGCGTCGAGATCGTCCACGACAACATATCCTGAATTGCCCAGCGCCTGGTCGATGATCTCCCTTCTTGGTGCACCTTCGCTGAGCCTTGCTACCTCGCCTCCCACCGCCGCGGCGAGATCGGCGTCGGTGGTGACCAGGACGCAGGCGGCATGGGGGTCATGTTCCGCCTGGGCGAGAATGTCCGCGGCGATAAAGGTGGGGTTGGCGCTCTTGTCGGCGATAATGCCGATCTCGCTCGGCCCTGCCGGGAAATCGATCTCCGCATGGTCACGCAGGAGCATCTTTGCGGCCGTGACATAGACGTTTCCCGGACCTACGATCTTCTGCACGCGGGCGATGCTCTCCGTGCCCAGCGCCATGGCGGCGATCGCCTGTGCACCGCCCACCCGGTAGATCTCGTCGACGCCGGCGATGTCAAGGGCGAGGATGGTGAGGGGGTGTATGGGCGGCGGGGAACAGCAGCAGATTTCGGCGACGCCGGCCACACGCGCGGGAACGGCGGTCATCAGTGCGGTCGAGGGGTACGCTGCACGCCCTCCCGGAACATAGCACCCGATCCGGTGCAGGGGGGTGGTCTTCACCCCGAGGGTGATGCCCGGCTCCACCTCCTGCAGCCAGAGATCGTCCGGCTTCTGCAGCTCGTGGAACCGGGTGATGCGGGCCTCCGCCTCGATGAGGCTCTCGGTGAGGCGGTAATCGACATCCTCGAATGCCTGCTCGCGCTCTTCTTCGGTGACCCGGAGTTGATCGAGGTCGATGCCGTCAAACTCCCTGGTGTAGGCGAACAGTGCCGCGTCGCCCTCCCTGCCTATCCTGCCGATGATCTCCTCCACGGCAGGCCGTACTTCATCGAGGCTCGACCGCCGGGTGGCTGTCCAGTCATCGATCTCCAGCGCCTTCCACATAGCGGGAAAAAAGTGGGTGTATGAGGGATTATGGGTTTCGGCATCACCGCTCCGACATGCGCCACTCCTCTCCTGCATCGATACCCGCGGCGGCTGCCCGGAATCCCTGTGATGCATGTCCCTCCCTCGTGTGGGATGGTGCCGGGAAATTGCGCCACCATGTGGGCGCTTGCGGGTATGTCGTTCAATTAACCAGAATATGGGAGATATAATATATCCTGGATAATACATCTCTCCCCTGTATGTCAAGCGGTACGAAACTCCTGACACTGTCGCTCGCGGCCATCCTCGCACTCGGCATCTGCCTTGCGGGATGCACCGGGACAGAAACCCCGGATGGCCAGGCGATACCGAATGAAACAGCAACCGAAACGGCAGCGCCTCCCTCCGGCGGGGCGGTACTGAGGATCGCCACGACGACAAGCCTGTACGATACCGGGCTTTTAGATATGATCGAGGACACGTATGAAGCAGAGACCGGTGTGGATCTCCTGATCTCCTCGCAGGGAACCGGGAAAGCGATTGAACTGGCGACACGCTGTGATGTGGATATCCTCTTAGTGCACTCTCCCTCCCAGGAGCAGGCATTTATGGATGCGGGCTACGGGGTCAACCACCGGTGCATCGCCTACAACTTCTTCCAGATTGTAGGCCCCGAGGCCGACCCGGCAGGCATCGCCGGCATGGACCCGGTTGAGGGATTCAGGGTGCTCTATGAGAAAGGCACGGCCGGCGAGCCGGGTGTGCTGTTCGTCTCCCGCGGCGACAATTCGGGCACGCACTCCAAGGAGAAAACCCTCTGGGATATGGCCGGCTACGACTACGAGACCGAGGTGCAGGGATCCGGCGAATGGTATATCGAAGCCGGCAAGGGCATGGGTGAGACGCTCGTGCTCGCAAGCGAAAAAGACGCCTATACACTGACCGATGAAGGCACGTTCCTTGCGTTCCAGACCGATCTGGTGCTCACCCCTATCATCGACCAGGGTGATGCGCTGCTGAACCGCTACAGTATCATCGCGGTGAATCCTGAACAATGCCCCAGTGTCAACATCGAGGAGGCCAACAACTTCATCGACTGGATCATCTCAGACGAGGGAAAGGGCCTGATCGGTTCATTTGGCGTGGAGGATTACGGAAAAGCGCTCTTCACTCCGCTCTACCCCCCGGAGTGTACGGCATCCCCGTTCAACTGCACCTGTGCGGAATCGGTATCCAAGGCGTAACCGGCCTCACCTGCAACAATTGGCGAGAGGCGATGGCGATGAAGAGAGGACATTCCGGCGGGAACCCCGGTATCAGGTATGAATGAGATAGTTCAGGGATTCATCGAAGCGATCGAACTCATCTTATCCCTCGATCCCGATGTGATAGAGATCACCGTACGGTCACTCTACGTCTCCCTCTCCGCCACCTTTTTTGCCTCCCTCGTTGCCCTTCCTCTGGGTGCATATATCTATTTCAATGAGTTCCGGGGAAAGCGGGCGGTCATCAACCTTCTCCAGACGCTCTACGCACTCCCCACGGTGATCGTCGGTCTGGCCGTCTTCCTGATGCTCTCCCGTTCAGGTCCCTTCGGGTTTCTGGGGATGCTCTTCACACCCCAGGGCATGATCGTCGCCCAGACAATCCTTATCATTCCGCTCATCACCGGGCTCACCGTTTCCGCGCTGAGCGGCATCGACCGGGAGATGCGCTACACCATCATTTCTCTGGGATCGAGCCAGCTGCAGTCGATCATCACCATTCTCAGGGAGGCGAGATTTGCCATACTGGCGGCGGTACTCCTGGGATTCGGCCGCGCCATCGCCGAGGTGGGAACGGTGATGCTGATCGGCGGCAACATCAGGGGTTTCACGCGTGTACTCACCACCGCCATCGCCCTCAACACCTCCATGGGGAATTTTTCCTTCTCGATCGCTCTCGGGATCATCCTGCTCGGGGTGGCGCTGGTGGTCAATGTCGTTCTCAATCTCGTCCAGGAGCGGTAGTCGATGATCGAAGCGCAAAACATCACGAAAATCTATGGTGAGATGGAAGTCCTCCACGGCGTCGATCTCTCGGTCGGAGAGGGGGACATTATGGGGATCATCGGGCCGAGCGGATCAGGAAAAAGCACGTTTTTGCGCATCCTCGACCTTATCGAACCGCCGGACTCAGGAGACCTCTCTCTCTTCGATGTTAATGTGGTGAAGGAGCGGGACCGCGTGGTCGAGGTGCGGCGGCGGATGGGAATGCTCTTTCAAAAGCCCATCGTCTTCAACACATCTGTCTACGAAAACGTCGCCCTCGGGTTGAAGTACCGGCATGTAGGCAAGAATGAGATCGACCGGAGCGTGAAGGAGCTGCTGGAGGAGGTCGGTCTCGCCCGCTACCTCCATAGCAATGCGAGAAATCTATCGGGCGGCGAGCAGCAACGCGTGTCCCTCGCACGAGTGCTCGTTACCGATCCCGAGATCCTCTTTCTGGACGAACCCACGGCAAATCTGGATCCAAAATCTTCGAAGACTATCGAACGGTTGGTCACGCGCATGAACCGGGACCGGGGGATGACCGTGGTGATGAACACCCACGATATGCTCCAGGGACAGCGCGTTGCGCAACGCATCGGGGTGATGATCGGGGGCGATATCCTCCAGGTTGGCAGTCCCCGGGAGATATTCTACGCCCCCGAAAGCACGAAAATAGCCAATTTCGTGGGAGTCGACAACATCCACGACGGGAAAGTCCTGAGGAGGGAACACCAGATCACCGCAGTCGAGGTGGCCGGGACCATCCTCTATGTCGGGGAGTCCCCCCCGGAACAAAGTGACCGTGTCAAGGTCATCTTCAGGGGTGAGGATGTAACCCTCGGTATCGGAAAAACCGCGCAGACGAGTGCCCGGAACATCCTCAACGGCACCATCGCTGAGATTTCAGATATTGCCCCCTTCGTGCATATAAAGGTCGACTGCGGATTTCCGGTGAGTGCGCTGGTCACCGTGCGTTCGGCGGAGGAAATGGATCTTTCAGAGGGCAAGCCGGCCTGGGTGTCCATCAAAGCAAGTGCGCTGCACTTGATTGCCGAATCGGAGGAGAGCGAGGGATAAACAACCATACTCTTTTCTTGCATAGGGGTATTGTAGGGAGATGGGTAACATGACTCACAGGCGAGATCTCGATTCAAAACTCAAGGGCGAATCACTGGTGAGGAAGGGGCTCCTGAAACGATACATGGGCCGGGCTCAGCTGAGGATCGCTCCTGATCTCAATATCATCAAGATTGGGGGCCACGGGATTATCGATTACGGCGCGCCCGTCGTCAAACCGCTTGCCGAAGAGATCGGTACACTTTCGAAGGAGTACAAAATGCTGGTGGTGACCGGCGGCGGGGTGAGGGTCCGGCATATCCTGGATATCGGCCTCGACCTTGATATGCCGACCGGGGTTCTCGCCGAACTTGCCGGAAAGATCAGCGAGCAGAATGCAATCATGATAGCGGTCCTCCTCTCGAAGTACGGCGGCATGCGGATCCATACCGCTGACCTGCTCGACATCCCCATGCTGCTGCGGATGGGGCTCCTTCCGGTCACCCACGGAACACCCCCCTACGGGCTCTACGAGTACCCCCCCGAGATAGGGATGATCCCTCCCCACCGCACCGACACCGGTGCGTTTCTCGCCGCAGAGGTGCTGGGCGCACGGTCCTGCATCCTCGTCAAGAACGTGGACGGGCTGTTTACGGAAAACCCCATTGAGAATCCCGATGCGGAACTGATCCGGGATATCAAGGCGCAGGAGCTCCTCGACATGAATCTGGAGGATATGGTGCTGGAGGACAAGGTAGTGGAGCTCCTCCGTGATGCAAAGAACGTCACCGAGGTCAGGATCATCAACGGTCACAAGCCGGGGATGCTCGAGAAAGGGCTGAAAGGGGAAAATCCCGGGACGATAATACGGAAATAGGCAGCATTGACTTTTTCGAGCGTCCTTCTCCCCTGAATAGCCGCTTTGTCATCAGATTCTTGTTTCGGGGCTGAGGTAGCGAATGGACATCAGGCTTGTAAATTACATTAAATTAACTTATTTAAGTTGTTAAGGACCGAAAATAAAGCCTTATGTAGGTTGACATAAATCTTTTTTCATGAACCGTACGCATACTGTTCTTGTGCTTATCGCGATGCTCTGCACCGCAGTGTTTTTATGCGGCTGCACGGGCACAGAGCCCGATCAGGGGCAGCAGACCCCTGCAGCGACTGCAACGCCGACATCTGCGCCAGCGGAGCCGGCCACCCTTGTGGTCTTCCATGCCGGCAGCCTTGCCAGCCCCTTCGAGGCGCTGGAGGTGGAGTTTGAGGCTGCCTACCCGAATGTCGATGTGCAGCTCCATCCCGGCGGCAGCACGGCGATAGTCAAGGAGATCGTCGAGCTCGACAAGCATGCCGACGTCCTCGCCTCAGCGGATTACGCGCTCATCCCCACTCTCATGGTGCCTGATGATGCGACCTGGTATGTCACCTTCGCCAAGAATACCATGGTCCTGACCTACACCGACCAGAGTCTGTATGCCGACGAGATCAATGCCGACAATTGGTACGAGATACTCGCCCGTGACAATGTGCGATGGGCGTTCTCCGACCCGAACATCGATCCCTGTGGCTACCGGACCCCTATGGTCATCCAGCTCGCGGAACTCCACTATGGTGACGACCAGATCTTTGAGAACACCATCGGCGAGAACAGCAACATCACAGTGACCGAGCAGGATGGCGAGTACCTGATCAACTCCAATAACCCTGAGCCCAACGGACAGCTTTCCATCCGGCCTAAGAGTGTGGAGCTCGTGCAGATGGTGCAGTCCGGCGGTCTGGACTACGCGTGGGAGTACCGCAGCGTGGCCGTCCAGAACGACCTGAAATTCGTGGAGCTTCCCGAAGCGATCGACCTCTCTTCGATCGAGTATGCCGACACCTATGCACTGGTAAAGGAGGACTGTGGCGGCGGCATCAAGACTGCGAGCCCCATCGTCTACGGCGTTACCGTGCCCACGAACGCCGACAATCCCGACCTCGGTCTGGCATTTGTGGAGATGCTGATCGGCGAGACGGGACAGGGGATCATGGACGAGCAGGGCCAGCCCCCCATCATTCCTGCGGGAGGGTACCTCGAGGTTCCTGAAGACCTCAGCTCCCTTGTCGAACAGAAATCCTAACTTTTTTCCGACTTCCCGGTCGGCGTGGAGACAGGATTGTCTGCCGGGCTGGGTATCGCCCGATTCGTATGGAAACAGTAACAATCCGATAACATTCAGAGATATACTATGCGCACCAAGCACCGTCTTCCTGATCCCTGTCTGATCTCATTTTCCCTGATCGGCGGACTGATCGTCGGGCTGACCGTGCTTGCCCTTCTCAATTTGGCGGTCAAAGAGCTCTCCGATATCCCGTTTCTCATCTCCACGGCATCGGACAGCGACGTGATCAATGCAATTGTGGTGACCATGGGGGCGGGGTTAAACGCAGTACTCATTCTCCTCATCATCGGCACCCCGCTCGCCTACGTCCTTGCACGCACCGATTTTCGGGGAAAAGGCGTGGTGGAGAGTCTTGTGGACATCCCCATCATGTTGCCCCACACCATCGCCGGCATCCTCGTCTACCTCCTGTTCATGCGAAGAGGGCTCCTCGGGGCGCCGCTCTACGCGGCGGGGTTCACCTTTGAGGATGCCTATCCGGGCATCGTGATCGCCATGCTCTTTGTTTCGGCGCCGTACTACATCAATTCGGTGCGGGAGGGATTTGAAAAGGTTCCCGTCCATCTGGAGAATGTGGCACGCACTCTGGGGGCGACCCGGTTCCAGACCTTCATGCGGGTCGTGCTGCCCCTGAGTGTCCGGCACATCTTCAACGGGAGCATCCTCGCCTGGGGGCGGGCGATCGGTGAGTTTGCCGCTATCATCATGATCGCCTACTACCCCTTTGTGATCTCGACCCTCATCTACTACACCTTCACCACCAGCGGGATCAAGGCGAGCAGTGCTGTCGCTTTCGTGATGATCCTCGCCTGTTTTGCGGCGTTCATAATCTTGCGCCTTCTCACGCGCTACACGGGGAGGTACGATGATCGAGTTTGACCACGTCTCGCTGAGTCTGGGCACCTTCGCTCTCAGGGACGTCTGCCTGAAGATCCGAAAAGGTGACTTCTACTTCATCCTCGGGCCTTCGGGTGCTGGAAAAACGGTGCTTCTCGAGGGTATCGCTGGTCTTCATTCGCCGCAGTCCGGGCATGTCCTTCTCCGCGGCGAGGATGTCACCGGCATTCCCCCCGAACGAAGGCAAATCGCTCTGGTCTACCAGGACTATTCCCTGTTTCCTCACATGAACGTTGCCAAGAATATCGCCTTCGGGCTGAAGATGCAAAAGGCCGACCGCCATACCATTGAAAGGCGGGTAGAAGAACTCCTCCGGGCCTTCGATATCGGCGGGCTCCGTGATCGCTGTCCCCTCACGCTCTCCGGCGGAGAGCAGCAGCGCGTGGCGATCGCCCGCGCTCTTGCCGTGGAACCCGACATCCTTCTTCTGGACGAGCCTTTTTCTGCCCTCGATCCGGTGAGCAAAGAGAAATTAATCGAAGATCTGCGGGAGATACACCGGACACGCGATCTCACCATCGTCCAGGTCACGCACGCCCGCGAGGAAGCGATGCGCCTTGCCACGCGGGTAGCGGTGATCATTGACGGTGTGCTTGTCGCTGAGGATGGTGCGGAGGAGATCTTCAACGCACCGGAGACCTGCGAACTGGCACGGTTTGTAGGCATTGAAAATATCCTTGAAGGCAGGATCGTGTCCAGCAGCGATCACGTTGTGAGGGTGGATACGGGAGCTGCAACGATTATTGCTGTCTCAGACCTTTCTAAGGGAGAGGAGGTTGCCGCCTGCTTCCGGGCGGAAGATGTGACCCTTTCACTTCCCGGAAGCTCGCGATCAAGTGCCCGGAATACATTTGAGGGCACCATTACCGGGTTCACGCCGATGGGACCACTGATGAGGGTCTCGATAGACTGCGGATTTTCCCTCGAGGCCACGGTTCTCAGGGACACTGTGAAAGAGATGGGGCTCTCTCCCGGGTCGCGGGTCAGCGCTTCGGTCAAAGCGAGCATCATCCATATGACGGTGAGAACACGGGTGATAGGAGATTAGTTAACAAAGTTTAGTTAATTATTTTGATTTGTAAACTTCAAATATAAACACTTAATTTGCGCGACTTTGAATGCTGGATTATGAAGAGGTTACTTTCCATTGTCTTCATCGGATTGATGGTGTGTACGGCGCTCTTTGCCTGCGGATGCACCGAATCGCAACCGTCCGCCCCCGCCACCCCGGTGGGAACACAGACGCCCTCCACAACCGCGACACCGGTCGCAGACACCGGCGAATCCCTCCTGGTATACTGCGGTGCGGGACTGCGGGAGCCCATGGACGAGATCGCTGAAGTATTCAGGGCGCAGGAGGGGATCACCATTGAGTATACCTATGGCGGTTCCGCCCAGCTCCTGAGCCAGATCGAGCTCTACCAGAACGGTGATGCCTACATGCCCGGGGCGAAATCGTACATCGATTCGGCCATCGAGAAGGGCTTCGTGGACAAGACCGAGAAGGTGGTCTACCACGTGCTGACTATGGTGGTGCCCAAGGGCAACCCGGCTAATATCCAGACGGTAAAAGATCTCGCCAAATCCGGTGTCCGCGTGGCTATCGGTGAGCCCAGCGGCCCTGCCGTCGGCCAGGCGGCTAAAAAGATGCTTGAGCAGGATGGCCTGTGGGAGGCGGTCGATGCGAACTGTGTGGTGAAGTCGGGAACGGTCAACGAGCTTTTAGTCTACATCTCCATGAACCAGGCGGATGCCGCCATTATCTGGGAGGATCTCTACAACGAGGAGAGCATGGAACTGGTCGACATCCCCATGGAAGAGGGCTTTGTCAAAGTCATCCCCATCGGGACGCTCACCTTCTCCGAGAACCCTGAAAATGCCGAGAAATTCATGCATTTCGTGGCTTCGGATGAAGGAAAGGCGATCTTCGAGAAGCACGGCTTCACCACCTACCCTGATGACGTGTACGGCATGTAAGAGGCCGGTGCATTCCATTTTTTCCATTTTCTGTGTCGAATTGCCCCTTCTGGACGCGCTGTAAATGTAATCTGATTAACATTATACTCATATCGCAGAATAAGATAAACACTGTTAATTATTATCGAATATCAAGGTATGGTGATGAAACGTACATTCATTGGCATTTTTACTATCCTTGTTCTCTGCGCTGCATTTTTTGCGGTCGGATGCACCACCGCCCAGAACAGCGTAGGAACCGCGAACGCGGCCGGGCAGACCGCAGAAGAAGCCCATTCGATCATGATCTATTGCGGTGCCGGAATGCGCGAACCCATGGAGGATATTGCAACGCTCTACGAGGAGCGGTACGGTGTCCGGGTGAACTACAACTTCGCCGGGTCGGCCAACCTGCTCTCCCAGATGGAGCTGACCGGCATGGGTGATGTCTATATGCCCGGTGCCACCTACTACTTCGATGCGGCGCGCGAGAAGGGCTTTGTGAGCGAGGAACGTCTTGTTGCCTACCACGTACCCCTCATCGCCGTGCCGAAGGGCAATCCTGCGGGTATCACCTGCCTTGCCGATCTGACCAACCCCGGCGTTGAGGTCGAACTCGGCGACCCGGATGCCTGCGCCATCGGGAAGCTCTCGAACTCGCTGCTGGAGAAGAACGGTATCAAGGAAGAGGTGTTTGCGAATGTGCAGTCCCGCAGTGCCACGGTAAACGAACTTCTCGTGCACGTGTCCATGGGGGTCGCCGATGCTGCCATCATCTGGGAGGACCTTTTCGAGGACGAGAAGATGGACGCCATCGCCATTCCAAAGGAGCAGAACATCGTCAAGGTTGTCCCCATCGGCGTGCTCACCTTTTCTGAGCACCCCGAAGACGCCCTTCATTTCGTCGAACTCGTGACTTCCGAGGAGGGCAAGGCAGTCTTCGAGCAGCACGGGTTTACCACCTATCCAAACGAGTACTACGAAACTACCTGAACAGGGAACCCCGGAGCGCATATCATGAACGAATACACTAAAGGAATTTCGCCTGAAGGAGGCTCGGAAATTATGTACCGCCCCATCGGGGTGATACACTCCGAGTATACCGAACAAGAGGAGACACCCATTCAGGGGATCTTCAACCCCTCCATGGGCGAAATCGAGGTATTTCCCGAGTTCGCGGCAGGCCTCGCCGATATCGAGTCGTTCTCGCACCTCTACCTTTTGTACTACTTCCACCGGGCGACCAGTGCGAAGCTCACCCAGAAGCCGTTCCTCGATGGGGAGAAGGAGCGGGGCATCTTTGCCATTCGCCACTTCAACCGTCCCAACCCGATCGGGCTTTCCATCGTGGAGCTGGTGGAGGTGAGGGGTAACATCCTGGTTATCCGTGGCGTCGATATCCTCGACGGCACCCCGCTGCTGGACATCAAGCCCTACGTGCGCCAGTTCGATCACCGCGACGAGGTGAAGAGCGGCTGGGTGGATAACCAGCATACCGACGACATCGCCGTATGGAATGCCTCACCGCGGGGCCTGCGGGACCGGGGGAGGACAAACCTGTGAATGTTTTCCGGCATCCCCCCCTGAAAGTGGGGACCATCGCCGCAGGCATGATCCTCAGCGCATTTATTCTGGTGCTGCTCTTTCTCATCGTGAGCCACCCCTCGCCGGAAAATCTTATCTCGTCCATGTTTTCACCGGAGATCCGGTTTGCCATCTACCTGAGCCTGCTCACCTCGGTGGTGTCGACCGCGCTGTGCATCATCATCGCCGTCCCGGCCGCCTATGGTCTCGCGCGCTATGATTTTCTTGGGAAAAGCATTGTCAATACCACGCTCGACATGCCCCTCGCCCTGCCGCCCCTTGTTGCGGGTGTAGGGCTGTTGCTCTTCTTCGGAACAAGCCCGTTTGGAAAGGCGCTTGCAGAGGCGGGTCTGGTGTTCGTCTTCACCCCGCTGGGCATCATCATCGCTCAGTTCTTCGTGAACATGCCGTTCATGATCCGCATTATGCGCTCGACCTTCGAGAGCATCAGCCCTCGCTACGAGTATGTGGCAAAGACGCTGGGGTGCACGGATACCCAGGCTGTGTGGCGGGTCACGCTCCCCATGGCGGCGAGCGGATTTTTCGCGGGAGCGGTGATCACGTGGGCGAAGGGGATTGGCGAGTTCGGTGCCGCCCTGCTCCTTGCCGGTGCGACGCGCATGGTGACGGAGACCCTGCCCATCTCGCTCTTCCTGAACATGTCCTGCGGCAAGCTGAACCTGGCGATCTCCGCAGCCACCATCCTGATCGCCATCTCCATCATTTCCCTGTACGTGTTCGAACGCTACGGGGGGAGTGCCCGCTTCTAGGAGGCCCCGTTTATGCTGCATATTGAACACGTATCCAAGGACATGGGAGAGTTTACGCTCAAGGACATCTCTTTGGAAGTGCCGCAGGGTGAGTATGTGGTCATTATCGGTCCCACCGGAGCGGGCAAGACCATCCTCCTGGAAACCGTGGCCGGCATCTATCAGCCTGAAAGCGGCAGGGTATGTCTCAGGGGGCGGGATATCACCCACGAAGAGCCAAGGAACCGCAACATCTGCATGGTGTACCAGGACTACATGCTCTTTCCCCATCTCTCCGTACACGACAACATTTCGTTCGGGCTCCGGAACCGGAAGTTGGAAAAACCAGAGATTGAACGGCGGGTCGAGGAGAGCGCAGCACTTCTCGGGATATCTCATCTCCTCCACCGCTGCCCCGATACCCTCTCCGGCGGGGAGCAGCAGCGCGCCGCCATTGCCCGTGCCATCGTCATGGAACCCTCGGTGCTCCTGCTCGACGAACCGCTCAGCGCACTCGACGGTCGGACCCGCGAAGCCCTCAGGAAAGAACTGCAACGCCTGCATGACGCGATGGATATCACCGTGCTCCACATCACGCATAATTTTGAGGAGGTCTTCTCGCTTGCAGACCGTGTGGCGGTCATGAACCATGGAGAGATCGTCCAGGTGGGTGCGCCGGACGAGGTGTTTCGAAAACCGAACTGCGAATTCATTGCCGATTTCGTGGGAGTGGAAAACCTCTTCAAAGGGATGTGCAGACTGGACAACGGCAATGCCGTCATCGAAACCGAAGCCCTTTGTCTTGTCTCGACAACCTGTTCCAGGGACGGAGAGGTGTTTGTCTCCATTCGGCCGGAGGATATCATGGTCTCGAGAGCAAAGCCGGAAATCAGTGCGCAGAATGTATTTTCAGGGAAGGTCACAGAGAGTGTTGATGCAGGGATGGTGATGCGGGTGGTGGTCGATGCGGGTCTTCCCTTCGTGGTCACTCTCACCCGTCAGGCGTATCAAGATCTGGACATAAAGGAGGGAGATCCCGTCTATATCCTCTTCAAAGCAGCATCAGTGCATGTATTCTAAGCGAAGAACAATGAACAGTTCATCAAAAAGTGCGAGGGCTGCTCGATGACAGGAATCCCTGCACTGCGCCTGCACCCCGAGGAGATCGCAGGCTCAGTGGGTAATTTTGGGACCGTACTGCCCATCGTCTTTGGCGTGGCTGCCGTATCTGACATCAACCTCGGCACCGTCCTCCTCTTCTTTGCCCTGTGGTACGCGGTGATCGGGATCGTCTACGGCATCCCTGTTCCCGTGGAGCCCCTGAAGGTGGTGGGTGCAGTGGTTATCGCCGAAGGCCTCTCTTCGGGCGATATCATGGCGGCGGGGATGCTCACCGGCCTGATATTCCTGTTTCTCGGGCTCATCAAAGGGATGCGCTATATCAGGGAAAAGATCCCCATAAGCGTGATCCGGGGGATCCAGCTGGGGCTCGCATTGGTACTGTTGAACACCTCTCTCCGGTTCATCAGCCAGGATCCCGCCTTTGCGCTGGGGGCGATAGGGCTTATCGTCCTCTTTTTTATCGCCAGCACCCGGTGGACCGTTCCGGACGTATCGGCGCTGATGGTCATCATCGCAGGGATTGCAGTCGGCGTAGCAGCCTACGGGATACCTCCGCTGCAATTGCCCCCGGTTCCCGGCATCATCATACCCGATATGCAGAACATCATCACGGCGCTGGTGCGGCTCGTGCCGCCGCAGTTTCCCCTGACCCTCACCAACGCCATCCTCGCCACCTCAGTGCTCGCCCACGATCTCTACAAACGCGATATTGAGCCCGATCGGCTTTCCATCACCATCGGGCTCATGAATATCCTTTCTGTGCCCTTCGGCGCGTTTCCCATGTGCCATGGAGCGGGTGGGCTCGCTGCGCATTACCGCTTCGGGGGAAGAACAGCCCTCTCCAATATCATCGGCGGCATGATCCTGCTCGGGTTTGCGCTCTTCTTTGCAGATCCCGATACGCTCAGCATTCTCCCTGCGGGAATGTTCGGCGCCCTGCTGGTTTTCGTGGGAATCGAGCTGGCAAAACACGGCATTAAAACCGATGATCGCCTCATTTCTGGAATTATGGCCTTTGTGGCGCTTATCGGCGGGATGACCCTGGCATTCGTAGTAGGCCTTATCCTTGCGGAAATACGCCGTCGTATGCATGTCCGGTCGGATTCGGGCTAAAAAAATGGTGGTGCCAAAAATTGCCGGTGATCCCAAAGGTTCCCGCCATTGCTGCCGCAATCGCGGATGCGTGGTAGTTCGATGTGAGTGACAGGTCAGCAACGTTCCTTAAGTCTCGTTTCAACCCCGCACTACGGTGAATCTGGCATATTGTGTGTGGTTCTGGCATTATGCGGCAATCAGGACGAAGGCCCTTCCGTGCATAGGCGCCATGATCCACCTTTGTGCGGTCGACCGGATCACCAGGTACTAGTTAACGATACACCATTATTAAGTTTCTTAAGTTAAGTCGAATGGGTTGATAAATCGTATCCCGGGGATTTGCTCCCCGGGGTATGCTGAAATGGGAAATAGGAAAAAGATGAGATATTGTGGTGATCCTTCAAATAACCCCGGAAGTTCTCAATTCTGTGGAAATCATCTCTCGAAGAAGCGGATGGAGGTTCGAGGTGCGTGAGAGGTAATGGAGCGCCTCCATGGCTTCAAAATTTCTATTTCGGGTCAACGTGCCGAGATGAAGAACAGCTTCCCTCTGGATATCATTTATCATGGGTTCCATTTCAGTGCGTACAGACAGATATAAGGCAAAGATGTTCTGATCACTGAATTCCATACAGGGATCACCACAGGCTATGTTAACCATAATTTGTTATTAACCTTACGAAATCAATGTAAAAAAGTTTACAAACACTCGCAGGAATTCCCGCAATGCCGTAGCTCCTTGATATGCCGCAGGAAAAATGGGAAAAATGAGAAAGTCAGGCTTGTGCTTCCATCATCGCGCCGCGTTCTTCTTCAGGCATTACCTCGAGGTACACAACCTCGGCACCCAGGTCCTTTGCGATCTGTTCAAGTTCGGTTTTCCTGAAGTGCACGGCTTCAATCTTGGAGTGCGTCGTTCCCTCCCCTACCACAGCAACAACCCGAAAGCGCGGCTGGTGCACACCGGTGCCGACTTTCTGCCGTTCTCGTACATAGATCTTCATGCTCATGGTTTTCACGTCCTCGGACCGTTCCCCTTGGAAGGTCGGTCTCTGAATCGATACCTGATGCTTTATATATAAAAAATAATCCCTCCTGAAGGTCGATTGCGGACTGGAGAGGGGATTGTTAATCACATGCCCTTTACTTTTTTCCATTGATGCCCTCTTTTTATACTTCCACGCCCAATAGAGTTATCTGGAATCAGGTGAAGCACCGGTGCTTTGCCCATTCTCAGTGTGTATCCAGTGTAACATGCCAAACCGAGATTCAGCGGGGACCATTATGACGCTCTACCTTTCCATTGACGATACTGACGACCCGGTTTCCCCCGGAACAGGGAACCTGGCGAGGAGAATTGCAGATCACATTACGACCGACTACCGGGTGCTCGGCGTGACCCGGCACCAGCTCTTCACCCACCCGGATATCCCCATGACCTCACACAACAGCTGTGCAGTAATCCATATAGAAAACGGACGCTCCGGGGCTGCTCTCGACATTTACTCCCGTGCGCGGGAGATGGTTCTTGAATCTTGCGCGCCCGGAAGCAACCCTGGTATCGCCCTCACTGTGGGTGACCGTATATCCCCGGAGATCACCGCCTTCGGGCTTGCGGCGAAGGACTCGATCCTCACCATCGCCGGAGCGCGGGCTCTTGCCGCCACTGCTGGGATTCTCGCAGAAGGGTTTGGCGATACGGGAGGCGGCATCATCGGATCGATCGCCGGTATAGGGCTTGCAGGCCTGCAAAACGACGGGAGGTTTGTACAGAAAGGGGATCTGAGGAGTATGCGGGGGAGGCAGCCGGTTTCGACCCTGCTTCGCTCCGGGATCGACAGGGTTGTCACCCGTGATGGGATCCCTCTCACACAAGGACTGGTTGCCCTGCAGAAGTTTCCCCGCCCCGCGTGTGTCAACGGCGAGGCTGTGCTCTTTGTCGAGCAGTCAGGTGAGGAATTCATCGACCTCAAGCTCGGGTGAATATGTTCCTGAGCACTCCGCCTGCCGCCCTGTACATCCCGTGCATATCTCCGGCCCCTTGAAGCGGGTGTATCCCTGTGCAGGTGGCGGAAATCCCATCTCTCTTTTCTATCCACGACGATACGCGGTGCGGGGTTCATTCCCTCCGATTATGAGACCCGGATGAATACGCCCGGTTGCTCGTTGCCGGAGCTGTTGATTGTGAATTGACCGCATTCTGCCACCAATTGTTCAGCCTGAGGTGTGTTTCGTCCAGCTGTCCGCTCTTCACCGGAGCGATGGGGGATTCTCTCCTCGCATGCGTTTCAATATCTATATGGCATGGCGGCCCAAATGTCCATATATCGCCTAATGATGTACGATCTTCTCATATACGGGGTAATAGGCGTTCTGACCTTTGCAATCGGCCTGCTCGCCGGCTACGTCGGTACATCCGAATATTATCGGCGACGTTTTTTCATGGTTGCAGAGGGGTGCAGGGATGCCGATTCCATCGAGCCGCTTATCGATGAACTTGAGAGGGAGTCGTGAAACCTATGGAGGGGACCAGATGATGATCGATCCGCTGAACTACCTGCTCATCAGCATCACCACGTTCTGCTTCGGCCTTCTGGTGAGTTTTCAGATATCCCATATCTTCTACTGCAGGAAACTCACCAAACTCGCCAAGCGTTGCGTCAATACCGGGACAATCGCCCCGGTTCTGGTGGAGCTGGAAGAGACAGGGAAGTAATTGCCTTGTTCCTGGTTCATTCGGGTGCTGTTATATGGAGTGAGGAGGTACCAATAGGGGGATGAATGTTCGCGTCCTCGCCAGCGGCAGCAAAGGAAACTGCATCTATATCGAAGGAGATCACGGCGCTCTTCTCGTTGATGCGGGGCTGAGTGCACGGGAAATCCTGAAAAGGGTGGAGACGGCGGGCGGCACCGCTGACCGAATCGAGGCGGTACTCGTCACCCACGAACACACGGACCATATCCGGGGGGTTGACGTGCTTGCCCGCAGGCTGGGCATTCCGGTGATCGCAACGAGGGGGACGCTCTCCGAATATCTCGACCACCGCCGCGTCTCACGAAAACCGGTGGAATCCATGGCGTGCCGATACAGCGAACCTCTCTTTCTTGGTGATTTCGTGATCGAGCCGTTTCCCACGTCCCATGACGCCGTAGAGCCCTGCGGGTTCTGCATCCGTGAATATGATCTCGAGGTGGGCTGCTGTACCGACACCGGTCAGATATCTCCTGCCATGCTCGAGCGCCTGAAGCGGTGCGACGCCCTCGTCCTCGAGAGCAACCACTGCCCGGATATGCTGGAAAAAGGCCCCTACCCGGCATACCTGAAGCGGCGTATACGCGATGCAAAGCGCGGGCATCTCTCCAACATCGCCTGCGCAGCCTGCCTCAAGTCCCTCGCGGACGACCTTCATGCCGTCACGCTTGCCCACCTGAGCGAGGTGAACAATCGCCCCGAAATCGCGCTTGCCACTGCCACCGGTGACGGAGGGCTGGGCCTTTTTGCAGGTAGCATTCCTGTCCGGGTGGCCCTGCAGCATGTTGTCACCGAGAGCATGCAGGTATAGGAGTCAAAGAGCATGTCCGGAAACACACAAGGGATGTAACGGTGAGGCATGGATTTTATCGATTTTTCAAGGCTCTGTGAACGTATCGAAGGAATATCCGGCAGGCTCGAGATGATCGATATCGTCAGCAGGGCCATACCCCCGCTCAGCGAGGAGGAGCTTCCGGTATTTGTGCGGTTTTTGATGGGACGGATCTTCCCCGACTGGAGTCCGCTTAAAGCGGGCATCGGACCCAACCTCCTCTTTGAGGCGGTGGCCTACGTTGCAGGGAAGAAGAAGGGCGAGGTCATCGACGAGATCAACAGGGTGGGGGACGCGGGAATCGCAATCGAGCACCTGCTCTCTTCCAAGGAACAGACCTCGTTTTTTTCAAGTCCGCTCGATCTGCTGGAGGTCTTCCGCGATTTTGAGTACCTCGCCCGCATCGAGGGAACGCGCACGCAGCGAGAGAAATTGAAGGTGATACGAAAACTCTTCGCCGATGCGCAGCCCCTCGAGGGACGCTACATCGCCCGCCTCCTGCTCGGCGAACTCAGGATCGGGATGGGCGAGGGCAATGTGCGGGATGCGATCGCCAAAGGATTCGGGGTTGACGCCGATCTTGTGGAACATGCCCATCAGTTGACCAACGATCTCGGCGAGGTTGCGCTGCTGGCAAAGATTGGCCCGGATGCGCTCCGCAACGTCTTCATCGAACCGTTCCGCCCCGTCAAAATGATGCTCGCCCAGCAGGGGACCATCGAGGAGATGATGTCGGATCACGGAAAAATCGCTGCCGAGTTCAAATACGACGGATCGAGGTTTCAGTTCCATAAAAAGGGGGACAAATGCCGCATCTACTCCCGCAAACTGGAGGACGTCACCAATGCACTCCCCGATATCGTGCAGCAATTATCAGGAGCGACCGACCATGATGTCATCCTCGACGGTGAGGCTCTGGCGGTCAGGGACGGGCGGACCCTGCCTTTCCAGTATGTGTTGCGCCGTTTCCGCAGAAAACACGACATCGACGCGCATATGGAGCAGATCGAGATGATACCCATGGTATTTGATCTGCTTTACCTGGACGGAAAGACACTGCTGGACGAGCCCCTTCATGCACGGCGCACGCTGCTTGAAAAGACCATTCGCGGTCATATCGCCCCCCAGGTGACAAGCGGCGATCTGGATGCAGTCGAGTCGTTCTACCGCACCGCGCTGGAGAAGGGCCACGAGGGCATCATGGTCAAGGCACTTGATTCCCTCTACACTCCCGGCGTCCGCGGCAGGCAGTGGGTGAAGATCAAGCCCGCGGTGGACACCATGGACCTTGCGGTCGTCGGTGCGGAGTGGGGTGAAGGCAGGCGGGCTGGGCTATTTGGTTCGTTCCTGCTCGCCTGCCAGTACCAGGGTGAGCTTCTACCCGTGGGAAAGGTTGCGACAGGCTTTTCGGACGAGATGCTCGCTGAGATCTATTCCCTGCTCAAGGACTCCGTGATTGCACATTCCGGCAAGGAGGTCACGTTTGAACCCGGCGCGGTATTTGAGGTGGGGTATGCTGAAATTCAGAAGAGCCCCAATTATCGCAGCGGGTTCGCGCTTCGCTTCCCGCGTTTTATCCGTCTGCGTGACGATAAGAGCGTCGACGAGATAGAGACGCTGGAGCAGGTGAAAGAGAGGTTCAAAAAAAGGATTACACCTGCATGACCCTGAACATCTCCCTGTTCTCGTCTCCTTCGACAAGGGCCTGCCAATCACTGGCATAGCCTTCTACATTTTCAAAACGCACTTCACCGTTGAAATCGGTGAATTTCGTGTGGAAGGTGATCCCCTCGCGCTTTTTGAGTATCACCTTGACATCAGGAACAGGTTTTCCATTCTCCTTTTTCAGCACTCTGAACCGCAGATTAGGGTTAGTCGGTCTGAGATTCTCCTGGAATTCGGTGCCCTTCAAGATTGCGCCGCTGCCTGTGGGCATGGCGCTCATCTCTGAAAGGGAATTTCCGTGAAGCAAAATGAGCGTATAAAACCCGATAAGGAAGATAAGAAAACCCGAAGAACCAGCAATGATGACGCCGAAGACGACATCTTCGATGAAGTAGGAGAAGAAATGATATGCACTGACAAAGGCGTTAATGTCCGTGGATATGGTAACCAGCACCAGGGTGACGAAGATTACGAGCACACTGCCGAGAGCGATGAACACAAAGGCGAGAAGTGAAAGCATGACGTGCACGAACCGCGAGAGCTCTTTTTTGGGTGACTGGTGCCTGGCTATCTTGATAAACAGGACGAAAAAGACATTCAGAATGATGAGTGCTGCGACGAAGATGTTGAAGTAGTCGCCTGAATCGAGGGCGACTGAATTGGTGGACGCCCCCGCAAGTCCGAATAGAGGCCCTGCCTGAACGCATGGGATGAGGGCGGCGAGAAGCGCGATAAGGACGAAGCCCGATACAAGTTTTCCTCTCATTACCAGTGCTGTACCTTTCGGAAATATAATCATTTATAATTTTAACGAAAAGTCAAAGAGCGTTTTTTGCGTCCGGATTTCCTGGATCAGGGTGCTATGCTGGAGCCATTGTCGGGACCCCATGATCTGGCAGGTACGTTCAATCCCTGCATCGAGACTCTCGAAGTTCTCCGGCTGCCCGTGCATCGCCCCGCGGACAGCCTCCCTGATCACCCAGGTACCGAGTGGTGCCCAGTAATCGCTGCGTATGCGGCGGATAACGAGAACACGTGCGCTGCGGCCGATCTGTGCGAGGTATTCCGCGATCCCGAGGCGGGCCGAGTAGTATGCTCCGGCGATGGGTGAGTAGCCGCGTTTTGCGCCCTTCTCGCCGTCAACAATGATGGTCTCGGCCTCAGGTGACCAGATGCTCTGCTTCTCCCACTGTTCGATCATCTCGAACCTCCACTCTCCGGGAATGAGGAGGGCGATGATCCGGTTTGAAAAGAGCTCGGCGGTGAACAGCTGGATGATATCCAGGGGCGGCGCACAAGAGATCTGCGCCCTCAACCCCACTCCGAGCATGTCGTCGACCGCGGTAATTGCCCAGCGGGTCGGTACTGCATGCCGAGTTACCCCGAGCAAGCCCGCAGAGAGCAGCTGGGTGATGCGGTGCTCGTCTATTCCCTCACTATAGAGAACACGGACCGCGTCCGCTGCCCGCAAATCGTTGTCCGAGGTGACTCGGTCCACAGGGCGCTCTGTTTTCGCATTGTCGAGCACCGCAATATCTTTCAGTGACCCCTTCATGCCGACAGGAGCCAGTGTCCCGTCGAAGGAGAGATCGAAGCGGACCGGCCTGTTAAAGCGGGCCTCCACATCGACCGGGACCGAGGAGAGGGCGACTTCATGGATCGCGTCCTGCACTGATGCGAGATCACCGCTCCCCCTGATGGTGCGTGCACGCACGCCCACGATGTCGTCGATGGAGTACCTCCTGCGCAGCCATTCTTTCGGGCTGTCGGGTTCGCCGGTGAGAAGCGGGCCTGCGCTCATTCTTGGAAACCCCCTGCTTCCCACGAACACCGATGGTGCTTCTCCCATGTAGGTGTCCGCGGCTCTGATTGAGCGCGACGCATGGAACCGGCTTACGATGGGACACTTCGGCCGCCCGCACAGCCCTTTCCCCTTGCACTCCGCGCAGCGGCTCATGCATGCTTCCTTGTATCGACCACCACGCGCGCTCGCCCCATCAATTGCCGCAGCATCTTCCCTGTCCATGGGTACCATTCATGCGGCATTGCGTCCAGGCTTCCGGCGATCTCGACACCCAGTTCGTCATCGCGTTCTTCAATGGCCTCCACCACCACTGATCCCGGAGCGTACGCCGCTTCGATGATCCCGTCACAATCACCGTCAACGACGCCGAATACCGGGATCCCCCGGTGGGCACAGATATGTGCACAGACTGCGGTGGTATCGTCGCCGATACTGAGCACGCCACATACCTCCGCATCAAGCCTGCGATAGAGCTCGTGCCCGCAGTGGTCGATGACCAGAATGCGCCCCTTTCTTAGGCCTCCCGCGGCATGCCGCGCACACGACGCACGCAGGATTCCGCTCTTGCACCAGGCTTTCGCAAGATCAAGCGGACCCCTGCGGTGGAGTTTTTCGAGACCGTGCGCCTTCGGCTCGATGCCAGCAACGCACTCGAGCATGCCGCCCGGGGCACGGAAGATCACCGATGGTGCCATGGCCTTCCCCACCACGATGCCGTTCACAAAAACCGGTTCTCCGGGGATGCATCCCCTGACGGTTCTCGTTGCGGCCTCTGTCTTCAGGTTGCTTTGTGCGTTCCTGAGCATATAGCCTGTTCTTTGTGCCAGCCGTTCCGCTAGTCCCGGGTCGCCTCCGTTCCACACCCACACCGTCTCGCACGAGCACTCGATATGGATGAGGCCGCGTGCGGGATCCATCCTCCCGGCGACGATGTCGCCGAAGACGTATCCCGACTCCTCTGACCGACCGCGGTTGACCAGAAATACATCTCCCTGTTCACGTGAAAGAATCGTGGATGGCGGTTCCGGGCAGAATTCGACCGCAAGATTTGATTCCTCCGCGGCGGTTCGGGCAATGACGCCCGCGACGACGGATCTCGAGGGTTGTATGGTTCCCATCAGCCACCCGGCCTCGCCGCTGTCGAAGACTGCCGGGCCGTGCAGGACCATGGTGAGTTCCGGGGTATTCATGTGCATGGGGTTCCTCCAGGGATGGTAGAGCGAAATCTCTCTCTCCCCCATCCGCAGGTTCATGGTATCCGGATCAATCACCCGACGTGTTCTGGGGAAGGTAGGGAATGAGAGAGGAGGCGAGTTTTGCAATGTCGAGGGACTGCATGATGACTTTCCCGGGGCCCCTGAGTGTCGTCAGGAAGAGCCCCTCACCCCCGAAGAGCACCGTTTTCGCTCCGCCGGCAAAGGCGATGTCATAAGAGACGGTGCTCTCGAACCCCACCACGAGCCCGGTCTCGATCTTCACGACCTCGTCCGGCCCGAGTTCCATCTCAAACACATCACCGCCGCAGTGCAGGAATGCCTTCCCCTCCCCGCTGAGCCTCTGGAGGATGAATCCTTCTCCCCCGAAAAAGCCGGATCTGATACGTTTCGTGAAGGCGACCTCAAGGTGGATCCCCTCTTCAGAACAGAGGAACGCATCTTTCTGGGCGATAAACTCGTTGCCGTTCAGGGTGATGGGAATAATCTTGCCGGGAACATTTCCGGCGAAGGATACAAACCCGTTGCCGGCATCGGTGGTGAATTCGGTTAAAAAAAGGCTTTCCCCGGTAACAACCCTCTTCAGGCCGCCCAGAAGTCCGCCTTTCATATTGGTGTGCATCTGCATATTGCCGCTCATATTCACCATGGCGCCTGCCTCCGCACAGATGCGTTCGCCATCGTCCAGAGATATGGTGACCATCTGGAGATTATCCCCTACGATAGTGTACTGCATGATGTCTCATTATGGAGTTGTCGTATCCTGTGATATACAATGTGTTCGGGGAGGTCGGAGGTGTGATCGGCATAACTATAAATATTATAGTGGGATTATTATTCTTCATTCCGTATAAAAACAAGGTACGACAGATTAACAGAACTGCTCAACGTTGCATGAAAAATACTTGCGTTCTGGAACATCGTCGCCCCAACGCAAATGCCGGGAGATACTACGGAGGAGAGATGAATGGTTGATATTAGCCGAATACCGATTGAAATCAGGTGGAGGATAGCAACGCGCATGTTAACGTTTCTTCCGATTGCATATAACCGGGAATTCAATGATTTCCTGGGAGAAAACTATGCGACGCTTGAGTACCCGATTTTTGAAGAAGCAGCGAAGGACATTCGCGCCATTGCCTCAGCATTCCAGTTGCCCAACCACAACGCGTACGGACTCGCCCGTACCATGGATGTCATATCGAGTGTCTTTTTCGGCCCTGGTTTTCAGGGTGAGACCCTTGAGGTATCGAATGACAAGGCCTTGATACGGTTGACTACGTGCCCCCTCCTGAACATGGCCGAGGAGATTGGGGTGACTGCAGGACGCATACACCAGGCCTGCACCACCTGCGCGAAAGAAGCGGTTGAGTGCCTGAACCCGGAGTATACCGTCAACAGCTCTCGTTCTATGTGTCTGGGGGGGGCGTTCTGTGAAATGACAATCGAGCGGAAGGTGTAAGAGCAATACCTCACTTTTTCCCTTCAGTACGCCCGCCAGCATAAAAAGCGGTGCAAATCGCACCTCGAAACCAGAACCCCGGGTATTATATTATATACTTTGATGTACACAAATATACATTAATGTGTGCAAGTGTCTTATATGGCCCGACGCGTCAGTTGAATACGCCATCTCCTCTTCTTCATAAAATTGTGGTCTGCTGGCAGCAGCGAATGCGTTGCCCCGCTCGTGCGACCGCCGCACCATCCTGAATCGCCCTTGAACAATCGATAATTGCCAATATATGCGATCACTATGAAATCCCAGGATATTCCTATCATCGGTATTCTTCTCGCTATCGGCGCGATCGTGAGGTATCTTTCGCTCATGATCCCGGGCCCCATCGTGTCCAACCTGGTCATTGCATTTTACTGCCTTGCCGTCATCCTCGTGATCCCGACGTTCAAAGAAGCGCTCGGCATCGGGATCGTGGCAGGGATCATCTGTGCGATGGTCAGTCATTCCATATTTCCCCCCGGCAATCTCATCAGTGAACCGGTGGGCGCCCTTGTCTGTCTTCTGACCTTCCTGCTGCTGAGAAACCATATCGCGATCTCTCCGGGAATCGCCACCTTCCTCGGAACGCTTGCCAGTGGGTGCACATTTGTTGCCGTGGCAATGCTTATGATGGCACCGGCGATTGCGTCGAATTATGGGACGATGGCGGCCTTCACCGCCACCATCATCCCGATCGTCGTCCTCACCGCTGTTGCGAACGGCATCATCGCGCAGATACTCTTTATCCCTGCCTCAAGAGCGCTCCAGCGTTTCAGGAGCGGGGATGCGGATGGCCGTGTGCGCACCCCTTCTGCGACCGTGCTCTCGTCTGCTGACGACGGGACGATTCTTGCAGCAAGAGACTTCTCCTATACCTACGAGGGAGAGGAGCGGCCGGCGCTCAGGCACGTTGATACAGCCCTGAGACGCGGCGAGGTGCTTCTCATCACCGGGCCCACCGCGGCCGGAAAAACCACGCTCTGCCTTGCGTTTGCGGGGGTACTCCATCATGAATCCGGCGGCTCGATTTCCGGGGAGATCTCTCTGCTTGGCAGAGAACTCGGTGAGTTCAATGGAATCGGCGAGGTAAGCCGGCATATCGGGATGATGTTTGATGATGCAGATGCCCAGCTCATCTTCACCTCGGTCGAGGAGGAGATGCAGTCAGGGCTGGAGAACCGGGGGCTTGACCCGGAGACGATCGAGGCCAGGATTACGTCGGTCATGGAGCGTTGCGGGATAGGCGATCTGCGCATCCGGGCTCCCCACACGCTTTCCGGCGGTCAGAAGCAGCGTGTCGCGCTCGCGGTAACACTCGCCCTCGACCCGGAAATCATCATCCTGGATGAGTCCATGTCGGAGCTTGACGAGACTGCGCGGGGGCTTGTCATCTCCCTGCTCGGGGAACTGAAATCCGCCGGCAAGACCATCATCGTGGTGGATCATAGCATCGATGATCTCTGCGCCATTGCCGACCGGGTGATCGTACTTGGAGACGGTGCAATCACGCTTCAGGGTACCCCTGAAACGATCCGGCAGCACATCACCGCGAAGAAGTCTGTACCCCGAGAACAAGTATTGGCTCCAGCACACGGCACGGCGCGCGCTCCTGTCCTCTCGGTAAAGGATCTTTGCCAGTATTATGGGTCGATTCGCGCGCTCGACGCGGTGAGTTTTGATATTTACCCCGGTGAATTTGTGGCAATTGTTGGTGAAAACGGTTCGGGGAAGACGACGCTGGTCAAGCATTTCAACGGGCTTCTCCGCCCAAAATCCGGGTCGGTAACCGTGAGCGGTTGCAATGCGGGTGCTGCGGCGGTGACCGATCTGGTCTCCCATGCGGGGCTCGTGTTCCAGAATCCGGATACGATGCTCTTTGAAAATTCCGTCTCAGATGAGGTGGGATTCGGCGTCATGAATGTGGGAATCGAGGACGCGCAGGAACGCATCACGCAGGCACTCGATCTCGTGCACCTCGCCGATAAAAGGTCGGTCTATCCTCGCCACCTGAGCCGGGGTGAGCGCCAGCGACTTGCGGTTGCATGCGTGCTTGCGATGCAGCCGGAGGTGATCATTCTCGATGAACCGACAACAGGACTCGATGAGGGAGAATCGAGCTATATGATGGCCCTCATGAAAGACCTGCAGCAGCGGGGACATACCATCGTAATGGTGACGCACAACATGCAGATCGTGGAAGCATATGCCGAACGGATCATCAGGATGCAGGGAGGACAGATTCTCAGTGACGGTCCTGTGGCACGAGGAGGTGCGTGCATATGAGTGAGATAATGAGTTACGTCCCCGCGGGAAGTTTTCTGCACCGGATGCCGGTATTGCTTAAAATCGCTGCGATCACAGGTATCGTCATCGCCAGTGTACTCACCCACAGCGTGGCGGTGCTTGGGACAATGGTGCTCGTCATCGGGGTTGCCGCAGGAGTTGCCGGACTGCACAGGGAACTGGTCAGGCAATTGCCCCTCCTGTTCTTTTTAAGCGTGTTCCTTCTCCTTCTCACGGTGGTGACGCTACAAAGCGGCGATACGCTCTTCCTTCTCATTCCACCGGGCATGGGAGGATCGGCGGGAGCAATCCCCGTCACTTTGGGTGCGGTGGATTTTACTGCGGTGCTCTCGCTGCGCTTTTTTGCCATGCTCTTCGCCTTCCAGCTGCTCATCATGTCCACGAAGCCGACCGAACTCACAAACGCCCTGATCGCACTGCATCTGCCCATCGATTACGTATTGATGTTCATCATTGCCCTGAGGTTTATTCCCAGCCTCCAGCTCGAAGGACAGCGCATCCATGAAGCCCAGATGGCCCGCGGCTATAATCCGGGGAATGGAATGCTGGGAAAGATCCGGAGCCTTCGTCCGCTTCTCATTCCCCTCGTCTCCAATTCGCTCGCAAAAACCCGTGTGCTTGGGTTAACCATAGATATGCGGGGGTACAGGACAAGGGTGCGCTGAGCTCAACCACGATTGCCGCATTCGCAAGGGAGGTTCGTCTCTCCCTTCCCGAGACTTTTTTCCAACAGGCACGTATTTTTCCAGCAACCATACGGTATTGTGCAATGATCCCCCGATCAGTGCGTATGGATGTATGGTATAGAAAGTATATTGCCATATATATTTCAAATACTATATTTATCTGGGTGCTGCGGATTCCTCATTCAACGGGGGTGTTCGTGTGCACGGGCCCCGTATTGCGTGTGCCACCTCGCACGCATCGGTCGGTGCACCAGTACAATGGAGGAACTTGTCGCAATGGATACTGCTGACCCGATACCAGTTGAGATGCGCTGGCGCCTCACTGCGCGCACACTGACCTATTTGCCCTTTGCCTACGAAAGGGCCCTCGGAGATGCTGTGGGAGAGGGGTATAACACAAAGGTCGGGCAGATTTTTCGGAATCTTGGACAGGAAATGTCATCGGTGGCTTTGGCATTTCGCCTTCCGACAGGGAATGCAGCTGATCTCGCCATGGCGGTTGAGGTGCTGGTCACGGTTTTGTTCGGTCCGGGTTTCGAGGGGGAGCCGTTGGAAGCAACCGATGAAAGGGCGGTATTGCGTGTTACTCACTGCCCGTTTGTTGCCATGGCCAGAGAACTGGGAGTCAATCCCGGACATGCATACCTCGTCTGCAATGCATTCAAAACCGCACTCGTTGAAGGCCTCAATGAAGATTACCGAGCATCGGTGCTCTGGGCACGCTGCTTCGGAAACGCCATCTGCGAAATGACAATTGAGCGAAAAGAGGAGTAGGCTACAGGGGCCTCTTCTCTTGCCACAGGAAATCCGATGCAGATGGACCAAAAGAGGGCATTCGGATTGCCTGTTCCCATCCAAAACACCGGTGAGGATCCTGTCAGGATCCCTGTGCCGGTAGGGAGAATATCCCCTTGAAAAATGAAACCAGCGCTGAACGGACTTCAAGGAAGATACCGGATGCACCGGACTGCCCGGAGACAGGGGGGAGATCGGCTCCGCCATCTCCCCCGGGTCCCCTGTCGGCGAGTTTCGATTCTTTGACCGGCGGCTCGAGCGGCTGGGTCGTGGTGTGATCCGGTGCCGGCGTGGACGTGGGCGTTACGGAGGGTGTGGCATTTTCCTCTTCTGCGGCCGTTGCCTCGCGTTCAAGCGTGAAGGCATACACATTGTGCGCATCGGCAGCCACTCCGATGTTTTCCTCTTCATTCAGGCATACGAATTTGACAGGTTCGCTGGTATCGATCTCCTTGCACAGATTTCCTGCCCTATCAAACACAAACACTTTCTTTTCGAGCGATCCTGCGGCGATATAGTTGCCTGAAGGTGTGATATCGATAGCATATATCCAGAATCCACACTGTTTTTTCCATTTCTGCTGACCATTGCTGTCAAGCAGGTAGACGAAATTGTCGATAGAATTTTGGGTCGCATCCTTCGTGCCCACGGCGATCAGGTACTCCCCGTTTTCCACATCGGATACATCCATGGAGAGCACCTCACCATCGATCCTGCACTCCCAGCTCTCCTCGCGCTCACCTGTCTCGCCATGCAGGGCACCGATCTCGTAGATTCTGTTCCCTGCGCCGTATATCGCATATGCGCCGTCTTCGGTCATCACGGCCATTTCGCCGCGGGCAGCATTTTCCCACCGTCCGCTTCCTGAACGGGCATTGTAGCAGTGAAGACCGTCATCTTCGACGGCAAGGATGCGGGCAGTGTTCCAGTTCAAGAGCACACTGGATGGGTGGGCCATATGTTCGATCCTCTCTTCGAGCAATTCTTCTCCTTCCCGGGCATACACGCTGCAATCTGAGCCGAGCACGAAGTAGTCTTTGCCGTCATCGGATATGGCGACTATATCAGATATCAGGACATCCTCGGTGATCTCTTCTCTCCAGGACAGTTTTCCTTCCAAGTCGATGAAATGGAGGAAATTATTGCGCAGGCCGACAATGATTGAGCCGTCTTTGATGAACTGCAGATCATCCCCCGAATGTTCATGCCACAGCAGGGTTCCTTCCCGGTCCATGCAGTAGATGCGTTCGCCGCCCGCAACGACATAGGAGCCATCGGGAGAGAGTTCGAGGCAGCTGATTTCGTGCTCAGTGGTGCACTTCCAGAGTGCGTCGTCTGCATCCGCCGCGACAATGAGAGAAAAACACAGAACCAGGATGACCATACCGGTTTTCAAAGAGATCATAGGGCATCAAGTATTTTGTTAATAATATAATTAAAACATAAATATTTTTCCGACCTGGTATCGCGCTTCGTGTATACGTTTCCAAAAAATCACTTCAGGAATCGGAGGACAAAATCGAAGGGACTATCGGACCTCGTTTTATACCTTTGGGTGATGGACATCCATTTTTGCCGATACTATGCCAGCGATGGATACCCGCCTTCAAACCGGTACTGCAGGGAATGTCCTCACTCGTGGCGCGGGTGTGATGCACTCTGGGAACGGGTGATCACGCTGGCTGGTTCGAGCGGAGGAAATCCTCTCTCTCTGCCTGGCACCCAGGCAGTCCTCTCTCCCCATCCCACCTCACCGCATTTTGTCAGACTGAGGGTGAATACGGTGTGGAACCTGCCCCGGGAGGATTTCCTTCACTTTATTGCGACAGGGCATGCAGGAATGGGCAGGAAAGGTGACCGGCACAATCCTCGCAGTGCTCCGAGCATGACACGGCAGGAGCCCTATGTGGGAGCCATCGTGGAACTGCTGGGAGGGTGGCAGTGTGACGAGATAGCACTCGTCAGGATGATTCAGGGAAGAGACGCCTCCGATGCGGATGCATACCGGAGTTAAACAGGTACCAATACCTTTCCCGGGCTCGTGGGCCCCTCGTTCATATATTTCCGGAGAGGCCGCTGTATCGGCATCTGCATCTCCTGGTCTGCTCCCTCGTCGCGACAGAGGACACACCTGCCTGTGGGATGGGATGAAGGATATTTCCGGTCCTCCGGAATGCGGCGAATCTTCAGATACCTGCATGGGCAGGTGAAATAATGATTTAATGCTGCTATTTTCCTTATTTAAGGTTGAATCGAGTATATTTCATGGATGGGAAAACTCTGCGTTGGAATATGAATGAAAAATATATATATTATATTATATAATATGCGAAATGTTCCACGATTATCCTGCAATAAATGGCAATGTGCAGTACATCGGGAAAGCAGAAGAGTAAAATTCACCAGAGGTGATACAATGAAACTATGGATAATATCAGGTCTGGCACTCATCGCAGTGCTGCTCCTTGTCATGCCCGCGGTTGCCTGTGACTTTCCTGACGAGCCGTTGACACAGGGATACTGGAAAAATCATCCCGAAGATTGGCCTTATTTAGAAAAATTTGACTATGAAAACTTCTACAAGAGTGGTGACTGTTACATGGAGGTGCTGAAAACCACGACCAAGGGCAATGCGTACTACATCCTCGCTCACCAGTTCATCGCTGCCCGTCTCAACGGAGCTCCATGGACCAGTCCGGATTCAGTGGACAAGGCGTGGTGGGATGCATGGCAGCTGTTCTGTACCTATTCCCCCGATGAAGTCGCGTCATGGAAAGGGAACGATGGTGATCGACAAAAGTTCATCTGTCTCGCAGATATTCTTGACAAGTACAACAACGGTTGTTATTCCTCATAGAGTATAAGGAATAATATCTCTTCTTTTTTCGAACACTATGCAAATAAGGATTCATTATTCTCTTATATACCGGGAAATGAGAGGAATGAATCCCCAAATCATCAGAAAAACGCACGAAATTTCATGAGAAAAGTGGGCTCGTTGAGATTCGAACTCAAGACCTCCGCCGTGTCAAGGCGACGTCATAACCAGCTAGACCACGAGCCCATCGGTTGCGTCTTGGCGCTCTACAATATGGGACGCCGATCTATAAAAGAATTCCCTTTTCATTGCCGATAATAAGCCCGATTGCGTGCAAATGCGCTGATTCTGCACAAATGGGCTATCGTTTCGAGCAGTACGCTGCCTGAGGATTGCCACCAAAAAAGGGGAACTGTGCTGATGGGAATATTTTAGATATGTGCGTATTTTGCCGTAAATACGCCCTCTGATTTCCTCATCTCCTCGATGGCTTCGTTCGGGACTTCGCTGTCCACATTGAGCACCATGATGGCCTCTTCGCCAGGCTTGTTGCGGCCGACCTGCATGCCGGCGATATTTACGTTGTGGCGGCCGATGATGGTGGCGAACCGCCCGATAACCCCAGGAACATCGTGGTGGCGGGAGATAACCACGTGGCCGCCAGGCGTCATGTCGGTCATATACTCCCCGATGCAGACGATGCGCTGTTTATCCTTGCCCGCAACATTGCCGCTTACCGACTCGATCATCTTGTCGGTTTTTGCGGTGATGGTGACAATATTGGTAAAGCCCCTGGACTCCTCGGTGACAGTTTCGCTCACCTTGATGCCGCGTTCCAGGGCAATAAACTCTGCATTGACAATATTGACCGGGTTCTGGAGAATGGGGTCGAGAAGCCCCTTCAGTGCCATCCTGGTGATGAATTTCGTATTCTGTCCGAAATCGGCGGCTTTTCCGCCGTATTCGATCTCCACTGCCTGAAGTCTGCCCTCGACGAGCTGGATGAGAAGTTTGCCCATCTTTCCGGCAAGAGTCGCGTAGGGCTCGATGAGTTCCTGCTGTTCTGCCGGAATCATGGGCGCATTGACAACAAATTTTGCCGTCCCTCCCTTCAGGACTTCAATGCACTGTTTCGCCACGGAGACCGCTACATTCTGTTGCGCCTCAACGGTGCTTGCCCCGAGGTGCGGCGTGGTGATCACCTGCGGGAGTTGGAGCAGGGGAGAGCCGAACGGAGGCTCTTCCTCAAAGACATCGAGGGCGGCTCCCGCAACCTTGCCGGCCCTGATGGCCCTGTTGAGCGCTTCCTCGTCGATGATACCGCCGCGTGCGCAATTGACGATACGGACGCCGTCTTTCATCATGGCGATAGTCCTGTCATTGATGACATGCCTCGTTTCCTTAACGAGGGGTGTGTGGATGGTGATGAAGTCGGCAGCGGCAAAGATGTCCTCTAGCGACATCACCTCTACTCCCAGCTGCTTTGCCCGTTCGATATTGATGTAGGGGTCGTAGGCAATGCACTTCATGTCCAGGGCGATGGCACGGCGGGCAACTTCCTGCCCGATTCGTCCGAATCCGACAATACCCAGAACTTTTTCGTTTAATTCCACGCCCATGAATTTCGATCTCTTCCATTCGCCTGCTTTCAGAGAGGCATTGGCCTGCGGGATATTTCGGGCGAGCGCCGCCATCATGGCAAGCGTATGCTCCGTTGCGGCGAGCGTGTTTCCTCCAGGAGCGTTTGCAACGATAATTCCCTTGCGTGTCGCAGCATCGAGGTCGATGTTGTCCACGCCGGCGCCCGCACGCCCGATATATTTGAGCTTGCCGGCCGCTTCGATGACGCGTGCGGTCACCTGAGTGCCGCTCCGGACCAAAAGACCGTCATACTGTCCGATGATATCGACGAGGTCGTCTTCTGAAAAATCGGTCTTGACGTCCACATCGCAAAAATCCCTGAGAATATCTATTCCTTCTTCCGCCAGTGGATCACTGACCAGGACTCTATATTTCACGTTGAAACCCCATATTGAATCTCCCTGCACCGTATTCATGCTTTTCATCTGACTGGCGAGCACGCTGGGAAAGATCTGTATTGCGGCAGTATACCGCGAATACCTGAAGGAGATAAAAACACAAAACATGTATTAATAATCCCGGTAAGTTATTAGATGGTGCGAGCATGAACGAACAGCCCAATATTCTGTGGCTTGAAGAGATAAAAAAGGATGATATCGTCTCTGTTGGAGGAAAAGGTGCATCTCTGGGAGAAATGACCTCAATAGGTCTCCCCGTGCCGAAAGCTTTCGTTGTTACTGCACACGCATTCCGAAGGTTTCTCGTCGAAACGGGCATCGAAGAGGCCCTCTTCAACAAGCTGTACAACCTTGATGTTGATGATCCCCAGCGACTCGAAACAGCTGCAAATGAGGCAAAAGAACTTGTACTCAGCGTACCCATGCCTGAAGATATAAAGGAGGATATTGCTGATTCATATGAGAAAATCGGGCATGATCTGGTCGTTGCCGTTCGCTCGAGTGCTACTGCTGAAGACCTTCCTGACGCAAGTTTTGCCGGTCAGCAGGAGACATATCTCAATATCAAGGGAGTCGATGATCTCCTCGAAGCGGTGCAGAAATGCTGGGCTTCACTTTACGGGGGGCGTGCGATCTACTACCGGTCAAAGCAGGGTTTCGACGACCGGAGCGTGAATATTGCCGTCGTCATACAGGAACTGGTGTATTCCGAGAAAGCCGGGGTGTTATTCTCTTCCCACCCCGTTACCGGGGAGCCGACGACCATCATCGAGGGATCATGGGGGCTTGGTGAAGCAGTGGTTTCGGGCAGCGTCTCTCCTGATAAATACGTATATGATCACCGGATGGAGGCTGTGGTGGACCGATATATCGCCCATAAGGAAGTGGAAATCATTCCTGACGGCGACCACGGTACAATCGAGGTCGAGATAGATAAGGAACGGCAGAACGCCGCGGTGCTCAGCGATGAAGAGATCAAGCAACTGGCAAAGTTCGGGAAAATCTCAGAGGACCACTATGGTATTCCCCAGGATATGGAATGGGGGATTGTGGACGAAGAGATCTATGTGCTCCAGTCCCGACCCATCACCACCATCGCGTCCGGAAAAGCAAAACCTGCCGAGAAGGGTGGTGAAGCGGAGGCCAGGATCATTCTTGAGGGACAGGGAGCATCCCCGGGAATTGCAAGCGGCAAGGTAGTCATTATCAGGGATATCAAGGATGCGGGGAAGGTCAAAGAGGGGGATATCCTTGTAGCAAAGATGACCAATCCTGATATGGTTCCGGCAATGCGCAGAGTGGCTGCAATCATCACTGACGAAGGCGGAATGACCTGCCATGCGGCAATCGTGAGTCGTGAGCTGGGGACCCCTGCCGTGGTGGGCACAAAGACCGCCACGTCCAAGCTTAAGAACGGACAGGTCGTCACCATCGATGGCGAAAAAGGCCTCGTCTACGAGGGTTCGCTTGAAAAGCCGAAAGAGGAGGAGGCGAAACCTGTTATCGCCACCGCTCCCATGGTGACGGCCACCGCCATCAAGGTGAACGTCTCCCTCCCGGAAGCCGCAAAGCGTGCGGCCGACACCGGTGCCGATGGTGTGGGGCTGCTCCGCATTGAACATCTTATTCTTGGGTTGAACCGCACTCCCGGCTGGTTTATCAAGAACGGCAGGGAGGAGGAGTTCATCGACGAGCTCTACAAGGGCATCAAGGTCGTGCTCGACGCCTTTTCCGGCAAGTCCGTATGGGTTCGGACCCTTGACGCACCCACCGACGAGTTTCGGAACATGGAAGGGGGAGAAGATGAGCCGGACGAACACAATCCCATGCTCGGGTGGCGGGGTATCCGGAGGGATCTCCAAACCCCCAAGCAGTTCCGGCTTCAGGTCGAGGCCTTCAAACGCCTCTGGGACCAGGGATATGACAACCTCGGCCTCATGTTCCCCCTGGTCAGCTCGCCGGAAGAGTTCGTGCAGGCTCGTGAAATGCTTCGCTCGTGGGGCGTGGATGTGGAGAACCGGACACTCGGCATCATGATCGAGATCCCCAGCAGTGCCCTTCTCATCGAAGACTTCATCCGTGCCGGCATCAAATTTGCCTCGTTCGGCACCAACGATCTCATCCAGTACACGCTTGCAATCGACCGGAACAACCAGAATGTGGCCGGTATGTACTACCCCAAGCACCCTGCGGTGCTCAAGCTCATTGACGATGCCATCCAATCCTGTCGAACTCATGGCGTGGAGTGCTCCATCTGCGGGCAGGCGGGGTCAGACCCGGCGATGGTGGAGTGGCTGATCCGTCACGGCATCACCAGCGTATCCGCAAACATCGACGCGGTTGCAAAGATCCGCGAGACCGCGTCCCGCACGGAACAGCGCATGGTCCTCGATTTTGTGAGAAGCAACAATGCGTAATGCCGGCTGCCTGGAAGAAGAACTCTTCTCTTTTCTTGCCTCCAAAAAAGACGAAGACCTTGGATACCTTAAGGTCCTCAGCTCCATGTGCACACATCCTCACCCCGTCGCGGTGCGTGCGCACCAGATGTTTATCGAGTCAAACCTCGGAGATCCCGGGTTGTTTGCAGGATCTGCATCGCTCGAGCGTCTTCTCATCGAATGTGTCGGATCACTATTCCACCACCCGGAGGCGGGGGGCTACGCAACCGCGGGGGGGACCGAATCCAACATCCAGGCGCTGAGGATCGCGAAAAAGATGGTTTCCGCACGATCGCCGAATATTGTCATTCCTGAATCCGCCCACTTTTCCTTTGAAAAAGCATGCGATATCCTTTCCCTTGAGATGCGGACCGTTCCCTGTGATCCTGGGTTCTGTATGGATGTGGAGCAGATTGAGGATTATATCGACTCGAACACGGTATTTCTTGGCGGAATTGCCGGTTCCACCGAGTATGGCACGGTCGACCCGCTCACGCGCCTCTCTGAGATCGCGGAAGACCGGGACATCTTTTTCCATGTCGATGCGGCGTTCGGCGGGTTTGTGCTGCCGTTCCTTGAATCTGAAATTCCGTTTGATTTTTCCCTTCCCGGCGTGAGCAGTATTTCGGCGGATCCCCACAAGATGGGGTTCTCCACCATCCCCGTCGGCTGCCTCCTCGTCCGTGACGAACAAATGCTCCGCTGTCTTCACGTCGATACACCATATCTGACGGTAAAACAGGCATACACGCTCAATGGCACGCGTTCTGGAGGGGCGGTGGCCGGAGCACTGGCAGTGCTGGAATACTTCGGAAAGGAAGGGATGCGGGCGATCATGCGTGGGTGCATGGAGAACACACAACGCCTGATCGACGGGATGGCGACCTGGGGCTATCCTGCACCGGTAAGGCCCGAGGTGAATGTGGCCACATTTTCCTGCCCCGCGGTTCCCGAAGGCTGGCGTGTTTCGAGAACACGAAAAGGATATATGCGGATCGTGTGCATGCCGCATGTGCACCGCGATGTGATCGAGGCCTTTTTACATGATATTGGTGAGATGCATGCTTGAACGACTGAAACAATCACTGGAAGAATGTCCCGTGGTGAGACGGGGTGAGTACCACTATTTCATCCACCCCATCACCGACGGCATCCCGAATATTGATCCTGCCCTGTTGAGGGAGGTTGCCTGTGCGATGCTCAGGATCATGAACCTCGACGGGGTGGACAAGATCGTGACCGCTGAGGCGATGGGCATCCATATCGGCACCTCGCTTTCCCTGATGACCGACATCCCCCTCAACGTCATGCGGAAGCGGTCGTATTCGCTCCCCGGGGAGATTGCGGTGCACCAGTCGACGGGCTACTCGAAGGGCGAGCTCTACCTCAACGGGATAGCCCCCGGTGACCGTGTCGTGATCGTCGACGATGTCTGCAGCACCGGCGGAACGATGGTCGCCCTCATCGACGCCCTCAATCAGGCCGGGGCTGAGGTGACTGATACCTGCGTGGCCATCAACCGCTGTGATCCACGGGAATCCTGCCCGTACAAATCGCTCGTGAGCATCGATGTCACTGAATCTGGCGTTCACATCACCGGAAGCCATTTCTGACCTTGTCAGGAAGATCCGGGACCGCAATGCACAAAGAGTAGCCCTCCAGTTTCCTGAGGGACTCAAACGGAAGGCCGCGGGTGTCGCGCGCCCCCTCGATGCGGCGGGGATCGGGGTCGTTATCAGCGGAGATCCCTGTTACGGGGCCTGCGATTTGGATCTCGACCTGCTCGACGAGGTGGATCTGCTCGTCCATTTCGGGCATGCGCCGGTCGATGAACGGGAGGGTGTGCTGTACGTCTACGTCCATTACGACTTTGATGTGGCTGTCCTTGACGCGGTCATTCCCCTCATCGAGGGAAAGGAGATCGGGCTGGTGACCACGGTCCAGCACGCCCACCTTGTCGATGCCGCGGCCTCGTACCTGCGGGACCGGGGAATTTCCTGTGCGGTAGCGCGGGGCAGTGCGAGGACGCCGCTTCCGGGGCAGATTCTCGGTTGTTCGTTTGAGGCGGCGAGGGCTACCGGTGCCCGCGAAATTCTCTACGTGGGAACAGGGGTGTTCCACGCACTGGGCGTGCAGCTGGCGACGGGTGCGCGGGTGGTGGCACTGGACCCCTATCGCGGCAGTGCGGAGGTGGTCGACGCCTCCAGGCTCCTGAGAAAACGGTATGTGCTCATCGAAAAGGCCCGGGAGGCAGAGAGCATCGGCATTCTTCTCTCCAAAAAAAGCGGCCAGAAGCGGAGCGCACTCGCCACACGCCTCGCCGCACTCTCCGGTGTAGCTTTCATCGTTGCCCTGCAGGAGATCACTCCCGACGCACTCCTCAATCTGGGGTTCGACTGTTATGTAAACACCGCCTGCCCGCGCATTGCCTATGACGACCAGGTGCGGTTTCCTGCCCCCGTCCTGAGCCCTCCGGAGTTTGAGATAGCCTGCGGTGTGCGGTCCTGGGAAGACTATACCATCGACGAGATAGTGTGAGATGAAACTGAAAGCTTTGGAGATGCGCCTGGAACGCATCGCAGGGTTTGATCGGCCCCGCGTTGATCTCGAGCAGTACGTGACACCTGCCGAGGTTGCCGCAAGGCTCCTTTATCATGCCTATCTGCGGGGCGACATCGAGGGAAAACGGGTATGTGATCTGGGATGCGGTACAGGGATACTCTGCTGCGGTGCGTCCCTTCTGGGTGCATCGGCGGCGGCAGGCATCGACATCGATCCGGCATCGGTCGCCGCGACAGAGCGGAATGCCGCAATGCTGGGGGTTTCTGTCCATGCCGTGGTAGGGGATATCCGGGATCCGACTGCACTCGGCTCGATCTGCCCCTGCGACACGGTGGTGATGAATCCTCCGTTCGGCGCACAGAAACGGCATGCCGATCGTCCCTTCATCGATGCAGCGCTTTCCTGTGCCAACGTGGTCTACGGCATCTTCAATGAAGGCTCCCGTGCGTTCCTTTCGGGCTATATCAAGGGCCGGGGGGAGATCGACGAGGTCGCCGCATGCGCATTTCCCATGAGACGAACCTTTGCCCACCATACAAAGGATCGTGTGGAGATCCCGGTCGAAGTTGTGAGAATACTCCGGGTGGACTGAACGCATGACACGAAGCCGTGCGATTTTCGGCCTCTCGGCAGCACACCTGATCACCGATCTCTACAGCCCGGTTCTCCCGGCAATTCTCCCCCTGCTCATCCTCGAACACGGGTATTCCTACCTCACGGCGGGAATCATCGTCACCGTCTTCCAGCTCACCTCATCCTTTACGCAGCCCATCGTGGGATGGCTGTACGACAGAAAAGGGATCGCAATCCATATCAGCTATAGCGTTCTGCTCGGGTCGGTATTCATCTCGGCGGTGGGGCTCCTCGACAGCTATCCTCTCATCCTGGCCTTTGCGGCAATCGGGGCGCTGGGACACGCGTTTTTCCACCCCAGTGCCCTGGGCACGGTGAGCAAACTTGCCGAAGACCGAAGCAGGGGCAGGTTGACCTCGTACTTTGTCGTCGGGGGGAACCTGGGATTTGCGATCGGCCCGGTGCTTGCCGGGGCCGCGGCGGGCATCTTCGGCCTCGAGGGGATGATCGTGCTGGTGGTGCCGGGGCTGATCACGGCGTTTGTGCTCAAGCGGATCCTCCCTCCCCCTGCAACAAATCCTGTACACGCCGAGGGGAAAACGCCGGAAGGCAGTGTGCCTCGTACCACCCTTATCGCTGCAGGGCTTCTGGTCCTCGGTTCGGCGTTTCGCGCATGGGCAATCTTTGCCACGATGGCCTTTCTTCCGACCTACCTCACCGAACGCGGCTTTAGCGTGGTGAGCGCCAACCTCATGGTTACGGTGATGCTGCTCTGCGGTGTGGTCGGCCAGGTGATCGGCGGGACAATCTCAGACCGCTACGGGCGCAAAGAGTACACGCTCTTCGGGGTCGCCGCCGCCATCCCTCCCTTCTGGGTCTTCCTTCACAGCCAGGGGACGATTGCATTCATGGCGCTGTTTCTCTTTGGCTTTTTCCTGTGGTCGACCTTTTCGGTCACCATCGCCATGGCGCACGAACTCGTGCCCGGCAGCGTGGGGGTTGTGTCGGGGCTCATGTTGGGGCTCGCCGTGGGCGCGGGAGGTGCCGGAGTGGCGGTGAGCGGTTATATCGCGGATATGTTCAGTCTCCAGTCCGCCCTCTTCGGACTGCTTGTTCCCATCGCTATGGCATTTCTGCTTTTTTTCCTGGTTCCCTTCCCCTGGAGACTGTTTCGGCGCGATGCACGCGAAGTTGCATAGATCGCGGCGATACCTGGAGCATCCACGCTCCCACCACCGGGGACGCAACATAGATCGCGACAATCCCCCCAGACATGCGGCTCCTTCCGGGAATTTTTTCTCTCATCCAGGAATCGCAGGAGATGCCGGCATCGTCTCCGCTCCCCATCTCCCGGCGCCCTCCCGGGAAGCGCGGGGGTGATCCTCCTCTGGCAGGGACACCCTGGCCCCGTTCTTGAGGGGGAGAATGACTCAGGGTTCCGCCTCAATCACTTCTCGGTCTCGTGCTCGACCAGAGGGTGATCTGGTTCAGGAATCTTTTCTCCTTTCAGGAGTTCTTCAAAGAATTTGTCATCGAAAAAGAGGTTGCAGTGACAGTGGCCACGCGTGGCGATTTCCTCCTCGTGGTAGATGCAGGGGCAGATGATTTCCTTATCCGTCTCGGGATCCCCGCTTCTGATACGGCAGGGGCAATAGCGCTGGCCGTGCCGGATGTAATTTCGCGCAAGCCCCCGGATCACTGCTTTCACCTGCTTCTCGATGTAGTTGATCGACCAGCCGTGCTCCTCTGCATATTCTTTCGCCCATGCATAAATCTCCTCTTCGAGGCGTTTCTGTTTCTCCTCAAGCTCCGGCATCGTTACTCCCCTCGTGCGATATATGCGATCATCGAATCAAATAGTCTTTTTCCATCCAACGACCCGAGAACGTTCTCAGAAGCCCGCTCCGGGTGAGGCATCATCATCAGGACATTCTGTCCTTTCCCGAGGATTCCGGTGATGTTCCCAAGCGATCCGTTCGGGTTGCTCTCTTCAGTGACCGAGCCCTGTTCGTCGCAGAAACGGAACGCGATACGCCCATCCCGCTCCAGTCTCTCAAGGTTTTCGGGTGAGGTGACAAACCGCCCCTCTTTGTGGGCGATGGGGATGCGGATCACTTCACCCTTGCGGTAGGCCGAGGTGAAGGGCGAGTCCGCAGTTTCCACGCGTAAATATACCCATTCGCAGATGAACTTTGGTGCCCGGTTCATGGTGAAGGTTCCCTCAACGAGCCCGCTCTCCGCGCCGATCTGTGCTCCGTTGCAGATGCCCAGCACGAGCCCTCCTGCCCCGGCATGACCGATGATATCGGCCATGATGGGAGTTCTGGCGGCGATTGCACCTGCTCTCAGGTAATCCCCGTAGGAAAACCCTCCCGGAATCACCACCGCGTCGTAGCGGTCCCCCAGCCGTTCCTTATACCAGACAAGATCGGTGTCCACGCCGCAGACCGATTCGAGTACGTGGTGCACGTCCCGGTCGCAGTTGCTGCCCCCGAACTGAACCACGGCAAACCTCATTGCGCAACCTCGATACAGTAGTCGTGTATGACGGGATTTGCCAGCAGGCGCTCGCACATCTCGGTTGCTCTGGTTCGCGCCTCATCCGCTGTCGGGGCATTGACCGTAATACAATATACATTTGCGGTTTTCAGGCCTTCCGTGGCAAATCCGAGGTTATTGAGGGCATGCTGTATGGCTCTCGCCTCGGGATCCAGCATGCCTTCTTTCAGTGCAATGGTAATCTGTACTTCGAACTTCATCCTCTTCCTCCCGAATACCCGGGTATGATTCTCTGCACAACACGCCCATAGGCGGAAAGCACATCGCCCCTGTCAAACCGATAGACATCTTTGTCGAGTGACTCGCCGGTTTCCCTGTCCCACAGGCGCATGGAATCCATGCTAATCTCGTCGCCAAGGAGTATCGCACCCCCCACTTTCCCGAACTCGATCTTGAAGTCGACGAGGGTGATCCCCCGCTCTCTGAAATATGCTGACAGCAGGCGGTTGATCTCGAGTGTCGTCTTCCGGATGGCGTCGATCTCCTCGCGATTCAGAAGATCCAGCGCCATAATGATGTCATCATTGATCATCGGGTCGTGGCGGGCATCGTCCTTGAAGTCCATCACAATGACGGGCGGATCGAACACCTGCCCCTCGGCAAAGGGATACCGGCGCACAATGGATCCTGCAGCACGGTTCCGCACGATAACTTCCAGCGGTATCATGGCAAGTTCCCTGACGATCATGGTGCGCTCGTCCACCATGCGGACAAAATGGGTTGCGATCCCATGGCTCTCAAGGTGCTCAAAGAAAAAGGCTGATACGGCTGCGTTGAAAACACCCTTTCCCGAAAGGACGTCCTTTTTCTCCCCGTCGAACGCCGTGATATCATCTCTGAACCGGACGATCAGCTCCCCCGGTTGTTCCGAGCGGTAAACCGATTTTGCTTTCCCTTCATACAGGGGCTCGCTGTTCATGAACCCTCTCTCTCCTCAATCATGTGCGCAAGGTGTCTGATAAGCCCTTCGATATTGGGGTGATACCATCCTTTTTCGATGTATTGGGGATAAATACAGAGCCTTTCTCGCAGTACGGCATCACCCACGAGTTCTTTTAAGCGGGCGATCTGGGGCCAGGGGTGTTCGGGGTTGACGTAATCGATGGTCAGGGGTGATACCCCTCCGAGATCATCGACGCCGCACCCGATGAGCATCCGGGCATCGGCAAGGTTGGGAGGAATCTGGACCGCCACATCACGCGGGAGGATCTCCCCTGCCATGCGTATGGTCTCGCAGATCTCCTCGCTGTCCGGCACCGGGGCCCCCTCCATCGGTGTTCCTTCCTTCGGGCAGAAGTTCTGGATGATGACCTCCTGGATATGCCCGTAGCGCCGGTGAAGCCCCGCAATGACCTCAAGCGATTCTTCCCGGTCCGATGTACGCTCCCCGATCCCGATCAGCAGCCCGGTGGTGAAGGGGATCTTAAGCTTGCCAGCGTTCTCCATCATCTCGATGCGTACCGCCGGATCCTTGCCGGGTGAGTTCCTGTGGGCCGGGATGTCCGCGGTCGTCTCCAGCATGAGCCCCATGCTGGCATTTACCGGTTTGAAACGCTCCAGCTCTTCATAGGTCATAATACCGGCATTGGTGTGGGGGAGGAGCCCTGCCCTGATGCTCTCCCAGCACATGTCATAGCAGTAGTCAAGGATGCTCTCATAACCGATTGCCCGGATCATGCGTTGAAAGCCGGGCTCCTCTTCCGGCCGTTCGCCGAACGTGAAGAGTACCTCGGTGCATCCCAGCACCTCCCCCCGGCGAAGGTTCGTTACTACCTCGCCGGGTTGCATGAGACATCCTTCACCGACCGGGGTCCGAAAAATGCAATAGCCGCACCTGTTCCTGCATACCGTGGTGAGAGGAAGAAACACATTGCGGGAGAACGTGATCACGCGGTGCTGCATGGATATATGTGGGCATGTATCCACATCAACTGTTCGGAGCACCGCCTTCCTGCAATGCCCCGCAATGAAGCCCTGTGGGCTCCCAGCGCACCAGAAGATCCGGGCATGAATACCCTCGAGAATTGCTTGTTTCGATGCCTTTTTGACCATTCCGCAACAACGTTTTGAAAATGTGTGTTCAGGCTATCATCCCGTTTAAACCGGTAAACCCGAAGACGAGACTTTCCTGTATCTTAACCCAGCCGGAACGGGAACAATTCGCACGGGTGATGCTCGACGACGTCATTTCGGCGGTCACCGGGGCCGGGTGCAAGCCGTACATCCTCTCCACACATCCCTTCTCCTGTGACGATGCCGAGACGGTGGTCAAAGACATGGGTCTGAACGAAGCGCTGAATGCGTGCCTTTCTGCGCTCCATCACCCCATGCTCATCATCATGGCCGACCTTCCTCTGGTCACGGTGGATGCCGTTTCGCGTCTTTTGCATACGGCGGCGGATGTCGGCATTGTACCGGGCCGGGGTGGCGGGACAAATTCGCTGTATATTAAAAACCCGCAACTGTTCCACGTCGATTTTTACGGGGCGAGCTTCCGGGATCATGTCAATATTGCCCGTGCGGCGGGCATGAGCATCGAAGTTATCGATTCCTTCCGCCTGCATACCGATGTCGATGAAAAAGAGGATCTTGTTGAGATTCTCCTTCACGGCGAAGGAAAGAGCAGGGAATTCTTAATGGAACTCGGGTTTGCGCTTTCCATCGAAAAGGGACGGGTTGGCATTCAGCGCAACTCCCATAAATAGACATTCTGAGGCAGCGATACTCTCCACGCCTCTCACTCCTGAGAGTGTGAGCCCGAGACCGCGGACGACTGCCGCAGGGACACACTCGTCGGCCTCGCCCATCACCAGCTCGCAGGCAGATGCGATATTGTCGGCGACCGCGGATTTTGTCACTTCAAGCTGCCTTCCGTAGAGATCGAAGCGCCCCCGTTCGTCTTCGACTGCATCAAGTCCCGAGCAGCCGATTGCCACGCCGCTGCACCCCAGTCTCATTGCATGGGTGCGGGAATCCGCGATGATCACACCGATGCGAACCCCGCACTCCCTCTCGACCCCCTTACGGATGCGTTCGGCGCTAAAGTCGGGATCTCTGGGGAGTTTAACCACCGTCCCCGGCGGGGCGTTCGATCCGTCGATCCCCGCGTTGGGGAGGAGGGTCCCGTTCTTCATGCAAAGCAGAAATCCGGGGATTCCCCCGATGATATCGTCACTCTCTTCCAGCACAACCTCCACGAGCCGGGGGTCCATCTGGTACGCGGCTGCAAGACGGTGCGCCTCGTCAGAGGGGATGATCCCGTCCAGCCGTGCAATATTGCCCTCGGCTGTGGCAACGGCCGTTTCGGCGATGACCAGCACATCGCCCTCCTCAAACCCACCGATCGCGCCTGCTGCCTCGATGAGGACGGGGAGCATGTCGTCGCCCACACTGATGATCCCGGTATTCAGCCCGTATACACAAAACTGCAGACTCATGGATTTCGCTCCAGGTAGGCAAGGACCCTGATCAGGTCACGCGTCTCTGCAACATCATGGGTCCGGACCAGGGATGCCCCCCGCAGAATGAGGCCGTAGGTCACGGCAAGCGACCCGCTGAGGCGTTGCTCTGTTGGCTTGTCGAGTAAATCGCCGATGAATGATTTTCTCGAAACGGCTGCAAGCAGTGGCCTGTCAAACACAAGAAAACGAGAGAAATGCCTGCAGAGATCCCAGTCGTGTGCCGGTAGCTTCTCCTCCCTCCACCTCCCCACGGCCGGATCGAGGACAAATTCCTTGATTCCTGCTTCACTGGCTCGTTCTACCACGCGGGCGAGGGCATCGACCGTGGCCTCCACCCCGATGGCATCGCCCGGACGCCCTACCGAGGCCATCAGGATTGCGGGAAGTCCTGCATCGCCGATCCGCACCGCCATATTCCCATCAATGAGTCCGCTGATATCGTTGACGGCCTGAATGTCGTAGGCAAGGCAGGCTTCGAGCACCTCCGGGTGCATGGTGTCCACCGAGACGGCAATGCCGAGTCCCGCGCACTCCCCCAGCGCGCCGATCATGCGCGCCTTCTCTTCCGCCACGCTGAGAGGAGGAGCCCCCGGTGCCGTGCTGCGCGCGCCGATATCGATGATATCGGCACCCTGCGCGATGAGGTCTTGCGCCCTCCGGCGCACGCCATCGGTGCTCACGAAGGATCGTGAAAAAAAGGACTCGGGGCTGCAGTTGATGATGCCCATGAGACGGACAGGGCTATCGGTACCGAGGGTCACGGCACCTATCGTACACGTCCGCATGCGCTCGCCCGAGCCGCCTCAAAGGTGTTTTCCATCAGCGTGGCAATGGTCATGGGGCCGACACCGCCGGGCACCGGGGAGATCGCCGCGGCGATCTCCTGTACCGCATCGAAGTCGACATCGCCGCACAGGTTCCCCTGTTCGTCCTGGTTGATGCCCACATCAATCACCACTGCGCCCTCTCGGACCATCTCTCTCGTCACAAAGCGTGCCCTCCCTACGGCGCTGATCAGGATATCGGCTCTCGCGGTCTCGGCACCGAGATCACGTGTCTTGGAATGGCAGATGGTGACGGTTGCATCGGCATTGAGCAGGAGCGCTGCCATCGGACGGCCCACATCGATGCTCCGCCCTACGACCACGGCATGCATTCCCTCACATTTAATATCATATTCATCGAGCAGCGTCATGATCCCACCGGGTGTGCAGGGAACAAACCGCGGTTCTCCGCTGAAGAGGTAGCCCAGGTTGAGGGGGTGGAACCCGTCCACATCCTTGTCCGGAACGACCGCTTCGATGACCGTTTTGGTGTCCACCTGCCGGGGGAGGGGGAGCTGCACGAGGATACCGTTGATATCGGGGTCATGATTAAGGTGTGCAACCTGCTCAAGCACCGCCTCCGTGGTCGCGTCTCCCGGCAGTTCGACAGCGATTGAGGCGATCCCCACCCGTTCGCAGGCACGGTGCTTCATCCGCACGTACATCTGGGAGGCGGGGTCCTCGCCGACGATCACGGTGGCAAGACGGGGGTAGAGACCGGACTCGTCAATCCTCTCTTTCAGCAGTTCAAGCCGCTTTTCCGAAGTTTTTTTGCCGTCGATTATCATGCCTACTCAGAAGGGGGTATTTCGGGATAGAGGGGGAAGCTGCCAGCCAGCGCCTCCACCTTTTTATGGGTCTGCCGGATCAGGGCATCGTTGTGGATATCCTTAAGGATTCCGGCGATCATTCGTGCGATAGTCCGCATCTCTTCCTCCTTCATACCCCGGGAAGTCACTGCAGGAGTGCCAACACGAAGGCCGCTCGTAACGAAGGGGCTTCTGGTCTCGCGAGGAATGGTATTTTTGTTGACCGTAATGTTTGCCTTCTCGAGCGCCTGTTCGGCCTCAAGGCCCGTGATGCCCTGGTTGGTAAGGTCGAGGAGAATGAGGTGGTTGTCGGTTCCGCCGGAGACGAGATCGAGCCCTTCATCGAGGAAGACCTCCGCCATTGTCTGCGAATTCTTGATGATCTGCCTGCAGTAGTCGGTAAACAAGGGGTGCATTGCTTCCTTGAAGCAGACGGCCTTGCCGGTGATGACGTGCATGAGGGGCCCGCCCTGCATGCCGGGAAAGATTGAACGGTCGATGTCTGCCGCGTATTCCTTGTTGCACATTATGGCGCCGCCGCGAGGGCCGCGCAGCGTCTTGTGGGTGGTGGTGGTGGTGAAGTTCACGACTCCTACCGGCGAGTTATGAAGGCCGGTTGCGCATAATCCGGCGATATGGGCGATGTCAGCCATACAGAGCGCATCCACGCTTTCAGCGATCTCCTGAAATGCCTTAAAGTCAATCTCACGGGGGTACGCGCTCGCGCCGCATACGATCAGCTTTGGTTTCTCTTTGCGCGCCTGTTCCTCGATGGCCCCATAGTCAAGCATCTCGCTCTCGGAATCGACACCGTAGTGGGAGATCGTGTACCACTTGCCGGTGATATTGACCGGAGATCCGTGGGATAGGTGGCCTCCCTGCGCGAGGTCCTGGCTCATTATCATCTCCCTGTGCTTCAGGTAGGCCATATATACTGCCTGGTTGGCCTGGCTTCCGGAATGAGGCTGAACATTTGCGTGTTCTGCGCCAAAAAGCTCGCAGAGGCGGTCGCGTGCGATATTTTCAACAATATCGTGAAATTCGCACCCTCCGTAGTATCGTTTGCCCGGATACCCCTCCGCGTATTTATTTGTCATGATGGAGCCGACTGCTTCCAGCACTCCCCTGCTGACAACGTTTTCTGAAGCAATGAGTTCAAGCCCCGTTATTTGGCGAAGGCGTTCCTGTTCGATGATTTCAGCGATTTCTGGATCATGGTCGGCCAGATACGACATATGCAAAAAGGTTGGCGTGATAGGGTAATTATCTTTTCTTGCAAGGAGAAATTGCGCAAATGCTCTTCAGAACTGCCGTGTATTATAATTGGTTCTGATATATTCTCGATTCTTCGGTGTATTCCTCTCCTGCGAGTAAAACAAATCTTTTTTCACCGAGCACTGTGCAACATCATACTATCACTCTATGGTCAGGCCAGGATACAGGGGGATCATCAATGGCGCAGAAAGATGGAATAATTCGAAATCTTGAACACCAGCTGAGAGAACGGGACCAGGAGATTGAACGGTTGACATCCGAGACGCATCAGGAATCACAGGACCTTCACAAGATGAAAGACCTTGAAATGAAGGTAGTCGAAATGGAGAGCATGATCAAAGGGCTCACCGAAGAGCTGCTCGATCTCAAATCGGTGGTCAGGAAACTCGTGCGTGTGCAGGAGGAGCGCGAGGTGCGGGAGAGGCAACCTCCTGCTCCTGTGACGATTTCGAGGCAGGCACCGGAACCCGTGGCACCACAGCCCCCGCAGGGAAAGCCCGAGACGCCGGCTGTGGCAAAGGGTGGGGCTGAGCCCGAGAGCGTTCCTGCACCTGCCCCGAAAGAGCGGCATGACACGGTCATGATCATGCAGGCAGACGGGACCCTCAAGCCCGAGCAACGGCATGCCGAGGATATGATCATTGCCAGCAACAGGCCCGGGATACCGCAAAAAAATGCGGCGCGCCCATCGTCAGATAAGATTATCATCGGCAAAAGGGAAGTGAAAGGGGAAAGCAGCGCGAAAGCTCCGCTCATTTACGCAGAAGACGAAGACAAATCATAGCGATCTCTATCTGACAACGAACTATCACGGGAGCCTGGTCCTTGTATATCACCCAGCTGGAAATAGATAACTTCAAATCTTTCAGTAAAAAGACCAGGATTCCTGTTTTTGAGGGTTTTACGGTAATATCTGGTCCGAATGGATCCGGAAAAAGCAATATTATCGATAGCATTCTTTTCTGTCTCGCCCTTTCCGGTGCGCGCGGTCTTCGCGCCGAGAAGCTGACCGACCTGATCAATTTGAACAGCGGGAAGAATACCGCAGAGGTCGCCATCACCTTTTCTGACGGCACAAATATCAGGAGAAAGATCAAGCGAACCGCCCGCGGCTACTACAGCTATAACTATCTCAACGACCGCCTCTGCAAGCAGAGCGATGTGCTGGAGTTCCTGGGCAGGTACGGGATCAAACCGGAAGGTTACAATGTGGTGATGCAGGGTGATATCACCCGCATCATGGAGATGAGCGACGGGGAACGCCGGCGGATCATCGATGAAATTGCCGGTGTAGCCGAATTCGATAAAAAAAGGGATCAGGCACTTGGGGAGCTGGAGGTGGTGCGCGAACGGATCGAGCGCGAAGAGCTCCTTCTCAGGGAGCTCTCCCTCCGGCTTGAGGAGCTGGCGTCTGAGCGGGAACAGGCATTGAAGTACCGTCGCTGGCAGGATACGCTCGAATTTTTCCGCGGGTGTCGGTCTGCGGCACAGCTCCGGGAATATGAGCGCGATCACGCCCAGCTGTTCCAGTTGATTGACCAGCGGCAGCGTGAGCTGGGGGGGATCGCCGACCGGCGTGCGTCATTTGAAGAAGAACAGCGCTCCCTGGATGAAGCGATCGCGGCCATCGATCACGAGATCGATGAAAGGAGCGGTACCGAGTACCGCAGGCTCATCTCGAGCATCGAAGAGGCGAAGGGAGATATCCGCCTTGCCGAGCAGTCAATAGCACGCGATCGGCAGGAGAAGGAGTCCAACCTGGAGACGATCAACCGCGTGTACATGGACGCCCGGCGGGCTGAGACGAGGGTCGGGGAATGTGCGGAAAGCATCCGGAATCTCACCATTGACCGGTCCAATCTTGCTATGGAGCTCGCAACGATGCGGGCTGAAAAGGAAACGGTGGATTCGCGTCTCCAGAAGGAGAGCGACAAGATCGCCGGGGCGAAAGAGGAGCTCTTCTCTCTCATGGGGCGGGCTGAGGAGAAGCGGGGGGTACGATCGGACCTGCTCCACCAGCAGGATATTCTCATCGAGAAGAGCCGGATCCGTACCTCCGAACGTGAGCGGCTGGAGGCGAGGGTTACCCAGATCTCTACCGAGTACGAGGATAAAGAGAGCCAGTGCGCGGAATATGAACAATGCAGCGCCAGAATCGAGGAGGAGAAGACCGCGCTTGACAGGGCCCTCTCACGGACCGAAAGCAATCTCCTTGCACACCGTTCCTCGCTTGAAAAACTGAAAAAAGAGATCCGATCGAAAGAGCAGGAACTCATGCGCCTTGAGGCGCAGAACCAGGCGAGCGGGGCCGCCGGCGGGCGCGCCCTCGAGGCGGTGCTGGGAATGGAGGGGGTCTACGGTACCATCGCCAAGCTGGGGCGTGCGCCCCCCGAATATGCGGTCGCACTGAACACGGCGGCAGGAAACAGACTCAACCATGTCGTGGTGGAGAACGATTCCGTCGCTGCCGGGGCGATCGCCTATCTGAAAGCAAACCGCCTCGGCCGGATGACCTTCCTGCCGTTGAACAAGTTGAACGTGCCCGCCCTCGGGCCCCTGAGGGACAGGGATGTCGTCGATTACGCCGTCAACCTCCTGGAGTTCGATCCCATGTTCGAAAAGGCGTTCGCGCTTGTCTTCGCGGGCACGGTGGTGATCGATACCCTCGAGGGCGCCCGCAGGAAAATGGGAAAATTCCGCATGGTGACGCTGGAAGGCGACCTGGTGGAGAAGAGCGGCGCCATGACCGGAGGCTCATCGCAACAGAAGCGGAGTGTCGGATTCGGCGTCGCCGCGGATGAGGAAATTTCCCGGGTGCGTGTGGAGATCGCGGGTCTTGAGGCCGAAGCATCAGATCTGGAGAGTGCAATCGCCCGGCTCACCGAGGCCGGGGAGGAGGGGCGCAGGCAGCGTTCAGGGCTCGAAGAACAGCGTGCCCGCTACGCGATGCTCCGCGAGGAGTATGCCCGGCGAATGGTAGAACTCGAGCGGGAGAAGACGGAGATACAGTCCTCCCTCGAGTCCATGCGCGATGAGGTGCGGGATGGAGGCGAGCAGCTAGCAGAACTCGAGGAGCAGCTGGAGATCGTGTCGAAGGAGCTTGCAGATCTCACCAGCGAGATCGAGGATCTCAAGCGAAAGCTGGACGATACGGAGATCCCCGCACTCACCGAACAACTGGAGCGCCTGCGCAGAGAGGGGGAGGAGAATGAACGGCGACTGCGCAATAAAGAGGCCGACATCGCCGATATGCAGCGGGAACGCCAGTATTTTTCCAAGCGGATTGAGGAGCTGGAAGAGGAACGGACACGCATCGGTGATAAAAACACGGCGCTCGACGAGGCGATTTCCGCGGCTCAATTGCTCATCCAGGAAAATACGGAAAGAATTTCGGATCTCGAGAGACAGCAGCAGGAATTCTCAAAGGAACTGACAGAACTCCGGAAGAACCGGGACCTGCGGGCGGAGGACCTGAAGGGAATCGAGCACGGCATCATCGAGATCGACGGGGATGCCGAGCGTGTACGCCTGCAGATCGGGGCACTGCAGGAGAGGGCGCAGACTCTCGCCGATGAGATCGCGCAACTCCGGGAAGAGGTGGGGGATGCGAAGACCGATCTCTCCCTCAACGAAATCGACGCGGGTATGGCAGAAGCAGAGGGTGGGATCCGAAATCTGGGTGCGGTGAATATGCTGGCCATCGAAGAGTACGACCGGGTGTGCCAGCGGGTTTCAGATCGGACCGAGAAGAAGGAGATCCTCTCAAAGGAGAGGACAACACTCCTCGAGCGCATCGAAAAATTCGAACGGATGAAATATGATGCCTTTATGGAGGCATATTCTGCAATTGATGAGAACTTCCGGAAGATATTTGCACGACTGACCAGCGGCAGCGGCAGGTTGGTGCTCGATAACGAGGAGGACCCGTTCAGTGGCGGATTGACCTTTGCCGTACAGCCGCGTGACAAGAAGGTCCATCTCCTCTCCTCGCTCTCGGGCGGAGAGAAGTCGCTGACGACACTTGCGTTCATCTTCTCCATCCAGCAGTTCATGCCTGCCCCCTTCTATGCCCTCGACGAGATCGACATGTTCCTGGATGCCACCAACGTAGAGCGGATCGGGACCCTCATCAAGGAACTCTCGGCAGATGCGCAGTCGATCATCGTCTCCCTCAGGAAGCCCACGATCGAGCGTGCGGACAGAATAATGGGCGTTACTCTCAGGCCCGACAAATCCACGTACGTAACCGGTGTCAAGAGCAATGCATGAGGAACCGGTGGAAATTCTGGTGTCCATGGCGGAGCGGGGAGAGATCGATCCCTGGAACATTGATATCGTCGAGGTCACCGACCGGTTTTTAGGGGAACTCGAACGGATGCGGGAGCTCGATCTCCGCATTTCTGGCAGGACTCTCTTCTTTGCCGCAACGCTGCTCAGGATGAAATCCGATTATTTCGAAGAAGAGGAAGAAGCGGATGAAGAGGAGTTCTTCGATGAAGGTGAAGATTACGGAGGTGATTTCGCATTTGAGGGGGACTTCGCCTTTGACGGGATCAATGGACCGATCGAGCGCCTGGAACGGGAGATAAAACGCCGGATTGGAAGGAAAAAACAGCGAAAAAGGCCGGTTACCCTTTATGAGTTGATCAAGGATCTGAAAACGGCGGAGAAGGAGGTGCGCCGTCGGACGCGCAGGCGTGTGGTGGTCCCCCCCCTTCTCATCGAAGCCGACGAGGTTGTGGGCATTGCCCACGAGGAAAATTTTCAGGATACATCGGATTCGGTGATGCGGTGTTTTGAGAAGGTCGAAGCCAGGGAGAAGCGGGTGACGCTGGACGACCTTTGCTTGGAGATGGGGTGTGACCTGCGGGATGCCTATATCCCCCTCCTTTTTCTCATGATTGAGAGTAAGCTCGTGCTCTTTCAGGATGAGTTCTTTGGAGAATTGACCATCGAAAAGTGGCGCGCCGATGCATTTCACGGCGAATAAATCATCCGATCAATTATCTGGGTGGATAATGGGGGTATCGTATCGTTGCCCTGTTCAGGGTGTGCGCGGGAACAGGAATCGACGTTGTGCGCGCTTGTGGGGTGTTGTGCGAACGCGGCCGAATTCGGCGACGTAATGCGGGGATTTCGGTATCATATTCCTGCCCCGTTCCCGAAGGATCGGGGGGAGGGGGGTAACCTTTAAATCGTAGCGCTTCCATGTTGTATGGTCGAATGACACCCGCCCTGCGCAGGAATCGCCTGCCGGGGTGCATCTGTGACTGTGATTGGCTGGCGGTACCCGTCTGCCGTCGCAGGGGCACAGGAAGCTTTAATATCAATTAAAGCTAATATATAAGATCCAAGAGGACGGAGGGCTGCGGGGTGCTGCATGTGTGGCGCCCTGCGTGTTCCGGCTTCCGGGAGAGGGAGATGTGCCGGATTTCAGCGTAAATCCGGGACGTTTTGGCAAGGTTTAATACGGCCTGCACACAACGTTATTCTCCTGATCTGTGGTGGAGAACCAAGGGACGCTTCCTGAGGGGAGTATTGGTTCTGACGTTGGCACTGGCAATGCGGAAATCTGTTGTATGACCGCCATATTCCTTGTAACAAAGTAATGTGTGCCAAAGTGAAAGTACTTCACCGAATAGCAATTCTGGTTGATCCTGCCAGAGGTCACTGCTATCGGGGTTCGATTAAGCCATGCGAGTCGAGAGGGTTCGGCCCTCGGCGTACTGCTCAGTAACACGTGGATAACCTGCCCTAAGGAAGGGGATAACCCCGGGAAACTGGGGATAATACCCTATAGGTTACAGATGCTGGAATGCTCTGTAACTCAAAGCTCCGGCGCCTTAGGATGGATCTGCGGCCGATTAGGTTGTTGTTGGGGTAACGGCCCAACAAGCCTGTAATCGGTACGGGTTGTGGGAGCAAGAGCCCGGAGATGGACTCTGAGACACGAGTCCAGGCCCTACGGGGCGCAGCAGGCGCGAAAACTTTACAATGCGGGAAACCGTGATAAGGGAACCCCGAGTGCCCGTACACGCGGGCTGTCCAGGTGTTTAAAACGCATCTGAAGAAAGGGCCGGGCAAGACCGGTGCCAGCCGCCGCGGTAATACCGGCGGCTCGAGTGGTGGCCACTTTTATTGGGCTTAAAGCGTTCGTAGCTGGGTTGTTAAGTCTCTTGGGAAATCTCACGGCTCAACCGTGAGGCGTCTAAGGGATACTGGCAATCTAGGGACCGGAAGAGGTGAGAGGTACTCCTGGGGTAGGAGTGAAATCCTGTAATCCTAGGGGGACCACCTGTGGCGAAGGCGTCTCACCAGGACGGCTCCGACAGTGAGGGACGAAAGCTGGGGGAGCAAACCGGATTAGATACCCGGGTAGTCCCAGCCGTAAACGATGCGCGTTAGGTGTATCGGTGACCACGAGTCACCGAGGTGCCGAAGGGAAACCGTGAAACGTGCCGCCTGGGAAGTACGGTCGCAAGGCTGAAACTTAAAGGAATTGGCGGGGGAGCACCACAACGGGTGGAGCCTGCGGTTTAATTGGACTCAACGCCGGACAGCTCACCGGATAGGACAGCGGAATGATAACCGGGCTGAAGACTCTGTTTGACTAGCTGAGAGGAGGTGCATGGCCGTCGTCAGTTCGTACTGTGAAGCATCCTGTTAAGTCAGGCAACGAGCGAGACCCACGCCAACAGTTGCCAGCATGGTCTCCGGACTGATGGGGACACTGTTGGGACCGCCTCTGCTAAAGAGGAGGAAGGAATGGGCAACGGTAGGTCAGCATGCCCCGAATTATCCGGGCTACACGCGGGCTACAATGGGCAGGACAATGGGTATCGACACCGAAAGGTGAAGGCAATCTCTTAAACCTGTCCGAAGTTCGGATTGTGGGCTGCAACTCGCCCACATGAAGCTGGAATCCGTAGTAATCGCGTTTCAAAATAGCGCGGTGAATGCGTCCCTGCTCCTTGCACACACCGCCCGTCAAACCACCCGAGTGAGGCTTGGATGAGGGCACGGACTCTGTGCCGTGTTCGAACCTGAATTTCGCAAGGGGGGTTAAGTCGTAACAAGGTAGCCGTAGGGGAATCTGCGGCTGGATCACCTCCTAACGATTTCAAGGAAAAATAGCCGGTCATACAGCAGACCGTACAATTGCCACGTGCCAACGAGCCGGCTCGGGAAGTCGGGGCTCATAGCTCAGCTGGAAGAGCGCGGCCTTTGCGAGGCCGAGGCCGGGGGTTCAAATCCCCCTGAGTCCATCGCACCGGACCTGAAAAATCCGGTGCATCTTCAATGCACCCGGCGATGCGAGTCGCCGGGGAAGGGCCGAGGGTCAACGACCCAACGAAGCCGTGTATAGGTGTGCACTCTGGACGTTAAATGGGTTCAGCGGTCACTGAATCTAATCCGGTAGCTTCTGCCTGTCAGTGGATGGCTCGGTTCGAGTGCCGAGGAAGGGCGTGCCAAGCTGCGATATGCTCCGGGAAGGCGCAAGGAGCCTACGATCCGGAGATCCCCGAATGGGACATCCTATTGTTTCGGCAATGATCCGTAAGGATCGGGAACCCCCCGAATTGAAACATCTCAGTAGGGGGAGGAAAAGAAATCAACCGAGATGTCGTGAGTAAAGGCGATCGAAAACGACTTAGTTCAAACCGAATCCCGCAAGGGACATGTGGTGTTGATAAGCCTCCCGTAACGGTACACACTACGAAACGGAAATGGTCTGGAACGACCTGCTATAGAGGGTGATAGCCCCGTACGTGTAAGGATGTGTGGCCAGGGAGTGTCTTGAGTACCGTGGGTTGGAATTCTCGCGGGAATCTGGGGATCATCAATCTCTAAAACTAAATACTCCTCGAAACCGATAGCGCATTAGTAGCGTGAGCGAAAGCTGAAAAGTAACCCTGGAAAGGTGGTGAAAAGCGCCTGAAACTGACAGGTGATGGTGTGTTGCGGCGTGAAAGGATCTGCCGTGTGAAGAAACCCGTCGTGAGGCGGTAGTACGGGCACGGTTGCCAGCGTCGTAACTTACGTTTTGAAGAACGGGCCAGAGAGTTTGTTCTGTTGGCGAGGTTAACCCAAAAGGGAAGCCGTAGGGAAACCAACAGGTCCGTAGCATGCATGGGACGACGTATTAAAAGTGCGTGGAGTCAGCAGGACAAGACCCGAAGCCCAGTGATCTATGCGTGGGCAGGTTGAAGCGTGACGAAAGTTGCGTGGAGGACCGCAAGCGGTATTGATATGCAAATCATTCGTGTGACCTGCGTATAGGGGTGAAAGGCCAATCGAACTGGGCATCATCTGGTTCCTCTCGAAACATGCCGTAGCATGACCTGGCCTGAGGTAGACGGTGAGGTAGAGCACTGATTGGGGAAGTCGGGGGAGAAATCCCTCGCTCTCCTGTCAAACTCCAAATTCCCCGTCGCCGTAGAAGGCTGGTAGTCCGCACTACGGGGTAAGCTTGTAGTGCGTAAGGGAAACAACCCAGACCGTGGTTAATGTCCCTCAATGTAGGCTAAGTGTTAATACTAAAAGACGTCCGAGGCCTAAGACAACTGGGAGGTGAGCTTAGAAGCAGCTATCCTTCAAAAAGTGCGTAACAGCTTACCAGTCGAGGTTTCGGGCACTGAAAATGGACGGGGCTCAAGCCTACTACAGATACCACGGACCACACTTTGTGTGATGGCGTAGAGAGGCGTTCCGCTTGGGCAGAAGCAGGGCCGTGAGGTCCTGTGGACCGGGCGGAAATGAGAATTCTGGCATAAGTAGAAGCAAAGTTAGGTGAGAATCCTAACCGCCGGAGGGGCTAGGTTTCCTCGGCACTGTTCGTCAGCCGAGGGTTAGTCGGTCCTAAGGCATACCGTAACTCGAGTATGTCGAAAGGGAAACAGGTTAATATTCCTGTACCAGTCAGCTGATAATCCTGACGCTTCGGGATATGCTGAGCGGGGTCGTCGCCCCGTTTAAGCGTCGAAGCCCCTGGAGAACCGTCATGGTGAGAAAGGGGCGAACGCGTGATGACGAAAGTCGGCAAATTCCTGGAGCCCGTGAAAAGGGAGCTGACATGTCCGTACCGAGATCCGACACAGGTGCCCCTGGCTGAAAAGGCTAAGGCGTGTCGGTGTACTCATGGTTAGGGAATTCGGCAAATTAGCCCCGTAACTTCGGGAGAAGGGGTGCCTGCCCAGAGAGTGGGCAGGTCGCAGTGACAAGGGGGCTCTAACTGTCTAATAACAACATAGCAGACTGCAACTCCGTAAGGACTAGTATAGTCTGTGATTCCTGCCCAGTGCGGGTATCTGAAACCTCAGTACAATGGGAAGAAGGACCCGTAAACGGCGGGGGTAACTATGACCCTCTTAAGGTAGCGTAGTACCTTGTCGCTTAATTGGCGACTTGCATGAATGGATTAATGAGAGCCCTACTGTCCCAACCATGAAACCGTTGAACATTTTATCCTAGTGCAGAGGCTAGGGACTCCTTATGGGAAGTGAAGACCCCGTGGAGCTTTACTGCAGCCTGTCGTTGTGTTATGGTATTCCTTGCGCAGGGTAGATGGGAGGTGTCGATCCGCCCCTTGTGGGGGGCGGGGAGCCGACGATGAGACACCATCCTTGGTTTACCGTAACACTCACTCACACGAGGACACCGATAGGTGGGCAGTTTGGGTGGGGCGCCACACCCTCGAAAAAATATCAAGGGTGCCCTAAGGTCAACTCATGTGAGTCAGAAACTCACAGGAGAGTGTCAAGAGCAAAAGTTGGCCTGACGCGATCATGCATAGCAAGTGATCGCGAGAGGAAACTCGGGTCTAACGAACCAATACGCCCTGTTGATGAGGGCTATTGACGACAGAAAAGCTACCCCGGGGATAACAGAGTCGTCGCCGGCAAGAGCAC
>JAENYT010000018.1 GCA_016841665.1 Methanobacteriota archaeon
CGATGACCACGGCCGGCCCGGAGACCGGGTAGACCGGCACCTCGCCGTCGAGCAGGGCAGCGTTGACCGCCCGGGTCGAGTCCCGTGTGAGCACCTCGCACCCTTCCGCCCGGGCGATGCCCTCCACCGAGGGGCGGCCGGCGGTTTCGGTGGCGGTGCTGATCACCGGGACCAGCCCGAGCTCCCCGAGCTGCCGGGCGAGGTCGTTTGCGCCGTGGTGGCCCCCGACGAGGGGGACGGCGAACTGCAGGTCAGGGCTCACCACCACCACGGCCGGGTCCACCCACTTGTCCCGCAGCAGCGGGGCGACGGAGCGGACGGCGATCCCCACCGACATCAGGGCGACGATGCGGGCGTACCTCCCGAAGGCCTCTGCAAAGGCGCACGCATCGTAGGGCAGGTAGTCTGCCCCCAGTCGTTCCGCAAGATCCCGGGCCGCCTCCTCGAAGCGCCCGAGCGAAAGTACCACTGTTGCCTTCATCCGTAGAGATGCGATCGCGTGAATGAGGAGCGGGTGGAGTCCACCACGCCCCCGATGATGATCAGCGCAGTCTTTTCGATCCCTGCCGCACGGGTTTTCCGGGCGATGTCGGCGACGGTGCCCCTGACCACCAGCTGGTCCGGCCAGGTGGCGTGGTAGACCACGGCGGCAGGGGTCTCCGGCGGGCACTCCAGCCTTCCTACCACGTCCTCCAGGTGCTCGGTGCCCAGAAACACCACCATCGTGGCGCCCAGACGGGAAAACTCGGCGATCTGGTCTTCTGCAAGGGTCGCCCCCGCAGGACGGGTGAGGATCACCGAATCGGAGACGCCGCGCAGGGTGAGCTGGGTCTTCAACGCCGAGGCCGCTCCGAAGAGGCTCGATACCCCCGGCACGACCTCCACCTCGATGCCCCGCGCCTCCAGTTCGGCCATCTGCTCGACGATCGCCCCGTACAGGGATGGGTCCCCCGAGTGCAGGCGGACCACCGTCTTTCCCCCGACGACCGCCTCAGCCATCACCGCCACCAGTTCCTCGAGGCTCATACCCCAGCTGTCGTACTTCTCCGCGGCCGGTGAGGATGCCACCAGCGCGGGGTTGACCAGTGATCCGGCATAGATGAGCACATCGGCGGCTTCGAGGAGCCGCTGCCCGCGGACCGTGATCAGGTCGGGAGCCCCCGGTCCTGCGCCCACCACGTAGACCTTTCCCATCTCACCGCCTCGCAAACAGCACCGAAAAGTAAGGGCTCTTTTCGGGCAGTTCTTCGTTCCGGTATACTTTCTGGCCTTCCATGAACATCCGCTCCACAAGGATGCAATCCGAGAACCCCTCCTCTTTCAGCCTTGATGCAGCCTCCCTCGGCCGGGTGACCTTGAGGAGAAGCCGGGCGTCCACCGGTGAGCCGTCGCTCACGCACATGCCGCCGTTGACATCGATGCCGGCAGCGGCGGCGAATGCGGTGATGGCGGAGATCCCGGGCACCGTCCGGCATGCTATCTCCGGATGGCGCTCATGGAGCACCGCAAAAAGCCGGGACGCGGTCCCGAAGAAGTGGGGGTCCCCGAGCAGCCCGAAGACCGCAAGGCCATGCCGTGCGGCGGGGGCGATCATCCCGGCATTCTCCTCCATGCAGGTCCTTATATACACCTCATCGTCCGTCATCGGAAAGTCGAGGACGGTCACGTCGGTGCGGTAGGGGGCGACGATGGCTCGGGCGACTTCGCCGGGCACAAAGACCGCATCCGCCTCTTCGAGCAGGCGCACCGCACGCACGGTCAGGAGCTCCGGGTCGCCCGGCCCGAGCCCGACGGCAACGAACATCAGGTGCGCCTCCCGGTGATGATGAAGACGGGGTTCTGGGGCTCGAGCATCAGTCCGCCGGCAAGGGGCCGGGAGCGTGAGACCTGCACATGCACCACCTCCACGGCAAACCCGAGACCGCGGAGCCTCGCCACCGCCCGGTGCAGGGTCTCCAGCAGCACGGCATTGATAACCACGTCGCGGCGCAGGCGGGATGAGAGCAGTTCGAGTACCCGCTCAAGGTCACGTGATCCCCCCACAAACGCACAGTCAAGGGAATCCACAGCCTCGAGCACCTCCACCGCCTCGCCCTCGATGAGATCGTTGTTCGTGCACCCCGCCTCCCTGATCGCGTCGCGGGCAACGGCGATCGCTTCGGGCCGCCGGTCCACGGCGATCACGCGCTCTGCAAGGCGGGCGGCGGCGATGGCCACCTTCCCCGTGCCGCAGCCGATATCGGCAACCTGATCACCCTCTCGCAGGTCCATCTTGGCGAGGGATATCGCCAGGATCTCGTCCTGCGTGGGCCCTCCTCTCAGTTCAACCCCCATTTTGGTACAATTTCGGCCGAAGAATGTATAAACTGTTCTTATTCAAACCGCGGCCGTGCGCGTCCTCCGAACGCGGACAAAGTCGTGTTGTTGCGATCAAAACTGCGAAAGGGCGACAGCCGGGCACACACCGGACACATCCGGCCTGAATGAGGCTGCCAATCGGGACTGTACCCGCTCTACGGAGTTAGTAAAGGTTATACAAACCGGCACACAACATGTTCTCAATGCTCAACATTCACAGGGAGGTTTGTGGATACTGCGGTGCTTGCGTCTCGGTCTGTCCGGAAGGTGCACTGGAACTGATCGACGCGTACCTCAGCGTCAGCGATGTCTGCGTCAACTGCGGCATCTGTGCGCGGGTGTGCCCTCTGGGGGCCCTGGAGGTCGTCCATGAAGAGTGAGTATGATGTGCTGGTCGTCGGCGGCGGCCCGGGTGGGGCGACGGCGGCAAAAGCGGCGGTAGAAGCGGGGCTTTCGGCCTGTATCATCGAAAAACGGCCTGCTATCGGCACGCCGGTCCGGTGCGCCGAGGGCGTGGGCGAAGAGCTCCTCGCCGAGTTCATCGACCCCGATCCCCGCTGGATCGCCGCAAAGATCGACGGGGCGCGCATCATCGCCCCCGACGGCGGCGAACTGAATCTCAGCCCGGAAATGGCCGGCAACGAGGTCGGCTACGTGCTCGATCGCAAGATCTTCGACCGGGAACTCGTCTGGCAGGCCGCCGTGGCGGGTGCCGACGTCTTCGTCAAGGCCCGGGCGACCGATGCGATCGTGGAGGACGGCGTGGTCAGAGGAGCGGTCGTGGAGTACATGGGCGGCCGAAAGGAGGTCCGGGCGAAGGTGACCGTCGCCGCCGATGGCGTGGAATCGAAATTCGCCCGCTGGTGCGGCATGGACACGGCGGTGCCCATGGCGGAACTGGAGACCTGCGCCCAGTACCTCATGACCGGCATCGACATCGATCCCTCCCTCACCGTCTTTTACCTGGGCAACGAGGTCGCCCCCGAAGGCTACGTCTGGGTCTTCCCCAAGGGTGAACGCCGGGCGAACGTCGGCATCGGGATCTCAGGGAAAAAGAGCGGCAAGGGGCACCGGGCACGCGACTACCTGGAGACATTCGTCCGCCGGCACTTCCCCGACGGCAAGGTAATCGAGCTCATCGTGGGCGGCGTGTCGGTATGCCGGCCCCTTGCGTGCACGGTCGCCGACGGCCTGATCGTGATCGGTGACGCGGCGCGGCTCTCTGATCCCATCACCGGCGGTGGGATTTACAATGCCATGTACACCGGCAACCTTGCCGGCAAGGTTGCCGCGGACTGCATCAGGGGGGGCGACGTGAGCCGCGAGGCGCTGATGGTCTATGACCGCACCTGGCGAGAATCGCCGATGGGCAAAGCCATCGAGCGCAACTACAAAATCAAGGAGTTTTTCATCACGCTCGACGATGAAAAACTCAATACTCTCATCAACTCGGCAAAAAACATAGAGATGGACAAGTTCAGCACCCTCACGCTTGTGCGGGAGCTCATCCAGCACAACCCCAGGATGCTGCTCGAGCTGCAGGCGCTGAAAAAATCACTCGGGTGAGCGCTTCAGCTGTTTGTTGAGCGTTTTGAGGCACTCATTCTCGGCCTCTTTTTTGGAAAACACCGTAATAATATCGTCCGGCCGGATCTTCACCGTGCCGCTGGGAATGATCAGGTCGCCGCCTGCCCTCCGTATGGCGATGAAGACGAAATCCCTCACCTCAAGCTCCCGTATCTCGTGGTCGATGAAGGGGGCGCCCTCCTCTGCCACCACCTCGAAGATGGTCCCTCCGGGAATGGAGGCAAGCTGCTGCATGTGCGGGTTTTCCGACCAGTAATAGAGGCGGTTCGCCACGAGCTCGTCGGGGTTCTCGCTGATCTTCACTCCCACCTCGTTGAAGAGGTCCGAATGCTCCTTCTGGTTCACGATCGAGACCACGTTGGGCACCTTGAACCGCTTGGCCAGCCAGCAGGTCATCAAATTGACAGCATCGTCACCGGTGGTCGCCACCAGGGAAGCTGCACGGTCGATGCCCGCATCTTCGAGGATCGACTTGTCCGTGGCATTCCCGGTGATGGCGAGGACATCGTAATGCTCGAGGATCTCCCCGCAGCGGTTTTCATCCTGGTCGATCACGACCACATTGTCCCCGTGATTGACGGCAATCGCCGCCAGGTTTCTTCCAATGCCGCCAAGGCCAACGATGATGAGGTACATGCCAGTTTCGTTTCCCTCATGACCATTGATATACGTTGCGAATCAACCTTCTCCTGCGTGATGTGCGGCGTGGATGAAGCCGGCAAGGGAGCGGTGCTCGGGCCCATGGTCGTCGCCGGAGTTGCATGCGACGACCAGGCAGTGCTCGAGGCGTGGGGGGTGCGCGATTCAAAGGCGCTCACGCCGGGGCGGCGGGAGGCGCTCTTCGAGAAGATCCGGGGATCATATCCCTTCGAGGCGGTGGTCATCAGCGCGAAGGAGATCGATTCCCTGCGCAGGACACAGACCATGAACGTGATCGTGGCGCAGGCGCATGCATCGGTCATCAACCGCCTGCAGCCCGACCATGCGATCGTCGACGCCTGCGACGTCAATCCTCTTCGCTACCGGGCGATGGTCGCCGCAGGCCTGCAGAAGCCCTGCGACATTCTCTCCGAACACCGGGCGGACAACACCCACCGTATCGTCGCCGCGGCGAGCATCGTTGCCAAGGTGCTGCGCGACCGCGCCGTCCGGGACCTGGCAGAGGAGTTCGGCGAGATCGGGAGCGGGTACCCTTCCGATCCTGCAACCTGCGCCTATCTCGAAGGCTATATCGCCGCGCACGGATCGCCCCCGGCATGCGCACGCACGAGCTGGAAGACCGTCACCACCCTCATGGACCGTCGATCACAGGCGAGCCTCTTTGATTTTTAACCGGGGAATGCCGCCCCGGGAGGCTTTATCGTTCTTCGCGTGCAACATAGCACGCGATGAACTGGCTGCCCATAGTCCTGTTTTTAATCGCACTCTATCTGCTCATCGCCGGCTATATACGGAGCCGCGGGCTCTGGGAAGAGCGGATTACTTTTTACGGACCCATTCTTGCCCTTAAGAGCAAGAATGTCGGATTTTTTGATGTGTTTATTAAATACAGCAGGTTTTTGCGCTTGTACGGCTCCCTCGGGGCAGCCATGGTGGTCGTCATCTCCGTGCTCATCTCCCTGCTGATGCTCCTCTCGGTGCAGGTGACCCTGCAGCTACAGCCGGAACCCACCGGCATCTACGAACCGCAGAATATCCTCCTTCTTCCCGGCATCAACGAGTTCATTCCCTCCACCTTCGCAGTGTGGTTCGCATTCGTGCTCACCATTGCCATCCACGAATTCGGGCACGGCGTGCTCTGCAGGGTGGAGAACATCGGGGTGAAGAGCGTGGGGGCCCTCATCGCCGTCATTCCTATCGGTTTTTTTGTCGAACCGGACGAGGAAGAACTCGAACAAACGCAGGGGATGCCCAAGGTGCGCATGTTCGGGGCGGGGATCACCAACAACATCGTCATCGGCTTCCTCTGCTTCGGGGCCATGCTCCTCCTGGTGGGTGCTGCCGTGCCCATCGACGACCCCATCGTCCAGGGGGTGTACCAGGATTTCCCCGCGGACATGGCGGGAATCCCGCAAAATTCCGTCATCCTTGAGGTCAACGGGGTGCCGGTGGAGAACAGGGAGGATGTCAGCACCATCCTCGCCGGAACACAGCCGGGAGACTCCGTCACCCTCCTTCTCGACCATGAAGGCTCGGTGGAGGAGTACACAATCACCCTTGCCGAATGGCCTGAAGAGATCGACGGCAGGGATTCGGGCTTCATGGGCATCTACTACTTCGACGCACAGGCCGGCCAGGAGCTGCTACGGAGCCTCGCCTCGCCGGTGGGTGTCCTGCGGCTGATCGCCGTTCCCTTCGACACCTCCGTCACCGGGCAGTACCTGCGGGTGCTCGCCTTCGATACGGTGGAGACCGGGTATTTCCACGTTCCCTTCCCCCTATTCTGGGAGGTGGTGCACCTGCTCTTCTGGTCCGCCTGGATCAACATCAACGTGGGCATCTTCAACGCCATTCCCATGATCCCCCTAGACGGCGGGTACATCATGAAGGAAGGGGTGACCCGCTTTTTCGCACGCAGAAAAATGGAAACACTGGGAGGATATGTCGCGGCGGCGATCAGCACGACGATGCTGGTGATGATGATCTCGCTCGTCGCCCTCCCCTACCTCCTCCACCTCTAACCTACCGGGGTTCTTTCTCCTCTTCCTCGCCGATCACCTTATCGGCGGGTTTTGTCAGCTCTTCGCGGAGATCCGACTCGATGCCCTTCACCGCCTCACGCACCCGGGCGACCTCCTCACGCGCCGGGATCTCGCCAAGGATCGATTCGTCGAGCTCCATCATCTCCTCGATCCCCTCCTCGATCTCGAGCTCGTCGGTTGCCCCGATATAGCGGGCGCTCTGCTTGATCAGGGAGGAGAGCTCGAAGGGGAAGATGATCTTGGTGGCCTGCCCGTCGGCCATCTGCTTGAGGGCATCCAGCGAGAGCACGGTGATGGCGCGCTTGTCGAGGGGCCGGGCACCGAGGGCCAGGATGCGCAGTCCCTGTGCATCGCCCTGCGCCTGCAGGATCCTGGACTGCCGCTCACCCTCGGCCCGCAGGATCTTGCTCTGCCGGTCACCTTCGGCCTCCAGGATTATGCTCTGCCGCATCCCCTCGGCCTTGAGGATCGCTGCCCGTTTCTCACCGTCCGCCCGGAGAATGGCGGCCCGCCGCTCGCGTTCGGACGCGGTCTGCTCGGTCATGGCCTGCTTGACCGCACCAACCGGATCCACCTCTTTTATCTCCACCCGCTCGACCTTCACGCCCCACTGGTCGGTCTCCCGATCCAGGATATCCCGCAGCTTGTTGTTGATCACATCGCGGTTGTAGAGGATCTCGTCGAGTTCCATGTCGCCGATGATGCCGCGCAGCGACGTCTGGGCAAGCGCCACGGTGGCCATCCGGTAGTTGGTAACCTCAAAATAGGCTTTTTCGGGATCGATCACCCGGATGTGGACGATGGCGTCCACGTTGGTGGGCGAGTTGTCCTTAGTGATCACCTCCTGCGAGGGCACGTCCATGACGGTCGTGCGCAGGTCGAGCTTGACCACATCGGTGATGATGGGCAGCACCCACCGGAACCCGGGATTCATGCGCCCGATATATTTCCCCAGCCTGATCTGAAGAGCCTGCTCGTAGGGCTGGATGATCACCACGCCCCTCGCGATCAGGATGATAATTACAATGACAAAGAAAATGGCAAGCAGCTGGCTGAACAGCATTGCCACAACCGACGATCCAAACGGCTCAAGTATCATGTTCCTCGACCTCTTCCACCACGATATGGACTCCCTCCGATTTCACCACGCGTACCTTCGTTCCCGTGCCGATGGTAGTACGCACCGAGCGGGCGCTCCACTCGACACCGTTGATGTCGACCTTGCCGGCGAGGGTCTCGGCATCCACCTCCCGCAGAACCCTCCCCTCCCTACCAAGGAGGCTGTCCCTGCTCACGGTGGTGGGCGATCCCTCGGGGGTGAGCCGGCCGTAGAACCATATGGTCGCTACGGCGCTGACCAGGCCCGCCGCCACGGCGATGGCGATAATCCACGGCGAATTGAAAATTGCGGGAAAGAAGAGGGATAAGAGTCCCAGAATGATGAGCACCGTTCCCGGAACGGCGATGAAGAACCCGGGGCTGAACGCCTCGATGACGAGCATGACGACTCCGGCAACGACCATGATCCACCCGATGGCGATGCCGGCGACGGTACCCTCTTCAATCATGATCCGACATGGGGGACGGAACTATTTATGTTATGCTGGACCAACCTCTCTCGATCAGAAATCGGGAGCCGGATCTCGCGCGAACACGGAGAATGCGGTGCGCACATTCCCCGGATAGTCCTGGGCGGAGAGGTGCATCCCGGGATGGGCTGATATATTCGCATCGCAATCAATATTAAGCCACCCCTGTAAATAGTAGAATATCCTCGTAGAATCCCCCTGGCCAGGGAGTCGCACAACATTCGATACGCATGAAAGAGATACCGAAAAATAAACGATATGCACTGGGCTGGTACAACGAAGGGATCACCCTCCTTTCCATCAAAGACTACGAAGAAGCGAACGCGTTCTTTGACAACGCGTTGAAGGCGATCCCCGATCATCCCGATTTTCTCATCGGGAAGGGTGATGTACTCCTGGCCACGGGCAAGTTCAGCGAAGCACACCACTACTACCAGGAGGCTATCAACCAGGAACCCACCAATTTCCGGGCGTGGATACGGTCGGGGTCCACACTCCTGCGCATGGGAAAGAACAAGGATGCCCTCGAGACATTCGAGAAGGCACGGGAACTGTTTGAATACGACGGAGAACTCTGGCTCGGTATCGGGATCGCCCTGCTGCGCATAGACCGGGTCAAAGAGGCCTCGGAGGCGCTGAAAAAAGCGATGCGCTTGAAGCCGAACCAGCCGTCACTCTGGTATTTCCTCTCCACCCTCGAGAAAAGCGATGAAAACGCCCTGAAACTGCTCATCAGGGGGAACAGGATGGACCCGACCAACCTGGACATCCTTCTTGAGATGACCAAGAGGCTCCTGCACATGGAACGGCAGGAGAAAGCGGCGGAGACGCTGCGGAAAGCCTACCAGGTCGACCCGGACAACGACCTGGTGATCCGGATGATCACCCACTACCGTACCGTGACCGGAAAGGAACCCCTCTAGTTTTTTACCGCTTTTTTGAGAGCAGCGCAATTTTCGAACCCACCGGGGCTCCCACGTGCCTGGCGATGGGCTCGCACTTCACCGACATGAGATAGGCGACCGGGGGCAGGTCGACAAAATCGGAGAGTGACTCATAGTTGGCCATCCCCTTGGCGATGACGAGCGTGGCGTGATCGATGGCTTCACGGAGGGGGCCAGGCACCTCTGCAGGATGGAGACCAAGCTCAGCGACCCCCTCACGGTTGACCAGCAGGGCATCGACGATCGAATCCAGTCCAAGCTTTCGCACATCCTCAATGGTGGCATCGTTGAGGATGGGCGCCCCCCGCACGGCAAGGGTCACGTGCGATCCCCGCTCCTTTAAGGCGCGGAGCACCAGCCTGTCGAAGACGATCTCCCCGCAGTTATCAGAAAGGTAGACCACCCGTTCACTCCGCTTCTCGATCTCGGCGGTGTGATCGATGGTGAAGCCGGATGCAAATTCCGCCGCAAAGAACTCCACGAAGTTATCGGTCACCTGGTGAGCAAGCGAGCCGTAATCCAGTGTATTGGCGATGACCGCCGCCAGGCAGCGGTCGCGAAACGAGACCAGCCGCTCTTCGACCAGGGCACAGACCTCGAGGGCAGTGCGGTTGTTATCGGTTTTCAGGTCGGCGTAGGGGTCCCGGCTTCCCGCGATCCGGTAGGCGAGGCGGTGCACCTTGCTTGCGATCACCGGCGAGGGTACGTCGTCATGGCGGATGGATTCGAGGAGCGATGCACAGGCGTCCCTGGCCCGGCCGACCGTCTCCTCATCGGCATGCGCAAGACGGCACTCGTATTCCACCCGGGAAAGGATACAGTCGGTGCACCCATCGGTAAAACGCATAAAAGGTTGTCTCCTCTGGTGGTCGGTTTGATGATAAAAGGAATGGGGCCACTGCGATTCGAACGCAGGTCAGAAGACCCCCAGTCTCCTAGGATGGTCCAGGCTACCCTATGGCCCCGCCTTTACAACTTATTTCTATGGCCATATGTAGTTTGCCATTCGATCCACGAATCAGGGGTTCAATCTCCTGGAATCGCCCACGTCGCGGGAAAAAGAGGCCACATCTCCCCGGGCGGCGATCCGTATGTGCCCCAGCCTGAGCATATTGCCCGGCAGGTGGTTCATGGTGCGCGTGGTGAGCTGAACGAGGGAGAGGGGGAAAGACTATGGCAATACGAAAAACAAGGAGGAGGACGCCTACCGCCCTTTCCTTACGATCAATCCCTGCAGACCGGGTAGCGCCGTTATATGTTCAATTTCTTGAATTCTTCGACGTTTTTCGTGAGCGCTTCAATTTCGGTGGACGTGACGTTCATTCGCCCGCTCAACCGCTCAACCTCATCAAGCAGCTGTTCCACACGGCGTTGCATGAGCTCGATGAGAAAGAGCAGGACGAGGATAATCACACCAAAAAATATCAGTAGGTATCCTTCAAGGGTCATTTAGAGCTCCTGAACAGCGATCTGGCGAGCCGGTCCAGGAATCCTTCCCTGGACACCTCAGCACTCACCTCGTCTTTGTATTCAGTCCCGGCAATCTGGGCGGCGATTGCTTTGATCGCCCTTGAGGCCTCCGAATTCGGGTATTTCACCACGATGGGCGTTTTGTGAGCGGAAGAGCGGCGGACGTTCGGATCCTCGGGGATGATCCCGATCACCTTCACCCCGAGCACCTTCTCCATCTTTTCCCTCGACACCTCGGTGTTCTCCATGGTCGCCCGGTTCAGGATTGCTCCGGACACATGCCCCCCTACCAGCTCGGTCAGGATCTTAGTCTTCAATGCGTCCACAATAGAGGAGAGCTCAGGATTGACCACCAGGATGACCTCATCGGCAATGGCCAGCGGGATCACCCCGTCCCTGGAGATCCCTGCAGGTGCATCGATGATGAGGAAATCGCACCGTCCCACGAGCTCCCGCATTACGTCGCGGAGACGGTCGGGGTTGGCGTTCTGGAACCCCTTGAGAGAGATGCCGCTCGGGACCACTTTGACCCCGTACGGCCCTTCGTAGATTGCATCGGACACGGCAGCTTTACCTGCCAGCACTTCATGGAGGGTGACCGGCACATTTTCGAGCCCGAGAACGATTCCCAGATTGGCCATCCCGACATCGGCATCCATTATATAGGTCTCTTTGCCAAAATATGCCAGCATCGAGCCGAGATTAACCGATAAGGTGGTCTTCCCCGTGCCACCTTTCCCTGACGCGATCGTGTATGCCCTTACCATAACTATCTCTCTTTGAAATCAACGAAATGTTACGTGTAAATATATTTTAATGATCCGGTTTTTTATTGAGAAAACAGGAGCATCCCTGCGTAATTTTCAAAAATAACCCCATATTATTCATTAGAATGATATAAAAATGAATTTGGCAGAAAACAGGGATTCATTCCCGGATTCAGGACGTTTCAGGGGCATTGGGCAGTTTGGCCGGCAATGGGTGAAAACCGGTGCTCCCTTGCAGACAGGGAGGGTGGCTTTTCAGAGCCACCAATCGAGGATTGCCTGCAGCTCATCTTCAAGGGCTTGCTGCACGCGGGCAAACGCCTCTTCCTGCCCCTTGACGATTCCCACCACCTCGCCGCCGTGATAGGAGAGCCCGAAGAGGCGGATAAAGGGGTCGTGGGGAGCGATGCCGTTGACATAGAGGTAGCTGAACTGTGCCGCCTCTTCCTCGGCATCCTCCAGAGAGGATGCCACGACCAGGCCGTCGCGGGTTGCGATGGTGCAGGAATCCAGGGAGTATTTCTCGCAGAGCGCCTGCAGACTCTCAGCAATCGTGGTTCGTCCGTGAATGACGTCTCCCTCTGATCCGGCGGCTGTGGAAACGGTGCGGCTCGCCGGCACGAACCGGAATGACCGTATCGGCCGGCCCTCCTCCTTTTCGATGAGGCGGTAAATGCGCAGGAGATAAATACCAAGGACGATCTGTGTCATGAAGAGCACAAGGACGAAGAGCAGGATGAAAAGATCAAGCTCACCCATGGATCTCTCCACCCCTCTGCCGCCCATTTGCTTTCTTTTCCTCTTCGTCGAGCAGGTACTCGAGATCGAGACGGGTGAGCACGTCCTTGAAGTTGTCCCTGAACTGCTCGGTCATCGTATGCAGGTCCATGCTCTCGAGGGCCAGAATCTGCTCCTCGAAATCATCCGCACTCTCCGTCCTTTCACTTGCGGGACGCGGCGGACCCCGTTCGCCCCCTTTGCGGGCCGTCCTCTCCGGGATCTTCTGGGGCTTCATCTTGAATACCGGGGACTTCGTGCTGATGCTCACCCGGTAATCCCTGTTGAACTCAAGTGCCAGCTGCATCTGGGCGGGTGTGAGGGTATAGAGCTCTGCCATGATCTCGTCTTCGAGGCTCGTCTGCATGATCTGGAGGGCAGCGCTCCCCCGCTCAGGATAGAAGTCGACGAGCAGACAGATACCGTCCTCTGCCACGAACATGATGGACTCCTTGTTCATGGTCAGGTTGCAATAGCCTGAAAAATGGGTATCCCTCATATCGTCGATCAGGTCGGAGAGCGTGATACTGCGTTTGATGGAGTGGAATCTCCCCCGCGGAAGCTGAAGCGGGGGGATGCGTGCATCCGTTCGCGCTGCACTCCCGTTATCTGTTCCCTTCGGGATCGATCGGAACTGCGATCCCCCCACAGGTTTTTGCCGGGGCTGCGCAGGTGCAGGTGCCGCCTTATGCGCAGTCTTCATCCCCATGGAAGGGTTGAACTCCATGGCGAGCTGGATCTGCTTGGGGCTGAGCGTATAGAGTTCTGCACTCACCTCGTCCTCACCCATCCCTTTCAGCCGCTCACGGGCCGCAAGCCCCTCGTCATCACCAAAATGGGCAAGTATGCACTCTCCGGCCTCAAATACCATGAATACCGGGGCATTATTGATGGTGATCGTGGTGTACCCGGTGAATGAGGAGTCGGTCAATTCGCCGAGAAGAGAGGCGACTGGGATACTTTTTTTAAGGGAATGAAATGATCCCCGGGGCAATTGCATTGTTAATAAAAAGTATTGCTGTTACGTTATAACTCTGTTGATATGCAGCCTATCCCACGAAATTGTAGGGATTCGCACCACAGGAAGCAGGCAGTCTGCAAATTCACAAAACATTACACATTTATATGTTCATATGGAAACTAGAGATGATCACTGTTGAAATCTTGAGGTAATTCACTGATGGCTGAACAACGTCCGCTTAACGAGAATATACGGGACCTCATAGATGCTGTCATGGCACTCGACGGTGTGGTCGATTGTGCGCTGATCACCAGGGAGGGGCGAATGCTTGGATCAACCCTCGGCGAGGATGTACCGGGTTCGACACTTGCCGCCGTGAGTGCAACCATCGCCGCATCCACCGATGCTGCAGCAAGCATCCTGCACAGGAAAACCCCTTCATCGGTTCTGTGCGAATCAGAAGAGGGAGCATTCCTGATATCCAGCGCAGGTGAAACCAGGCTCATCGCCACCATTCTTGATCGGTCTGCGGATGCCAATGCACTGAAAGTTCAGCTGGCGAATATTGCACGGAAAGTCGGAGAGGAATTGTAATGTATACGATTTTGGTTGTTGACGATAGCCCCATGATTGTCGACGTATTCGTCGCGATGCTGGAGCGGGGAGGGTTCAGGCCTATTGCAGCATATTCGGGTGAAGAAGCGCTCGAAGTGCTGAAGGATGTTACCCCCGACCTCATCCTGCTCGATATCATGATGGAGCCGATGGACGGCTGGGAGACGCTGGAACGCATCAAGACGAACCCTGAGACAAAGGATATCCCCGTCATGATGCTCACCGCAAAGCAGCTGACTCCCGATGAGGCGCAGGAGTACGGCGTGTACCTGGAGGACTATATCATGAAACCCACCACGCACCGCCAGCTCTACGAGGCCATCGAGTACGTGCTGAAACGGAGAGAAAAGATCCAGCAGGAAATTGCGAAGGCTGAAGAGGGCGGTACGGAAAAACGTCTCGTCGAGGAATATGAACGCCTTTCCAAGAGCGTGGATGTCTCAAAGAGGCTGCTGAAAATCCTCGAGTCGACCTACAATATCAACGACTCCAAGGTGAAAGTGGGAGAGAACATCTCCCATGCAATCAAGAGCATGGCGATGAGCATCAAGTTCCAGGAAGAACGGCTCGAGCAGCTCCAGCAGGAATTCGGCAAATAGTTTTTTTTGAGAGAGCCCTTCAGCAACAGCCCTGATTCCCTCCCTTTTTCATGTATTGTCGATAAACACGATTGCTGCAGTCATCACCACCACGCCGCCGAGGGTAAGCACGGTGTGCACTGGATCCACCACCTCGATGCCCAAGATCAGCAGATGCCGCACCATTGCGGTCAGGCCCGCAAACAGGATGGGGCGGACGCGAAGACTCTTTGTCCTGAAGTAGGCCAGCACCGTCTCGAGGATCTCCACGATGATGATGGTGACCAGGAGGGCATTGAGGACTTGGAGCACACCGCCGTAGATCGAAGGGTCTCCTATCAGGTCAAGCATCTTCAGCCCCACGCGATAGAACGAAAAAAGTGCGAGCACCGCGAGGAAGATGGCGATACCAAAATAGATGACCATTGCCATGTTCGAGATGAGGCTCTCAAGGATTATGACCAGAGGATGCTCTTGATCCATCCTCACTAAATTATCACCGTACCTGATAAAGCTACCAGCGCCCGCAGGCGGTATATTAAATATTACGCACCAATTTGCCGTGGAATGCGCAGGGGGTACCACGGGGAGGCCTCCCTGCCTCCCAGAGGCCTTATATACTATAATTAGGTTTATGTAGTAATAACGCATTGTAATAATGCTACTTTGCACAATCCACAGGGCCTGTAGCTCAGTTAGGCAGAGCGCCTGGCTTTTAACCAGGTGGTCGGGGGTTCAAATCCCTCCGGGCCCGCTGCCACAGCATGTGGCGGAGTGGCGAACCCAGAATAAACTCTTGATTTTTAACGGTGATGCATCTGAGAATCAACCCATTTACACGCAGGGGATGGAGATGAGCACCACATTTAATGTATTGCAACATATAATGGTGCCCGACCATGAAATTATGAGCGAGGAGGAGGTTTCCGATCTACTCTCCACCTACCAGATCACCCACGAGCAATTACCAAAAATCTACCACGATGATCCTGCAGTGAAGACAATTGAGGCGGCAATCGGGGACGTGGTACGTATCGTTCGCGTCAGCCAGACTGCAGGCAGGGCTGAATCGTATCGTCTGGTCGTAAAGCGACCGAAAAAATAACAAAGGGGTGTTCTATCTGCTGGACAGAAATGTAGTATCTCGATCGTATTTTTCGCGCGACCATGTCGCGCGTCACCAATTGGATTCGTTCAACCATTTTCTCCAATTCAATCTTCAGAAAGTCGTCAATGAACAACGCATGATTGAAACCGATATTGCGAGCAGAGGAAAGAGCAACCAGCCCGTCTGGGTTGAACTGGGCAATGTCAAAGTCTTAAAGCCCGTCGTCCGTGAAGCAGACGGATCGGTTTCCGATCTCTTTCCCAGTGAAGCGAGGCTGCGCAACCTCACCTACGCCGCGCCCATCCAGGTCGAGATGGTCCTCGTCCAGGGGCTTGACGAGAGCGGCAATGCCCTCCGGAGCGAGCCGGTGATCACCACGATCGGCCAGCTGCCGGTGATGGTGGGATCACAGGCCTGCAACCTCTATGGGCTTTCCGACGAGGAGCGCATCACCCACGGCGAAGATCCGCTCGATCCTGGCGGCTACTTCATCATCAACGGATCCGAGCGCGTGCTCATGACCCTCGAAGACCTTGCATCCAACAAGATCATGACCGAGTTCACCGAGCGCTACAACGAGCGCATCTACGTGGCAAAGGTCTTTTCACAGTTTCGGGGCTACCGGGCGCTGGTCATCGTTGAGCGGAACCGCAAAAACCTGCTGGAGGTCTCGTTCCCCTCCGTTGCCGGGCACCTGCGGTTTGTCGATCTCATGCGGGCACTGGGGCTCGTCGGCGACCACGATATCGTCGAGGCCGTCTCCACCGACGAGGACATCCTCACCTTCATGATGCAGAACCTCGAGGAGGGCGAGTGCGACACGGTGGAGGAGGGCATCATGTACGTGGGCAAAAAACTCGCCCCCAACCAGACGCGGGACTACCAGAAGAAGCGCGCCGAGTTTGTGCTGGACAACTATCTCCTCCCGCACCTCAACTACCTCATGCCCCCCGCCATCAAGGAGGAGGACCCGGACTACCGGGCGGCGGTGGAGAGCGTGCGCCTGGCAAAAGCGCATTTTCTGGGACGGATGGCAGAGGCGTGCTTCGATCTGGTGCTCGAAAAGCGCAGGATCGATGACAAGGACCACTATGCCAACAAGCGGCTGAAACTGGCGGGTGACCTCATGGAAGACCTCTTCAGGATCTCGTTGAACAGGCTCACCAGGGACATTAAGTACCAGCTGGAGCGGGCGAGCATGCGCCACCGCGAGCTCTCGGTGGGCACCGCGGTCAGGGCGGACGTCCTCACCGAACGCCTGCTCCACCCGCTGGCAACCGGCAACTGGGTGGGCGGGCGCACCGGCGTCTCCCAGCTGCTCGACCGCGTCGATTTCATGGCCGTGATCTCTCACCTGCGCCGCGTCATCTCACCGCTCTCCCGGTCGCAGCCCCACTTCGAGGCGCGAGACCTGCACCCCACACAGTGGGGCCGGATCTGCCCGAGCGAGACGCCGGAAGGCCCGAATTGTGGCCTGGTGAAGAACTTTGCACAGATGGTGGAAATCAGCAGGGGGGTCGAGGATGAGACCGCGGTCACCCGGATTCTCTACAACCTCGGTGTCGAGGAGCTCAAACGAGGGATTATATGAAAAAGTCGAGAGTATTCGTCGACGGCGCCCTGATCGGTCTTGTCGAGAACCCGAAGGAACTGGTGGAGCGGCTTCGCCGGATGCGGCGAAAGGGCGAGGTTTCCAGGGAGATCAACGTCTCCTACAAGGAGTACAACGGCGACGTGATCATCCACACCGACCGCGGGCGTGCACGCCGGCCGCTCGTTGTGCTCAATGAGGGAAAATCACTCATCACGGAGAAAGAGACCGAGGAACTTAAAAACGGCGAGATCACGTTTGATGAACTGGTCATGCGCGGCCTGGTGGAGTTCATCGATGCCGAAGAGGAGGAGGATCTCCTTATCGCCATCAACGAGGAGGATGCCACCCCCGAACACACCCACCTTGAGATCGATCCCGCCCTGATCCTCGGGATAGGGGCGGCACACGTCCCCTTCCCCGAGCACAACGCAAGCCCCAGGGTCACCATGGGAGCGGGAATGGTCAAGCAGGCGCTCGGGTTCGGCAGCGCAAACATGAAACTGCGGCCCGACACGCGCGGCCATCTCCTCCACTCGGTCCAGCGCCCCCTGGTCCACACCCAGACCTCCGAGGTCATCGGTTCCGACGAGCGGGCGGCAGGCCAGAATTTCGTGGTCGCCATTCTCTCCTACGAAGGATTCAACATTGAAGATGCGCTCATCTTCAACAAGGCATCCATCGACCGGGGCCTGGGCAGGTCCCATTTCTTCAGGACCTATGACGGGGAGGAGCGCCGCTACCCCGGCGGCCAGCTGGACAAGATCGAGATTCCGGATGAAGAGGTTTCCGGAGCCCACGGGGCGGAATTTTACCAGACCCTCGACTCCGACGGGATCATCAACCCCGAGACCATTGTTCGCGAAAAGGACGTGCTCATCGGGAAGACGTCACCCCCACGGTTCCTTGAAGAACCGAGCGGCGAGCTGATCACCGTGGAGAAGCGCCGGGACACCTCCGTGACCATGCGCAGCAACGAGCGCGGCATCGTGGACACGGTGATCATCACCGAGGGCGAGAACAGCTCGCGCCTCGTCAAGGTCCGCACCCGTGACCTGCGTATTCCCGAGGTGGGCGACAAGTTCGCGTCCCGCCACGGACAGAAAGGGGTGGTGGGGCTCATCTCCCTGCAGGAGAACATGCCCTTCACCGAGTCGGGCATCGCACCCGACCTGGTCATCAACCCCCACGCCATCCCGAGCCGGATGACCATCGGCCACATGCTGGAGATGCTCGGCGGCAAGGTGGGAGCGCTCGAGGGGCGCCGCATCAACGCCACCGCGTTCTCCGGCGAGCGGGAAGAAGACCTGCGTCAGTCGCTCAAGGACCTCGGGTTCGCCCACAACGGCCGCGAGGTGATGTACGACGGCATCACCGGAAAGCAGTTTAACGCCGATATCTATGTCGGGGTCATCTACTACCAGAAACTCTACCACATGGTATCCTCCAAGATGCACGCACGCTCCCGCGGGCCGGTGCAGGTGCTCACCCGCCAGCCGACCGAGGGGCGCGCCCGCGAGGGAGGTCTCCGGTTCGGAGAAATGGAGCGCGATGTGATGATCGGCCATGGGGCGGCCATGGCCCTCAAAGAGCGGCTGCTTGACGAATCCGACAAGGTGGAGCAGTACGTCTGCGCACGGTGCGGAACAGTGGCCATGCTGGACCGCAAACGCAACATCACCCGCTGCCTCGCATGCGGCGGCGAGACCGACATCTACGCGGTCGAGATGAGTTATGCCTTCAAGCTCCTGCTTGAGGAGATGCAGAGCATGGGGATCGCACCCCGCCTCCACCTGGAGGACCAGGTATAGGGAGGCTGCCAGATTATGACAAGCCCAAAACGTATTGGAAAAATTGAGTTCGGCCTGCTCTCGCCCAAAGACATCAGGAAGATGAGCGTCCGCAAGATCATCTGGGCGGACACCTACGACGACGACGGGTTTCCCTATCCGCAGGGGCTCATGGACTTAAACCTGGGGGTCATCGACCCCGGGCTGCGGTGCAAGACCTGCGACAACAGAGCTGGCGACTGTCCCGGCCATTTCGGCCACATCGAGCTGGCAAAGCCGGTCGTCCACGTCGGCTACACCCGCCTGATCCGCAAACTCCTGCGGGTGACCTGCAAGATCTGCAGCCGGCTGCTCCTCTCCCCCGAAGAGATCAAAAAGATTCTCGGGCCCGTCGACGAGTTCTCAGACGAGCTGATCACCGAAAAGGACATCAAAAAAGAGCGTATCTGCCCGCACTGCGGGGAACAGCAGCTCAAGATCAACTTCGAAAAGCCTACCACCTTCTCCGAGGTCTGGACCGAGGAGGGCAGGAAGACGGAGCACAAGCTCACCCCTGCGGATATCAGGGCACGCCTGGAAAAGATCCCTGACGAGGATTTGCGTCTGCTGGGCATCAACCCCGTAGTGGCCCGCCCCGAGTGGACCATCCTCACCGTGCTGCCGGTGCCCCCGGTGACCATGCGCCCCTCCATCATCCTGGAAAACGGGCAGCGGTCAGAAGACGACCTCACCCACAAACTGGTGGACATCATCAGAATCAACCAGCGTTTCAAGGAGAATCAGGACGCCGGCGCGCCCCAGCTGATCATCGAGGACCTCTGGGAACTCCTGCAGTACCATGTCACCACCTACCTCGACAACGAGGTGGCGGGGTGCCCGCCCGCCCGGCATCGGAGCGGTCGGCCCTTAAAGACCCTGTCGCAGCGGCTCAAAGGGAAGGAAGGACGGTTCCGTGGCTCGCTCTCCGGTAAGCGTGTGAACTTCTCGGCCCGTACAGTGATCTCTCCCGACCCGAACCTCTCCATCGGCGAGGTCGGGATCCCGCTTGCCATCGCAAACGAGATGACGCTTCCCATCCGGGTGACCCAGTTCAACATCGAGGAATTGAGGCGGTATGTCTTAAACGGCCCTGAGCGCCCCACCATCAGGTCGCCCTGCGGTGCAAACTACGCTATTCGGCCGGACAACAGGAGAATGCGCTTATCAGACGCGAACCTGGAGACGGTTGCGGAGATGCTCGAACCTGGCTGGACCGTGGAACGGCAACTGAAAGAGGCGGATATCGTCCTCTTCAACCGGCAGCCCTCGTTGCACCGGATGAGCATCATGGCCCACCGGGTCGTCGTGATGGACGGGAAGACCTTCCGGCTGAACCCGGCCGTCTGCCCGCCCTACAACGCCGACTTCGACGGCGACGAGATGAACCTGCATATCCCGCAGACCGAGGAGGCGCGGGCCGAGGCCGAGATCCTGGTCTCGGTGCAGGCGAACATCCTTTCGCCGAGGACCGGCGGCCCGATCATCGGGGGTATCCACGACCACATCTCGGGCATCTTCCTCTTAACGCATACGATCCGTCACTTCCACAAGGAGGATACGCTCTATCTCACCCAGCATCTACCCATCGAGCACCTGCCCGAGCCGGACAGGATAGATGATGACGGGAACCCCCTCTGGACCAACAAGCAGGTCTTCTCGCTCGTCCTCCCCGACGACCTGAACATGCTCTTTCAGGCCTCGTCGTGCCAGAACTGTGAGACCTGCAAGCGGGAGATGTGTGAGAACGACGCTTTCGTCCGGATCGTCGCCGGGAATCTGATCACCGGCACCATCGACAAGAAGGGGATCGGCGCGTTCGACGGCCAGATCCTGCACCGGATCATCAGGCAGCACGGCATGAAGCGGGCTGCCCGGTTCATCGATGACGTGACCAAACTCTCGATCCGGGGTATCATGCTTGAGGGGTTCTCGTTCGGTATCGATGACGAAGACCTGACCAAGACTGAATACGGCCAGATCGACGAGGTGCTCAATGGTGCCCTCGGTGATGTCGAGCGCAGGATCAAGATCTATAACGAGGGCCAGCTCGAGCCGATGCCGGGCCGGACGCTCGAGGAGACGCTCGAGATGCAGATCATGCAGGTGCTCGGCAAGGCCCGTGACCGCACCGGTGAGATCGCAGGGCGCCACCTCGGTCTCTCCAACAGCGCCGTGGTGATGGCGGTCTCCGGGGCCCGCGGATCGATGCTCAACCTTACCCAGATGGCCGGCTGTCTCGGCCAGCAGTCGGTGCGCGGCGAGCGGATCGTGCGCGGCTACGACGAGCGGACGCTCCCGCACTTCAAGAAAGGCGACCGCGGGGCTGACGCCCACGGGTTTATCAAGAACAGTTACAAGAGCGGGCTGACGCCCACCGAGTTCTTCTTCCACGCCATCGGTGGCCGTGAGGGTCTGGTGGACACGGCCGTGCGTACCTCGCAGAGCGGGTACCTGCAGCGGCGTATGATCAACGCCCTCCAGGACCTGAAAGTGGCTTACGACGGGAGCGTGCGGACCACCGGCGGCAGGATCATCCAGTTCACCTACGGAGAGGACGGGACCGACCCCGCGCGGAGTGCATTCGGCGACCCGGTGGATGTGAAAGGTATCGTGGAGAACGTGCTCAAGGAGGAGGTATGATGGACGGAAACCTGGAAGCGCAGATACGCAGCGCCGATCTGCCGGAAAAAACCAAACAGGATCTGGTGAAGTACCTCCAGGACAGGGATGTGTCCGAGGAGCAGTTTGCCCGGATCCTCTCTGACGTGGAGAATGAATACCAGAAAACCAGGATCGAGGCCGCGGAAGCGGTCGGCGTGGTCGCCGCCCAGTCGATCGGTGAGCCGGGCACGCAGATGACGATGCGAACCTTCCACTATGCGGGTGTGGCCGAGATCAACGTCACCCTCGGCCTCCCCCGCCTGATCGAGATCATGGATGCGCGCAAGAGTCCCAGCACCCCCACCATGACCATCCACCTTCTCGAACAGTATTCGGGCAACCGCGACCTTGCGCGGGAGGTGAGCTGGCAGATCGAGGCGGCACCGCTGCACGAGTTCGGCGATATCACCATCGATATGGTGAACATGCAGGTGCTGGTCCAGCTCAACACCCAGGTCTGCGAACGCCGTAAGATCACGGTTGACGAGATCATGGAGAAGGCGACCAAAAAGATCAGGGACCGCCACCACTACCGCGACTTCGAATTCGAGACCAGCCCCAAGGAGGCGAATCTCACCTTCTTCCCCAAGGACCGGGAGAGCTACCAGAACCTCTTCCAGCTGGCGGAATTTGTGCGCCACGTGATCGTCCAGGGGATCGATGATATCGAGCGTGTGGTGGTCAGAAAGGAAAACGGAGAGTATATTCTTTATACTGAGGGCTCCAACCTTAAGGATGTCTTCGAGGTCAGGGGTGTTGACACCACCAGGACACGATCCAACAATATCGCGGAGACCTCCGAGGTCCTCGGTATCGAGGCAGGGCGCAACGCCATCATCGATGAGGCGCTCAGCACCCTCCGCGAGCAGGGTATCTCCGTCGATGTCCGCCATATCATGCTTGTCGCCGATATGATGTGCATGGACGGCGAGGTCAAGCAGATCGGCCGGCACGGTATTGCCGGTGAAAAGGAGAGCGTGCTCTCGCGGGCAGCGTTCGAAGTGACTGTCAACCACCTTCTCGATGCGGCGGTGGCCAATGAGACGGACATCCTGCAGGGTGTGACCGAGAACGTGATCGTGGGGCAGCCCATCCAGCTCGGTACCGGTGATGTTAAGCTGATCGCCAAACCTTTCAACTAGGAGAATACAACAATGGATTTCGAAACTTCTCTTCGAAGGGCAATCAAATCTGGGAACGTCCTGTTCGGACAGAACTCAACCCAGGAAGCGGTTGAGGAGGGAAAAGCCCAGATGGTCGTTGTGGCAGAGAATTGCCCGGGCAATTTCAACCAATTCATGCAGGAGCACGAGAACGTATTCAGCTACACCTACAAAGGTTCTAGCATGCAACTGGGCAAGGCGTGCGGTAAACCGTTCATGGTAAGCGCGCTTGCAATTGTGGATGCGGGGGAGTCCGACATCCTCAATGTCAAGAGGGCATAAAATGGGCGGTGTAGTGCTTAATGAACAGTCCCTCCAGCTGATGGCGCAGTTTGAAGAACTGACCGGGGCGGGAAGCAGGGACTGCATCGTGGATGAACAGAACAGCCGGCTCATATTCGTGATCAACCCCGGCGACATGGGCAGGGCTATCGGCAAACAGGGCGTCACCATCAAAAGCGTCTCTGAAACCCTGGGCAAGCGCATTGAGGTGGTCGAGTATTCACCCGACCCCGCACAGTTCCTGAAGAACTGTTTCCTCCCCGCAAAAGTCCTCGACGTGGACATCAGAGATGGGGAGGAGGAGGACGACGGGCGGCGTGTGGCCTACGTCGATGTCCAGGAGGAGGACCGGGGACTCGCCATCGGCAAGGCGGGCAAGAATATCATCAAGGCAAAGCAGCTCGCACAGCGTCAGCATGATATCGCCGACGTGAAACTCGCCTGAGACCGGACCGGTCTCCGGCTCAGTCCTCTTTTCGGGATTTTTTCAGGTGTACCACGGGAGCTCCGGCTCTATGTAAGCAGGATCGAGAGTCCCGCGGTGGAAAATGGGTTGAGATTATTTCCTCAGGATCCCGGCGACGGCACCGCCCACCGCCCCGAGAATACCGCCCCAGATTGCGAAGAAGATCAGCACCAGTCCCGCACCGAGCCCTGCCAGGAAACCGAGGCCGCCGAGCAGGAAGGTTCCCCCGAGGAGGATGACGATCGCGGCGACCAGTGATCCCAGAATGCCGGAAAGCAATCCTGCTAGCGCCCCGTTCCACATGCCGCCGCGTGCCATGAACCCTGCCACGAAGCCCCCGATGATGGGCCCGAATAGCGGAAATATCCCGTTCAGGAGGGCTGCCACGATCCAGCCCGCGATCACGCCCAGCCAGAAGTTTCCCCCGTTGTCGTTTGCCATTTCCATAGCTCCGGGGGGAGGGTAAGGGCGCGGGGATATATAAAACACTACCGTTTCCGGCGCGATGAAAAAACAGAGGCGGGGAGGTTATGCCTTCACCCGCTTGTCCACCATGGATATCTGGCCGGCGTGCTCTTTTTTCGGCCTGAATTCGGTGAACTGCTTTAACGAGACGGTCAGGTCACGGGTAAAGGCGAAGTAGCCGATCTGGGTGTTTCTGCAGAGGTTCATGGCCATGTCCATGAGCCCGCGGGGATCGGGGCGGGACTCGCCCAGCCAGATGTGGAAGATATTGCCCCCGTCCACGATGGGGAAGAAGACGTGCTCGATCTCCATCCGCCGGGTGAGGGAGACATCTGCGGCGGGCGTGACATGGGTGCCGTTGGTGTAGTAGATGGGGAGGTCGTAGGTCGTCCCGATCTGTTCCATCGCCGTTTCCACGTCACCTTTGACGACGGCGAGTGCGTAGTCCTTGAACCGGTGGTCGATGAGGTCGGCGACCGAAAACCGCTGGCCGGTGGTCTCTGCCGGGGTGCGTGCAAGGGCGATGGTCATTCCATGCTTCTCCGAGAGCTCCCGGGCATAGACCTCCATGTGGGTCATCGCCTTGATGGCCATGTTGAAGGCGTCGGTGCTCTCATGGAGCTGCGCACCGGTGTGGTGCTGGACCATCTCGTTGACCCCCACCACGCCGATGGTGTAGACCAGGCCTTCGAGGTCCACCGCCACCGCACCCCGATCCCCGGTGTTGGGGTCGAGGGGACGCTGCATGGCGAACGGCATCCGCCCGTTTGCCCGGATATGGTTCATCCAGCGGCGCTTGATCTGGAAGATCTCCACGGCCACGTCCATCAGCTTCTTCAGCTCGGCGATGAGGCGGTCATCGTCGCCCTCGGCACGGTAGGCCGCCCGGGGGCAGTTGACCGAGATCACCTGCCACGACCCCATGGAGAAGTGCCTGCCCCCTGAAAACTGCAGTTTTTCATCGAATTCATCGTCCTCCCCCGCAAGGGTGGAGAACTGGTAGGCACAGCACTGGTAGCAGGATATCCCCTCGCCGGCGCCGCGGTAGGGGGGCATCTGGTTGTCGTAGTAGGGGGTGCCGAACTTGGAGGCGAGCTCGAAGGTCATGAGGTAGAGGTCGCGGAAGGTGGGCAGGTCGGGGTGCTCGGCGTTGAAGGCCTCGTCTTCTGTCATGAAGTCCGGCTCGATGCTGATCTCGGGCTTGGGAAAGTTGAAGGGTTTGCCCCAGTGGTCGCCCTCCAGCATCACGTCGATGAGCGCCTTGAACAGCAGGCGGACCTCCCGCTCGAATTCACCGTACAACCGCAGGGGCGCCTGTCGGCCGTTCCAGATCTTGCCCTTGTAGACGCAGGGCTTGTCTTTCCAGAGTTTGGGCACGCCCGGCGAGAGCTGCACCGAGGAGAAGACCACCTGGCCGCCGCGGGCCACCATCATCTGGGTCATCTCGTAGACGAACATCTGCATGTGCTGCTTGATCTCGTCGTAGGCCATGCCTTCGAAGTAGGGGGCGACAAAGGTGAGGAAATTGTAGTAGCCCTGCCCACCGGAGAAGTTGGTCTGGGCGCTGCCCAGGGCCTTCACCGCGTGCAGCACCGCCACCTCGGGCCGCTTGGCCGGCCCTGCCACCGACGCCTTGGTCCCGTTGCCATCGGGCATCAGCCCGTAGTAGAAGAAGTAGCGCAGGTCCCAGTCCTGGCAGAACGGGCGCGTCCCGAGATACTCCAGGTCATGGATGTGGAGGTCGCCGCCCATATGGTAGTCGGCGAGGGCGGGGGGCAGCTGGAGGAGGTACTGCTCCTTGCTGATCTTGTCGGCCTTCTTCTTGTGCGAGGTCTCCGCGTTCTCCTGGAGGTTGGCGTTGTCGTGGGCCTCGAATCCCCGTCCCACATCGATCAGGTGGGCGTCGAAGACGGGGGTTCCCACCCGGGTGCAGACGTTGCGGTACTCGACAAGCCCCCGCTCGAGGAGGGTGATGTTGAGGATCTCCCGGATCAGCGGCCCGCTGAGGGATTTCAGGTTCAGGCGGTGGATCTTATTCTCCACCTCGCGGGCGATATCGCGGGCCAGTTCCTCGTCCGCACCTTCGCCCTCGTAGAACGACTCGACCAGCTTCGTCTCGTCGAGGATCTGCCGGACGATCTTTTCCCTGTTCCAGTCGAGGATGAGGCCCCGCGAGGTCCGTACCTTGGGCAGCGAGGGGACGGTAAACCCGTCAAGTGTCTTTTGCTGTGTGGCGGTTCTGGACTCCCGGGCCACGTTCAATCACCCTTGATCAGCGGGCTGACGACCTCTTCCCTGACCGATCCGGCGGTGAATAGTTCAGCTGATGTCAAGAACGTCTTGTCTCTCTGCAGGACGGGGGCCTCCCTGACGAACACACCGTTGATCCTCATCTCGGTGAGCGCCTCCGCGCTCATCATGTCGCGCTCCCTGAACACCGCGCCGCATGCGGCGAGATACTCTTTCAGGAGTTCACAATTTGGACAGTTCTCAAGTGTATATACGATAAGTTCCGCTTTATTCGACATGAAAAATAATCCCCCTATGTCTATTACCATTAGTCGTTGGAATTGATAAAAATTGTATCGGAATCATATTCAGGGCGATTCCGGGGATATTTACAGGGGAACGAATCCGCCGGAGAACCTCCCCGCCGGACTGCCCCTCCGTCCTCTGCGAGCGAATTCCATTTGTAGGACGATCACCAATAGGTATCCTATGACGCGGGTGTTCATCGCCATCGACCTTCCTGCAGAGATCAAGGAGCGGATCGCTGAAACCCAGAAGGTGCTCGCCCGGAGCTGCGCCAGGCTTACCTTCGTCGCCCCCCGGAACATGCACATCACGCTCAAATTCATCGGCGAGGTGGAGGATGAGATGCTGGAGGCGATCCGATCGGCGCTGCAGGGTGTATCCGCAGATCCCTTTGAGATCGCCATCAGGGGCGTGGGGGCGAACAATCTCCGCCGCCCGCGGGTCGTCTGGTCAAATCTCGAGGATGCGGGAAAGACGGGGGGGCTCCATGATGCCATTGAGGAGGCGCTCGCCCCCCTGGGGATCGAGCGAGAGGAGCGGGCCTATACCCCGCACATCACCATCGCCCGGGTGCGCCAGTTCGACCCCTCCCTTCTGGGTGCGATCGAGCAGGTCATGGCTAAGGAGTTCGGGTCGTTTCGGGCTGACCGGTATACCCTGAAAAAGAGCACGCTCACCAAACAGGGACCGCGTTACGAGGATCTCATGGAGGTCGTGTGGTGAGCCGGCTGCCCTGCGAAGAGCAGGTGCTCGAGAAGATCCGGCCGAGCCGGGAGGAGCACAACCATATATGGGAAGTGGCCTGCGCGCTGGTCGATGCGGTGAATGACAGCGGTGCGGCCAGGGGCATGGTGGTGGGATCAGTCGCACGGGACACCTGGATCACCGGTGACCGGGACCTGGATGTCTTCATGCTCTTCGATCCCGCCCTCCCCCGGGCCGAACTCGAACACCAGGGCCTGGACCTCGCCCGGCAGATCGCCACGAGGTTCGGGGAGGGGATGCGGGAGAAGTACTCCGAGCACCCCTACATCAATACCACTGTGGCGGGGCTGGACGTCGATCTCGTCCCCTGCTATGCCGTGCATACGGCGACCGGCATCCAGAGCGCCGTTGACCGAACCCCCTTTCACACCCGCTATATCCGCAAGCATATCGATGGCTTCGTGGACGATGTGCTCCTCATGAAGCAGTTTGCCAAGGCGGGAGGGATCTACGGGTCGGACCATGTGACCGAGGGGTTTGCCGGGTACCTCTGCGAACTCCTCGTCCTTCACTACGGCGGGTTCGCCCCCCTGATCGAGGGGGCGGGAGGGTGGCGGCCCGGCATGGTCATCGACATCGCCGACCATCAGGCAAAAGCGTTCGACGACCCGCTGGTGGTTATCGATCCGGTCGATCCAAAACGGAACGTGGCGGCATCGCTCTCTCTGACCCGGATGTTCGAGTTCGTGGAGCTCGCCCGGGGCTACGCCGCAGAGCCCGGGATCGAGTTCTTCATGCCCCGGATGGAGACCCCTCTCACCCGCGAGCAGTTCGGCGCCCTTCTCGTGGAGCGGGGCACCCACCTCTACGCCATCGTTGTTCCCACACCGCACGTCCTCCCCGACGTCCTGATCCCCCAGCTGCGAAAAAGCATGGATGCCATCGGGGGGATGCTCGATCGCTACGGGTTTTGTGTAAGCAGGATGGAGGCGTGCAGGGAGGAGGAGCACTGCATGCTGCTCTTCGAACTGCTGGTGGAGGAACTCCCCCCGCTGAAGCGGCATATGGGCCCGAATGTCTGGAATGCGGCAAATGTCGAGAAGTTCCTGGAAAAATACACGGAAGGAGCATTTTCAGGGCCGTACATCGATGACGGCCGGTACTATGTCGAGATCCCGCGCAAACACACCCGGGCGGTCGAGATGCTGCGATCTCCGAGCCCCCTGAAGGTCGCCCTGGGCAAGCACGTGAAGATCGCCATGGAGGAGGGCTGGACACTCCACTTGGGCGGGGAGGTCTGGCAGGAGGAGTTCGTCGCCTTCCTGAGCTCGTTTTTGCAGAAACAATCCCCGTTGCTGCTCGTCCGCAAGGGAAGGGTGAAGCCGCACCTCCCGTAACCGGGCGAGAGAAAAAGTTATCTGCCCCGTGCCGCCTTGCGGGCGGCGAGGCGCTCTGCCGGGGCGAGGGCCACCTCGTCCGAAATCTCCAGGGCACCGGAGGCGCGGGCGCGGTCCACAAACCCCTTCCCTGCAGGGGTGCGGATGAGGAGGGTGGTGAACCCCTCAGGACTCCCCACCGCGCCTGCGGAGATATCGGCATCCAGGGCGGCAAAGTCGGTACAGGTTTTGCAGCCCGAAGGAATGCATGATTCCAGCTCTGCGAGAGGGATGGAGACGACAGTACCGTCGTCGACGGTGACCTCCAGCGCCCCCTTCACGTCGAGACGGCGGACGGCCCAGGGCTCGATTCCCCGCTCCCTGCGCAGCGCTCCCTCCACCAGCCGGGCATAATCAAAGCTCTCCGTGCAGAAGAGCCCGATGACCAGCCTTATCGACCGGCCGAAGGGGCGGAGGAGGTCGAAGTCGCTCTCCCTGATCCGATAAACGGCCTGTACGACACAGGGGACACCCACCACCGCAATGTTTTGGCATTTTCGCACCACCACCGCCTCATTGAGGGCGGCCAGGAGAGGGACCCACCAGTTATAGCGGCTGCCCGCATGCGTTACCAGCACCCCGGCATCGGTGATCACCTCAGAGCGGGGCTTCAGGGTCCATGGGTCGGCGGTGACCGTGACCACGGCGTCGATGGTCCCCTCCTCGAGTGCAGATTTCAGGATGGCCGTAACCGCCCCTCCGCTCTGCTTGTGCGCCACCGGGAACGCGGCCCGTGCAGCAACGGTCTCCACCGTATCTCCCAGGAGGGAGGGGAGGGGGAGGCGCTCGCCCGTCCGGGGGCAGGCGCGGTAACACGCCCCGCAGGGCACGCCGTCGGTCTCCATCTTGCAGTAGCCCGTGCTTTCCGGCGAGAGGGGAGATTCGCCTTCCGCTGCCCGCCCGAAGAAGAGGGCGCCGGCGGGGCACACCGCCACACAGGCGCCGCACCGGGCGCACAGCCCGGGATCCCAGACCTCCCGTTTCAGGTCAATGTATGATTTCTCTGCCATCATGCTCACTCCCACGTGTATTTTCCCGCAAAGGGCCTCGCGCTGGCCGGGCCGATCCTCGTATACTCCGCATCCAGAAGGGCGGCGGGATCGCAGCCGAAATGCATGGCGAACTCATCGATAAGCGGGGCGAGACCCTTGCGCTCCTCCTCCCCGAAGGGCTTGATCATCGCCCCCACGCCGAGCAGCCGCACATCGACCGCACCCCTCACGTAGATCTCGCCGCCGTGGATCCCGCTGCCGATCCCCCTGCCCACGCAGGGCGCCTTCTTTTCGAGGTTGAGGACGATGGCCAGGCCCCCGGCCATGTACTCGCCGAAAAAGGCCCGAGGGCAGCCGCCCACCACGAGAGCGGGGCGTTTGTCCTGGTACTGCTTCATGTGGATGGCGCCCCGGTAGCCGATGTCGTCGCGGACAAAGACTGCGCCCCCGCGCATGCTGTGGGCTACGGCATCGCCGGCGCTCCCGTGAATGACGATCCTTCCCCCGTCCATGGTGTTGCCCGGCGCATGGTCGCAGTTGCCGTGGACGATGCAGGTCGGCCCGCTCATGAACATCCCCAGATCGCCGCCCGGCACCCCGTGGATGGTGATGGTCACCTCGCCCCGCAGCCCGTCGGCGATGAACCGCTGGCCGAGGACGTTCTCGAGGAGAATCTCTTCGGCGCCGTCGGCAACCGCTTTTCGGATCTGCCGGTTGAGCGGGGTGTAGTGGACGCCCGCCGCATCGATGCATACTTTTTCCTGCATCGCCGTCACGCTCCCACCGATTTTACATCCAGGACCTTCATCAGCGCTTCGTCGAGCATGTAGCCCCGCAGGCGGTCGCGGTTGCCGCGGAGGCTCTCGATGCTGTTGATGCCCGCCGCCCCCAT
>JAENYT010000019.1 GCA_016841665.1 Methanobacteriota archaeon
GGGCACCGGGCAGCGGCAGGGGTTCGCCGACGCGGGCCCCGCTCGCCGCTAGGAGACGAGGCGTGCAGGATGAGCCGTTGAACATAATGCATACAGGAGAAAGAATATGGCCATAAAACTTGGATTTGTTGTGTCTGAATTCAACCGTGATCTGACCTACATGATGGAAATCGAGGGCAAAGAGCACGCCGAGTTTCTCGGTGCGGAAGTGACAGAAACCCTCTATGTGCCGGGCGCCTACGACATGCCCCTGGCGATTAAAAAGATGCTCGATAACGGGAACGTGGACGCCGTGGTCACCATCGGCTGCGTGATCGAGGGCGCCACCCAGCATGACGAGATCGTCGTGCAACACGCCTCACGCAAGATCATAGACCTCTCACTCGAGTACGGCAAACCGGTGACGCTGGGCATCTCCGGGCCGGGGATGACGCGCCTCGAGGCCCACGAGCGTATCGATTATGCACGGCGTGCGGTTGAATCTGCGGTGAAGCTGGTCCAGCGATTGCAATGAGGGCGCTCTCGGAGAAACTCAGCGCTATTCCGCCCTCCGCCACCATCGAGATCACCGACACGGCGAAGCGGATGGCCCGGGAGGGCATCGATGTCGTCTCCCTCTCCATCGGCGAGCCCGATTTCGCCACCCCCGCGCACATCACCGAGGCCTGCGTGGATGCCCTCCGGCGGGGGGAGACGCACTATGCCCCCAGCCCCGGCATCCCTGAACTCCGGGAGGCGATCGCCGAAAAGATCTCCGGGGAAAACAGTGTTCCTGCCGGACCCGGGGACGTCATCGTGACCTGCGGAGCCAAAGATGCCATCTACGAAGCGATGGAAGCGGTGCTCAATCGCGGCGATGAAGCGGTGATCCTGGACCCGGCGTGGGTCTCCTACGAGCCCTGCGTGCAGATCGCCGGGGGACACCCCGTCCATTACCGCCTGGACGAGCGCACCTTCCAGGTGGATGACGGGCTGGTCGAGCGGATAGGGCAGAAGACCAGGATGATCGTGGTCAATTCGCCGTCCAACCCGGCAGGGTCGGTGCTCGATGATGCATCGCTCTCCCTCGTTGCCGATCTCTGCGCCGACTATGATCTCATCGCCGTCTCCGACGAGATCTACGAGAAGCTGATCTACGGCAAAACCCACCGCTCGCTCGCGGCAATCGATGATATGCACGAGCGGACGGTCACCATCAACGGGTTTTCCAAGGCTTACGCAATGACCGGGTGGCGTATCGGGTATGCGGTCGCGCCCACCCCCATCCTCCGCCAGATGATCAAGGTGCAGCAGCATACTATCAGCCATCCTGCCACCTTTGCCATGTGGGGTGCGGTTGCCGCACTGCGCGGCGACCAGTCGTGCGTGGAGGAGATGCGGCGTGAATTTGACGGTCGGCGCCGGTACGTCGTCGACGAACTCGCCAATATAGGCTATCGCACGGCACCGGCCGACGGGGCGTTCTATGCCTTCGTGAAGGTCGACGGCGACGACATGGAGATCGCCCACCGCTGGCTCCACGATGCCCACGTCGCTGCCACCCCCGGAACTGCTTTCAACGCGCCGGGGTGGATCCGGCTCAGCTATGCGGCAGACCTCGCCCGCCTCAACGAGGCAATGCGCAGGATCCGGGCGGTGCGGGGATCCTGATGCATCGAGGAGATATGATCTTACCCTCAGGCATTAATTTTTGAATTTTTACACATTCGCCGCCATGCCCATTATTGCAGGGGCATTCGTGCCCGTATCGCGATCGGCGCCGTTTTAAAATTTATTTTCCCTTTTATTGAAAGTAAAAAAGGTAGAATCTTTCACAAAGGTTATTACCGCGGTCAATTTAATCTATAGAGTGCCGGGTGTTGCAGATTCCTGCACCAATTTCGTCATCGTGCCGTTACATCGAAGAGAATGATTATTTTTGCTGATTTTTATGGAGCAAGGGATTGATTGTCGTGAGAAGGGCGGTTGCCGCCGTGGCGGGTGGACGCACATCAGGGTAATGGTGCTTATCTGCATATACCTCACATCGCTGGTGGCGTACCCGGTGCTGGCGGATGAACAGGCGGTTCCGCAGGCTGCTCCCCAAAAAATTCTCGTGCTGCACTCGTACCATGAAGGGAACGTGTGGACGCAGAGCATCAATGAAGGCATCGAGTCGTACTTCGGCGACCGCGGCATGGAGGTCGATCTCTTTATCGAATATATGGATACGGCACGGATATCTGAGCCCGGGTATTCCCGGAAGATGTATGAGCTGTACCGGGTGAAATATTCCGATATCCGGTTTGATGCGGTGATCGTCGCCGATGACGCTGCCTACCAGTTCATGCAGGTGCGCCACAAGGACCTCTTTCCCATGTCGCCCTGCGTCTTCTGCGGGGTTTCCGACTACCAGCAGGGTGATCTCGATGGATGGCAGAGGTGTACCGGAGTGGTGGAGGCCTACGATGTCCGGAGCACGCTGGACGCTGCGCTCAAGCTTCATCCCGACACCTCCCATCTGGTCGTCATCAACGACCGATCGATTTCCGGGATCTCCAACAAAAACCGCCTGCTGGAAATCCTTCCTGCCTACGAAGACCGGGTGCGCATCACCTTCCTCGAGGACCTGACGATGGATGAGCTCCAGGAGGCCGTCCGCAGTCTCCCCGACGATACGGTGATCCTGATGATGACCTACAACATCGACGGTGCGGGAGATTACTATGAATACGAGGAGAGCATTGCACTGGTCTCCTCAGCGTCCCGCGTCCCCATCTATGGGGTGTGGGATTTCTACCTCGGGGAGGGGATCGTGGGGGGGAAGCTCACCTATGGTGCCGACCAGGGGAGGATCGCCGCGGAAATCACCGGGCGCATTCTCGACGGTGAGGAGGCATCCTCCATCCCGGTGGTCACCGAGGTGCCCACGCACTGGATGTTCGACAACCACCAGCTCCTCCGTTTCGGCATCACCGCGTCCGCCCTGCCTGATGACAGCAGGATCATCAACCAGCTTCCGGGGATCATCCCGGTGACCGTGCAGGTCTTCTGGGGCGTGATCGCCGCGTTCACCATCCTCGCCGGTGCGGTGGTCATCCTGGTGGCCAATATCATCCGCCGCCGCCGTGCGGAGGACGCCCTGCGCAGGAGCGAGGAGGAGTTCCGCCACCTCTCAGTCCTCCAGCATGAGGCGCTGGAACAGATTGAGGCGAATATGGAGCAGATGGCCATCCTCAACGACCACATCAGGAATCCCCTGCAGGCCATTGTGGGGCTGGTCGATCTCGACGGAGGCCCCATGGCGGAGAAGATCTTCCTGCAGGCAGGCGAGATCGATGCAATCATCAACCGTCTCGACCAGGGGTGGCTCGAATCCAGCAAGATCCGGGACTTTTTGCAGCGCCATCACCCACGGGAGAAGCAAGAGCCGAGAAAAGGTTCTGATGCGTAAAGGACGAATGGACTGCAGTGGCACCGGCTCGGGTACAGCTCTACTGGAGATATCCAATGGTACTGGAATCATTAAACAATCTTAATGTGGGTGCATCACCCAAAGTTACACAGGACATTCATGGAAATTCCTGATTTCATGAAAATTTTTGCCAGCGGAAGGCGTATGGAGGTGCTCGATGCCCTACTCAAAGGCAGGAGAAAGGAGGAAATCAAAGCCTCGGTTCCTGCCTCGACATTTGCGTTCACCGTGGAGTACCTCAAAAACGTCAAATTCGCCACAGACAAAGACGGGGAGATCGTGCTCACGGACAGCGGCAGGGCATACCTCATGGTGTTCGAGCATTTTATCAGGAGCATCACCACGCTCCAGAATATCTTTCGCGCGTTTCCCGACCACATCATCTTTTTTCCGGATGATTTCTACATCCGCCTCTATGAGATATCCGACTTCGAACTCGTGGCATCCGAGCCCTCGGATGTCCTCAAGCCCCACCGGGTGTTTTTTGGGTATCTTAAAGAATCAGGCAATATTGAGGGCGTTACTCCGATCTTATTTCCTGATTATCCAGAGATGCTTTATGAGCTGGTCACTTTTCAGAATCCTTCAATATCTCTCGTTGTTTCGGAGGATATCCACACCACGATCCTGGGATACGACCAGAATGCATTTGAGAACGTCGAGATCTATGTAATTGACCACGCCCCGAAGATCGCGCTTACCGTATCAGATGTGTTTCTTTCGATTGGTTTCTTTTATAAATCGGGCAATTACGACTTCACCCGGGACCTCATCGCCATCTCGCCAGGAGCCTTAAAATTTGGCAGGGATCTTGTTGCCTATTACAGGCAGCAGTCCCGCAAAATTGAGTAAGTGCCGTAGAGAACCCATTCTCCGTCGACAAGCGTATTCCTTAAAAATGCGCGGTTGACCGAATAGCGCAGGATATAAAAAGTCGAGTGTACGGCACTGAACGCAATAATGTTGGTACCTATGAGAAGTCCACATATACATGCCCAGCACAGGATAAGATGCGTGACTGCACTTGCGCCAAGGAGCACCACCCGCAGGTGCGTGGTTGAGAGCAGTGTGGGGATGGTGGCAATCCCCGCAGCCCGGTCGTTTTCGACATCTTTTACATCGTAGATGATCGTGTTGATAAAACTTTTGCTGAAGAGGAAAAAGTAGATAATTACGGCGGATAGAGAGCATTCACCGAGAAGAATGAATGCAAGGGCCACCCATGTGAGTCCCACCACGGCGTTTTTCACTCCCGCCCCCCCTTTCAGCCTGAAACCGCCGATTCCTTTTGCGTAAAGATAGGCGATAAGGAAGGGAATTGCGAGTGTTGGGCTGGCAAAAAGGATGAATGAAGCAATCGAGGCGGCTATGGCGGAGATGAGGAGTAGTTTATTGAATGCAGCGCTTCGTTGCTCATCCTCCTTGCATCCCACGCCTCGATCAAAGGCATAGGTCGCATAGGTGACCAGCGTAGCAGTGAGGATGCAGGTGAGGGATGCCCCAATCCCCAGCAGTTTATACGCAAGGTAGATCTTCATGCCCCCAGAAACCGATACCACGAGGATGGAAAATATTAGGGGCAAATAATCGAATTTAAAACATTTTATCGGAATGTTTATTTTCGATAATGACCTCTCAACAATTACGTTCCCGTTCATGTGTTTAGATTTTAAGAGGCGGGAAATATTCCAATCTGATCGATATCATCCAAACAAGCTGAATTTTTTCAGTAGTACTGAATTTTTTCGGTATTGTTGGATCTTTCCAAAAACGCTGGATTTTGTCGTAAAAACCGAAATAAAACCTTATATATGGCTTCTCCCAACACTGTATTGTTCGCATCCTTTCATCGAACAGGAACAATCGATCTGCCGGAAGGCAGATCCCCGATTCCTCATCAACAACAGGAACGCTGAGAGATAGTATGCCCGTCGCCATGCACGTCCTTGAACACACCAGATTCGGGGCGATCTTTTCTGATGTCATCCAGAATTCGACATATGAGGGAGTCTTCAGCTACCGCGATCTGGTCGCCATGGCCCTTGACGAGCACATCAACGGCATCGCCATCTCTGCACCAGATCATGATTTCGGACTTACCGCAGTCATCTTTGTGGAGGGAAAACCCGACTGCGTGATGATGCTGGACAACCACGGCTCTTCTCTCTTTGACCACGCGGGCAGCCCGCTCGAGGAGCTGGGCACGTTCGAACTCTTCGGCGTCGATGCGCAGCGCCTGAAAAGCCACAGGAACCGTCTCGATGCCGTCATCAGCGCACATGCATCGCCTGCAAAAGGGAGGGATACGGATCTCCGGGAAGAGGTCGTGCGGCTGCGCGAGGAAAATGCCCATCTCAGGCTGAGGGAAGCGCGCTATCGCACGCTCGTCGAGGACGCGCGCAGTATTATCATCAGGATCGATCACCTCGGATTTATCCTCTATGTAAACGGATACGGCCGGGATCTGTTCGGCATACGGGATACCCCCGAGGGCCTTCATGTGGGGACCATCTGTCCGGGCGACGCGGGGCCGGGAGATGACTTCTGCGCATGGATCGCCGGTATCCTTGCCCGCCCCGAAGATAGTTCCGCGTTCGAGTGTCGGCATGCGGCCGCGGACGGGAGCGTGCGCTGGATCGTGTGGACGAGCGGCGTGCAGCGATCACCGTCCGGCACCGTCGATTCCGTCCTCTGCACCGGCAATGATATCACCTCTGCACGGGCGGTCCACGATGACCTGAAGCGGGCGGAGGAGCGATCAAGAACGCTCCTCGAGCATGCCCCCAATATGATCCTGGTCAACCAGCGGGGCCAGGTCGTCTATGCCAACAAAAAATGCGAAGAAATCCTTGGGTACAGCCGGGACGAACTCTGCGCCCCATCCTTCACCTTCCACGACCTTGTCGCGCCGGAGCACGCCGATGTGATGGCTGTGTTCGATGGGATGGACGATTGCCTGTGCCCTGATGCGGTGGAGTGCACCTTTCTTGCAAAGGACGGGCAGCATCTTGATGCCATATTCTCGGGGCAGTTCATCCCCTACGAAGGAGAAAGCGCCCTCCTCGGCGTGATAACCGATATCACCGGCAGAAAAGAGTCCGAGTGGGAACTGCACCAGTCACGGCAGCTCTACCGCGCCATCTTTGAGACGACGGGGACGGCCACCGTGATCGTGGACGAGGACGGATCGGTCCTCCTCGCCAATGCCGAGTTCGAACGGATGTTCGGGTACGCGCGTGCTGAACTCGAGGGAAGCAAGTGGTACAGATCGCTCTTCGGGGGTGAGGACCAGGCGAAACTGACCCGCTATCACATGCTGCGTCGCCTTGACCCTGAAATGGCCCCGCGGTCTTATGAGGCGAATCTTGTCGACAACGCGGGGGAGACGAGATCAGTCTGGATGACGACATCACTGATACCCGGGACGGTGCAAAGCGTCGTCTCCCTCATGGACATCACCGATCGCAAGCATGCTGAGAAGGCGTTGAGAGAAAAAGAGGAGCGATACCGCATCATCGCAGAGAATGTCAAGGATGTCATCTGGACCATGGATCTCGATCTCAGGTTCACCTATGTCAGCCCCTCCGTCCTTCCCCTGCTCGGCTATACCGCTGAAGAGATCATGGCTCACAGCATCAAACTGATCTTATCGGAGGATTATGTAGAGTATGTCAGGCGGATTCTCCTGGAAGAATACTCTCGTGCGGCCGAATGCGGGGACAACGATGGGAAAAACGTCATCCTGGAACTGGAATGCAACCGAGAAGATGGTTCAAGGGTCTGGGTCGAGGCGAGAGTCTCCTTTTTGCAGGACAGTGAGCGCCGGCTGATAGGGATCGTGGGGGTCGCTCGGGATATCGGGGAGCGAAAAGAAGTGGAACGCGTCAGGAGAGATGCCCTCGATCAGATCGAGAAGAACATGGAACAATTCGCCATCCTCAACGACCACATCAGGAACCCTCTGCAGGCCATCGTGGGGCTGGTCGATCTTGAGGGAGGGCCCCTTGCCGGGAAAGTCGTATCGCAGGCGGCGGAGATCGATGCCATCATCAAGCAGCTGGATATCGGGTGGCTTGAATCGAAGAAAATCAGCGATTTTCTGCGAAAACATTACGGGCTGTCCTGAACAGCGACCCTCGCCCGGAAATCCCTAAATAGGGAGAGAGTGAACCCTCATTAAATGAGGTACGACCGTGTCCAGCGAACCCTGGTGCTGGTCCTTATTCTGAACCTTATTGTGGCTGCCGCAAAGGCCATCTTCGGGCTGATGGCAGGTTCGGTGAGCATGGTGGCCGATTCGCTGCATTCGCTCTTCGATTCCCTCTCCAATATTGTGGGGATCGTCAGCACCCACATCGCAAGGCAGCCTCCCGATCATTCCCACCCCTACGGGCACGGCAAGTTCGAGACGGTGGGCACACTGATCATCGGCGCCATGCTCCTCCTCTCCGCCTACTGGATCATCAGCGAAGGAGCAAGCAGGCTCTTTTCCCGGGAGACACCGGCGATCACCGGCATCACCGTGGGGGTGATGGTCATCACCCTCCTCATCAATATCTTCGTTTCCACCTACGAGCGGCGGATGGGCAAGGCGCTGAAGAGCCAGATCCTCATCGCCGATGCCAGGCACACCACGAGCGACATCTTCGTCTCACTGAGCGTACTCGGCGGTTTTGCCGCCGTGTGGCTGGGGTATCCCCTGGCAGACCCCCTCATCGCATTCGGGATCGCGATCCTCATCGCCCGGATGGGGCTCATGATTCTGAAGGACGCAGGCAACGTCCTCACCGATGCGGTGGTTGTCGATTGCGAGGATCAGGTCGCAAAGGTTGTCTCCTCGGTCGTCGGGGTGAAGGGGTACCATGATTTCCGTTGCAGGGGCAAGCCGCAGGAGCTCTTTGCCGATATCCATATCACGGTTGATCCCCAACTCAGCGTCGTTGAAGGCCACGCTATTGCAGAAGAGGTGTTGGCGAGGATACGCGCGGAGGTGGAAGGAATCGAGGACGTAGTAGTTCACGTGGACCCAGACGAGCACCGGAAGGGGGAGGATATGCGTGAGTGAGGAGGACCGGCTGAAGAGGGAGCTGCGCCACGCAGATCCCGAGGTGCGCTGGATCGCCCTTGCCACCCTAGCAGAGCATCCGGAGCCCTGGGCGACCGACCTCCTTATCAACGCGCTGGAAGACGGGGAGTTCGAGAGTATACGCTGGCAGGCGGCCGTGCTGCTGGGCCGCCGGGGAGACCGCAACGCGGTCCCGCCCCTCATCCGCAGCCTCCGGGATCACAACTACCATGTCCGCGAGGAAGCTGCCGAAGCGCTGGGCAGGATCGGGGATCCACGCGCCAGAGAGCCGCTCAGTGCGCTCCTCCACGATCCGGTGAGAAGCGTCCGCCTCCGGGCGGAAACGGCGCTCGGGAACCTGGGACGCGGCGGGGAGAAAGCCCCCCAAAAGCGATAGCTCGACCCGGGAGGGATGCCGTGCGGCGCGCGCATTATATAGGCATCCGCTTCCAATGGAGTACCACAGCTCCCGCTCCCTTTGGGGCCGGGATTGTATGGAAACCAGTGAAGGCACAGAGGCATGAAACAACGGGTTCTGTTCATCTGCAACCGCAATGCCGGGCGATCCCAGATTGCGGAGGGGCTGATGCGGGCTCTTTTCGGGGATCAATACGAAGCATATAGCGCCGGCATGAACCCCTCGTCGACGGTGAGCCCCTATACGGTCCAGGTCATGGAGGAGGCGGGGATTGATCTCGCCCACCACCGCCCCAAACCGCTCCAGGAATTCGTGGATATGCATTTCGATTATATTGTCTTCATGTGTGAACCCGAACAGCCCTGCGCACAATGCCCCCGTGCCCGCCACGTGATGTACATGGAGTTCTCCGACCCCGCACGGTTCGTGGGATCCGATGCGGAGATCCTTGAAGGGTTCAGGACGTTGCGGAACAGCATCAGGGACTGGATTGAGGCGACGTTCGGATGCCCATGAACACGGCGGCGCACCGCATCACCCTCGTCCTCGAACATTCTCCAGACGAGGGAATGCTGCCCCTGATCTGCCCGGATACCGGAAGACCGCTCGAGGCGGTGATTGCGGACCTGCAATCCCTGCTCAGACGACGGGGCATCGCCCTCTCCTTTGAAGAGACCGTCGCCGCCTCCCCTACGGGGCGTTCCCGCCGCCTGCTGATAAATGGCCGCCCCCTCGAGGAGTTCGTCCCGCCCCGGACACCCCGAAGTCCCTGTGCGGGATGTCCATGTTCCGGGGATGAATCAGCGGAGTGCGGTGAATGCCAAAATGAGGCGTGCTGGGACGAATTCCCTGAATCGGTGGTCCGGCTTGGGGTTCTGAAGGCGGCGGGCGTGAAAAAATGAGCAAAGTTTCCGGCCCAATCATATGGAAAGTCCCCCATATTCCGGGCTGTTCCCAAAATAGTTCATAATCACGTGGAAATCCGGCGGAAAAGCGATAATCATTTTTAATACCCTGAAAAGGATTTATGGCAGGAAAGGCATTATTTATCAGGAACGTGTCATGGCAGCAACAATAACGGATCTATTCCTCAATCCCGGACGTTTTTTCGAGCAAAAAATGCGGGAAGAGGAGGGGCTGAAACTCCCCTCCCTCATCATCCTCATCGCGGGAATCATCGGCGCCATCGGGGCGGCGATCAGCCTGGGCCCTATTATCCAGCTGCTCCCCTCCGAGGCGGCATCATTCACGCCGGTGCTGATGGCGATCACCACAGGTGCGGCGCTGGTCACCGTGTTTGTGATCTGGGTAGTCTGGACGGTCGTATTTTTCCTCCTCTCGATGCCCTTTAAGGGGACAGGCGGTTTTAAGCGCCTGCTCGAGTTTGTCGGCTACGGCTATCTCCCCCAGGTAATCGGAGGGCTTATTACGCTCCCCATCTTCTACCTCTATTTCTCTGGGCTCGATCTCCCGCAGGTGAGCGATCCGACCCAGATTCAGGAGATCACGCTGCAACTCATGAGTGCGCCCGAGCTGCAGATCGCGGGCGTGATCTCTGTTTTGTTCTTGATCTGGAGTGCCAATATCTGGATATTCGGGCTAAAAGAAGCACGAAACATCTCTTTCAGGCACGCAGCCATTGCCGTGGGTGTGCCGGTGGGGCTCTACGTGATTTTCCAGCTCTATAGCCTCTTCTTCTCCGGAGGATTCTGACATGAGAAATGCGGCATTCGTTCTGATACTCCTGCTCTTTATGGCAGCGGCCCCGGTGGTCGCTCAGGAAACGGCAACAACCACTGCCCTGGATTCGGCTTCGGCCGCTGCACAGGTAACGGTGACGGAAAAGACCATCGACCCGGCGGTTCTCATGAAGGGGGACCGGGCGACCGTCACGGTCACCATCACCAACAACGGTGCGGAGAGCGTCCCCATCAGCCGGGTGTTTTTGAGTGATAGCGATATTTCCATCCCGGAGGGTTCCTATGATTCGGTCGGCTCCATCGGTGCGGGCAACAGCATGACCTTCACCTTCACCGTGCGCGCCGACGTCCCCGACGGCATCTATTACCCGAGGTTCAGCGTCAATTTCCGCAACGCCCCGAGCCTGCGCGACTACATTCCGGTCAAGGTGGAGAGCACCGAACTCGATGTCTCGTTGGTGACCCGGCCTGACACCTTCTCCGTGGGCAATAAGGAGACCATCGTACTGCGGGTGGGCAACCCACGGGAAAACACCATCAATGGCATCTACATAGTGCCCCAGGGCGAAGGCGTCGAGGTGGAGCAGAGCGGCTCCTTCATCGGCAGACTGCAACCGGACCAATCCGCCAATGTCAGCTTCGACATCACCCCGCAGGAGTCCGCCAACCTGACCTTCCACGTCACCTATAGAAACGGCTTCAACACCCATGTACTCGACCGCGTCCTGCCCGTCGTCATCTCGGACGACAAGAAGGCCGCTCAGCCGGTGGTCAGCAACATCGTCATGACCTCCAGTGGCGACGTCTACACCGTCACCGGCGACGTCACCAATGCCGGCCTTAAAGTGGCGAATTCGGTGATCATCACCACCGGCGCGCCTGCTACCCCGGTGGAGCCGAACAGGATCTACGTGGTAGGGTCCCTCGATCCGGATGACTTCTCCAGTTTCGAGGTGAATTTCCGGGCAGGCGATGTGGCCAGCATCCCCCTGCTGATCCAGTACAAGGACGAGGACGGCAACAGTTTCGAGCATACGACGCAGGTCACCATCAACAGGACATCGTCTTCCGAAGAAGAGCGCGGGTTCCCGGTGGCGATTGTGGCGGTGCTCGTCGTGGCCGCCCTTGTGATCGCAGGCGTCATCGTCTATTCCTGGAAGAAAAAGGCGTGATGGGTGATCGGGTGTCGACGGATCAACCGGTCATACGGCTGGACCATGTCTCCAAGATCTACCCGCTCCCCTTCGGCGATGTGGTCGCCCTCGACGATGTCTCCCTCGATGTGGAGCGGGGGGACTTTATCGCGGTCATGGGGCCGTCGGGGTCAGGGAAATCCACGCTTCTCAATTTAATCGGCTGCCTTGACGTCCCGACGGAGGGCGACCTCTACATCGCTGGCAGGAATATCCGGGAGCTGAGCGATGACGAGCTCACCGACCTGCGGAGGGACACCCTGGGCTTCATCTTCCAGCAGTTCAACCTGATCCCCCTGCTGACCGTCCGGGAAAACGTGGAGTACCCCCTGGTGTTGAAGACGCGCCGCAGGGAGAGCAAAGGCCTGGTGGAGAAGCTCACCCGCCGTGTGGGGCTGGAAGAGGAGCTGCTTTCCCACAAGCCAAGCGAGCTCTCGGGCGGCCAGTCGCAGCGGGTGGCCATCGCCCGCGCCCTTATCAACGAACCCGAGATCCTGCTCTGCGATGAGCCGACCGGCAATCTGGACACCAAAACCGGTACCCTGATCATGGAACTGCTCGAAGAGGTCAACCAGCAGGGCAAAACCATTATCATGGTCACCCATGACCCGAGGATCGCCGGGTACGCCCACCGCACTATCAATCTCGTGGACGGCAAAATCGCATGATCTTTTTCGAATTTGCACAAAGAAGCATTCGTCTGCACTGGCTGCGTTCCCTGCTCGCGGTGCTCGGCATCGTCATCGGCGTCGTCGCCATCTCCTCCATGGGCATCCTGGGAAACAGCCTCGTGCTCAGCGTGGGAGAGGCGCTCTCCGACGTCGGGGACACCGTGGTGGTCTATCCCCATTCTGGCGGATTCGGCGGCGGGCCCGGGGTACAGACCAATGACGTCATCACCGGGCGGCAGGTGCAGCAGATCGAGCGTGCGGTGGGTGCAAACGACGTCATCCCCCTCCACGTGGGCGCCGACCGCATCAAGGTGGGGGGAGAGGAAGGCGTCGCTCAGGTCTATGGGATGGAGACGACCGATATCCCTCTCCTGCTTGAAATCAGTGAAGGGGTGTACCTGCGGGGGGCCAGTGGGGCCATGGTCGGCCAGGCCCTTGCCGAGACCTACGATCTCGATGTGGGGAGCCGCATCACCGTGGGGGACGAGTCGCTGCGTGTGGTGGGAATCCTTGCCGAGCGGGGAGTCGGCTTTGACATCAATCCGGATCAGGCGGTCATCGTCTCCGACCAGTGGTACACGTCGGTGTACGGGGAGGAAGACTACGACCAGGTCATCGTCAAGGTGCGCAACCTCGAAGATATCGAGGAGGTGAAGAATGCCATCGATGCAACCCTGAACCGGCGGGAGACCGTGGTGGATGTCTTCGACACCAGGATGATCCTGGAGACCATTCTTGAAACATTCAGTACGATTTCCACCTTCACCACAGCGATTGGCGGCATCTCCCTGGTGGTTGCGGGGGTGAGCATCTTCAATGTCCAGATGATGTCGGTCACCGAGCGGACCAAGGAGGTGGGGATCATCCGCAGCATCGGGACCCGCAGGCGGGAGGTGATGAAGATGTTCCTCTACGAGGCATTTTTGCTGGGCTTCCTCGGCTCTGCCATCGGCGGCATCCTGAGTTTCGGCGGCGGGTACGTCGCCCTCCTCATCATGCTCCAGGACACCGCCTACCTCTTCGCCCCCTCGAGCCTCGTCTACATCCCCTACGGTATGCTCTTCGGGATCGGGACAAGCCTCGTATCGGGGCTTTATCCCGCCTGGAAAGCAGCCAATCTCAACCCGATCGACGCATTGCGCTATGAATGAGGTGCCGGCTTCCCGGCCAACCTTTTTCTTATCTCTCGTACTTCTTTCGATCGGCAATGACGATCCCTTGCGTTGAGGAGGAGAAGCCCGCGTTCCAGCCCAAAGGCGACATGTGCGTTCGGAGAGATCAGGGTCGAGGACCACGGTCCGGGGATTTTCGGCAAAGAGAACATGGATAATCCTGAGATGTCAAAGGGAAGTGTTGTGTGTGTCCGGGTGGAGGATCCCGTCAGGGGAGCGCCGGAAAAAGGAGGGATTTTGTAATGAGGCCGCAGAGATCAGGGGATGATTGAGATGGAGGATTGGGCGTTGATAGACGAAATCGACTGGAACGAGGTGTGGAAGGCGAAAAAAGATCGTGTTCGTCGTACCCGGAAGGGCGTGGGCCCTCATCACCGCTGGGATGAGGAGGCGCAGGCGAGGCGTTATGCACGGGAAGCGGACCAGAGCTACCAGGTGCGGGTGGCAGAGGAGATGGCTATCCTCCCCGTCACCTCTGCGTCCCATATCCTGGATATCGGGTCGGGGCCTGGCCCGCTGACTATCCCCTTCGCACGGAAGGCGGCGCACGTGACGGCGATCGAGCCTGCGGCGGGGATGGTTGCGGTCCTCGCCGAGCGTGTAGGCCAGGCGGGCCTTGCCAACGTCGACTGGGTGGAGAAGACCTGGGAGGAGGTCGATCTGGACGAGGACCTGCAGAGACCTTACGATGTGGTCCTCGCCTCGTTTTCCCTGACCATGTACGATATCAGGGCGGCATTGCAGAAGATGGACGCAGCCTCCTGCGGGTGGGTATACCTCTTCGAGTTTGTCGACGGGCCCCTCTGGGACCGGATGGGAGCGGCTATCTGGGAGGATCTCCATGGCGTGCCCTACGCGTCCGGGCCGAAGGCGGACTGCCTGTGGAACGTGCTCTACCAGATGGGCATCTATGCCAACGTGCTGATGCGGCCGCTGGAAAAGACCTACCGTTTCCGCAATCCCGGGGAGGCCTTTGCCTTCTTCGCTTCCCGCTACGATGTCCGCACCCCCGCGCAGGAAGCGGTGCTGCGGGCCTACCTTGCGGAGATCAACCTGGCTGATGACGGCTCCTTTCTGTTCAGTAAAAACTCCACTTATGCCACCATCTGGTGGGAAACGCAGGATTCCTGATCAGTTCACGGACTGTTCCCGCTCTTTTTGCAGGATTTCCGCCAGGCGCTCGACCTTTTCGAAATCCGGCTCATCGCCGATGAGAGGATAGTAGTACTCGATCGTGTGGTCCACGACATAGATGCCGATCGGCTCCACCATGATTGCCGCCCCGCTCCCGAACGCGAACACCGAGCGGAGGACGATGGGGATGAACGCCCTGCCGTGACTGTGGCTGGGCGCTCCGGCAACGATTCCCGGGCCGTCTTCGTTCATTGGGCGGCCCCCTGCCTGAAGAGGTCGCGAACCGGTTTTTTCGTAAACGCCCACATGCCTGCGAGCATGATCATGAGGGGGCGCTGGACGGCGATGCAGAGGCTCGCGTCCCCCTCGATCACCCGCTCGTTGAAGACAGGCTCCATGTGCAGTCTGACGGTATTGAGGGGTGAGAGGATGCCCTTCACCACCCAGTACCAGCCGTAGACCTCCCCCGTCACCACCGGATTGCCGAACCCGAGGCGGGCCTCGGAGCTCACGTAGGCCACGCGAAGGGAATGCAGCGCAGTAAAGGCCGGTTTCTTCAGGTAGGGCCAGGCGCGGAGGAACCTCCGGAGCATCTCTGTCGGCGGGACCGCTTTTTCCTCCTCCGCTCTCTTTTCCGCCTCAATCTTCTTTTTCTTCTCTGCCGGCGGCCGCTCCTCCACACTGATCAGGCGGCGGTATATCTGGCGCCCGAACAGCAGCAGGCGGACCTCGAGGGGCTCTCCCGGCACCACGTCCACGGCGACGGCTCCCCAGCGTGTCTGCACATCGGCCTCCGGTTTTTTGTGGTAGCCGACGGTCCCTGCGATCTCGATCGGGACCACGTAGAGGGCCACGATCATGCCTGCTATACACACAACGAGCAAAATAAGAATGAGAGTGAGCAGGGTCAGCGCCATAATCAGTTACACGTACCGGACCCGGGATTATTCCGCCTTTACCCCTTCCTCGCTGATTGTTATCTCTTTTCCTTCCTTTTCCCCCTTCTTCCCCATCTTTTCCTTCATTGCGGTCATGAGGTGGGGGAGCACCTCCTCACCGAAGGTGCCCACGATCTCCGCAAACCCGGAGGCCTTTCGGAGCGAGATCACCTGCACCCCCTCGAGCCCTTTGACGTCCTTGTGGAGGATGATCACCGCCACCGGATTGATACCGCCACCGGCACCTGCGCCGGCAGCCTGACCGCTCCCTTCGCCTTCATTCCCTTTGCCGGAACCCTCTCCTTCTCCGGATCCAAAGCCGAACCCGAATCCGGCAACCGGGATGAACGTCTTGTCTCCTGCATCAACCGCATCTCCCACAATGGTGTTTGCGGAGAGCAGTTTGTCCAGTACATCGGTGGTTATCTTTAACATTTCACCAACCATGAGGAATACCTCCGAGTGATTAGTATATTGGCCCGTATATAAACCCTTCTCAGGGGCGGTGAACAATCCGGTGCGTTGGCCTGTACACCGGGGTGGGTTGCGTGCACTCTCCCAGAAAATGCGCAGCTATGCACCACAATGTATATATTTGTGCTATTACGTACACATATGTATGAGAACCAAGATCCTCCTCGATGAGGCGGAGATGCCGAAGCAATGGTACAATATTCAGGCAGATCTCCCCACGCCCCTTGATCCGCCGCTCCACCCGGCGACGGGCAAGCCGGTGGGCCCTGACGACCTGCGCCCCATCTTTCCCATGGAGCTGATACGGCAGGAGATGAGCCAGGACCGGTTCATCCCTATCCCTGAAGAGGTGCGGGAGATCCTGCAGATCTGGAGGCCGAGCCCGCTCTACCGGGCACATCGCCTTGAAAAGCATCTCAAGACTCCGGCAAAGATCTACTACAAATGGGAGGGGGTGAGCCCGCCGGGCAGCCACAAGCCCAACACGGCGGTGCCCCAGGCCTACTTCAACATGAAGGAGGGAGTCGAACGGATCGCCACCGAGACGGGGGCGGGCCAGTGGGGTTCCTCCCTTGCGTTTGCCACCGCACTCTTCGGCATGGAATGCCGGGTCTACATGGTGAAGGTCAGCTACGAGCAGAAACCGGGGAGGCGGAGCCTGATGCGGGCCTACAATGCCGAGTGCTTCCCCAGCCCCAGCACGATGACCAGTGCGGGGCGTGCGGTGCTGGAGAAGGATCCCGATTCGCCGGGATCGCTGGGGATCGCCATCTCCGAAGCGGTGGAGGAGGCGGCATCACGGTCCGACACCAACTACTCGCTGGGATCGGTGCTCAACCATGTCTGCCTCCACCAGAGTATCATTGGACAGGAGGCGAGGGCGCAGCTGGCCATGGATGACACCTACCCCGATGTGGTCATCGGCTGTGCGGGCGGCGGGTCGAACTTCGCGGGCACCGCCTTCCCCTTTGCCGGCGACAAGCTGACCGGAAAGCACCCCGACATCGACATTATCGCCGTGGAGCCGACGGCGTGCCCCACCCTCACCCGGGGCCTCTACGCCTACGACTTCGGGGATATCGCGGGGCTGACGCCTCTCATGAGGATGTTCACGCTGGGGCACGATTTCGTCCCCCCCGCCATCCATGCGGGCGGCCTTCGCTATCACGGCATGGCCCCGCTGGTCTCAAAACTGGTCAAAGAAGGGACGATACGGGCGGAGGCCTACCACCAAAACGAAGTGTTCGAGGCGGCCCGCACCTTCGCCATGACCGAAGGGCTGCTGGTGGCGCCGGAGACCGCCCACGCCGTGAAGGCAACCATCGACGAGGCGCTGAAGTGCCGGAAGACCGGCGAGGAGAAGACCATCCTCTTCAACAACTCGGGCCACGGCTATTTCGATCTCTCCTCATACGATGCCTTCCACGACGGCAAACTGATCGACTACGCCTACCCCGCGGACCTGATCGAGGAGTCGCTTCGCAACCTGCCGAAGGTGGGGTGATGCCGGTGGAATGGCGTATGAGTATCAGGACATGATAGACGAACCGCAGCTGAATCTCGGACTGGAGGAATTTATTTCTGCGGTTGAGCACCAGGCAAAACCTCTCATCATCCCGCTCTGTGCGGAGCTATCCCTGCCTCCGGACCTCTCCCCCCTTTCCGTCTACGCCATGTATCAGAGAGGGCGCGGGATCCTGCTGGAATCGATTGAAGGAAGTGAGAAGATTGCCCGGTACTCGTTTGTCGGCCTGGAGCCCGAGTTCACGGTATCGATCGGCGACTCGGTCGAACTGGAGGGCAATGACGCCTTCACGTCCATCGCTGAGGATCCGGAGGGCGACACCCCGATCGACAGGATACGATCCATCCTCCAGCGGTTCGATTTCGTCAACATCAAAGCACCGAGATTTTTCGGTGGAATGGTCGGATATTTCGGCTACGATTGCGCATACTCGCTCTCCGACAAACTGGAGACGAGCAAGAAACGGGACATCGAAATCCCCGATGCGCGGTTCATGTTCATCAAGGACTGCATCGTGTTCGACCATCGTGAGAAGAAACTCTTCATCTTCAGCAGTCCCCTGTTGACCTACGATTCAGACCTGGAGGAGGAGTACCACCGGAGTGCGAACGCGATCCGTGCGCGGGCGGTACAGCTGCAACACCTCGCAAAGCTCGGGGATCGGGGCGGAGAACCCCCATCCTCTCCCCCGGTACCTCCGCCCTGCACATCCAGCCAGTCAAAAGAGGCGTTTGAAGCGGCGGTCGAGCGTGTGAAGGAGTACATCCGGGCCGGCGAGATCTTTCAGGGGGTGATCTCGAGGCGCATTGAGTGCCCCCTCAAGATCGATCCGTTCTCCGTGTACGGCGCGCTCAGGCAGATCAACCCGAGCCCGTATATGTACTACCTCGATTTCGGGGATTCCCAGATCATAGGCGCCAGCCCGGAGATGCTTCTGCGGGTGGAAAAAGGAACGGTCACCACCGTTCCCATTGCGGGCACGAGGCTGCGGGGGGCCACGCCGGAGGAAGATGCCCGGCTCGCCGCAGAACTCCTGGCCGACGAGAAGGAGCGGGCGGAGCATACCATGCTGGTCGATCTGGCGAGAAACGACCTGGGCAGGGTCTGCACCTTCGGCTCCGTCCGTGTCGACGATTTCATGGGCATAGAACAATTCTCCCACGTCCAGCACATCGTCTCGACGGTCAGGGGGACGCTGCGGGGCAGGTCCGACTGCTATGATGCACTGAAGGCCTGCTTCCCCGCGGGTACCGTCTCCGGGGCGCCCAAACTTCGGGCAATGCAGATCATCGAAGAGGTGGAAGGCAGCCGCCGGGGGATCTACGCCGGTGCGGTCGGCTACATGGGCTTTGACCGGACGATGGAATTCGCCATTACCATCAGGACCATCCTCGCCCACCAGAACAGGGCGTACATTCAGGTGGGCGCCGGGATTGTGGCGGATTCCGTCCCCGAACGCGAGTGGTACGAAACCGAAGATAAAGGAAAAGCCATGGTCATGGCGCTCGGCATTGCAGGAGGCCAACGATGAGAGTACTGATCGTCGACTGCTACGACAGCTTCACCTTCAACCTCTACCAGCAGGTGGGAACCCTCGGTGCGGATCCCGTGGTGGTGATGAACGACGCACCCCCGGACACGCTGCAGGAGATCGAATGTGACCGGATCATCCTCTCCCCGGGCCCCGGAACACCGGAGGATTCGGGACTGTGCCTCGAGGTGCTTGACGGGCTGAGCCGTGAGATTCCCACGCTCGGGGTATGCCTCGGGTTCCAGGCGATCTGCATCGCCTTTGGGGGGAAGGTGGTGAGGGCGGACCATCTCATGCACGGCAAGACGTCTGCCATCCACCATGACGGGAAGGGATTGTTCCGAAGCCTGCCCGATCCACTGGTCGCCACACGCTACCATTCGCTCATCGCCGATCCTGCATCGCTGCCCGAATCGCTTGCCATCACGGCGACCAGCGGCGATGACGGCTACGTGATGGGTGTCCGGCACAGGACGTATCCCATCGAGGGGATCCAGTTTCATCCCGAGAGCATCCTTACCAGGGAGGGTGACGCCCTCATCCGGAATTTCCTGTCCGGGGATGGAGGGAGGCGAAGCGGATGATGGCGCAGGCGATTGCAACACTGGTGCGGTTCGAGGATCTCGCGCCCGGGGATGCGGCGTGTGCCATGCATACTCTCATGGAAGGGAGGGCAACACCCGCACAGGTCGGCAGTTTCCTGACCGCACTGAGCATGAAGGGTGAAACGAGCCATGAGATCGCCGCGTGTGCGCGGGTGATGCGGGACCACGCGGTCACCATCACCCCGCAGATCGAGGGGATGCTGGTCGATACCTGCGGCACCGGCGGCGACGGTGCGCAGACCTTCAATATCAGCACTGCCGCAGCCATCATCGCCGCGGGTGCCGGTGTCCCCGTCGTGAAACACGGCAATCGGAGCATGAGCAGCAGGTGCGGTTCTGCCGATGTGCTGGAGTACCTGGGCGTAGATTTGGAAACCACACCGGGGCGGCTCTGCGAAATCCTGGAGAGGATCCATATCGCCTTCTTCTTTGCACCGGTGCACCATCCGGCCATGCGCCATGTGGCCAGCCCCCGGCGCGAGCTGGGTTTCAGGACTGTCTTCAACCTGCTTGGTCCGCTCACCAACCCCGCAGGGGCGCAGGCGCAGGTGGTAGGGGTCTACGATCCCGCCCTGACCGAAACAATCGCGGAGGTGCTCCGGCTCCTAGGGCTGCAGCGGGCGATGGTGGTGCACGGCTCAGGCCTCGACGAGATCAGCACGGTTGGGGAGACGCGGGTCTCCGAATTAAAGGATGGTGCGGTCCGCACCTACACCCTCCGCGGTGACGAGTTCGGCACGGGACCTGCATCCCTCGACGACCTCCGGGGCGGCGATGTCGGGGAAAATGCACGCATTCTCATGGAGATTCTCCAAGGCGAACGGGGACCGTGCCGGGATATTGCGGTGGTCAATGGCGGCGCGGCGATCTATACCGGCGGGAGGGCACCCTCGATCCGTTCCGGTGCCGAGCAGGCCGCATTCGCCATCGATTCCGGGAATGCGCTTGCAAAACTGGAAGCACTGATCGATGCGACAGGTGATTCCCCGTGATTCTGGACGAGATCCTCAGGTGCACCGAAGCACGGGTTGCGGCAATGGGGGCGCTCCCCTCCCCTTCCTGTGCACACACGCCGGTCTCCCTGAGCGGGGCGATCCGCGCTGCCGGCGAAAGAATTGCCGTGATCGCCGAGCTGAAATCCGCCTCGCCGTCGAAGGGAAGCATCAGGCCGGACATGGATGTGGCAATGATGGCAGGGGCATTCATCGCCGGGGGCTGCACCGCCCTCTCGGTTCTCACCGAACCCCATTTCTTCGGAGGGAGCACCGACCTCCTGCCGCGGGTGCGATCCTGCGCCGGCGTGCCCATACTGCGCAAGGATTTCATCATCGATATGGCGCAGCTGGAGGAGACGCGGGCGCTCGGGGCCGATGCGGTGCTCCTCATCGCAGGCGTCCTTGGCGAGAATCTCCCCGAGTTCGTGGACCGCTGCTTCGCCCTCGGGCTTGAGCCCCTCGTCGAGGTGCACACCAGGGACGAAGTACCGGGAGCGCTTGCCAGCGGTGCGGAGCTGATCGGGATCAACAACCGCGATCTGCGGACACTGAAAGTCGACCTGAGAACCACCGGGAACCTCTCGATGATGGTGAGGAAGGAGGGCAGGCTCGTGGTCTCCGAAAGCGGGATCCTCTGGCCGTACCACGTGAAGGCACTGAGGAATGCCGCTGATGCGTTCCTTATCGGCACGGCACTCATGGCATCGAAGAATCCGAGAAAAACACTGGAGGGATTTGTATACGCGTAAAAATCTGTGGAATCACGATCGCTGAGGATGCACGCTGGGCAGAGGTCGCAGGGGCGGATGCCATCGGGGTGGTCCTCTTCAGCAAATCGCCGCGGTCGGTAACGCCCGAGCGGGCGGCGGAGATCTTTGCGGCGGTCGGCCCCTTTACCACGACCGTCGCCGTCACCCATACAAACTCGGAGGACCATCTGGCAGCCATTCTCGCGCTGCACCCCCATGCAATCCAGCTCACCGCCGATCTCGCCGTCCCGGGCGATACGCCGGTGCGGGTGCTGAGGGCACTCAGGCCAGGAGATCCGCTGCGAGAGGACTGCGACGCGGTGATCATCGACGGGAGCCACGGGAGCGGCACTCGTTTTGATGCCGCCTATGCACGGTCTGTCGTGAAGCACTCCCGCGTGCCGGTCATCCTGGCGGGAGGGCTGAACCCCGAAAATGTGCGGGCTGCAATCGAGGCCGTGAACCCGTACGCGGTCGATGTGGCGTCAGGAGTCGAACAATCACCGGGCATCAAGGACAAAGAGAAGATACGGGCCTTCATCAGCGCCTGCAAGGAGCGGTAACATGCAGAAATCCACACGATTCGGACCATTTGGCGGACGGTATGTCCCGGAAACGCTGATGGAAGCACTTCTCGACCTCGAGAAAGCGTTTGGGCGAGCCGACATCGATGTGGCATTCCAGCGCACCCTCTCCACCATTCTCACCGAGTATGCGGGAAGGCCCACCCCGCTCACCTGCTGTGCAAACACCTCCCGCGACCTCGGGTGCCGGGTGTACCTGAAACGGGAGGACCTGCTCCACGGGGGTGCCCACAAACTGAACAATACCCTGGGGCAGGCACTGCTCGCGCGCTATATGGGAAAATCACGGCTCATCGCAGAGACCGGCGCAGGCCAGCACGGGGTGGCGACGGCGATCGCCGGGGCGGTGCTGGGACTTCCGGTGGACGTCTATATGGGTGCGACCGATATCGCCCGCCAGGGCCTGAACGTGGACCGGATGAAGCTGCTTGGGGCGCGGGTGATTCCGGTGCATTCCGGCAGCAGGACCCTGAAGGATGCGGTCAACGAGGCGCTCCGCGACTGGGTGGCGAGTGTTGGGGACACCCATTATGTGCTTGGCTCGGTTGTGGGGCCCCACCCCTACCCCCTCATGGTGCGCACCTTCCAGTCGGTCATCGGCGAGGAGACGCGAGAGCAGTGCCTGCAGAAGGAGGGTCGCCTTCCCGACGTGATCCTGGCCTGCGTGGGGGGAGGATCAAACGCCATGGGGATGTTCCACCGCTTTATCGACGATCCGGTACGGCTCATCGGTGTCGAAGCGGGCGGCGAAGGGCTGGATACGGGGAGGCACGGCGCCTCCCTGTGTGCGGGCACGGAAGGGGTTCTGCACGGGGCGCTTTCCTACCTCCTCCAGGATGCCGCGGGCCAGATCGCCGACACCCACAGCATCGCCGCGGGGCTCGACTATCCGGGTGTGGGCCCCGAACTCAGCCACCTCAAACAATCGGGAAGGATCGAGGTTGCGGCGGTCACCGACCGGGAGGCGCTGGATGCGTTTGGCTACCTCTCCCGAAACGAAGGGATCATCCCGGCGCTGGAATCCTCCCATGCCATCGCCCACGCCCTCCGCATCGCCGACCACCTCGGCCCCGACGACATTATGGTGATCAACCTCTCCGGGCGGGGCGACAAGGATGTGGGGGAGGCGGCACAGCGTGGAGGGGTGCCCGGATGAACCGGATCGACCGGTGGTTTGGTGAACACACCACTCCCGCGTTCATCGGGTTTGCCGTTGCTGGTGATCCCGATCCCGAAACCTCGGTCCGGGTGGCGAACACCCTCGTGAGCGCAGGGGTCGATATCCTCGAGCTGGGGATGCCCTTCTCCGACCCAGTGGCGGACGGCCCCACGATCCAGCGGGCGGGCCAGCGGGCCCTTGCGGCGGGCACCACCCCCGACGAGGTCTTCGCCGTCGCTCGGGCGATCCGCGTCTCCTGCGAGGTGCCGATCGTGCTGCTTACCTACTTTAACCTCGTCTGGAACCGGGGGATAGAGGTATTCTACCGGGATGCCCGTGACGCGGGTATCGACGGGATCCCCATCGTCCATATGCCGGTTGAGGAATCGGACGGGGTGCGGGAGGCGGCCAGCGCGGCGGGGATCGCCCCCATCTTCCTGGTGGCCCCGACCACGAGCGTCGTGCGGCAGGAAGCCATCATCGCCCGGGCCTCCGGGTTTCTCTACCTGGTCTCGGTCCTCGGGGTGACGGGTGTGCGGGACCGGGTTGCGGAGGAGACGGTGTCCCTGATCCGGCGCGTGCGGTGCCGTACCGGGCTTCCCCTCGCGGTGGGATTTGGCATCTCCAAACCCGGACACGCTGCCGCTTGCTGCGGTGCCGGGGCCGATGCGGTGATCGTGGGCAGCGCCATCGTGGAGATCATCGAACGCCACCTCGACGACGAGGACGCGATGATGGACGCCCTTTCCGCCTATATCTTCTCAATGCGGGCGGCGACGGGAGCGAAACCGGGATAGGTCCGGTGCCCGATCTCCTCCTGTCCCGGGGGCTACTGCCTGCATTTGCGTCACCATCAGGGAGGGAACAATCCGGTGAGAAACGCCCGAGTGAATACCCTATGCACCAGAGACATTCACCTCTCTCAGGTGAAGATGGATGGTCTTGCAGGCATTGTTCGAGAAAAAATGATTCTCACGTAGGTTGCGCGGATGTGTCGCCGTCACGCTGAATTATTCCGCAGATGCGGATTATTTTCTGCAGAGATATTGTATTATTTTTTATCTCTCATGAATTATAATTATATATCATGCCTGAATATCTATGGTCGTTCCGGGATCGGGGGTATACCGGTGAGGATGTGCACCATGGAGATGCCGCCTCTCCGTCATGATTGCCGCCGGATTCCTGGATTCCAGAGCAATGCTCCGGGAGGGGCATATGCGAAATCAACCCTGAAATGGAGGTGGAGAAACGTGAGATCCGTATTATTGGTTTTTGGTATCCTCTGTGCGCTCTGTGTCCTTGTGGGTGCAGTGGGCGCTACTGGCTGCCCCCAGCCACCGCCGCTCTGCAAGGTGACAGGTGGAGGCACGGTGTATGTCTGCGAAGAAGGTGATGCCAACAGCCTTTGCATTGATGGAAACAATGGTGAGTGTCTCAAGGTCACCATCGGGTTCAATGCGCAGCCCGATAAACAAAACGGCGTGAAGGGCCATGTGACGATCGTCTTCCACGACGGTTCCGGCATGAAAGTTCAGGAGAAGGTCACTTCACTTCTCTGCGACAGCGGGTTAAAGACCGCGACAATGCAATGGGGCGATAGCGACTATCTGTTCGTGAAGGATGAAGGTGAGGGACCGGGAATTGACGTCATCAAACTGCGGATCGGTGGTACGGTGTACGAGCAGGTCGATGGCGAATATAACGGCAATGTGCAGTTCCATTCCTGAGCGAAACTCCCCCAATTATCTGTTTTTCCCATCACAGGGCCGGTCGAGCCGGACTCAATTATCACGCCTATTGGCAATGCGGCAGTCCAGGCGGCCAGCAGCGCCCCTGGATAGCACGATGGGAACGGTTATCCGCCCCCGCAGGAAATGCAATGGTACTGTGACCACCATCGCCTTCCTCATCAACCCCGTTGCCGGCATGGGCGGCACCGTCGGCCTCAAGGGGACCGACGATCTTTTCGAAGAGGCCCGGTGCCGGGGGGCCGTCCCACAGGCAGAGGAGCGTGCCGTGGCGGCACTGCGCACCGTCGATGCGGGCGGGCTCACCATTCTCACCTGCGCCGGGAGTATGGGCGCAGAAGCGCTCAGGCTGGCGGAATTCACCTCATATCGGGTGGTCTATACGCCGGGGGAGAAGACGGGCGCCGCTGATACCCGGGCCGCCGTGCGCACTTTTCTCGCTGAGGGGGCCGATTTAATCCTCTTCTGCGGTGGTGACGGGACGGCCCGTGACATCTTCGATGTGGCGGACGGCACGGTGCCCATCCTGGGCATCCCCGCAGGGGTGAAGATGTACTCGGGGGTCTTCGCCACCCGGCCTTCCCGCGTGGGCGAGATCCTCGCACGCCTCGGCGACCTGCCGCTCCGTGACGGCGAGGTGATGGACGTCGACGAGGAGGCCTACCGCAACGGCACCCTCGCCACCCGCCTCTACGGCTATGCGAAGGTGCCCTCTCTCCCCTCGAGCGTGCAGGGGTGCAAGGCGGTGGTGGAGGCGGCCGACGAGGAACGGGCAAAGGAGGAGATCGCACGGTTTATTGCCGGAGTGATGGCCGACGACATCCTCTATATCCTGGGGGCGGGAACGACCACCGCGGCGATCACCCGGTTTCTCGGGATCGAGGGGGCCCTGCTCGGGGTCGATGTGGTGAAAAATCGAAGGCTTGTTGCCCGCGATGCCTGCGAGCGGGACCTGCTCCGGCTCGTCGAAGGCGAGGAGCTCTGCAGGATCATCGTCAGCCCCATTGGTGCCCAGGGGTTTGTGCTGGGGCGGGGCACCCAGCAGATCAGCCCCGCCGTGGTCAGGAAGGTGGGGGCGGACCGGGTCACCGTGGTGGCCACCCCCCAGAAACTGGCATCCACACCGACGCTCTACCTCGATCTCGGTGATCCCGAACTCGAAGCGCAGTTCGGGGATGCGATCGACGTCATCTCCGGCTACTGCATCGCCCGGAGAACACCGCTCATCCACTCGTAATTATTCGATCCGCTGGGCGATGGACTCGATCGCCTCGAGAATCGTCTCCTGGCGCGGTTTGATGATCACCACCGGCACGTCCACGATGCGCTCGATGATGGAGGCGAGAATGGGGGCGCAGATGATCCCCTTCGCCCCCTCTTTTTCCGCCCGGACGGCGGCGATGATGCACTCCTCCATGGTGTTCGCCGTATACCCCCTGATTTTCACCACATTGCCGTGGATATTGAGTTTCATCGATTCCACCTCGTCGAGGAGAAACTTGGCGGCGATGATGGCGATGAAATCCTTTTCCATGGGATCGATAGCGTTCACGATCGCCTTCACCGTGGAGAAGCGTGGATCCCGCTCCCCTGAGGTGATCTTATAGATGGTGGCGGCAGGGATGTCCGCCCGCTCGGCAAGCTCCTTGATGCTCATATCTCTGCGGCTCAACTCCTCTTCGAGGGCGGCCTTGAAATCGGTCCGGAATATGCGCAACGCCAGCATTGTTAGATGAATGTAGTAAAAGAATAATTAAATTATCTCATTGAGGTTATTTTTTCACCGATATATTAGGCAGTCCCGGACATGCCCCTTCGAGGCAAATCTTATCACCTTTTTTTAAGTATAGAGTACTGATGCGTGATACCTTCAGGGCCTGCGTGCTCGGCGCCGCGATCGGCGATGCGCTTGGGATGCCCCACGAGACCCTCCCCCCCCAGCTCGCCCGCATACGCCCCGTCTACGGGCGGCCTTCACGCTGGCACCCCAATGCCGGCCTCAGTTCCGGGCAGTACACCGACGACACCCAGATGATGCTCCTGGCCGCTGACCTGCTCGCCCGCGGGGAATTCACCGGGCAGCGGTATGCCGCCTCACTGAAACGTTCCTATGACGAAGGACTGTTACGCTTCCCCGACGGGGTGGTCGTCTCGGCATGCGAGCACATGGCGGTGAGGGGGTACCGGGATTGCGGGGTCTCCTCGACGACCTCCGGGTCCCTCTGCCTCGGTCTCCCCTTCGCCCTCGTCTACGACGACGTGGTGGATATCAGGGAGCAGCTGGTGCAGGCCTGCAGCGTCACCCACATCCACCCTGCCGCCTACGCCGGCACCATCGCCTTTGCCCTGCTCCTCTTCTATACCCGCAGGGGATCGGAGAATGCCCTCGTCCTTGCCCAGAAGAACGCGTTTTTAGAGGACACCAAGCTCGGGGCGAAGATCAAGGAAGCCCTCCACCTCTCCCGGGAGTCGATCAGCCTCGAGTCGGCCCTTTCCGTGCTGGGCAACGACGTCTCCGTCTACCAGACCCTCCCCCTCGCCTTCTTCCTCATCGACACCTACCAGGATGCGGAATCGCTCATCTCCGTCGCTGCCCACGTGGGGGGGAACACCGACACCATCGCCTTCATCTGCGGCGCATATGCTGGCGTACGGTTCGGCCTCGATGCCCTCCCACCCGATTTGCTGGCCTCCCTCGAGAACCGTGCTCAACTAGAAATGGTAGCAGATCGTCTTTACGAGCGGTTTGCGGGGAAGGATTAATCATTTTTTAGTAAAATAGTACCACTATGGATATTGCGATCATCGGCGCATCGGGCTACACCGGCGGTGAGCTCGTCCGCCTCCTCCATTATCATCCCGAGGCCGAGGTGGTCTGCGCCACCTCGCGGGCAATGGACGGCAAACCCCTGTATGCCGTGCATCCCCACCTCCGGGGTTTTACCGATCTCCGGTTCACCAATCCCGATGTCGATGCCGTCGATGCGGAATTTGCGTTTCTCGCGGTCCCCCACACGGCGGCGATGGCGTACGCGGGATCGCTTCTCGAGCGAGGTATACGCACCGTGGACCTCTCTGCCGACTACCGCCTCCCCCGTGACATCTATGAAGCGGTCTACGGCGTGGAGCACACCGACTACTTCACCGCACCCTACGGCCTTCCCGAGCTGCACCGCGACGAGGTGCGGGGTGCGGATTTCGTGGCCAACCCGGGATGCTTCCCCACGGGGGCCACCCTCGCCGCCGCACCGCTCGCCGGGCGCGCCCATACCATCATCTACGATGCTAAAACAGGGGTTTCGGGTGCGGGAGCCAACCCCTCCGCCACCACCCACTACCCCAATGTGGGCGACAATTTTACCGCCTACAAGTGGACGAGCCACCGGCACGTGGCGGAGATGCGCATGGAGATCGCACGCCTTGGCTCCTCCGCACGCTGCTACTTCACCCCGCATCTCCTCCCCGTCAATCGCGGCATCCTGACCACCGCCCATCTCCTGCTCGATGAGCCTATGGAGCAGGAGGAGGTCGAGGCGCGGTATGCCGACTTCTACGACGGGGAATACTTTGTCCGCCTCCAGAAACCCGCCCTTGCCTCGGTGCGGGGGAGCAATTTCTGCGACATCGGGGTGGAGAGCGAAGGCTCCCGCATCGTGGTGGTATCGGCGATCGATAACCTGGTCAAGGGCGCCAGCGGTCAGGCGATCCAGAACATGAACCTGATGTGCGGATTTGAAGAGAAACTGGGCCTCGATGTCGTTGCCCTGCTACCTTAGGTGATAATCATGAAAGTGAAAGATGTTATGACCCCCTCTCCCCTGACCGTGCCCGTGGATGCCACGGTGAGCGAAGCCGCGGCGATCCTGCGGAAAAACCGTATCGGCGGCCTCCCGGTGACGGAAGGCGATAAGATCGTAGGGATCGTCACCGAGACCGATATCCTCTCTCTGCTCGATACCGGCGAAATCAGCGAAGACCTCTGGCTCCCCTCCCCCCTTGAGGTCGTGGAGGTACCCATCCGGGAGTTCATCAACTGGGAAAGGACCCGGAGCGCGCTCTCCGACATCGGCAATTCGCCGATCTCCACCGTGATGAGCGACAATGTCATCTCTATCGACGAGGACGCAGACATCGAGGAGGCCGCGGCGATCATGCTCCGCGAGGGCATCGCCCGCCTGCCGGTCGTGAAAGGTGGCCGCCTGGTGGGGATCGTCACCCGTCTGGATATCGTCCGCGGCGTCGGGTCGCGCTACGAAACATCGGCCTGAAAGGGGAGACCATGAAGAGCATCTGTGCCGTGGAAGGCGTGCGTGCCGCGGGCGTCAAGGAAGGGAAGTTCGGGCTTGCCCTGATCGAGGCGAGAGGGACTGCCGCCGCGGTGTTCACCCGGAACGAGATCGTTGCGGAGCCCGTGAAGCTGATGAAAGCGAGGATGCAGGCGGGCAGTCTCGATGGGATCATCGTCAACTCCGGGAACGCGAATGTTTATACCGGTGATGCCGGCGCCGCGGCGGCGCGGCGCATGTGCGAGATTGCCGCCGCCGCATTCGGTACAACCCCCGACCGGGTGGGGGTGGCCTCGACGGGTGTAATCGGCCGCTTCCCTGACGTGGGATTGATCGAGCGGCAGTGCACGGCGATCGCCCCGCGTCTGCGGTGCGATGCAACGGCGGAGGACGACGCCGCCACGGCGATCATGACCACCGATCTGTACCCCAAGCACGCTCTTTCCTGCAGGGAGGGGTTTTCGGTGGCCGGGATCACCAAGGGCAGCGGGATGATCGCCCCCAACATGGGGACAATGCTCGCCTTCCTCTACACAGACGCCGCTCTTTCGGCCGACGAGCTGCATGCAGCCCTCACCACGGCGGTGGACCGCAGCTTCAACCGGGTGGTGGTGGACGGCGACACCTCCACCAACGACTGCGTCTTTCTGACCGCCACCGCCCGGAAGGGACGCCCCGACGCGGAGACGTTCCAGGCGGCCCTCGAGGAAGTCTGCGTCTCGCTGGCCCGCCAGATCGCCGCCGACGGCGAGGGGGCGACCAAGCTGCTCGAGGTGCGGGTGTGCGGGGCACGCACCGAGGAGGAGGCTGCGGCGGTCGCCCGC
>JAENYT010000020.1:0-10871 GCA_016841665.1 Methanobacteriota archaeon
CCCCGAGGAGCGGCTCCAGAGCTACCTGCGGCTGGTGAGGGAGGCCGAGTTCCAGGCCGAGAAGGCGGACATCGGGCTGAAACGGATGGAAAAGAAGAAGTGGAAGGGAATTGGCGCCGAGGCCCGACGGTTTCGCGACAAGAAGGAGCATTGAGGACAGCCGCCTGGTGGGAACGGGGCGGGGCGCCGCCACCGTATCGGCCCGGATTTCCACCCACGCCGCCAATTCCGGTATTGTGTGATACCCCCAATCACGGTGATATCGCAAGGTCCGGCATGTTATCCATGCCGGATTAAAATATTTCTCCAAACATACTTCGTTGATAAAAAATAATTCAATTATATACTTCTCACGAGGTGATAGTATTTATACGCGTATTGCTCGTGGATGACGAGGAGATTCTTCTCTCTGTGGCAAAAATATTCCTTGAGCGTGCCGGTGATATCACCGGGATGACCATCCAGGAGACGGGAACGGAAGGGAAGGGGGCCCGGTTCGAGATCCTCGTCCCCCCCGGCCGATGGCGCATGCCCTCGGCCTACGGGTGAGCGATCCGGTTCCGCGGTGTCCCGGGAGAGAGGGGGGATATCCCTCCTCTCACGCCAGGACCGGGATGGTGTCGGCCAAGGGTCTCCACGGCGGTGCGGATAGAATCGTCCTCGCCGGAGGTGATCCCCCCATTCACTCCCCCTTCTCCTTCTCCTCACACAGCGGCCCGTAATCGCAGAACATGCACGCCGAGTAGGAGGGCGTGGGCCCAAACTCCTCTGCACAGACGGCCTCGATCATCCGGCCCAGCTTCTCCCGGAAGGCGGCGATGCTCTCCTCATCCGGGCGGTAGTCCACTAGTTTGTTGTCCCTGAGGAAGAAGAGCGAGGCCCGCCGGGGCAGCTCCCCGAAGCGCTCATGGATGGCCAGGCAGTAGAGATTGAGCTGGAGGTGCTCTTTGACCGCCTGCCGGGTCAGCGAACCGGGCTTGGATCCGCTCTTGAAGTCGATGACCACGTACCCTCCCTCTGGCGTCCGCTCGATGCGGTCGATGTAGCCCTTCATGGTCCGGCCTTGATAGATGAACTGGAACCTCTCCTCCACGGCCATGATGGTATTGGGGTTCATGAAGTGCCAGGCCAGGTAGATCTCCAGGAGCCGCACCGCCCTCTGCCGGTTTTCGAGTTCCTGCTTCCGGGACGCGTAGCCGGCCGGTGACCAGAACTGCTCCAGCATGGCCAGGGCCCGCTCCCGGGAGGGCGCGGTGCCCTGCAGCTCGCCCTCGGCGAGCTTCTCGATGACCTTGTGCACCACCGACCCCAGCCCGAAGAAAGATTTGGGCTCGGAGGGGACCATGAGCACGTGCTGGAACTTGTACTGCAGCGGGCAGGTCTCGTAGGTGCCCAGTGAGGAGGCGGAGAAGGCATGGTCGGGGCCGACCAGGCAGGGCCTCTCCCCCCCGCAGAGCGAGGAGGCGAAGCGGGGGTCCTCGGGGACGGCGAAGAAGGCTTCCCGGTCGAAGGCCTCCGGATTCTTCCCGTTTTCTGCCATGCGAACCTTCTCCAGGTCCATCATCCGCTGCAGGGCCGTCTGCAGCCGCATCTCGGCGACGGCCCGGACGATCTCCGCCTGCAGGGAGTGGCGGAGCACCTCCAGCTCGCTCCGGGCCTGCACCCGGATCTCCCGGTGCTCGGCCGGCACCTCGACGACCTCGATGAGCGGGTTCTCCGTGTAGTTGAGCTCCTCCAGGAACTGCGAGGGGTTGGACTCCCGTTTGTTCTCCCCGTACCACCTCGCCCGGGTGAAGTAGAGCCGTTCCTCGGCCCGGGTCATCCCCACATAGCAGAGCCGCCGCTCCTCCTGCAGGTAGAGGGCTTTCTCGTCCTCCTCCTGTTTCAGCCCCCGGGCCAGGTCCTTGGGCACGTAGAAGGGCTTCTCCTGGTAGCGGAGCGGGAATTTGCGATCGGCGAGGTCCGCCAGAAAGACCACCGGGAACTCCTTGCCCTTGCTCTTGTGCAGGGTGAGGATCTGCACCGCGTCGCCGGCCTCGGCCCCAGCAATCTCCACGTCCACGTCGGAGAGCAGGGCCAGGTACTCCAGGAAATCGTCCACCCGGGCCTCCCGGCTGAGGGCGTCGTAGTCCTTTGCCAGGGTGTAGAACTGGTTGAGCACCTGGCGGTGGACGCCGCCATCCTCGGCCAGGGCGGAGCGGTAGATGGCGCTGGCACGCATCATGATCTCGTAGACCAGCTCGGGGAGGGGGGCCCGGTCCCGCAGGTCGATGAGGGCGTCGACGGCTCCCACCAGCTCTGCCACCTGCGCCGTGTAGGCTTCCGGAACATCCTTTGCGTCCCGCATAACCTCGTACACGCCATCGGTGTGATCGTTGCCCCAGGTGTTCGAACGGGCCCGGGCGTTGATGGCCTGCACCACCGTCTCCGGCACCCCGGCGACCTTCATGATCCGGTTGAGGGCGATCCCGGCGGCGAGGGGGTTTTTGATGGCCCGCAGGTAGGCCATCATGTCCCGCACCGCGGGCATGGAAAAGAAGGCCACCTCACCGGTGAACTCGCAGGGGATGCCGTGGCTCTTGAGGAACTGGTAGAACTTCACCCCCTCGGCCCTTCGTCTGCAGAGGATGGCGAAGTCGTTGTGGCGGAACGCCCGCTCCCGGCCCTCCTTGCGGTCGACGAAGGTGGTCTGCAGCAACCGTTCGATCTCCCGCAGCACGTACAGCGCCTCGGCCTCCTCGTTCTCGCACTCGGCTACCACGATCTTGTCCCCCTCCGGATTCCCGGTGAAGAGCGGTTTCTCCTGCCGGTTGGGCGCCCCCTCCATCAGCTGCCGGGCCGCCCTGAGGATGGTATTCGTGTTGCGGTAGTTCTGGTCGAGCAGGGTCTGGCGGTGGTCCGCATACGATAGCCTGAAATCGTCGAAGTTGCCGTAGTAGGCCCCCCGGAAGCGGTAGATGGTCTGGTCGTCGTCCCCCACCACGCAGAGGTGCTCCCCGCAGAGCTGCTTGATCAGGGCCAGCTGGGCGTAGTTGGTATCCTGGAATTCGTCCACCAGCACGTAGCGGTAGCGGCGGCGGTACTGGTTGAGAATGTGCGGTTTGCGCTCGAAGAGGCGCACCGTCTCGTGGATCATGTCGTCGTAGTCGAGGAGCATCTCCGCCCGCTTGTACTCCTCGTAGGCCACATATACACGCAGGAGATCCTGCAGCTTCTGGCAGTAGAGCAGCTCCTCTTCTTCGGCGCAGTCCAGCTTTGCCGCCAGGTAGGCCTCCAGATCTGCCGGGGCGATCAGCTCGTCCCGGAAGCTGCTGATCCCGTCGATGATGGACTCGATCACCCTGGCGGCGTTGTTGCCCACCTCGATGTGCTCGAACCCGAATCTGTCGATGTTGCGCAGTCCCCAGACCAGCTGGTTGGTGCGGCTGATCAGCCCGGAGGAGAAGTTGATCCCCGAGTCGAGGACGTTGTCCTCCAGCACCTGCAGGCAGAAGGAGTGGAAGGTCTGCACGGAGAGCTCCGCACTCCCCACCCCCAGGGCCTTCTCCAGCCGCTCCTCCATCTCCCGGGCCGCCTTCTCCGAGAAGGTGAGTGCCAGGATCTCCCCCGGCGCCGCTCCTTCGGCGATGAGGTGGAGGATCTTTTCGGTGATCACGCGGGTCTTGCCGGACCCCGGCCCGGCCAGGATGAGCTGGATACCGGCGGTGGTGACTGCTTCCTGCTGCTTGGGATTGAGGGGCATGGCGGAACCTTCCTGATGAGTCGCGTTGACCAACCATCGGACGGAGAATAAAAAGAGCGTTCTGATTTGCATTCCAGGCCTCGATCTTCGCAGAAGTCGAAGCAAATGCGGATAATTCATGCTTTGCACTGAGATTTTTGGTTGTTTGTGCCAGTTCATCGCTGAACTGGCCCGAAAAAGAGGGGGCATCCCCTAATTTTCCTCGGACCGGGTGATATAGTCAAGCACCATATCCCACATGACGAGCAGGCCCGGGACTACCACGTAGCCCAGCAGGCCGGCTCCGACGAAGATCCCGACAATGAGGATCTCGTTGTCCATCGGCTCACCTCCAAAAGAGGAGGGGATTGTCCCCTCACGCCAGGGCCGGGACGGTGTCCGCCCAGGCCTCCACCGCGGTGCGGATGGCGTCGTCCTCGTAGGAGGTGATCCGCACGGCATCGCGGCTGAAGGTGACGTAGTAGAGCTCGCCCGAGGGGTCGTTGCACTTCAGCTGGCAGGAGTAACTCTCCCGTGCGAAGTCCCGGACCGCATCGCCGCCCATGGCGGTGGCGAGGGCCGCATCGGCAAGGATTCCGGCGGCGACGGTCTCGAAGGCCACCGCATCGGGGGCCCGTGCCGTGATGGTCCCGACCGTGTGTGCGTCCAGGTCCTCGTAGTTGATCCTGGCGATGTAGTGTTCCCTGTTCTTTTCCACGCCGTCGTGGTTCACGCCGCCCTGCACGTAGCCGACACACCCGAAGGGGTTGGTGTCGAGCACGTCCTGGACGATGGCCGCAAAGGTGGCCACGTCCGCGATTGGGACGGCGAGTTCACGCACGGCGGTTCTGGTGTTGCTGGTCTGTATGAAATCAGCCATGTGTCTGCCTCCATGTCTGACGTTTCCCCGGGTACTCGGACAGACACCATATGCTTGGCCCTTTTCGTATTTGGGCGTGACTTTACCGGGTAAAGGCAGGCTTAAGTGCCCGCCTGACCACACCTTGCGCAGGAGTGATGCGACCGATGGCAGAGGAGAAGAGCACCCGGGAGATGATCGTCGAGACCAGCCGGGACGTGAAGTGGATCTGCAGGACGCTCGAGGAGATGAAGGCACAGGATGGCCATCTCGAGCAGCGAATCCGCAGCCTGGAGCACTGGCGGGATATCAGGGTGGGCGAGGAGCAGCGGGCCCGGCGGATCAGTGCCGGCACAGGAGGGGTGATCGGCGGGATTGCGGCGGTGATCGTGCAGCTGCTGTGGGGGAATTAGTGGACGGATGCGACCTGCTGCTCAAACAGACCTCATAGGGAACGCGCAGGGAGGTGATGATGTGCAATCGCCTCGTAATATCCGGTCAAAAATCCTCACAGGCAAAAAATGCCGGTCTTTAAACACATTATAGTATCAGGTTTGGGACTCACGGAGGATGACGAGAGTATGCAAGCCCGGTAACCCCTTGCCACCCAGAGAGGGTGATGAGGGAAGCTCTCCTTTACATTCCTATCCATGTCCCCTCCACCAGCGAAGCCATATGCAACTGGAATCACAATTCAGTTGAAGGAAAGCATCTCGTTGAAAAGAGGCAATAGGCCGACCCTTTAGATATTATTCGATATATATAAGTAATATTTTAAAAAAACACTCAATTTTTCACTGATTTTCATATCGAAACATATATTTCATCATTTTAAAGAGTCATTATTGATCAAATGAATTAATCGTGAAATATGGCTTTTTCACGATTTTTACCTTCAATATGGAGGCATTTGAAGAAATGTAAGCGGAGGAATGTTTATATGGCGAGGGTTATTCCTGGAGTTGAAATTCAGGTAATCAAGGAGATTGTTCCCCAGCAGCTCAATCCATCAGGGGTGGTGGGGATGATCGGGACGACCGAGAAAGGCCAGGTCCTCAAACCTGTCCATGTGGGAAATTATAGGGAATTTACCGAGATGTTCGGCTCGGGTGCAGAATACACCATCACAAACGAGGCGAAGAATGCATTCCTGAACGGCGTGTTCGAGGTTGTCGTTGTTCCGATTGCCGGGAAAGGCGCAGAGAAAGCAAAAATCAAACTGAAGGATCAGTCCGGGGCGGACACATTACTCCTCATTGCACAAGGAGCGGGTGCATCAGGGAACAGGATCTCCTTTTCTGTTGAGGCCGGTTCCGTTGAGAATACCGTGTCCGTCGTGATCACCGACGGGAGTGCCTTTGAAGCGTTTGAAAACGCGGTAATGGACCCGAAAGGCGAAAATTATCTTGTCGAGGCAATCAACAAGAAATCCGGCCTTATTACCGCCGAAGATCTCAATTCAAAATCAAAGGCCCCGGCGAACAACCCGGCATTGCTCGAAGGCGCCCTTGCCGGGGGCAAAGACGGTGTCGTATCCAAGGATGATTTCGAGAAGGCCCTCGAGAAGCTGGAGGGTGAGCCCGATGTCGACATGGTGCTTGCATGCGGCATCGCCGATTCGGAGATTCATGCGCTCATTGAAGCGCATTGCCAGAACATGTCCCTCGACGCAAAGAACAGGATCGGGATCGGCACCGTGGGGGTGGACGAGGGTCTTGAAGACATCTGCAACAGGACGACCACGCTTGCGAGCGACCGGTTCATCCTTGTCGCACCCGCAGGCAATGCCGGTGCGGTTGCAGGGCTGATAGGGAAACTCAACTACTACGAATCCCCGACGTTCAAGCCCCTCTCGGGAATTTCAAAGATCGATGTCGCCTATACCCCCTCGGAGCTGGGGAAACTCCTCACCGCGGGGATTTTACCCCTTGAGGCCCAGCGGGGACGAGGTATCGTCGTGGTCAAGGGAATTACCACGAGCAAGGAACAGATCAGTGTCCAGAGAATCGCGGACCGCTCGGTGAGAGGGGTGAAGAATATATCCGACCTTTTCATCGGGACCCTGAACAACGAAGCGAACAGAATTGCCCTGAACGCGAAGATTACCGAATTCCTGATGCAGATGGAGAGGGAGGGGTCAATTGTCCCCAGCACAGACGGCATCGAGCCGGCATTCATAATTGATGTCTACAGTTCGCAGTCTGATTTTGCTCAGGGCATCGTGCGCATCGATATGGCAGTCAGACCGGTACGGGCAATCGATTACATCTATGCAACCATCCTGGTGGAAGCATAAATCGGAGGTGAGATGAATGGCAATTCAAGCATGGTCCGCACGTGACAGCAAAGTAATGGTGGACAGCCATGAGGTCACGGGGCTCCAATCCATCGAATTTAAAGAGGACAGGTCAAGAAGAGATATCCAGGCCATCGGCGAAACCCTGCGACAGGGAGTGGAATACGGGGTGAGAGTGATCAACGGCACCCTGCGTGTCCAGTCAAGCTGCAAGCCTCTCGAAGAAAAACTGCAGGAGGATGATCTTGAGAAGGCGAAGTTCACCCTCGTGGCACAGCTGAAAAAAGGTGACCAGTCCCTCAATATCAATTTCCAGGACTGTTACCTTGACAACCGTGAATTCACGATGGATGTGAACGGCGTGGGTGTTGCAGTATACTCCTTCTCCGCCACAAATGTCGACGTGAAATTCTGAGCGAATCGTACACAGAGCTATCCAGCGATATACCTGACAAAGACCTGAGGGGGAGCAGCAATACATGGCGACATTAACAAAAAAAGAAATCCTTGAGGGGAAAAATGCCACCCAAACCCTCTTTATCGAGAGCTATGATGCGGATGTGATCATCCGTCCATTGACAGACGGGGAATTGACCGGTGTATTCGAGGTGATCGGCAGCATACCGTTGAACACGGATGGGACGCCGAATCTTTCCGAGGCTGATATAACCAAAAACCTGCGTGCCCTGCAGCTGGCCACCTCGCTTGGAATGGTGGAACCAGCACTGACACCCGATGAGGTTGCAGGGATGAAGTTCGGGGTGCCGGAGTACATCGGCACAAAGATACTCGAGCTGAGTGGTATGGCATCCACACGCCAGGTGAAAAAAAAAGAAGAGCCCTGAAACGATTCGTTGAATCACCGGAGGGGCAGGAACTGGCGGTTCTTTGTCTCGATTACGGGTATACCCTTGCGGATTCACCCGCTTACCTTACCCGCTTCCAAATCGATTTCCTCATGATGGCGATGAATCGGCGGAATGAGATGCTCGCTTCCATTCGGGGGTCGGAACCGGGTACGACGAAGTTCGTTTTTGTGGATGATGATCTTGAGGAATCGGGGGAATAAGAGGGGAGCATGAAGGAGGAGAGCAGGCTTTCAGAGCAGATTGCATCGATTCAGGCAGGACTCGTCTCGGCAGCCGATCCTCTTCTGCATGAGGCGTTCACATCCGGGCAGGCGATAGGCAACCTGCTCTCCCAGGCCCTCTCTTTTTGCACAAATATTGCATCGTTCTCCATTCTTCGCGTAGCGCATGTGCCGCCAATTGCGGGGGGAGAGGGTGAGAGCGAGGAGAAGGAACCTGCCGTTTCTCCTGCGGCGCCATCTGCGGATGGTCCCCCCACTCCGGTCAATGTCGCGGTTTCGGTTCATCTATCGCCGATACCGGCCGTTTTGAGCGAGGTCGAACGGTGCGTCACCGAGATGATCGAGAAGATCCCGCCCATCCAGGCTGATCTCGCATCACTCGTGTCGATGCCCGCATCCGCCGTGATGAGGGAGCGGCAGGAGACGGAGGGGGGCGGTTTCCCTCTCGTGACCGGATCAACAGAGCTTCCCGCGGGGGTGCAGAAGGTGTCGACCGAGACAACACTGCGTGATACCCGGACGACGCTTCTCGCCGCCAAACCGACAGAGCTGCAAAAGGTGTCGACTGAGAGGATGCTGCGTGACCTTCCCGCCACCCTTCTCACCGGGATTGGCGGCGGCGAAGCCTTTACCGGCCCGCTCTTCACACCGCCCGGAATCCCGGCTCCGGTCCACCACCATCTCCATGCAGGGGGTGCACCTGAAGTGCCGGGTGGAAGCGGCGAGCCCCCCGCCAGGCAGCCGCTCGCGATTTCACCCCTCATTCTGCTCCGCGAGATTTTGCGGCCTGCGCAGCAGGAAATACCTTCCCTTTCCATTGCTCCGTTCCTCCACGGCATCGCCCGCCCCGCAGGACGGGAAGCTCCGCCGGGTTTTTCCCCCATCAGGCAGAAAATCCTTCGCCAGCGGATGGGCGGAGCGGCAAGGGGAACCAGTGGCGAGTCGCCGGATACGGCACCAGGCACGGTGTACAGGGAGGGAGGTTTCACGGAGAAGAGGAGCGTGGTGCAATTATCACCGCTCCATGTTCTTTCAACCCTCATCGCGCCGCCAGGAGCACCCAGCGGGACGGGGGGCCTCCCCCTCCCGTCCCCCTTTTCACCTGCACTGCCGGTGCGGCTTCTCAGCCAGTCTGTTCCTTTTCAAGACCGGGAACAAGCGGAACCTGCACCGGATTCAGGATTATTCCCCGCCGCCGCACCGCTACGGACAGATACCCCGGTTCCGGCAGCGATAGATGCGAGAAGCCCCGTGATTGCCCCGTTCACCCCGCCATTGCCCATCGCGTTCCTCGAGGAGACAGCACCGGTCCAGGGCGGGCGGGGGCAACACGATCTGCCCCCCACACCCCCGGCAGATCGCGTCGCCAGATCGATCTTTCCGGTGGGGAGGGAGGCGAAGAATGCTGTCCATCCGCCGGGGATCGCGAGGGACCGGTCCGGGCGGGGTATGGTGAACGCACAGGCGGGGATGGCGAGAAGTCTACTCAATCCAATCCTGGTTCCTTCAACCGTGTCCCTCGCCGAGTTTTCCCGCCCGATGGCACAGGATGCGGGAGGGGAGTTTGTGACACCTCCTCCTCTGCCCGGGATTGTGAACACCATGCATGTACCGGAGGGAGGGGAGGGTTCCACAGGTCCGGTTCCCCTGCCCTTACTTCCGCTCCGGTTACTGACCAGTACATCACCGTTTGCCGCGGGGAGAGGCGAGTCCGCCCTGAAAGAGCCCTTCTCCCGCGTTCATCCCGCCCGGTTCATTCTCTCCCTGTTGACAGGGGAGGGCGGCAGCGATGAGCGGGCGAGCGGTTTTGCAGAATCCCTGCCGATCCCCGCTGCGGAAGCTGGACAGGCAATGCACGGGATCCGTGCAGTATACGGCCCTGTGCTCCCGCGTGCGGTGCCGAGTTCCCCACAGGAAGGGATGGAAGGTGGGTATCCGGCTCTCGCCCAGCTCCAGCAGATTATCAGCGTGTATTCGGGGGCAGGGACCCCGGTGCAGGCGGGTTCGCTCTTTTCAGGAGTGCTGCAGCCGATGGCCAGCACGGTGAATGTCATGCAGCCTCCTGCCCCGCCGGTAAAGGTCACCTCCCCAGACATTCGAAGGGCAGCCGAGGCAACTGCACGACAGGCCTCTCTAGCCGGGGACCGCCCGATCACCTTCCACAACAATTTCGAGATAAGTGTCCAGGTCAAGGGTGGAGCAACTGATGGCGACATACACGAACTCGGCCGGAAAATCGGCAACATCCTTGCAGATGAAATGAGACGTCACGGAGGGAGATAATGGATCTCATCGTTGGAAATATCCCGCTCATCACCGTCAAATACAATGAAGATCCGACAAAGGCACCCACGATGGTGAGGCAGATCGGCGAGATACGGACCACCGACACCCGGATGCTCGTCGAACACGAGATTCCCGGCATGCAGGGAAACGTCTTCCAGGATATGGGCCGCGGCTCGGTCAGGATCTCGTTTAGCGGCACTTTTTACGGCAGGAATGCGACAGAGGACATGAGCACGTTGCGCCAGTACTATCTAGCAGGCAAACCGGTTTTTTTCTATTCGGATTTCAGCACCATCTCGGACATCGTGAATGTCGTCATCGATTTCCTGGAGATCACCAAGTTTGTCGGGGAGAGAAACAAGCTTGAATACTCGATTGTTTTAAGGGAATTCCCCACTCAACCGCCCGAGGACGTTCCGCCCGGTTCACAGGATGAAGACGCCAAGGAATGGGCGAACGGGCTTGTGGATGATATCGCTCCGGAGGAAGAGGAGGAAGGCGGCGAGGAAGAAGGCGCTGAAGAGGAAGGTGCCGAAGAAGAAGGCGCTGAAGAGGAAGGTGCCGAAGAGGAAGGTGCCGAAGAGGAAGGTGCCGAAGAGGAAGGTGCCGAAGAGGAAGG
>JAENYT010000020.1:10953-29015 GCA_016841665.1 Methanobacteriota archaeon
GCTGAAGAAGAGGGTGCCGAAGAGGAAGGTGCTGAAGAAGAGGGCGCCGAAGAAGAGGGCGCTGAAGAAGAAGGTGCTGAAGAAGAGGGTGCCGAAGAGGAAGGTGCTGAAGAAGAGGGCGCCGAAGAAGAGGGCGCTGAAGAAGAGGGTGCCGGAGAAGAGGGTGCCGGAGCCGGTGGCAAGGATGAATCCGGAGGCATCGGCGGCCATTTCGAGCGCTTCAAAGAGCTGAATGAAGAGAGGGAGGAGATCCAGGAAGAGTCCTCTTCAATGCTGGAGACTGCGGGACTCGTTGCAGGTGCGGCAATAGCGAGCGGTGCCGTGGCGGGCGTCTCCCGTCATCGCAAAAAGGATGATTCCGGTACGGAACCTTCCGAAGGAGAAGAGGAAGGAGCAGAAGAGGGGCAGAGCAGCGGGGAGGATCCTGATGAATCATAGGCCGCAGAGGGGGATCGATGAGCACCCCGTCCTATGAGATAACAATCGGGGCTGTGACCATTGTCACCGGAGCCATCTCCATTACGGTGGATGCCCAGCTCGGGATCCCTTCGGACACCTGTGAGATCAGTTTTCCCTACATCACATACGCGGTGGCAAACGGCATCGGCACACCGCTCACCGTCAAACTCGGCTACAAGGAAACAGGCGTGTACCAGGTCTTTACGGGTACAATCGACAAAATCCGGGTGACCCTTACCACTGTTGTTGTTTCAGCACTCGGCTTTGGCTGGAGGCTTGCAGGGATTTATCTCAACAAGACCTTCGAACCACAGAGTTCGCGGTCCATCATCGGGCGGCTCTGCGACGAGGCGGGCATCATCCTCAAGGACCGGGGGACGGAACTGCCGTCCGACCTGAAGTTTAAAGTGCCTTATGTGGTGGATGACAAGAGGAGCCTCTATGAAAATGTCGAAGAGATGGCGAAAAAGGTCAACTATGACTACTTTGTCAACCACCAGGGCGAGCTCGTCTACCAGCCATATCAGCCACCAACCGATGCCAACCAGATCTGTACATTCAGCTTCGGAACGAACGTGATCGAGGCCGAACAATCCCGGTTATTCCGCCAGAATTGTATTGTCCGGGTATATGGGGAGAGCCCGAGCCCCACGAAAGGCGAAGGAAGCCTCAGCTGGATTGCAAACGACCCGGGGTTACGGGTTCAGACGCAGAGGCAGGTGGCCGGGACGATACCCGGGAGCCCGCCACGCAAGATCATCGTCTCTGACCCCATGATACGGGATACGGTAAGTGCTGATGTGGTGGTCGATGCGTGCGCTGCACGGCTCTCCAAAGACTATACCGGCCTGATCACCGTGCTCGGCGAACCGCGTGCTCGTCTGGCGGGGACGGTGGAACTGCAGAATATGCTCGAGGCATCCATGAACGACCGGTTTAAAATCACCCGCGTTTTCCACCGGTTCCAGAAAAAAACGGGATTTGTGACGATAATCGATGTGGAGAGATAATCGTGCGGGACGCAACGGAGACGGAGGGTAAACAAGAATGAAGAGCGCGAATTCAGACCCGCCATCCATCCTCGAACTGGGATGGGTGACTGATGTTCAGACCCATTCTGAATCTGGTGACTACGACAACTATACCTGCGATGTGACGCTCCGCGATACCCGCCAGACATTGTATAAGGTCCCGCTTGCCACAGATTTCATCGGGTTCACGGCCCCTCCTGCCATTGGCGATCTGGTCCTTGTCCTGTACCAGAGAGGAGGGATCCACTCGCCGTTTGTGATCGGCAGGGTATATTCCGAATCCCCCCGGCAACCTGTCACAAAAATGGGCGAACTGCGCCTTATTGTCGGAAACCGCCAGATCTACTTCTCCGAGGACGGCGCCCTGACGATCCATCACACCGAAAACGAGGACCAGGCCTTCCTCAGGATTGACCCGGACAATCAGATAATCATCTACTCTGAAAATGACATCTCGTTGAACTCCCAGACTAAAATCAGGATGGAGGCGCCGGAAATAACAATAAAGGCGTCGAAAGATATAGACATCTCCGCCAGTTCAACATTGGGCATAACCGCCCCGTTAACCACCCTGACGGGGTTGTTCACGAATATCACCGGGTATTTCGCCACCAACATAGCGGGAATGCTGACGACTGTCGCCGGATGGGAAGAGACCGTCATACAGGCCTGGAGAGGCGATCTGAAGATGGAAACCGGGTTTCCCAAACCCCTGCATAAAATACCGGGAGGGGGAGACATCAAGCTGGAAGGCAAGAAAAACATTATGCTCGATAGTCCAAAGAAGATGTTCTTTGCGGGAAAAAATGGGATCCATCTCTCGTCTGATGAGGAAATTAAAGGTTCCGCAGATTTTGTTTACTTATACGCAGATACGTCGATGGGAATTACCGCAGACCATAGAATTGGTATCTCTGCACCAAATGAATGCTCTTTGAGCGGCGGGTCGGGAAAAGTGCTATTGGATGGTTCGGGTGCGAAAATAAAAGGCACCGCGGTCGACACAAATTTTGCAGGGGCCATCCCGGAGGGTTTTAAGGCCACTAAAAAAACCTGGGATGAATTAAAATCCGATATGAAAGCGGCTTCGGAAAGTCACCACATGCTCATGCGTTGGAAAATAAATCTGATCGCAAAGGTGACAAAAATTTGCCTGACGAAATTTTTACTGGCTTACAGTGTCGTGGCATTCCTGGTCAATGTTTCCAAGCAAGGTTTTAATTATTTTGAAAAGTGGTCGTATGACGTTCCAGAATTATCTACAAACCCCCCGGACGAGTGGAGCGATGAGAGGGACACCGCACTTCCGGGCCATCTCACCTACCTTGACAATTTGAGAGCGTTTCTGGGTCCGGGTGCCGGATATTACAGCGCTTCACCGCCGGACACCAGTACGGAAGCGGGCAAATTCAAAGCCACACTGGACGGATTCCTCCAGAATATCAATACTGAATATAGCCTCAAAATCCCCGACACGATTGTATTTCCGGAATACGAGAGATATTTCCTCGGCACATTCGACCGGATTACAAAGAAGAATTATCTCGAGGATGATGTCGCCATTACCCAGGAACATGTTGGAGAGCTCAAAGACCAGTTCATGGAGGATATCGCTTTTGCTTTCGATATCTCGCTCTACCAGACGTACTTAAGGGACCTGAAGGCCGCCTCCTCGATAAATTTCAATACCACGATACTGAGTGGTATACAAGATGAGGATACCGCCGATACCGAAAAGAACCTGTACGCGATTGTGGAGGGCATCCTCCAGGAGATTGATGCTGATGATCCGGCGGTTACTTTTGCCCCCCCCCAGTATCCATCCTATTCCAACCATTATAATGACGAATTGAACGACCACAAAGGCGATATGAAAACCGAAGTGGAGGAGGCATTGAAAGATCCCGACCAAGACCTGCTCTACCACGAAGTGGACGGCGAAGACGTGATCAAACGGGGGACGGGCGATGTGAACACTGCAACGGTGCTCGCCGCACTGAAAACAGTAATTACCGACTATCTCGCTGACGAAGACATCTACCACGCGCCAGCGCCACCATAATGGAATCCATACCCGTCCGAGAGGACACAGGAAAACCTCAAAAAATCAGGGAGGTCCGATACAGAAATGAGCCAAAAAACAGACCCGAAAGCGGAAAAGAGCCCCGACACCGCCAGCGGCAACCGGTCGCCGGAACCTGCAGAGGGGGCACCTTCCGAACACGAAGCAACAGGGGAGGCCCCCCTGAAGGCGGTCGAACAGCCGATGATCGTGGATCTTATCAACAAGCTGATGGGGGCATCGTTTCTGGAAGAGTCCGATGCCATGAAAGATCTGCAACAGGTCCTGGAACTCATGCAACCCGGCCCGTCAAAAGAAGAGATGAAGGAGAAATGCAAGGATCTCCTCAAGCAGTAAAAAATGGAATTGTTCAAGTAATCATTTCATCCACATATCGTATTGGTGATAAAAATGTCAGGAACGGCAACCCGTGGGGGAGATACAGCGTCTCACGACATGCCGCAATGCCCACGGGAGCGAGTATTCCTGATTCCGCAATATGGAGGCACTGCGCCATTGTGCCTCGGGCTCCCAGGAGAAACCCTCCAATATTGCGCAGCAATCCCCGTTTCAGCAAAGGAGCCACACGAGGCGGCAAGCCCGCTGTTTTCGGGGGTGAACACATCATGAGAACGGAGAGGAAAAATGAAGAATCCCCGCCACTGCACACGCCGGACGGCATTGTTGGCGGGTTATTGTGTATCCCGGCCGGTGGCTGATGAATTATGACATATGAATTGCTCGGACTTGACCTCAGGCTGAACCATGCCGCATCCTTTGCCCAGCCGAACGGTTTGGATATTGCCGTGGACGACAGCGGAGACCTCGCCACCGTCAGCGAGGAGCAGAACCTCGGCCAGGCGATCGTGCACCGGCTTCTCACCCGGCGGGGGGAACTTGCCGAGCTCGGCCACCCCGGCTACGGGTCGCTTCTCCACGAACTCATCGGTGAAGTGAACAACGACCGGACACGGACGCTAATCCGGCTCTACGTCAAGGAATGCCTGGAGCAGGAATCGCGCATCAGCGAGATTGTCTCAATCATCGTCCGGCCCCGCCCCGACCGGCAGGATGTGGTGACCGTCGAGATCACGGTCATGCCGGCAACGAAGAGCTCGCCGATAAACATCGTATTCCCCTTCTATCTGGAGGTGGTCTGACATGCCTTTTGAGAAGAAAACATTTCAGGAGATAACAGACGAAATACTTGCCCAGCTCACCAAAGGAGTGGTCAATGAGCAGCAGGACTTTGAAGCAGATCGCCTCCGCTATCCCCTCAAAAATTCCAATATTGCAGAGATCGTCAAGATCTCCGGCACGGTCGCAACAAAATCACACGTCTTTCTGGAAGGGTTGGATTTCCGGCTCAACGGCGACGGGGTGGAATGGCTGGAAGGCGGCGCTCATCCTGACGATCACACGCCGTTCTTCGTCAACTATGCCCTTGATGCCCCCCGGACCATCACGGACATCAACCCCGGATCCGTCACCCGGACCATCGTGGAGAGTGTCGCCCGCGAGATGGAGTTCCTCTACCTCCAGATGGAACAGGTGTATAACCTCGCCTACCTGGACACGGCGGAAGGAAAAGCCCTTGATCAGGTGGTGGCACTCCTCGGCATGAAACGAAAAGGGCCCGGGTATGCGACCGGCGAGGTGATCTTCGGGCGGAAACAGGAACCAGATGTGGTCGAGGTCCTGGAGGAGTCGCATACCTACATCTCGGGAAAACACATCGAACTTGTCCACCCTCACGTTCGCGAGATCACCGCAGTGACCGGGCAGTCGGGGGGGAATCCTGTCGTCTTCGCAGAGAAGACCGACTTTGTCCTCGAGAGCAATCGCCTCGTCTGGCTGGAGAGCGGCACCCGGCCGGATGAAACCTCGACGGTATACGTGAACTATGGCGCCTACGAAAAGATTGTCATCCCTCCCGGCACCGAAGTCTCAACCAACATCCCCCATCCGCGGGACCGGAGGGTCTTTGTCACGCTCGAATACGCGGCACTGCTGCCGAACGGGAACGGCAGCTGGGAGGCGATGGTCCCGGTGCGGGCAGCCGCTCCCGGCCGGAGGAGCAATGTATATTCCCGGTCCCTCATCCTGATGGCCAGCCCCGTCCCGGGCGTGGAGTATGTCTTCAACCCCACCGATATCCTCAACGGCACCGATGCGGAAGATGACGAAAACCTCCGTGCGAAAGCCCGCAAAGCCCTTCATCTCGCGGGAAAGGCCACAACCGACTCGCTCCGGGCAGCAGTGGAAGGGGTCGACGGCGTGATCGAGGTCAAGGTGGTAGACCAGGTTGACGGCGTGCCGGGCATCGCCCAGCTCATCGCCTACGGCGGAGATGAAGAGGAGATCCGTGCCGCCATTGATGAGACCCGGGCGGCCGGCATCAGGGTGGAGTTCAGCCGGCCAAAGGAGGTGCCGGTGGACATCGACCTCGTGCTGCGCCTCGAAGAGGGAGGAGACGCCGGGAAGGCAAGTGCAGGTGTCCGCGATGCGGTGTCCGCCTATATCACCGCCTCCGGGCTCGGCGAGGAGGTCATCATCAACCGCATTGTTCGCGCAGCGCTCTCCGTTGCGGGTGTCCTCGATGTCACCGCCGTGGCGGTGAACCAGAAACGCCTTAACCTCCCGGTGGGTACCGACGGAAAGAGCGTGGTGCGGGACCTGAGTATCGAAATCGAGCAGGATGGCGGCAGCACGGTGTCATCCGTCCAGAGGGGGGTATGATGGCATCGCGGGCAGACCGGATCCTTGCCCGGCTTCCCCATTTCTATAACCAGTGGGACCGTGGTTCGGCCCTCGTCTCTCTGGCCAGGGCTTTCGGCACCCCCCTTGAGACGCTGGAATCGGATCTTGTCAGGATTGCGCGGGCGCACTGGATCAACACCGCCTGGAGTGAGGAACTCGTCCGCCTCGGCGGCATCTACGGCATCGCCCCTTTTCCCCGGGAATCTGATGATGAATACCGTATCCGGCTCAAATTAGCCATCGAGAGCCATCTCGGAGGAGGGACCGTCGGATCGATCCAGCGCCTGGTGGGATCAGCCCTGAAACTTGCCCCCGGCAACGAGGTGGAGATCATTGAAAATCCCCGGCGGCGGCTGGCACGAACCTGGGTGGTGTCCATCGACGAGTCGTGGGTGATCGATGCCTGCACCGTTTCTGTAGAGGAGGCGGTGCCGGAGATCACCATAACGGTGCGTGAGACCAACGGCAAAATCTTCTATCCCAGCATTGTCAACCGGACCACAGGAGAGTCCATCGGGTACAAGGAGTCGCTCAAGGCGGGCGACGTCCTCGTGCTGAAGGAAGGAGGGGCTGTCCTGAACGGAAAGGATGCCACCGGTTCGCTCACGACAACACGGATCCCACGCCTCTACCGGGGGCAGTCCAGGTGGGAGCTGCAGGTGTGGGCAGGATCCGGCAGGTTTGACGGCGAAGGATCGAGTTCCATGTTCAATATGGCAGTCTTTGCCATGGAGGCGACCCTGGAGATTGATTTTTCGTGGACTGCCGAACTCCCTTCGACCTTTGAGGTGATGCTCGACGAGGAGATGCTCCCCGGCGACCGGAACGAATGCGATGAAGCTCTCCGGCTGGTCAGGAGGCTGGTGGATGGGGGGAAGAGCGCCGGAGTGCGAGCTGAGGTGCGGGTGCGGGAGACTTCGCGATCACCCGCCACGATAGGAACCCCTGCGGTATATGGAGATGGAAATTGAGCAGGATGCAGGAGTGGAGATGTAAATGGATTATGAGAAATTAAAAAAGATGCCCGGTGACCTCATCTCGGCTGATGACTGGAACGAGATCATCGACGAGCTGGAATCGCTGCGCGCGGCATATGGAGAAGGGCTCGAGAACCTTCGGGATGAAATGAGCAAACGGACGTATTTTGTGACGCTCCAGTCGCTGGAAAGCCCGATTAATTCCCCAAGACCGCTCAATGGGGATGAGCGGGCCTTCTCCTACGGGACAGATGTCCTCGGCCTGATCACCGGGCAGTTTTATCTCGGGAAGGTCGAGGAAGGCGAGATTTGCAAGTTCGGCATCCACGACTATGCCGACATCCTCTATTACTGGGCCGGGGCGGTGGAGAGCACCAACCCGCCGCTCCGCATCATTCTCGAGTATCTCGACAACACCACCTTTACCTCCAAAGACCTCCCGATCCACAACTGCCTCGAACTGCGCCAGAGAGGAGCCGAGAATCCCTACGATGAGTTTCTCGCGTCGCCGAACGGCCGGGTCATGTATCGCTACCCCTTCGTGAACCCGCATCCCGACAGGGCGATCCGCTACATCACGTTCGAGGATGTGAGCGCTGAAGCGGACCTCCATATCGGCAATGTCCTGCATTATGCCACGAGGATACGGCCGCTGCCGGGAAGGTGAACACGAGGAGAAGCGGGGTGAGGGGATGATACACGAAGTCAACGAAGCAATGGTGGAGAGACTGCGGAAGTGCCTGGCGGACCGCGTCCCGGCGGACCATATCCAGTACGGCACCCCGGGGAAGCAGCTGCCCACCGTTTCGCTCCTCTGTACCGGGTTCACCCCCGGAGAGACGAGCATCGGGTCTGCAGGAGTGAGAAAAGAGTGCGTTGAGGAAACGTGCACGCTGAAGGGCGGGGCGACGAACCTCACCCTCTCCGTCAACCCGGTCGAAGCACCGGTACGGGTGGAATCGTCTGCCGGGACGGTGAATCCCTCGCTTTTTAAGGTGAATCTCTCGACAGGGTCGATCAGCTTTTACGCACCCCTCGGGAAGACCGCGACCGATCTGACGGTGAGTTACCATATCGACCGTTCAGTTGCCGAAAAACGGGCACTCACGCTGAACCTGCAGTACCGGATCCTCGTTGCGGCGAAATCCATCCACGACATGAACGAGAGCACCATCGCGATCGTGAGAGAGTTCGCGTTCAATCCCGATGCGCACTTCGACCAGATTGTCGAGGCTGTCAGGTTCGTCCGGTGCGATGCGGGTGCCGAGGAGAACGCGGACCGGTACGCGAGCACGCTCGCATTCGAGGTGGTCGCATCACTCGAGCATGAGATCGAGTTCGGACCGCTTGATCGGTTCACCATCAGCAGGGAGAAACTGCCCGGCTAATCCCGGCGCACTCTTTTTAAAAAAAGGAATTGTTCTTACTGCTTCCGGCCGCACCGGTTGCAATAATTCGCGGTTTCGGGGAGCACCTGGCCGCAGGCGGGACACTGTTTTGTATCCACACCGGATACGGGGAGACTGCCGCACTCCAGACAGACCTGTTCATTCTCCCGTTTGAGGGCTCCGCAGTTCATACAATAGTTCTTGGAGGGCTCGATGAACCGGACCGTCCCCTCGCCCTCCATCCCCTCGCCTTCGGCGCGGATCTCCGCAATCCCGGGTTCATGCGGTGCCGTGATGGTCACGGATCCCTCGGGTGCCCTGGCCGGGATGGCCACCTCCCCGGGGATCGTCCCCATCGTGGTGCTCAGGTTCAATCGTCTCTCGTTGAGGAACGTGATGGCATCCCCATTCGCATTCAGGGTTTTTATGGTCACTTTCGCCGTGGATTTCCCGTCTGCGGGGATTTCGCCGGGAGTGCTCTCCAGCACCAGGGCGGGATCGTCACAGGTGAACTCGAGATCTGCAGAGACTTCCTTCTTACGCCAGAGTGCGGTCAACGTGACAGGCCCGCATTCTCTCGATGTCCGGAGGGGAACGTGAGCTGCGGCACTGAACGGGTGCACCACGGCATCCTCGATCGATCCCGCCGTGGTCCGGAGTTCAATTTCCTGCTGCAGTTTTTGCCGGCGGGGAACGCCGAAGACATTCACGAATTCGGCCTTGATGTCGATCGTCGATTCCCCGTCACCGGGTGCCGTCGTCGTTTTCGGGTCGATTTTCAGGACGGGACGTGTCCAGAGCAGGATGAACACGATGAGGAGGAGCAGCACCGCGAGGAGACCGGTTACCATTCCCTGCGTCGTCATCACGGAGAATCCGTCGTTGACCGAAATGGTGGCAGTAGCGGTGCGTATATCACGCACTTCACTTGCGCCAAAGGTACCGATGGGCTTTGATGCGGTAACGTTCAACGTGTAGGTTCCCGGCGTCCCGGCGAAATCAAGAGGCGAGGAGGGGTTGAGAAACACCAGCTGGAGTTGTCCCGAGGTATCGGGGTGCCGTACACCGCTCCCCGCCCTTATGAATTGCGCACCGTCACCGCTGAACGTGATATCGATCTCCGAGAGGTCGGCACTCTTCTCGTCCACCACCACGACGGTGATGGGCAGTTCTTCGTGCAGGTTGGCGGTGTAGGTCTCCTGGTCGAAGTGAACTGCGAGCGAAGTGCTCTCGCCAAGCGCACCGTCAAGAAACACTCCGTGACGGTCGCCCCATACGAGGCTGTTCGAGGAGAGATTGATCAGGAGGGGCGATGTGCCATACTGGCTCTCTTCCGCCAAAAACACGATCAGGGAGGGGACTGCTTCACCCGTGCTCTCGTCATTGCCAGCAGAATTTGTTGAACTGTCGCTCTCCTTCACTGCAGGCGCATTGGAGATGAGATTCTCATCGGCGAATGCCGGAACACACGTGCAGCAAAAAAGGAATACTACCAGAAGGAACGCGAAGAAAGGTCGTGATGGTTTTTTTATGTTTCTCAAGTGGAACTCCCCCCATGACAATTGAAAAAACAACTTTTTCGTCGTACGTACACCGTGGTGGGGGAACGTTTTAAAGCATATGATTTTATTTTTTGGAGGGGAATTTAATCTTTTTTTGGATTATTATGCCCTGTGTGCAATAATAACGATTGGGCCCTGAACTGCCAAAAAAAGGATTATCTCCCCAATCCGGCCCCTGGTGAATGATGTAATGATATTCATTTTGCGATACGTTCTCATGCACTCAATTACCGTATCTCCCAGTATTTCGTTTGCCCGGGAACAAAGCCCCGCGGAACGGCATATCCGGGAGCCTCGCAGGGCACCCTGTGATTGTCGCGAAATGCTTGCACTTATTATATTCTGCAGGAATGATCGTATGATACCAGCATGACCCACCGCCCGCCCGACCAGTTCTATGCGCTCGATGACACCCCCGCTCTTCCCACTTCGCTGTTGCTCGGATTGCAGCACGTGGCGATCATCACCATCTCCCTTATCTTTCCGGTCGTCATAGTCCGGGCGATCGGCGGTTCACCGGAGATGGCAGCATTTTTTGTCTCGATGTCAATGCTCGCCGCCGGTGCAGGCACCATCCTGCAGGCTCTCGGCAGGGAGGGGATCGGGTCGGGGTACATGTGCCCGTCCGTATGCGGGCCCTCGTACCTCTCCGCATCTCTTCTCGCCGCACAGGCGGGAGGGCTGCACCTTCTCTTCGGGATGACCGCGATCGCGGGTTCGTTCGAGGTGCTGTTCTCCCGCATTATTCACCGGCTCCAGGTGCTCTTCCCGACCGAAGTCACCGGCGTCGTGGTGACGATGGTGGGCATCGCAGTCATACCGGTCGCTGTCCCGAGTTTTTTCGGCATTTCGGGCGCCGACACGACCGCAGACCTTTCCGAGGTCGCGGTGGGCCTGATCTCCCTCGGGGTCATGATCGGCGCAAATGTCTGGAGTCACGGACGCCTGAAACTCTATACGGTCCTCGTGGGCATGGTCACCGGCTACGTGATGGCCGCCGCTCTCGGGCTGCTCACGTTCCAGGACGCAAGCCAGATCATGAACGCGCCGTTTATCGCGTTCCCTGATTTCGGTTATTTCGGGTGGTCATTCGATCTCCTCCTCGTGATCCCGTTTTTCATTGCAATCATCTGTTCGAGCCTCAAATCGGTCGGCGATATCTCCACCTGCCAGAAAGTCAATACCCCCGACTGGAAACGCCCTGATATGGAGAATATCAGCGGCGGCATCTTCGCTGACGGTTTAAGTTCCATGGTCGCCGGATTTGTCGGGGGAATGGGGCAGTCCACCTCGTCGAGCAATATCGGCCTTTCCATCGCAACCGGCGCCACCAGCAGGGCGATCGCCTTTTCCACCGGCGCGATCCTGCTTCTCCTCGCGTTCTTTCCCAAACTTGCCCAGGTATTCGCCATCATGCCGGCACCGGTGATGGGAGCGACGCTCATCTTCGCCGTCAGTTACATGATCATCACCGGGCTCCAGATCATCATGTCCCGCATGATGGACGCCCGCAAGATCTTCCTCGTCGGCATCTCCTTCATTTTCGGGCTCAGCGTGGACATATTCCCCGACATCTACCAGTCATTCCATCCCTGGATCCAGCCTGTCTTCTCCTCTTCGCTCTCGCTTGCCACCATCCTGGCAATCAGCCTGAACCTGATCATGAGGATCGGCATCGCAAAAAGCCAGGAGCTCGTGCTCCGGACGTCATCGAATTTTTCCGACGAGATCTTCACCTTCTTCGAAGAACAGGGTGCGGCGTGGGGTGCGCGAAGGGATGTTATCCAGCGCGCGATCCAGGGAATGAACGAATTCATGGAAACCGCTGTACACCTTGATATCCGGGATGAAATCACTGCACTCGTTTCTTTTGATGAATTCAATCTTGATGCGCAGATCACCTACCGTGGAGAGCCCTTCGAGATTCCCCAAACGGCTCCCTCGCAGGAGGAGCTGATCATGGATGATGATGCATTCGCCCGCCTGTCGGCATTTCTCATCAGGAAATACACCGACTCGGTCACGATCGAACCCGACGGAGAGTTCTGCAGGGTCAATATGCACTTCGCCCACTGATCCAGATGGGGGCGTATCCACCGATGTCGTGAAACCGGATGTTGAATGCAGCTCGCATTGCGTGGATGTGAAGATTTTTCGGAGAACCACTCCATTGCCTTTCTTTTTCCATTTAGAGGGATATTCTCTCCATTTCAGCGCAAAATGAATAAGAAAGCCTAATATGTCTATGAAGAGAGGTTTCTGTGAATGAGTGGAACCTTGGATGTGTCAAACCGGAAGGTGAACGGCATCGATATCGTCGTCATCAGGGGACGGATGGATGCGCATTCATCGTCTGAAGCGGGCACCAATATTAACGGGCTCATTGAGGGGGGGAGCCGCCGGATAGTGGTGAACCTTGGCGGCCTCGAGTATATCAGCAGCTCCGGCCTCCGCATCCTCCTCGCCGCCCTCAAACAGCTGAAAAAAGAAGGCGGTGATCTCAAGCTCGCGAGCCTGCAGCACTCTGTGCTGGAGGTGTTTTCCATGGCAGGATTCGACCGGATTTTCTCACTTTTTGACGATGAAGAGAATGCGGTGAACAGTTTTGAATAACCCTTCCTGAAGAACCGGTATCCGGGTGCGTGATGGCGTCAGAACTTATTCCACTCCTGAACCTTCTTCTCCAGATGATCTGCGTGATTGTCGTGTTCGCGTACCTGGCGTCACGGGCACGCCCGTTTACCGAGATTCTCGACGGGATATTCAACCTGAAAAATTATCTCTTCCTCATTCTGCTCTTCGGGGTGTTCTCCATCTACGGGACGGCGAGCGGCATCGACATCCTCGGGGCCCATATCAATGTCCGGGACCTCGGCCCCATCATCGGGGGCCTTGTCGGCGGTCCCATTGTGGGGCTTGGTGCCGGGCTGATCGGGGCGGCATACCGGTTTTCCCAGGGAGGGGTGACGGTCATCCCCTGCACGCTCGCCACGCTGCTTGCCGGGTTGTTCGCCGGAATCGTCTATTATGGCAATAAAAAACGGTTTATCGGCCTCTGGGGAGCGGTGCTCTTCGTCATCCTCCTGGAAATATTCCATATGGCACTCGTGATCCTCACTGTCCAGCCGATCTCGCTTGCAATGGAGATTGTCGGGGCGGTCGGAGTCCCGATGATCGTCTCGAATGCGGTGGGCATGTTCTTTTTCGCGTTCATCATCACCAATCTCATCAAGGAACGCAAAACAGAGGCGGAAAGAGATTCCTACCGCGCCGAACTGGAACGAAAGAAGGCGGAAATGCAGATTGCCCATGAAATCCAGACCGGTTTTCTTCCCACGGATCTTCCCGCCATCAGCGGCGTTGACCTCGCCGCGGCAAGTGTCCCGGCTCGTGAGGTGGGGGGGGATTTCTACGACTTCTTGACGGGTTCGAATGGTAAGGCGGCGTTCGTCATCGCCGACGTGTCAGGGAAGGGAGTGCCGGCAGCGCTGTTCATGGTACTGTCACGCACGATTGTCCGGGCGAACGCCACCTGGCACCAGGACGCCCAGACCGCGATACAGGATGCAAACACCATGATCGCCAATGACGCGGAATCGGGAATGTTCGTCACCCTCCTCTACGGCACGCTCGATCCGGAGACGATGACCCTCACCTATGTCAACGCCGGCCACAACCCCCCCATCCTCTTCAGGAAGGACGGGACGCAGGCGCTCCTGAACGGAACCGGTATCGCACTCGGGGCCATGGAGGGGGCGGAATACCAGGAGAAGACGGTGTCGCTTGCTCCCGGCGACTTGCTCGTGTGTTATACGGATGGCGTGACCGAGGCGATCAACGGCAGGGAAGAACAATTCGGGGACGCACGCCTCTCTGCAACGGTGCAGGGGTGCCAGGACAGGGGCCCGGAGGAGATCATCAATACCATCATGGAGGCGGTGAACGATTTTTGCGGGAACGAACCCCAGTTTGACGACATGACCATGGTGGTGCTGAAGGTGAACGAATGAAGCGCTACACGCTGGAGGTCACCGCCGATCTCCCCAATCTCAAAGTCATCGCAGATTTTATCGCCTCGTCCCTGGACGGGATCGGCGACGGTGTGATCTACGACATCCAGCTGGCAGTGGACGAAATCTGTTCCAATATCATGCTGTATGGATACCGGGAATCGAAAGGGCCGATCTCTATCGACTGCACGGTGGGGGACCGATACGTTCAGCTGGAGATTGCCGATGAGGGCATTCCCTTCAATCCGCTGAGCCTTCCTGACCCCGATATCAGGGCCGACCTCGACCACCGCAAGATCGGGGGGCTGGGCATTTATTTCGTCAAGACCACCATGGACGAAACGGCGTACGAGTTCAAGGACGGCAGAAATATCCTCACCATCAAAAAGATGGTGAACGCACCGCCCTCCGCTGAATGAACACGGGGATTTTTTGGACGTGCAGGGTTGATTGTTCCCGGTGAGGAGCCCGCGGGACCGATGCACCTGCTCATCTATAGGGGATAATCACAGGTCTTATTGAGGGTCTCCACCCAGATTCTGGTGAGGGTTGGCATGGCGAAACTGGTTGTTACCGGCGCGAAAATGAAGTGCTCTTTTGGCAACGCCCCGAGCACCCTCTTGGTGCTTCCCGTGAACAAGGTCATGGCAGGCAATAAGCCCGTGGCGAATGTGATGGACAACAAACCGATGGTGAATATCATGCCCTTCGGCATGTGTTCGTCCATGTCGAATCCCCAGGTGGCGTCGGCCACCGCGGCCGCAATGGGTGCGTTGACGCCTATGCCCTGCATGCCGGTCATCGCCGCTCCCTGGTCCCCCGGATCGCCCACGGTCAAGGTGGGAAATATGGCCGCCCTCAACGACAAATCCAAGTGCCAGTGCAACTGGGGCGGCATGATTGAGATCCAGGATCCGGGTCAAAAGGACGTCGAGGCGCCCTGAGCGGATCAGCGCCGGCGCGGGAGGAATTGTAGGCGGTTTGGTCGCAATTGTTACCAGAATCCTTCTTAGCTGGTAATCAAATCAAATAATTTTCTAACGATACAAATTAGAAATTATCATATTACATCCCGGTGATGCTGATTTATGCAAAAAGGGGGGAAAATTTCAAATTTTTTAATTAAATTGGATAACAAATTCCAAAAATTCGATATAACCCATCCATGGATTCTTTGGACAACAATATACTCCTTATTTTTCATTATAACTATAATCACTTGCTTTTCAGGATTTTACCAGTTTCATTTATTCCAAACAGATGTCAATAGTGCAAGATACCTGCTAAGTGCATTGATTCAATGCCAGGCTGCAATCATTTCAATTGTCATCACATTGACCCTCATCGCCGTTCAAATGACAGCATCCACGTATACACCCCGTGTAACCGCTATTTTCGGAAAAAATCCAAATATGTGGCTCCTTCTTTTCTTTTACGCGTTATCGATAGTGGGAGGAGCACTCGTTCTCAAAACAATTACGGGGAATGACGGCACAATTCCCAACACAACGGAAATTTTTGTATCTATAATATTTGCTTTAGGAATTTTTACCCTTATCGCACTATTTATCTATATCAGGAATATAATCGAACTCCTTAAGGTAGAAAATATTGTCAAACGATTAGCTAATGAAATTGACAACAAGGATATTTTGGATGAAGAGAAAGGTGCCCTACAGTCGATTTTCGATATCATCCATAAATCTATTATGAATTATGATTTAGCAACGATGAGAGGCAGCCTGTCGGAGCTTAATTTTAGATTTATTGACCTAATAAATGCCAATACAAAAAATTCAGTAGAGTCCGAGGGAATAGAAGATTCAAGCAATTATTTTCCTAATGAAGGGAGCAATATCGATATTTCAAATATTTTTTGTAGATATATTGAACGATGCAGTCGAATTGCCCTAAAAAATGATGATGAAGAATCAATCATTGAAATACTCACAATATTAGATTTATTTGCGCAATCCATTGCAGAACAAAAACTTGAACAATCTTTCAGGAATGCTTTAGATTCAATAAAAACTATTGGGATATTATCACTCGAATTTAACTATTTAAACGCCTGTAGTGTTGCTGAAAAATCAATTGGAAGAGCGGGTAAAAATGCCGCAATAAATGACCTCGATTTTTCACATTTTCTTTTAATTGATGCCCTTGAGGAGATTGGCTGCCTCGCGGTAGCAAAGGGGGTCTATCCAGTTGCAATGAATGTAATTCTGGATATTGAAAGCATTGAAATCAACGCAGCCAATAACAATATATTTTCACATCTAATTCCAGCAGTGAAATCTATTGAAAGAATTGCTTTGGATGTCCAAGATAAAGAATTCGAAGAAATTTCGGTAAAATCTATAGAAATCATCAAGGAACTTTCGAGATACGCTTTTGAGGCAAATGATGAGGATGGTGTTGTCGACATTCTACGCTCCTTAGATAATATTGCATGTGCATCTATGTCAATAAAATTCGAAGGGACGCTATATCGTACCATTCGAACAATTCGCTATATTCTCGATAATGCTCTCGATAAACATTTCAATAATGCTCTTTCTGATGGAATGACCTACTATGGCCGTATTGGAGAAGATGCTGTAGTAGAAGGCGAAAATAATACTGGAATTGATGCTATTGCAAAATACTGTCTCGAAGACTTGGATCATTTCAGTCAAAAGCTTATTGAAAATAATGCTAACGATGCGGCACAAAATGCGATTAACGCATTCATAAGAATTGGCTCAAGAGCGCACCGAATTCCTAAGCAGGTAAAATATGCCGGGTTGACCGCTCGATGTCTAGCACGGTGCAAGAGATTTAATCCTGAGATTGTTGATTCAACGTTTAAAATGTGTAAACATGTGGATGAAAACCAGTCACGATTAGAACATATTAGATATTTACAGCAATTAACTGATGAGAAGGTGGGATCGGTTTAATTCCCGCGAAATTCTAATAATTTCTTTCGTAAGATAATTCGCTTTTTGTTGTCAGCATAACAAACTCCGGATTCAGAGAGAAAAGGAAAAGGGGGAAATCAGCTGCTCACCCTGCAGCCTGACGGATCCCCCGGTGGTCGTCATTGTCCCTCACTCCTCCGCTCCCTCCTCACCGGCGAGATCGATGGTCAGCCGGTAGGTGTGGTGGCGGGTCCGCCGCACCTGCACCCCGGCGATGGCGTTGCCGTGCCGGTGGATCTCGGCGGAGAGGGCCTGGGGGATGAGGTAGAGGGGGACCGGGTCGGTGCTCACCTGGGGCACGGGATCCCACCCCCGGAGGGCGGCGGGGGTATGGGTTTGTCCCGCCGGGTGCTGCCGGCGAGCGTCTGCGGGCTTGGGCCCCGAGATGGCGCCGAACTCCCCTTTTCTGTGTTCATAATCCTGTGCGGTGCCGCCTTCCGGCAGCGGAGGCCGGGGCCGGCACTGCCGATCCCGGACAGCCTGTACATGGTAGTGTGCATGGCAAAACCTCGGATTCAAATGGGTGCACCCCGGCCAGTGTATGCCGAAAAGGCAACTCCGGGGCACAGGTACTTCGTCCGAAGGCGTCGCATAAAAGGGTGGAGCGGAAGGGCGGAGCCGGAAAACAGGGGCTTATCAACGTTACTCTATCGGCGATACGGTGCCCGCCTCATCCCGGCGGCGATGCTGCGATCCGGCGGTTCTGCGCAGAAATCGGGCACATTCAGGAGACGGTGTACTCCTCGCAGGCCTCCATCACCTCCAGGGGATCGTAGCAAAAGGCGATCTCCCGCCGTCGCCCGCCCTCGGCGGAGACCGGCAGGGCCAGGATGCCGTCCTTCTCGAACCT
>JAENYT010000021.1 GCA_016841665.1 Methanobacteriota archaeon
GCATCACGGGGCATCGCGCCCCCGCCGGTTCTCGCCCGGCACCGGTTCCCGGAGGACTGGCCCATCCTCCTCGTGACGCCTGATTCCGGTGCAGGGGCGCACGGGGGAAGGGAGGTCGCTATCTTCCGCACGCACTGCCCGGTGCCGCTCGATGAGGTGCGGGAAGTCTGCCACGAGGTGCTCATGCGGATGATCCCGGGCCTGATCGAGCACGACCTCGACCGCTTCGGCTCGGCGATCAACCGGACCCAGCATCTGGGGTTCAAGAAGGTCGAGGTGGCCATGCAGCACCCGGTCGTTTCCTCGCTCCTCGAGGCGACGGTGCAGGCCGGCGCCGCCGGTGCGGGCTTGAGTTCGTTCGGCCCGACGGTCTACGCCGTCGGGGACTCCGGCATGGCAAATGTGGCCCGGGCGGCGACGGAGGTGCTCGGCGACCACGGGGGTTCGGTGCTTCTGACGCGGGCGAGGAACTGCGGGGCGGTCGTGCGGGAGAAGTGAAGGGAGGTTTTCTTACGGCATTCCAAACGGAGAATAAGAGATCGCCGTGGTGCTCCCTGACCACCGGATGTCAATCAGATTGAATATCCATCGCCATGCCAGCGCAGCAAAAGCAGTGCCCATGAGGAGGTTGAGTCCCCGATCTGAGGGTTTACCCTTCGCGAGCTTCCCTTACGGACCTGATACTATCTCCATTTTACGCCCTCCATTTTACGCCCGTGATGGTTCTGCCCATCTAGATACACCAGAGTAATCTCGTGTGCTATCGCATCCCGGAATAACTTCAGCGGTTACGTTCTCTCTCATGGGGGAAAGATAGTCAGGTCTCGCCGCCTGCTCCAGATTATCAGCGAGCTCCGGGAGAATGGGCCCGGAATAAGGGAAAGACCCCTCTCAAACCAGGGGATCTCTGGCAACCGTTGCCGTGGGGGCAGTAAGCCAGGGAGATGCCCGTCTCTGCGAGATACGCATAAAACGGGTTCGGCTCTGTAGTTCGGAGCGGCTGCCAGGCATCTCTTTTTTGCATCCTCGTTTCCGGCAACCATCAAAGCCCTCTCGGATCTGCACCAGACGCTGCCGCACGGTGCCCCTGCTACAGGGCACCCACCGTCCAAAACTTCCGCGCCCTCAAAGAAAGAGTCACCCCTCATCCAGTGGGGGTCGGGCCGCTCAAAAGGCGAATTCGGCGAGGAGAATATTGGCAATAATTGTCGATATCCCGGGTAAAAGTGGAGTAAGAGACCCGATTGGTTAAAACCTGTTTTTACGATGCCATTCCGTTGAGCCAAGGGCAATAAAACCCCAAGTTCACCTAACCCGCATTTTAGTATATAAATATATCTAAATCTTGGATGAGTTGCAAAAATGATAAACATAATAAAAGTACGGGTTTTCTGCAAGATTATCCCAATATAACACATATAAATCGAGATACAGATAAAGAAGGTAATAAATAGGAGCAGTTCATAAAAAGTAGTGTCGAGGGGGAAGCCCCTCTACGAGCCTTCCGGGGCAGATGCAGCCACCGGAGGGGATTCTTAGGAGATGATGCATGAAAAAAACTCAATTTCTGGTACTTGCCCTGTCCATGATAGTTGCTATGGTTGCACCAGCACTGGCAGCGCCGAACCAGGAGGTCTCCCAGGGTTCGTACGATATCGTCGTATACATCGACGGTACCGAGATCCTTGCGGAAGACAGTAACGGTCAGTTGATCAGCAACGGAACGGCAGGAATTGATGACAGCAGCGTCATACAGGCCGCAGTGAAGGCCATTAGCAATGGGACTGTAGTCCTCCAGGCCGGAACATACACCCTGACCGATTCCACCGAAGTCAGGGTGTCCAACCCCGAGACTGACACAGAAGATCCTTCCGATGCAGAGAAGCCTTACAAGGCGCACTCGGTGCCCGGTCGGATTAACTTTGTCGACTTCGACTTCGGAGGCGAAGACGTCGCGTATCACGATACCGAAGCAGGCAACCAGGGCGGCTATTCATACCGCACCGACAATGCCAGCGTGGATATCGGTGAGCGAGACGCCGTCAACGTGCCGGTTGTTGCCTACACCTACGCCGGGGAGTGGATCCAGTTCTCCGAGGTCCAGGTAGCCAAATCCGGCAACTATGCGGCCACATTCTACACCAGCACCACACAGGACAACATGTCTTTCTCGGTGCTGGTAGACGGGGAGAAGGTCGCTACGGTCAACGCCCCCAACACCGGCAGCTGGCATACGTTTGCTCCCACCACGGTCCAGATACCGCTCACCGCTGGAAAGCACACGGTGCAGATCGTCATGGATACCGGATCGGCAGACCTGGCGTATGTCGAGTTTGCGTCTGCAGCACCGACGCCCACGCCCACAGCGACGCCCACACCTACGCCTACAGCGACGCCAACCGTGACGCCGACGCCCACACCCACGGAAGATCCTTCCGATGCCTACAAGGCGCACTCGGTTCCCGGTCGGATCAACTTCGTTGACTTCGACTTCGGAGGCGAAGACATTGCGTATCACGACACCGTAGCCGGCAACCAGGGCGGCTATGCGTACCGCACGGACGATGCCGACGTGGATGTCGCCGAGCGAAGCGGCGTCAACGTCCCGGTCGTTTCCCACACCTACGCTGGAGAATGGATTCGATTCTCCGATGTCCAGGTAGCCAAATCAGGCACTTATGCGGCCACGTTCTACACCAGCACCACACAGGACGACATGTCCTTCTCGGTCCTGGTAGACGGGGAGAAGGTCGCTACGGTCAACGCCCCCAACACCGGCAGCTGGCATACGTTTGCTCCCACCACGGTCCAGATACCGCTCACCGCTGGAAAGCACACGGTGCAGATCGTCATGGATACCGGATCGGCAGACCTGGCGTATGTCGAGTTTGCGACTGCAGCACCGACACCTACGCCTACAGCGACGCCAACCGTGACGCCGACGCCCACTGCAACGGCGACACCAAGGCCGACCCAGACTCCGGTACCGACCCCGGGCAAAAATGACTACGGGGCTGACGCAAACCCGACCGGAAACCCGATCGGCGGAGGCAACGGCTACACGAAGATCGTCAGCCGGAGCAATGCTGACTTCATCGTCGACACGACAAACGAACTCGTGAGTGCGCTCAACTCGGCACAGTCCGGGGATATCATCTGGGTTGAGAAGAACGCCAACATCGACATGAGCGGCCGGACCGCCACGATACGGGGCGGGGTCACCCTTGCCAGCAACCGCGGCGAGGACGGATCGAATGGCGGCAGGATCTACCAGGCATCGGGCGGAAGCAGCCGGTTGTTTACGATCGGCGGGCCGAACGTGAGGATCACCGGTCTCCGCATTGAGGGGCCGCACAAGACCACCAGTAGTGTGAGTACAACGACTGGCGCGATCTACGTCTCACAACACCGGAACTTAGAAGTGGACAACTGTGAGATCTGGGGCTGGAGCTACGCTGCAATCGCTCTCGCCCGCACCGGAGGTTCCGACATGAAGGCCGGCGGCTACATCCACCACAACAACATCCACCACTGCCAGATGAACGGTCTTGGGTATGGGGTTGTGGTAGGCACCGGAGGAGTGGCCCTGATCGAGGCGAACTACTTCGACTACTGCCGTCACGGGATCGCCGGAGGCGGGACTGCCGGGGACGGGTATGAGGCGCGGTACAACATCTGCGGCCCGAACTGGATCGCAACTTCTCCTCAGAACTTTGACATGCACGGTTCATCGACCAGTTCCGGTACGATTGCGGGAGACACCCTCAAGATCCACCACAACACATTCATGTCCACCAATGCGATTCCGATTGCCATCCGCGGCGTCCCCCGTGACGGGGCGTACATCGACCATAACTGGTTCACCTACACCCAGCAGGCACCGGTCTGGCAGACAGGCGGACAGGGAAACCTTTTCGTGACCGATAACCTCATCGGACAGGACGGAGTTCTTTCCAGATCGGGACCGATCAAGTATTACTAAGCAGAAAGAATGGGCAGGACAGGTCCAGGTCGACCCTCCAATGCCCCTTTTTTTCTCTACGGGGCGAAGGGCAGAGTGGGAAGACCCCCAGAGTTACGCCGGGGGAACAGAAGCGGCACTCCCTCTTCGGGTTCACGAATCCTCGCGCGGCCTATCTTCATCATAGCGGGGGTCTCACATGCTCGTATCGTGTGCTGCGGGCTACCGTTACCGGGTGTATCCAACCGACGATTAAGTAGTCTTTATCGTCAGGCGCCCTGGGTGCTGCCTGTTTGTCTACAACCGGGCACTCGACCGCAAGAGCCGGACTTATCGGAACGATGGGGTGAGCCTGTCCGGGTACGACCTCATCAACAAACTCCCGTCACTCAAGGACGAGTATCCCTGGTTATTGGAGGCCAATTCCCAGTCCCTGCAACAGTCGATCCCGCACCTTCCGTCCTCTCGACCGGTGATGCGGTGGCAAACCCAAAGCACCTCAAGAACCCCCAGAAAAGGTTGGCCGTGCTCCAGCGCAGGCTCGACCGCAAGAAGAAAGGTTCCCGGAACCGGGCCAAAATGCGGTTAGCGGTCGCCCGGTGTCACCAGAAATAACTTCCATCAACCTCGTTATCGAAACAGGCAAAGCAGGCCCAACCGTTTCATCCAAGCGATGTGCCCTGGAGAAATCAAACCCTGGACCATCCCCATGACCTCGCTGCGAACCAGGGCATCGGTGAAGAAGATCAGGAGGTAGTAGGCAACCGCGTTTATGCCGGCGATCCCCGGCAGGAGAAAGGACGGGAGTTCCAGGAATACCGCAAGCACCAGGGGGAAGGAGATGACTTTGATGCTCAGCAGCAGGTGTCGGGTCAGGCTGAGAACGCTCCCCTGCCATCCCGCCCCTGACTCCTGTACGAGGTAAGCGCTCTTCGCCCCCCCATATAAGGATGCCGCCGACGGAGAAGAAATGCCTGATCCCTCCAGCCTTTTCTATCTCCTTTCAAATTTTAAGGGCAGTGTCGGGATAAAGTAACAATTTGTACAACTCAATGTATCGAAATGCTACACCTTCCCATGTGTAGTCAGCACTCAGATCTTTAGCGGCCGTCATAAGTTCTTTAAGCCTCACATGATCGCCAATTAAATCCGATACAGCTTTAACAATAACGTCATCACCGTCAAAACGATCGAAGATCAATGAGCACCTTCTCAGCACATCGGCATGGTCAACGTCAGCCCTGATGATGGGAACAGTACCACACATCAGGTATTCAAAGACCTTATTTGGCGAAGTCTTTACCCAGTAATGGGTGTCCGGCCTCACGAGGAGGAAACCAACATGAGCCTTTTGCGTGAATTCGACCGCCTTCTCTCGGGGGACATAGCCAAGGAGCTGGAATCTACCATCGTGTTTTTTTGAAAGGGCATCAATCTTCACCTTAGATTGAGAATCCAAGTTGGTTCCACCTACAATAAAGTTCACATTGTTATATGACTGAAGCACAGTATCAGCGATTTTTATGAGAAGATCGACATCTCTATCAGACTGGTTCAGACTTCCAATATAAATAGCATTTATTCGGGAATCGGATCTAAGTGATTGTATCTTATTGTTCACGATGTTATTATTATAAATCGTAGATATGGGATAATTAGGGACTGCTACAACATGGGGTGTGATAAATAACTTATGAGTCATGCTGGCATGATGTTCTGAAACAATAACTACCCCGGAGATAGAGTTTTTTGTAAGTTTTTCATAGAGGCCAGGCAAGGATACTCCAAGATATCGAGCCAACTTGTCGTAGAGCTCATGCCTATCATAGACAATTTTTGAATCGGATAGATCATTTCTAACTAGCATTCCAGCCAACGGCAATAACCAGGGGTCATGCACATGAATAACCGACGGTTGCTCAGGATCATAGTTGAGTATTTCCAATGCCCTCAGACACTCAGCCAGTATTTTCCTCCTTAAGCAATAAATCAGGAAGTATGGAGTTCTAAGTTTACCCATCAATACATTTATTCTAAATCCCTTCTCTCCAAATTCAGAGAAAACCCCAGGTTGAGCATATTTGTCTATATAATTATAGTGGATCCTATAGACGCTCAACCCTTGGTCTATAAGATGCTCAACATGCCTCTTAATCCTTGCATCCTCTTCTATGTGTGAGTCAAGAATAATAACATCCATTAAGATACACCAACCCTGAAGTGAACGTTCTTCCTCTTCCAGAGAGTCCGGGAACTGAAATTCCAGACAGGCGAGGCAGTAACTGCAGTTGTCACGAACATGATGCGGTGGAAGATCCTCCGGCTGCTCGGGAAGGAAGTATGAAAATTATTATTCGTGAGCAAAGACATGCGGAATGTGAGGCCACGATCGGGAGAGAATTGAGATGACCTCCAGAACTGCAACACCCTGAATGGAATCGCTTCGCGTACCGGGACATGCCAGACCTGGAGGTTAGCACCAGAGGGATGCTCGGCGCCACCTGTATTGTCAATCGCCGGTGTGAACACAACAACCTGGTGACCCAGCTTCGCAAGTTCTTCAGTAATATGCGCTGCATGGATACCAGCACCCCCGAGGATAAACGGCGGATACTCAAACGTGACGAACGCAACCCTCATACATCTCCTCCACCTGTTTCACAACACTCCCCCATGCAAGGTGCTCCTCAATATACCGCCTCCCTGCCTCAACCATCCTCCTATTGACATCCGGTTGCTCAAGGGTAGACCTGAGCGCCTCGCCTAGGCCAGCCACATCCCCGTAGTGGACGAGATAACCGCACCCCGCCTCCTCAATGATCTCGCCGCACCCGCAGTCATCGGTCACGATCACGGAAGTGCCGCAGAGCAACGCCTCGAAGGGGACAAGGCCGAAGATCTCGTAGACCGAGGGGTAGACAAGGATATCGGCGTCCTGGTAAGCAGCTGCAAGGGGAGAAATATATCCAATAAACTTCACTGTAGCTGAAAGGTCGAGTTGTTCCACGAGATCCTCGAGAACTGATCGGTAGCCATTGTCCGGGCCGACGATGACCAGGGCGACGTCATCCCCGGTCCAGGACCGAACAAACGAGTTGAATGAATGTATGAGGAAGTCAATGCCTTTTATTTTGTGAAGCCGCCCAGCATACAGAATGATATGTTTTTCATGGATACCATATTGCTCCCTGAACTGCCCGGTGGGTGGGAGAGATGTGGGCGAAATGTAGTTTACCCCATTCGGGATCACGGTGATCTTCTCATCGGGGATCCCGGCCTGCCTGAACTGTTCGACTTCGTTCCCGGAAACAGCGATAATTTTTGAAGCGTATTTCAGGATGTCGTTTCCCCAGACTACGTCATAGATCTTTTTGAGGTCCTGTTTCTCAATTATTCTTGGAAGGGAACCGTGAGGTTGGAGAACATACGGAATATTATATTTCTCAGCATAATGACATGCAGCGATTGTTTGAAAAGAACGATATTCATGGATATGGACAACATCAAATTCTTTTATGATCTTCTTTAAAGTTAGAGCCATTCCAGGGGCTATTGCCAGGTTCTTGGCGGCTAAATTGTTGCTAAAATTCCTGAATCGGTATACATCTATTCCCTCCATATGCGTCGCTGGCTCATTAATCCTTGATTGCGAGTTTAACGTATCAGTCGTAAACACCGTTACGTCATGGCCTCTCTTTGTAAGTTCCTTTGATACTTCATAAGACACCTTTACTGCTCCGCCATACGAATACGCAGGAGGGAAACTGGATACAACTTGAAGTATTTTCATCTAGAAAAACCCCTCATTTTGTACTGTAAACTCCCGGGACCTGAGTATTCCGAAGATAATTGCTCGAAATTAATCTTATGAAAATCCACGTTCAGCGCCCCTTCATGCCAACCATATAGGTATACCCATATGCGAGCCCCCTTAGGGACACAAACACAGGATAGAGACACCAAGAAAGATCTCTTTCTACAATTAGGCCGCGAAACATTCCTTTCACACCAAGGACAACCTGTTCGTAGAATACTTCGTATGGCGAGAGATTCATCAACTGGAAACCGGTTTTCGTGAATGTTTTCGCGCCGGTGAACTGCTTTTTTGCGAATACCTTCAAAGATGGCATGGTGTCATGATAGAGAGGATCACGAGTATATACAACTTTATACCCTCTATCTTTGAGTTTTTGGGCCCAATCGAAATCTTCACCCCAGTGAAGCGACCTACTGACACCCCCGATCTCCTCGATTGCTCTCCGAAGAAAAAGCGCATTTCCTCCGCCATACAGGCCGCGCCTTTTCTTAATTCGATCTTCAATTATCAACTTCCAATGGTTAAAGTAGAGGCGAACAACCGGACCTCCATCAGGAGGTGCTATATTTTCTGGCCAGACCGTGCTCACTCGATCGTCATAATTGAAGCATTCAACTGTGTTACGGAGCCAGTCTTTATGGGGAATGATGATATCCGAGTCAAAAAGCGCTACAACCTTGCCGGTTGCCTTCTCAACTCCCGTTTGTCGTGCACTCCCCAGGAGTCCCGAATCGAAAAATATCTTATTGGTATATTTTTTAGCTATTTCGAGGGTCTTATCCTTTGAATATCCATCCACAACGATAATCTCAACACCCGGGTAATCCTGGTTGGCAATGCTGCTAAGACACTTATCTATAGTATCTTCGTTATTCAGTGTTGGAACGCAAAAAGATACTTTTGGTAGATTATTTAAGTCAATAATACTCCCATTCCGTTGAAATTCCGGCGATTCTACAATGATATATTCATCACCATACGATAAATCAGAACTAGTGATCTCTTTTAACATCAGTATTTCACTCCGGAACAATCCATTCTAACACTTGTTGTAATGGGTTGTGGGTCAATTTCTTCAACCATAACCACCGGCACCTCTGCAACGTCCAAGTTTCTTTTAACCTCTCTACAACCCATGGTGCCCAACCCCCGGCGCATCCTCGCTCTTCAAAGGAATCGGCCTCCTCGCGGGAACCCCGTCCCCGGCAAGGGCGTGAAAGACCTCTTCGTACAGAGCGACGTTCTTTTCCAGGCTCATGTTCCCCTCCAGGTAAGCCCTGCCGTTGCTCCCCATCGCCTCACGGGCAGGAGCGTTCCCCTTGAGGCGGAGGACCGCAGACCGTATGCCTAAAACGTCCCCGGGTTTGACAACGATCCCGCACTCTGCCTTCCGTATGACGTCGGCGGTCTCACTCTCCTCCGCGACCATGGCGATGAACGGTTGACCACACGACGTGAGGTTACTCATGGAAACACCGCCAAAATACCCCCCAGATCTACCCACCCGGCATCCCCCTGCTCAGCGTCTGCTGGAAGATATCTGTCAACTTCTCCCAGCTCAGCAATTTAACGAAATTTCTTGCTCTCTTCCCTTCAGGCCCGATATCCCCTGTCTCGATGAGCTCCATTGCTTTGTCGATAACTGCCTCGGACGACTCCGCATAGAGAACACCGTTCGTCTCGCCGAACTCCTTTATGAGACCAGGGAGACTCGTCGCAAGGACAGGCTTTCCTGCCGCCATGTACTCGTACATCTTTATCGGAACAATGTTCATCATGATCTCATTCTTGTAGGCGGGGAGGATGCAGATATCAGCAGCCATGATGTACTTCGGGACCTCCCGGTAAGGCACCCAGGGCTCCATGATGATCCTGTCCTCTAACCCATGAACGCGGCGGATCTCCTGGAGCATGTCCCAGAGGTCGCCTTTTCCGAGGATCAGGAGTTTTATCTTTGAGTCACGGTTCTTTGCGAGAGCCTGAGTAACCTCCTTGAGGCCCGAGAATTCGTAGAGCCACCCCATGAAGAAGAGAACAATCTCGTCGTCCCGGATGCCGTACTTTGCCCGAATCGCCTTCCAATCACCGGGATTGAAGGCGTCGAGATCCACGCCCGCACGGATGACTCCCGTCTTGTCAGGGTCGGCGCCCATCATGATGGTATACTCCCGGAGACTTTCATTAATCGAGAGGACCATATCGGCCGCCTCCATGTTCCGGGACTCCAAAACCCGGGCAACCGCCTGGAGCGGCTTTTCCGGGACGAGCCGGTGAAGTTCATCGATGATGTAGTAGATGAAGGGGATATCGTGCTTCCTGGCGAGACGGATGGCCATGTTAGCGTTCAGGATACCAAACCCCACGATGACATCAGGCTGGAACTCTCTGATCTGCTTCTCGATCTCGCTCCTGTGCGAGAAGATAAGGGACGCGTAGTCGAGGATACGGGCACGAATGAAGGCCGGGCGGATGACGGTGACGTTCCCGCCCTCTATGGCTTTATGGTAGTTCCAAATCACCTTCCGCCGGGAGAAGAAGCCATTCTTTTTATGGGCCCACCACCGGATCTCAAAGTCAATGACGTGGATCTCATGGCCCCGCTGGGAGAGTCTCTCCATGAGGTGGTGACTCTGGTGCGGACCGACCTCCACCCAATCCGATTCCTGAACGACGAGAATCCGCATAATTTCCCCTCAGAACTCTGCACTGGCGCTGATATTCTCCCGGTTATCCACAAACCACCGGTAAGTGTCCTCAAGCCCCTTCCTGAACTCCGTCCGCGGAGTGTACCCGAGGATATTGCTTGCCTTGTCAATGCAGGAGAGCAGCCGGTTCTTCTTGTCCCAATCTCTCCGCTCTTTATAGAGAATCCCTACATCATTACCCGTTAGAACGTTGATCCAGTTCGCAAGGTCGATGATGCGGATCTCTTCGCCGGCGCCGAGGTTGATCGCCTCGCCGACTGCGTTCTCGTGGGTGACCATCTTTACGAGGCCGTTGACCAGGTCCCCGACATAGGTAAAGTCCCGGGTCTCCTCCCCGGTACCGGTGATCGGCAGAGGAAGACCGTTCATCGACCAGTAGAAGAAGTTCGGGATGACGTTCCGATACTTGCCAGGGACCTCTCCGGGTCCGTAAGAGTTGAAGAAGCGAGCGTTGACGATGGGTAACCCGTAGAGGTTGTAGAAGTAGTTGGTGTAGAGTTCACCAATCATCTTGGTGACCTGGTAGGGAGTGTAGAGCTTGATGGAGATATCATGTTCTTCAAACGGCATCTTGGAGTCCAGGCCGTAGATGCCGCAGCCGGATGAGGCATAGACAAACCGCTCAACATTCACGAGATGAGCATACTGCAGAACTTTGAGGATGCCCATACCATTGACCACCAGATCTTTCTCGGGGTTATCGACGGAATTCTGGTTGGCAAAGTGAGCGGCCAGGTGGTAAACAATATCGGGCTTTGCCTTAAATGCCCACTTAAGTTTCTCCTCATCCAGGATATCGCCGTGGATGAACTGGACGTTGTCCGCCCGGACGATATTCCACTCGTACGAGGATGAGAGATCGTCGAGGATGATGATCTTCTCCGCATCAAGGTCGGAGAGCCTCCGGACCAGGTTTCCGCCGATCGCACCAGCGCCACCGGTGACCAGCACCGTCTTCCCTTCAAAGAATGATTGCTCGTCCTCCATCGTGCTCACTCCTCTGTCCGGTAATACCACTTCATCCACCCGACCGTACGCCGAATCCCCTCTTCCGGCGAGACTTTGGGGTCGTGCCTAAGATCGTGGACGGCCTTCGTGAAGTCCATAGTCTTGACTTTCGTCGTAAACGGCTCGGCTTCCTCGTAGGTAACAAGCGAGTCGTCCCTGCCGACAGCCTTGAGAATAAGGTCGGAGTATTCTTTGATCTCCCGTTCCCACTCCGGGCGACCACCGACGTTGTAAACCTCGCCGGGAACGAAGTTGTCCACGATGTTCGCCCAGGTCCTGCAGGAGTCCTCGACGAAGTCGATGATCCGTTTGTGGCCCTTGAAGACGGTATAGGGCTTGTTGAAGAGCGCGTGGTAGATGAATTTGGGAATGAACCCACGGTAGGGGTTGTAGTGCTCATGCGGCCCGTAACAGTTCACCGGCCGGACACGAACCGTCTCTGTCCCGAACATCGCCGCCGAGTTCAGGCACATGAGCTCGCCCGCCCACTTTGAGATGGCGTAATCGTTCATCTGGTAGGTATCCTTGATAGGATTGTTCACCATCACGTCCTCAGACATGATGCCGTTATAGTCGCCGTAGACCTCGGCGCTGGAGAAGAAGATCATCCGGAACTTCAGTTTCTCCTGGAGACGGAGCATGTGTTTGGTCCCGGTCACGTTGGTCTGCCAGAGGTTCTCGTAGTAGTCTTCACCGTTCCAGCGGCCGTACTCTGCGGCGAGATGATATACGTAGTCAAACTCTGAGCGTTCGAAGACCCGCTCCAGTTGCCGGTAATTCTTCGTATCCGCTCGGATGTAGTTCTCCCGGTCAGTGTTCAGGAGGTCGAGTGCGACAACCTCGTGACCCCGGCCACGAAGTTCCTTAACAAGATTGGTGCCGATAAATCCAGCACCGCCAGTAACAAGAATTTTTTGCGATTCCATACGATCTCACCGAACCTAGCCTTTATTTCCCTCATGTTGCACGACGATTATCCCAGGCGCCCGGGCGACCTCCACGGTTATCGTCTTTGGAGCCGCCATCGACGACGAGAATAGCATCGGCATATTTCCTTGAATCGGCAATGGCCTTTGCGACATACTTCTCCTCATCGCATGCCTCAATGAACATCATTGTAGGGCCTCTACGCCCCCAGAAGAAGACAATAGATATAAAACTTGTGGGCCAGTCCTCTCATGGCCATACAAACTCTTGTTGAGGACGTCTTAAATTTATAATAGTCTTTGTATAATACTCGGGAATATGTCTTTCCGGGAAATCGACGATGATCTCCAGGGACTTGTCCGGAAATACCTCCCCCCAACAAACCCGCACATTGGCCATGGAAAATCGAAGATTTTCCTGACGGAAGAATACGTGAGGTGTTCTCCATCTGTTCAACGGCATTCTGTACGCCCTGATCACCGGATGCACCCGGCACGATGTTCCGGAGAAATACGGCACAAAATCGACGGTTCATCGCTACCACCTTGAATTACGTGAAAAGAGAGTATACCAGGCGATCTTCCTCGACCTGCTCAGAGCCGGGCGGGAGATCCAAGAGACACGGAAAATCTCTGATTTTCCTGACAGGAAACTGCAGAGCAGTTTCCGTGTCGATCTCCCGCGCTGCACGATGGGTACCAAGGATATCCCCGCAAAAAAGGATCGACCGGTTATGAGGCTATAAGAAGGTAACCCGGAACAAACGGGGTACTCTGATCGATCACAGCGGTTTCCCGCTTGTTTGCATGGTTTCGCCTGCCAATGCCCATGATACCCAACTTTAGGAACCAACCCTCCATGTATTTGAGATTCCGGATGTTCAGGATCTCCTACGATCATCTCCGCAGATGCAGCCTACGGTGCAAGGGAGATGCGTCAGGACAACCGGAAACGAGGGATCAAGAGCAATATCCCGGTCAACAGGAGATCCCGGCGTGTTGCGCAACAGTCCTACTGTTCAGATTGCGGCAATAATCTTTATTGCCCAACAAAACGCATCAGGCACGAGATTCGAATGCGTCCCGGTGAAGTAATTTCTATTACTTTGATCCTGATCTTGCTCTGTGTAGCGTCAGCTATCCTGGCGGTGATCGGCGGCTATTACCTCCACCTGGTTGAGGGGGAAGACCGGAATATATCGGAACAGGTAGGTCGCTCCATGAGCATGGCCGACAGCAACAGATCTCTCGCCGGTTATGATACTACCGAAGGGAGGGACCAGCATCCTCACAGGGCTCAGACATTACCCCTCAACAACAGCAAAACGCTACCCGGTGCGCTGCTCTCCGGTGGGGCAGATGAGATAGACGCGGTGAGTCCAGTCTCGTCCATTCTCCCCATGAACATCTCAGACCTGATATCACTCCCCCTCGCTCAGGAGCAGACCTTCGGCGCCGAATCGAACCCCACGGGCAGCCCTATCGGCGGAGGCGACGGCTACCATGATATTTTCACACCGACGGACCCGAGAATAACCCATACCGTCACAACCACTGATGAGTTTCTCGTCGCGCTCGGGAGTGCAGAGAGCGGAGATGTGATCTATATCGATGAGCACGCCCATATCAACCTGACAGATACTCCTGAAGGGGTGACCATACCAGGGGGTGTTACCCTTGCCAGCAATAGGGGAGAGAGAAAGACAGCCGGATCGGTGGTATACTCGTTCGATATTGCGGAACCAGGTGATTATACCGTCTGGGGTCTTGCGTCTGCACCAGGAGAAGAGAGGAACTCTTTCTGGATCTCGGTGGACGGCGAAGAAACCCGGGAGTGGATTCTCGAGAATAGTTCTGATTGGCGCTGGAACAGGGAAGGCCTTCACCACCTCTCCGGTGACCAGCATACCCTGACCATCCACTGGCAGGAGGGCGGCGCAAGACTCGACGGAATCCTTATGACAAACGGCACAAGCAGTCTCCCGGACGATGCCGTGCAAGAGCAGGATGGAAGGAGGTCTATCTGGATAGAGGCAGAATCCGGTGAAATCTCACCCCCTATGGAGTCTAGTCTGGATCCCACGGCATCGGGTGGAGCGTCTATCTCGAGCCCGGGGGGATCTGGAATGGAAGAATTTACTTTCTCCCAGGGGGGGAGGATATTTCAGGGGCCAACTGAGTCCAACTACCCGGTCGGACTCATTGCCGGGGGAGAGCATGTAAGGATCACCGGGATCCGCCTCGAAGGGCCGGATACGACAATCGATGCTCTGGATCAACCCTCTCTTGGAATTAGGTCCACCTACCGGAATATTGAGGTAGATAACTGCGAGATCTCGGGTTGGAGCGGTGCAGCAATCAGCCTCTATGGCACCGGAGGTTCCGATATGAAGACCGGCGGCTACATCCACCACAACTACATCCACCACTGCCAGATGAACGGTCTTGGGTACGGTGTCGTGGTCTCTGGAGGAGGAGTGGGCCTGATCGAGGCGAACTACTTCGACTACTGCCGTCACGGGATCGCCGGAACCGGGGTTGCCGGGGACGGGTATGAGGCGCGGTACAACATCTGCGGCCCGAACTGGATCGCAACTTCTCCTCAGAACTTTGACATGCACGGTTCATCGACCAGTTCCGGTACGATTGCGGGAGACACCCTCAAGATCCACCACAACACATTCATGTCCACCAATGCGATTCCGATTGCCATCCGCGGCGTCCCCCGTGACGGGGCGTACATCGACCATAACTGGTTCACCTACACCCAGCAGGCACCGGTCTGGCAGACAGGCGGACAGGGAAACCTTTTCGTGACCGATAACCTCATCGGACAGGACGGAGTTCTTTCCAGATCGGGACCGATCAAGTATTACTGAACGGAATCCTGGTAACGTCCGAAGAACCAACTGGCCCGGCAAGGTTCTGTCCCCCGGGCACCGATTCCCATCAGCAGATCAGCTCCTGACGGGAAGGGGCGATCATGCAACCACGGGCCTGAAAAACCCTGAACATCCCCGGAGAAAGGACGGTGAGCAATCACTTTATCTATCTTGAGTGTTGAAGACCGACTCGTTCGAATATGGACTCGGGGCTTGAAACGAAGATCAGTTCGCTGGAACGGATGGCTGATATCTTCCCGTATCTAGTATTACTCACTTACATTGCAGGCTGCATCTTCTGCATCTGGATCGACAGGGTGAGTTATATCATCAACGGTTCAATACTGGCATTCCCGGCGATAATCGCTTCTTTCATGTTCATAGCCATAAAAAAAAGAGATATCGATCTCTCGATGAAGGAGGAGCTCTTTTCGCATAACCTCTCAACATCTCCGATGCTTTTCTCGCTATTCTATCTGCTCACCATCCTGATCCTTCTCTTTACTCCTGTCGATGCGAAATGGGGCCTGTTTATGATAATTGCCCTGTACACCCTGATTTTTATCCAGATCTTAGCCTGGAGGTTGTCACCCGCGGTAGTGCTCTTTGAGATCATGCTCACCCTCGCAGTCACGATCTACAGTTACACCCTGAGGCCGGCCCTGTACTTCGGGACAACGGATATACTGCCGCACAACTACATGTCCACCATCACGTATCTCTCAGGACATGTCATTCCGGGAGAACTCGGGACATACACCTACTTTCCCCTATACCACATATTTGTGGCCATATCCTCGCATATACTCGGCCTGGACATCCAGACCTCCCACTTTATCACCACCGGCCTGGTGTTCTCCTCGACTGTACTGTTCCTGTACTATCTTGTCAACAGCATATTCCGTAACGAGCAGATCACCCTCCTGGTCGTTCTTGCATACGCCATGAACGCTGATGTCGTGTACTACGGCACCTACATGGTGACGAGGACCATGGCCTATGTTGGGTTTCTCGTCCTTCTATACCTGCTCTATACCATGACGAGCCCGAAGGCCGACACGGAGCATGCCATCACCAGGCCCGCCGCCAGAAAGATCCCTGCCGTGATCATGACCGTCTTCATCCTGTTGACGCACCAGATCTCTACCCCGCTGATCATCATCCTGCTCGGGATCATCTTTGTTATCGAGGCGATCATCCATGAAAGGAGACACGTGAGCCCGGTCTTTCTGATGGTTCCCATATCGCTCTTCGCTGTTTACTGGACTTTCACAGCCTACACCTTTGTGGAGGAACTCTTCCCACACGCTGACCCGTCTTTATACCAGAACGTTGCCCTCACCGAGGTGGTGCATCTGGGCTGGAGTTTCCTGGCAAACCAGGTTGATTCCGTGTTTATAATCTTCTTTGCATTGACTGGAGCGATCTACCTCATATGGAGGCAGCAGCCGAGGTACTCGATCGTATTCGGGATCTTAGGACTGGTCGCAGTTATTCTGAACGTCCCGAACGTAATCTCGGTAATTTTCCAGTTGGCATCAATACTCAGGATAGACCGGTTTGCAATCCTCTTTCTGCCTATTCTCGCCGCAGCTATGGGTTTTGGAATATACATCTTCGCCCGCTACCTGTCTCTTGTGAGGTTGCCGTCAAGATGGGTCGGGGTACTGCTGATCGTTCTGGTTGTCCTCTATGGTGTCGGATCTCTCGGTATTACCAGGGAAGAGTCTGGTGACAACCGTTACTCCTTCGATGAGGATGAGATAGTCGGGTTTGACCATGTATTGAGAAACGTACCGAGTGGATCCACCCTGTACTCAGACTACGGTACATGGCGCTTCTTCGCAAGAAAGCAGATCGACGTGTCTGAGCGCCTGGGGATTCCCTACTATACCAGTCACCTGCTGAATGACGACTCGGGGATACCGACAGGGGAGGAGAGGTATATTATTTTTCCGGATAACCAGTTCAAACATGCCGGTTTGCTCTTTGGGGAGGAAGAGGAGACGTTTAATCCCGATGAAGGCCTTAAACTCTATCTACCCACAGAGGAGAATGTCCGAAATGTTACCAGCAGGTTGTCTGCCGGAGACAAGATCTACTCAAATAATGGCGCCGATCTGTATCATTACCTGCACTGACAGGTGCGGCGAGAGTTACAAACCGGTGGGAACGAGCTCCGTTGCCCGGATGAACGCTGGCAAGCGCGTTTGGCCGTATCAGTCTCGCGACCCTTCATCCCGAACCCCATACCACCCTGTTCCGGTTCTGGTGTTCGTCCCCACCCCCTGTGGGGTGGGTGCCGGATCCGGATTTTCCCGGGCAGTGGGCCTTGGTGGGAATCAGGCCGGGAGGTACCGGGAGAAGGTTGTAACCTTCCGGAACGAGCAGGCAGGGTATCGAGATAGTGCGAAACCCGATCGCTACTCGCCTCTTTTTTAGGGCTTCAACGTCCAGCGGGTTGTGCACAGATAGGTGGACATATGAAGCAGGAGGAAAGTATTATCAGCGTTGTTCAGCAAGGTGCCTCCCATGACCTATTCCATTGAACTGTTATCCGAGGGCAATGCTCACCAGTGGGAAGAGTTTAATAATCAATCCCGGGAGGGAACACTGTTTCATAGCCTGAGATGGAAGAAGGTTCTAGAAGAAACGCTTGGTTCTAACTTGAGATATCACCTTATCCGGGATGACCAGAAAGTCATCGGTATATGCCCGTTTATTGAACGATCGGCGGGATATTTTCAGGGTCTGGGAGATACGCCTCACTCCGAATTAAACAATATCATTCTGGACAATTCTTTTAACATCGGCCAGATCAACGATCTCTTATCGCTTTTCGCAAAGGAGTGCTCATTCCTTCACTTCAATGTATATAATTCAGATATTCTGGATAGAATAATATACAGCAATTTCCCGGGTGGGGAGACAGGCAACATGATGTTACATCTGAAACGAAAATCTCCGGATACCATATGGGAGACTCTTTCAAGACAAACAGTGAAAAGGATCCGTAAATTTGAAAAAGAGGGATTTAAGATTCAAGAAATAGTTCGGCGGTCTGATATTGGACAATTTTATCAGTATTACGTGAAGAATATGGTGCATATAAAAGGAGAGATTCTACCACTGTCTTTTTTCGAGAATCTCTGGGATTTTTTTGCGCCGGACGAATTGAGGATCGTGATGTTAACGAAAAAAGATGTCTGTGCCGGTGGAACGCTGGCACTTATGGATCCGACCAGAAAAACATTCTATTATGAATATCTGGCTCTTAACCGGGATCTTTCGCAACAGTACACCCCCACTTACTACCTATACTGGGATCTGGTCAATTGGGCATGGGACAATGGCTATGAGAAGGTCTCCTTCGGGCGGCAGAAAAGGGATCCGAACAATCCCCGCTTCCAACACAAAGCAAAATTCGGGGCGGAACATATCCCAATTCATTCAAGGTGGGTCATATTCTCAAAAACGGTATCATTGCTGTCCCGGTTAAAACGAACACTTTCGAGGTCGCCCTGAAATTCCTGCGCAGAAGGAAGGCAACCCCCACCACCTGCTCTGGCGTTGGCTGCCCCAACTCAACCTCCCGAACAAGTATACCCCTACCTACTACATCATGTGGGAGAGTATCAACCGGGCGTGGAGCAGCGGATACGAGCGGGTGTCCTTCGGACGACAGATGTCGGACCCGGAGAACCCCCGATTCCAGAACAAAGTAAAATTCGGGGCTGAGCAGATACCGATCCATTCAAGGCGGGTCCTGCTCTCAAAGTCGATACTGATGGCCTATAAGGTAACGAAAATGCTCTCGGATTAGCGAAACACTTAATTATGGGGATCCCCTTATGCCAACCAGGCGACTCGCGGTATGACACAACTGGAAGTGAGGGAACTTGGAAGCGATGAATTTCGAGCGTGGGATGCACTGGTTGCAAACTCGACGCAGGGAACGGTCTTTCAAACGAGCGACTGGTTACTCAGGACCGCTTCATCACTGAATCAGACACTGGTGATACTCGGGTGCTACGAGGATGAGGCATTGATCGGGGGCTGCTCCCTTCTCCTGTCAAACCCATATAGATTGTTCAAAGTCGCTTCTTCCGCAGCGTTGTTAGCCCCTTATGGGGGGATAGTAATATCCGATGTAGAGAGTACAAAACGAAGAGAGAAGGAGTTACATATCGACAAAGTCATTACGTCCATTTGCGATCACATTGTCCGGAAGAGGTTTGACCACGTGAACCTGGTAAATTCTCCTGGACTTGCAGATATCCGGGGTTTCACGAGAAACGGATGGAACACGAAGATATACTATACCCATATGCTTTCGATTAGCGGGGACATTTATGACCAGATTTCCAGAAATGCACGGCGGAATATTCGTAAGGCCCAAAAACAGGGGATTTCTGCAGAAGAGCATTTTGACGCCGAGGTCTACTGGGCACTCACAGTAAATACCTTCGAGAGGCAGCATTCGCAACCCCCTTTCTCGAAAGGGCACCTTATGAATATGCTGGATATGATCCATGAGAAGAACCTGGGTGAGATGTGGGTTGCCAGGACTTCTTCGGGAGAGATAACTGCAGCTGATGTCATCGTTTGCGACTTGAAGACCGCCCATCGATGGTCTGCCGCGTCTTCAGCAGAGCATCTTAATACAGGGGCAACATCGCTTCTTCTCGGCGAGGTCATCACGAATTTCGCGGACCGGAATTACTCGTTAATTAATTTGATGGCAGGGAACATCGCCCACCTGAGTGCATTCGTATCAAGTTTCAACCCGGACCTTGTTCCTTACTACGGCGTCGAGTTGTCCGGGACCAGGTACAACATCATAAGAAGAGTGAACAACCGCATAAAGGACATGTCCTCCTGCATCGACTTCCGCAGCGGAGACGCTCCATCATCACGGCGCAGGGAAATCCGGCGTGAAGGGGCTGTATGGGTCAAACCAGTTCAAATAGTACCATATGAGCAGGAGGAGAGTGTTACCAGCGTTGTTCAGCAAGGTGCCCCCCATGACCTATTCCATTGAACTGTTATCCGAGAGCAATGCTCACCAGTGGGAAGAGTTTAATGATCAATCCCGGGAAGGCACGCTCTTCCACAGCTTAAAGTGGAAGCGGCTTCTTGAGGATGTACTTCATCTGAAACTGAGGTACTACCTCATCCTCAATGGTCGGAACGTCGTCGGGATAAGCCCCTGGATCGAGGAGTCGATACTGAATTTCCGGGGACTGGTCAGCATCCAGCACTTTGAGACGAACAGCATCGTGCTGGATGAGGCTTTCAATACCGACCACTTCAATAAAATTCTATCGCTCTTTGCAAGGAAATATTCGTTCCTGCACTTCAATACATATAACCCCGCCCTGCCAGGCAAGAACGGGTTTGCTCATGTTCCTCAGGGAGATACAAGCCATATGGTGGTGGACTTGAGAGAAAACCCACCGGAGGCCATATGGGCCGGGCTTTCGAAGAATACGAGATATGACATCCGTGTATTCGAGAACGACGGGTTTGAGGTTCGAGTGATAAGCCAGCCGGGTGATCTCGACGACTTCTACCGGTATTACGTCAGGAACATGATGCACATACACGGCGAGGTCCTGCCGCTCGCTTTCTTTGAGAAACTTTGGGATCTATGCCCCCCGGGTGAGCTGAGGGGAACGACTCTAACCAGGGACGATGTCTTTGTCGGCGGATCGCTGGCGATCTTAGATCCGGCGAGAAAGATCTACTATGGCGATTATCTGGCTATTAACCGGGACCTCCCGAACAAGTATACCCCTACCTACTACATCATGTGGGAGAGTATCAACTGGGCGTGGAGCAACGGATACGAGCGGGTGTCCTTCGGACGACAGAACCCGGACCCGGAAAACCCCCGATTCCGGAACAAAGTAAAATTCGGGGCTGAGCAGATACCGATCCATTCAAGGCGGGTCCTGCTCTCAAAGCCGATACTGATGGCCTATAAGGTAAAGAAAATGCTCTCGGATTAGCGAAACACTTAATTGTGGGGATCACCGTATGGCCAGCCGGGCGACTCGTGGTATGACACAACCGGAAGTGAGAGAACTTGGGAGTGATGAACTTCAAACATGGGATGTGCTGGTCGCCAATTCGACGCAGGGCACTGTTTTCCATACCAGCGATTGGTTAATAAGAAATGCTTCCCTCTTGGGTCAGACCCTGATTTTGCTGGGGTGTTACGAAGGCGAAGAGTTGATCGGGGGCTGTCCTCTCTACCTGTCAAATCCCTATAGACTTCTCCAGCTGGCTTCCTCAACCGTGGTATCGACCCCGTATGGGGGGATGGTGATATCCGGGCTCGAGCGTGCAAAACAGAGGGCGAAGGAAATGCACGCGAACCGAATCATCACCGCAATCATGGAGCATATCGTCCGGAAGAGATTCGACTATGTAAACCTGGTAAATTCCCCGGGCCTGCAGGACATCCGGGCGTTCATCCAGAAGGGGTGGAACCCGGCGATATACTACACCTATGTACTGTCACTCGAGGATGATATCCTCAAGACCTCATCAAAAGACGTGCGGCAGAACATCCGCAAGGCCCAGAGACTGGGTATCCAGTCGACCAGGAGGTTCGAGCCGGGCATCTTCTGGGATCTTACGGTGCGCACGTTCGCAAAGCAGAGCAAATCCCCTCCCATCACCGAGAGATATCTTGACGGCATGCTGACTATGATCCAGGAGAAGGGGATCGGTGAGATGCAGGTGGCCAGCATGCCGTCCGGAGAGATCGTTGCTGCGGAGATCACCGTGTGGGATACGAAGATGGCCCACAGCTGGTCTGCTGCTTCCTCTCCAGAGCACCTGTCCACCGGGGCGGTCCCACTTCTATGCTATGACATTTTCAACTCGTTGAAAGAACGGGATCATACAAAAGTGAATCTGATGTCAGGAAACACTCCATCACTAAGTATGTTCAATTCAGGTTTCAACCCACAGCTTGTTCCCTACTACGGTGTAGACTATCCTCGGCTCAGATACCGTCTCTTCAAGAAGTTGAAGGAGGGAATGCATCCAGAGGGTTCCATCGGGTAGATTCTATAGCAGTACGCCTAACATACCCGACACCGGGTATTGCCACCGCGTAACTGGTAGACTGAATGGCGGCATTCACCCCCGCTTCGGGGGATCCTCTGTCTGTTTTCGGTGTAAATAACGGACCTGCCGGGAGGGTGAATACAAGAAGCCTCCCCAGGCGTCCTACCGCCGTTCCCGCGAACACATTACCAGGCATGAACAGGTACGAAGAGCAGGAGGTTGAACCAGAGATTATCCCTAACCTGGGAACGCGATCGAATGCTACGCTCCCAGGGAAAGTATATATCACCCGATTCATGTATGCAGGAGGGAGGCAGCCCACGTATGATGAATTTACTCAGGCAGAATAGAGAAATCTGGGATCTGTACACCAGAAAGGAGGAGTACGAGGAGACCGATCGCGATCGGTACGATCGGTTTCCATACTACCTGAGCCGTCATAGGGATGTACTCGTGCCCCGGGCATCGCAGATGCTGATGGAGAACGGCTTTTGTTGTGAATACCCGGAATCTCAACCGTTTTCGATCTGCCTTACACACGATATCGACACGATATATCAGCCATTCTTCGTCAAAGGTTTTGAGGTCGTAAAAGCGCTGAGGGAGAGAGATCTCTCGCGTGCTGGGCACATCATTCCGCAACTGCGCTCGAAAAAACGCCCGAAATGGAACTTCAGGGAGATCACCGAACTCGAGGAATCCTATGGTGCGTGTTCCAGTTTTTATTTTCTGGCTCTGGAGAAAGGGGCGCGGGAATACACCTACGCGATCGAAGATCTAGAGCAGGAGATCTGCACGCTCCAGGATAAGGGATGGGAGGTCGGCCTGCACGGAGGATGCGAAGCCTACTGCGATCTTGACAGTCTGATGAGGGAGAAGCAGAACCTTGAGAAAGTTTTGAACAGGAAGATAGTCGGGTTCAGAAATCATTTCCTCAAATTCCGGGTGCCGGAGACCTGGGAACTACTGGAGAGAGCAGGATTTCTCTACGACACTACCCTCGGATACCCGGACAGCGTTGGATTTCGAAATGGCATGTGCCACCCGTTCTGGCCGTTCAATTTAAACACCGGACGAAAAATGGAGATCCTGGAGATCCCGCTTGTAGTAATGGATCGGACGCTGCTGTTGCATATGCGGTTAAGTCTGGAGCAGGCCTGGGGCCAGATGGAGCGTCTCCTCGATACCATCGAACGGCATCATGGTGTGATCACCATCCTCTGGCATAACGATTTCATGACCGGCACATCGCTTCAGTTCTACCGGAAGATTCTGAAGTACGGTCATGACAAAGGTGCCTGGATGACTGGCGGCAAAGAAATTGAGGCGTGGTGGAAGAAAAACGGAATGCAGGCTCCTCTGGCGCCGTGAAGGACCCGATCTCTGAAGAAGGAGCCACCGTGCGGTTACTCCTGTGATTCTTCCGGCCAACCTTTCCGAACCGGCCTTCCGATCGGTATCGATCTCGTCATCGGAATATACCTGACTGCTCCATCCAATCAATGTATTTTGCAGGAATCGATCCCTGTAGTATCTCCATAAATTCTCTGCGGAACAGGGTATCCGTGAAGAAGAGCAGGAGGTAGTAGGCAACCGCGATTATTCCTGCAATTCCAAGCAGGATCAGAAACGGGAGCCCCATGTATTCCGCGATCATGAGGGGGAGAGAGATAACGACACTGAGTAAAAGGTACCGGAACAGGCTAAGAGTGCTATCCCGATATCCAGCGCGGGACGCCTTTACGAGGTATGCACCCTTCGATCCCCATATGAGCATACCCCCGAGGGAGAAGAGGGAAAGTGTTAAGGCGGGGTCGCCGAAAGTGCCACCAACATAGAAGATGAGTGCCCATGTGCAGAGAGTCGCAATCTCAAAAAAGAGTTGCTCTCTCTGTTTTTCAAGAACCCCAAACAGACCCGAGATGGGTGTGAATATGAAGACAGCAAAGAACCAGGGGGCGAGAATCCTTGCATAGGTACCGGCGGTGAGCCAGTCCGCACCGAAGACGAAGGTGAAGAGATCCTCGGCAAGAATGACAAAGACAATGAAAGGGAAGATACCGATGGAGATGAGCCGGGTGTGGATCTCCCGGACGACAGCCTTAACACTCCCGGTATGATTCTTCTCCTCGCTCGCTTTCTGAAAGAAGACCTGGGCGATTGCCGTTCCCACTATCCCCATGGGCAGCCCTACCGCCATCATGGCAAGGGCATAGTACCCAAGAACCGCAGGGCTGAAGAAGAAGGCGAGCATGAAGGCAGGCAGTTCCCAGGACATGCTGTTTGCAATGCCCCCTGCAGAACCATAAAGCGCGAACTCTTTGTATCGGATCGCGAGTTCTTTCATCCGCTTCGCCGTAACAGTTTTTAAGAGTGCGACATCCTCTTTTAGTACCCGAAGCATGAGGAGAACAGCAAGTCCTGTGCCCCCCACAGTACCAAGAATAAGTCCAAGGGGAGAGGCTGCGGCCAGCCCGCCACCGATCTGAATGATCCTTGTTGATGTGGTCTTCATGACTATGCCCTTGGAGAGGGCACCGAATTTCACCCTCCGGGAAAGCCATTCGCTCAGGAGCATGAAGAAACCGCTGAAAGCGACGAAAAATGGCAGCCACATGAAATAGTCGGCGATCAGCGGAGTCCCAAAAAAGTCTCCAAACCAATCTCCAAACCCGATAAATACGATGCCAACTGCAACGGATGTGCCCAGTATGCAGAGTGCGCACAGCGCGAAGATGTTCATGGAGTCTTCATCGTTCTTTGGCAGCATGACGGTGGAATCGTAGGTGAGCGAGGAGATGCCCACGATCACCGCTGCGATGGAGATAAAGAGCTGGTTGACTCCAAAGAATTCTGGGGAGTAGATCCGCGTAACTACTGGAATAAGAATGATACCGGCTATTTGGGCGAGCGTAGTGCCTGTCGTCAGTTTGAAGACGTTGCTAAGGAAGCTCACCATGGGACAGTCCATCCCCTACCCAGATGATATACATTTCGCTCGACCTCAGAGAATCTGGATAGAGCACTGTCGATACCGTACGCCAGTTCATTCTACCCGGATAACCAGTGGAACGCACATGGAGAGGGCAAGCCGGGACTATTTACCGCCCCCTCTAGTAGATTTTACAGGATTTCCCTAAGATTCTCACCGAGAGGCAATGTTCATTACATAATAGATCGCACAGTGGCGATGGACACTATCACCAGTCGGAACATGGAGTGAACCACCCCCTTTAGGGCGGGACTTCCTGCTTCATGAACTCATGCACTGACAGGGTCTCACACCACGGGCGACGACACTCAGATGTCTACAGTCGTTCCCGCGACTCACCGGGACCCCCACAGGTTTAATAACTATGGTGTCATGAGAGGGGTGCCAGATGCGGAAGAAGAATGCTGCAGCAATTACGCTGATGGTCTGGATGCTCACCCTGAGTAGTCTGATGAGCCTCCTTCACATTCCGGATTTGCGGCTCTTCCTGGCATATGCAATGGTAGGATTCTTCGTTATAGTCTATATGATTCACCCGGTTTTTTCAAGACCGGGATATATTCAAAGCCTGTATCGTATGACGATAGCCTGTACGCTGCTCTTCGGTGTGGTCATCAGCCTGAAGTTACTGGAACTGATCGGTGAATGAGAAACATTCGTCGAGCATTTTTGGAGATAAAGAAGATGAAGACAGATGGGCATAACAACTACAGGATCGGCGCGTATCTTCTCATCGGTTTTGCAGCCCTGCTCCTCCTTGCAGCTCTGTTCGCAAATGTATGGGAATTCACGCACTACATTCTCCTCATGCTGTGTTCAACCTGCTTCATTGGAGGAACATTTCTCTTCGTGCTCGGCAAAGACGAGCCCGTGAACGCTAAGTTCGTCAGCCACCTCTCCATGCAGGGCCTCTCCACCCTTGACCACGTCATCCGTGACCTGGGTGGCTACGGGGCCGCGATCTTTCTTCCGCCGGACAGCGAAGATGGGAAAGTCATGCAGTTCGTCCCGACCCAGCCCAACTGCAGACCATTTCTGGGAGACGGGGGCGGATTCGCGTATCACAACGGAATTACTGGGACTCTGGGCCCTCCCCTGGCAGGCCCCATCCTCGATGATCTGAAACGTGACAACGACCTCATTCTCCCCTCGGATTACAGCCTGCTGATGGGGGCAATCCGGGAGGTGTGTGAGGATCTCCTTTCGATCACTGATCGGGTTAGCATAAGGAGGGAAGGCGACACGGTAACCTTTGACCTGCACAACTATCTACTCCTCCCCGGCTGTGCTTCACTTCGGGAGGCGTCCCCGGAGTTCTGCGTTCTCTGCCCCTGCTCGATCTGCAGCCTGATCGCGTGCATGATCGCGGAGGGCCTTAAGTGCGAGGTTAGCCTGAATCAGGTAACCCTGGACGACACGGGCCGCTCACCCTGTATGAGAATTCAGTATACCCTTACGACAGAAGCCGATGTGCCTAACTGAAAGGATTCAACGGGATCACTGCGAGCATCCACCATCTCACGCTACACAGGTGGTGTCAGGACCTCTCATCTTCAGGGATTTCCTGCTTCGATCCCTGTTGCAGGGGAGGACGGGCATGAGAAAAGATATGGAGCCGATACGATCAAACCATGCTTAATGGCCACATCGTCGCGTGAGCTACCCCCGATCATCGGTGCGGGCTTCTTGCTTCATAATTCTTCGTTTATACGGCGTTGTACTAGCAATACCAGGAAGTTAAGGATCAGTCCGGACGAGATTAATAAAAGCCCGAGAATAAGTGCGGTTATCCCCAGCGTAAACACGATGTAATGGAACTGATTGATCTGGTAGTATTCGGAGAAGGTATAGATCTCCAGACCAATCCCAAAAAAGGTTATAATAATTCCCGGGATCCCGAAGAAGAGCAGCGGCCGCTTATAGCCAATGAGTTCCATGATCTTCGCCAGCACCCCGAAGCCGTGGGAGACCGGGTTCTTCTTGTGCTTGTGGGGGACGTCGTAGGTGACCGATATCGGGACCTCGGTCATCCTGAGGTTGAGGGGGGCGAAGTGGGCGATCATGTCGGACTCGATGTTGTAACCCTCCGAGGAGAAGGTGAGGTTCTCAAGGGCCCGACGACTGAGCGCCCGGAAGCCCGACTGGGAGTCGGTCGTCGCAAATCCGCCGTCTACCGAGAGGTTCGTGAACCCGTTGAGCACCATCTGGCCGGCCCTGCGGTAGGCGGGGATCTCGGCCTTTGTGTCCAGGAACCGGGAGCCGATGACGAGGTCGGCAACGCCCGCGAGCACCGGGGCCGCCACGGCGGGAATCTCATCGGGGTTGTGCTGGCCGTCGCCATCAAGCATCACGACGGCCTCGTAGCCGAACTCGCGGGCCCGGGCAAACCCGGCCATCATGGCTTTCGCCTTGCCGCCGTTCTCCGGCATCTCGATGACGTCGGCACCGGCGAGCCGGGCGGTCTCGGCGGTCCGGTCCGTCGAGCCGTCGTCGACGACGATCACCCGGTCGGAATGCTTCTGCGCCTGGAGAACGACGGAACCGATGACGAGGCCCTCATTATAGGCGGGAACGACGACGGCGAACGGGTGGGTGCCCGCCCTTGCGATTGCGGAGTGTGCCGACCCGGTGCCCGGTCCTTTCCGGAGCGCGGCGCGTGAAGAACGGCCACCTTCCGGGTCATCGGTTCCATTATCCGGGAAGGTATCCTGAGGAGGGCGGGGAGGTTTCTGCAGAATCCGGCTCCCGGCAACCATTAGAGGGATGTTGCCGGGATTACCTGCAGGAGCCGCACAATCGATTGCACCGCTTACATCTATACTGAAGATGAGAGGTAACCGGGAGTTGCAGCCGGCACAGACCGCAACCGGATCGCAATTCCGGCTCCATCGGCTGCCGTTGATGGGAGATATGAAGGAGGCGGCCCTGCTGACACCGGAAAGAACCTCCCGGGCAACCGCCTTTTCCTTGTCGGCAAGAACCCTGACCGCAATAGAAAGAATAGATCCGGACCGACGCATGTGAACCATTCCCACAGAATACTTAGAGTACAACACCGGACATCCCCTACGACCGGATCAGTGCACATGGAGAGCGGATCCGGACGCAGATGAAAGGAGGTGCTCGTCTCAATCGCACCGTCAGACACTGCCATACCGCTGCCGATTTATATACTTTTCTTAGGATGCGTATTCGCACAGAATCTGGTAGCCTATCCCTGAACACCATTCGGTTCATCAAAGCACCCTGGAATCATCAGGATAAGGAATCATGGCTCTATGAGAAGGGGATCTGCAACTCAGTAGGTATCTTCAAGAAAACGGCGATTGCGGTTGCCCGGAAAAGAGTTCGTCCCGACGGAACTAGATCAGCCGGATCCCGGGAGAAAGAGCGAAAAACGAGTGTCTCCGGAACACGGGTACCCTCCTTCCATGGGATATCGTTCCGCAAAGTGGATACACAGCGGCATCAGCCCCCTGCTTCATCACCGGATCAGTGGGGGTAACTCTCATCA
>JAENYT010000022.1 GCA_016841665.1 Methanobacteriota archaeon
GCGCTTCCGCGGCGGCCTGCCTGACCGCATAATGCTCGTCGTGCAGCGCTTCGATGAGGTAATCGACGGCCTCATCCCCTTTCATGCGCAGCGACTCAATCGCCGCCGCCCTGATCAACTCGTCGCGATGCTGCAGGGCCCTGAGCAGATCGCGCAGGGGGTCCGGTGCAAAGAGATCGTCTTCGGGGTCGGCGCGCCCCTCCGGACCCGCGACGCTACACAGGGCCTCCGCAAGGTGCGCTGCATCCATTAAGGCGGCATCAGCTTCCCCAACATCGCCGTAATCCGGATCGCATGCCTCCTGTCGCCCGTCCGCGCCTGCTCGCCGGCGCACGGCCGCAAGCCCCTCTTTCACGGCGCGTTCACTGGCGGCGATCGCTTCGGCGGTGACCGGATCCCCGGGGCTCTCCCGGCCGCCATCGGCTGTTTTTCCCGCAGGGGGGGCATATGCTGCAGCCCTGGCCTCCCTGAAGCCGGCACGCACCTTCTGGTCACTCTCCCGCATCAGGCGCTCCCGCTCGGGGCCTTCGGGATCCCTGGCTTCGGCGCTGACGCAGGAACAGTCGCTTTCTTCGCCTTCCATTTCGGAGCGCCTGCCCCGCGGATCATAGGGATGCTCCTTCGCAAAGCGTCTGCGCGCCACCATCCCCTCCTCGTACTCCTTCCGAAACTGCCCCGCGTCGTCCTGCGAGGGCTGCTGGCGCGTTGCCGACGAATTCTTCTCCCTTATCATCTGCAACGCGTCGCGCGCGGCTCCGGCGAGCGCGGCATCCGAAGACCGGGCAGCGCGGGACAGGGCCTCATGGCCGGGAGCACCGAGGGTACGCAACGCTTCGGTCGCACCCGCACGGACCCCTGAATGATCCTGCCGGAGAGCCTGGATCAGGGGCTGAATGGCAGGACTGCCCAGGTCCGCAAGGCGGTTCCACTGCTCCAGCGCGATCAGGTACGCCGCGTTCTGCTGCAGGTCCGCCGGGTGCCACCCCAGCCGGTCAAGCGCCCATGCGGCTTCCATGCGCACCTGCGGATAGGGGTCCTGCAGGAGCCCCACAAGGGGAGCAATCCCGCGTGCATCGCCCATCGCCCCCAGCGCCTCAATCGCTGCCGTGCGGACGGCTGTCTCTTCATCCTCCAGCAGATCGACGAGGACCGGCAGGCATTTCACATCCCGGATCCCGGCAAGTGTCCGGATGATCGCTGCCCGCACACCCGGATCGCCCTGCCGCACTTCCCTGAGGAGAAGCGGAAGCGCACTCTTCTTCATCTTCGCAAGGCAGGGCCAGTCTTCAAGCAGAAAGTAAAAGGAAGCCTTTTCAAAGGCATCATCAGGCTCCCATTCCACACCTCGCAGCACCTGTGCGGCGGTCTTTCGCACTGCACCGTCGGCATCCCGCAGCATCTGGCAGACCGCCGTCAGTGCATCGGCGTTTCGCCGGATCATTCCCCCAAGGGCGATGACCGATCCCCTCCGCACCCCGACATCCTCGTTCACCATCGCCGGGAAGAGTGAATCGAGAACCGACAGGCTCATGCGGCCGATCGCCTCCGCGAGCGCATCCTGCGTTTCCGGCGGTGCGGCTGCGAGCGCCGGCAGCAGTGAGGGGATACAGTCGGGAGCACGGGTGGTGAGCGTCCGTGCGATACGCCGGCGATCTTCCTCGCCCTTCTGCGCTATGAGGCTGAACACGCGGCCGAGTGCCGCACCATCCATCGCACCGCACGCACGCGCGGCCTCACGCTGTATCGCGAGGTCACCCGAGAGAATGAGATACAGCACCTCCTCTTCAGGACACCGTTTTTTCGCGTTTTTTGATGGGGATTTGAAAAAATCGAACACAGCCATGTACCATGCGCTCCTCGCAGGCAGGAATGCCGGGGGACGGGGGCAGACCTGATACAACCCCGGAAAGAGAAATTCTCAGACAGAGATCAATATCTTCCGGGGGCACATAAACGTTTTATTTTCGTTTTACCGCCTGGACCCGCAACACGCGTAGAGCAACGATCAATGCGGCATTCAGCCATTGTTCGGCTGTATCATGAGATGATCACCGGGAACAGGTAGTACAGGCCGAATATGATGAGAAACGCCCCGGTCGCCGAGAGAACCACGCGGTATCCCCTTTCCGGGAGCAGGGTGCGCCCGCGCTCGGCTGCCGCGGCCACCAGCGTAAAATACCCGAGGTCCGCCATCCAGTGGCCGCCCAGAAACACCACCGCCATGATCATGCCGGCCTGGTAACCGGAAAGGATGAACGCACTCCCGATCGTGAGCCACCAGATCCAGAAATAGGGATTCGATGCGCTCGTCACCACCCCGGCAACGAACGGGTGGAACGAAGGCACCACGTTCTCTGGACAGGATTGCTGCACCTGTGCGCCCTTTATGCTCAATACCCCGAAAATGACGAGGGCAATTCCTCCCGCGGCGGCCACCAGGGAGAAATACTGCATCGCAATCGCGGCAAGTCCGAGCAGCACCAGCGCGGAGAGTATCGACTCCAAGGCCATATGCCCTGCCACGACCATCGGCCCCGCCTTCCACCCGTCTCTGACGGACGCGTTGATGGTGGCAACAAGCATGGGGCCCGGGGCAACGGCGCCGGTGAGCCCGATGACGAACGAGAGCGCACCATACGCGAGCAATTCCTGCATTTCCACTCCCTTTTTCCGGCTGCGAGTATAAGGTTTGGGGCGCAGACACCTTAAACCTGCATCGGCATGCCTCCGGTGCACTCTCCTTCCCGCCGGATGCCCGGGACGGTGCCGTGCGCAGGTGATCCATGTGAACCTGAGCGGGAAATGAGCGAATGGGAAATTCGCGGGAGACAAAAATCAGGGGATTAATAATCCCCGGGGAGAGAGACTGCATATCGATCCGGTGATCAGCCATGCGAACCGCACTACTCCTCATACTTCTGCTCCTCTCGGGATTCCTGCTCCTGGCCGCAGGGTGCACCGAAGAGGCGATTGCAATCGAAACCACCGATACCGCAACACCCCCGGCGACCACCCCGGCCGGGGTTGCGAAGCCGTCTGTCAGCAAATACCTCTCTGCGAGCGTGGTGGATCTGCAGAAACATTACTCCTCGCCGCCATACTGGGACTTGACCATTCGCGTGGACAACAGGGGACCTGTCGATGCCTACGAGGTGGTCACGCTCGTCCAGCTCATCGATGCCGAGGACGGAACGCCGGGACCATCGAAAACACAAACGTTCGAGTGCATTACCGCAGGTGATCACAAGACATACACCTTCAAACTGTACACAGACGAAGACCGCCAGTACCGGGCAGAAGTCAAGATTATTTCGACACAGGAAGACAGGTAACCGGAAAATCCCGTACATCCGGGGCCAATTATTTTTTATTCACTGCGGTAACGGCAGAAGGTGCGCGAGGGTGGGGTGTAGTCTGCCATGCACGTGCAAAAGAAGATATCGGTCTACCCACGAACAGAAGTGTATGAGCAATACGGAGATTACCATCCTCGGGCTGAGCGGGAGCCCGAGAGGCGCGGAGAGCAGGACGCTCAGGCTTGTGCAGGCAGTACTCGATGGGGCAAAGGACCGTGGGGCCAGTATAGAGCTCGTCGACGTCTGTGGTCTCGATATCTACTACTGCACCGGGTGCAGCGTGTGCTATGCGACGGGCGAGTGCATTCATGAGGACGACTTCTGCTGGTTGTTCGACAAAATGCTCGAAGCCGACGGCATCGTCTTCGGATCGCCGAACTATGTAAACGGGCCGACTGCACAGATCAAAGCCATGCTCGACCGAATGGCCGATGCGATCCACTGTCAGCAATTTGCTGGAAAATACGGATGTTCGGTTGCAACCGCCGGCGGATCCCATGCAGACCGGGTGGCAGCCTACCTCAATGAAGTGCTCACCATCCTCGGGACAACCTGCGTGGGCACTGTCGACGCGGTACTGGGGATGGAGGCATCCGCGCTTCCCGACGCAGAGAAGAGAGCGCACACACTCGGCGTGCGGCTCGCCGACGCCATCATCACCAAAGAGATCATCCCCGAGCAGGAGGCCATCCACCGTGCGATGCGGGAACGGATGCAGTATCTTGTTCGCACCCACAAGGATGAGTGGCAGCACCAGTATGACTACTGGGACCGGGCCGGATGGGACGCCCTCCCGTGAGAGACGCTGATTCCGGGGTTTTCAATCCTGCTCCACGAGCGACCGCACCTCTTCCAGGCGCTCGGCAAGGTTCCTCCCGTGGGAACCCATCCAGTAGAGCTTTCTGCACCGCGGGCACCAGAAGAATTCGAGGTCATTGCGCTGTTGCGGTGCGTAGTCGGTCTTCCTGATCTCCTCCTCGCTCGCCCGGCGGAGGCATGCATTGCAGAGTGAACAGCGCTTCATCCGCAGCCTGATGTCCGGGTCGATCAGCCCGGCGTTCACGAGCTGGCGCACCTGCTCGAGGACGTCCTCGGATTCGACCAGCACCGCATGATTTGCGCCCCTCCGGGCGAGTTCGCGGTCCCGCGTGAGCAGGATGCGCCGCCCGTGGCGGGCGATCCCGAGGAGGGTGGTATCCTCCCGGCGGTCGCCCGGGCGAAGGCTGTTCGCGCTGAGTACATCGAACCCCATGAACCGCAGGTACCGGGTGAGCGTGCCCAGCATCCGGTCGGTGAGAAAACGAACCGGTCGTTCTTCAGTCAGGGATGTGGTCGACATAGGGGATGTCTTCTCCGCATTCGGTGCAGCGCTTCTCTTCAAGGTTGACAAAGCGGGTCCCGTAGCCGGTGCGCTCAATGGCAAGGGCACCGCACACGGGGCAGTAGGTGTTCTCGTAGGGGTGCCCGAAGACATTACCGAGGTAGGGGAACCGGATCCCGACGCTGCGTGCATGCTCGTAGATTTTTTCCAGCGTTTCCACCGGGGTTGCGGTGTGATCGAGCATCTTGTAATCGGGATGAAACCGGGTGAAATGCATCGGGGTATCCGGCCCGAGATTCTCGTACACCCAGCGGATGAGGGCGTCCATCTCCTCCATCGAATCGTTGAGCCCGGGTATGACCAGCGTGACGGTCTCGATATGCATCCCCAGCTCGTGGGCGATCACGGTCGCATCGAGCACGGGCTGGAGGCGGGCACCGGCAACCTCGCGGTAGAAGGAATCGGAAAACGCCTTGATATCGACCCTGAATGCGTTGAGCATAGGTGACAGTTCCTGCAGCGCCTCTTCGGTGGGGTAGCCGTTTGTCACGTACACCGTGCCAAGATTGCGCGCGCGGGCAAGGGTGCCCATGTCCAGCGCATACTCGTGCCATATCGTGGGCTCGTTGTAGGTCCACGCAATGCTCGCGCATCCCTGATCGAGCGCCCTCCTCACCCCCTCCTCGGGGCTCAGGTTGCGGAAAATCCCCTCTTCATAGGTTTTTGTGGAGATATGCCAGTTCTGGCAGTGTTTGCAGCGAAAATTGCATCCCACGCTGCCCAGCGAGTACGAAAGGCTGCCCGGAAGAAAATGAAAGAGCGGTTTTTTTTCGATGGGGTCCACCGCTTCCGCGCTGACTTTGCCGTAGGTCATTGCGTAGAGTGTTCCCTCGACATTCTTTCTCACGCCGCAGATGCCGAACCTTCCGTCCTTGATGCGGCAGCGGTGATTGCACAGCGAACACTGCACCGCACCCTCCTCAAGTTTCTGGTATAAACGCGCCTCGTACATGGGTTTTTCCCCTCGAAAACCACTATTGCATGCCCTTCTATTTAGTGACACCGGCACTGCAGGAGGGTGTCAGGGGGTCTCGATCTCCCTGAACCGGAATACCACCCGCCAGTCCTGCTGTTCCCGCAGGGTGACCTCGTTTGCTTCCCGGAGCGTTCTGATCAGCTCGGAATGATTCCCTGCCCGCTTGATCTGGTTGCCGATGACCGAGAGATGGCGGACCATGTGGGCATAGCGTTCGGAATTTCTCAGGTATTCACGCTTGATCCGGATCGCCCCCAGCGTACCGGCAACGGCGGGAAGAATGATGGTCACGGCGGCAAGGAAGGCGGTCGCATCGATCGGACCCGGAGCAAGGATTTCTTCCAGCCCCATCGCATGGATGGCCGCCATGATCAGTGTCAGGGTGAACAGCCCGTCCCCCGCCTCGGAAAGCAGCCTGAATCGGTCCCTGTTCCAGGTGCTGTTCTTCGCATAAAAGGAGATCTGCTCGTCGATCCATGCAGAAATCAGAAAATTTTTCAGGGGCTCGAAGGGGATGTCGAACGTGCAGTACTCGAGAGGGCGTTTTTCGAGTATCTCCTCGAATGCTGTGTTGAGCCAGTCGTTGGGGGTGTGGGAGAGGCTGAGATGAGGGGGCAGTGCCGGCCGCTCCACCGGCACACAGAACACCGAGAGAAAGAGCGCGGTGCGCAGCCGCTCCGAGAGAAACCGGTAATCAATCCATTTCCGGTGCCAGTCGCCGATCCGCGAGATCATCAGGAGCACCAGAATGGCAGCGATTTCTGCCACCTCCAGCCAGACCAGCTCTGGATATTCCGGAAAAAAGAGCGTCTGTATGGTCAAGGTGGCCACCGCCGCGGCCGCAAGCCCGTAGACCGCCGCACCCCCCCACATGTAGAGACGCTCGTACCTGCGCTTGAGAAGATGCGCCAGCACGAAAGGGGGAAGGAGCGTCTCTCCCAGCGGGTTGAGGACGCTGCTGTCAAGGTCCCACATGCGGGCTTTGAGAGAGAACCGCTCAAAACGCTCGATACAGCCATTTTTCAGGATCTGGACATCGATCTCCTCCCTGTTGAAAGCATCGAGGTATTCGAGCGATTCAAGTATCCCGTCGCCGTGGCGCTCCTCGACGATCTTGCCGGAATAAAGGTGGATCCAGAAGATCGACCTTCCCACCACTCTGGCGTACCGGACCATCTCGCCCGTGCCCCCCTTTCCCGTGGAGGACTCGCCGTCCCAGATGGCAACCAGCACGTCGCAGGAATGGACGATAGTTCGGCCGACATCTTCGCAGGCGGCCTCACGGGGCCCCCGCACAGCCGAAACTTCAATTTTTGAGGCCTGATCGAGGATCAGCTCGCAGCGCTCACGGGACTCAAGGGTGGCGCACTCTTCAAGATAGGTTTCCGGGGTGCAGGGCAGGAAGAGGTGCAGCTCAGGACCCGCCTCCATGCCCTGCGACGGCCATTGCAGCACCTCTTCTGCGAGGAGGCGGTCTCCACCCTCGAGGAGCGAGGTCTGGGCAATATACCGGTGCGGGGTAGTGCTGAGGATCTGGTCCAGCCTGGAGAGCACCTTTCGCAGGCTCTCCCGGATGACCGGTTCATCTCCCACGCTCCGCTGACCGGTCACCCCGACGCACACCGTCACCGGGATTTTCAAAGAATCAAGCCGCAAATCCGTAATTCCGGAAGGAATATCCATTGGAGGTAAAAATTGGTCGCTTTGACAGGTGATGTAGTTTTTGGCACCGGAACGGACCGATCCGCCTGCGACGGTGCCGTTCGATGCGCGGACGAACGGATGTATGAAGCCTCTGATCCATGCATACAGAGCAGCATTACACATATAGCAGAGCCCGCGCCATAGTTAGGTGGAATGAAAACCATTGTGCTCTCACTCGGTGGCTCGGTGCTCGTCCCATCTCTTGAATCCAATACCATCCAGCGCTACAAGGAGACATTGATCGAAATCTCCAGGGACTGTGCATTGTGTGTGGTGATCGGGGGCGGAGGGGAGGCCCGGCGATACATCACCGCAGCCCGTAAGCTGGGGATCGACGAAGCGTTCTCAGACGAATTGGGGATCGCCGTCACCCGCCTCAATGCCGCCCTGCTCATCGGGGCACTCGGGGATGCAGCCTATCCGAAAATCGCCACAACCTACGAGGACGCCCGCGCATTCTCCGAGCACGGCAAGATCGTGGTCATGGGAGGGGTCACCCCGGCGCAGACCACCGACGCCGTATCGGCCGTGCTTGCAGAGAGCATGCATGCCGATGTCATGATCAATGCGACCTCAGTGGACGGCATCTACAGCGCGGATCCAAAAAAATCACCGGATGCACGCCGGTACGAGTATCTGACCCCGGAGGAGCTGCTGCGCATTATCATCGGCGAGCGGCTGGATGCAGGGGCCAACACGGTCATCGATCTCGTCGCCGCCAAGGTTATCCAGCGCAGCGGCATCCCCCTCGTGGTGATCGACGGGCGCGACCCTGAAACCCTGAAGAAGGCGGTCCTGCAGGGCGCATACTCGGGGACCGTGGTCAGCGAAAAAAAACAGAATCCTCTCCCTATTCAGGGAGAACTATGAACGTTAAGTATTTTTAACGAGAATGCGCATAGTTGATGATACACAGGGGCAGTAGGGTAGCCTGGTCCATCCTAGAGCGTTTGGGACGCTTTGACGGCAGTTCGAATCTGCCCTGCCCCATTCCATATGAAACGGGAAGACGCCTGCGCCATCTATCGCGCTCTTGCACAGGAATACGCCGCAGACGATGCTCCCCGTCCTTTCATCCATTTTGAGACGCCGTTTGAGTCCCTCATCCTCACCATCCTCTCCGCGCAGACGACCGACCGGGCGGTCAACGAGATCAGGGAACCGCTCTTTTCCCGCTACCCGACTCCGGAGGCACTGGCATCGGCAGACCGGCAGGATCTGGAAGCGATACTGCGAAAAATCGGCCTCTACCGCACCAAGGCAAAAAATATCAGGGCCGCGGCCTCGGCGGTGGTCGACGAGTTCGGCGGCGAGGTGCCGTCGACCATGGAGGAACTCCTCACCATCCCGGGGGTAGGCCGGAAAACCGCCAATATCGTGCTCAGCCACGCCTTCGGCATCGACGAGGGAATCGCCGTGGACACCCATGTCAAACGGGTCTCCCGGCGCCTCGGCCTCACCGACCATACCGACGCGGACAACATTGAGCGGGATCTGATGGCCGTCTTCCCGAGGGAGGGCTGGGGAGCGATCAACTACCTCTTCATCCGCCACGGACGAAGCATCTGCCGGGCACAGAATCCGGCCTGCGAACGCTGCGTGGTCAACTCCCGGTGCCGCTATTACCGGGAGAACCAGGCGCGTGGATGAAGGCGCTGTCAGGAAAACAGAACCATGGTAAAGAGGATATAACAGGTCCCCGCCACGATGGCGGATGCGGGGATCGTCAGTATCCATGCTGCCACGATCTCGCGCACAATACCCCACTTCACCGCAGAGTAGCCCCGTGTCGACCCCACGCCCATGATGGATCCGGTCATTGCATGGGTGGTGGACACCGGGACGCCGAACGCGGTCATCAGCGAGAGCACCCCTCCCCCTGCGGCCGACGCAGAGAATCCCTGATACGGCCGGATTTTGGTGATTTTATTTGCCATTTTGTCGACCACGCGCCACCCTCCCAGCAGCGTTCCCAGTGCGATGGCGCCGCAGGACACCAGAATGACCCACAGGGGAACCGTGAAATCGGAGAGAATCCCGGCAGACACGAGAATGGCGGTAATGACCCCCATGGCGTTCTGGGCATCGTTCGAGCCGTGTCCGATGGCCTGGAATGAACCTGCGACGATCTGCAGGGGTTTGAATGCGCGGTTCAGGCGGGTCGGATTTGAGGAATAAAACACGCGCATGATCACCAGCCCGAACACGAACGCGGCGATGAATCCGAGCATCGGGGATATGAGGATGAAAATCACCACGGCAAATATCCCTTTGATCTCCGCAACCCCGGTAATGATGAGAAGGGGAACCGTGAGGGCAAACCCGGTGATAAAACTGATCCCCACCGTATTCCTCCATTCCCCATCCTTCCAACGACGCAGCAGGCTGTACACGACAGAAAAGAGCAGGCCCCCGAGCAGGGCATACACAACAACCTGCCGCACCAGTTCAGCCGCGGGCATGAGAATCGCCTCGAACCCTCCGACTGCAACCCCCGCACCGAGAAGCCCCCCTATGAGCGCATGACTGCTGGACACGGGAATGCCAAAATAGGAAGAGAGAAAGACCCAGAGCACGGCGCCGAACATCGCCGCGAGAAGGACATGAGGGGTGAGAAAGACCGGATCGACAATTCCTTTGCCGATGGTCTTCGCAATGGCGGTGGTGAAGACGAACGGCCCTACAAGGTTGAAGAACGATGCCAGGGCCACTGCTTTGAGGGGTGAGAGCGCTTTTGTGGCGATGATGGTGGCGATAGAATTGGCCGCATCATTCAGGCCGTTGACAAAATTGAAGAGAAGAGCAAGGACGATTCCCGCAATAACAACCAATAAATCCATAGTTCTCAGGAATGGCGGATGGCAATGTCGCCCAGCACATTTGCGGCGTCTTCACACTTATCTGTGGCATTTTCGAGATTTTCGTAGATGTCCTTCAGCTTGATGATGGTGATCGCATCATCGCTCTGGAACAGTTCTTTGAGGGCATGGCCGAGCACGTCATCGGCAAGATTTTCCAGCCGGTTGATCTCGATGCACCGTTCTTCGATATATTTGGGGTTTTTCATATCCCGGATGCCCCGTACGGCACCATGGATCTCTATCACGCAGAGGGCGATAAGCTTTGAAAATTCAGTCATATGGGCATCGGTCTCTTCGATGCCGTAGACAAGCATCTGCTGGGCTGTCCCATCAATATAGTCGAGGATATCATCCAGCGCGGATGCAAGGTTGGAGATCTCCTCGGGCTCAATGGGGGTGATGAAGGTCCGGTTCAGATGCTCGTAGATCGAGTGGGTGATCTCGTCACCGCGGTGCTCGAGCTGCTTCATCTTGTGCACTTTGTTTTTAATATCACTGTAATCTTCGATTATTGAAACGAGGTGATCGGCGGCCTCTGTCAGCACCACAGCCTGTTTCTCGAATAAATCAAAGAACAGCTTTTCTTGAGGGACAATCCATTCTCTAACACCCACAACGCATCAGTACAATGTCGCCATGAGAGACAAAAAACCATCCGGAATTACCCCAATATATTCATCGCGCATTTCCAGAAGGGCCTGGTGACCATTGATGAATGGAAACAGTGTCCAAATACCTGGTGAATTGCCGGTAATATGAACCTTCTCCGGTTTCCAATTCACGAATAATGCAGGAGTGTGGTACGCGGTCGATACACCGATGAGATGATCCACCAGAACACCGTACGGGGATCGTACCGCTGCATTCCCGGATTCTCTGGCGTCTCCTCCCGTAGTATTGCGATCAGCAGGACATCCCCTCCTCCAAGAGTATAAATCATCCATCTCCAATACTGTACCAGCAGTTCATCCCGCTACGGAGACTTTTGCGATGATTACTGTCCGTTTCTATCGGATATACGATATCGGAAGGGACCTCGACCTCGATAGGCTGGAAGAGGCCCTTGCCCGGAGCGTTGCCACATCAAGGCCGACGTTCGTGCGCATCAAACCCAAATCGATCCTGATGGAGGCCCCCCCGCTCCAGTGGAGGATGAACCCCGTCCGGGTCGAAAAAGACGGTATCTCCATCGTAATGTCGGCAGTCGTACGGCTCTATGATATCGGGGTCATCAGCCTCTGCTTTGTCTTTGAAAACCCTTCGGCGCGTCCCGGTGACCTTGAGAGGCTCGGCCTGGCATTCGCGGCGCAGGAGGGGCTGGATCCCCATTTTGAAAACTGCCTGCGTTCGATCCAGCAGGTCCTCTCTCCGTATATTCACGGATTTGTTGCAGAACCGGACTTTTTTGAAGACTATACGATATTCACCACCGACACGGTCGACGAACCGGCTGATCCCCTGCCCATCCTTCTCGGCGACACCGCCCCGGTGGCAGCGCAGATCCGGGAGGAGACGCTCAAATACACCCTGAATTACACCCCGCAGGACCGGATAATACTCTCCTACGACAGCAGCCTCATCTGCAGCCCGGAATCCCCGAACGACATGCTCGATCTCATCGAGTACGCCAACGTGCAGGTGTTCGAGCTGCGCTACTACGATCGCCTCCTCATGCACCAGGTCGAAAAGATGTTCGACGACATCGAGCATGCCGACCGGATGTCCTGGCTCCGGCGGATGAGCCAGTACCACACCATTATGTCCCGGATCATGGAGACCAACGCCGAGATCACCGAAGTGATCGAGAAGGTCAACAACCTGATCAAGGTCACCGAGGACATCTACTATGCCAAGGTGTATGCAAAGGCGCTGACCGTATTCCGCGCCGACCAGTGGAGCGAGAGCGTCACCAGAAAGATCGAGATGCTCCGGGACAACTACTCGATGCTCTCGGACGAGGTGCGCATCCAGCACTCCTACTTCCTCGAATGGGTGATCATCATCCTGATCGCACTGGAGTTCGGCTTTGCGATTTTTGAGTACCTGGGGGGATGAGGGGCGGACGCACCATCTCTCTCATCCGGTGGCTTCGAAAGGATCGCTGAAAACGCTAAGACACCTGCATTTTCAGAGCGTATCCGGAAAGAAATGGAATGCAGGGATATCACCGCGTGCCCGGATTCTCGTCACCTTCGGGGATCGTCGGTGAGGCGATCGAGGCTTACCGTGAAAAGATCGGTTCCGGCGGCGGGCCAGCCTGAAGGCATCCACAGGCCGAGATCAGAAAAATCATCGAGAGGGCCAACCACGCAGGGAGATTCATGGTGTGCTTCATGAGCGGCATCTGTTTTCCCATCGCAGATAAGGTTGTTCCATCACGGCCCACCACTTCCCCCCGCATCCGGCCAGCCGGATCGGGAAAAAAACCTCCGGGTCGAAAGGGCCATTCGCAGCTCGTGCCGGGTGGTGCTCGAGCTCACGGTCCAGGGGACCCGTTCACGACCCGTACCCTGTGCAATTCGTGACCTCCGGTTCTCCCGCACAAGGCCCCTGCACATTGGGTCACCCCGGGAGAGCGGCTCTGCTGAACGCCCTCTCGGAAATGGTGAGAACAGACGTATCGACCGGCGATCCCTTCCACGGATTTTTAAAAAAGGTGAAGTGGTTACCGCATGGCCGGCTGGGCAATCCCTGCAGCCCGCTTCTTCACGGACTCGTCGTATATCAGCCAGTGCTGCTCCCATGAAGGGTTCCGCGCCCGGAGCTGTTCAAGCACGCGGCGCCGGATCTCGTCCGTCTTCATACCTTCCTGGACATCACGCTCGATTGCCTGTGCAATGCTCCGGGCGTCGTTTGGCGGTGCGCCCGATTTTATCGCACTCACCACGATCTTCTCCGGGACGAAGGGTTCTCTCCTGCCATCCCGTTTAATGACATCAACCATCTCTTCCACCTCCCTCTGGAGTATGGTGAAAGGACTGCCGAACCGCAATAAGTGTTTCGGAGGTCTTTTCTATCGTATGCTCGGCGTGGGCTGGAGCGGTTGGGACGCGATCGATAGCTACGATTCGGTTGTACCGTCTTCTGCCCGTGATACGGCGACGGGTAGCCTCCCTGCCTGCCACTTCTCGCGGAGGTGCTTTCGTCTGCGGAATAATTCTCTCGCTGCGTTGAATGATGACGTCACGGCACTCCATGACAGAGCGTCGGGATCTGAGGCGACATAACCTTTAAGCACGATGGTAGTCTCAGAGGTTCCTCTGGGATCTCCGGGGCCGGCCATTACGGACGGATAAACCTCCGAAAGGGGAGAGGAGCCGCAGACGTCAGAACAAGCGTTCGCCTGCAGGGGATCGGTTCCAAAAAAACCAATTCAGAGAAAGGTGTTGGAGGGGAAATATCATGAAAAGAGCGGAGCAAATAGCAAAAGGTACCGAAATAACCATCACACGCATCTTCGATGCACCGCGCGAGCTCGTGTGGAAGGCGTGGACGGTGCCTGAGGTATTTATGCGCTGGTGGGGGCCGAAAGGCTTCACCGCGCCCGTCATCAGGATGGATCTCCGCGAGGGAGGAAGGTATCTCTGGTGCATGCGCTCACCCGAGGGGGAGGATTACTGGAGCACCGGCATGTACCGGGAGATCGTGCCCCCTGAGCGGATCGTTGCTACCGACAGTTTTGCGGACGAGAAGGGCAACATCGTCCCCGCTTCGCAGTACGGGATGAGCGGTGACTGGCCAATGGAGCTCCTGATGACGGTAACCTTCGAGGAACCTGACGGCGGGACGAGACTCACCGTGAGGTCTGCCGGTCTGCCGCCGGGCGAGCCGACGGAGCAGGCCGAGGCTGGCTGGAACGAATCCCTCGACAAGCTGGCCGAAGTCCTGGAACAGGGAGAGGTGGCGATGGAAACACAATTCACCGCCGAACCGGGAACCCATGCGGTCGTTATCAAGCGGGTCTTCGATGCGCCGCACGAGGATGTCTTCAGGGCTACTACGGACTCGAAGCTCATCCCGCTATGGTGGGGGCCGAAAAGCCTTACGACCATGGTAGAAGCAATGGACCTGAGACGCGGAGGCATCTGGCGCTTTGTCCAGCGCGATGCAGAAGGCAACGAGTACGCGTTTTTCGGCGTGTACCACGAGGTCGCACCGCCCGAGCGGCTCATATATACCTTCGAATTCGAAGGCATGCCGGGCCATGTCATGCTTGAAACGGTGACGTTCGGAGACCTGGGCGAGAAAACAAAGGTGACGGACCGAGCGGTGTTCCAGACGATCGAAGATCGCGACGAGGCGCTTGCGACGGGGATGGAGGAAGGAGCGGTCGAGTCCATGGATCGTCTCGCCGATCTGCTGGAGAAGAAAAAATAGATGTGACAGGGAGTGCGGCCGGTGATGTGACCGGGTCGACAGTACATAGCGGGATCCTGATACGATCCCCGATACGATGCAACCTGGATTTATTTCTACGTTGCGCCCAAAAAGACCGCAGGTGCGAACATATCGCGAACTGCAGAAACCGTCGGCTGCCTGCACAGCAGCAGGGTGCCCGCTATTCCGCATCTTTTCTCCTTTCCCGGATCTCTGTGCTGGGTAGTGTGGAGAGGAGTGAAGAGTCGGAGATCTGCTGAGAGGGAACACGGACCGCCAGGTATGCCCGTCCATGGATACAAGGACCAGAACTTCCCCTCAAAAAGATACGATCTCCGATGATTCGATTGATTGAAAGACAAGAAGGTTCAGAGCATCGGGGAGGGGAACCGGCTATCTGTATTCAGCATCCTCCTGTACGGTGCCGGGAGCCTCCAGCAGTTCCGGCGCCACAAGGACGACATTGCCGGCTGTCCGGCCGCTCTCCAGCAGTGCATTGGCTTCGGCCGCTTCCATGAGAGGGAACCTCTTTGCGATGATGGGGTTGATCCTCCGTTCTTCGAGCAGCCTGAAGAGCACTGCCCAGTCTTCTTCAAACGGGCGCCGGTTGAATCTGGATACCGTCGTGCCGAACACTTTGACGCGCTTGCCGTTCGGCAGCAGGTTGAACACAACCACCCTGGCCAGCAGGCGTACCAGGCCCAATAAACTCAATGGATTGCCGTACACCACCAGTGTGCCCCCGCGCCGCAGAACCGACAACCCGCGCCGGACGTAGTCTCCACCCATGCCATCGAACACCGCATGGAGCCCGTCCGGCTCCGCGTTCAGGATCACTTCGACGAAATCCTGTGTGTGGTAGTCGATCGGCGTGGCCCCGTGTTCGACCAGGATGTGGTGTTTGCTCCTGGAGGCTATCCCGAACATCGTAAGGTGAGCCAGCCTGCCAAGCTGGAGGAATGCCGTCCCGATTCCCCCGCTTGCCCCGACGATGAGCACCTTGTCCCCGCTTCTGACCCGCGCCGACCGGTGCATCACCTGGTACGCCACCAGGTAATTGAGGATAAGTGTCACCGCCTCCGCCGGGTCCAGGGCAACAGGCACAGGGATCAGCTCATCCTGATTGAGATATATGTACTCGGCATAGCCCCCGGTAATCGTCAATGCCCCGACGCGGTCACCAGCAGCAGCCTTCGTGACTCCTTCACCCACCGCGTCGACAACCCCGATGATAGCATAGCCCGGCACGAACGGAACCCGAGGGGGAAACGGGGTATGGCCGTAACGGGCCTGTATATCAGGAGCGGACACGGTCGTCGCAAGGATCCGGATCCGCGTTTCCCCGATCGTTGGCTCGCGCAGGGCATGCTCGACAATCCGGAAGACATCAGGACCACCCCTCCTGGTCACGACAACACTTCTGTACTTCATACGAACGGGTCTCCCTCCCGTGGATCAGCTCATTGCCGCAGGGTATCAGCCATCTATCTATTATACTCTCTCCCTCGAAGCTTCTGTCGAATGTTTCGGGGGCGATGAAATAGTATTCCTGGATCACCGAATCCTGCTCCGGCAAAATCCGGGAGCTATGCCCTCACTGTGCCGATGCTTCCGCCGGGCTCGCCGCAACTTCGGGGAGTGGTGTTCTTCACATAAGGTTGAAATCGTGTTTAGGAACATGCATGAGTAACAAACCTATGCATGTGGTTGTGGTTGTATGTCAATACAAGAAATAGGCTGTTGCGGTGCGTATTGCGGGACATGCCGGGTAATGCGCGAAGGGCTCTGCAAAGGATGCAAACTTGGATACGGCACCGGTGAGCGGGATATCGGCAGGGCGAAATGTAAGATAAAGGTGTGCTGTATCAATAAAGGATACAATTCCTGTGCGGATTGTCCCGAATATCCCACATGCCCGACCATCAACGAGTTCTACGGGAAAAAAGGGTATAAATACAGAAAGTATAAGCAGGCACTCGAGTTCATCAGACAGCATGGCTATTCTGAATTTTTGAAAATCGCCGGTACCTGGACACATGCGTACGGAACATACCGAAACGAGTGATGGTACGAATGGGATCGGCCGTTCGTCCCGGATTCTGCATCATGAGGCAGGGGAGGCCACAGAACATGCGTCGTCTCCACGCAGGGGGTACGGCAAGGTACGCAAAGAATGACCTCACGTGTTTTTGACTCCTTGGCATACCGCTACCGTTCGGCAAACTCCCACCACTACTCTGCCCACCCCAACTCCTCGTGCAAAGCCTATTGCCAGTACGATGCATGTCCAGGCGAACCCGACAAACGTCCTTATACCAGCCCCGGCCTGGGGTCTCACTGCTGCAATGGCAGACCACCGCCGTCGTATGCCGCAGAATCGAGGACACAAAGCCCCGCGCGCCGCACGTCGGCAGGCCTTTCCGGGGTGATGGCATGGAGCTCCAGTTCCTTCCCTTCGAGCGTCCCCTTCTCGGAGCGGTGATACCCTTCCCGAAAAGCTTTTTCGAGTTCGCGTAGAGGGCGCCATCGCTCAGGTCCAGCCCGGCCCTGAGCCGGCGGTCGGGGCTGTAGCCGGTGGCCCGGTTCATGCCGGAGACTCCGGGCAGCACAGGTCCCGGAATACACAGCGACAACACCGGGGGGATGCCTGCCGGCTGTTCGCGCCAATCTTCATTGCGTTTGAAATCTAAGAATCTGAAAGCAGTCCGGGGAACTTGATAGAAATGGCAACACTTGTCGAATCCGCAAAAGCAGGCACCGTGACGCCGCAGATGGAAGCGGTGGCTGGCAGCGAAGGGATCGATCCTGCGCTCCTGTGCAGGAGGATAGCCGACGGCAGCGCCGTCATCATGCAGAGGGGGCATCGCAGCGTCGGTATCGGCTTCGGGCTTCGAACAAAGGTCAACGTGAACCTCGGCACGTCGAACATCAGCATTTCCCCCGGCGAAGAGTTGAAAAAAGCGCAGATTGCGGAAAAATTCGGTGCGGACACCATATCCGACCTCTCAATGGGCGGAGACATTCCGGCAATTCGCAGAGAGATCTTGAGGCACACGACCCTTCCGATAACCACAGTTCCGATATACCAGACGGCCGCCGAAGTCGGCCTGGAAACGATTACCGCGGAGGAGATCATCGCAACGATCCGGCAGCAGGCGGCGGAGGGCGTGAGCTCGATGGTCCTCCACTGCGTCACCCCCAGAGTGCTCGATCTCCTGAAAGAGGAAAAGAGGATAATGGGTGTGGTCTCAAAGGGCGGTTCGATAACGAGCGTCTTTATGCACCGGAACAGGTGCGGAAATCCGTTTATCGAGTATATCGACGAGATTATCTCAATCCTTAAAAAGCACGACATCGTGCTTTCCGTCGGGAATACCGCAAGAAGCGGCTGCATACACGATGGCTGGACCAGAGCCCACCTGGAAGAGATCAGGCAAAACGTCGAGGTTGCACGGTATGCGCACCAGAACGGCGTCCAGGTGATCATCGAGGGGGCGGGGGGCCATATCCGATTCGATCGGATCGCAGAGCAGGTGCGGTACTATAAAGAGCAGTCCAGGTTCCCCCTTTTCGTCGCCGGCCCGCTCCCTACCGACATCGCTCTCGGCTACGATCATATAGCAGGCTGCGCGGGGGCAAGTGCCGCCAGCGCCGCCGGAGCAGATTACCTCTGCTACATCACGCCAGCCGAACATCTCGGACTGCCGGAGCCCGAGCATGTCAAGGAGGGGCTTATTGCCTGCAAGATTGCGGCCCACATCGGTGATATGGTCAAATACGGAATGGATGATCAAGACCGGACAATGGCCCTGAGCAGAGCGATATTCGATAAAGCAGGGCAGTACGACTGTTCATTCGACGGTGAACGGGCAAGAAAGCTGGCAGCAGAAGACGACCTCTGCACGATGTGCGGGGATTTCTGTGCGATACACCTGATGAAGCGCCTGCTCGAGCCGGAGGAGTGAAGGGGCAGATCCCTCTGCAGTCTCCCCTTGATTCCTGCCTAGCTGGCACCATCCTTTGTGCAGGCACTCGCCCGTCTCATCGACCTGAACGTCCCGCCGTACTTCCGCCTGCGAGAACGCCAAAGATTTTTCTGCCGGGGCCAGGTGTCTCACTGCTGCAATGGCGGGCTGCCGCGGGCGTATGCCGTTGCATCCAGGACCACCAGCCAGTCGAAATCGGTCAGGCTTTGGGGAGTGAGGGGGAAGTAGGTCGAGTTCTTCGTACTGCCCGAGCGAGCCGGAAGAGCGGCGATTTCCGCGGCGGGAAGCCCGCGGCTCCTGTGCGTGGGAATGAACCGCGCCGGCCCCGGCACGGCATTCATTCGTGCCTCAAGCGTGCCGGCCTCTGGCCGGCCGATGCCGTTGGCATCAGAAGCGATCACTGCCGAACCGATGACGGCATAGCGCGGGCCGAAGATCGAATCGATGTATGCGCCCGCCGTCCACCACGCGAGTGCGTGGGGACCCAGCTGCCATTCCGCCTTTCCGCGCCGTAGATGGCTGTTGTGCGCAAAGGCCAGCACGTTGCCCCGGCCGCGTTCAACGGACACCACGTACGCCAGGTTATCCGCCATCATCGCGTCGCGCATACCGAGAAGCCGGACGATCCGGTCGCCTGCACCCTCCTTTGCCACCACAGCATGGTAGTTCAACAACTGCCGTGCGAGGGTTGCATACTGGACGGCCTCCAGATAGCGTCCCTCATCGCTCTTCGCCACCAGTTCGGGACGGCGCAACCAGAGTTCAGAAATGAGTTCCTCCGTCTCGATCCGCAGCGCGGTTGCGGCCGGGGATTGGCCTACCGACTGTGCCGGGTCGGTCATCGCCGCGGGGTTCTCCCACTCGGCGTCCCGGCCGAGAAGCGAGTCGATCCGTGCGCGATACTCCTCGCCGCCGTCACTATCGATCAACGTGAGATAGTCGAGCACAAACTCCAGGACCTGTCTCGGACTCTCGGTGCCGGTCATCTCCATCGGACCATCGAAGCCGTAGAACCGGAGTTTGACCCGATGGGAGGGATCGGCATTGTACGCCCTCATCCACTCCACGAGTTCCCGGTTCGCGTCGAGCCGGCCGAAGCCGTGGCTGAATCCGGCATCCTGCACATCCTCGTACGATGCCGGGCCGCGACCGGCGATGTACTCATTCACTACATGGGCCCGGGGGAAACTGCTCTCGATGGCAATGGCCCGGTAGCCGTGCGCCTCCACCAGGCGCCGGAAGAGCCGGTTGCGGAGGAGGAGGATGTCCTCGCCGCCGTGGAGGGCCTCGCCAAAGCCGAGCAACGCCACCGAATCGCCAAATGGGGCGATGACCTCATCAACGGCGGGATTGAAAGATTGGGGCAAATCGACGGAGAACGGGATCGTTTCTTGGAGAATCCACTCGTCGAGGGTGGCATATGCAGGGTCGGGACTATCCTGAAGAGATGAACGTTCTTTCATGTTCTCAAGGATCTTCCCGTAAGATAGCAATCCATATAGTTCCTTTTATCGCTCGTCTTTTCGTGGTACGGCAACACATTGTTCTGCTTCCGGTGTCGGATGCTATATAAAGGACAACGCTTGCAGCGATGAGAAAGGCGCAGATGAACTATCGCTTCATGGAGCTGGCCCCGGTTTGACCGCATTCCTCCGGTTGACCGGCGGGCGGATTTGGCGGCAGCACCTCTGTTAATCCGATTGATTCGATATCAATCAGAACCCTTGAGAAAAAAGGATACTCGGGATGATCTGTTACCCTCGCTCACCATTCTTCGGTAAATGCCATGTTTGTATATACATCCTCGAGCCGGGCCTTGTGCCCACGTTCCATATTAGCGAGCTCCAGAAACACCTTTTTCTTTTCCTCTTCGTCTTGTACGGCTGCAAGCTGCGTGTACATCTGCATCGCCTCAAGCTCTTTTCTGATAGCGAGAATCAGTCCGTCGATGGGCTTGAGATCGGGAGTGAGTTTCGGCGCATCAAGAGTCTCTGCCACTTTGTAGTCTCTGGACGGATTGAATTTCAATGACGAAACACCCTTGGCGAGGATATCCTGGAGCGTCTCACGGTGGTTTTGCTCCTCGCCGGCAAGCTCGTCAAACAATTTCTTCAGGTTTGCATCATTTGCCCTGTCAGCAACGCTGCGATAGAAGGTGTATGCCTCAACCTCTCGTGCAATAGCGATGGAAAGAATATTTTTAAACTCTTCTGCATTCATAATTCAGCTCCTCCATACGGATTCAGAACCCGCATATGATTATTTTACACCTAATATATTTTTGGCATTTGTTTGTTATCGAGGGGCCGGGGAGGCGAGGATCTTCCTGCATTCCCAGCGGCACCGATCCAGGTGCAGAGCGGCAGGACGATGAGTTTTTGCATGCCGGATAATGGAGCAAGAGGCACTCCGGCAAGCAGGAACCGGACTATACGAGAGAATTGATGGACGGGAAACATATCGAAATGGGCAGACTATCGCTCCATGACGGCCTGATAGGGCAAGACACGTCAGAACCATCCATACTTTTTGTGCGCCTGCCCGGTTGGCATCACCGCAAGAATATGCACTTTTTTCTCCGGTTCATGGATGCGATAGAAGGCCATGTATGTGCGGCCGGTACATGTCTTTTCGCCCATGAACATGCGGGCGTTCCCGGTCACCTCCGCTGCCGGGAAACAGGTCTTCCTGGAGGGTTTCCAGTTTCTCCATGATGATCCGCCGGCTTTTCGGGCGGAGACTCCGGATACGCCCGAGAACCTTGCGGTCAATCAGAAATGGCGTCGCAGGAAGGTATCCGGAAGAATGTTTGGCAAAAGAGTGACGATACAGGACGTAAATGTAATGCTCCACCATCCCCCAGTACCCAATTAGCGTCCTGCGTTGAGGCTGTCCTGTTATGAAAAACCAGTACTTCGGTGATATCCGAGACCTGTTCAAATACGACCTTATTCAGGAGATCATGGAGCGATCTCCTGGCCTCAAGCAATTTTCCTTCATTCCGATGCTCACAGAAAACGATAGCCGAAGCGACGGGAACAAACGGATTACTCATGATAAACAATTGCGACGGCGCCCAGGATCAAAGAATTCTGGGTTAGTCGAGTATCTTCGAAAATATGATGCGATTGCACAAAATGATAGGGATTTCATGGAAATTGGGGATTTTTTCGAAGATAAAGGAATTCGAACGACGATATATCATCCGGCAGACCATCTCACAGAAGACTACTTCACGCATAGAGAACGACACACCTATTTCTCCGGTATTCCCAAAGACAACTTACATCCAGCGCTGGTTTTCGTCGATCCGGACAACGGCCTTGAGGTGAAAAAGTCGTCCGAGAAACATATCCTCTATTCGGAAGTCAGGTCATTGCTTGAGCGCATGAGTGACGATTCCATCCTGATGATCTACCAGCACTTTCCACGCAGGAACCATGATGATTATATCAAATGGAGAGTGCAGGTGTTACGCGACGAGACGAATGCAGCGCCGTTGTGGATTTCAGACAAAGAAATCGTCTTCTTCTTTTTGACGAAAAGCGACGAGACTCATACTAATCTGGAAGATGTGTTATCTAAATATTCAAGCCGATATGAGAAGAAGTGTCAGGTAATTAACGGTAATCCGCCGTCCTGGCCTGAATGACCTGTGGGAGTGAAATGAGTTAATGGCCAGGAAGATCATACGCTGTCCGATGTGCCGGAGCACCGACATCTATTGGGATGCTCGTGGCCCGTATGCGACTCTGTATCATTGTCGAAAATGCGGCTATAATGGAGCGTTCATTCTCGAATGTGATGAGGAAAGTGACGTCCATACGGGTTGAATGAACAATTCTGGATAAACGCGCAGTTGAACATTCGGATTAACGAACACCTGTTTATTCAGTCCATCGCTATGTTTATTGTATCACCCTGCCGATTTCCTTTTTCGAGTGATAAAAAATGGGCGACACACAGAAATATTTAGATGAAATCTGCGAATCATGCCTGTATTACGGTACAGATACGTGTGAGTGGGAAACTCCAGAAGAATGTCCCTATGCGGACTTTGAGTAGACATTGAATTAGACCTTCAATATTATTTTTTAAAACAGATGGACCGAGCGGGAATTGAACCCGCGGCCTCTACCATGCCAAGGTAGCGATCTTCCCCTGATCTATCGGCCCGTGCACACACATGTTGTGCCTGATCGAATATAAGAATTGGTTCGTGTGCCCCGAAATCATGGCGGTTTGAGGAGATTGCACACGGTGTGGTGGGAACTACGCGCAGGGAGGGGAAGGTCACTTGCCTATCGATCTTCGCCCGCTGGCCCGAACATGCAGGAGAAGAGAGGTCTCAGATGCTGCCATGTGATGAAATGACAAATACAAACATTTCTCTGAATGACTGCAAAACCATAATCAGAGAATACTCCGGTATGGCAGAATGGAGGCCACTGTGCATGAACATGCGAAGAATACCACAACATTCCCGGAATTGGCATGGAAAAGGGGCGACGTCCTGATGCTCGGCATCATCGGGGGGACGAGCCTGCGCTTCTCCGATCTCCCGCCCCTTGAAAAACGCCGCATCGCGACCCCTTACGGTCCGGCGGAGGTGTATGTCGGTGACTGCGCCCTGCTGCTCCGCCACCAGTACGGCCGCCCCCCGCACCGCATCAACTACCGCGCCTCGCTCGCCGCACTCGCCATCCTCGGTGTTGACCGGGTGGTGGCGTTCGGATCGGCGGGATCCCTGAAGCCGGAGATCGAGCCCGGATCGATCGTGGTGCCCACCGACTACATCAGCACCAGCGACATCCCCTCCATCCACGATCACGCAATCGACCATGTCAACCCGGCCATCGATCAGGCGCTTTCAGAAGAACTCGCCGCGCTCGTCCCCGGAGCAGGGCTCGGTGGGATCTACGTGCAGACAAAGGGCCCGAGGATCGAGACGGTGGCCGAGGTGAAGGTGCTTGCCCGCGTGGCGGACATTGTGGGGATGACCCTCGCCAGCGAAGCGACGCTTGCCTGCGAACTGGGCATGCGGTTTGCGGCGCTCTGCACCGTGGACAACTACGGCCACGGGATCGGCGAAGGGCTGCTCACCTATACCCACATCCTCGAAGCATCGCACAAACACCGGAAGCGTACCGAAGCCATTCTGCAGCGCATTCTGGAGGGCATGGCATGAACCAGGAAATGAGCGACATATTTGAGGGAGGGGCGTCGATTCTCATTGCCGGCGCACTTCTCGAGGGGCAACGGACGGACATCTTCATCGACGATGAGGGGATCATCCGGGAGATAGGGGAAGATATCTGGAGATCATTCCGTGGCGAGGCCGAATTCATCATCGACGCCTCGGACCGGGTGGCGATACCCGGGCTCGTCAACACCCATACCCATGCGGCCATGACACTGCTGCGGGGGTACGCCGACGACATGCACCTGCAGGAGTGGCTGGCGGACAAGATCTGGCCGCTGGAAGCACATCTCACCGCGGAGGATGTCTACTGGGGGACAAAACTCGCCTGCATCGAGATGATCCGCACCGGGACCATCGGCTTCAACGACATGTACTTCTTCATGGAGGAGGCCGCCCGGGCGGTCGACGAGACGGGCATGAAGGCACAGCTCTGTTACGGGTTCATCGACCTCAACGATGCCGATAAGCGGGAGGCGGAGATCAGGGCGACGGAAAAGATGGTCCGGGCGATCAGGGCGCTGGACAATCCCCGTATACTGCCCGCGGTGGGCCCGCACGCCCCCTATACGGTCTCCGTGGAAGGGCTGGAATGGTGCGCCTCCTATGCCGAAGAGGAGGATATCAACATTCACATCCACCTCAGCGAAACGGAAAAGGAGGTCAGGGACTGCGTCGAACAGACCGGAATGCGCCCGGTCGCCCTGCTCGACTGGACCAACTGCTTATCACCCCGCACCCTCGCCGCACACGGCTGCTGGCTCGACGAGCAGGAATGCACCCTTCTTTCCGAGCGCGGAGTCAGCGTCTCCCACAACCCGGCCAGCAACATGAAGCTGGCGGTCAACCGGGCGATGCCCTACCACTGGCTGCGCAGGGCGGGCGTCAGGGTCACCCTGGGCACCGACGGGTGCGCCTCCAACAATAACCTCGACCTTTTTGAAGAGATGAAGTTCGCCGCCCTGCTGCAGAAATTCTACTGGAACAGCGACACACTCCTTCCCGCTGGAGAAGCATTCGCAATGGCGACCTCGGCAGGGGCGCAGGCGCTCGGCTTCGGGCCCGGGCGGATCGAGCCCGGTGCACCGGCGGACATCGTGCTTTTGAACCGGCGCAGCCTGTGCATGACGCCGCTGCACAATGCCACCTCCAACATCGTCTATGCCTGCAGCGGGCACGCCACGGACACCGTGCTCTGCCAGGGGAGACTCCTGATGTTCGAAAAAGCGATCCCCGGAGAAGAGGAAATCCGGGAAAACGCGGAGGAGCAGGCCGAAGACCTGGTCAGGCGGTCTCGATAGAGGATACCGTCTCCAGGCCGAGCTCCTCGATGGAGATCTCCCGCATCTTGAATTTCTGGATCTTGCCGGAGATGGTCATCGGGAAGGAATCGACAAACTTGAAGTAGCGGGGGATTTTGAACCGGGCGATGCGCCCGTTGCAGAATTCCCTGACCTCCGCATCGGTGATGGTCTCGTTTCCTTTCGGCTTGATCCATGCCATGAGTTCCTCCCCGTATTTTTCGTCCGGCACGCCGATCACGTAGGCGTCGTCGATTTTGGGATGGTTGTGGAGGAACTCCTCGATCTCACGGGGATAGATGTTTTCCCCGCCCCTGATGACCATGTCCTTTAAGCGACCGACGATCTTCACATATCCCTCCTCGTCCATCACCCCGAGATCGCCAGTATGGTTCCAGCCGTCGGCATCGATGGTCTGGTGGGTTGCGCTGGGGTTGTTGTAGTAGCATTTCATCACCACGTACCCGCGGGCGCAGATCTCGCCCGGCATCCCCCGGGGCACGATCTTCTGGGTCAGCGGGTTGACGACTTTCAGTTCCACGTGGGGAAACGCGCGTCCCACCGTGGTGACGCGGCGCTCGAGGGGGTCGTCAGTCGTGGTCATGGTCACCCCGGGCGAGGTCTCCGTCTGCCCGTAGACGATCACGATCTCGGACATGTGCATGCGGGTGCTCACCTCACGCATCACCTCGATGGGGCAGGGAGATCCGGCCATGATCCCGGTACGGAGGGTGTCCATCTTGTATTTGGTGAAGTTCGGGTGCCTGAGTTCGGCGATGAACATGGTCGGCACCCCATGGAGCGCTGTGCATCCTTCCTCCTGGATGGCCTGCAGCACCGCCTCCGCATCGAACACCGGGGCCGGGAGGACCATGGTCGCCCCGTGGGTGACGCAGGCGAGGTTGGAGAGCACCATACCGAAGCAGTGGTAGAACGGAACGGGGATACAGAGACGGTCTTTTTCGGTGAACTGCATTCCTTCGCCGATGGTATGTCCGTTGTTGAGCACATTGTGGTGGGTGAGCACCACCCCTTTGGGAAACCCTGTCGTCCCGCTGGTATACTGGATATTGATGGGATCATCGAACGAGAGGGATTCGCCGCGCTCGATCAGCTCGTCACGGCTGATATTGAGCCCCTTTTCCAGCATCTCATTCCAGGTGTACATGCCGTTGTAGGGAATATCCCCCATAAACACGACATTTTTAAGGAACGGGAATTTTTCACTGTTGATCCGTCCCGCTCTCGCCTCGATTGCCTCGGGGCAGGCCTCGTAGAACATGCCCACGTAGTCGGATGTCTTGAAGCGGCCCATGAGAATGAGCGTGTGTATCTCGGACTGCTTCAGGACGTACTCGAGTTCATAGGTACGGTACGCGGGGTTGATGTTGACCATGATGGCCCCGATTTTCGCGGTAGCGAACTGCACTATCACCCATTCTGCGAAGTTCAATGCCCATATCCCGACACGAACACCCTTTTCCACGTCAAGCGCCATGAGACCCCGCGCGACCTCGTCGACCTTCTCCTCAAACTCCCGGTAGGTGTACCGGAGCCCCTGGTGTACATCGACAATCGCCTCGTTGTCGGGATATCTCGTCACGATTTCATGCAGCATCTCACCGATCGTCTGGCCGATCAGGTTCACATCTGAAGTTCCGCTCGCATAACTCCGCTGTACCATTCATACTAGATTTGTTGTCCATTATTTTATGGTTAATCATCCCACATCACAATTTTTAAGTCCGCAGAGGGCGTTATACTACAAGTTCAAGGGGTCGTGGCCTAGTCCGGCATGGCGACGGGCTCCAGCGGTCTTTGCGTGTGATGAACAATGGGTCTCCTGATTCCGTATGAGGATCCGTTGGAGCACTGATGCAAATCTCAGCGCTCTGCGCATGTCGGAGAGACCCGTCGATCGTGAGTTCAAATCTCACCGACCCCACTCGCTTTTACGTATCGTTTTTTTATGAGTTTACACCATAATTAGTCAACACAGGAGACGTTCATGTATCTTATCGGAGAAGCACTCGTGGGAGAAGGCCCAGAACTGGCACACATCGACCTGCTTATCGGCGACAAAAACGGGCCTATCGGGACGGCATTTGCAAACGCTGCCTCGCAGATGTCCGCCGGACACACCCCCCTTCTGGCGGTGGTCCGCCCGAATCTGCTGACCAAGCCGGCGACGCTGGTCATCCCCAAGGTCACCCTCAAAAAAGAGCAGCAGGTCAACCAGATGTTCGGCCCCGTGCAGGCGGCAGTGGCAAAGGCGGTCGCCGACGCATTGGAAGAGGGGGTATTCGAGGACGTGGACATCGAGGATACCGTCATCCTCGCAAGCGCGTTCCTCCATCCGGACGCATCCGATTACAACCGGATCTACCGCTACAATTACGGGGCCACGAAACTGGCAATTTCACGTGCATTCGGCGGGTTCCCCGACAGTGCCACCCTGATCAAGGAGAAGGACAGGGCGGCGCACGCCGTGATGGGCTTCAAGGTCGCCCGCCTCTGGGACCCGCCCTACCTGCAGGTGGCCATGGATCTCGTGGACATGAAGCAGGTGGAAGCCGTGCTCACCGCACTGCCGAAGAACGACCACCTTCTCATCGAGGCTGGCACCCCTCTGATCAAGCAGTTCGGGCTCTCCATCATCGCCGAGATCCGGAGGCTGCGCCCCGATGCGTTCATCATCGCCGATTTAAAGACGCTCGACACCGGCAACCTTGAGGCGCGGATGGCGGCCAATTCCTCCGCCGATGCCGTCGTCATCTCCGGGCTCGCCCCCATCGCCACGCTGGAGAAGGCCATTGCCGAGGCGAAGAAGACCGGGATCTACTCGGTGATCGACATGCTCAATGTGCCCAAGCCGGCCGACATCGTCAGCGCCCTCGCAAAACGCAGCGTGCTGCCCGATGTGGTCGAGATGCACCGTGCCATCGACACCGAGGGGGAGGAGTACCACTGGGGCGACATCCCGGCCATCAGGGAGGCGGCAGGCGACCGGATCCTCATCGCCACCGCCGGCGGCATCCGCCAGCACGTGGTCAAGGACGCGCTCGAAGCGGGCGCCGATATCATCGTGGTGGGCCGTGCCATCACCGCGAGCAAAAACATCCAGAACGCCGCGGAAGGCTTCCTTGAGGAGATGAACAAGCCTGAGATCGACCAGTTCAGGGTTATGACCGATTTTTAACCCACCATATCGCCATCTTTTTTAATCTTTTTCAGCCGCACCACGGCCTCTGTCCGCCCTGAATGTCGGGAGGAAACCCGCAGAAGTCATGCCAGAATCAAAAGACCCATGTAACCACCCGCGAAATGTACATGAATGAACGGATTGTCCGGAACAACGCGGCAGGTATACATGGACCATTCGGCGACCACACCGACCCATCCTGACGTGCTCGACGCCATGCTCCCCTATTTCACCCGGCAGTTCGGCAATCCCTCGTCCCTCTACTCGATCGGCCGGCAGGCGAGGAGGGCCGTCGAGGGGGCCCGGGAGCAGGTGGCGAACGCGCTCGGCGCCGCACCGGGAGAGATCTTTTTCTGCGCCGGGGGGACCGAGGCGGACAACTGGGCGCTGAAGGGTGCTGCCCATGC
>JAENYT010000023.1 GCA_016841665.1 Methanobacteriota archaeon
CCGTCAACGGGCACGGGGCCGATGGATTTGGTGACCACCCCCCCCGCCCCGCTCGAAAGCATGCGTACAAGCGAAGCCCCCGTGGTCCCGAGAATTCCCGCAGCGAGCAGGAGGTGGTTGTCCAGTGCCACCCCGCCCACCTCCACCACGCCCGGTTTGAGTGCCAACATTGCAGAGAAATTGTAGTTATTAATTATTAGCATGCCCATATTGTAGTCACATGACCAGCCTCTCCGTGATGGGTGTGGGACGTGTGGGAGGCGAGGTCGCTTACCTGGCCGCGGTGCTGGGCCTCGTCGATACGCTCAACCTCCATGACACCTACCGACCGCTTCTCGAGGCACAGATCCTGGATCTTGCGCATACCGGGCTCGATATCACCATCTCCACCGATCCGGAGGATATCCACAATGCCGATATCTTCGTGTTTGCAGCGGGAACTCCCCGGAACCCGGATATTCGGAGCCGCGCCGATCTCCTGCGGGCCAACCTCCCGGTCGCGGACATCTGCAGCAGGTACCTCCGACGCTTCGACGGCGTGCTCATCACCGTCACCAACCCGATGGACGCCAACAACTACTATCTCTGGAAAAAGACCGGACTCGACCGAAGCCGCTGCATCGGCTCGGGAGGGATGCTGGATTCGGCACGGTTCACCGGCTTTCTGCACAAGCGCGGCATTCCCGGCGAGGGCTGGGTGCTGGGAGAACATGGCGAACGCCAGGTACCGATCTTCTCGCGCCTCGGCGAAGAGGTGCCGGAGCCAATCCGTGAAGAGATCCTCGGCGAAATGCGCACGGCGAGCATGGAGGTGATCCGGGGGAAGGGCGGCACCGTCTTCGGGCCAGCCTACCATATCGTCGCCCTGATGCGGGCGATCCTCGAGGATTCCAGGGAGATATACCCCTGCTCCTCTGTGCTGGAAGGCGAATACGGCGTCGAGGGCTGTTCCCTTGGCGTGCCGGTGCGGATCGGCAAACACGGCATCGAGGAGATCATCGAGTGGGATCTCGACGCCTGGGAGCAGCGGCACTTCGGGGCTGCAGCCGAATTCCAGAAACACCTGATCGGGCAGACCAATGAGTGACCAGAACCGCGCTGCCTCCGCTTCGGGGGAACGGCATGAGCACCACTTTGCCATCAACCAGGTGGAGTACTCCGTCTCCGCCGAGGGCCCCGTCGTCCACATCTTCGGCCGGGACCGGGACGGAGATGCCGCCCACATTGAAGTCTCCGGGTTCAGGCCGTATTTTTATGCGCCTGCCGGGGAAGTGGCAACGATTCCCCCGCCGCCGGCGGTGGAGCCCGATCCGGCCACCCCGTACTTCTCGATCCGGGGCGAGGAGCTGCGGCGACTCTACACCCGGAAACCCACCGATGTGCGGGAGGTCCGCGACCGCTACACCCACTACGAGGCCGACATTCCCTTCGCCACCCGCTTCATGATCGACATGGGGCTGACCGGGGGGGTGGCGGTGCCATCGCTGCAGTGCGAGTATACGAGCGTGCGCCCCGCCGGCGTGCAGGCACCGGCCCGCATCTGCATCATGGATATCGAGTGCGAGGATGAGCGTGGATTCCCCTCACCGGACCGCGACAAAATCATCTGCATCACCTGCTGGGACTCCTTCGACGACGCCTACGCCACCTTCTATCTCGTCGCCGAGGGCTTCACCCTCAACGAGGAAGCACTCCGCGCAGAAGGAGAGGGGCGGTGCTTCCGAGCAGAATGCCACCGCATCCACATCTTCCACGATGAGAGGGACATGCTGGATGCATTTGCCGCCTACATCCGGGAAAAGGATCCCGACATCATGAGCGGGTGGAACTTCACCGAGTTTGACATCGACTACACCCTCAAAAGGATCGAGGCGCTGGGAATGCGGGGCGATGTACTCTCCCGCCTGCCGGGGCCGACCGAACGCAGCGCTATCCGGGGGCGCGCACCATTCGACCTTCTTTCCGCCTACAAGAAGATGCACGCCACCCAGAAAGAGTCCTACCGGCTCGACGCAGTGGCGGAGGAGGAGCTCGGCGAGGGCAAGATCCGCTACTCCGGGACCATCAGCGATCTCTGGAAACAGGACCCTCGCCACCTGATCGCCTATAACTTCCGCGATGTCGAGCTCTGCGTGGGCATCGACCGGAAAAACAACATCATCGACTTCTACCGCGAGATCTCCCGGTACGTGGGGCTGCCGCTCGACCGCACGCTCAACTCCTCGAACGTCATCGACATTTTCATCCTGCGAAAAGCGCACGGGAAGTTCGTGCTGCCCTCGAAAGGGTACGCCGCGTCGGAAGAATTCGAGGGGGCGACCGTCTTCGATCCCTCCAGGGGTGTGCGGGAGAACGTGGTGGTGCTCGACCTAAAGTCCCTCTACCCGATGTGCATGATGACCATCAACGCCTCGCCGGAGACAAAGAGCCCCGACGGCGAACTGAGGGCCCCGAACGGCGTGCGATTTCTCCGCCAGCCCGATGGGCTGACCAGGAGCATCATTGCTGAGCTGTTACGGGAGCGGGACGAGAAAAAAGCCCAGCGTGATGCGTATCCCTTCGGGTCCCCGGAATACGTGCTCTACGACATGCAGCAGAACGTCCTGAAGGTGATCATGAACACCTACTACGGGGTGAGCGGGTATGCGAGGTTCCGCCTCTACGACCGCGAGATCGGGGCGGCCGTCACCTCCGTGGGCCGGGCGATCATCGAGCACACCCGCACCGTGATCGACGGGATGGGGTATACGGTGATCTACGGGGACACCGACTCCTGCATGGTGCAGCTGCCCGCAGCAGGACTCGAGAAGACCATCGCCATGGCCCGCGCCATCGAGCAGCGCGTCAACGCAAGCTACGCCGACTTCGCCTGGACAGTGCTCAATGCCGAATCGCACTACTTCTCCATCAAGTTCGAGAAGGTCTACCGGCGGTTCTTCCAGGCCGGGAAGAAGAAGCGCTACGCCGGTAAACTCGTCTGGAAGGAGGGCCAGACGATCGACCGGATCGACATCGTCGGGTTCGAGATGCGGCGCAGCGACTCCCCGCAGATCACGCGGGAGGTGCAGTACACGGTCATCGATCTCATCCTCAGGGAGACTGATTTTGCGCCGGTGAAGGCGTACCTCGCCGGGGTCATCTCCTCCTACCGCAGGGGCGAGCACTCCCTCGACGAGATCGGCATTCCCGGCGGGATCGGCAAGGAGCTCGACGCCTACGCCATCAAAGACGCCCATATCAGGGGTGCCATCTACTCGAATGCCTATCTCGGCACCGATTTCAAGCGGGGAAGCAAGCCCAAAAGGGTCTACATCAAGAACGTGACGGCGAAGTATCCCAAGACGGACGTAATCTGCTTCGAGTATGCCGACCAGGTACCGCCCGAGTTCGTGGTGGACTACGAGACGATGCTCGAGCGGACGATCAAGCAGCCCATCTCCCGCATCATCGAGGCCGTAGGATGGAAATGGGAGGATGTCGACCCGTCGCGTACCACGCTCTTTGATTTCGGGCTCTAACAATCAAGAAGGGATCAGCCCGGGGCCAGTTTGTCCAGGACTATATCCCGGTGTGTCCGGGCGGTAGTGCTGCACCGCAGCAACCACCGCGAACTCATGGTGCCCCCTCAGGGGAGCCGCCAGAAAAAAGGGGAGGCGGATCAGGAGACGTCCTTGAAGAGCGGCTCGAGATCCCCGGCCCATGCCGCAATATCATCCCAGTCGCGGAAATCGCCCTCCATGACACCCGCCATTTTGATAATCTCCGCATCGGCCCCGGAAAGCCCGTCAATGGCAAGTTTTCCCGCAAAAATGCCGATATCGAAGGGGTGCACGTAGGGGCGTATGACCGATATCGCAGCCCGCCCGCTCTCGCGGTTCTGCTCGGTCGGCTCCTTCATGGAAAAGCCCGCCGCGAACACCGCCACCGGCACATGCCGCAGAACGTCCTGGAAATTCTTTACGAAATCTACCGCTTCGGGGAGCCACTTGCCCATATAAATCGGGCTGCCGATCACCACACCGTCATAGCCCGCAACGGTCTCGATCTCCATCACGTTGCCGACTGCCACATCCACGCCCGACTCCTGCAGCACCTCTGCAATCTCCTCTGCAATCTCTCCTGTGGACCCATAGCGGGACGCATACACCACGAGAATCTTTTTTTCTGCCATATCTGTACCTCCACCGATCGACATTGTGTCTATCACTGAGATGTCGCATCTTATCGATAAATCTTCCTCCCGTCGCGAAGCCTTATCAACCATGAAAGGCAAGGAGGCGTCGATGAGCGATCCTCTACCGCACGGCAGGTTGCATTTCACCGGCCTCGTCATCGTGCTGCTCTCCCTCGCCATTGCAGTTGCAGGAGCGGCGGTGACCGTTGCAGCCGGCGATGAAATCACGCTCAGCGGTACCGCCGAAGGCGCCGACGAGGTTTACCTTTTTGTCACGGGGCCCAACCTCCCTGCCGGGGGGGCACGGCTGGACGATATCCGCGCCGGGGTGGTGACCGGCGATCCGGCGAGTTTTACCAGGGCGCAGGTGGCCGAGGGGCGGTGGCGCTATACCTGGGATACCCGGACTGTAGGCGGCGTGCCCGACGCCGGCACCTATACCGTGTACGTGGTAAGGGAACCGGCAGGCAGGCAGGACCTCAGCGGCGCCAGTTACGCGACAATTACTGTCACCCTCACCCGCCCGGGCCTCGACGCTGTTGTCGGTGAGGCGGGTACGCTCGCCGTGAGGAGCGATCCGCCGGGGGCGGAGGTCTACGTGGACGGTGTCCTCCAGGGCACGACGCCGGTCGACCTGACCGGGGTTCCTGCCGGCACCCACACGCTGGAACTGCGAAAGGCCGGCTATGTTCCCATCAATGAGTCGATCGAGGTCGAGGCAGGGGGCACCACGGAGATAGTGCGGGAGCTCGAACAACCGGCCGCACAGCCCACCATGTCCCCGGCCGAAAATGACGGCGCGACACAGCAACCGACCCCGTCCGTCGATCTTTCCATCCTGCCCGCCATCGCCGCCTTCGCCATCTGGTCGTGCGCCCGTGCGAACCGCAGGCGGTAACCGCGCGAGTCCATTCGCAAGCGATAAGCCTGCGCACCGGACACAATTAGGTATGCCAATCGTGACCATACAGATGTCGAAGGGCAGGACCGCCGAACAGAAGAAAAAAATCATCGAGGGAGTCACCGCAACCATCGTCGATACCCTCGGTGTCGATCCTGACTGGGTAACCGTCCTCCTCCACGAGCTCGACCGAGAGAACATCGGCAAGGCCGGTGTGCCCCTCAGCGAAACGGACTGAACAGCAGACTGGATTCCCTCCAACCGTTTTTCCACCCCTCCGTCAGCCCGCAATACCTGCCAGAAGAGAGAGGTTTGCGATAAGCACAAATGCGTTCAGGGCGGCGAGGTTTGCGGTGGAGCGCCGGACAAGGCACTTGCGGCTCTCACAGGGGAGCAGCACGCCTGCAGCACCGGTGCCCAGCATGATCAGGGAGAGGGCGGCCGGAATGACCGAATCGCCCCCCTCCCACGGGAAGAGGGCGTAGAAGAGCGATGCAGCGGCCGCACAGCCAAAAATTGCCCATACACTCACCTTTCTTCCGTACCGCACGACAAAGGTCCGTTTTCCGCTCAAGCGGTCGCCTTCCATGTCTGGCAGCTCTACGCTCAGGATGAATATCATCCCGTAGCAGAGGAGGGGGAAGAGGAAAGGGAGCAGGGTGGGATCGATACGATCCGCCATGACCTGGTATCCTGTTGCCGGGATGAACATCCCGAGCGTCGCGGCGGTGCTCGCCTCCCCGAGCCCCCGGGCAACGAACCGCAGCGGCGGGGCGGAATACCACCACCCGAGAAGCGCACCCAGGCCGACCATGCACGCGAATACGGGGGTGACGATACCGGCCACTGCCAGGCCCGTAGCGAGGGCGAGGGCAAGCGCATTCGGGGTGAGGGCGATTTTCAGGGCGGGCGTCGCCATCTCGGGGTGGAGGACGAGCATCCCGCTGCCCCCCGAGATCAGCGTCCGCAACCCTGCGCGATCCGATATCCGGTCAAAATACTCGCTGCTGTAGGAAACCGAGAGGGGGACGAGGCCGAACGCCGCATAGCCCGCGCAGAACGCCACAGGATCGGGGAGAGCACCGTGCGCGACGGCGGCAAGTGCACCCATGCAAAAGAGTAGAAAGCCCCGGCCAGAAAAGGCAGCCTCCCCCATCCGGAGCACCCCTGCACACGAACTCTGCCGTCATGCCCTTCTCCCGTGCTGCATGGTGCGCCCGGAGGATACGAGCAAAGGAACCGATATAAACATTTCCTCGGCACACACGGGGGAAATGTATATTGCTCCCGGTCTGCTATGCCCTTTCCGAGGTGAAGGTGGTGAAGACGCGCACGTTCCTCCCCGCGCACATCCTGATAAGCAGATGTATCGAATTCGACCACTGCCGGTACAACGGAGACATGATCACCAGCCATATCGTCCGTGAGCTGAAACGCGACGCAGCATTCATTCACGTCTGCCCCGAGAGCGATATCGGCCTCGGCGTCCCCCGGGATCCGGTGCGAATCGTCAGGATCGAGGGTGAAAACCGGCTTATCCAGCCCGCAACAGGCCGCGATGTGACGGAGGAGATGCAACGGTTTTCGGAGGCGTTCCTGCAGTCGCTCCCCCCCATCGACGGGGTGATCCTCAAATCGAGGTCCCCCTCCTGCGGGCTCAAGGATGTCAATGTGTATCCCAGGCCGGAAAGGTCGCCAGCCATCGACAGATCGGCCGGCGTGTTCGCGGGTGCGGTGCAGGAACGCTTCCCCCTTCTCCCCATCGAGGACGAGGGCAGGCTGAGGAATGTGCGCATCAGGGACCATTTCCTCACCTGTATCTTCACACTTGCCGATTTCGACAGGGTAGCATCCTCGGGGCGGCTCGAACAGCTCGCCCGGTTTCACACCCAGAACAAATTGCTCCTCATGGCCTGCAACCAGCGGCTGCAGCGTGAGATGGGAGAGATTGTCGCCCATGCCGGGGATCAACCCTTTGCGTCCGCAACGGCGCAGTACAGGGAGCGTCTCCTCGCCGCACTGGCGAAGGCGCCGCGCTACACGGCAAATATCAACGTCCTCCTGCACGCACTGGGGCACGTTTCCGACCGCCTCTCTCACGGCGAAAAATCGTTTTTCCTCGACAGCCTGGAGCAGTACCGGCAGGGATTCGCCTCGATCTGCGCCCCGAAAAATATCCTCAAGAGCTGGATCGTCCGCTTCGATGACCCCTATCTCGGCGAACAGACCTTCTTTGCCCCGTTCCCCGACCACCTGATGGAAATCTCCGCAGCTGAAGCGGACCGGGGGCGGGATTTCTGGCAGTAGAAATCAGGGCATTTTTTTCGCCTATTCCCCCGCACGTGCATCCCCGAGCTCCGGGCAGCTCATGCCGAGCCTATCGGCCCGTGCGGATGATGAAGGCTACGCCCGGAAAGAGAACAGGGGGGATGTGCTAGAGCCACCGCCGTTGGGGATATTCCACGCCTCGTGGATGAACATGGAACGCATCCCGATCCGCTGAGGGGCGAGGATGTCGTTTTCATAGGAATCCCCGATGAACAGGACCTTTTCAGGTTTGAGGCCCAGGGGTTCGAGCGCTTTCCAGAATAAACGCTCGTCAGGCTTTTTGTACCCGTGATCCGAGGAAAATACGACCGTATCAAAATGGTCATAGAGGCCAAGGTGGCGCAGCTCCTGCTCGGAAAAGACGCGCTGGGCGTTGGAGACGATCCCCTTGGGCATATCGCGGAGGTGCTCGAGCAGGCGGAGGCTTTCGGGAAATGCCTGTTTTCTCCGTATGGACGCGGCCCTGAAGGTCCGTGCCGCCCTTCGCCCCAGCTTTTTCTCGTCGACGTCCCAGATTTTGTACTGGTAACAGATGTCGCGGAAGACCTTTTCGATCTTTATCTCCGCGAACTGCTCGCCCGCCTTCTCGATGCGTTTCCTGCACAGTCGCCGGTATTCGTATTTCAACGTCTCCGGATCGATGCTCACACCATGGTAGGCCAGCCATGAACTCAACGTTCGGTAGGTCTCTATGGTGCTCTCATCGGTCCTGATATCGATCAGCGTATTGTAACAGTCAAAGAGGACTCCCTCTATTCCGTCAAGTGCCGACATGCCGTATTCACCCGTAGATAAGAAAATATCGAGGTATTTGCGGGGCACGAAATCTGCCGCACCTTCATCTCCTGAAAGGGCCTCGGCGGAGCGCCGCCGGGCAGACTGCCGTAAGGGATCCTGGTATGCACCGGATGCTCCCGCCGATGAACCATCGTATGTACTCAAGGTAGCTTCCAGCTACATATAGGGCTTTTCAAATGATTCTATAGTGCACAATATTTATTTTATATTTTATATATTTTTGAGGACTCGTGGGGAAACACAGCGGTTCCGGTCAGCGGCGGGCATAGAGGTACTCGGTATAACTGCGATCAGGAATGGTCCATGCCTCCCTGATGAACATGGCCTGCATGCCCACCTTCCGTGCCCCGTGAATGTCGTCTTCAAACGAATCGCCGATGAACAACGCGTCTTCGGGTTCGAGGGCCATGGCATCGAGTGCCGTACGGAAAATTCTCGGGTCGGGCTTTTTTACGCGTACGTCAGAAGAGAAGACGATCACGTCGAAGTACCGGTGGAGGTCGAGGAACTTGAGTTCGATCTCTGAAAAGACACGCTGGCCATTGGACACGATACCCTTGGCCACGTAGCCGAGGTGATCGAGGAGGCGAAGTGTCTCGGGAAACGCGCGAAAACGCCGCAATGAGGCTGCACGAAAGGCGCGGGCTGCAGACATGCCTACGAGCAGCTCGTCTATCTCCCAGAGGCGGTGGTCGGCACAGATCTCCCCGAAGATTTCCTCGAGGCGGACCTCGGGGTGTTTCTCTTTGCTCCGATCCATCGAACGCCGGATACGCCGGTGATACTGGTCCCGCAACGTGTCCGGATCGATGCGCACACCCTCGTACTGCAGCCACGAGCTTACCGTCGCGTAGGTCTGGATGTCGTCCTCATCATTGCGTACATCGATGAGGGTATCATAACAGTCGAAGAGGATCCCCTTCACACCTTCGAGGACAGACATGCCATCGCCTCCCTGATCAGGAAATTCCGGTACTCCTTTGGCATATCCAGCCGTGCGATGCGCACGTACCCCATGGCCATGAAAAACGGGAGGATATTGGTCACGTACTCGAATTCGTCATCATTCATGCAGTACTTCCAAAGATAGTGCCTGATATAGGGCTCGGCAAGGTCCGCGTCATGCTTCTGCAGGGCGAAAAAATGTTTCAGCTCCGCACAGAGGATCCCGAGATCATGCACCGGATGGGCATGCTCCCAGGCACTCTCGAAATCGACGGCGAATGCATGGTTGTTGGAGAAGATGTAGTTCGCGAGGGTCGCGTCCCGGTGGATCATACAGCCGTGGTCGCGATCGAGCATCCCGCTGTGCCACCACCTGCCCAGCAGGTCGTCGAAGTGCCGGCGTTCGGCGTCCGAGAGGTACACTTTTCCGAGCACATCGTGGAAGGTCGAAAACACGCGGGTTTTATCGTAGCCCCCGCAGGTGTGCGAGTGGAGCTTCCTGTGCATCTGGGCAACGGTGGCAAACCGTCGAAACGGCCGCCGCTCCTCTTTGAGGGAGTGGAGGAGGGGCCTGCCATTGACGTACTCGGTGACCAGAACACAGTGGAAATCGGCATTGCAGGCAACGGGGTGGGCAATGGGAATCACCTTCGCCACTTTTTTGAGATTCCTGTACTCGTTGTCCATCGCTTTTCTGGCATCATAGTGGGTCTCCTTTCCCTTCGGCTCGGCGAAGAATTTCGCCACCACGGCATACTCCTCCCCGACAAAGCGGTACTTGCAGACCGTGTGTGAGGCAGGTTTGAGCAGGGAGACGATCACCTTGCACCTGGGGTTGCCGATGCGCCCCCCGATTTTGTCGATGAGCCATTCACGAAAGATATCGCCCTCCCGGAGCACACCGACCTCTTTTTCGTAGACCATCACGCACTCCTTTCCTGCCGGTATCCCGTCATCGCTGCTTCCCTACGCTCTTCATTGCTGCTTCCTCCTGTGCATTTCGATCGCCTCGCGGTAGACATCCAGGGTGCGCTGGGCACAGAGATCCCAGGTGAAGTGCTCCTCCACCCGTTTCCGCGCCGCCCGCCCCACCACCTCCCCCAGATCCGCATCCTTCAGCAGGCGTACGGTGAACTTGGCGATATCCTGTGGATCGTTCGGGTTGATGTGAAATCCGCAGGCATGTCTGCCGGCACAGATCACCTGTTCACGCATGCCGGAGGTCCCCCGTCCGCCTACGACCACCGGTTTTCCCATGGCCATCGCCTCGGTGGCGGCAATGCCGAACGGTTCGTACTTGGAGGGAAAGACCGCCACATCACAGGCTGCGTAATAGCGTATCCGCTCCTCCTCTTCGACGTAGGAGAGGTTGAGGATCACGGCATCGGCACACTGGCACACTACCAGGTGCCCGAGAAGCTGCTCCTCCTCCCCGCTGCCCAGGATGACCAGTTTCGCATCCGGCACGCTGGCGAGAATGATAGGCATGGCGCGGATGAGTGAATCGACGCCCTTGGTCCAGGTCAGCCTTCCCACGTAGAGGATCATGGGATGGCTGCCAACCCCGATCTCTTCTTTGATCGCCTGGATCTCGTCCGCAGAATACCTATCAGGGCGGTACTTTTGCGTGTCGACCCCGTTGTAGACGACCCTGATGTCCTTCTCCCGCACGCCCTGGCGGACCAGTTCGTCGCGCATGGCGTAGGAAACGGTGATGATCCGGTCCGCTTCAAACGCGGCGATCCGCTCGATCTCCTTGACAGTCTCCGATCCGTTTCCGGTTCTTCCCCGCTCGGATGCGTGGAAATGAAAGACAAACGGCAGGTTGAGGTTGCGTTTCGCCATAATGCCTGCCATCGCAGAGAGCCAGTCGTGGGCCACCACGATATCAAAGCTCCTGCCGTCCACCCGGACGATCTGGTTGACGAGTGTGGATGCCGCCATGAAATTGTAGTGCAACGTTTCCTGAAAGAATTCCTGCCCTCTGGGCGACCATTTCCGGACATCGGGCGGCACCACAATGGGGAGCACCCCCGTGAAGTTCATGAGGTAGGGGCGGTACACCTCGATACCCTCCCAGATACCCTGAGGGGGATCGTCGCCACTGTTGCGCGAAAATACCGTGATTTCGTGCCCCATTCTGACAAACTGCCGCGAGAGTTCCATCGCGTAGGTGCCAAGCCCCCCCAGAAAGTAGGGGGGGTATTCATCGACCATGCAGGCGATTTTCATGGCAGCACATCCGCGTAGACGGTTTCAATGGTCCCGGCGATCTTCTCCCAGCGGAAATGCCGTTCCACATTCTGCCGCCCCCTCTGCCCAAGGGCACGCACCTCGCTGGCATCATCAATGATGGAGGTGACGCCGCGGGCGATCCCGCGGGGATGTACCGGGACCTTGATCCCGTCGACCGTATGGGTAATATTCTCCGAGAGCCCCCCCACGTCGCTGGCGACCACGCACCTGCTGGCGCTCCATGCCTCGGGCAGGATCAGCCCGAAGGGTTCGTTGCGGCTGGGGATGACCACGATGTCGCTGGCGTTGAGGAGCCTGACGAATTCGCCGTCAGGCACGTGGCCGAGCAGGGAGACCGGCAGGTGCTTTGCCTTTTTCTGCAGCGAGCGGTACATGTCCCCGCCGCCAGCAAAAATAAACCGTGCATCCCATCGGTGGCGCAGGATCTCCGGAATGGCGGCGAGCAGCAGGTCGGGGCCTTTCTGGACTGAAAGGCGGCCCGCGAAGAACACGAGGGGGGCAAGGGGGTGAATACCGTAGCCCTGTTTCACGTCCCCGGCATCGACCTCCGCATAGAACCTCTCCGGTTTCACGCCGTTCCTGACCACCGTGATCTTCCAGTCCGGCACATTGTAGAGGCTCATCACCTCCCGGCGGAGTGTATCGGAGACCGCCGTACATCGCCCGGCGATATACGCCCCGTACCACTCCTTGCCCGAGATTTCACGGAATTCCCACCAGTCTCCGTGTTTATTCCCATTACGGCCCCATTCGGTGGAATGAAAGGTAAGGACGGTGTGGCGGTCCTTGAGCAGGTGCAGCGCTTCCACGAAATGCCAGTCGTGAAAATGCAGGATATCGAAGCGGGGGCGGTCGAATTCCCGGAATATTTTTTCCGCCTTGTAGCTCATGCGGCGGCAGTACTCGACGATATTGTCGCCGTAGGGGTGCACGTAGTGGTAGTGCACATTGTTGATCACCTCATCCGGCTTATTCCCCCGGGTGAAGTAGTGGACCTCGTGGCGGTCGGCGAGCGATTCGGCAAGGCAGGTCGCTGCACTGGCCAGGCCGCCCACTTTTTCCGAATATAGCGACTCCCAGGCAAAATGAGCTATTTTAAGCGTTTCCACAGGGCATCCCTCCGTGCATTCACCACCTTGCACAGCGCCTCTCTGTTTGTGCAGTCTGCAATCTGTTCTGCAAGCCTTGGTTCACCGAGCACGTCTTCCACCCACCGAGAGAAGTCCCCGCGTTCGCAATGATGGCGGAGCACCCCGGAGGGGACCCATACGAGTGCATCGGCAAATTCGGCAAGGCTGTAGGCCGACATGACGCGATGCCCCTCTGCATCCCTGAAGTGGAACGCGTGCTCGGGGGGGACGATGCGCAGGCTTCGTGCGGCGACGCGAGATTTCCGCAGGGCGGTGGACCGGCGGAAATACTCTGCAGCCACGTTCATATAGATGGAAAACGCGTCATCGGCGCTGTCCAGGGGATTGAAATACTCGTGGACATACCCGCAGGAGCCGTTTTTCGTGGAGAAGTAGTAGAAGTGATCGCTGGTCAGGAGGTAGCGGTAGAAGGGATCATGCGGTCGGAGCGCCACAATATCCTGTATTGCACGAAACGCGCTCTTCTGCATCTGGTTGCCGAGCCATGCGGAGACGTCCTTTTCCTGGTCGGCCCACGAAACAGGATGATCGACATCCAGATCGCCGACCGGGGCAAGGCGCGCGATCTCCCCGGGAAGCGCGGTTCTGATCCCCTGCTCCTCGCATGCCAGGGGGAGGTGTTCCAGGAAGTTAAAAATCCCCGTCTCCTTCCAGTGGTGCTCACCGAATGACTCGTAATCGATGAATACGTGGACGCAGTCGCCGGGGGTCGCTGCAAGCCAGCGGGCATACGTGGATGCGTCGATCGGCCAGGAGTCCCAGGTGCGGTCGGAGAAGCGGAAGGCAATATCATCCGAGAGCCGCGTGTGGCGAAGGAGCGTGGGAATCCCCCCTGTGGAGTAGACGTGGTTCGGGCTCCGTCCCCCGAGCACACGGTCCGCCCCCTCGGTATAGACCGCATCAAATCCAAGGTCTCCGGCCGTTCTGGCGATCCTTCCGTCAAAGATCAGCTCGGTGTTTTCGAACACCGAGGGCGTTTCGCAGAATACGTCCTCCATCAGCTGCCGGTGCTGACGGATCTGTGCGGCGAACTCCTCGTGATCATCGAGCAGGCCGGCAAGACTGTGGTAATAGGTCTGCCCCAGAATTTCCGCATTCCTGTGCGATGCTGCCTGGGAGAAGAGATCCAGCGCGTCGGGCGACCAGCGCTCAAGCTGCTCGACGAGGGTGCCGGAGAGGCTCAGTGCACACCGGAAATCTCGGTCCATCGATTCGAGCAGGATTTCCGTTGCCGGAATATAGCACTGCTCGGCGATGCGCACGCAGTAGTCCCGGTTCGATGGAGAAAAAAACCATGACTCCATGGATTCCTTCTGCCCCGGCATACTGCTGCGTATGGCTTCATTCAGCCGGAACGGTTGATGAATCTCAAATCCAAAACAGACGTTGGGTGGCGTCATAGGTACCTCCGGATGAGTGCACTGCAAAATTGTCGGTGATAAATCATTACAATTTTATATCGGGCAAAAAATTTAAATTTATTTATATATTGACATACTGCGGGATTTATAGAGGCCGTGGCGATTGTGCCATTTCCAGGAAAGGGCTATATATACCTATAGAAAAAAACCGCACCGCTATTTGGAGTGATGGGGGAAGAACAGGACCTGCCTGCGGGAAAAACGAGGGAAAATGAATTATTTTTCGCCCTTAAGGGTGCGTTTCAGGCCAAAGCCGTTCACATCACAGGAGACGCCGCATGATTCCCCGCTCGGGTCGACCACCCGGTACGCATCAGCGAGGACAGAGGCATTGGCGAGCGCCCCGGCGATCAGGATGACCTCAAGTATCTCCGCGCGGGTCGCGCCCTTCTTCAGCGCGGTCTGCATGTGGTACTCGACGCAGTGGCTGCAGTTGAGGGCGGCGCTCACCGCAAGGCTGATGAGCTCGACAAATTTCGGTTCTATGGAGCTCGTCTCCGCCACCGCGCTCTTGTAGAGCAGGTGGGAAAGGAGCACTTCGGGGTGCTCAGCCATGCGCCGGAAAATCAGGGGGACCGCCCCCGATTCCTCCTCGATTTTCTGCAGGCAATCCTCCGCTGTCTTCTCAAGGCCGCGTTCGCCAATTTCTTTCAGCATCTTTTCAAAATCCACTCGCATGCACCACGCTGCTGTTGCTGACCGGTGCGGAGCGCCGGGCGCCGCCGCACCGGGAGATGGCCACCATTCAGACCATGATATTGGTTTCTGAAAAAGGTCGTATCTTCAGCCATATGTAATTGCGCATTCGAGAGGGGAGGACTTCGGCGACATCGCCCACCGTGACGCCCTCCTCGATTTCAAGCGCGCGCAACTGTTCTGCATAGGTCTCATAAGCCACCTTGACCCGCAGCCCTGCAATCTGGACGGTGATCGGGGTGGGGTGGGTGGACTCGGCCGTGATCTGCAGTTTTTCATCGAGGATCACCATCAATCGGGCAGGGGAGATCGAGAGCGGGTCCTTGGCGATCTCCTCGCGGTAGGCGCTAAGCACTCTCGAGACCTCCTCGACCACCCGATCAAGGGGATCGAGCTCCTCCTCTTTACGCATCCGGTGGGCAACCCGCCCCAGATCGCCGACGTATCCCTCCGCCGGCGGGTCGATGATTGCTTGTAAGCGCTCCTTCGAGGGCGCACCGGCGACGATGACGGGGACGGTGATCCCCCGGCGCAGGGTGGGCAGCTTCTCCTTGATGCACTCCTCGAAATTGCCCAGCAGGTAGACGGCGCAATCGTGCTCATTGATCACGTCCCGCTCCTCGATGTTGAGGTTGGCAATCCTTTTTCCGAACCCGCGGGAAAGCCCGATCACGTTCGTCTTCGCCCCCACCCGACGCAGGTACTCCGCGACATCACAGGAGGTGTGCGGGAGGTGGTGGATCTCAAGGCTGGGGCTGACCACTGCGATCTCGGTGCCCACGAGCGGGGCCTCGATCACCTCACCGGCGAGGGGGCGGGCCACCGTGCGGAGGTACTCGATATCCTCTTTGGGGACGAGGCACTGGAGCACGACCTCCTGTGCAAGATGGTGCTTCTGGATGACGTAGCCCCCGAGATCATCGATGAGATCGAGGATCTCGTCATGGCGGTACACACCCCCCTTGTAGGTGATGGGCACGAGTGTCATACAGTCACCCCGATTTTTGCAAACTTCTCCGCCAGCAGCCGTTCCACCATGCCCTCTTCAAGCGTGTTCTCGCTCGCCACGTAGTAAAATCTGCCTTCTTTCACGAGCTGGCGCCTGACCTTGAACCCCTCGGGGGCGATGTACTGCAGGGCGTAGATGAGGTCCTTTGCGAGGCTTTCGGTGGGATCGAACACGACCAGGTCCTCGATGTCGGACGGGTTCACGTCCCCGCTCCTGATCTGGATCGTCCAGCGGTCGGGCTGCTCCACCAGATCACGCCCGAACCGCTCCCAGAGAATGTTCAAGAGCTGCGAAAGATAGGTCTCGTCGCTGATATCGATGACCACGCCGCCCCCTTGCTCGAGTACGTTCGCAAAATCCCGGAGACGCACCAGCCGCGGCAGTTTCCGGGTCACACCCACGGCGAGAAAGAGGGGCACCTTCGGATCGATGTAGATGTGCAGCCTGCCGATCACTTTGATCAGGTCCAGGTCGCCGAGGATATCCGCGGCTATCTGCCGGTAGGCATCGCCGCCCACCGCGTCCTCGCACTCCACCTCGAAATATTCAAACGCTTTCATCGGATCGTCCACCCCTGAACCCCGAGGCAAGCAGCGCACAACCGACCGAACCGATATACTGCGATTGCGGGGGGACCAGGATATCCGTCTGCAGGAGCTCGCCCATCTCGTGAACCAGCCCCTCGATGAGCGAGGTGCCGCCCACCATGATCACCGGCTCCTTGATGTCAACCTCCTGCAGCTGCTGCTCGAACACCTGTTCTGCAACGCTGCGGCAGGCCGCGGCAGCCACATCTTCCGGGGTGCTGCCCGCGGCCAGGGCATTGACCAGGCTCTGCGTCCCGAAGACGATGCAGTAGCTGTTCATGGGGACATGTTTCGAATCGCCCTTCATGGCCATGGGCCCGAGCTCAGTGATGTCGACCCCCAGCCTCTTCGCGGTCATCTCCAAAAACCGGCCGCTCGCGCCCGCACAGATGCCGCCCATGGTGAATGTTCCCGGGATGCCGTCCTGCACCGTGATCGCCTTGTTGTCCATGCCGCCGATATCAATGACCGTGGCCGGACCGTGCTGGCGGTCCGCGAGGTAGACCGCTCCCTTGGAGTTCACGGTCAGTTCTTCCTGGATGAGAACGGCGTTGAGGTGTTCGCCTACCAGGAAACGCCCGTAGCCGGTCGTCCCGATCGCTTCGATCTCGTCGATCGCCACCCCTGCCTCCTCGAGTGCCAGCGCCACCACCTCATCGGCGCTCTCATTCACTTTGATGGTGGGGCGCCAGCCGGTGCCGATGATCTCGTTGTCCCGCATGATCACCGCTTTGGTGGTGGAGGACCCGCTGTCCACCCCGAGAGTGAGCCCTTCCTGCACTTCGCGGGCAAGCAGGGCGCGGCGCCGGGCGATGGTGGTCAGCGCCTCCATTCTGGTGAGCAGCGTGCCGGAGGTCGTCCGCTCAGTGAACGAGTAGCTGACCACCGGGAGATCCGAATTCTCGTGGATATAGCGCCGCAATTCGTTGCGCACGATCGCCGCCTCGGCACAGCGAAAACAGGTGGCGATAAAGACGGCGTCTGCATCCACGTGTCCCTCGACGAGCGCTTTTGCCCGGGCGATGGCAAGTTTCAGGTCAGGGCTGCGGGCCTCGAGCCCGAATTCGTCATAGTTTTTACGGATGTCGGCAAGCGTGATATCAGGGAAGAACATCTCCGCATCCACCGCTGCCGCCGCATCGTTGATCTCCTTCTGCACCCCGGAATGTTCCGGGCCGCAGGAGAGCTGGGCCACCCGCACCTTTCCGGTCATGCGGACACCTCCCCGAGGCCCTTCAGGAACCGCTTTATGGCACCCACGAATGCCACCCCCTCCTCTTCGGACCGGGGGTAGGTCAGCTCGAGAATGGGGATGTTCCGATGCCGGATCAGGAGCTTGACCAGCTCGTTGGTCCGTGCGCATCCCATACACCCGAATGAAAAATCGGCATCGTTGATGACGATCGCCGCCTCCGCCTCCTCGATCAACGGCCCCAGGAGGGCCATTCTCCCCCGCACCCCCGAGGGCACCTCCACCGCGGCATACCGCAGGCCCCGCTTCGGGTCTTCGGGCGTCATCTGGAGGGGGGGCGAGTCGAATCCGGGCGTCTGGATCCGCTCCCGGATCTGCAGCGCCGCACCGAGTGGCTTGTGGCCCCACCGCTCCACCATATCAGAGAGTATCAGGCTCGTCGTGGGATAAATAAACACTTTCACCATGTCATTTCTCCTCAGCATCAATCAGTCGTTTGAGTGTTCTGGCATCGAGCCCCGGTCCGGTGATCCGTGGGTTTCTGGCCTCCGGGTAGTCCTGCTCGTCCATCCGTTCTGTTGCATCGAGACCGTGGGAAATGAATCGGATCAACCCGATCTCGAACTCGTGTCCGTAATACCCGGGCCGTGCCCCCCCGAGATTGGCCCGGCACCGCCGCGGGTCGCCCGGCGGAAATCCCCGGTCTTTGATAAAGATATGGTGGGGGTCCATACGCCGGATATGAGCGATCAGCCGGTCGACCTCTTCGGGCGTGCCGGTGACCTGCAGGCCGAAACAGGTCTCCTTGATCATCACGCCCTCCGAGACCTCGTACGCCCGCGTGGCGAGCGTCTGGGGGGTGATGTCGGGTGAGTCAACAAAGACGTATTTGGTGACCGTGCCCACATACGTCGGGACGTATTCCTTCACGACCGCACCTCCCTGACCACGACCATATCCCCTTCCCTGAAGGTATCCAGTTTCTCCGGTTCAAGCAGCACGCCGAAGATGTTTGTGCCGCCGAACGGCTCCGAAGTAGGGCCGAACTCGGTGCTGGGAGCGGTGCGAACACCCACCAGACCGCTGCTCTTACGGGAATCATTGGTCATGGCGAGCATGAAGGCGGGGACCTCCCCGGAGGGGATGTTTTCGAGGTTGATCTTTCTGCTGCTCGCGATCTTCGGCTTGAAGAGATAGACATCCTCGAAGTTAAATAAAAACGGCATAAACCCAATACTGTGCTGTTTCAGCCCCGTAAAGTCCCGGAAGATCATGCAGGTCATGGGTGCGTTTTTGTCATCGAGGCGGACGGCAAGCACCTCTTCGGCGGGTACCGTGGTGAGAGAGGCATGCTTTTGTGCGAGAATTTCAAGGGTGGTTCCGGGTTCCTGCCCCACCACGACCCGGTCGTTGCCCTCCTCATCGGTCTCGATGGCGACTCCCCGCGCCTGTGCGACACCTCTTGCCTCCTCGACAGTCAGCCCCATGAAATCGAGGCGTTCCGGCTCGATCCTGATGCAGAATGCATCCCCCTCGCTCACCAGTTTGGCCAGCTCGATCCCGTGCTCGACCCTGCCGACCACCGTGTGCGCCGGGCTGCCCGGGGTGTCCTGGGTATAGATATAGATGCAGCCCTTTGATTTGCCGCGTGTCCTGGCGGTGATGGTCCCTTCGAGGCGGGAGGCTTTATTCTCCTGGGCAACAGACGTCCCTATCAGTTTCTGGTCCATGATATGGGTGCTTGTGCTGCGTTTCACCAGAAAGTACCCGTCCTCCAGCGTCATGAGCAGGTGCTCCACGCTCTCGGCCATTCCGGTATCAATGGCATTCGAAGAGTACCCCTCGGCCACCGCCCGCACATAACTGACGATGTACATCCCGTCCTCGAGCACCAGGGCATCGTCCGTGGCGATAAAGGAACTGCTCTGGTCCGCCCAGCTGATCACCCGCTCGATGCGCTGCACGGCATCGCCGGACGTCCAGCGGTCGAGCACGCTCCTGCCGCTGACCACCTTTCCGATCACTCCGCCGTCTGCAGCGGCACCGTAATCAGCCACGTGATCTGCCCGGGAAAAAATCAGATACGAACGCCGGGGATCGTAGCCCCCGCAGCCGACGGCGAGATCGCCCTTCGCGTACCGGGAGGGGGTGCGTGAAGGCGTGATCTCCGAGGAAAAGGGACCAAACGATGCCGCATAACGGTCCCCCCACCCGAACGCAAGGCCACCCGTACCTTCCTGCGGGGAGAACAGCGACGCCAGGCTTTCCTCCTGGAGGAACGGCGTTGCTGCATCGTTGAGCTCGACCACAACCTCACCGGCAGTGGTGTAGAATTTGATGTTCCTTGTCTCGGCCAGTTCAGCCTTCACCGGGCGGACAATCGCCACAGAGCAACTTTTTTTGCGCCGGGGGAGAATATCCCCCAGCGATGTTCCTTCTTTTATCTCCAACCTCGTTCCGTCGAGGTGGATCTCGATCATCTCGTCACCTCAGGGTTCCGGTTTTGCCATGATCTCACGCTCTTCGGCGGAGAGCGCTTCGATCACGTCATTTGTGGGTCCTATTTTGACGATTTTGCCGCCCCTCATAAGCGCCAGGCGGTCGCAGATATCGGTAACGAAGTCCATATCGTGGGACACGACGATGAACGTCTCGTCGATCTCCTCGCGTGCGTGCATGATCGAATGCTTGACGTCGATCTTTGTGATGGGGTCCATGGTGCCGGTCGGCTCGTCGAGGAGGACGATCCTCGGTTCGCGAATCAGCACCTGGGCGAGCGCCACGCGGTGCTTCTCCCCCTCGGAGAGCTGGTCGGGGCGGCGTTCAAGGATTGCCCTGCTCTTTTCCTCTGAAAAACCCGCCATGCGCAGGGTGAGGACCGCCTTGCGGATTGCCAGTTCCTTGGGGAATTCGAGCCCGATGGCGTCGGTGAGGTTGTCGAGCACGGTGCGGTGGGGATAGAGGTCGTATTCCTGGTGGAGCAGGCCGATATAGGCCTTGGCCCGGCCCCGGAACTGGATGCCCGGCTTGGTCATGTCGATCCATTCCTCGCCGATGCGGATGTTCATCTCCCCGTCGGTCGGCTCGATAATCCCGGCGATGATGCGGGAGAGAGTGGTCTTTCCGGCACCGCTCGTCCCGATTATACCGAAGATCTCCCGCTCGGAGACGTAGAAGGAGACGCCGTCCACCGCCTTGATAACCCCGCGGTCGACAGAGAGATAGCGTTTGGCAACATCGCGCGACACGAGAATATTTTCCCCGAGCTCCGCCTCCTCGAACTTTTCGGTGTCCGTCGCTTTTTCCATGAATTTGTGAATGATTTCGACGGGGGCCCCGATGGCCTCGATCTCTCCGTCCTCGAGCAGGATTGCACGGTCGGCAATATCCTCGACGACCTGGGAGAAGTGAGAGGTGACGATCATTCCCATATTGTTCTTCTCGGCGGCCTCGTTGAGCAGATCGTGCACCACCGTTGCGGTCTTGGGGTCGAGGGTGCCGGTCGGCTCATCGGCGCAGAGGAGGAACGGCTCTTTTGCCAGCTGCCGCGCCAGCACGACCCGCTGTTTTTCGCCGCCTGAAAGATCACGTGCGATATGCATCATCCGGTGGGAGAGACGGACCTCGTCCAGCAGGTCTGCAGCCCGGCCCACGGCATCTTCGACCGGATACCGCACATCGTCGAGCGCATGGAGCACGTTCTCGATGACGCGGTCGTCGCCGTAGAGGGCGAAGGTGCGCTGGAACATGATGGCCGTCCGGCGCATGATCCGCTTCTTCATATTCTCGTTTTCCGGGGCCCAGAAATCGACGTCACGGGCAACCATGGCGCCCCCGCACCGGGGACAGGGAGAATCAGCGGCACTCTGCACATCGATATAATCGCAGCCCTCGCACGCTGCGATATGGTAGATGATCTCCCCGCTGGTCGGGGCTTCGTCAACCCCGCGCATCAGGTGCATGAGCACCGTTTTTCCCGCACCGCTTCTGCCGATGATGCCGAGAATTTCACCGTCCTCCATGGTGAAAGTGATATCTTTCAGCACCTCGTTCCCATTAAACGCCATGCAAAGATTATTAACCGTGATTAAGGGGGCCATACGTTACCTCTCATTTCTACTCTTGCATTAACACAATATTAGTCTTTATATTGTCACATGACCGATTCGGTGCCACATTGCAGTTTTCTCACGATATCGGCCACCTCTGTCACACTTCTGACGATATGGTCTGCCGCTCCCACAAGCGCATCCGGTTTGTTGCCGGACTGCTGCTCGGAGAGAATGGCAACGTCGGCTTCCCGCAGCGCCGTCAGGTCGTTGATGCCGTCGCCGACCATGACCACGGTATCGTACTGGGATTTTAAGTCCCTGACCACCTGTGCCTTGATGGCGGGGGTGGCCACGCCGTGAACATTGTCGTGGGGTATGCCCAGATAGTCCGCCATCCGCACCAGCTTGTCCGTCCGGTCTCCGGACGCCACATAGGTGGCGACTCCCATTTTATGCAGTTCCCTGATGGTCTCCCGTGCACCCCGGAAAGGACGGCCGCCGGAGGTGATGGCGTACTCGATCCCTTCCAGCATCTGGTTGATCATGACCCCGCTGGCCAGTGCAACGACGGTTTCATGCTTGCAGATCGCCCACACCCTCCTGATGCAGTCCTGCAGGTCGCCGACGCGGGCATGCTTGTCATGGTAGAGGATTGCCGCCACGTCCTCCGCAGTTACCACCTGACATGCACAGGCCACTCCAAAACCAATCTGGTGGGCGGTGAGGAACTCGGAGAGCACCTCTTCGGGAGGAGCCTCCATGACGTCGAGCGTATGGAGATAGAGCATGACCAGCGCCCGGTCTGCGCATGAATACGCAAGCGTGGTGGTCTCCACGTCCACGATGAGCTCCCCACTCCTGATATCCTTCGCAACCCTGAATGTGCGAAGAAGCGTCCCCGCACTGTCAAATACCACGGCAATCGACATGGATTCACGGCAATAGTTCTATCTATTATATTAGCATCTACTCATTGAAGGTAATGTCGCTCTACAAAACCGCGGAAAAGATACAGACGATGGAGATTCGGGGGGCGGGCAAAATCGCCCGCGCCGCGGTCGAAGCGCTCAAAGAACACGATCGCACGATCGACCCGGCATCCCTCGCAGACTACCTGGAAGAGATGGAGCAGGCCGCGGGGATCCTCCTTGCCACGAGGCCTACCGCGGTGTCGCTTCCCAATGCACTTCATTTTGTGATGAACAGCGTGAGGAAGGCCTCCAGCCTCGAAGAAGCCAGGGAGGTCCTCCGATCACGGGCAGACGCATTCATCGAAACTTCAACCACGGCAGTCGAGCGTATCGGCGAGATAGGGGCACGCCACATCTCCGACGGCGACGTCCTGATGACCCACTGCAACTCCCAGGCAGCGCTTGCCTGCATCCTCGAAGCCCACCGACAGGGCAAGGAGATCGAGGTCTTCGCCACCGAGGTGCGGCCCCGCAACCAGGGGCTCCTCACCGTCAGGACACTCAATGATGCCGGCATCCCCGCCCATTTCATCGTCGATTCCGCAGCGCGCTACTGGATGAACGATATCGATCTCGTCATCGTGGGATCGGATGCCATCGCGGTCAACGGGGCGGTGGTCAACAAGATCGGCACCTCCCAGATCGCCCTCGCCGCCCACGAAGCCCGCACCAACCTTGTCGTGGCCGCCGAAACCTACAAGTTTGCGCCGCGGACGATTCTCGGGGAGCTGATCGAGATCGAAGAGCGAGATCCGGAGGAGGTGCTCCCTGCAGACGTTGCCGGCGGCTTGCGTTACGTGACGGTTCACAACCCCGCATTCGACGTGACCCCGGCAGAATACGTCGATCTCATTGTCACCGAGCAGGGTGCGTTCCCCCCCGAACTCGCCTACCTCATCATCAAGGATTACCTTGGATGGGATATCAGGGAATTCCAGAAGACATTTGAAATTGATCACCGAGATCAGGAGTGAATATGGTATGCCAGATGTGATTGCCACCTATTTTTTCATCCCCGAGCAGGGGACCACCCCCGACGAGGCAGCACAAGCGATCTGCGAGGAGGAGACGACCGGCACCTGGACCGATATTTCCACCCGCACCGCCTACGTCCAGCGGCTTGACGGCACAGTGGAGAGCGTCGAAGAGGCTGGAGAGGGATATGTCACGAACATACACTTCCCGGCAGAGATCTTTGAACCCGGCAATATCCCCCAGTACCTCTCCGTGGTGGCCGGAAACCTCTTCGGTCTTTCGCGCCTGTCCGCGGTCCGCCTGCTGGATATCGACCTTCCCGATGAACTCGTGCCGTTCAAGGGCCCGAAATTCGGCATTCAGGGCATCAGGAGACTGATCGGTACGAAACGGCGGCCCCATGTCGGCACCATCATCAAGCCCAAGGTGGGGCTTACGCCCGAGGATACGGCCGCGGTCGCCTACCAGGCTGCAGTGGGAGGGGTGGATTTCATCAAGGACGACGAGACTCTGACCAGCCAAGCATTCTGCCCCATCGACGAGCGCGTGCCGGCGGTCATGGCGCAGCTCGACGAGGCGAAATCGGAGACCGGAAGGCAGGTGCTCTATGCGGTCAATGTCTCGGATCGTGCCGACCGTATCGTGAAGCGTGCGGAGCATGCCATCGACCTTGGTGCCAACACTCTCATGGTCGACGTGATCACCTGCGGCTTTGCTGCCCTGCAGGCACTCTCCGAGGAGCCGGGCATCAGGGTTCCCATCCACGTCCACCGCACCATGCACGCGGCGATGACAAGAAACCCGCACCACGGCGTGGCCATGCGCCCCATCGCCCGGATCGTGCGCATGCTGGGCGGCGACCAGCTGCATACCGGCACGGTGAGCGGCAAAATGGAGCACAACCTGGACGAACTTCTCGGCGACAATAGTGCGCTCACCGGGGCATCCTACGGGATGAAGGCCACGTTCCCTGTGGCAAGCGGGGGGCTGCACCCGGGCAAGGTGTATGCCGAACTGAGCAACCTGGGCACCGATGTGGTGCTTCAGGCCGGCGGGGGCATCCACGGACACCCCGACGGCACGGCTGCCGGCGCCAGGGCCATGCGGCAGGCGGTGGACGCGTTCATGGCGGGCGTGCATGTCGAGAGCTACGCCAAAGATCATTACGAACTGGAACGGGCGCTTTCAAAATGGGGAACACACTAAAAAACACAATCTTTTTTGTATGAACGGGAGACCACCTGATAGATCATGATGTGTGCACACAGCCCTGCTGTGACTGCACGAGGGTTGATGCTGTATGGAAATATATTTCACAAAATTGCATGGCAATGGGAATGATTTCATTCTCATCAATGAACTGCAGGGAACCGTTATTCCCGATGATATGAAGGCCGCGTTTGCCCGCCTCTACTGCGACCGGCGCTACGGCATCGGGGCGGACGGGGTGCTGTTCCTCTCCGGGTCCGCTACATCCACATTCAAAATGCGCCTCTTTCAGCCGGACGAAAGCGAAGCGGAGATGTGCGGCAACGGGATCCGCTGCCTGGGCAAGTACCTCTACGATGCAGACCTCGCCAAGGATTTCTGCACTGTGGAGACCATTGCCGGGGAGATCAAGCTCGAGTTGAAGGGCGACGAAGATACGTTCAGTGCCGTGGTATCGATGCCCGTACCAAAATTCGACCGCCCCGACATCCCTGCGACGGGGTCGGGAGAATACCGCGAGACCATCGCCGACTACGAAGTCTATGCGGTGAACGTCTGTGTCCCCCATGCCGTGGTATTCGTGGAGGAGATCGCCAACGTCCCTCTCGACGAGGTGGCCCCCATCATCCGCCGCCACCCCTCGTTCCCTCAGGGGGCCAACGTGAATTTTGTCGAGGTCGCCGGTGAAGACGAACTGCGCATCAGGACCTTCGAGCGGGGCATCGAGGGCGAAACCCTCTCCTGCGGTACAGGAGCGACTGCTGCGGCCGCCGTCGCCCACCATCTCGGCTATCCGGGGACGAAAAGCAAGGCGCCAGTCGGAACGACGGTCGAGGTATACACCCGCGGCGGCCCTCTCACCATCTACCTTGGTGAAACCACGCGGATGGAAGGGCCGGCTGTGAACGTGTACACCGGCGTTATAACCTTTTAATTCCCTCTTTTACAATCGCAAATTCGAATGCAGCGTCTTCCGGCATGGAACGGTGTTTTTCCAGCACGGCACGCCGCGATCGGTTCCGTTTTTCGACCCGCACGATGGCCTTGGAGATATGCCGGAGCGTGGTGCCCCCGAGCCCCTTTATCACCCCGCGATCGATGTCCGTGTAGACCTGGTTGGTGACGAGCACGGGGATATCGAACCGTTTGGCGTAGCCCAGCAGCCTGACCATCTGGTGGCCGAGACGGCGCTGCACCTCCCCTCCCGGCAGCATTTCGCTGCGGTAGAGGGCCGTGGCCGAATCGAGTACGATCAGTCCCGCCCGCCGCGTCCGCACGAGAGCTTCGCACTCCCCGATCATCATCGCCTGCTGGTCGAAGGTGCTCGGCTCGAAGAGGAAGAGCTGCTCGGCAAGGGAATCCGCTGCATCGCCTGCAATCTGCCGGAACCGGTCGACGGAGAAGCCCTCGCTGTCGATGTACACCACCGGCGACCCCTCATCCAGCACCGCCACGGCGGCAAGGAGACACAGGGTGCTCTTGCCGCATCCCGGCTCGCCGTAGATCTGGGTGATGGTTCTCCGCTCCAGCCCCCCTCCCAGCAGGTCGTCGAGTTCAGGCGACCCGGTGGATACACGCGACGATTCCATCTACCGATCCACCCCCCGGTTCCGTATCATGCGCCAGCCGGCCTCCTCGGTCAGCCGCATCACCTCGCGGAGAGGGATGCCCTCTGCTTCGGCACAGGACCGTGCGTCCTCGAATTCAACCTTCAGCGACGAGGGGAAGGAGCCGTCCCAGCCCACTTTCACCCGGAGCGAATACCTCGTCCCTCTGATATCGATTGCTACCTCCTCCACGGTCCGCCCGGCGATGAAGCGATGGACGGAGGGGAGACACCGGATACCCAGAGTGCCGAGTTCCCGGGAAAGCACGGCGGCGAGGGCGTCGGTATCAGCGGGAGCGCAGATCACGCGCACCAGATGGCCCGCGCGGCCCTTTTTCATGATCAGCGGGATGGCCGAGGCGTCCCGCGCCCCCTCCTCCATCAGCCGGCCGATCGCATACCCGAGCACCTCGCCGGTCACATCGTCAACATTGGTCTCCAGGATATCGACGCGGTCACCCTTCCTCCCCGTATCACCGGCCTCGAGCAGGGCGGCACGCAGGACATTGGGGGTATGATCCGGGTTCCTGCTCCCGGCGCCGTAGCCGACGCCGAGGATCCGTGCATGGTCGAGAGGAACCCCCGGACAGGAGGCGGCGAATTCAGCCAGGAGCGCCGCTCCCGTAGGGGTGCAGAGCTCCCGCTGCTCCCCGGTGAAGGTGACGCCAAGGCCTGCTTCACGCAGGATGGCGAGTGTCGCCGGTGCGGGGAGGGGGAAGGTGCCGTGGGAGCCTTGCGCCATCCCTTCCCCGAGGCCGACAGGGCGCACCACCACGGCGCCGGGGGCGAGGGCATAAAAGGCCGTGCAGGCGCCGATCACATCGGCGATGGCATCGTCCGCCCCCACCTCGTGAAAATGGGCGTGAACGCCGTGGATCGACGTCTCGGCCCGGTGAATACGCTCAAACACCCGCCCCGCCATACGGATGGCGGGCTCAGGGGCAGCGGAGGACGCAACCCGCTCCATCACCTCCTCG
>JAENYT010000052.1 GCA_016841665.1 Methanobacteriota archaeon
CTCCAGTTTCAGGTAGATGTTATGCAGATGAGTCTGCACGGTGCCCGTGCTCACATGAAGCCGCCCGGCGATTTCGTTCCGCTTCAACCCCTCGGCGGCGAGCGCGAGGATTTCCACCTCCCTCGCCGACAGGGAAACCGCACTCTGCGTGGAGTGCTTCAGGCTCTCCATATACTGCCCGCAGGCTTCAAGCACTTCCTTTACGTATGCATCCCGCGAATCGGTATGGGCGATGTGCCTGACCATGTCTATGACGGCAGGCGCGTACTCGGCGAAGGGCAGGATGATGTGGTCCTCCCGCGCCATGCCGAAGGCTTCGCGGAGGGCAGCGCAGCCCGCCTCCATGCCGTAAAGAGGATATTTCGCCGCCGCCCTGAAAATCTGATTGTGCAGAAAGCCGAGCTGGTTGTGTAAGATGGCGAAATAGCGCGCAAATTCATCAGTGAGCATTTCGAGTTTGATGTAATTCTTTGAGAGCAGAAGCGCCTTGCCGTAGACGATATAGTTGAAGGCCATGCCCTCGTAAAAAAAGTGCGCGGGGGACATATCGCCGGTTTGCAGCCACCGGGGGATGCTGTCGAATCGGGTGAGGCACCCGTAAACATATCCTTCCACGATCTCGAGCCCGGTGTTGTAATAGAGGTTGTTGGCCTGCGTCACATCCTGCCTTAGCTGCCGCAAAAGCTCCAATGCTTCGTCGGTCTTCCCCTGATAGAGATAAAGCCTGATCAAAGCATGATAAGCGCAGATCATAAGACCGACCTGTTCCTTTGTCTGCGCTTTGTAAATGGCTTTGAAGGCGCCCAGCTCCGCCGCCTGCCAGTTGCCGGTTTCCAGCGCGTATTCGGCCAGAGCTACATAGTCGCAGCCGGTGCCGCAGCCGTCGGCCAGCTCGGCAAAAATCGGGAAATCCGATACCATGAGCTCCGTGAGCTCTTTGAGACTGCCCGGTTCCCTGTAACAGGTATAGAGAAAATGGGGAGAGCCCAAGGTGAACTCGGCCTCCCGCTTTTGCAGGCAGGAAATATCCCCGTTAAGCAGATACTGTGCCTTCTTTATGCAAACAGCTATTTTCTTGGCGTCATTGAACACGGCAAAAATCCGGGTAAGATAAAGTTCCGCGAGAATGCGGTCTCTGCCGTGCGGGATGGGGCCTTCCGCCCGCTCGCAAGCCTCCCGCAGCTCGTTTAAGCGCATCACGCCATCCTGAAAAGCGTTGGGATCGCCGTTTGTCAAAATGATGGCGATGTACTGCAAATAAGCAAGCGGATATTTAAGAAGCATCTCGCGGGGCAATGCGGCGAACAGGTCTAAAACGCCGTCAAAAGTGGCGGAATCGCTGGTGACGGTGTCCTCGTTGTCCAGCAGCGCCAGGACGCGCTCCCTCTCACCCGCGCAGCAGAGATAGCCGTATGCGGTTCTATATTCCCTTCGCGCAAGGTGCCATTCGCCAAGCCGCCGATAGAGCGCGGCACGTTCTTCTTCATCCTTCTGCTTACCCCGAAGGAAATCCAGCAGCACGTTGTGGATTTTATAGACCCCTGCCGCCTCGTCAAAGGCAACAAATGCGTTTTCACGGCGCAACTTTTTAAGGTTTTCCTCCGATTTTTCTTCCTGCGTTACAAACACGGCCTGCTCTGCCGTGAAGTTGTCCATCACAGAAAGACGCAGCAAAAACCTTTGGATGCGCTCGTCGTATGCGTTATAGAGCACTTTCTCCACCAGCTCGTTGATAGTGCCGTTTCGGCACATGGGAATACCCCGCTCCATGCCGAGCATGATAAGATAAATCAGAGAAATCCAACCGCCCGTATAATCGGTGATTTTCCTTATCTCGCTCTCGCCGGCCGTGAAGCCCATCAGGGCACAATAGTCTCGAATCTCATTGTCGGTAAACCGCAGCGTATTTTGAGGCACGACATTGCACAGCCCTTTTACGGAAAGCTCGGTGATGTCAAGATTTGTCGTATCGCGGGTCAAGATGACAATGTGAAAATCGTCCGGCATTTCCATTACAAAGCGCCTGAAAAGCGCGGTCACCCGCATACTTCTTGTAAGGTGGAAATCGTCGATGACAAGAGCGGTATTGGATTTGTAATCCATCTCATTGAGGATGGAAATAATCGCTGCTGTCTGTGGTGTGTCGGAAGGAACACCGAGCTTTTTGAGGCTGATTCCCGCCGCCTCGTCAAATTTACCGATTTCGGCCGCAAGCCTTTCCCAAAACCACGACGCCGTGTCATCTTCGGATAAAAAGGAAGTCCATATGACAGGAGTGCCTTTTAAAGCAAGGAATTCACGCACTGCCGTGGTTTT
>JAENYT010000024.1 GCA_016841665.1 Methanobacteriota archaeon
GGAGCGGTGCACAGGGGCGCGGGGGGAAAGGTGCTCGTGGTGGGCGGAGGCCCCTACCAGGGCGCCCCCTACCTCGCCGGCCTCGCCGCGCTTCGCGCCGGTGCGGATCTGGTGCGCATCGCATCGCCCGCCTATCTCCCCTATCCTGACCTGATCGTGGACCGCCTGGAGGGAGACCATATCGGCGAAACGCACCTCGCGCGCCTGACCGAGGCGGTTGCGTGGGCGGATGTGGTGGTCTTCGGGCCGCGGCTGGGCAGGAGGAGCCATGAGGTGGTCTGCACGCTTGCGGACCGTGCACGGCGGGCGGTGTTCGATGCGGACGCTCTCGCCCGCCCTCTCCCCCAAGCCCCGGAGTCGATCTTCACCCCCCATGCCGGCGAATTCCGCAGGATGTTCGGAGCAGAGCTTCCGGCCGATCCGGCGGCCCGCGGGCGGATGGTGAAGAAGCATGCAACTGCGGGCACCGTCCTCCTCAAAGGGGCGGTGGACATCATATCCGACGGAGAGCGGGTGCGGTTCAACACCACCGGCTGTGCGGCAATGACGACCGGAGGGACCGGAGATGTCCTCACCGGCGTGGTCGCGGCGCTGTTCTGCCGTCTGCCCGCCTTCGAATCCGCGTGCATTGCCGCCTATGTCAACGGTCGGGCAGGAATGGCGATCGCGGAGGAGCGGGGGGACGGTCTCATGGCAAGCGATCTCCTTGATAGCATACCCGTCGAACTATATGGGTGAGATGGTAGCCAATGGTCGAGTTCACGCATATCAAAAACGAACGGGCACATATGGTTGACGTGTCCGAGAAGGATGATGTGATGAGGGAAGCGGTGGCGGAGGGCCGCATTTACCTCCGGCCCGAGACGCTTGTTGCGATCAGGGAAGGGAGCGTCCTCAAGGGGAACGTGCTGGCAACCGCACGGGTGGCGGCCATTCAGGCAGTGAAGGCGACTCCGTCCCTGATCCCCATGTGCCACCCCCTCGCCCTGGGCGGTGTCGAGGCGGAGTTTGACGAGGGGGAGGGGTTCATCGAAGCCCGCGTCCGCGTGACATCGTACGGAAAGACGGGGGTCGAGATGGAGGCGCTCACCGGCGTGAGCGTGGGCCTGCTGACCGTCTGGGATATGGTCAAATCCGCGGAAAAGGACCGCGAGGGGCAGTACCCCTTCACCCGGATCGAGGGCATCCGGGTGCTCGAGAAACGAAAAGGGTAGACCGGTCCCAATGGGGTGCCCGTGCGGGCGCAGGGCTTTAATAGGACCGGTGCGCAACATATAAAGAATCACGGGATACGTCCCGGGAAAGGAATGTGGCTCTGACGAGCTGAACCTTGCAGGTGATACCAAATGGTTAAATCGATGTATGCATACGTGCGCGATGCATGGAAGCGTCCCGACGACACGGAGGTCAAGACGCTTCTCTGGCAGCGCATGCAGGAGTGGCGGCGGCAGGGTAGCGTCGTGCGTATTGACCGGCCCACCAGGATCGACCGCGCCCGCACGCTCGGCTACAAGGCAAAACAGGGAATCGCAGTTGCACGCGTCGCCGTCCGTCGAGGCGGGCGCCGCAAGTCGCGCTACATCAGGGGGCGCAGGACCGCCGCTATGGGAATGGCACGCGTCACTCCCGGAAAGAGCATCCAGCGGATTGCTGAAGAGCGTGCGTCCCGCAAATTCCCCAACATGGAGGTGCTCAACTCCTACTGGGTGGGTGAGGACGGCCGCAGAAAGTGGTACGAGGTTATCATGGTCGATGGCCACCACCCGGCAATCAAGAGCGACCGCCAGCTCTCCTGGATCGGTGCGTCCACCCAGAAAGGTCGTGCAGAGCGCGGAAAGACCTCTGCGGGCCGGAAAGGGCGCGGCATGAGGAAGAAAGGGAAAGGAACCGAAAAAACCCGTCCGAGCATTCGCTCTCACGCGAATCGGGGCAAATAAATACCTCTATTTTGAAAGGTGCAGGTATGGGGTGCACCGATGCCTGTGTTTTTCCCTACCCGCAGGGCGACACGTCCCTGCGGAGGTTTACCCTCGAGGCCCGCCGGCTGGGGCTGAATGCGCTCGTGTGCATCGATGCGGAGGAACGGGGGCACATCCATGATGTGCTCGTGCGCCGGGGCGTGGTCATCGAAGGCGAATCGATGCAGGAGGTCGTCGCGCAGGTGAAAAAAGCGCAGCGCACCGCCGACCTGATCCTGGTGAAGGCCGGGGATGCCGCATTCAACCGTGCGGTCCTCACCTACCGCGGGGTGCATATCCTTCGTGGACTGCACCGCGCACCGAAGCGGGTGTTCGATCAGGTTTCGGCAAAAAATGCGGCGGATAAGGGGGTTGCCATCGACATCGATCTCTCTCCCCTTATCCATCTGCGGGGGGCCGGCCGGCAGAAATCCCTTCAATGTTATCGGGATGTGTTGCAGCTCCACCGGAAGTACCGCTTTCCCCTCACCATCTCCTCGGGTGCGCAGACCCTGCTTGACCTGCGGTCGGTGCGGGAAATTACCCATCTCTGTGCGGTATTCGGCATGGAACCGCACGAGGTCGAGGACGCGCTGGAAACCGTGGACCGGCTCCTTGAGCCTTCCGGGCCGGTGGAGGTGATCTAGGTGAAGCCGAGACCGCCGACACTCCGCCAGAAACGGCGCTATATCCTTGCCGAAGTCATCCCGCATTACCGCCGCATCGAACCGCGGCAGATGTATATCGCCGCCTTTGAAGCGCTCTCCTCGCTCTGGGGGGATGCCCATACCTCGGAGTTGCAGATGGCGGTGATCTCCTGCGAATGCGGCTACTGCATTTTCCGATGCACTCGAGGTAGCGAAGCATTCGTGGAAACGGCGCTTTCCACGGTCACGGAGGTGAACGGTGAGCGTGTGGCGCTCCATCCAATGGCTACCTCCGGGACGCTCCATGCGCTTAAAACGAGGATGCGCCCGCTTCCGGAGGAGCACACCCTTGAGGGGGTGGAGCTCGCCGGGGTGATGTATTCGGGCATCATTTTCCAGCGTCAAAAGGTTGATTTATATGCAAAAGGTATTAAAAATCAGGAAACACTGTATTTTACTCGCGATGAGATGGAGGTAGACTGATGCAACCACAATATCAGATGGGATATGATCGTGCGATCACGGTATTCAGCCCTGATGGAAGACTCTACCAGGTTGAATACGCAAGGGAGGCGGTAAAGAGAGGAACCACCGCCGTCGGAATCAAGTGCAATGAGGGCATCGTCCTGATCGTGGACAAACGGGTAAGTTCCCGTCTCCTCGAGCCATCCTCCATTGAGAAGATCTTCAGGATCGATGAACACATCGGCGTCGCATCCTCCGGCCTTGTCGGCGATGCACGCGCGCTCGTGGACAGGGCCCGTGTCGAGTCTCAGATCAACCGCGTATCCTACGATGAAAAGATCGACGTGGAGACACTTTCCAAAAAGCTCTGTGACCATATGCAGGTCTACACGCAGTTCGGCGGGGCCCGCCCTTACGGCACTGCGTTGCTGATCGTGGGTATAAGCGACGGTGAACCACGCCTGTTCGAAACCGATCCCAGCGGCACCCTGCTCGAGTACAAGGCAACCGGCATCGGCACGGGCCGTCCGGCGGTCATGAAGACCTTTGACGGGGAATTTGACCCGGCGATGTCCTGTTCGGACGCCATCATGCTGGGCTTAAAAGCGCTCCATGCGGCAACCGAGGGCAAATTCGACGTGAACACTGTCGAGATCGGCATCATCGTCAAAGAGGATGAACTCTTCCGAAAGATGGGCAAGGACGAGGTCAAGCAGTACGTGGACCGTTTCGAGGCCGAGTAGCGAGAGAGGGCAATGATACCGCTTGACAGGGCTGTCGTGGCACGACTCGAAAGCCACGGGGAGCGTTTCGAGGTGCTCGTCGATCCCGAGGAAGCAGCCCGCATTCGCCACGGTGAGGAGGTAGACCTCGAAGATGTGGTGGCCGCGGAGTTCGTCTTTGAGAATGCCTCCCGGGGCGACAGGGCTCCCGAGGAATCTCTCAAAAAAGTTTTCCATTCCACGGATTTCGAGGAGATTGCACGCCATATCATCAGGAAAGGGGAGATCCACCTCACTGCTGAACAGCGGCGGCGGATGACCGAAGAGAGGCGCCGCCAGGTCATCACGTTCATCGCCCGCAATGCCATCAATCCGCAGACGAAGCTGCCCCATCCGCCGCAGCGCGTGGAGATGGCGATGGAAGAGGCGAAGGTGAATATCGATCCCTTCAAGCCCGTGGAAGAGCAGGTGAAGGAGGCCGTCAAGGCACTCAGGCCGATCCTTCCCATCAAGTTCGCGGAAGCAAGGTTTGCGGTGAAAATCCCTCCCGATTATGCGGCACGGGCCTACGGGGAGATCCAGGCTGCCACGACGGTACAACGCGAGGAGTGGCAGAGCGACGGATCGTGGATCTGCGTGCTGAAGATCCCTGCAGGCATTCAGGAGGAGTTCTATGATCTCATCAACCGCCTTACGAAGGGAGAGGGCGAGGTGAAAATCCTCGATTAGCATTAATACGAGAGAAGTATAATCTATACAGACATATCTGGGGAATACGAAGATGGCAAAGAAAGGTAAACATAAGGCAAAAGGCCGGGTAACCGGGAGCGCGGGACGATTTGGACCTCGGTACGGCCGTTTTATCCGTAAGCGCGTCAACCAGATCGAGAAGGTCTCCCGTGCCCGCCAGGTCTGTCCTCGCTGCGACACGGTATCTGTCTCCCGCAAGGGAACGGGTATCTGGGAATGCCGCAAATGCGGGTATAAGTTCGCCGGAGGCGCCTACGTCCCCGAAACGCCGAACCTGAAAGTCGCCCTCCGAACAATTGAGCGTTCACTGATCAAGGAGTAATTGCGCGTGGCCGGATACAAGTGTGCACGGTGCAAGCACAGGGTGGAGATCGACGTCAATGTCCGCTGTCCCTACTGCGGACACCGTATACTTTTCAAGGAGCGCGGGGCCGGCATCAAAGATCTCAAGGCTCAATGATCTTCGTTACCACCTCCCGTAAACCTGCTCCTGAACTACGAACATTCGGAAAGGATCTCGCGTTTACTCTTCGGGGACAGTACTACCCGCGGGGAAAGGCCGGCCTCTCCGAGATTCTTGATCCAGAAGCCCTCGTGATTCTTGTATTCAAGCAGGGCAGGACATTCAGGTTCGAGGTGTACCAGCAGGGAGAGGTGGTTGCCAATGTTCTGTTCTCCTCGTTCTCGGTGGAAACCCGCCACGGGGATCTCATGTACGGCCTTCGCACGGGGAACCAAACGCTTTATGAATCCCTGGGGCGATACCTAAATGTCTTGAAGACGGAAGGAGCGTCTTCTACACTGGAATTCGATGGCCCACAGAGGAGACACTACATCCTCAGGCTGAACCGATGAAACACGAAGCCATCTTCAGGTTCGCAGGATCCCATATGGGACGGATCTATGACGCGGTCAAACCCGAACTTGAGAGCATGGGGAAATCCAGTGCGGAGCTCTGGATTGAAGAGGATGAAACGCTCGTACTCAGGGTGGGAGCCGCCGATATCCCTTCGCTTCGTGCGGCCCTGAACACCTGGCTACGGCTCATAAATATCGCAAAAGAGATGCAGGAGATTGTTGAAGATGAATAATATCCCCCCGAAAGTCCAGAATCAACTGGTCATGCTGCAGCAGGTCCAGCAGCAGCTGCAGACCATTGTGACGCAGAAAGCGCAGTTCGAGATTGCGGTGAAGGAAGCCAAGCGCGCCCATGAAGAACTGAAAGAAGTCTCCGAAGACGCAGAGGTGTTCGTCAGTATCGGCGCAGTGCTCATGCAGCAGGACCGCCAGAAGGTGCTCAGCTCCCTGGAAGAAAAGGTGGAGACCCTTGAGCTGCGCATCAAATCGCTCGAAAAACAGGAAGCTGCGCTTACGGGCAAATTCGAACAGCTGCAGGCGCAGGTAAAGAGTGCGCTGGAAGGGAGAGCCCCTCCCACCGCGACCTGATCTCTTTTATTTTTCTGCGTGATTTCCGCTGATCCTGCAGACCAGGTTCAGCGCATTGATCATTGCTTCCACGGAGGCGAGGACGATGTCGTCGCTGGAAGAGCTTGCATCGAAGATGCGCCCCTGTTCGTCCTCCACCGCGATGGTGACATGCCCCAGAGCATCGGTGCCTCCCGATATGGCAGCCACATTGAACTCCTTGAGCTGTACAGGGATTCGGGCCATCCCGAGCAGGGCATTCATCGCCGCATCGACCGGGCCGTTGCCCGTGCTCGAGAGGATGCGTTCGTCCCCGAACACCCGCGCCCTGACGCTTGCCGTGGGAATGACATGGTTGCCGGTGATGATGGCGATGTCATCGAGCTCGATGGCCTTCTCGCGGCCATTCACGCCCATGATGGTGTCGGCGATCTCGTACAGGTCGCTGTCGGTCACCCTTTTGCCCCTCCCCGAGATATGCTTCACCTTCTGCACGATCTCGTCGAGCTGGGCGTCTGAAGGATGGATGTTGACTTCCCCGAGCATCTGGTGGATGGCGTGCCTCCCTGCATGTTTGCCCAGTTTCAGTCTCCTGCGGTGGCCGACCATTTCCGGCGTCATAATGCCGGGCTCAAAGGTGCTGGTGTTGGCAATGACCCCGTGGGAATGAATCCCGCTCTCATGGGAAAATGCGTTTTCCCCCACGACGGGCTGGGTGGGCGAGAGGGATATGCCTGAATACCTAGCCACTTTGCGCGAGGTCTCCACAATCCGCGGGGTGGCGATACCGGTGTCAATCCCGTAGATCGCTTCGAGCGCCATGACAGTCTCTGCAAGGTCCGCGTTCCCCGCGCGTTCACCGATGCCGTTGACCGTGACCTGCACCTGGGAAGCCCCCGCCTCCACTGCGGCGATGGTGTTGGCCACCGCCAGCCCGAAGTCATTGTGGCAGTGCACATCGATCGTGCAGTCGACCCCGGCGGCAATCTGCCCGACCAGCGCTTTCATCGACGAGGGGGTGATCACCCCCACGGTGTCCGGGACATTGATGACCGTCGCCCCTGCCTCGACCGCTGCGCGGTATACTTCGACAAGGGCGTCGACCTGCGTTCTCGTAGCATCCATCGCCGAAAACATCACCTGGTCGCAGCGCTCGCGTGCATACGCCACGATCGCGCTGGTGATGTCGAGCACCTCATGGTGGCTCTTTTTGATGGTATGGATACGCTGGACTTCGGAGGTGGGAATGAATACGTGCACCATGTCCACGCCGCATTCGATGCAACGGTCCACGTCGGCGTGAATCGACCGGGCCAGGCCGCATACATTGGCATCCAGGTTTTCTGCAGAAATCCGGCTCACCGTTTCGAATTCAGCATCTGAAGATGCAGGGAATCCCGCTTCAATCACATGGACCCCGATATCGCTCAATTGCCTGGCGATATCGATCTTCTGATCGATTGTGAAGGAGACACCCGGTGTCTGTTCCCCATCCCGGAGCGTCGTATCAAAAACAGTGATCTTTTTCGGTGCGTTAGGCTGTTCGATGAAGAAAACGATCTGCCACGTGAGTGACATTCCCTGCCTCTACGGTTACATAAGACATGAGGTGTAGGTATGTAGGTCTTAATATAAAAAGGGGTGCTTATACCCCGCCGATTTTCCTATTGGAACAAGCAAACGGAATCTTTAATACGCTGATCCGCCTATATGATTGGTGCACTTACCCCGCCTTAACTCAGACTGGTAGAGTGCGCGGCTGTAGTATGGTTCACCGCTCAAGGTGACCGCGCGGCTACCGCGATGTCCCCGGTTCGAATCCGGGAGGCGGGATACCAATGTGCGAGTGCCCAGGTAGTGTAGGGGCCTATCATGTCGGCCTGTCACGCCGACGACTCGGATTCGAATTCCGACCTGGGCGTAAAACTTCCCTCCTTTTCATGATATGATTCTGATAGCAGCGCACACCTCCGTGGGAATGAGAAACCCGGTGTGTTCCGTTTGGCATCAGTCCGTCTGTTGATGCTTCACTGCGCAATTCACATGTGACAACCCTTAAACCAATCAACGATGAATGAAAGGATTGAGCAAACATGGGCTTTGCAGAAGATGTCTTGTATTCCTATGTGGAGCGAAGTCTCAGGCGGATGTTTCCGGAACGCGAGGGATGGGAGATCAAGCGCCGCCCCCACGATAACGACGAGGTACCCGACTATTTCGTGAAAAAAAAGCGATTCGGGAGGACTCACCGTGTGCTTGTGGAGGTTGCCCTCGTTCCCACCATCACCGAGGATCACCTCGAGCCCCTTGCCGCCTATGCTGCAAAGATGGAGAAACTCCTCCTTCCCATCGAAGCCCTGATCCTTGTCGTGCCCGAGGGTGCGGATCTCTCGGCGGTGCCGGACTACATTGACGTGCTTCCGCTCGATGTCCTTCGGGTGGAAGGCGGGGACGTCGTCTGGGTGAAAAAGCGCACCGTCGGGGCCGCAGAGCAGTGAAATGCCTGCAGGGCTTCCCTATTTTTCCGTACCGATCCGGTGCTGCGGCACCGTTGTCTCTTTTGACCTCCGGTGTATGGTGGAGATAGACTTAAATTGCACGAGCAGCATGGTTGTTCTGGTGAGTGATCGATGGGTTTTGCGCAAGATTCCATGCATTCCTACGTTGAGCGTGACTTGAAGAAAAAATTCCCGGAAACTGAGGGCTGGAAAATTGAGCGTGATCCCTCCTGGGGCGCGGTGACCTTCGACTACCAGGTCTGGCGCAGGCGCCTTGGTACCACCCGGCGGTATCCGGTGGATGTGCATATCCACACAAAGGTCCCGGCAGAAGCCGTCAGCGACCTCCAGGACCGCCTTTCCGCGCTTGCAGCACAGGATGTGGAGGTGACACACCCGATTCTCTTCGTTCCCACCGGCGCTGACATATCGGCAGTCCCCGAGGAGGTGGAAGTGATTTACCTGAAAGTTCTGAAAGTAGAGGAGGGGGACGTCCTCTGGTGGCGCAAGACGCCCCCCCATCATCCCGGGCACTAGCCCCGTCCGGCGTGCCGGGGGATCGTTCCCTGCACCCTTACGTGCGGGTTGGTTTAAGTTTCCAGACCGGCTGGCCGTCCCCGCCGAGATCAAGGCGTACGTATCCGGTCGCCGGATCTGCCGTCTCCGGAACGGCAAAGAGCAGGAAGCCCTCGTGCACCTCCTTTCGCTCTATGGTTGTGGCGGAATACGGCTGTCCCAGTTCTTTCACGTACCTTTCCGGGGTGCTGTGGGCATACTCTTCCCCGTCGAGGATCAGGGTGAAGGCATCGGTCGGTGGGGTGGTGATCTGCTCGGTCCCGTTGCCCCGGAACCCGAGATGGGTCGCATGGCAAACCACATAGAGAAACTTATTGCCGTATTCGGCATTGACACGCCTGCAGGTGCCGTTTTCCTCGATCATGTACCCGGTCTTGGTCTCGTAGCTGTCCACGATGACCGAGATGTCGTTTACTCCCTGGTCATCCCGGTAGATGAAGTGCTCCCCAAGGGCGAGCGCTCCTGGATAGGGATCGCACGGCGGCCTGGTATATGACCTGCTGTCGAGCGGCTCCATGCCGAGCATGTCGAATGCGGTGTTGATGTGCGCCTCACCCGCCTTCAGGTGGGCATCTGCAGCCTCAAAATCCTCGGCGTTTGTGTGCTGCGAGCCGTTCCAGATGTATGAGCCTGATTTCCTGTATTCATCCACGCCGCGAAGGTATTCCTGACGGGCGGGCTCAAGATCGGGATCGATATCGAGGCTCTCCAGGTGAGCCCTGGCCGAATCGGATGTGTCGATGAGGTCTTCGGCGAGTGCTGTGGCCTTATCAAACTGTTCAGCCTCCGCACTCCCGGCAATCCCGGCGGCTGTAGAGGTGAGGAGGACGGTCGAAGAGTACAATTCTTTCTGGAATGCCTCCTGCTTTGTGGCAACGATTTGCGGCGTGTACCCTTCGTGTGCCATCACGGTATCGTTTGGTTCAAGGATCCTGTCCGGATGTTCGTAGGGAGCGATGTCGTCTGCGTTGATGTCCACCCCCGACCAGTCGGCCCTGCGTATGAATGTCCCGTCCTGCCAGGATCCTGCGAACTTCTCTGCATCGGCTGCATCGAGAGTCAATTTCAGCCGGTAATCCTCCTGGCCGTCATACTTGAACACGATGGACAGGGTGCCTATCCTGTCTCCTGCGTCGCTCGTATAGAGTGCTCGCGCGACGGTGGTTGCATCGGTTTCATGCCCCCAGAGAGAATCCTCGTCCGGAATTCCGGAATTATCGTAGAGGATGGTGACCTTGACGCCCTGTTCCCTTCCGCAATGGGAAGGATCGGCGAGATCGTTGTCGGTGATCAGGGTGAAGGTGCGGATATCATAGGCGGTTAGCTGCGTGGCTGCACCCGAAAAATCGGGGACGGCACCCTCGAATGCCGTTCGCATTGCACCCTCGAATGCTTCCGTATCGCTGGTGTTCCCGGACGAATGAGACGCCCCTCCCGTATACGCACCGAATCGCTCCACCAGCGAGGGCGAATCGATGGTGAGTCTCGCATCCAGCCATGTACTCTGGTCATGTGGTGGAGATGCGCTCTGGGAGGTGTTGTTGGCGGGGGCGACGCTCCCCGCGGTCAGCCCCGTAACCATGCACACCAGGATTATCGCAAAAATCAGTCGAATTGGCGAAAGAATCCCGGTATATTGGGTATTTTTTGATTTCGATTGTCGAAAAACCGATCGTTTCATTAGTTGCAGTATTGGTTATCCATAATAAAAAAGTTTATGAAGCGAATTAAAAAATCTGCCTCCAGAAACGCTTTTTTCCCTGTGGTTCTCCTGCCGATCTGCAGGCATAATTGTTCCAGATTTTAAAAATAATGCCTTATATGTATTTTATTACCATTATATATCAGATATGTTTAAAAATGAATATGTGTTTCCGGAGCTTCAAAATAAAAAGGTTACCATTCCCGTTTCGTCATGCTCGATATATCCGGGGTTTTTCAAGAATGCCGAAAAATAAGTTTCATATAAAGTGAAAACGAAAGGTGATTAGAGGTAGTTCGTAATGGGTTCACAGACAGATATCGTGTATTCGTACGCAGAACGCTCGTTGCGCAAGATGTATCCGACAACTGAAGGATGGTCTATCCAGCGCCAGGCTATGGTGGGTAATTCCACCCCCGATTTTCAGATTTCGAGGAAATACCGGGGTATTTCTGAATCCGTGATTGCCGCGGTCATCATGGATACCCGGATCGGTGCAGACGATCTCAGCATCTTTTCCTCCGATATGTTCACCCTGACGGGTGCAGGGAAGATTCCCAAGAAACTGGTCATCATCCCCGAAGGTGCAGACGTCTCCTCGATTCCGGATGAATTCGATGTCATCGAACTGAAGGGTTTCGCCTGCAAGGATGACAAAATCGTCTGGTGGAAACGCAACAATTTTGTGGAAGCGCAGGCTGAGTAATATCCGAATACCTTTTTTGAATCCAGGCATCACATCGCATGGTGCCTCCACAAATCGGCCGGGTGTGGTGGACGGGTGCGCGTCCCACTGCGCCTGGACCGGGAGCAGCATGGTATGCGGAGGTGAAGGGTATGGTTCGCAAATTTCACTTTGAGACAGAGGGTGTGCAGGGATTGCATGAAGCGCTCGTCGGCGAGGACCCCAAGATGCGCCAGATGGCGGCAGTTTTCCTCGGCCAGACCGCTGATACGGCGCATATCACAGGGCTCATCGACGCGCTGCATGACCGGGACAAACAGGTGCGTGCCTGTGCGGTCGAAGGGCTGGTTGCCATCGGAAGTGGTGCGGTTCCGGGGCTGATCGCCGCATTGCAGGACGAATGGTGGGTGGTGCGCTACCGTGCGGCTGAGGCGCTGGGAAGGATCAGGGACGAGGGGGCGCTTTCAGCCCTTGAACATGCGCTTGGCGATGAAAAAGACCATGTGCGCTACATGGCCGCCAAAGGGCTGGGGGGGTACGCGCGGCAGTCGTCGGTGGATCCTCTCGCCCCATGCCTTGAGGATGAAAACGAGTATGTTCGAAAACGGGCTGCACTCTCCCTCGGAGCCATTAGTGGTGGGCGCGCCCGGGCCCTGCTCACCGCTAGGCACCAAAAAGAGCAGCATCCGGAGGTCCGGGAAGCCATTGCCGGGGCCCTCGAGGGTGCAGCGCCCTCCCCCTCCTCGTGACGCATGCGCGCCCTCACCTGACACGTGCCACGACGACCGTGATATTGTCCTTGCTCTCCTGCCGCAACGCCTCCCTGACGAGGTGGACGGCCGCGTCGCGGGGAGAAAGACGGGTGACGATCTCCGCGATCACCGATGGCCTGAGGGTGTCGTGCAGCCCGTCGGTGGTGAGCACCAGCATCGCGTCCTGCAGGTCTTTTTCGTAGATATCGGGAGCTGCCGATTCCTGGAGGCCGAGGGCTTTTTCAACAATATGCTTTTTGGGGTGGGCAAACGCCTCTTCCTCCGACAGGTATCCCCAGTCCACGAGCGTCTGGACATAGCTGTGGTCCCTTGTGTGCCAGACGTCTTCTCCCGAAATGATATACGCCCTGCTGTCACCGACCGTTCCGATCGTGCAATGGCCGGACCGGTCGACGATGGCGGCAACGAGCGTGGTTGCCGCGTTCAGGCTGCGCTCCCGGTTATACGAAACGATGCTCGCGTTCGCCAGGGAAAACGCCCGCTGGAGGATCGAGACCGGGGCGAGCAATGAGGCGCTCTGGACGGCGGTCTCCCTTAGCGTGCTCACCGCCATGCTGCTTGCCACATCTCCTGCTGCATGCCCACCGAGACCGTCCGCCACCGCGAAGACGGAGAGGGCACCCCGCTGTTCAGCAAGGAATGCATCCTCGTTTCTTCCTCGTCTTCCCTGTTCTGTCACCCCGAAGAACTCGACGGACACCCGCGCACCCCACGTTCGCACCCGGTCAAGGGTGCTCATGCGTCGAGACATTTGATGGGGGTGGTATAAAACCCCTGTGAAGCCCTTCCCCCACCGCGCACTCGAGCGCATACCGGTACTCGTCATCGGTGATCGCTCTGGTCAGGCGGGCACGGAGGGGGTGGCCCTCCCCTCCGGTGCGCAGGATGTTCCCCATGGGCCGATACTGGGCCATGATGTTGACGTAGGAGTCCTTCGAAACTTCACGGGCGATGAAACGCATCACCAGTTCGGAATTGGCGAGGTTTTCGGGAAGCACGAGATGGCGGATGAGCAGCCCTCTGGTCGCAAGGCCCCCGACGATGGCAAGGTCGCCCACCTGGCGGTGCATCTCCACCAGCGATGCCTGCATCGCCTCCACGTATCCCACCGCATGGGAGAGGGCCCGCGCCACCTCGTCGCGCCCGTACTTGGCGTCGGGCATGTAGATGTCGACCACCCCTTCCAGAAGCCGCAGCGTCTCCACCCGGTCATACCCCCCCGTGTTATAGACGAGAGGGATCGCCAGTCCCTCGCCTGCGGCATGTGCGGTTGCTTCGAGGATCTGGGGCACGAAGTGGGTGGGCGTGACAAAGTTGATATTGTGGCACCCCTGGTCCTGCAGCCTGAGCATGATGTGGGAGAGATCCTCGCAGGAGACCTCGATGCCGCGCCCCAGCTGGCTGATCTCGTAATTCTGGCAATATTCGCACCGCATCGTGCAGTATGCCAAAAATATGGTTCCCGAGCCGTACCGGCCGACAAGAGGTGGCTCTTCCCCGAAATGCGGCCCATAGCTTGAGACGACCGCCCTCTCCCCCGCCCTGCACCAGCCGTGCTCGCTCTCGAGGCGGTTCACCCGGCAGCAGTGAGGGCAGAGCGTGCACGAGGAGAGGATCTCCCGCGCCCGCTCGACGCGCTCCTGCAGTTCCCCCTGCCGGTGCAGGCGGACATACGAGGGCTCGAATGAAGCATGCACGCCCTTCGGGTCCATACCAGTACTCTCAATACCTCTCATCCCGAATAATCTCTCCTGATGAACGCAAGGCTGCCCGCGTCACTCGGTGCACCTCTCCTGCTGTGCATTCCCGTGAACATCTACGCGTTCGGGGACCTGATCTGCGCGGGCGTCCAGTTCCCCCTGTTCCGGGTGCAGTATTCATCGCTGGGATGGAGCTTCATCACCATCGTCCGGGAATTCGAGTACGTCGCCGGCGGCGTGGTGGGGGGGAAAACCGTACCCTTCACGGTGATCTGGGGCATCGCCGTGCTGTTGATGGCAGGATCGATCCTGTCCATGCTCTCCTGGTACCGCACCGGCGCCGCGCAGGCGAAAAGAACCGGCGGCATGTGCCTTTTTGGATCCGCGGCATGCATGCTTATCGCCACCATGGTCTACTACGGCCCTGCATTCAGCGGCGCAACAGGATTTGCCGTGCCCGTGGGTGTGCCACTTTTTCTGGCGGTCGCGTGGCTGCTCTGCGTGCAAAAAGAGGAAGAGGATGTCGACGAACCCGCGGCCGAGTGCGAATCAGTGTAGCTTGTAGCACACGATATCCATGATGCCGTTTCGCACGTCGTAGTAGCTCTTCGCGACGTTGACGGGCGAGGGCAGCGCCACGGTCACCTCGCAGGATCCCATGCAGATGCGCACCGCCTCTGCCTGGATGTCAGCATAGGGCTCATTGGAGATTGTGGGCGGAATTTCTGCAGTGATATAGATGCACTCATCGCTTTCGATGATTTCGTAGGCGATCTCATCCTCTTCGGTGGTATCGAACTGGATGATCCTCGGCTCCTCTCCGGGACCGGTAATGATCGTGCATCCTACAAAGCGTGGCGTCTCGTCCAGTGACAGGTTATTAAGCAGCTCTTCCATCACCTTCGCAAGATTGCGGAAGGCGTCGTCATACGGATTCGTTGGCATGTAGATCACGGACCTTGTAATAGGTTCCTGTTCGCACGATTATGCGTTGTTTCATCAGGTTGTCGAGCATCTTCTGCAGCTCGCCCTCCCCGATGCCGGTAACCTCCTCCAGCTCTTCAAATTTCAGGTCAAAATTCGAGAGCGCGAGGATAAGGTTCAGCTCTGCCTCACTCTGTACCTTATCTTTACCATACTTCATCAGGTCATCGATCTTCTGCTCGATATCCCGTTCCAGCCCTTCAAGATTGGCGAGCAGATTTTCCCTGGCGAGCATTAATCTCTTCAGCATGGAAAGGGAATTGAAAAATTTCCCTCCATTGTCCGGTGCGGTGAACAGGGTGCGCACCGGCTCGTCGCGATCCTGCAGCTGGATGAGGACATCGAAATCGCGGGAGAGGTAGTAGTATTTCCTCCGCCGGTCATCGCAGTGGCAGGCGAGGAGATGCTCCCGCTCCATCAGCTGCAGGTGCTCTATGACGGCCTTGGGGCTGATCGTCAGGCGGTCGGATATCTCCGTCACAAAACAGGGCTTCTGTCTCAATAACTGGATTATCCTCCGCCTGTTTCGATTTCCGAGAATGTCAAGAAGGCGGGAGACCTCTTCACCATCCAGCATATTTACCTAATGTTAGGTAATCCATTATAATAAAATTATGGTTCCTGTCCTATGGGGGCAGGGTTCCGGTTCAATCAAACAGCCGGTAGTTCGGCGCTTCGTCGGTGATGAGGATGTTGTGCGGGTGGCTCTCTGTCTGTCCGGAGGGGGTGATCCGCACAAACCGGCTCTTTGTCTTGAGATCCCGGATGGTCCTGCAGCCGGTATAGCCCATGGACGATTTTAGCCCGCCGATGAGCTGGTAGATCACGTCCGCAAGGTTGCCGACGTAGGGGGTGGCTCCCTCGACGCCCTCGGGGACGTACTTGGTCCTTCCGATCTCCTTTTTCTGGAAGTAGCGGTCGCTCGATTCCCCTCCGCTCATCACGCCCAGCGATCCCATGCCGCGGTACTGTTTGTACCGCCGCCCCTTGATGGCGATGATGCGTCCGGGGGACTCGTCGGTACCGGCGAGCAGGCTGCCCAGCATGACCGTATCCGCGCCCGCGGCGATCGCCTTGGCGATGTCGCCGCTGTAGCGCACGCCGCCGTCGGCGATCACAGGAATGTCATGCTCTCCCGCCACTTCGGCAACATTCGCCACGGCGGTGATCTGGGGCACGCCCACGCCGGCGACGATCCGCGTGGTGCAGATCGATCCCGGGCCGATGCCGACCTTCAGCCCGTCGACCGTGCCGGCGAGTGCTTCTGCCGCAGATTCCGTGGCAATGTTGCCAGCGACCACATCCGCCTTCACGCTGGCCTTGATCTCCTCGACCGCGCGCACCACCTTCATATTATGGCCGTGTGCGCAGTCCACGATGAGGGCGTCGGCCCCGTTCTCGTCGAGGAGCATGGCGCGGTTGAAATCAAAGGGGCCCACCGCGGCCGCCAACCGCAGTTTTCCCTCCTCATCGCGGTTTGCGTGGGGATACTGGCGCTTTTCGAGGAGATCCTGCATGGTGATAATGCCCAGCAGGCGCCGGTTCTCATCGACCACGGGAAGGCGCTCCACCTTGTTGGTGTACATCACCTCGAGTGCCTGCTCCATGGTTATTTCCGAGGTCACGGTGATGGGCTCTCGGGTCATCACCTTCTGGATATTTTCATGCCCGCGGGAGGGAACGATGCCTCTGAGATCGCGGCGGCTCACGATCCCGATGATCCTGTCGCGCTCCATGACCGGTACGCCGCTGATACCGTAGGCCTTCATGAGCCGGTCGACATCGCCGACGGTGGTATCGGCCTCCACGGTGAGCACGTGATGCTCGATGAGATCCTCTGCCTGCTTGACCAGGGTGATCTCCTCTACTTCCCTCTCAGGAGTCATATTCCTGTGGATTACCCCGATCCCGCCCTGGCGTGCGAGGGCGATCGCCATCTGGGACTCCGTGACCGTATCCATCGCCGCGGAGACCAGGGGGATGTTCACCGGGATGTTCTTTGAGAACCGGGACGCGATTTCCGCCTCGTTCGGCTCCACATACGATTCGGCAGGCTCCAGCAGAACATCATCAAACGTGAGGGCCAACGGGATGTCGAATTTTTCACGATACATGATTCACCTTATCACACTCAACGCTCTCTCCACGAGTTCCGGCCTGATCGCATCTCCCCTGTTGCCACCGCAGACCATCCCTCGCACGCCGATGATATCGGGGTTGATCCGCTTGAGCGGTTCGATATCCTCGAACCTGAGCGAGCCGGCTAGCGCCGTCTGTATTCCCAGTGTTTTGTTTATTGCAGTAAATTCCTTGAGTCGGGTTTCGTCGAGGTACTCAAATATGCTACGCCCATCCTTGATACCGGTGTCGATCATGGCGACGTCCGCGCCCGCGTCTGCGGCAAGGGAGGCCATGTCAAAGGGAGAGATTGTGTTCAGGCGGGTATAGTCCCCATAGCTTGCGATCACCACAAACTTTTCGGGGTATTCGCCTTTCACGGCTTTCACCACGCCTTCAATCAGCTCACGTGCTTTCTCGGCACCGTCGAACTTGAGTCCCACCTTGATATAATCCGCGCCGGCGGCAGCCGCACCATATGCTGCCAGCGCAGCCCCCCCGGGCAAATAGCTGAAGTCGCCGATTGCCGCACTCACCGGTTTATCGGTCAGTCCTTTGATGGCGCTGATAACCCATGGATAGTTCGCACCCAGTGAGCCTTCGGACGGTTTCTTGACGTCGATAATGTCGGCGGCAAGAGCATCTCGGGCTTCTTCAACACTGCTGGGGCTGACTAATAATTGCATAACTCTTTTTGGTCATTTCCCCTAATAGTGATTGCGCAATGAGATATGGACCTGATTTTGGCACTTGATTTGATGAACGGCTCTGTTGTGCACGGCAGCAAGGGCCGGCGGTCAGCCTACCGTCCGCTCACCTGGGGTATTGCCTCCTCGGCAGAGCCGGCGGCCTATGTCCGTGAATTGAAGCCCCGCTATCTCTATATCGCCGATCTCGACCGCATCGAGGGGGTAGGATCCCATGATGCGGCAATTCTCGACTGCTGCCACATGGTTGACCGATGCCTCGTGGATAGGGGGAGCCGATCGCCGGGGGAGGCGTGGTGCGCAGAGAATGTGATCCCGGTTATCGGCACCGAGACCGCCGGGGACGACCTCATGGCATATGAGGGGGGGTTTTTGAGCGTGGATATCATGGACGGGAAGGCCATCCCCCGGGGCGAGGAACCCCTGCGGATACTGGCGCTCGCAGAGGAAGGGCAGTTCGAGGGCTGCATCATCCTCAGCCTCAGCTCGGTGGGAACCGAATCCGGCATTCCCTCCCTGCCCCTTGAGGAGATGCGCGCGATCTTTTCCCGCACCCTTCTCTTTGGCGGCGGGGTGGCCTCGCTCGATGATCTCCGCCTGCTTGCCGGTATCGGCTTCGACGGGGCGATTGTCGCCACTGCAGTGCACCGCGGGGCGATCCCTCTTGAGATGATCAGGAGGGGAAGACTCTGCTGATCACCATCGAGGGCATCGATGGGTCCGGCAAATCGACGCTCATCAGGGGCCTTGAGGTTGCACTTGCCGATCTCGATCCGGTCTTCACCCGTGAGCCCGGCGCCACCTGGATCGGGGACGCAGTCCGCCGCGGCATCGCCGAGGAGATCGACCCCATCGCCGAAGCGCTCCTCTTCGTGGCCGACCACGCGGCGCACCTCGATGCCGTCATCCGCCCGGCGCTCGATGAGGGGCGGCATGTTGTCTCGGACCGCTACAGCGACTCCCGGTATGCCTACCAGGCGGTGACGCTTGACGGGCGTCTTTCCGATCCGATCGGCTGGCTGCGGGGAGTGCACGAGGGGTGGACCCTCCGGCCCGACCGGACCTACCTGCTGGTCATTCCGGTGGAGGTGGCGATAGCCCGCCTGGCGACCAACGCGCACCGGGAGCACTTCGAGCAGGCCGGCATACTCGATCGGGTGCAGCAGCACTATCTGGCGTTTGCCGCCGAAGACCCGGGACGCTTCGTCATCCTCGACGCAATGAAGGAAAAAGCAGAGATTGTCTCGTTTGTTGCCGAGGATATCAGGCGGCACGCTGGACGGTCACGATCACGTCCTCGCCGATCGTGAGGACCTCCACCGCCTCGCCCTCTACCGTGAAGGCGAACTGCAGGGAGAAGGCATTCTCCGGCACCTCTACCTCTTCGCCATTCACCAGGACCTTTGCGGGCGGATTGAGGAGCTGGTCTTCGGGGAGGGCGCGGACGGCCTCCATGAACCCTTTTGCCTTCTGCCGGAGCGCAGGGCCGATGACCGCCATGTTGAAGGAGACATCATCGACCACGCGTTCGAGTTTCGGCTGTTCGGTCCGCCACTGGACGGTGGCATTGAGCGCACGGGCGGCATCGCCGGCGTCGTCGATCCCAACCGGTGCGTAGATGGTCACCATGCCCAGCGGGGCGTTGAGTGCCATGCCGGCATCGTGCTTGTACCGTCTCACCTCGGAGACCACGTCGACGAGGAGCTGCCCCTGGCCCAGGGCGTGCTCGTCTTCGTAGGCAACGTCGACCCACGGCTGGTTGTGCACGCTCTCGCCTTTGAGATGGGCATAGCACTCCTCGGCGTAGAAGGGGGTGATGGGTGCGAGTATGCGGCAGATGGCATCGAGTGTGGTGTAGAGCGCCGCAATTGCGCTCTGCCTGCCCTGGTCATCGGCGTACAGCCGCCCCTTCACAAGTTCGATGTAGTTGTCAGCGAGCACGGTCCAGGCAAACTCCCTGATCTCCCGCAGGGCGCGGTCGAACTGGTAGGCCTCCATGGCCACAGTGGTCTCCCGCACCGTCTCCGAGAGCCGGGCGAGCAGCCACCGGTCGGCGAGGGCGGTGGCGGATGCATCCTCCGGCATCTTTTCGGGCAGCTGCATGAGCACGAACCGGGCGATGTTCCAGAGTTTTGTCTGGAAGCGTGATGCCGCCACCACGTCGTTCCAGGAGAACATGATGTCCGAGCCGGTGGCGGCGCCGCCCGCGCTCCACTGGCGGAATGCATCGGCACCGTATTTCTCCATGATCTCCTCGGGGGAGATGATATTGCCCTGGCTTTTGCTCATCTTGAATCCGTCGTCGCCGAGCACCATGCCGTTGATCAGGATCTCGTCCCACGGGTAGGTGCCGGTGAGGGCCATCGAACGCAGGATGGTGTAGAACGCCCACGTGCGTATGATGTCGTGGCCCTGGGGCCGGAGCTGGGCAGGGAAGATGGAGGGCACGCCCGAGCCATCCCATCCGGTGATGTTGAGGACGGAGATGGAGGAGTCCATCCATGTATCGAGCACGTCCTCCTCCCCGATCACCTCTGATGACCCGCACGCAGGGCAGGGCAGGGAGGGGCGTGTCTCTGTCGGGTCGACGGGCAGTTCGTCCTCCCCGGGAAGTATCATCTCCCCGCACTGCGCACAGAACCAGATCGGGATCGGGGTGGCAAAGATCCTCTGGCGGGAGATGCACCAGTCCCACTCCATCTGCTGGACCCAGTTCTCGAGGCGCATGAACATATGCTCGGGGATCCAGTCGATCTGGTGTGCCGCCTCGAGGATCTGCCCGGGATGAATCCGCACAAACCACTGCCGTTCGCTGAGGATCTCGATGGGGGTCTTGCACCGCCAGCACGCGCCGACGCGCTGGTCGAGCGGCTCCTGCTCTTTCAGGATGCCCTGCTCCCGCATGTCCTCGAGAATCCGCTCCCTGCACTCCTTTGAGGTCAGGCCCGCATAAGGACCGGCGATCACGGTCATGTTCCCCTGGCGATCGATGGCCTTGCGGAGATCGAGGTTGTGCTTCTTCCACCAGTGCACGTCGGTCTTGTCGCCGAATGTACAGATCATCACCGCGCCGCTGCCGAACCCCGGCTCGACCGCTTCGTCCTCGACGACCGGCACCTCGTGGCCGAAGAGGGGCACCTTCAGTTTCTTCGTTTTGAGGTCCCGGTAGCGCTCGTCTTCGGGGTGCACCGCCACGCCCACGCATGCGGCGAGCAGCTCCGGGCGCGTGGTGGCGATCTCTACGCCGTCGAAATCAAAGTAGTTCAGGATGGTCTTCCGGTCTTCATAGGCCACCTCGGCGAAGGCGATTGCCGTCTCGCATCGGGTGCAGAAATTGACCGGGTGCTCGCTCTGGTAGATCTCACCATCTTTCAGCATGCGCAGAAACGAAAGCTGCGTCTTGCCGTAGTACTCTGGCCGCATGGTGATGTATTCGTTGCTCCAGTCGATGGAGAAGGCGAGGCTGCGCATGGTGCGGCGCATCTTTTCAATGTTGCCCCGCGTGAGCTCCCTGCACATCTCGCGGAACTGCGCCCTCGGGACGTCGTTTTTGGTGATGCCGTGGGTCTCCTCGACCTTCACCTCAGTCGGAAGGCCGTGGCAGTCCCAGCCCTGGGGGAACATGACGTTGTAGCCCTGCATGCGCCGGAACCGGGCGATGAAATCGATATAACACCAGTTGAAGGCGTTGCCGATATGAAAATTGCCCGTCGGGTAGGGGGGCGGCGTATCGATGATGAATCTGGGTTTGGGTGAATCCGGGTCAAAATAGTTGGACTCATCCTTCCAGGAGGCCTTCCAACGCTCCTCCACCTCGGCGAAATTATAATTCTTGGGAATTTCCTGTGCTGGAGCCATTTTACCAATATTTGTTCGCATGGCAACATATAGTGATCGCAATCCCGCGTATTTCCCCTCCTGTGCGGCAAAATGGTGCCCCTGTGCCCGTTGCCTTTCCTCGACGAACCAGAACACAATTAAGGGGTTATTCAGAAATAGTACTGGAATGACGAGTAGGCTGGGGCTGTGGCTGACGGCGGGGGCGACGATCGGGGGTATCCTCGTCGCCCCCTATCTCCAGCCGCCCCTCGTGCTCACGCTCATCACGATTCTCATCGCCGCGGTCCTCTTCCTGATCCGGAGGACCAAGTACCCGGCCATCGCCCTCACCGTCATCGCCTTGCTCTATGGCACCGGGTTTCTCTCCCTCTTTGTGTTTGCGGGAACACTCGCCATCGTGGTCCTCGGAGAAGTTGCTTTCCGCCTCGTCTCCGGGGGCACGATGCGTTCCTACCTCGCCTACATCGCTGCCGCGGGCATCGGGTCGGTGTTCGTCATGGTCTACCTCGGCCACGCCACCCCGTTCATCCCCCTGATGGGGGTGCTCGTCGGGGTGCTCCTCAAGTCGGCACTGCAGGGCCGCTTCGATTCGCTCATGATCGAGCACCTCGGCGTCGCCATGACCATGTTCCTCTTCGATGAGCTCAATTTCCAGGTCGATCTCATGCTTCTTCTGGCTGCGGTCATCATCGCCGCGAGCCTTGCCTACTTCTCCTACCGGTTCAGGGTGGCCGACCTCTCCGGGCTGGTAAGCGCCGCTATCGTGGGCATTCTTCTCATCGTGTTTGCCGATGTGCGCTGGTTTTTGATCATGCTCACCTTTCTCATCCTCGGTTCCGCATGCACCCGCTTCCGGTTCGACCGAAAAATCGAGATGGGAGTTGCACAATCGCACGGGGGCGTGCGGGGCTATTTCAATGTATTCGCCAACGGGCTGGTGGCCGTTGCCGCTGCAGTGTCGTACGGCGTCTTCCAGGATGAACTGTTCCTGGCGCTGTTCCTGGGAAGCGTCGCCTCCGCTGCCGCGGATACCGTGGCCAGCGAGATCGGCGTGGTCGGGGAGACCCCCTACCTGATCACCACCCTGGAGCGGGTGCCCCCCGGCACGAATGGCGGGGTGACGATGGTCGGGGAGGTTGCAGCGGTCTGCGCCGCGACAGTGGTGGGACTGGTCGCATTTGTCCTCGGTGTCGCCGATCTCCCCCTGGTGATCGTGTGCATCGCCGCAGGGTTCGTTGGCACCAACGTGGACAGCGTGGTGGGAGCGACGCTGGAAAACCACGGGAAAATCGGAAATTCAGGCACCAATCTCGTGGCCACCCTGATGGGCGGGCTGTTTGCGGCACTGTTCTACCTGTAAGCGGGCTCTTCTCCCTTGCCGGTGATGGAAAAATAGGGTGTTTTTGCGGAATCTTCGCCGGGTAGTACTAATATTTGTACCAGCGCCCCTTCTCGTCGTACTCTCCTTCCGGGGCTGCTCCGGGTTGCACCGCGTTCCGGTAGAACACTGCCTTGAAGGGGTAGAGGATGGTGACGTAGACGGCAAGCGCTGCGGCGTAGATGCCGGAGCTGATCCACACGCCGGAGGCGCCGAGCAGGGCGATGATATCCTTCGGCATCAGCATCTCCAGATCCTCGGGGGACATCTGGGTGAGCGGCTCCAGCTGCCCGGCAAGGAGCCCGGACCACAGCACCATCGCACCCATCCCGATGAGGATGAAGAGCCCGATCAGCACGACAAAAAAAGCGATCGTGCGAAAGCCATTGGAGATGACAAATTCCACGCTTCTTCTGAGCGATTCGAACACCTTTTGCTGCTCGAAGACGGCCGCGGCATCGTAAAAGAAGGTGAAATACACCAGCGGTATGATCACCCCGAACGCGATCACGGAGATGATGTCGAGGTCGGGTCCGATCCCCAGAACGGTGAGGGTGATTACGACCAGAAACACCGTGAGTATGGCGGCGAAAAATATCATCAGCGAGGGCAACAGGACATTAAAGTAGTATTTCAGCCCGTTCCTTACATATGCGGACAATCCGAATGTATGGTCCCTGATCATGCCGAATGTTGCCGCCACGAGGAAGGGAATGACGAGCACCTCGAGTACCCAGATCCGCTCGGCGTAGAACCCGGCATCGCCCAGGGAGAGCAGCAGTTCCAGTGCCGAGAGGAGGCCCACGGCCAAGCCGTTTATCCAGAGCACCGGCGTGCGCAGCAGGAGGCCCATGGCCTCTTTGAATGATGCGAGCACCATATTCAGCGGTTTCTGGGCATGGCCACGATTTCACGCACCTGCAGGTCGAAGAACGATGCTGTGTGGGCGGGCTTGATGACGCAGACGGTGTCGGCACCCTCCGCCCATCCGCCCACGGCGACGACCTCCTCGTCGACCCCGATCACGCCCTGGTCGGCGGCGATGAGGACGCACTCGACGGCGACCTTCAGCC
>JAENYT010000025.1 GCA_016841665.1 Methanobacteriota archaeon
TGGCTGGGGGAGAGGGGGGCTCCGTTGCGGTCGGGGAGGCGGTGGGTGCCTTGGTCACCGGTGCCGGCGTGGGGGGCGTGGTCGGTGCTTCGGTGGGCGAGGGTGATGGGGTGGGAGATTCGGCGGGCGTGGGTGTGGTGGTCGTGGTGACGGTGATATCAACGCCCCGCTGAGCGAGCGAGAAGGTGATCTCGTTGGAATCCGGTGCTTCGTCCGCAAAACTCTTCGGTTCCCGCCACTCCGCCCGGACGCGGTAGGTCCCCTCCTGCAGACCGGAGAGAGACACCGGGCCCCTTATATCATCGGTGTAGATCCGTGAGGCGCTGACCGGGATGTCGCTGAGGTCCTGGCCGCCAAAGGAGGTGGTCTCCGCCCCTCCCGGGGTGGTGACCACGATATCGATCCTGGCCGGATAGTCTGAATCGACCCGGTATTTCGTCCCCACGTGGGGAGAATCCACCCGGAAGGCGATCGCCGTGCCTTCCGGGATGTTCAGGCCCTCGACCTCATCCGCATGATAAGGGTTTGCCAGCGTGACCCCGAGGAGGAGCTCCGGCTCCCGGATCACCACCGAGGCGCCCGCCCCGTCGGCGCTGTTGTAGGCATAGTAGACCGCCGGGGTGTCCTCAACCAGGGTGGAGGGGATGTCGACCGCGGTGTCATCAGCCACCGGTATCTCGGAGATCAGGGCTTTTGCGGGATCATCATCCACATAGCGGCGCAGCGAGGTTATCGGGTTTCCCGAATACGGGTCCCGCAGCTGGCTGAAATTGAGGCCTTCTTCATACACGAACACCGTATCGCCGGGCTCGATATCCTCGATGGTCGGGCCTCTCGCCGCAACGGGGGCAGCGAGGGATCCGGCGAGGAGGAGCACGATGCAGGCAAAGTATACCATATATCGCATATCCGCACCACCGTCCGCGCAACGCCCGGCAGGGTCGCCGGGACTGCGAGGTTACGCGTTACCTCATTGCAGGGGAATATAATGCTTTGTGCTCATGTGCAACGACGCGGCAGCGTGCACACCCGGGTCAAATTCACGCGGGAACTCGAAAACAGGGAAAAAATCAGAGGATCTGTTTGCCGGCGGCAGGCCCGGGCGCACAGTCGTACACCGCGGTGACCTTCATCACCAGCAACCCTTTGGCGGGTGCTTTAGCCATCTTGGCCCGCACGGTAAACTGCATCTTCTCGAACTCTGGGCCGCTTGTCAGGTACTCCACCTCGCCCTTGACCTGGTAGCAGCCCTTTGTCTCCGCACCCCATACGTTGATGGAGATCTTCGGGTTCTCTTTGATGTTGGCCAGGGTCTTTTGCATGAAGTTGTCGGCGAGCCAGATCGTCTCGTCTTCCACGATCTCGACGAAGGCGATGGGGACCACGTTCGGCCACCCGTCCTTTGATGCGGTGGCCACGGGAAATGCTTTCATCGTGGCCATCGCGGCTTTAATCTCCTCGGTTAACGCAACCATACATACTTCACCTGACAATAGGTGGCGCTCTCCCACCATAAACCTGATCCCACTTCGCAGGGCGGCAAATCACCGCAGAAAGGGTGGATGTGTGGTGTGGGCAGGTTGTTAACCCCGATGGATGGCATCGTGGCAGTCTTTGCAGATAAACCGGGGCAGCGTGCGTTTCATTTTGTGGGCGGGGAACCCGTACCCGCCTTCCCAGATGTCGAGCTCCTCCCTGATGGCATGTTCCAGGCACAGCCCCATTCCACACACGATACAGATGGCGACCGCCTCGGAATCGCCCCCTTCGAGATCACACATGTAGCATTTCATGGATTCTCTCCCTCTCTTCAAACCGCCTCCCGGTACTGGCAGTACTCGTGGCGGAAATCAATGCACGATGCAGATGCGCAGTCCTTGCAGATCCTGGACGGTGCTGCAGGAATATCCTTGTGCAGGGCGATGATGTTGGTCATCAGCGTCGCCGTCACCGGCTCCGAGGTGAGCAGGCAGGGGTAGTCGGCGAGGCGGAACAGGGCCGAGGCGCGCACGGTGATCGCCGAGGCAGGATAGGCATAGCGCTGGGGATTCATCAGCACCTCGTTGTGATGGATGGGCGAGAGATCGACGAAATGTCCCCCGGTCTCGGGCCGCAGGGAGATGAACCGGCCGTTTCGCACCCTGCGGGCGCGGTCGAGGATCTTCCAGCCCCGGTAGATCATGTCCATGAAGTCGCAGTTGTGGAGCTCGGCGGCGGCACTCCGGGTGGGATAGAGCTGCACGTAGTTGTGAAAGCGGGTGGTGAACAGGTCGACGAGCATGATCGCATTGAACCCGTCCAGTTCGAGGATGTACTCCGTAGCGGCTGCAGACGCCCCGCTGGCCAGGGAGACCACCTCATGGACGTCCTCGAAGCGACTGACCGCGTTGGACAGGGTCGACTCCATCACGTCGGTGACCGCCTCGATCACCGCCATGATCACGTCATCCTTGCACATGTTGAAGGTCGACTGGGAGATGTGGTGGCCGATATCCCCCACGCAGTAGGCCGGGATCGTGACGATATTCGCGTAATGGACGCCGTCGTCGATCGCCGCACGTATGGTGCTCTCCATCTTCTTGCGGTACTCCACCATGTACTTGCGGACATCGAACGACATCTGCCCCATCGCCCCCATCAGCTGCGCCTGCGTTCGCGTCGGCTCGTCGTACATCGACTGGATCATCTCGGTCTCCCAGCGGGTGGCGTCGGTGAGAGAGGCCCCGTTCTCGATCGCCGTGGCGAAGACCTCCCCGATACCGTAGCTGGTGTTCATGCCCCACGATTTCGCCGCGAGCAGCGTTTGTTTGTGCTCGTCGGGGATCTCTGTCTTTTTCAGAATCTGGTTGATCACATTGCTCGTGCTTCCCGGAATGAGGGCAAAATCTATCACGCACGTCGGGCCGTAGAACCCCCCATAACGCCTGACTGATTCAAGCCCGATCAGGGTCTGCGACGCCCCGACAGCCTCGATGAACGTCTCCACGCTCTTGCGAAACCGCTCGTCCTCGTCGTAGAGCACCTCTAGAATGACCGGTGTCTGGTAATGCTCGACAAAGGGATCGTCCTCGGGACGGATCGTCCGGGTAAGGGCTTTGAGAGAAGAGAAATGCGCCTTGACCGAATTGACGTGCAGGGCGATGACCGCTTCGCTCTGCTTGCCAAGAGCACTCATTTTTTTCACCGCGTTGAGAGCGGCGTTGGCGTCGTTGACGACAAACGCACCCCCCCGCTTCTTCTTGATGGTGGTGACGTCCGCCCTCTGGACCGCCATCGCCTCATTCACCATTTTCCGGTACAGTTCCTCCGTAAATGCTCACCCTCCCTTCATCCTTCGCAAAAAATAATTCCAATAATATAAAAGTCTTCCCGGGTATCGGGGGTAAAGAGGAGGGGAGTCGCGCAACACCTTACTCCGACCATACCCATGCACAGCAGTATACGTCGTGCTGTGGATGCACACCATTCGGCATCCGCATCGTTTCGTCACGGGGGAACGCCGGCACCCCAGGCCCACCCCAAAACCACGAGTATATAAGGGCCTCACCAGGAAGCAGGCAAAAATACCGGAACCATCAGGAAAAGCGGCGCTCCGGGTTCAAAAATAAATGGCTATATAGAACGAATGACAATTTTCCATGAGTTGCTCTCATAACAAATCACCCGGCGAGCCAATGCAATTTACCACCCACAAGAAAGAAGACCTCATCAACTACACCGTGCTGGGGATTGTGCTCTTTTCCTTCTTCATTTCAGAACTCACCATCTATTTCCTCTCCGAAGGAACGGTGTTCGTCCTCTCGCATTTCTTCTACCTGCCCATCATTCTCGCCGCATTCGAATTCCCCCGCCGGGGGATGATCCTCAGCACCCTGCTTGCTACCATCTACCTGGTGCTCATCTACTGGTACTCCCTGACCGATGTATCCAGCATCATAACCGCAACCATGCAGTTCTACGTCTTTGTCAGCGTGGGCATCGCCGTCTCATTTCTCTCGGGGAGCATTAAGCAGGGCGAAAAGCGATTCAAGGATCTCGCCAACATGCTGCCCCAGACGGTGTTCGAGACCGATGAGCAGGGCGATTTCACCTACACAAACCGGTCCGCGTTCGAGATGTTCGGCTGCATCACAGGATCGAACGGCAACGGTCAGAATATCCTGTCGATTATCGCCCCCCAGGACCGTGAACGACTGAAACAGGACCTTGGGCATGCGGCGACGGGCGATGGCACCGGAAGTAACGAATATACGGCGATCAGGAACGACGGCACAGAATGTCCGGTCATCGCCTACATACGGCCCATAATTCAGGAGCAAAGGCATGCAGGCTTCCGGGGGATCATCATCGACATCACCGAGCGAAAATTTGCGGAAGATTCCCAAAAACAACTCAACAAGCGCCTTTCAGTAATCAACGAGATTATCAGCGCAGCCACCTCCCCGACCGATCTCGGCCGCTGCCTGGATGTCTCCCTCGAAAAGATCCTCTCCCTGATGAACTTCGAGACTGGGGCGATCTACCTCGTCGACGAACAACACAGCGTCGCCAGGCTGGAGATCCTCAAGGGAATCTCCGATGAGGGGAGAGGCCATTTTCTTGAATCGATGGGGACGATCCGGGTGGACCATCATATGTACAGCCGGGTGTTTTCCGAAAACAAGCCCCACTACATCGAGTATGATTCAAACGGGAACGCTCACTCACCTTTTTCTCCCGAAGAGAGCGGAATGCTCTCGTTTGCGGCGATCCCCCTCATCGCCGAGGAGCGGAACGTCGGGGCCCTCTTCATCGCCAGCCGCCGCCGCTACCGGTTTACCGACGATGAGAAGGTGATGCTCGAGGCCGTCGGCAGGGAGCTCGGGAATGCCATCCTCTGCAATATGCTGCACGACAAACTGGCAAAGGCCAACAGGGAGGCGAACCTCTATTTGGACATCCTGACCCACGACGTCAACAATGCAAACACGGTGATGATGGGGTATGCGGAGATGATCCTGATGGCTGATGACCCTTCCGTCCGGCAATTCGCAGAAAAATTCTTCAGGAGTGTACAGCAGAGCATCAAGATCATCAATAACGTCTCCACCATACGAAGGATCCACGAGCGGGAAGCGGCGCTCAAACCGATCGAACTCGACCGCACGATCAGAAACGAGATCGACCATTTCCCCGGTATCCGCATCAACTTCGAATCTTCGGGGGCAACGGTGCTTGCCGATGAACTCCTCTCCGACGTCTTTACCAACCTGATCGGCAACAGCACCAAATTCGGAGGTGAGGAGGTGGAGATCACCATCAGGGTGGAAGAGGAAAACAGCCACTATATCGTGTCCGTCGAGGACAACGGCCCCGGGATCCCCGACCGTGAGAAGGCCCGGATGTTCAACCGGTTCCAGCCCGGCACCAGCGATAAGAGCGGCAAGGGCCTCGGGCTGTCCATCTGCAGGATGCTGGTACGCGACTATGGGGGGACAATCCGGGCGGAAGACCGGGTGCCGGGCAGCGCCGCGGAGGGGACGAGGATCACATTTACCCTGAAAAAAGCGATCGATGGCGAAGAATCCTCGGCTGAAGCTTCACAATGAGGTATCCGGCCCCCTGCGTCAGGCAGCCGTAACGTTTATGCCCTGCATTCCCATCCCTATCCAGGAGATCAGGAATGGACAGGGCCCAGGTTGCAGCCATGCAAAAAGCCGGGAATACTCACGGCCTCATCGAAGCGCTCCACGATCCGGATGAGTATATCAGGGCCGCCGCGGCGGACGCACTCGGTGGGTTTGCGGATCCCCGCGTGGCCGAAGCGCTGGAAACCGTAAAATTTTGTGATCCCACCCTGCGGGTGAAACGGGCCGCTTCATACGCCCATAGCCGTGTGGTCGAGCGCATCAGAACGCGGGAAGAACAGTCATGACCCCGGCGTATTCCGGGGAAGAATGAGGGGCTGCTCCTGGGTTTACCACCAGAAGCGGCCACGGCCACGGCGTCCGCCACCGAAACAGCGGCCCATGCCGCCTCCCCGGGGCATCCCGCCTCGGCCGACACCATACGCGGATCCGTATCCCGTTTTTAATTCTGCGGTACCGGTTTGGGGTGCGTTAGCGGGGTTGCAGTATCCCATGCCCCACCCTGTCATTGGACCCCGACCGCGGGGTCCGGTTCCATCATATCCTGGCATATCGTTCTACCTCCGTGGGTGATCCACCCACGAAAGTACTCATATGCGCACAATTACTTAGAGGTATGGAACACGGCAGCCGTCATGCAGGAACCCGATCTCCAGAAAGAGGAGATCCGATGCCCCTGGGAGATAGTATACTACGCTTTTCGCATTTTTTCACATCAAATTGTCCCAAATATGTTTGATCGTATGCAAGATCGCCCCGCACCGGAGAAACTATTAAACACTCCCTCCGACGAACCCCCTCTATCTATCTGGTGCTCCACTGAGGTGACCATGTATGCCAGGAAAACATGCGAAATATGTGCAGAGAAAAATTACCGTGCCGGACATTGAGCGGGCGAAGATGTCCCTCATGAACCCGGCGTTCATCCAGCAGAAGATCGACGAGCGAACGGTGGACGAGGCGGCCAAGCCGGTGATCGAAACCATGCTCAGGGAAGGGATCGAGACGGTCTGGGACCGGTTTGAGCAGCAGCAACCACCATGCAGGTACTGTTCGGAAGGGATATCCTGCAACCGCTGCGCCATGGGCCCGTGCCGGATCATCCCCGAACACTACCGGGTGCGCGGCGTCTGCGGTGCGGATGCGGACCTCATCGTCGCCCGCAACCTCCTCGATACCATCGCCACCGGAGCGGCCGCCCACTCGGACCACGGTAGGGAGATCATCGAGACCCTGTACAAGACCGCCATCGGGGAGGCGCAGGGCTACGAGATTACGGATCTTGAAAAACTCAAAAGGATTGCCGGGGAGTTCGGCTTCGAGACAGAAGGGCAGAGTACCGAAGAGATCGCCCGTCAGGTTTCCCTCGCCCTGCTCGAGGAGTATGGGACGATCAAGAACTTCATCCAGTTCACCGCCCGTGCCCCGCAGCAGACCCAGGAGGTATGGGACGCTGCCGGGATCCGGCCCCGGAGCGTGGACCGGGAGATCGTCGACGCAATGCACCGCATCCAGATGGGGGTGGGCGCCGACTATACCACCATGCTCGCCCACGGGCTGCGCACCGCCCTCGGCGACGGGTGGGGCGGGTCCCTGATGGCCACCGAGATCTCGGACGTGATGTTCGGCACGCCGACCATCAACCAGTCATGGGTCAACCTCGGCGTGGTCAAGAAAGACCAGGTCAACATCTCCCTGCACGGGCACAACCCCGTCCTCTCGGAGATGATCGTCCGTGCGGCAGAAGACCCCGGGCTCCTCGACCTGGCGAAATCAAAGGGCGCTGCCGGAATCAATCTGGTGGGGCTCTGCTGCACCGGCAACGAGCTTTTAATGCGCAAGGGCATCCCCCAGGCAGGCAACCACTTCAACCAGGAGCTGCTCATCGCCACCGGTGCGCTGGAGGTCATGATCATCGATTACCAGTGCATCTTCCCCTCCCTTCCCCGGACCGCATCGTGCTACCACACCCACATCGTCTCCACCAGCCCGAAATCAAAAGTGCCGGGATCGCTCTACTACGGGTTCTATCCCGAGACGGCCATCGACACGGCCAAGGAGATCATCAGGCTCGCCATCGAGAACTTCCCCAACCGCAACCCGGACAAGGTGCTCATTCCCGCCGATCCCATGAAAGTGGTGACCGGCTTTTCGGTGGAGGCCATCCAGGCGGCGCTCGGGGGCACCTTCAAGCCCCTCGTCGACGCCATCGCCGCAGGCACGATCCGGGGGGCCGCCGGGGTGGTGGGCTGCAATAACCCCAAGGTCAAGCACGACTACGGACACGTCACCCTCGGCAAGGAGCTGATCAAGCGCGACATCCTGCTGGTCGAGACCGGGTGTGCAGCCATCGCCTCGGGCAAGGCAGGATTGCTCCGCCCCGAGGCCGCAAAACTCGCCGGTCCCGGGCTGCGGGAGATCTGCGAGACGCTCGGCATCCCCCCGGTGCTGCACATGGGCTCCTGCGTGGACTGCTCGCGGATCCTGGTGCTCGCCGCCGAGCTCGCCAAAACACTCGGGGTGGGCATCCACCAGCTCCCCATCGCCGGGGCGGCGCCGGAGTGGTACTCCCAGAAGGCGGTCTCCATCGCCAGCTACTTCGTCGCCTCGGGGGTGTACACCGTGCTCGGGCCCATGCCCAAGATCACCGGCAGCGGCAACGTCGTTCACCTGCTCACCGAAGGCCTCAACGATGTAGTGAAGGCCTCCTTCGCCGTCGAGCCCGACCCGGTGAAGGCGGCAGAGCTCATCGACCGGCACATCGGGGACAAAAGGACCGCACTCGGGATCTGACCATGGCAGATACGGCAGCGAAAAAACAGCGGATGCGTGCCGCCACGGCCGCGTTGAAATCCATGCAGCATGGTCCCCCGGACGGGTTCCGGGTGGTGGTCTGCGGCAAGGGCGGGGTGGGCAAGACCACCATCACCGCACTGCTGGCCCGGCGTCTCGCCATCCGGGGAAAAAAAGTGCTTGCCGTCGACGAGGACCCTCAGCAGAACCTGGCTTTCTCATTGGGCTATCCCCTGGAGGCCGCCGAAGACCTCATCCCCCTCTCCCGCAATTTCGATTACGTGGAGGAGAAGGTGGGGGCGCGGCCCGGCGAGGGATGGGGGCTGATGCTCGCCCTCAATCCCGACGTGACCGATGTCGTCGACCGGTTCGGGGTGCGCATCGATGAGGGGATCGATTGTCTGGTGATGGGGAGCGTGGTGCAGGCGGCAACAGGCTGCCTCTGCCCGGAGAATGCCCTGCTGGACGCGGTCATCCGCTACATCAGACTGCGTGAGGACGAAGCGATCCTCCTCGATACCCAGGCGGGCGTGGAGCACTTCGGGCGCGCCCTCGCCGAAGGGTTCTCCCAGACGCTCGTGGTCACCGAACCGGGGCGCAATTCCCTCCATGTCGCCCTCCATGCCGCACACCTCGCTGCAGACCTCGGCATCCCCCACCTCCATCTCGCGGTCAACAAGACCAGGAACGATGCGGACAGAACCAAGGTCGAGGCATTTCTGGGGGAGAACCACCCCTTCGAGTCGGTGATCTATCTGCCCTTCGACGAGCGGGTGCTTGATACGGAACCATCCGTCTCCACACTGCTCGACGATGCGTCGCCCTTCATGGAGGGCATCGCGGCCATCGAGAAGATGCTCCTCGCATGCAGCCAGAGCGACCGGGCCGTGCCCGGGTAGACGGGCGAAAGCCACTCACCCCTTCCGCTGCTCCTCGATCCAGGCGTGCACGATCTCTTTTGCCCTATCGGCGGCCATATCGGGGGTTATCGTTTCGCGCAGGTGCGCCTCGAGAGCGGTGAGGATGGGGTTGATGACCTTCTCCACCGTCAATTGCGCCACCTCGAGGGGGGTGTCCGTCTCGAATTCCATCGATGCACTCCGCTCTTCCACGAGGGTATACAGGTGGTCGAGTTCCCCGGTCTCCGCAATCACGCGATCCAGGATTACCGCCCAGCGGTCAGGTTCTTCGGTGTTCATGCATGATCTCCCGTGCCGTGGCCCCGCATGCCGAGCGGTGGCATACCCAAGCGTCGGGGGGCAGGAAGCATAAGTTTTGGGCATTCGCCCGGCGACAGGTATATCTGCACCCTCACCAACCCTGCACCGTTCTTGGAGGAACACCGATGCAGGATGTACAACGCTACCAGTGCAAAGCGTGCGGCTATATCTATTCCCCCCTCCGGGGCGAACCCCACCGGGGGATTCCCGCGGGGACCGAGTTTGCGGATCTCCCCGACGACTACACATGCCCGGTCTGCGGGATGACGGGGAAGGGGAAGGTCGGCAAGGGGGCGTTCGTACCCTTTACGCCGACAAAGTATCGCTGCAAGGTCTGCGGCTATATCTACGATGAGGCGCGGGGCGAACCCCGGCACGACATAGCGAAAGGGACCCGTTTTGTGGACCTTCCCGACAGTTACGTCTGTCCGGTCTGCGGCCTGGACCCGAAGATCACGGAATTCTACGGCAAAGTGGGGAAAGCACAGTTCGAACCGCTGGAAATGTGAGTGCCGGTGCCCGCGCCCTCATCGCTGAAAAAAGAAGGTTAACGGCACTTTCAGGGAAAAAGCATCCTGGACTGCTCCAGCGCCGCCACGGCGGGGAGGGTTTTCCCGGTCAAAAACTCGATGCAGGCGCCACCTCCCGTCGAGATGTGGGTGAACTGACTCTCGATGCCCATCTTTTCGATCACCGCCGCAGTGTGCCCGCCGCCGACCACCGAAAATTCAGCGTTCGTTGCGGCCTTGAGCAGCTCGTTGGTGCCTGTGGCAAAAGGCTCCTCTTCGAATACCCCTGCGGGGCCGTTCATCACCACCGTCCCGGATGAGGCGAGGGTTTCGGAGAACTTCACCACGGAATCGAGGCCCAGGTCGAGGATGGGGGCATTGCCGGGGATATTGCCGACCTCGTATTCAGCCCTTCCTGCCTCCTCCCGTACCGCCACGTGATCGGGCACGATGATGCGGTCGCGGTGCTGCTGCAGCAGGGTGCGGGCGGTCTCCACCTCTTTTTGGGCGCCCAGCTGGTCGATCAGCTGGGTTGAGGGGGTGCCGATATCGCAGCCGTCGGCCAGTAAAAAGACGTTCGCCACCACGCCCACCACCATCACCCTATCCGCGATGCCGCGGTCGAGGACGTGGCGTGCCACATCGATAGAGTCGTCGACCTTGGTGCCGCCCAGCACAAAGGTGACCGGGCGGGGCGCCCCCTCGAAGACGCGGGAGAGGGTGGCCACCTCCCGCTCCATGAGCAGGCCTGCGGCGGAGCGCATGGCGAGCGGAAGGCCGACGACGGTGGGCTGCGAGCGGTGTGCGGTGCCGAAGGCGTCGTTGACGAAGAGGTCGCCGAGGGTGGCAAGCTTTTTCACGATATGCGTGTTGCGGGCTTCCTCAGGCTTCAATTTCAGGTTCTCCTCCGCATTGAACCGCACATTCTCCAGCATGAGCACATCGCCGGGCTCAAGGCCCCTGATCGCATCGCGTGCGCAGCGCCCGAAGATATCGTCGATATAGCTGACATGGCGGCCGAGCATGCGTTGCAGCTTTTCGGCGTGCACCTCGAGGGTGGTGAAATCATTCTTTCCCGGACGGCTCTGGTGGGTGAGGATGACGCACTTCGCGTCGTCGAGCGCCTCGATGGTGGGCAGGTGCTCCCTGAACCTTTTATCGTCCAAAATAAGGTTGGATGCGGGATCGATGGGCGAGTTGAAGTCGACACGAACCAGCACCGTCTTTTGAGAGAATTCCACATCTTCCAGTGTTGCAAATACCATTGAGACCAACCTACCACAGCGCAATTGTTTAACCTGTAGATGAGATGGGGCATAGAAAAAGATTATTGCTTTCTGGACGGACCGGGAGCCGGGGGGAGGCGGAACACCCTGCTCTCCGTCCCAACACCGGAACAGGCCCGCATCCTGCACCGATACGGTGAATGCGCATCGAAAGGTCCGCTGGCAGGCACGCTCGCCCACCCTCCTCTATCGTCCTGCGGTGAGAAAAAAAGGTATCAGGCGTTTTTCGCCTTGATCTTTTTCAGGCGTACAAGTTCGTCCCGCTCCATCTCATCGAGCCGCATCTTGATGAAGTCTCCGGCCTCTTTGAGCTCGGGGATGACCTTGAACTCGAGGGCGTTCACCCGGCGTTTGGTGGACTCGATCTCGTCGAGCAGCCGCTTCATGGTAGTCTCCATCTCCGCGGCATGGATGATGGCCTCGACGAGCTCCTCAAAGGCCGAGGCCGTCTCGTCGATAACCGAGGTGGTGCCGAGCACCCCATAGCCACGCTCAGCGAGGGTCTTTCTCACCGCCTGCGACTCGATCTCGGGCACCACCACGCCCATGATGTTCTTCTTCTTGAGGTCGAGGGTGGGGCTCTCCTTGACCGCCATGGCGGCCGCTTTCACCCCGATCGCCCCCTCCACGGTGTTGGCGAGGGCGACCATCTCGAATGCCCGCTCGTACTTCTCCAGTATCTCGCCGCGGGTCTCCTTGGCCTCCTCAAGCACCTTGAAGAACTCCAGGATCAGCCCATCGCGCTTCATCTTGAGAATGTTGTAGCCTCGCTCGGAGAGCTTGATCTTCTTTTTCAAGTTGATCAGTTCCGAGCGGGTCGGCTTGACATCTTTCAGCGCCATGGATCCTCACATTGATTCAGATCGAAGATCTGAAGCAGTGGCACTGGAAGTGCCACTCTCCGCTGCTGCTTTCTTGCGGTACTTGGGGTGGTACTTGTGGATCAGTTCGCGGTCGATACGGACCAGCTGCTCCTCGGGCAGGGTCGCCAGGAGCTCCCAGCCGAGATCGAGGGTGTCCTCCTTGATCGCGCGGTCCTCGTTGTGCCCCTGCCGGACAAAGCGGTCCTCGAAGAGATCGGCGAACTCCAGAAAGAGCCGGTCACGCTCCGAAAGCGCATCCTTGCCCACAATGGCCACCAGGCCGCGGAGATCGACGCCCTCCGCGTAGCCCGCATAGAGCTGGTCGGAGACCTTCTTGTGGTCTTCGCGGGTCATCCCCTCACCGATACCCAGGTTCATCAGACGGGAGAGCGAGGGCAGGACGTTGATGGGCGGATAGATGCCCTTGCGGTGGAGCTCGCGGCTCACCACGATCTGGCCCTCAGTGATGTAACCCGAGAGGTCGGGGATGGGGTGCGTGATGTCGTCACCCGGCATGGTCAGGATGGAGAACTGCGTCACTGATCCCTTCTTGCCCTTGATGATGCCTGCACGCTCGTAGATGGAGGCGAGATCGGTGTACATGTACCCCGGATACCCGCGCCTGCCCGGTACCTCCTCACGCGCCGCACCGATCTGGCGCAGGGCTTCGCAGTAGTTGGTCATGTCGGTCAGGATAACCAGCACGTGGTAGTCCAGCTCGAATGCCAGGTACTCTGCAGTGGTCAGGGCAAGGCGGGGGGTGACGATACGCTCCACGGCGGGGTCGTCTGCCAGGTTGAGGAACACCACCGCATGCTCGAGGGCTCCTGTCCGCTCGAAGTCCTGCATGAACTGGTTCTCCTCCTCCTTGGTGATACCCATCGCCGCGAACACCACCGCGAACTCCTCGGTCGATCCCGGCACCTTCGACTGGCGGGCGATCTGCAGAGCGATCTCGTTGTGGGGCAGACCGGACCCTGAGAAGATCGGCAGCTTCTGGCCGCGCACAAGCGTGTTCGTCCCGTCGATGGTGGAGATCCCGGTCTGGATGAACTGTCTCGGGGTGTCCCGGGCGTACGGGTTGATGGCCGCACCGCCGATGTCCAGGCGCTTCTCGGGCACGATCTCCGGGCCGCCGTCCTTGGGCTTGCCTGATCCGGAGAGGATACGGCCGAGCATTTGACTGCCCACCGGCATCTTGATGGTCTCGCCGAGGAACCGCACACCGCTGTCCCGTCCGAGTCCTGCCGTGGTCTCGAAGCACTGCACCACCACCAGCTCGTCGCTGGTGTCGAGGACCTGCCCGCGCTTGATCGTGCCGTCCGCCTGAACGATATTGACCAGCTCGCTGTAGCCGACGGGCTCGGTCTTTTCCACGAACACGAGCGGTCCTGCGATCTGGGATATGGTTCGGTATTCCTTCATGCTTCTCAGGCCTCCTTCATGGCGTTGAATTCAGCATCCATCTGCGCGTAGATCTTGTCCAGCAGCGGCTTGTAGTCCTTCTCGAACTTCACCTGCGGCAGCTCGTTCTTCGCCTTGATGGCGACGATCTGCGAGGTGAGCGCCCCTGCTTTCTGGGCGGCGGACGCCCTGTCGGCGTAGGTCTTGATCGCCTTGAGCATGTCGTACTGCTTGGCCATGGAACAGTAGGTGTCCACGGGATCAAAGGCGTTCTGCTGCAAAAAGACCTCACGGATGAGGCGTGCGACCTCGATGGTTACCTGCTCCTCCTCGGGCAGCGCGTCGGATCCGACCAGCTGCACGATCTCCTGCAGCTCGGCTTCCTTCTGGAGCACCTCCATCGCCCAGATTCGTATCCTGTTCCACTCGGGGTTGACGTTTTCGTCGTACCAGTCGTGGAGGGAGTCGAGGTAGAGCGAGTAGGAGTTCAGCCAGTTGATTGCCGGGAAGTGGCGGCGCTGAGCCAGCTTGGCGTCCAGTGCCCAGAACACCTTGACGATACGCAGGGTGTTCTGCGTGACCGGCTCGGAGAAGTCACCGCCGGGCGGTGAGACCGCACCGATCACCGTAACCGATCCCATATCCTCGTTGAGCGTTTCCACGCGCCCCGCCCGCTCATAGAATTCGGAGAGGCGTGCTGCCAGGTACGCGGGGTACCCCTCTTCACCGGGCATCTCCTCGAGACGGGAGGAGATCTCACGCATCGCTTCCGCCCACCGGGAGGTGGAGTCCGCCATGAGCGAGACATCATAGCCCATATCACGGAAGTACTCGGCGATGGTGATCCCGGTGTACACCGATGCTTCACGTGCTGCCACCGGCATGTTGGAGGTGTTGGCGATGAGTACGGTACGCTCCATGAGCGGTTTGCCCGTCCTCGGGTCCTCCAGTTCCGGAAACTCGGTCAGCACCTCGGTCATCTCGTTGCCGCGCTCACCGCAGCCGATATAGACCACGATCTCCGCATCGGACCACTTCGCCAGCGCCTGCTGGGTGACCGTCTTTCCGCTGCCGAAGGGTCCGGGGATGGCCGCCGTACCGCCCTTGGCGATGGGGAAGAGGCCATCCAGGATACGCTGTCCGGTGATGAGCGGGATATCCGGGTTCTTCTTCTCGATCACCGGGCGGGGGACACGGACCGGCCACTTCTGCATCATGGTCAGCTCGGTGCCGTCCTCGAGCACGCAGACGGTCTCATCGACCGTGAAGCTGCCCGTCTTGATCTCCCTGATCACGCCGCCTTCGAGATTCGGCGGGACCGTGATCCGGTGCACGATGTTTGTCTCCTGTACTTCACCGATGATGGTTCCCGGTCCGACCGAATCTCCCGCCTTTTTGACGGGGACAAACTCCCACTTCTTCTCGTGGGAGAGACCCGGCGCGGTAACGCCCCGCTCGATGAAGTCGCCCATTTTTTCCACGAGCACCTCGAGCGGCCGCTGAATGCCGTCATAGATACTGGTCAGCAGGCCGGGGCCGAGTTCCACTGCCAGCGAAAGCCCCGTGTTTTCCACGGGCTCGCCGGGACGGATGCCGGATGTGTCCTCATAGACCTGGATGATGGTGTTCTCACCCTGGATCTTGATGACCTCTCCCATCAGCTGCTCATGGCCGACCTTCACCACATCGTACATGTGGGCATCAAGATCGACCGCAGTGACCACAGGTCCGGCAATCCGCTTAAGAATTCCCTTTGTTCGTGTTACTTCCACAGATCAACACCCATTGCTTTTATGATACGCTCTCTCATCGACATCCCGCCCTCTTCGGCACCGATGGTCACCACCGTCGGTGTCACGGACTCTTCCAGTGCGATACGGAGCCTGGGGGGGAGGCGCTGCATGTCGCTGCCCTTGATCACGAGAATAGCTACATTCCCGTCCCCGAGGAGCCTCGACACCACGTCCTTCAGTTTTTCATCGTCATCCGCGGGATAGGTCATCTGGATCCCCGCAAGCTGGAACCCGATGATAAATTCGCTGTTGCCGACTACCGCAATCTCCATCTCATATCACCAGATAACTCTGAATGCGCTCGGCGGGCAGGTTCGACTCTTTCCCGCGGGCGAGGGCCCGGAGGTTCATGACTTCAAAGCGCTTTCTCTCCAGGTAGTCGAGAATCGTGACAATCGAAATCACATTCCTCTTTGATATCCGTGTCATCTTGTCGAGGCGCAACCTGGTCAGTGCATTTTCGATTTCATGAATGGGTGCGTCACCCCTGATCTGGTCGACCAGGCCGCCGAGTGCATCAATCCCGACCCTCTGCTGGAGTGTCTCGATCAATTCATCGGGCTGCTCTGCAGCGGAAAGGCGGACCAGTTCGTCCGGTTTCACCTCGCCTCCTTCGATGAACATATCCCTGGCATCCTCGGGGAGCGGGCCCTGCCTGAGGCGGAACGCCGCCTGGAGATTGCAGATGTCGATTTCAAGCCGGATATACTCGAGGAACGCACGTCCGCCCTTCACGCCCGCTCGTGCGGTCTCGATCAGGTCGGCATAGTAGGCCTTGTAGAGCTCGTTCTCCATCCGTGCGAACGATCCCGACTCCTGGGCGGCAGGAAACTCCCTCTCGATTACCGGAAAGAGCCTCTCCCCCTTCAATGCCTCGACCACGCGTTCCGGCGAGTCCTCGGCGAGCAGGCGATCGAGCGTGATGCGGTCGAGCGACCCTGCCGGGATAAGGATCTCCTTGATCTTGCCGGTACGCATCCCCTGGCTTTTACCCCGCAGGATGGCGAGCACGTTCTGGATATCCCAGCTGCGAAGGTAGGTCTGCAGGAACATCTTAAGTCTGCCGGGGGTGATCTCCAGGATCTTCTGATACTCTTTGGCGAGGTTCCAGGAGAGGGCGACCTCCATGAGATCAATGCCTGAAAATGACGGCGACAGCTCGTCAACTTCCGCTTTATACTGGGTTTCTTCGATGATACGGGTGATCTCGGGCAGGCTCATGTTCAGCATCCGGAGGTATTCCTCACGCGGCAGGAGCTTCGATTTGCGCACCCGCATGCGCGTGGTGACATAGATGTAGGGGGCAGGGCCGGTAGCAGAACCGGCTGCGCTAATTGACGTCATACACTCACCCTCTCGCGCTACCTGAAGAGTATCTCAGATGCATCCTTCAAACCGGATTCCCAGACTTCTGCGAGGAAGGTCGCGTAGCTGTAGTCAAGCTGCATCCCGCCGTCCCTGCTTTCCGCGATGATACCTCCCAGGATGTCCTTCGTCCCTGCGAAGGAGAACCCGGAGAGTGCCTTGAGGCTGGAAAGCGCATCCTCGACCGCTGGCTTATCGCGCTCGTTGCAGTAGATGATGCCCCCGCCCAGTTCGGCGGCCGTCCGCATGCACAGCTCGCGCACCGCTTTTTTGTGAAAATCGTCGGGGAGGGCGGCAACCTGCATAAGGGCTGCCGAATACGCCTCATCGAGCTTTTCTTTCTGGGCATTGAGGATCTCGCGCTTCACCGCAAGATTGGCTGCGGCATGTTCCTGCCGGAGGATGTACTCGGTCTTGCGATTTACCTCCTCTTCCGCCGCGATCTTGATCTCATCCGTCTGCTTTTTGGCGTCTGCGAGGATGGCATCTGCCTCCGCCTTCCCCGCACTCTTAATGGCCTCTGCCTCCTGTGTTGCCTTCTCCCTGATCTCACCGACTACAGCATCAAGTGCCATCGTCATTCTCCTCAGAACAGCAGCAGGAGTGCGACCACGAGACCAAAGATAACAATTGTTTCGGGAATAACCGTTAAGACCAATACAAGACCGAAGATATCCTTATTCTCTGCGGTGGCGCCGACCGCAGCGGTGCCGATACCGTACTGGGCAATAGCGGTAGCCAAGCCTGCCATTCCCACGGCGAGACCAGCACCAATTGCGACGAGTCCTTTTGCCGATGCCTCTGCAACTTCAAGTGTCATAACTTCAACTGCCATAATTAATCCTCCGTAAATTTTCTAATCATCCCAAAGGGATCGTATTTTTTCCCTCTACCAAGGTAAAATTTGGTGAAGAATTCAACGTAGTGCAAACGAATTGAGTGCAGGCCGCCACCGAGAAGGCCGAGTGCGGTGTTCAGGGTGTGGCCGAGCAGGAACACAACAAGTCCTGCGACGATGAGAATGACTCCCACCAGACTTATCTCTTCCATCGCCGGTTCGATCAGCATGTCGATGGCGATGAAATTGGTGACCATTGCGATAGCCACAGACGAGATCCCCACCGCCGCCAGACGGGCGTAGGAGAGGGTGTGGCTGATCACCGTGGGTAATTCTAAGAGCTCCAGACTGTTTTCCTGTCCTATCCCTGCGATACCGGCGACGAGCATCACGGCGCCCAGAAGGGTCGCGATGTTCATGCCCGCCACAATCGGCGGAAGCCCGGTAAACGCAGGCATCAGGGGAATTTCAACCAGCGACCAGAGAATGAACAGGATACCCCACATCACGAGGATCCACCCGGCCTGGCCGAATACCACCTGATTCTGGTGTTTTCCCGGTTTTATCATCCTGCGTGCATTGCGGATGTGGATCAGCCGCCCGAGCGTGATGTGAAGGATACCCGCCCATACCGAAATCACGAGCATGAGCACGACATCCGGGCCTTCGCCGTGGGCTTCACCGCCGATGCTCAGGTGCCGGTTGATGCCGATCGGTTCCCAGGGAAGTGCGAATCCAAGAAACTCGCTGTACAGCAGGCCGAAGATGATGCTGGAGATACTGGCGTTTCGTATCACCTTAAGCAGCTTCTCTCCCGCATCATTGGTGATAACTTTGCGCAGCCCGAGGCTCATTGCCAGAAGCACCAGACCGTAGCCCACGTCACCGAGGATATACCCGAAAAAGATCGGGAACACGACGGCGATGAGGAGCGTCGGGTCCAGTTCGGTGTACTGGGGCCGGGAATAGACATCCATCAGCATTTCGGTCGGTTTCGAAAAATCAGGATTTTCATATTCGATGGGAACGCTCTCATTGACAGGATCGAAGTCCTGTTCTGTGATGAAGACCCTGCCGCCCGTGACCGAACGCAGGGCAGAAATCAGGGCCTCGACGTTTTCTTCAGGCACCCAGCCTTCTGCCACGAACGTGGTGTCAGTCGTGGCGAACCGGAGCGGCGCTTCCGCACGCTCAGCCTCTGCCGTGAGGAGCTCGTCACATGCCGCCAAAAATGCCTGGTGCTTATCTTTGCGGGTGTTCACCTGCTCATCAATCTGCTCCATCTCCGCCTGGAAACGGGAAATCTCCTGAGTGTACCATGCAATGCGGTCCTTCGCCAGCCCTTCCTCATCGGGGATGGACACCGACTGGAACCCGGCCTCGAACAGGAACAGCTCCGCCTCATTGAGGCGGTCTTTCGGGACAATTGCAATAAGAAGGTTTCCGGAAACTTCACCGGAAAAATACGTCTCCGCGGGTACGGGGAGCTCCACATTCGCCGGGATGTGCCCGGAAAGCACGGAAAACTGATCGTATCCCCGCAGGAGCGAAAGATCCACCTGCACCGGAACAAACGGTTCCAGTTCCGCGATCTTCGTTTCGCATACCCGGATGGCGGCTTCCAGACGGTTGCGCCGGTCAACGAGTTCCGAGATCTCCGCCTCAATGTGCGGGAGTTCTGCGTCTATCCGCGCCGAGAGAGCCGATACGGGCTCTTTTTGTTCAGGAACAACATCGGAAGGCGCAGCACCGATGGCGTTAATGATCGACCGGATGCGGAGAAGCTCGGTCGATACCGCGCTCGCCTGGGGCAGCGGCATGCCGATCTTTACGCCTTCGTATCCCTCTTCTTCCGTTTCGACGAAATCCTCGATATGGAACACATGATGCCGGTACAGCTCACGCACGATTCCATCAAGCTGATCCTTTGACGCTACGATGAGCAGCTTGCTCATCGGCCGGGTGTTAAGCATTGAGCGTCACCTTGAACTGCGATACAATACTTTCAACCGCCCTGTCAAGGTTGCTATCTGCGCCAGATCTCATTGCAGCGGCTTGTTTTTCGCCTTCTTTCATGATTTCGGCGTATTTGATCTTCGCCTCTTCACGTGCATCTGCAATGCGCTTGATTTTGTACTCCTCAGCATCGGTTCGTGCCTTGGCGATCAGATTCTCAGCTTCGAGGTGCGCGGCCGCAATCATGCGGGCCCGTTCTTCTTCCGCGGCACTGATCATCGATCGGTACTCTTCTTCTGCTTGTTTGATGCTCTTTAAGACCTCACTCTTCATCCAACCCTCCTCTCACGGCAATAGAATAATTCTGAGAAGGAGAAGTAATAATGGTTATTATTTCCCATAACGCGGGAGCGATTGGAGATAGCGGAAGGATATGTCCGCTGAAAGGTTGTTTATCTCCACTCCATCAGCGGTTTGCCGGATCCGGGCTCCGGCGAGCTCAACTGATGAACAGATCAGGTGCTGCTCGGGGTGCGTTCCCCGCTGGATCCCACAGGCGAGGAGGATCTCCGGGCCGGCCGAGACCACCATCGAAAGGCGCCTCGAGCCGGGATGGTCTGCGGGCAGCACTACCAGGGGTGCGTGGAAGGTGCGCAACAGTTCGAGCAGCATGCGTGCCTGCTCGACAACCCCTCCTTCCGGCGCGGAGACAGCCACCAGGTCCCCCTGCTCGAGCGTCTGGCAGTACTCCTCCTCGAACGTCTCGATACAGAGGGCAAACGGCTCACGAACTCTTCCGATGAGGAGAAAAGAAGAAGAGCCCTCGAGGAGCAGGAGCTCATCACCGAGCGGGAGGTTCATTCCTCGGAGACATTTTCCGACTGGCAGGACGGGCAGATGGGGCGTTTGCTCACGCTCTTGAATCGCTCCCCACAGTCGTTGCATCGATAGTTTTTGCCCTTGACACGCTCAGAGAACTCTACATCCATTGGTCCACCGACAGTACACATTGCGCATCACCAGAAGTGTAGAGGGTGTCCTCCGCAATAAAATTGTGTGTTCCGCTCCCGGGCGAAAAAAGGATCAGGAGTGTGCGGCAAGCCACGCGTGCCGCATGTTGATCGTCTTGCCCTGCTCCAGTTCGAACTGCTGGACCGCCTTCTTGAAAGTCCCGTCGAAGGTCGTCTCGTAGATGAGGATGGTTTCTTCCGCATAGATCTGGAGGGTTACGGGCTGGTCGTTCTCGTAGCGCTTGTTGATCTCTACCCGGATCTTGTCCGAGGGGGTCACTGTGATGAAGTCGCCGCCGTTGGCGCCCCAGTGCACTCTGCTCGTCTCATGGGTATTGGTCATGTAGATCGGGCAGTCGTCGATATCCTGGCAGGTGCAGCCCTCGAAGCTCATCTCCCCGCCTGCATCGTAGACGACGAAGAAGTCGTTGATCTCCGCCGGGGTGGTGATCTTGAAGGTCACGTCGGTCATGCCGGGGAAGACGTCGCCGTCAATCTGGGTGAAGGGCCCGTCCCGGTCGATGACGGGGGGCGGGCGGTACTGGAGGCTGCTCCCGCTCGGCTTCTCTTCAGGATCCGTGATCTCGCCGGGGTCAGCAGGATCATCCGGATCGCCGCCCGGACCCGGGGTTACCATCTCCTGGAATTTGAACAGCAGGTCCCTGATACTGGTGCCCTGGATCACGAACGAATCCTCCTCGACGGCATAGGCCTCGGAAAGGTCGGCCACCTCGACCCGGTAGTACCAGAAGTCCTTATAATAGACTTCTTCTTCCGGATCCCACACGGGGTTTGCTATCCACCAGTCTTCGCCCTTGTAGGAATAAAAATAATCACTGCAGCCGAAGGTGTAGGTCTCCTCTGCGGTGAGCGAAAATGTGTCGACGATCTCATCATAGAGGGGTCCGTTGTCCTCGACATGCGAGTACGTCCACCACTTCACCGGCTGGATCGCCTTGACCAGCGCGAACTCAAACGATGTTGCATTGTCCTCCACCGGGACATCGAAGCCTCCGGCCTCGTAAATGCCGACGGTGACATCGGGCCACAGCGTTGACGCCGCGACGGGCGGCGCAAAGGCCACGAGCACACCAAGGGCACACAGGAGGGCGAACGCATTCTTCTTGGTAATGTTCTCCATTTCCATCAACCTCAATGCATCAATTGTTCCGGCATCACACCCAGGCGCTGCCGCGGTTCATTCACCATGCCATACATAGCAATGTTCTTTTTTATTCACATTGATATATATTAACAATAGCAATAACCACTGCAATTATATAAAAAGATTCCTATAAAATTGGGTGCATCCATTGCCGAAATGCATGTGAATGGTATATAATACCCAATCGAACATCAGCATTATCGGGAATTACGCCCGGAGGAGGGGGTAACGGGCATGCGCCCCTGCAGTACGGCCACATCCTGGATATTGCGCCCGAAATACGCAAAAAAACGATGTTCTGCCGTCTCACGGCGCGACAATCTCACGCTATTGCTCCCGCGCCCGCCTCACCTAAAGGTTGATGCCCACCAGATTGAGCACGATGAGCAGCGCCGCCCCGGGCAGCCCCCCGAACGCGCAGACGACCACGCTCACCCAGGTGATGGGCACATCTCCCATGCCAAGAATGTTGAGCTGGTTGACGACGAAGAGCGTGATCAGGCCCACCACGGCATTGACCACAAGGGTGGATGCCTTTTTCAAAAAGTAATAAATTGCGGCGGCAATCCCGATGGCGAAGAGGATGACAATAATGGTTTCTATCATCCTATTTACCAATGATCTGCTGGGTATTGAACCTTACTGGCGGTAGTATAACATTACCGATAATCCTCGGGACAGGTCCCAGTACTTGAATGGTGCCCAGCATCTCAAAGAGATTGCCGGCGAGCATGGCGGACCGTATGGGCTCGCCGAATGCGCCTCCTTCCATCCAGGAGGGATTGGAGAGCTCCACCGAGAAGTCCCCGGTGACGGGATTGGCCGTATGGGCGCCTACCAGGTCGTGGACCCATATCGCACGCTCCCCGTCCACCACACCACGCGGCCCGTCCACCACCAGGTTGTGCATGCCGATGCCCGGCGACCCGCCCGGCCCGTTTCGCACCGCACTCGCCGTGCTCTCCTCGCCGTAGCGGTAGGCTGTCTTGAGGTCGTAGCCGAAGCATCGGAGCACACCGTTCTCGACAAAATCGATGCGCCGGGTGGGCACGCCCTCCGCATCCCACAACGTGCTCCCGAGACCGCGAGTGAAGGGGTCGTCATAGAGGGAGAGCACTTCACCCATGCACTGCTCCCCGATTTTGCCTGCAAGCCACGAGCGCCCCGCGTGCACGTTTCTCCCCGAGAGGGCCGGCACCACCACATGGCTGATCAGCTGGGCGAGGGCGATGGGGGAGAGAATGATGTCATAAGCACCGGTCGCCACATCCTTCCCGTCGGCGGAGTGGGAGGCCAGAAATGCAGCTGCACGCCCGATCTCGACCGCGTCGATATCCAGAAAGCAGGAACGGTCGAACTCGTAGCCGGTCGAGGTCCCGTGAATGGCTTCAAGCGAGGCCCCCACCCCGGTCTTCCTTCGTTCGTAGAAGACGCCGCGGGTATTGGCGAGCACCGCGTGCATGAGAGAGAGGCCTGCCGACCCGCCGACCACCCCGGCATCGTGCTCAGCCGCGCCGATAAGCAGGTCGCCGGCGATCCGGCGGGCCGCCTCCACGTCGGGCACCACCGCGGGATCGAAGATGGGC